>NZ_CALRVW010000005.1:0-178158 GCF_943371715.1 Polaromonas sp. YR568 | reverse complement strand
CAACGCCCTGCTTAAACGCCTGGACAAGGCCATCGGCCTGGCTTGGTCAAATGACACGTTCGTCGACGAGGTCAACGAAGGTGTGAGCGACCTGCTTTAGCTCCTTCATCGATCCGGCGTCAAGAGGGGTATTGAGAGGACGCTTACGGGCCGTCGCCGCGCCGGCGGCTTTTTGCGCCCGGCTGCAGGGGCCGATGACCAGGGCAGGCTTGAAGTCTGGCGTATCCCGCCTTGATGGAGGGAACCCCTGGCCATGGCATCGGCCGCAGCAGGACCACCGCCGTTTTTTCTGTGGAATCGAAACAAAAAAGGGAAGTGCACCGTGAAACTCAGAACCAAGATGATTTCCGTGATGGCGCTGGTCTGCGCCTGTTTCACCTTGGCCATTGGTGTGGCGCTGGTGGGTATGCAGAACGCGAGAGGCCAGTTCGAGAACTTTCTCAAGCAGGTCCAGGCCTTGCTTCAAGCTGGGAGCAATCTGTATGCCCAGGGCTTGCAGATGGGGCAGGCCTTGCGCAACATCGTGCTCGACCCCACGAACAAGAAAGCCCAGGAAAATCTGGACGCTGCCAGCGACGAATTCAAAACCTCCTACCAGGCGGCGTTATCCCTTTCAAAAGGGGATGGGGACACCTTGAAAATCCTGCAGAAGATCGGCGATTTGCGTGACAAGCAGGCGCTGCTGCAGAAGGAAATTGCAGCGCTCGCCCAGAGCGATTCGAATGCTGCCAAGGGCCTGCTGAACACCGCAGAAACACCGACCTGGCGCGACATGCGCGGGCGTCTGCAGGAGTTCATCAAGGCAAAAAACGAGGCTGCCAAAAGCACTGAAGCAGAACTGCATCAATTCACGCAGCGGATGCTGCTGATCAGCGTGGTCATGGCGTGTATTGCCGTCCTGCTGGGTGTCGGGATCACCGTCTGGCTGACCCGCGACGTGATGAAGCAACTCGGTGGTGAGCCTGACTACGCGATGGGCATTGCCAGCAGCATCGCTGCCGGCGATCTGACGATTGATGTGCAGACCCGCGTCGGTGACGAGTCGAGCCTGCTGCATGCCATCAAGGGGATGCGCGACAGCCTGGCCAAGGTGGTTGGCGAAGTGCGCAGCGGCACCGACACGATAGCGACGGCTTCCAGCCAGATTGCCGCCGGCAACCACGACCTGTCGTCCCGTACCGAAGAGCAGGCCAGCTCCCTGGAAGAAACCGCAGCGTCGATGGAAGAGCTGACGTCCACCGTCAAACAGAATGCCGACAACGCCCGCCAGGCCAACCAGCTGGCCGTCTCGGCTTCCAGCGTGGCTCTTCGGGGTGGCAACTCGGTCGCCGAAGTCATGGGCACCATGAGCGCCATCAACGACTCGTCCCGCAAGATCGTCGACATCATCGGCGTGATCGACGGCATTGCTTTTCAGACCAACATCCTGGCCCTGAACGCCGCCGTCGAAGCCGCCCGAGCCGGGGAACAGGGAAGAGGTTTTGCGGTGGTGGCCGCCGAGGTGCGCAACCTGGCCCAGCGCAGTGCGACCGCGGCCAAGGAGATCAAGGGTTTGATTGACGACTCCGTCGGCAAGGTCGAACAAGGCAGCAAACAGGTGGCCGAGGCCGGCAAGACCATGGACGAGATTGTCGACAGCGTCAAACGCGTGACCGACATCATGGCCGAGATCACGGCGGCCAGCCAGGAGCAGACCGCCGGCATCGAGCAGATCAACCAGGCGATCACGCAGATGGACCAGGTGACGCAGCAAAACGCCGCATTGGTGGAAGAAGCCGCAGCGGCAGCGTCCTCGCTGCAGGAGCAGGCCAGCGGGCTCAGTCAGGTGGTCAGTGTGTTCAGGCTCAATCAGCAACAACACCCCGGACAGGGAGACTCAGCGCGGCCCGCCGCCCGCAGCCGTCCGCACGTGACACCCATGCAGCCGCCCCGGCCCAAACCGGCCGTGGCGGCCCCTGTGCAGCGGCAGTTGAGCCATGCAGGTGCCCTGGCGACCGCCCAAGGGAGTTGGGAAACGTTTTAAGAGCGTTGCAAGGCTGTTGGGTAACCGGCAGCGCCCCGGCCCGACAGGGCCGGCATGTCCTGCGCCGGAAGATCAGCTTTTTTTCTCGACCGGGTTGGCCGTCAGCCAGTTGGCCGGATAGGCCCGCATGAACTCCCTGGCCTTCTCGGGCCGGGCGCTGAGCCAGGCGTCGGCCGCGCCCTCGTTCAAGATCGCCACCATGCGTTTTTCGTTGCCGGGCTGCTGGTAGCGGCTCATCAGCGCGTGGCTGTTGGCGTTCACCGTGAGCAGGGTGTAGCTGACGATGACTTCGCCGTCGGCGCCCGTCCAGCTTTCCCACAGGCCCGCCACCCCCATGGGTTTGCCGTCCACGCGCGCTATGCGGGTGGGCACGGCCTTGCCGCTGCGCCAGTCGTCTTCCATGAAGGCCATCATCGGCACGATGCAGCGCTGCCCGGCGAGCCAGGCGTCGCGGAAGTTGTTGGAGGTGGTCACGGTTTCCGAGCGGGCGTTGACCAGCTTGGTCGAACGCAGCTTGGCGTCGGACGCCGACTTGACCCAGCGCGGCACCAGGCCGAACTGCCCGGCCACCAGTTCACGCACCAGCGCTTCACGCGCGGGCTTGTCAGCGCCTGCGGCTTCTTTGGTTTCTGTGACTTCTGCAGCCGCTGCAGCCTCTTCGATCGCAACGGGCTCCTGCGCCCCTGCGGCCTGGGCCGCCCGGATGAAGACACCCGGTTGGCGCGGCCACACCGCACGCCCCACGGGAACAGCGGGAGCGGCCACATGGAAGGCGTCGGGGTAAAGCGTGGCGGTGGGAAGGCTCTCGTAATAGGTACTCATGCGGTGATGCTATCGCAGTGCAGCCGGCGCACGCTACGGGACGGCCGCGCCCGCCCCGCAAGTCGCGTCCTTCGCCGACACACAAGGCCCGCTTCCACGCGTAATATGTTTCTGCGGCCTGTTGGTGCCATGTGGCGCCCGCTGCCGTTCAACTCATTCATCCATCCCTCCAGGAGATTGCCATGCCCCAGTTCGCCATGATTACCGGTGACGTGACTTACACACCGGGTGACGGTGCGCCGATCACGATTCCGAAGGTGCGCGTGGAAGTCGCGCTGTCGTTCGACAGCGCCACCCTGAGCTGGGAAGATGCCCCGGGCATCGTCGGCCTGACCGCCATTCCCATCACGCAGTTTGACGACTATGTGAAGGACGGCAAGATCACCTGGATACCCGAATAAACCAGCAGACAAACAAGCCAACCTGCCGCCCGCAACGTGCCCAACCGCCCTTCTCTCCCCGCTCCCGCGCTGTTTAACCGCCGCTGTGCCCTGCTCGCCGGCATGGGCCTGCTGGCCTGGCCGGCCGCGCGCCTTGGCGCCGCGCCAGCTTCGCCGTCGCCGCCGTCGTCCTCTGGCGTCTGGCCGCGACCGCTGGCCGTCCCCGGCGGTGTGGCCCGGCTCTCGCTGGGTCCGGCGGCGCTAAGGCCGGTGGCGCATTTGCCGCACGCCGACGGCGACATCCCCTTGCTGGTGGTGGGCGACGTGATCGAGTGGACGGCGCTGGTGGGCATACCGCTGGCGGCCACGCCCGGTGCGGCGAGCATTGCGGTGCAGTCGCCCGACGGCGCGCAGCGCCAGGTGGCCTACACGGTGGCGCCCAAGCGCTACAGCGAGCAGCAACTCAGGGTCTCGCCGCGCACGGTGGACCTGTCGCCGGAAGACCTGGCGCGTTACGAGCGCGAGCGCGCGCACCAGGCGGTGGTGATGGCCACCTTCAGCCAGCCACTGCCGCAGGCCCTGCGCATGCAGGTGCCCACGCCGGGGCGGCGCTCCAGCTCCTTCGGTTTGCGGCGCGTCTTCAACGGGCAGGCGCGCAGCCCGCACAGCGGCATGGACATCGCGGCCGGCACGGGCACACCGGTGCTGGCGCCGCTGCCGGGCCGGGTGATCGACATCGGCGATTACTTTTTCAACGGCAACACGGTCTGGCTGGACCACGGCGGCGGCCTGCTGAGCATGGTCTGCCACCTGAGCGCCATCGACGTGCAGCCGGGCGACGTGCTGAAAACCGGCGACCGTGTGGGCGCGGTGGGTGCCACCGGCCGCGTGACCGGGCCGCACCTGCACTGGGGCGTGATGCTGAACCGCACCATGGTGGACCCAGCGCTGTTTCTGGCCGCCTGAGGCCCGGCGGCGCCACCCCCCGTTCGCACTGAGCTTGTCGAAGGGTCGAGGGCGTCATCACCGCAAACCGGCTTCGACAGGCTCAGCCCGAACGGTTTAGAGAAAATTACAGGCCAAATGTGCCTCCAGCCCAATACCTTGCTTGCGCTGGCAGCTCCTGAAAGCGTAGCAAATTCGGCTCTCCGCACTGCTCGAGGCCCGGTTCTGGATGCCCGCCCCTAGCCCATTAGGTCGCAGTCACTAGGGAAAACCCGCATGATGGTGGCATTGTTGAACCACTTCCCCAAGGAACCCCCATGAGCGCCAAAAACCTGTCTACCGTTGCAGCCGACCTGATCGAGTCTTACGGCAACACCGCCAAAAACGTGATCGATGCCTACCGCGCCGGCGGCGAGCGTGTGGTCAGCGAGCTGGAGCAGCGCTGGAACCGCGCGCTGAAGCAGTCGCGCTCGGAGCTGAGCGCAGAAGTCGCCAAAAACGCCACGGCCGCCCAGCTGGCCTTCAGCGCGCTGTACAGCAAGGGCCTGACCCTGAGCTCCGACGGCGCCGAGCAGGTGGTCAGCCAGCTGGTGAAGCTGGCCGAAACCGGTGTCGAGCGCGCAGCCGCCAACGCCGCGCTGTTTGAAGAAAAAACCGGCGTCAGCACCCTGGCCACATTGGCCCAGGCCACCGCACCCGGCGCCCTGGCGCTGAGCAAGCTGGCCGCGCAGATCGAGCAGAAAACCGCCGACCTGGCCGGCAAGATCGCCGGCGACGACGCCACCACCGTCAAGCCCAAACGCAGCTCGGCCTTCAGCCAGCGGCGCGCTGCCAAAGCCGCCTGATACGCCTCTTTGAGAATGAAAAGTGGCTCCAGCCCTTGAGGGTCTTGCGCCACCAGCTACTAAAAATGTAGCGTTTGACGCCCGGGAAAGCAGCCGCCTTCCTGGGCGTCCATCGTTTCAGCCCTTCTCCATTGCCAGCTTGAAGCGGCCCAGCGCCTGATCCCACTGCTGCGCAATGACTTCCAGCGTGCGGCGCGCTTCGTCCAGCTGCTGTGGCTCAAACTGCCAGAGCCGTTCGCGGCCGATCTTCAGGTCTGTCACCAGCCCGGCATCGGCCAGCACCTGCAGATGCTTGGTGACCGCCTGGCGCGTCAGCGCGGTGTTGGCGGTGAGCTGCGCGATGGAAAACACGCCACCCACACACAGCGCGGCCACCAGCTGCAGGCGCGTCTTGTCGCCCAGGGCGAAGAAGACCGGCGCCATGTCGGCTCCGGGCGCTGCGGCCTTGTCAGCGCGCGGTTTGGCTGGTGACATGGCGGGCAATGTTGTCGAGCTGATGCGGCCAGCCGTTGCTGACGCCGCGGAAGGCTTCCATGCGGCGCGCCGGCGGCACCTTGTCAAAGCCGGTTTCGGTCACCGTCAGCAGCGTGCCGCCGGCTGCGTCCTTCAGGGTAAAGGTCACCAGCGTGCGTTCTTCTTTCGAATAGTCAACGCCTGCGTCAACCGCATGGGGATGCCAGCGGTAACTCATCAGGGTTTCGGGCTCGACGCGGTCGATCACCACGTCGAACACCACATGTTCATAACCCTGGATGGTGATGGGCCCCTGCACACGCTGTCCGGGCTCAAAACGTTTGCCGGTGAGTTTGGCGCCAAACCATTGGCCGTACTCCTCGGCGTTGGTTAGCGCGTGCCACACCTTGTTGCGCGGGGCCTTGATGTGGATGCTGCGTTCGATGCGGTCGGTGCTGGTTTCCGTGCTCATGAGAAATCTCCTGTCGGTGAATCCTTGCTGATGAATAAGCAACTATTTAGTTGCGCTTGTATTTTGCACTGGTTTTTCCAAACATGCAACCATTTGGCTGCACGATGCATTGCCGTAGCGGAAGCACCGCGCATGCCGATAATGCAACGATGAACACGCCGCCATCACTCCCGCGCGCCCAGGTGCTTCCCCAGGTTCTGGCCTTTGACGTTTTTGGCACGGTGGTGGACTGGCACAGCGGCATAACGCGCGAAGTGCAGGCCCTGCGGCCGGAGGTGGACGGCGCCGCATTTGCGCTGGCCTGGCGCGCCGGCTACCAGCCGGCCATGCGCCGTGTGATGGCGGGCGAGCTGGGCTGGACGCTGATCGACGACCTGCACCGGCTGATCCTCGACGGCATCCTCGGCGAGTTCGGCCTGGCCGATCTGAGCGAGGCGCAAAAGCAGCACCTGAACAAGGCCTGGCACCGGCTGGACCCGTGGCCCGATGTGGTGGCGGGCCTGACGCGGCTCAAATCGCGCTTCACGATCTGCACGCTGTCCAACGGCAACATCGGCCTGCTCACGAACATGGCCAAACGCGCGGGCCTGCCGTGGGACTGCATCCTGTCGGCCGAGGTCTTTCACGCGTACAAGCCCGACCCGGCCACCTACCTGGGCGTGGCCAAAGTGTTTGACCTGGCGCCCGCCGACGTGATGCTGGTGGCCGCCCACCAGGACGACCTGGCCGCCGCCCGCGCCTGCGGCCTGCAGACCGCCTACATCGAACGGCCGGCCGAGTTTGGCGCAGCGCAACCCAAGGACGTGTCGCCCGACCCCGCCAACACCTGGCACGCAAAAGATCTGCTGGCGCTGGCGGAGCAGCTGGGGTGCTGAGGCCGGAGGCACGGACGGTGAACCCCGCGTGGCAACATTCAGCGGCGAGAAAACCTGCTCTCACGGATAATTCTTTCCCATGAATCTTTCAATTCCCCTCTTCCCCTTGGGCTGGCAGCATTACCTGCTCGGCGGTCTGATCATTGGCCTGGGCACGTCGCTGCTGTTCGTGCTGACGGGCCGCATTGGCGGCATGAGCACCGTGTTCTCCAGCACCTGGTCTTACCTGCTGCGCCGGCCCTTTTTCCAGCAGGCGCGTTTTGTCGAGTCGCGCGGCTGGCGGCTGGTGTATGCGGCCGGCCTGATCCTCGGCGCGCTGGTGTGGTGGCTGGGCTTTGCCGGTGGCAAGCCGGAAGCCACGGCGGTGCCGGTGTGGCAGTTGCTGGTGGGCGGCTTCTTCGTGGGTTACGGCGCGCGGCTGGGCAACGGTTGCACCTCGGGCCACGGCATCTGCGGGCTGGGTTCGCTGCAACTGCCCTCCCTGATGGCGGTGCTGACTTTCATGGCCACCGCTTTCCTGACGGCCAACCTGGCTGCAAGGTGGCTGGCATGAGCGCCGCACGCGGCCTGGCCACGCTGGCGGCGGGCGCCCTGTTTGGCTTCGGCCTGTCGTACTCGACCATGATCCGGCCCGAGGTGGTGCTGAGCTTTCTGCGCTTTGAAGACTTCGGGCTCATGCTGGTGATGGGCGGCGCCGTCGTGGTGGTGGCGCTGGTTTACAAGCTGGCGCCCCGGCTGCTGGCCCGGCCGCTGCTGGGTGACCATTTCCACACCCACCCCAGCGCCTGGAACCGCGACACCGCGGTGGGCGCGGCGCTGTTCGGCGTGGGCTGGGGCCTGTGCGGCGTGTGCCCCGGCCCGGCCATTGCGGGCCTGGGCGCGGGCAACTGGGACCTGCTGTGGGCGCTGGTCGGCATCTCGCTGGGCGCGCTGGTGCAGGGGCTGCGGGCGAAGTGAAGGACAGCCCGGCCCGCCTGATTCTTTTCAACAAGCCTTATGGCGTGCTGAGCCAGTTCACGCCGGAAGGACGCTGGCGCGGGCTGAAAGACTTCATTGCGATCCCGGACGTGTACGTGGCTGGCCGGCTCGACGCCGACAGCGAAGGCCTGCTGCTGCTGACCGACAACGGCCGGCTGCAGGCCCGCATCAGCGACCCGCGCTTCAAGATGGAAAAAACCTACTGGGTGCAGGTTGAAGGGTTGCCCGACGAGGCCGCGATGCAGGCGCTGCGTGCAGGCGTGCAGCTCAAGGACGGCCTCACGCTGCCGGCCAAAGCCCGCCTCTTGGCGCCGCCGCCCGAGGTGTGGGAACGTGAGCCGCAGATACGCACACGGCAAGCCATTCCCACCGCCTGGATCGAGCTGGTGATTCGCGAGGGCCGCAACCGCCAGGTGCGGCGCATGACGGCGGCCACGGGTTTTCCAACGCTGCGCCTGATCCGCGCCGCGATCGGTCCCTACCGCCTGGACGGCATCGCGCCGGGAAGCTGGCGTGAACTGGAACATCAGGAAGTCGGCGGCACTTGACTCTGAAGCTGGTCAAAAATACCCATATTGGGTATCATCGAACCCAATATGGGTACGAAACAAGCTCCACTCCTTCCTGCAAAAAGTCTGGCCGACGCCCTGTTTCCCAAGGTCCGCCAACGTGTGCTGGCCGTCCTGTTCGGCAATCCGGCTCGCAGTTTTTACGCCAACGAGGTGATCGCACTGGCGCAGTCCGGCACCGGGGCCGTTCAGCGTGAGCTGGCCGCACTGACGGAGGCTGGCTTGCTGATCTTCAACAAGCAGGGCAACCAGAAGCACTACCAAGCCAATGCGGCTGCCCCGGTCTTCGATGAGTTGCGCGGCCTGGTGCTCAAGACCATGGGAATGGCCGACGTGCTGCGCGTGGCTCTGGCCCCGCTGGCCGCGCAGATTGAAGGCGCCTTCATCTATGGATCGGTGGCCAAACAGCAGGATACCGCCCAGAGTGATATCGACGTGATGATCGTGAGCGCCAGCCTTGCTTATGCCGATGTGTTCGGCGCGCTGGAAAGCGCCACCCACCGACTGGGCCGCAAGGTCAACCCCACGCTCTACACCCCGGCGGATATCGCCAGACGCATCGCCGGGGACAATGCATTTCTCACGCGGGTCATGAAGCAGCCCAAAATATGGCTGATGGGAAACGAGGAAACACTCCATGTCCGAGCCGCTTGACAACTTGTGCGGCCCTGGCAAGCAACTGCAAGCCGAGGCGACCGATGCGCAGGAGCTCGCTGGCCTGGTACGTAGTGGCATGGCACGACTGAACGACGCACGCAACACCTCCCTCGCGCTGGAAAGCCGCTTTGACCTGGCTTACAACGCTGCACACTCATTGAGTCTGGCCGCGCTGCGCCGGCTGGGCTACCGCGCGAGCAACCGCTACATCGTGTTCCAGGTATTGCCGCATACGCTGGGACTCGGGCCCGAGGTGTGGCGCGTGCTGGACAAATGCCACAACATGCGCAACCGGGGTGAATACGAAGGCCTGCTGGATGTGGATGAGCGGCTGGTGGCAGACCTGATCGTGGCCACACAAGCCGTCGGTGAGGCGTTGCCAGCATGAGCACTTCCTGGTACGACCGCCACATCCTGCCGCGCGCGCTGGACTTTGCCTGTGGCCTGCCTATGCTGGGCCGCCAGCGCCAGTTGGTGGTGCCGCTGGCGCGCGGCCGCGTGCTCGAGGTGGGCGTAGGCACGGGACTGAACATGCCTTATTACGACAAGGCCCGCGTCAGCCGCATCATCGCGCTGGACCCGGCGCTGGAGCTGCACCCGCTGGCGCGCGAGCGCATCGCGCAGGCTGGGCTGGACGTGGAACTGCTGGCCCTGTCGGCCGAAAAAATTCCCTTGCCCGACGCGAGTGTGGACACGGTGCTGATGACCTACACCCTGTGCACGATTCCCGACCCGCTCGCCGCGCTGAAGGAAATGCGCCGCGTGCTCGCGCCCGGCGGCCGGCTGCTGTATTGCGAACATGGCCGCGCGCCCGATGCCTCGGTGCGGCGCTGGCAGGAGCGGCTGCAGCCGCTGTGGGGAAAGGTGGCCGGCGGCTGCCATCTGGGTCGCGACATCCCGGCGCTGCTGCAGGAGGCCGGCTTTGTGCTGCCTGACCTGCACACACGTTACCTGCCCGGGCCGCGGCCCTTCACCTTCCACTACTGGGGTGAAGCCCTGCCGGCCTGAACACGGCCTGAAGTGTTTACTCGGTGTCGCCCATCACGAGGTAACGCTTGACCAGGTCGAAGAAGCGGTCGTAAAACGCGTCGGAGGTGATGGTTTCGCTGCTGACCTTGACCAGCGAGTCGTTGCTGGCACTGAAGGGCAGCGAGACCGACCCGATCGCCCCCACTCCGAGGCTGGCCGAGTTGTTGCTTTTCTTCAGGGCATAGGTGTCCTGCAGGGCCGTGACAAAACCGAGGCTGACCTTGCCGTCGATACTTTCCGGCGCGCACACCACACGAATGGCGATTTGCAGGTGGGCCTCGGGCTCGGGCTGGAAACTTTTCTGGGCATCCACCAGGTCTTTTCTGGCGGTGTTGATGAGGTAACCCTGGCTCAGCAGCGCGCGCCGCGAGGCCTCACAGGTTTGCGCGGGCGTGGCGTCGAACAGGCGCGAGTAGGTAGCGGTGGAAGCGAACTGCTCCTGCAGGGGGAACTGCTTGAGGGGGGCCGCGCAGCCTGCCAGCAAGGCGGCAAGTGCGCACAGGCCCAGCCGGCCCGCCGGTGAAAATCGCTCGCAAAACAGGTTCAAATCAGGGTACTCCTTGGCATCAGCTGTCTGGGGAGAGCGCCGTACTGCACCGCCCCGGCAAAGCGGTGCGAGCCTGCACACACAACGCGGCGTCATCCATTCAAATCAGCGTACCACAGCCACCGGCGATGCATGGCCCGCCGGGGTGCCACGCCGCCGCGCAGGTGATGTAAAAACTGCAAACCGCCGGGCCGCCGCAGGTGGCCCGGCACCGGCCCGGCCTCAGGCCAGCACGTGTTGGGCCACGGCGGTGTAGAACGGAATGCCGAGCAGGATGTTGATTGGAAAGGTCAGGCCCAGCGACATGCCGATGTACAACGAAGGACGCGCTTCCGGAATCGCATGGCGGACCACCGCCGGCACGGCGATGTAGGACGCACTGGCGGCCAGCACCATCAGGAGCGCCGTGTTTCCGGCCGAGATGCCGAGCACGACGCCCATCAGCAGCGCCAGCCCCGCGTGGACTGGCGGCGCAGCCACCGCATAAGCCAGCAACCAGGCGGGCTTGCCGCGCAATTCACCCATGTTGCGTGCGGCGAGCAGCCCCATGTCCAGGAGGAAGAAGGCCAGCATGCCCTTGAACAGGTCGCCGGTGAACGGCTGCATCGCGGCCTCTCCCTGCGTGCCGCTCAGCAGGCCGATCACCATCGCGCCGAGCAGCAGCAATTGCGAGCCGTCGGTCAGCGACTCGTGCAGCAGCCGGCCGGTGCTGCCCGGCGACGGGACCTCCCCCCCTGCTGCAGCGAGGCTGGCACGCTGGCGCACCCGGTTGGCCAGCAACACCGCCATCACGATGGCCGGCGATTCCATCAGTGCCATGGCCGCGGCCATGTGGCCGCCGAAGGCGATGCCCTGGGTTTCGAGATGCTGCACCGCCGTGATGAAGGTTACCGCACTGACCGAACCATAAGTGGCCGCGATGGCGGCCGCGTCGTAGCCGCTCACGAAGCGGCGCAGCAGCGCGTACCCCGCGAGCGGCACCAGCACCGCCAGAAACAGCGCGCAGCCCAGCGTCACCGCGACTTCGGGCGTCAGGCCCGAACGCGCCAGTGCAAACCCACCCTTGAGCCCGAGCGCCATCAGCAGGTACAGCGAGAGGAAGCGCGAAATCTGCGCCGGGATTTCGAGGTTGGACTTCACTGCGCCGGCAAACAGCCCGAACACGAAGAACAGGATGGCCGGATCCAGAAAACCCTGCATCACGCGCCCGCTCTCGTGCCCGCTTTGGCCGCGGCGGTCATGGCTTGTCGAGGGCCAGCGGCTTGCCCCTTGTTTTCCAGAGCGAGACGATCACGCCGCCGGCGATCAGGCCGAAGGTCACACTAAGTGAGACCACCGGCGGGATCTTGCCGATGATGCCGACCAGAAAGATCTTGCTGCCAACGAACACCAGCACCAGCGCCAGGGCGTACTTGAGGTAGGTGAAGCGATGAATCATGGCGGCCAGCGCGAAGTACAGCGCACGCAGTCCGAGGATGGCAAAGATGTTGCTGGTGTAGACGATGAAGGGGTCGTCGGTGATGGCAAAAATCGCCGGCACCGAGTCCACGGCAAACACCAGATCGACCAGTTCGACCATGCACAGCGCGAGAAACAGCGGCGTGGCCCAGCGCACCGGCTGGCCGGTGGCCGGGTCTGGCTCCTGCACGAAGAAGGCATTACCGCGCACCTCGGGCGTGACACGCAGGTGCCTGCGCAGGAATTTCAGGACCGGGTTATTGGCGATGTCGGGCATGTGGTCAGCCACCAGCCACATCTTGATGCCGGTCACCACGAGGAAGGCGCCGAACAGGTAGAGGATCCAGCTGAACTGGCTGACCAGCGCCGCACCGACACCGATCATGATGGCGCGCAGCACGATCACGCCCATGATTCCCCAGAAAAGCACGCGGTGCTGGTACTGACGCGGAATCGCCAGATAACTGAAGATCAGAGCGATCACAAAGACGTTGTCCATGGAAAGCGATTTTTCGATCAGGAAGCCGGTGAAATACTCGGTGCCGCTCTGTGCGCCGAGGAACCACCAGACCCAGGCGCCGAACAGCAAGGCCATGCTGATGTAACCGGCCGAGAGGAACAGGCTTTCGCGCACGCCGATTTCCCGGTCGTCCTTGTGGAGCACACCCAGGTCCAGCGCCAGCAGCGTGACCACGATGCCGGCAAACAGCAGCCAGACCCAGGCGGCCTTGCCAAGGATCGGCAGGTGCATGAGTTGAATCAGGGTTTCCAAAATAGGTGCTCCAGAAAATGAAGGTTGTTGTGCCGCGCGGCCCGCCACCCGAAAGATGGGCGCGACTCTTCAGCGCTGCCGGACAGCCGGCAGCGAAACAGATGGGCGGTGGAATTAAAGGGCTGGGGTGAGCCCGGGCTCAGTCGAAAATTTCGCTGAGCCAGGACTTCTGCCGGCGCGGGTAGCCGCGCTTGCCGTGCCGGTAGTCGGAATCCACAAAGTCGGGTTGGACCTGATGGACCGGTTGCACGACAGGCCGGGTGGCCGGCGCTGCGACGGAAAGGTCCAGCAGCTTGTCGAGCTCACCGCGGTCCAGCCAGACACCCCGGCACTGGGGACAATAGTCAATCTCGACGCCCTGGCGTTCGGACATCAGCAGGGTTGCATCGGGGCAGACGGGGCATTTCATGGGGTGTTCCTTTCGGGGGTTTTCAGAGGGCAGCGCTCAGCGCTGGTGCGTGATGGCACGCGGGCGGGTACGGGTGCGGGCGGGCTGCAGCTTGCGCAGCAACGCCCGCACAGCGCGCGACAGGGCGCTTTGCAGGGCCGAGCCCCAGTCGCGGGTGATCGAGGTGACCACCACCGTGCCGGCGCCTTCGGCAGTCAGCTCGACCTGGCAGCGTTTGTCGATGCCGTCCCGGGCGCCCTGCACGTCCGACATCTGCACCCTGGCGCGCGGCGCGAGCCAGTCGAGGGGGCGTGTGGCCTGGCGCACCCGCCGCATTGCCAACCCGCGCAGACGCTCCAGCCAGGGTTCGCGTGATTCAAAAATGATTTGCATGTTGGACTCCTTCGCTCTGGAAAGTCCTCACGATAACGTGACACGAACTTCTTTAAAAGCAGATAATTGTGAATAAATACTTCTGAAAAACAGAACCATGAGCAAAGACTTCAGCTACCGCCACCTCTACTATTTCTGGGTGGTGGCCAAGGAAGGCGGCATGACCCGCGCCGCCGACCGTCTGGGCATGGCGGTGCAGACCGTCAGCACGCAGGTACGCGAACTGGAACGCTCGCTGGGCTACGCCCTGCTCAAACCCGAGGGCCGCGGCGTGGCGCTCACGCCGGCAGGCGCCGCGGCCATGCGCCAGGCCGAGCAGATTTTCCAGCTCGGCGAGCAGCTGCCGACCGCGGTGCGCGAGGCAGCCAGCACCCCGACGGTGCGGCTGGCTGTCGGCATCTCCGACGGCCTGCCCAAGCTGGCGGTGCGGCGCCTTCTGCAGCCGGTCATGCATGAGCCCAGGCTCCGGCTGCTTTGCCACGAAGACGAGTTCGAGGACCTGCTCGGTGACTTGGCGCTGCACCGGCTCGATGTGATCCTGGCGGACCGGCCCGCGCCGCCCAACCCCAACGTCAAGCTCTACAGCCATCCGCTCGCGTCATCGCCACTGGCCTGGTATGCGCCGCCTTCCTTGTACGCCTCGGCGCGCAAGGGTTTCCCGCAGTCGCTGGCCCGGGTACCGGTGTTGCTGCCCACCGGCCACAGCGCGGTGCGCGCCCCCCTCGACCAGTGGTTCGAGCGGCTGGACATCACCCCCCACATCGCCGGCGAGTTTGAAGACAGCGCGCTGCTCAAGACCTTTGGCGCGGCCGGGATGGGCGTCTTTCCGGCGGCCGAGCTGATGCAGGAGGAAATGACCGGGCGATACCAGGTCCGGCGGGTGGGTCCTTGCGAAGGTGTGGAAGAACACTTCTATGCCCTCGCCGCGCACAAGAAGCTGCTGCACCCGCTGGTGCAAAAGCTGCTGGCGGCCGCCCGCCCGCGGCACGCCTGAAGCGGCAAGCGGGCCCCGGCGGGACTGGCGGCGCGCGGCGCAGTTGGCTAGAATTCCCCGATGTGGGGGGGGTAGCTCAGCTGGGAGAGCGCTGCGTTCGCAATGCAGAGGTCGGGAGTTCGATCCTCCTCCTCTCCACCACTTTTCTTTCACTCTGTCTGGTTCGATGCACCCCCTGTCATTTCCGGCCGCCACCGCGCGGCGCCAGTTGCTGCTTGGCGGCCTTGTCAGCACCCTGCTGTTGGCCACCGGCTGCTCCAGGTCGGCCAAACCCACAGCCCGGACACTGCCGAAGGACGCCACGCTGCTGTGCCTCGGTGACTCGCTGACCTTCGGGTATGGCGCGCCGGCGGGCACCGCCTACCCGCCCGTGCTTGAGCAGCTGACGGGCCACGTGGCGCAGAACGCCGGTGTCAATGGCGACACGGCCGAAGGGGCGCTGGCGCGGCTGCCGGCGCTGCTGCAGGCCAACACGCCGGGCCTGGTGCTGGTATCGATTGGCGGCAACGACTTTTTGCGCAGGCTGCCGCCGGAGCGCACGCGGGCCGCGCTCACGTCCATCGTGCAGACGGCCGCGGCAAGCGCGCAGGTGGTGCTGATTGCGCAGCCCGAACCGGCGCTGATGGCGCTGGCCACCGGCGCGTTGAAAGACCACGGGCTATATGCGGAAGTTTCCGGCGCCACCGGTGTGCCGCTGTTTGCTGGCGGCTGGTCGCATGTGCTGTCACGGCCCGAGCTGCGCTCGGACCAGATTCACGCCAATGCCGAGGGCTACAAGGTGTTTGCCGAACGCCTCGCCGCCTGGCTGCGCGAACAGAAATACGTGGCCTGAGCTCCCGGTCAAATGCACCGGCCTTGAATTTGCTCCGTTTTTGATAGCACTTAGCGCTCGCCACTGTTGGGCTGGCAATCATTTTGATCATCAAACAAAAAAGCCAGGCAGTGCCTGGCTTTTTTTTGGGGGCGCCGTGAACGCCCGGACCTGCCTTAACCGCGGCCGTTGCGCATCATGCGCTCGACCTCGTCGCGCAGCGCGGTCAGCTCATTGCGCAGTTGCCGGCGCTCCTGCTGGGTCACGACGCCGTCGGCCTTGAAGGCTTGCTCGTGTCGCTCGATGGCGCGCTCACGCTTCTGCAGCCTGCGCGCTTCGCGCTGGGTGATGCGGCCGGAACGTACACCCTCGTCGATGCGCTGGCTGATTTTGTACTCCAGCCTGTCGATGCCGTTGGTGTTGCTGCCAGCGACGGGTGGCGCGTTGTAGACGTTGTTGGCCATCATGCGTTCGACATCGGCGCTCAGGGCGCCCAGGTCGGCGCGCAACTGCTGGCGTTCCTGCGGGTTGGCACTGCCGTTGGCCTTGTAACGCATTTCGCGGGCTTCAATCTCGCGGTCACGCTGGTACAGCGCCTGCGCCTCGGAAGGCGTGATGTGGCCGGACACCAGGCCCTGCTGGATGCGTGCGCTGATCGCCTGCTGCGATTGGTCAATGCCGGGGGTGTTGTTGTTGCCTTGTGCCATCGCCGGGGCCATGCCCAGACCGGCGAACAGGGCGGATGCCAACAAGGAAGCGGTCAACAGTTTCGATTTCATGGGGTTCTCCTGCGATGCGGATGAATAACCAGCAGCCCGGTGGGCAGCTTGCGGTGGCTGGAAGGGTTTCCAGGGTCGGCAAGCGGCGGTGGGAGCTGCTCCTGAATCGCCGCTTTTTAAAGGCTTGTGTGCGATTCAGTGAGGCCATTGTTGGCCTGGCTTTGTGAACGCCGTGTAAGGAAAACGGAGATTTACCGGGTATTTACCGCGCGACTGCAGTGGTATCCAGATGCGCATGCTCCCGGCGTTGCGTTGCGTTGCGTTGCATTGCGCTGCGGCCCGGCGGTTTTGTGTGCAGCGCCAACCACTTGCCCGGCTCCCTTCGTCAGTGCCTGGTCAATGCACCATGTCCCCGGGCCGGGCCGCTGCCTCAGGTGGCGTGTTTGCCCGCCGTCCAGCCCTGGGCGCCCAGGGCCTGCGTGGCCACGGCTGCGGGGCTGGCTTCAAGCGGTGTGGCCATGGTGTCGTTCCAGCGATTCAAAAAAGCAAACATCGCCACCACGCCGAGGATTTCGGTGATTTCGCTGTCGCTCCAGTGCTGCTGCAGCCGTGCAAACTGTTCGTCGGTCACGGCGTTGGGCTGGCTGGCCGCGGCCAGCGCAAAGTCCAGGGCCAGGCGCTCACGCTCGCTGTAATGCGGGCTGCTGGCATAGGTCCAGACATCGGCGAGCTTGGCTTCACTGATGCCGAAGTTTTTGGCGCCCAGCAGGGTGTGAGCCTGGCAATACAGGCAGCCCGCCACCTTGCTCACCACATGGCCGATCAGCCGCCGAAAGCCCAGGTCCACCTCGCCTTCGGGGTCCATCACCGCACCGTTGAGCTGCGCCAGCGCCTGCACGAGTTTGGGCTTGCGCTGCATGGTCAGCACGCTGTTGGGCGTGAACCCCAGCGTGGTCAGGAAGAAGTCGAAATGCGGTTTGAGCGCCGGCGTGGTGTCGGGCGGCAGGGGTGCAAGGCGTGGCATGGCAGGGCGTCCGGTGATGGCGTTTACTGGATGGTTAACGGGCTTCGGTGCCCGGCGCCACGGCCGCGTCGAACACGCCGCTGAGCAGCTCGGGCAGGCGCTCGATGCCCATCTTGAAGCCGCAGGCCTGCGCGTGGCCGCCACCGCCCATGCTTTCGGCCAGCGCGATGCAATCGAAGCCGCGTTGCGAACGCAGCCCGGCCTTGACCACGCCGCCCGGGGCCACCGTCCACATCAGCGCAAAGGTGCCGCTTTGTTTGGAAAGCAGGTCGCCCACCAGGCTGTGAAACACGCCGGGTGCGTTGACCATCAGGCCATGGTGGCCGTTGAAAATGACTGGCTGCGCGTTCTCGGCGATGCCGGCCGCGAGCTTGCTGAATTTTTCGTCCATGGCCTGGCCGCGCGCCATGAAGGCCGCCACCTGTTCGGGGCTGAACGCGGCAATCGCCGCCCAACGTGCAAAGTCGTGGGGCTCCATGTCGAGCGCCGCCAGAAAAGCCGGGCTCTCGGGGTGGCGCCAGACCCAGATGTCGCGGTCCTCGATGTAACGCACCAGGTCGGGCAAGGACGCGGCGGGATGAAAAAACTCCCAGGCCAGGCGGGCGCCGCATTTGTCCATGTCGAAGTGCACCACGCCACAGCGGCAGGCAAACCCGGTGAGTTTTTCCGCGGCGCTTTTGTGGTGGTCCAGCATCACGAGTTTGGCGGCGCGTTCGTCGATGGCGCGCAGGATGTCGGCGGGAAAGGAAAAGTCGAGGATGTACACCGCGCGCCCGGCCAGCGCCGGCAGGTCATCAACCGAGCGGGTGTCGCCGTGGTCCAGCCCCACCAGTTCGGCCCGGCCTTCGTAATACAACCAGGCGGCCAGGGCCGCGGCAAAACCGTCCGGACAGCCACGGCCGTGGTAAAGAATCAGGGGCTGCGGGTCGTTTCTGTCAGGCGCAACCAGCAGTTGCAGGGGAAGAATGGTTTTCATGGCCTCCGATTGTCGCCCGGCGGCGGCACCGGCGTTTCCCGGAGTTCAGTCGCGGCGCGTTGCTTCGGTGGGCGGACGCCGGCTGGCGGCCTCTTCGACACTTTCCATGCCGTCGCGCGGCCGGTCGGTGTGCGACACCCAGAGGCCGTCGGCCACATAACCAGGGCCTTTCATGATCATCACGACCACGCAACCAAAAGCCACCGTGACCACCATGGACCAATGGAAAAGGATGGCGCCCAGCACCATGTAACCCACCATCTGCTCCCAACGCGCCTGCGCGGCACCGGCGGCGGGATCATTGAACAGGTACACCAGCCCCAGGACCAGCAGGGGCAGCAGCGTGCCCACCGCGGCAATCAGCGGCAGCTTGCGCCACAGCGTCCATTCCAGGCCGCTGGCGGCGCGCCGGGAGTTGGGGAGTTTTTTCAACCAGTTCATCGTGGGCACGGCATTCCATGAAAAGCCTGTCGCAGAATAGTCAGTATTCCACGGCAAAAGCCGCCCGGCCATGACATGGATCAGGGGCCAGGCACGATGGGAAGCAAATACGCCTTTTGTTTTTACCCCGGCTTGTCACGTCCTGCAGAAGCGCCCCGTTTATCCCTGTTGAAGGCGTGGAAGCCTGCCGCCCGGCGCCGGGGCGGGAACCAATCTGCGCCCGCCGGCTCCATCGTGCAAGCATTTGCGCGCATGGCCGCAAAACGCTCACAACGATCGAGGAAGCCCATGCTCAGAACACTCAAAGACCTGTTTGACACTTTCACCGCGCCCGCCCGGGCGCAATCCCCCGCCGAGCGCGACCATGCGCTGCAACTGGGCACCGCCGTGCTGCTGGTGGAAGTCATGCGTGCCGACCCCACCATCACCGCCGCCGAAAGGGCGACCGTGCTGGACACGCTGCGCGGAAAATTTTCGCTCGCCGACGACGAGCTGGCCCGGCTGCTGGAGCTGGCCGAAGACACGGCCAGTTCCAGCCACGACTACCACCGTTTCACTTCCGCCATGAACGAGCACTTCACGCAGGCGCAGAAGATCCACATGGTGGAGACCATGTGGCAGGTGGCGTATTCAGACGCCGACCTCGACGCGCACGAAAACCACCTGATCAGCAAGATTGCCGGCCTGCTGCATGTCACGCATGGTGAATACATAGGCGCCAAGATGCGCGCCAAGGAAGCCGCCGGCCATGCCTGAGCGGGCGTCTGGCATCTGAAACTGCTCTGCTATTGATAGCTTCTCACGTCCGTCCCAAAAGGGCTACAGGCACTTTTTGCTCATTTTTTTTCAACCGGTGACTTCGACAAGATCGGGGACACCCGCCATTTTGAAGCGGCGCAGTCCTGGACCAGGTGAACTTCCCCTCAGTCTGCGATCAGCGTTTCGATGATGGAAAACAGCTCCGCGGTCTTGATGGGCTTGGCCAGGTAGTCGTCCATGCCCGCCTCCAGGCAACGCTCGCGGTCACCGCGCATGGCGTTGGCCGTCATGGCCACGATGGGCGTGCGCAGGCGCTCCTGTTTGCGTTCGAGCAGGCGAATCGCCTTGGTCGCCTCAATACCGTCCAGGTCGGGCATCTGGATATCCATCAGGATGACGCAAAAGCGGTGCATCAGGAATTTTTCCACGGCTTCCCGCCCTGTGCCCGCCAGCGTCACGCGGTAGCCGCCACGTTGCAGCAGCGTCATCACCAGGGTCTGGTTGATCAGGTTGTCTTCCACCACCAGCACGGGCAGTTCCTCTTTCGTCCCCGGCGGAAGGGTCGCCGAAAAAACCGGCAAGGCGTCCGGTGCCCGCAGAGGCGCCACATCCTCGCTGAAGGCCATGGTGAAATGAAAACTGCTTCCGGATCCGGGCTTGCTGTCCACCCACAACTCGCCCTGCATCAAGCCGACAAGACGGCGCGAGATCGTCAGCCCCAGGCCTGAACCGCCAAACCTGCGCGTGGTCGACGTATCTTCCTGGCTGAAGGCCTGGAAAATATGCTGCTGCTTTTCAGGGGAAATGCCGATGCCGGTGTCGGTCACGGTGAAGTGCAGCATGGCGCCGCCAGATTCGCCGGGCGCCAGCGTGCAGTGCACGCTCACCTCGCCGCGGTCGGTGAACTTGACGGCATTGCCCATCAGGTTCAGCAGGATCTGCCGAAGGCGAACCTGTTCGCCCACAATCCGCCGGGGCACACCCGGCGCCATGGTACTGCTCAAACTCAGCCCTTTTTCCTGAGCCCTCACGGAAAGCGACTGAACCGCTTCGTCCATCAGCCGGTGCAGGTCGAACGGGATCAGCTCCATGGTGAGCATGCCTGCCTCGATTTTCGAGAGGTCCAGAATGTCGTCGATGATGGTCAGCAAGGCATCTGCCGAAGTCTTCACAATGCCGAGAAACTGCCTCTGCTGCACTGTCAACTCGGTTTTGAGCACCAGGCCGGTCATGCCCAGAATGCCGTTCATGGGGGTGCGGATCTCGTGGCTCATGTTGGCGAGAAATTCGCTTTTGGCCCGGTTGGCTGACTGTGCTGCCGCGACGGCTTCCTGCAGTTCGTCGCGCCGCGCTTCGCGCTCCTGCACCAGGTCGGCGATCGTGCGGGACAACACGGCGATATCGTCGCTGCCGGCGAACCCGTCCGACGCCACATGCGGCAGCAGTTCGGCCAGGGCGCTGCGCAGCGAGCACAGCGCCGCCTCGCGGTTCTCCAGCTCTCTTCTCAGGCTGTTGGCGGTCTGGTCGAGAACCTCGAACGTGGGGCGAAATTCCAGCGGCAGACTCTGCAGCAGCAACGGCCGCATCGCGGGATCGCCATGGTCTGAAAAATCCGCCTTGAAGGTGTTCACGCGCTCCAGCGAACCCAGCCAGTGGCGCAGCGGAAACCAGATCAGCAGCAGCCCGCCGGCAACACCGGCCAACGCAAGCCCCAGAGTGGCCAGCATCAGTTGCCACAAGCCTGCAGCCACCTGGTCCACCGCAAACCCCAGACGCAGCACGCCATAGTCACGCCCGCCCAGGGAAAGGGTCCGGCTGACGTCATGCAGGTTAGCTGCCGCCGCCTCGAGCAGCCATGCGGGGGGAGACAGGGGTGGCGGCTGGGCGTGGTGGCGTTCGATGACCCCGCCTGCTAGATCGATGAACGAGGCGGACGAAAACTGCGATTGCAGGACAGCCTTGTCCAGAATGCGTTTGATGGTGTGATGGTCCCCGATCACGGCGCTGTCGGAAATGGTCTGCACGGCCACCTCGACCAGCATGGTCGCCGAGTCATGGGCGTTCTCAACGGCGACGGAGAACTGGTAATGGTAGAAGAGCCACAGGCCGCTGCAGACAAACAGCAGCCATGTCACCGTGTAGAGGAGGTAGACGCGCGCAACCAGCGATTGCGGAAGGAATCGGGCCAGCGCGATCATGGGTGGCCGCCCGGTGAAGACCGACCGGGACCGGCTCGCTGGACGGTAGAAACAGACCGGATGACCGGATTCCAGCAGGCTGCGGTCAGATGGATGTCGTACGGCTTCACCGGGAAGAAGACATCGAAGGCATCCACTGGTTTTTCGGCATGCGCGAGGGCGCAGCCAGACAGTACGGCCACACAGGCCACAAGGTGACGAAACACGGAGCGCCTTCAAAGCCAAGGTAGCTAAAAAGTTTAACTACCGGCGGGCCGCCCCGGTTGGCCGAAGTGCGGCCAGAACGCCCTTGACTTCGACCGATCGCCGCTCAGGCGCTCAAGGGTTCAACCCACGGGTTGCATCAGCTCCCAGAGCCGCGCCGGTGAGATCGGCATCTGCAGCGCCTTGGCCTGGGCAGCCATGCCGCGGCGGGCCAGTGCGTCGGCCACGGCGTTGACCACGGTGGGGCCGGCGCCAATGGTGCCGAGCTCACCCACCCCCTTGACGCCCAGCGGGTTGTTCAGGCAGGGCGTGGACTCGTCCATCTCGGTCCTGAAGTCGGGCGCGGTGTCGGCGCGCGGCGCAGCGTAATCCATCAAGCTGCCGGTCACCGGCTGGCCGGTCTCGCGGTCGTAGACCATGTGCTCGCACAGCGCCTGGCCGATGCCCTGCACCGCACCACCGTCGAGCTGGCCGCGCACGATCATCGGGTTGACGACACGGCCCACGTCGTTGACCGAGGCGTAGGCCACCACCGCCACCTGGCCGGTCTGCGGGTCGACCTCGACCTCGCTGATGTGGCAGCCGTTGGGCCAGGTGGGCCCGGCCACCTTGGTGGTGGAGTCCACAAAAATCTGCCGGTCGCCCTGCCGCGCAGCCAGATCGAACAGGCCGATGCGCAGGTCGGTGCCGGCGACGGTGAAGTCGCCACCCGCGTAAACCACGTCCTCCGCGGCGGCCTCAAACTCCTTGGCCGCAAGCTGTTTGCCCAGTGCAATCGCCTTGTCGGCACCGGCGCGCACCGCCGAGCCGCCGGTGAACAGCGACCGTGAACCGGCGCTGCCAAACCCATTGCCGCGGTCGGTGTCGCCCATCACGACGCGCACCTGGTCGGCGGGCACGCCAAAGGCATCGACCACCAGCTGGGTCAGTGTGGTGGCAATGCCCTGCCCCATGGCGTTGACGGCGGTGAAGACCTCGATCATGCCGTCGGCCTGCACCGCCACCGTCACGGTTTCTTCCAGCGCGTTGCCGCCGGTCCACTCGAGGAAGGTGGCAATGCCGAGCCCGCGCACCAGGCCGCGCGAGGCCGACTGCGCCGCCCGCGCATCAAACCCTTTCCAGTCGGCCAGCACCAGCGCCTGGTCCATGACCGACTCGAACTTGCCGGTGTCATAGACCTGGCCCATGGGGTTTTTGTAGGGCATCTGCGCGGGCTGGATGAAGTTGCGCCGGCGCAGCTCAATGCGGTCGATGCCGGTCTGGCGCGCAGCCTCGTCCATCAGCCGCTCCATCGTGAAGATGGCCTCGGGCCGGCCCGCGCCGCGGTAGGCGCTGGTGGGCGCGGTGTTGGTCAGCACGGCACTGAAATGAAAGTCAACCGTCTGGATGTCGTAGACGCTGGTCTGCACCCAGGGGCCGATCAGCAACTGGATGGCCACGCCCGCGCCGGTGGCATAGGCCCCCACATTGGCCAGCGAGGCCAGGCGCAGGGCGAGGATCTTCCCGTTCGCGTCGAGCGCCAGTTCGGCATGGCTGGCCACGTCGCGGCCATGGTAGGCGGAGATGAACTCCTCGCTGCGCTCGGCCACCCACTTGACCGGCCGCTGCAGCGCGCGCGCGCAATAGGCGGCGGCAATGTCCTCGGGATAAACGCCGGTCTTCATGCCGAAGCCGCCGCCCACATCGCCGACCACCACCCGCACCTGCTCGGGCGCGATGCCCAGCGCGTCACACACCGAGTTGCGCACACCGGTGGGCATCTGCGTGCTCATGCGTATCGTCAGGCGCTGCGAGGCCTTGTCGAACGCGGCCAGCACCGAGCGCGGCTCCAGGCTCAGCGCATGCAGGCGCTGGTTGACGATGTCCAGCGCCACCACATGGCGGGCTTTGGCAAAGGCGGCTGCGGTGGCTTCCACGCTGCCGTAACGCGTCTCGCAGGCGATGTTGTCCGGCGCTTCCGGCACCAGGGCCGGGGCGCCGGGGGCGGTGGCGTCTTTCATGTCCACCACCATGGGCAGCTCGTCGTAGTCCACCAGCACCGCTTCGGCCGCGTCGCGGGCCTGCTGCAGGGTCTGCGCCACCACGGCGGCGACCGCCTCGCCGACGAAACGCACCCGTTCATGGGCCAGCACACGGCGCACCGGCGACACGCCGGGCGAACCATCGGCCCGTGGAAAGCCGCTGGAGCCGGGAATCGGCTTGACGCCGGCGGCCACCAGGTCGGCGCCGGTCACGATTTTCAGCACGCCCGGCATGGCCAGCGCAGCGGCGCTGTCCACCGCCACGATGCGCGCGTGCGGGTACGGCGAACGCACAAAAAACAGGGCCACCTGCTCCGGCAGGGTCACGTCATCGGTGAACTGGCCGGTGCCGGCCAGCAGGGCGTCGTCTTCGAGGCGGCGCACGGCCTGGCCGCTGCCAAAACGGGTCGGTTGGATGTCTGCTGCGGGCGTGGTGGACACAAGTGGCTCCTGGATGTGGCGAATAGGACCCACGCGCACGCTGGGGCGCAGGCCGGAAAACGGGTAGCAGCCACTATAAGTCCATTGCCGCAATACGTCCGGCGCGAGGCTGGCAAGCCCCCTGGCACAACCTGCCCCCGCATTTGGCCGACAATCAGGCCATGCCCCTACCTCCACCCCCCATCCGCAGGCACAGCAACAAGGCTAACAACGAGCTTTTGGTCAAGGGACTCCTGTGCGTCCTGATCGGCCTGGCCGTGCTGGTGTCGCCTTATTTCATCACCTCGCCGGGCATGCAGGGCATCGTGGCCAATTCTTCACTGGTGGGCTGGTTTGCACTGGTGCTGGGCCTCGGCTTGATCGGCGTGTATGCGCGCCGGCGCCTCGCCGGCAGGACCGGGCCGTCGGGCCCACTGTAGTTTCACCGTCGCTCTTCCCGTCGCAGTAGCTACTTTTTTTGTAGCATCAAGCGCAAGATCCGTATGGGCTGGCGCCTGCATCGGCATGCAGCAAAGGCATCGGACCGGCTGGAACAGCGATCCATCCACGGCCCTGGCACTTGAAGCGCACTGTCCTACAGCGGTGCAGTGCAATACCTTGCGCACCGCCTTCGGTCGCCGGGGCAGACTGGCTACGTGACACCCGCGAACCTTGCCGCCGGAATCCTCCTGGGACCCGGCCCCTCCTCCACCACCCAACGCCCCGCGGCGTTGAAGGCCTATATCGTGGAGGACAACGCGGTCATCCGGGACAACCTGGTTGAAACGTTGACCGAACTGGCGGGCGTGCAGACGGTGGGCTATGCAGAGACCGAGCAAAGCGCCTGCACCTGGCTGGCCCAGCACCCGCGCGACTGGCAACTGCTGGTGGTGGATCTTTTCCTGCAACAGGGCAGCGGGCTGGGCGTGCTCAAGGGCTGCCGGCAGCGCTCGCTTCAACAGCGCGTGGTGGTGTTGTCCAACTACGCCACGGAGGACATCCGCCGGCGCTGCCTGGCGGGCGGTGCAGATGCGGTGTTCGACAAGTCCACCGAACTCGACCAGTTCCTGGCCTACTGCACGCGCCCGCACTGACAGACCCGGGCCCTCAGGCCAGCGCCACCTCGATGCGGCGTGGCTTGGCCTCTTCGGACTTGGGAATGTTCAACCGAAGCACCCCGTTGTCGAGTTTTGCCTCGATTTTTCCGGGATCCAGCTCCCGGCTCAGGGTGAAGGTTCGGCGGTACAGCGGGTTCAGCACCTCGCCGTAGATCAGGGTCATGTCGGCCCCCACCGGCGCCGCCGCGGCCCCTTCAATCACCAGGTTGTCGCCGTCCACCCGCACTGCCAGCCGGTCCTTGGCCACACCGGGCAGGTCGGCGAGCACGGTAAAGCCGGCATCGTCTTCAAAAATATCCACAGGCGGCAGCACCGCCGTCGTACGTTGCGCCAAGGCGCCCTGCGCACTGTCGGGGCCGCTCTGGACGGAAGGCGCCACATCGCGGGCGGGGTTGCTCTGGCTCAAAGCTGTGTTCTGGTTCATCACATGCTCCTTGAAAAAGTAACAGGTTCAGGGGTTTCAGTGAATCTGGATCTGGCGCGGCTTCGACGACTCGCGGCGCGCCACCGTGACGCGCAACAGGCCATCGCGGTAGGTCGCACTGATGGCCGCAGGGTCGGCGTCTTCGGGCAGCGAGATCACGCGCCGGAAAGCGCCCTCGAAACGCTCCTTGGCGTAAACCGCCACCTTGTCATTGGCCGGCTGTTCTGCCTTGCGTTCTCCGGCCATGACCAGCAGGCCCTTGTCGACAGTGAGCTGCAGCGCGGCGGGGTCCAGGCCAGGCGCCAGCGCCAGCACCTCGATCGCCTCGGGCGTGCTGCCCACATTGATCACCGGGAAGGTGTTGCGCGGCATCGCGCGTATGCTGCTGGCGCCGTCGGGCCGGAAAACCTGCTCGAAGCTCTGCTGCAGGCGGTTGAGGTCGGCGAAGATGTCGCCGTACAGGTTCAATCCATTCATGATGACAATCTCCTTTTCTGAAAATTGTGAAGGGACACACACCATCAGGTGGGCTGCCGGGCCGCCGGACGGGCCGTGGCGCCACGGCAAACGCAGCCACCGCACCGCGGCGACCGCCCTGACGGCACTGACGTATTGGCGCTTTGCAGGCTTTCAAGAGGCTGCGGCCAGAAATTTTGGGGGGCGGGTCGCTGCCGTCGGGCAGTGATCGGGCACCTCTGCATCGGCGGTCTGGCCGATGGCAGGTCCGGGCGCGCGGGCCCTGTGCTCAGCCCTCGCGGGGCGGTCTCGGAATTTTCTTGAAACGCACCAGGCGGTCGGTTTCTATCCTGTCCTTCTTGACCTGCCGCTCGGCGTCGAGCAGTTGGCCGGCGGCCAGCCACTGGGCGAACTCTTCGGGCGTTTCCAGCGTGACGCGGCCCAGCGTGGCGGCGCGGAATTCGTAAATCACGATCTCCGCGGCCTTCTGCAGGTTCACACGGCCTTTGCTGAGCACCGCGCCGCGTTTTCGGCCGATCTCCTCGAGCAGTTGCTCGTCGGTGATGCCCGGCGTCAGCTTGAGCTTGTAGCGCGCCTCCAGCAGGGCCGGGTAGGCCTGGATCAGGTAGTCCAGCAGTTCCAGCGCGACCTCTTCCTCGTTGAAGGCATTGCGGCCAATGGCGCCGCTGGCGGCCAGGTTGTAGCCGCTTTTGGCGACGATGATGCGGGGCCACAACATGCCCGGCGTGTCCCACAGGTAAAACCCGTCGGCCAGCACGATGCGCTGCTCGAGCTTGGTGATGCCGGCTTCGTCGCCGGTTTTGGTGGCGCGTTTGCCGGTCAGGGTGTTGATCAGCGTCGACTTGCCGACGTTGGGAATGCCGCAGATCAGCACCCGCATGGGTTTGACCATGCTGCCGCGCGTGGGCGCCAGCGCATGGCAGGCGTCGATCAGCCGACGCGCCGGCGTGGTTTCGCTGGCGTCAAGCGCAATCGCGCTGGTGCCGGGCAGGCTGTTGTAATGCGCGAGCCACAGCGGCGTGCGCGCCGGGTCGGCCAGGTCCTGCTTGTTGAGCACCTTGAGCGCGGGCTTGGCGCCGGTCAGTTCGGCCAGCATGGGGTTGGCACTGGAGCCGGGCAGGCGCGCGTCCAGCAGCTCGATGACCACATCAATCTCCTTGATGCGCTCACTGATCGCCTTCTTGGTCAGGTGCATGTGACCGGGGAACCACTGGATTGCCATTGTCTGGATACGCTTTCTGTTCGTTGCTCGGGCGCGGGCTGCGCGATGCAGCCGGCCAGCAGGGATTGTCACCCACCCGGGCGACCGGGCCTGACAGGCAGACCGTCTCCCCGCCTACGCGGCAACCGGCCCCGGCAGCGCAAGATGACACACCGGCCGCACCCTGCGGCCTTTACCCCATTTTCACCGCACGGCCGCGGCCGCGCTTTCAAGGAGACCCCATGAAGATACTGATGGTTTTGACCTCACACGACCAGCTCGGCGACACCGGCAAAAAAACCGGCTTCTGGCTGGAGGAATTTGCAGCCCCCTACTACGTCTTCAAGGACGCGGGTGCCGAGATCACGCTGGCCTCCCCCCAGGGCGGGCAGCCGCCGCTGGACCCGAAGAGCGACGCCCCGGACGCGCAGACCGACGCCACCCGCCGCTTCAAGGAAGATGCCCAGGCTCAGCAGGCCCTGGCGCACACCGTGAAGCTGGCCGGCCTGAAGGAGGCGGACTTTGACGCCGTGTTCTACCCCGGCGGCCACGGCCCCCTTTGGGACCTGGCCGAAGACAGGGACTCGATCGGGCTGATCGAGCGCATGTTCGCCGCCGGCAAACCGGTGGCGGCGGTCTGCCACGCGCCCGGTGTGTTGCGCCATGTGAAGGCTGCCGACGGCGCGCCGCTGGTGCAGGGCAAAAAGGTCGCGGGTTTTACCAACACCGAGGAAGCCGCGGCGCAGCTTACCGATGTCGTGCCTTTCCTGGTGGAGGACATGCTGCGCAACCACGGCGGCAACTACAGCAAGGGCGCCGACTGGCAGTCTTACGTGGTGAGCGACGCCCATCTGATCACCGGTCAGAACCCGGCGTCCTCCGAAGCGGCGGCGCATGAAGTGCTGCGCCAGCTGGCCACCCGGACGGCCTGAAGCCGCGGGCGGCTTTGCGCAAGCCGCCGGCTACAGCGCGACCGCGGCCTCGCGGCTGGGCAAACCCAGCCGGTCGGGCGAGACATACTGCTGGCGGTAGATCTCGAAGGGCATGGTGTCGGCCGCTTCGATTTTCTTCTGCTCCGCAATGGACTGGCGCGACAGCGCCTCGAACGCGGCCTGCTGCTCGGCGGAAAACGGCAGGCCGAGCAGCGCCTCTTTGGTCAGGGCCGACCGCTCGCGCGCAAACGCCACAAACGAATTCTCGTGGTCCTTCGCCATGGCCGCCAGCACACGGGCCGACGGCAGGGTGGCGGGGTCCAGCAGCGCCGCCTCGGCAGCCCGCAAGGTGTCGCTGTACTGCGTGCCACCACCGTTCGCCGCATCCAGCGCCGCGGCAATCGGAGCGCACTGCGCCACCACCTCGGCACCCCAGCCGGTCAGCGACACCTCGCGCCCGCCGCGCTTGAGCAGCAAGCCGCTCTGGCGTCCGCGCGCTGCCGTGTGGTGCTGGTTGTGCTTGAGTTCGGCAATTTCCTGCGGCGTGTCGGGCGGGCTGTCGCTGAGCAGGCAGTGAAGCAAAAACACATCGAGAAAACGCATGGTCTGGGCGTTGATGCCGACCGGCTCAAACGGGTCCAGGTCCATCAGGCGCACTTCGATGTATTCGACGCCGCGCTCGCGCAGCGCATGCAGTGGACGCTCGCCCGGAAAGATCACCCGTTTGGGCCGGATCGTCCCATAGAACTCGTTTTCAATCTGCAGCAAGGTGGTGGCGAGCTGGTTGTAGTCGCCGCCGGGGTTCTGGATGCCCACCGCTTCATAGGCCGGGTAAGGCCGGGTCAGCGCGTCCTGAAGCGAGGCGCCGTACCCCTCCAGGCTGTTGTAGCTGACGGCCAGCGAGGCCTGCGCATCGCTCTGGTAACCCAGGCGCCCCATGCGCAGCGAGGTGCCGTGCGGCATGTACATGGTGCTGCCCGAGAGCTGCTGCAGCTCGTGCTGGCGCCCGGCCACAAAGGTCGAACAGACGGCCGGCGAAGCTCCGAAAAGGTAAAGCAGCAAAAACGCATGGCGGCGGAAATTGCGGATCAGCGCAAAGTACTGCTCGCTGGTCACGTCGGGCAGCGACCAGTTGTAGTGAATGCCCGAGATGGTCTGCATGCGCCGGCCATAACGGTGCGACAGGCCCATGCGGTAGACGCTTTTGGCGCGTCCGACGTTGGACGAGCCAAAACGCGCGATCGGGATGGTTTCGTCGGTCGGCAGGCCGCAGGGCATGCTGGAGACCCAGAGCATTTCGTCGCCGACGGCCTGCATTGCGCGGTAGGTGAACTGGTGGATCTGCGTAAGCTCACGCAGCGCGGCGTCCGCGCCGTCGCCCAAGCCTTTGTGCGCGGCGGTGACCAGTTCGACCTGGGACTCGCTGAAGTCGGTGGTGATGCAGGGGTGCGTCAGGGCCGAGCCGAGCGCGGCCGGATGCGGCGTCAGTGCCAGCGCGCCGCCGGGCTGGGCGCGCAGGCTTTCCTTCTCGATGCCGCGGCGCATGCCTTTCAGCCTGGCAGGGCCGAGCGCCTGGAGGCGGTCTCCCAGAAGCGCGGCAGATCGCGCATGCAAGCTGGTCATAAAGTTCTTCCCTCTGAATCGTTCGTGGCGTGCAAGGTATCACAGGCCGGGCTTGTTTGCAGGCGGTGCGGCCTGGCGGCACGTCCCTGCGCGTCAGGTTGCCCGGCAGGCCATGCCAGGCACCCGCAGCGCACTATGGTTTTCATAGCTGCTTGCGCCCGCCCTGATTGGGCCAGCACATGATTTCATTTAAAAATACAGCCGGCTGCAGCATGCGGGCCAAAAACCCGGCGCGCCGCCATGTCGGGAAAGCCCTTACGGCTGCCGGATTTCGCGCGGGACGTTAGGACAACACCTTCAGCAGCCACCGGTTCATGTCGGCGATCTCCTCCATGCAGACCGAGTGCTCCATGTCGTACTCGTGCCAGTCCACCGGATAACCCAGCGCCGCCAGCGCGTCGCGCGTGCCGCTGGCTGCCGCCAGCGGCACCACGCCGTCGCGCTTGCCGTGCGCCAGGAAAACCGGCAGACCTTCGTTGGCCGGACTGCGCTCTGCCGCCACGGTATGCGCCAGCGGCAGGTAACCCGACAGGCCCATGATGCCGGCGAGGCGTTCGGGATAACGCAGGCCCGTCATCAGCGCCATCGCGCAGCCCTGGGAAAAACCGGCCACCACGATGCGGCTCGCGGGGATGCCGCGCGAGGTTTCGCGGTCTATCAATGTGTTGATGGCGGCCTGGGTCTGGCGCATGCCGGCTTCGTCCTGGCCCGCCGTCAGGTTGGCGCCCAGGATGTCGTACCACGCCGGCATCTGGTAGCCGGCGTTGATGGTGACGGGAATCACCGGCGCGTGGGGAAACAGGAAGCGCACCGGACCCACGCTGGACAAATCGAGCTGTTCGGCCACAGGAACAAAATCGCGGCCATCGGCGCCCAGGCCGTGCATGATCAGGATGGTGGCGACGGGCTGCTCGCCCGTCTGGGCTTCGGTAACTTCAAGAGACATGGGTGGACCCGGTAGTCGGTGGGAAAGCCACTGATTTTAAGTGCTGGCCGCTTCCCGGGCGCAGCAGCCGGCTTTAGCCGCAATGCCCCGGCCCGCCTCGCGGTCAAACGCTTGTCGCCACGGGACGGTTGTTGCTAGCATCTGGCGTCAGCATTTTCTGACGCGCACTGGACATGGGAGATTCGCATGAAACTCATCCTTGCTGCCGCGGCCCTGGCCGCCTCGTCACTGGCCCTGGCCCACAACTGCCCCAACGAAATGAAGGCGATAGACGCCAAACTCGCCAGCAACCCCAAGCTGTCGGCCGCCGACATGGGCAAGGTCAAGGCCTTGCGCGCCGAAGGGGAGACCTTCCACAAGGCCGGCAAACACGACGAATCGATGAAGGCCCTGGGCGACGCCAAAAAACTGCTGGGCCTGTGAGCCCGCTGTTGTCAGCGCCTGAGCGCGGCCAGCCGCGCTGACAGACCGGCCTGCGCGTTGAGTTCGCCGTACCAGAGACGGTAGCCCGCATCGCTGGGGTGCAGCCCGTCGCTGGCGTTGAGTTCTTTGGGACGTTGCGCGAACGGATCGTCGGCCTTGTTCTTGAACAGGTTGACATACACAGCGCCGTTGTCGGTGGCTGCCTGCCGCACAAAACGGTGCAGGTTTTCCGAGCGGCGTGTCATGAGCCAGGACCAGGGCGCAAAGAAAAACGGCGCGCTGCCGACATTGCCCGCAGGCATGAACACCACCAGCCGGGCGCGCACGCGCGCCAGTTCCGCGGTGCGGGCGATGTCCTGCTCCAGTTGCGCAGCGCCGGTGAAGCGGATCACGTCGTTGCCGCCGCCGAGCACGAGGATGGCGTCAAAGCGCTGCTGGCCTTCGAGCTGGCCGACGATATCGGCAAACCTCGCGCCATCCCGCGCGCGGTTGACGATGGTCAGCTGCGGATGGTCACGCGCAATCAGGCCGGCGATGCTGGTAGCCGGCGACGAGGCGCCCGTGCCCACCGCGGTGCTGTCACCCACCACCAGCAGGCTGGCCGTGGCCTGGGCGGGCGAGACTTCAAACGGCTCGCTTTGCCGGGCCAGTGTCACCGACTGCCCGACGCGCCAGGCGGCGCAGCCGGTGGTGGCCAGCACGGCCAGGGCGGCCAGCACGCCGAGCGCGCCCAGCAGGTGGGGACGGCGCAGCTTCATCAGCCGCCCCGGTTCAGCCAGGTGATGCTGAGCTGCAGCACCGTCGCAAACAGCACCCACAGCAGGTAGGGAATGTTGACCCCCACGACCCAGCGCGCCCGCTGCCGGATGGCCGCCATGGCCCAGACCAGCGTGCCCAGCGCCAGCAGGATGTCGAGGCTGGCCAGTGCGTTGTTTTTGAGGCCGAACTGGATGGGCGTGTAGGCCAGGTTGGCCAGCAGGTTCAGGATGAATGGCAACAACACGCGAAACGGCAGGCGGCGCTTGAGGTATTGCAGCAGCACAAAACCGAAGCTGACGGCGATGATGATGTAAAGAACCGTCCACACCGGGCCGAACACCCCGGCCGGTGGCGCAAAAAAAGGCTTGTCCAACTGGGCGTACCAGGCGGCGCTGCTGCTGCTGTCCATGAAAATCCTTCGAAAAAAAACCGTGGCGCGATCGGGTTGACGACGTGTTGGCGACGCGTTGACATCGCGATGACTGTTTTTAGCACCCGACCCGCCATGGCAAAAGCACCCGGCGCTGATCCTCGGGTAGGACGTGACCGCGAAGCCAGGCGGCCAGAACGTCCACCTGAAGCGGCTACCATGGCAGCTTGACCGCCCTGCCGGTCGCGCACGATTTTTTCCTCTCATGACGACACCTCCTGTCCCTGCCAGCCCCGATGCGGCCCAGGCGATCTTTTCTGCGCTGCAACAGCGGGCCGCCGACGCGGGCATGTTGTTGCGGGCGCCGCCGGCCGAGCCCACCACCTGCTGCGGCCGCGGTTGCAACGGCTGCGTGTGGGAAAGTTACTACGTTGCGGCCGCCTGGTGGCAGGAAGAAGCACTGCACAGGCTGGAGGCTTGACTTGCCTTCCCACATGGACGACCATCAATTGACAAGCCGGCAATGAAAGGCCAGAGCACTCTGGTCACGACCGGCGGCGAAGGGTGCACCACATGAGACAAGTGTTCGAGCGACTGCTGGGACTGAAGAACAAGACGGCGGACAGTCCGGATTCCGGGCCGAAACCGGCGCCCCGCACACCAGCGGCGAACACCCGCGACAGCCAGCACACCATCGAGGACAACTCCGACAACGGCACGCGCCGCCAGCTCGTGCAGATGCTGCTGCGCGACTGCCTGCGCAGGCATGGCATTGCGCCGGACTGGGTGGAGTGCCAGATGCTGGTGGTCAACAGCCGCAGCCGCGGCCCGGGCATGTATGTGCGGCTGGTGCTGCGGCATTGGGACACCCGCCTGATGACCTATGCCTTCGCTTTCCAGAACGAGCTGCTCGCCGCCATCACCCAGTTCGAGCCGCAATCCGCCAACTGGCTGCACGGTATTTCCTGGGAATTCAAGGTCGGGGACAGCTGCCCTTACCCCACCATGCCCGACCCGGCCATCTGGGGGCCGCCGGCCCTGGCTGCTGCTGCAGCCTCCACGGCCGCGCCTGCCGGGCTTCCCGCCGCTGACATTGAAGACGACGTGATGCGCGACCTGAAGGACCTGCAGAACATGTTTGCGGCACGCGACGCCAGCATCGAGCAGGAGGCGGCAGCCGGCGCTCACACCGACTTCCAGCCGACGCAGCCTTCCGGGCTGGGTTAGGGAAGGCCAGGCTCCCGCCAGATGTCTGACCAAGGCGGCCTGCTCGGCCTGTGCATCAAATCGGCCTACAGCCCATATTCCACGTGCGCAAACAGCTATTTATTTGATAGCAAATAACGTGCAACACGGCGCCAGCCAGCGTATCGACTGACACAAGAACCGGCCACCGGCCTGCGCTGCAGGCACGGCGGCCGGCGGACAATGACCTCTTTGAAAGGCCTGCGCATGAACACCGCCCTGAAATACGCCCTCGCTGCCCTGCTGCCTGCCTTGTCCGGCGGCCAGGCGCTGGCCTGCTACACCGTCTACAACCGCGCCAACCAGGTGATCTACCATGCCGCGCAGGCCCCGGTGGACATGCGTTACCAGTTGCACCAGACCCTGCCCGCGATTTTTCCGGGCGGCCACATGGTGTTTTCCATCACGGACACCTCGTGCCCGCCGGTCAACCTGACGCGCAGCAATGTCAGGGATTCGGCAGGTGGCAGCGTGGCTTACGCGGCCGGCCCCGGCGAAGCCATGATGTCGCCGCGAAACCGGCCTTACAAACAAGCCCGGAACTGACGAGAGGCCGCCGGAAGAATTCGCGCGCTGGCCTGTGTCAACAGCCTGAAGTCTTTCGGCCCGGATCGCCGAACCGCGCTCAGGACGGCCGCAGCGGGGCAAGCTGCTCGCCCTTACCGGATGCCCCGGAACTGCCTGTCCAGGTTGCGGTGGCTTGTTGCCGGCACGGCCAGCAAGGCTGAACGCCTTCCCGGCCAGACCGGCCGTGGCAAGGACGCAGGCACCCGAAGCTCGGGATAGTCATGGTCATCATGGACCGCCCTGGCCGCAAAATGCCAGACAACGCCACAAGCGATGCGCCGCAGCGCTATCGCTATATCACTTGGTTCTGGACGCGGGGATCAGGGTCCCAAACACGGACTGCAGGGAGCGCGTTTCCGGCAGCACGTACACCACGCCCGGGTCGGTACCCAAGGCCGGTTTGAGCACCGAGTCGTAGAAAGTCGCAGGCAGGTTGATGCAGCCGAAGGAAATGCGATTGTCAGCGGGCGTCGCCGACGCAAGCCGCTCAAGCCGGCGTTCCTTCTTGTTGTTGGCCCGCACCCGGTGCATGGAAACAGCCGCGTCGTAGTCCACCCAGACGATGTCTTCGCCCGACATGTTCACGCCAGGGCTGGACTCGAAACGTCCGGCCGGCGTGGTGCGCTCGTGCGGAAGAATGGCTGCCATCTGGCGCTCGCCGATGCCCGGGACCGAGTCATCGCCCCGGGCCGATCCCATCAATGCCGGGCTGGCGCCGCTGAGTTTTCCGTCGGGATGGAACACGAACAACTTGGCGTGCTGCTTGTCCACAATCACAAAGTGCATGCCCGCATGATTGCCCGAGGCCATCACCCAGTCCGCCATCTGGCGCACAGGCGGTGCAGCGGCCTCCGAGCCGAAATTCGCCACCTGCAGCGCCCGGGCCAGGGCCGGCACGGCGGTTTTCGACCGCTCGATCGAGATCGCCTGTACAGGCAATAACAAGGCTACCCCGGCGAAAAACAGGCACGCCCCCTTGAGGACGACGTCGGTCCGGAACGGATGCGTGCTGTTCATGCCAGGAGGATAGCAGTTGAAGTTGTCTGCGCGCGGCTGCGGGAAACGAAAGGGCGTTAACCCGGATTCCCCGCAGGAACCCCGCGCAGCAAGCTGGCTTTAGTTGCGGTCAGCGCGCGGCTTGCGAACCACTGCGGTGCGTTTTGCAGGCGCGGGGGTGCTGGCTTGCGCGGTGCTGGTGTCCATGGTCGAAGCCGCAGGCTGAGCCTGAACTTGAACCGGTGCCTGAGGCTGAGCTTGAGCCGCGGGGGTGGTTGGGATTTTCATCTGGGCAGCACCCTGTTTGTTGGTCTCGCCGGGGGCGCCGGGCATAGTGCCCGACTTTGTCTGTGCCTGTGCAAAAGCAAAACCACCGGCGGTCACCAGTGCGATGGCCGTGATGGCGGAAGTCAGCGAGCGATTGAAATTCATGGGGAGTTCCTGGGACAAAAATCCGGTGAAGGATGTTGGGTGGTAGCCGACCGGCTGGCCGACTGCTTCCAGCATAAAAGTCCGGTCTTGATCTGGCAGTGGGCGGCCGTCGTGAGCGCCTGTAGGACATCCGGGCCGCCGGCCGTCAGCGCATGGCGTGCCGGCTCGCACACGCCTGCCAGGACAGGCCGCACCGTCCCTCGCAGGACAAGACTGACACCGGCTGTCAGCATTGGCCTGCACCGGTGTCTGCGCCCGCTGCAAACACTGGCAACGTGCCTGCCGGGTTCGCGTTACCAAGACAGGTATCGGACTTCCGCCCTTCGGCGAAACGTCGGAACATTGTCCAGCGAACCCGGCGGCATCCTTGGCCGCCGCCCCTCGCGTCTTTATCGCGTTCTTCTCGCGTCTCAGGCCGGCGTTCTGCTCGCCATGGCCTTGCCGACCTCGTTGCTGCCTTGCGCAGCCCCGCTTTGCGGCACCATTTCGCCAGCACGTTCGGTCACCTCGGCCAGCCGCGCGGCCAGTGCTTCCGGCACCTGTTCGCCCGTGCTCAGGAAGACGCCCTGGGTCAGCGTGATGTGGGCCGCCTCGAAGGTGCCGGCCCCTGCGCAGAGAATGGTCCGTGTCGGCGCATCCTGCGACGCCAGCACCAGCATGGCCGGCACCACCGCTTCGGGCTGCAGCGCCTGCAGCACCTCTTCGGGCATCAGCCCCTCGGTCATGCGCGTGGCCGCCGTCGGTGCCAGGCAGTTGATACGAATGTCGTTTTTCGCGCCCTCGATGGCGAGTGTCTGCATCAGCCCGACCAGCGCCATCTTGGCCGCACCGTAGTTCGACTGGCCGAAGTTGCCATACAGACCCGACGACGAGGTGGTCATCACGATGCGGCCGTATTTCTGCGCCGCCATGATGTCCCACACGGCCTTGCTGCAATGCACGGCGCCCATCAGGTGCACGTTCATCACCAGCGCGAAGTCGGCCAGGTCCATCTTGGCAAAACTCTTGTCACGCAGGATGCCGGCGTTGTTGACGAGGATGTCGACGCGGCCCCAGGCGTCCATGGCCTGCTGCACCATGGCCTGCACCGCCGCAAAGTCGGTGACCGAGGCGCCGTTGGCAATGGCCTCGCCACCGGCCGCGCGGATCTCGGCCACCACCGCGTCGGCGGCACTGACCGAGCCGCCCGAACCGTCGCGCGCGCCGCCCAGGTCGTTGACCAGCACCTTCGCGCCGCGCCTGGCCAGGGCCAGCGCATGTTGCCGGCCCAGTCCGCCGCCTGCGCCCGTGACGATGGCCACCCGGCCCTTGAAATCAATACCCATTTGCTTGTCCTTGTCGTGTTGGTGATGCCTGGTCTGCCGCAAGTCTGATAGCCTAACCACACTGCACTGGCAAACCAGGTCGTACTGTACTGGACCGTCCCGCCTCCCCCTGAAAGCCGCCATGGAACTGAACCTCGAAACCGTCACCACTCCGCCGCGTCCGGCCGCCACCGTGGTGCTGCTGCGTGATGCGCCCGCGGGTCTGGAAGTGTTCCTCATGAAGCGCCACGGACTGTCCGACGTGCTGGGCGGCGCCTATGTGTTTCCCGGCGGCAAGATCGACGCCGCCGACGCCGAGCTGGACATGGCGGCCCACCTGGACCAGCCGCTGGACCGGCTGCATGCCGGGCTGAACGAGCCCGGCATCGACCTGCGCACGGCCGGCGCCGTGTATGTGGCGGCGCTGCGCGAGGCCTTCGAGGAGTCGGGCGTGTTGTTCGCCCAGGGCCCTGCCCTGCCCGGCCTGGCCGACCAGGCGGCCGCGCTGCTGCGCGAAGGCCACGGCTTCAATGCCGTGCTGGCCCGCATGGCCTTGCGCCTGCAGACACTCAACGTCGTGCCATGGTCACGCTGGATCACCCCCGTCACGCCCTCGGTGACCAACAAGCGTTTCGATGCACGTTTTTTCGTGGCGGCGGTGCCCGGCGGCCAGTTGGCCAGCCACGACAATTTCGAAACCACCGAGAGCATCTGGCTGAGCCCACGCCACGCGCTGCAGCAGTACTGGGACCGCCAGATCGAGCTGGCGCCGCCGCAGATCATGAGTCTGGCGCACCTGTCGCGCCACGCGGGTGTGGAGAGTGTGCTGGCCGAGGCCCGCGGGCGCCGGCCACCGGTGATCCAGCCCGAGCCCTTCGAGCACGAAGGCAGCCGGGTGATCTGTTATCCCGGCGATGCGCGCCACTCAGTGCGCGAGCAGGCCCTGCCCGGCCCCACGCGCCTGAGCTACCGCAACCGGCGCTTCGAACCCGACGCCGGCTTCGAGGCCCTGTTAGGCTAAAGCTGCCGCGAGCCAGCGGGAGATGGCAGCCGGTTGGTTGACGGTGCGCAGCGACTGGAAAGCCAGCTCCGCCTCGGGATAACGGCGGCGCAAAAAATTGAGCCACTGCTTCAGGCGGCCGGCGCGCGAGTGTGCATCGAGTCGGCTGCAGACCAGCTCCCAGAACTGGGCGATCAGCGGCAGCAGCGTGTCCCAGGCCAGGCCCGCGTGCTGGCCGCCGCCGCGGATGGCCAGCGCCAGACCCGGATCGGCCACCGCACCGCGGCCCAGCATCAGCATCTCGCAGCCCGAGGCCTGCCGGCACAGGCGCGCATCGTCGACCGTCCAGATCTCGCCGTTGGCCACCACCGGAATGCGCACCGCCGCGCGGATGTCGGCAATACGTTCCCAGTAGGCCGGCGGCCGGTAGGCCTGCGCCTTGGTGCGCGCATGCACCACCAGCTCGTCGGCGCCGCTGTCGGCAATCGCCAGCGCGCAGTCAATCGCCTTGCTGTCGTCGTTGAAGCCCAGGCGCATCTTGGCCGACACCGGCAGGTGCGCCGGCACCGCGCGCCGCACGGCCGACACGATGGCCGCAATCGTGTCGGGTTCCTCCAGCAGCGCGGCGCCGCCGCCGTGGCGGTTGACCACCTTGGCCGGGCAGCCGAAGTTGAGATCGATGCCGGCCGGTCCCAGCGCGGCGAGCCGGGCAGCGTTCTCGGCCAGGCACACCGGATCGGAGCCCAGCAGTTGCGCACGCACCGGCACACCCGCCAGCGTGCGCCCACCCGTGTGCAACTCGGGCACGATGCGCGTGAAGACGCGTTCGGGCAGCAGCTGGTCGGTGATGCGGATGAACTCGGACACGCAGCGGTCAATGCCGCCGGAACGCGTCAGGATGTCGCGCAGCACGAAGTCGAGCAAGCCCTCCATCGGGGCGAGCAGGATGGTTTTGACTAGGGGAGAATGGGCAGGCGCAGGCTGAAACAAGATGCAGCTGTTTTAACAGATGGCCGGCGCGGAGCGCCCGGAGAGCCGGGTTGCCCTTTTTTTCATAACAAAAAACGCCTCCAGCCCAGCCCCCACGGGCGCAAGAAGCTATGAATTAGATAGCATGAGAACGTCCGGGGTTACTCTTCCCCAGCAGGGGCCGCGGGTCCGGCTCCGCCGGCCCGCAGGCGCCTGTCCCCTGCAAGGGGAAAAGGCGCTCCACGCAGTGAGCGCCGATAAGGGTGTGCCAGGTCAGGCCCAGCCGCCACCCAGGGCGCGTATCAGACCCACCGTGGCCAGGTATTGCGCGGCGCGCACCTGCAGCGCCTGCCGGCGGTTGCGCAATTCGCTGCGCTGGGCATCCAGCACTTCCAGCTGGCTGACCAGCCCGTTGCGGTAACGCGAGTCCGACAGCACGGTGGCGCGGCTGCTTGACGCCACAGAGCGCGACTGCGCTTCGGACTGCTCGGCCAGCAGGCGCAGGGCCGAGAGCTGGTCCTCCACATCCCTGAAGGCGACCAGGATCTGCTCGCGGTAGTTGGCCAGCGCGATATCGAATTCGGCATTCGCGTTCTGCACGCCCGCTTCACGTCGGCCGCCGTCAAAAATCGGCAGCGACAGCAGCGCACCCACACCCCAGGCGCGGGTGGACATCCTGAACAGGTCGCCGATCTCGGGCGCGGCATAACCGCCGCTGGCCGTCAATGAAAAGACGGGAAACCAGGCGGCTTTGGCCACACCGACACGCGCCTGCGCCGCCTGCATGCTGCTCTGCGCGGCCGACACATCGGGCCGGCGCACCAGCACCGTGCTGGGCACACCGGCCGGAATCACCGGCAGCGCTGTGGCCCAGTCGGCCGGCGCGAGCTGGAAGCTGGAGGCCACCGCGCCGACCAGCACGGCCAGCGCATGTTCGAGCTCGGCGCGGCGCCGGTCCAGTGCCAGTGCCTCCGACTCGGTAGCCGCCACTTCGGTGCGCACACGCGCCACGTCCAGCTCGGCCACGTCACCTTCCCTGAAACGCACCTCGGTCAAACGCAGGGTGTCGCGGTAGGCGTGCAAGGTGTCCCGCACCAGCGCGCGTTCGGTGTCGAGGGCGCGCAGGTTGAGGTAGGTCTGCGCGACGTCGGCCTGTACCAGCAGTTGTGTGCTGCGCAGCAGGGCTTCGCGTGACTGCGCATCCAGCGAGGCCGCATCCGAAGCCCCCGCCAGCCTGCCGAACAGGTCCAGCTCGTAGGAAAAATTGGCGCCGATGCTCACCACGGTTTTCGGCCGGTTGGCGGCCGTGGCATCGGTCTGGCGGACCGCGCCTGCCCCCAGGCCGAGCTGGGGCGAACGGTCGGCATCGGCGGAACGTGCGATCGCACGGGCCTGCGCCAGCCGGCCGGCGGCGACCGACAGGCTGTTGTTGTTGCGGCTGGCCTGCGCCACCAGCTGGTCCAGCACCGGGTCGGCAAACACCTTCCACCACTGCGCCTGGTACGGGGCAGCGGGAGCGGCCGCAACCGCCTGGCTCTCCCTGAACAGGGTCGGGGTCACCGGCAGGCTGGAGGGGTCGATGGACGGGGGACGGGTTGCGCAGCCTGCCAGCACCAGCGCAGCCATCAGCGGCAGCACGCGGGCCGTGGAAAAAAAGGGGGTCATGCTCATCACTCCTGGGTCATGTGTAGGTGTTGTCATTCATGGTGTTTCCGGGCTGCGGCGGGCTGGGCCTGCGCCGCCGCACCACCGCCCGTGGCGTGGCTGCTGGCAAAGGCCTCGAGGTGCGGCACTTCGCCATGCAGCTTGAGCGGCCGGTTGCCGGCCATGCGGCGCAGCGCCACATAAAACACCGGCGTGAGGAAGAGACCAAAAGCCGTTACGCCAATCATCCCGGCGAACACCGCCACACCCATGGCCGAACGCATCTCGGCGCCGGCGCCGGTGGACAGCACCAGCGGCAACACACCCATGACAAAAGCCAGCGAAGTCATCAGGATGGGGCGCAGGCGCAGGCGGCTGGCTTCGATCGCGGCCTGCACCGGCGTGCGGCCGGCGAACTCGAGCTCGCGCGCAAACTCCACGATCAGGATGGCGTTTTTCGCCGACAGGCCGACCAGCACCATGAGGCCGATCTGCGTGAAAACGTTGTTGTCGCCGCCGGACAGCCAGACACCGGTCATCGCGGCCAGCAGGCTCATGGGCACGATCAGGATGATCGCAATCGGCAGGGTCAGGCTCTCATACTGCGCGGCCAGCACCAGGAAGACCAGCAGCAGGGCCAGCGGGAACACCAGCACCGCCGAATTGCCGGCCAGAATCTCCTGGTAGGTCAGTTCGGTCCACTCGAAGCCGATGCCCTTGGGCAGCGTTTCCGCCGCAATGCGTTCGATCGCCGCCTGCGCCTGGCCCGACGAGTAGCCTGGTGCGGGCCCGCCGCTGACGTCGGCCGACAGGTAGCCGTTGTAACGCATCGCGCGTTCGGGGCCGAAGCTGGACTGCACCTTCATCAGCGCCGACAGCGGCACCATCTCGCCGGTGGTCGAGCGTACCTGGAGCACGCCCACGTCCTCGGCGCGTGCGCGGTAAGCGGCATCGGCCTGTACGCGGACGCTGTAGGTGCGGCCGAACTTGTTGAAGTCGTTGGCGTACAGGCTGCCCAGGTAGATCTGCATGGTGTCGAAGATGTCGGTCACCGGCACATGCAGCTGCCGCGCCTTGGTACGGTCGATGTCGGCATACAGCTGCGGCACGTTGACCTGCCAGCTGGTGAAGGTGCCGGCGATCTCGGGCGCCTGCGCCACCTTGCCCATGAAGGCCTTCACCGCTGCATCCATCGCGTCGTAACCGAGCGAGGCGCGGTCTTCGAGCTGCAGCTTGAAGCCGCCGGTGGTGCCCAGGCCCTCGACCGGCGGCGGCGGGAACATCACGATGAAGGCGTCCTGGATGCCGGCAAACGCGCCGTTGAGCTGGCCGGCCACCGCGCCGCCGCTCTGGTCGGCTTTCTTGCGCTCGGCAAACGGTTTGAGCGTGGCGAAGACGATGCCGGAGTTCGAGCTGTTGGTGAAGCCATTGATCGACAGGCCGGGAAAGGCAATCGCGTCTTCCACGTTCGGGTTGGCCTTCATGATCTCGCCCATGCGCTGGATCACGTCCTCGGTGCGGTCCAGCGTCGCGCCGTCGGGCAGCTGCGCAAAACCGATCAGGTACTGCTTGTCCTGCGCCGGCACAAAACCGCCGGGCACCAGCTTGAAGACGCCGATCGTTGCCGCCACCAGCACCCCGTACAGCACCAGCATCAGGGTCTTGCGCGAAATGGCGCCCTGGACACCGCTGCTGTAGCCCTGGGCACCGCGGCGGAACAGGCGGTTGAAGCCGGCGAAGAAGCGGCCGAAGACCCGGTCCATGCCGCGCGTCAGCGCATCTTTGGGCGCATCGTGGCTTTTCAGCAGCAACGCGGCTAGCGCCGGCGACAGGGTCAGCGAGTTGATCGCCGAGATGACAGTGGAGATCGCAATCGTGACCGCGAACTGGCGATAGAACTGGCCGGTCAGGCCGCTGATGAAGGCCAGCGGCACAAACACCGCCACCAGCACCAGCGCAATCGCAATGATGGGGCCGGACACCTCGCGCATGGCGCGGTAGGTGGCCTCGCGCGGCGTGAGCCCCGCTTCGATGTTGCGCTCCACGTTTTCCACCACCACGATGGCGTCATCAACCACGATGCCGATCGCCAGCACCAGCCCGAACAGGCTCAGCGCATTGATCGAAAAGCCCAGCAGGTGCAGCACCGCAAAGGTGCCGACCACCGACACCGGCACCGCCAGCAGCGGGATGATGGAGGCGCGCCAGGTCTGCAGGAACAGGATCACCACCAGCACCACCAACGCCACGGCTTCGAGCAAGGTGGTGATCACCGACTGGATGGAGGCGCGCACAAACTGCGTCGGGTCGTAGGCGATGCGGTACTCCACACCTTCGGGCATGTTTTTCGCGAGATCCGCCATGGTCTGGCGCACCGCATCCGAAATCTCCAGCGAGTTGGAGCCAGGCGCCTGGAACACGCCCATGCCGACGGCGGGCTTGTTGTTCAGCAGCGAGCGCAGCGAATAGTCGGCAGCACCCAGCTCCAGGCGGGCGATGTCGCGCAGGCGGGTCACCGCGCCGTCCGCACCGATCTTGACGATGATGTCGCCGAACTCTTCCTCGTTCTGCAGCCGGCCCTGGGCATTGATCGACAGCTGCATGTCCACACCGGCCAGGCCCGGCGAAGCACCGACCACACCTGCCGCCGCCTGTACGTTCTGCCCGCGGATGGCGGCCACCACGTCGCTGGCCGACAGGCCGCGCTGCGCGACTTTCTGCGGATCGAGCCAGACCCGCATCGAGTAGTCGCCGCCGCCGAAAATCTGCACCTGACCCACGCCCTGGATGCGCGCCAGCCGGTCCTTGACATTGAGCACCGCGTAGTTGCGCAGGTAGTTGATGTCGTAGCGGTCGTTGGGCGAGACCAGATGCACCACCATCGTGATGTTGGGCGCGCTCTTGACGGTGGTCACGCCAAGCCGGCGCACTTCCTCGGGCAGGCGCGGCTCGGCCTGCGAGACGCGGTTCTGCACCATCTGCTGCGCCTTGTCGGGGTCGGTGCCGAGCTTGAAGGTCACGGTCAGGGTCATCACACCGTCGGTGGTGGCCTGGCTGCCCATGTAGAGCATGCCCTCGACGCCGTTGATGGCTTCCTCCAGCGGCATGGCCACGGTTTCGGCGATCACTTTCGGATTGGCACCCGGGTACTGGGCACGCACCACCACCGAGGGCGGCGCGACTTCCGGGTACTCGGAGATCGGCAGGCCGCGCAGCGCGACCAGGCCGGCGATCAGCATCAGCAGCGACAACACGCCGGCAAAAATCGGCCGGTCGATAAAAAATCTGGAAAGATTCATGGCAATTCTTCTTGTTCAGGTAAAGGCAGGGGCAGGCGCTGCGCTCAGGACTTCGCCGCCACCTTGACGGGCTTGTCGGCATGCAGCAGCTCCGCCTTGGCCGACATCTCGACCGGCTGCGGCGCCACCAGCGCCCCGGGACGCACGCGCTGCAGCCCGTTGACGACGATGCGTTCGTTGGGCGCCAGTCCGCCCTTGACGACGCGCAGGCCGTTGACCGAGGCGCCCAGCGTGACTTCGCGGTAGGCCGCCTTGTTGTCAGCGCCGACCACCAGCACGAACTTCTTGTTCTGGTCGGTGCCGACCGCGCGCTCGTTGACCAGCAGCGCCGTGGCCCGCGTGGCCTGGCCCATGCGGATGCGCGCGAACTGGCCCGGCATCAGCTGCCCGTCCTTGTTGTCGAACACCGCACGCGCGCGCACCGTGCCGCTTTTCGCATCGACCTGGTTGTCGACCAGCTGCAGCCGGCCCTCGAACGGTGTGTCGGCACTGGCGGCAGTGCCCATCTGCACCGGAATGCGCTCAAGCCTGCGTTCGCCGGCGTTGCTCACGTCCTTGAGCGCTTTGGCCACCACCTGCTCGTCGGCGTCAAAACTCGCGTAGATCGGGCTCACCGACACCAGCGTGGTCAGCACCGGCGCGCCGGGGCCGGCGGCCACCAGGTTGCCCACCGTGACCTCGAGCTTGCCGACGCGGCCGGCCACCGGCGCGCGCACCTGGGTGTAGCCCAGACTCAGCTGGGCGGTCTGCAGCGCGGCCTGCGCGGCACGCAGGTTGGCATCGGCCTCGCCTTTTCCGTTGCTGCGTTCTTCAAACTCGCGCCGGGAAATGGCCTGCTCGTTCCACAGCCGCTGGGAACGCTCGTGTTCGCCCCGCGCCTGGGCCAGACGCGCCTGCGCAGCCGCGACCTGGGCGCCGGCCCGCTCGACGTCCGCCGCATAAGGGGCCGGATCAATGGTCAGCAGCAGTTCGCCCTTTTTGACCAACGCGCCTTCGCGGAAATGCACCGCCTGCACCGTGCCGGCCACACGCGAACGGATGTCCACACGTTCGACGGCTTCCAGGCGGCCCGAAAACTCGTCCCAGGCCGTCACCTCGCTCTGCACGACGGTGGCCACCGAGACCGGCATGGCCGGGGGTGCAGGCTCGGCGCCAGGCTGGGCCTGCGAACTGCGGCTCCCGAGCACCACAACTGCCAGGGTGGTGACGGCCAGCACGGCCAGCGCAGCAGCGAGCAGGCGGCGCTGGTGCTTGTGGTTGTTCAAACGGATCGAAGGCATGAAAACTCCCTGAAAAGAAAAACTGGAAACTGGAGAAATACAAAAAAAAAAGCGGATCAAGTCGCGGACTGCAGGCTGCTTTGCACACTGCGAGCGGCGGCCATGCAGGAGAAAAAATCGCCGAACAGCTTTTGCACCACCGCCGGCCAGCCGGCCTGGCCACAACCGGCCGCCAGATAGCTGCGCGGCCAGCCGGTCGGTCCGGGCAACACGGCCTCGTGGGCAAACAGGCCCGCGGCACGCAAGCGCTCTGCATACGCCTGCGTCTCGTCACGCAGGGGGTCGTCCTCGGCCGTGACCAACAGCGTGGGCGGCAGGTCCGCCAGTCGGAAAGCGGCACCCGGCGCGGCATACGGATGGCTCGCGTCTTCCAGCCGCGGCAAGTAGCTGTGCCAGCCGTCGGCCCAGGTGCAGCCCACCGGGCCGGCATGGACATCGCGCAGCGACGCGGTGGCCAGACAGGGGTCCAGCATCGGGGACAGCAGGATCTGGCCGGCCAGCGGGGGGCCATGCCGGTCCCGGGCGAGCAGGGCCACGGCGGCGGCAAGGTTGCCGCCCGCCTCCTCGCCGGCCACAAACACCGGCGCGTCATGGCCGGCCAGCCTGTGCCTGGCCTTCGAAATCCACAGCAGGGCGTCGTACGCGGCTTCCACCGCATGCGGGAAGGGATGGGCCGGCGCCAGCGGATAGTCCAACGACACCACCACCGCTCCGCTGGCCGCGAGCAGGCCGGCAATGCAGGCGCCCCCTTCGAGCGATCCGCCGACAAAGGCGCCGGCGTGAAAGTGAAGCACCAGCGGCGAGGCCTGGCCGCCCTGCCGGCAGCCGTAAAAACGGGCCGCCAGCGGTTCGCGCTGCCCGATGGCGATCTGCTTTTCCACGCAGGGCGGCGGGGCTTTCGGGGTGGCCGGACTGGAACGCTGCTGGCTTGTCATCATCTTGAACCGCAAGCGGCTCCGGGGTTGTTGCAATGCAGCAGAAGATAGGTGTTATGGGCCCATCCATAAATGGGCAAAACAGGTTTACTTTGTTCCAGAAATGGAACAATGACCCCTTTAACCGCCGGTGTTTCGGGCTATTCTTCGCAGCCCAGCTCAACAGGATTTCCGGATGGACAAGTTTTCTGCCATGCAGGCTTTTGTGCGTGTCGTGGAAGCCGGCACGTTTACCAAGGCCGCCGATTCGATGGCCATGCCCAAGGCCACGGTGACGCGGCTGATCCAGACCCTGGAAAAGGAGCTGGACACCAAACTGCTGAACCGCACGACTCGGCGGGTGACGGTGACGGCCGACGGTGCGGCTTATTTCGAACGCGCCGGCCGCCTGCTGAGCGACATGGAAGAGCTGGAATCGAGCATGTCGCGGGCCAAGGCCAGTCCGCGCGGCCGGCTCAAGGTCGATGTGCCCTCATCGCTGGGCCTCACCGTGATCATTCCGGCCCTGCCCGAGTTCTACGCGCGTTACCCCGACATCCAGCTGGACCTCGGCGTGAGCGACCGGCCTGTCGACCTGCTGGCCGAAAACGTGGACTGCGTGATTCGTGGCGGCGAAATCACCGACCAGTCTCTGGTGGCCCGGCGCATCGGCGAGTTCTACCTCGTGTCCTGCGCCTCGCCGGCCTATCTGAAGCGTCACGGCAAGCCGAAACACCCGACGGAGCTTGAGAACAACCACAAGCTGATCCGTTACGCTTCGCCACGCAACGGCAAGATGTACAGCTTCGAGTATTACCGCGACGGCGAAACCATCACGCTGGACGGCCGCCACCTGCTGTCGGTCAACGATTCGCGCGCCGGCGTGGTCGCCGCGCTGGCCGGCCTGGGCGTGTTGCACACGGCGACGTTCCTGGTACAGGACCACATCAGCAGCGGCGAACTGGAACCGCTGTTCACCGAGTGGTGTGGCGGGGCCGTGCCGCTGCACGTGGTGTATCCGCCGAATCGCCACCTGAGCAACAAGGTGCGCGTCTTCGTGGACTGGATTGCCGAACTGTTTGCCAGACACGACCTGATCCAGCGCAAGAGCACCCTGCCTGTCCACCCGGTCCACGCACAGGCACCGGCCGCCGTGGTTTAACCCGGCCGTCCTCATGCACTCCGGACCTTGTGCGCTTTTGTCCATCGCGCGGTGGCCGGTCCTGGAAGAATGCCGCCACCTCATCCCGGCCTGACGCCGCAGGACGCGTCGTCGCGGCACGCTGGTCCTACAAGGAAAGCGGGCACGTCTTACATGACAGGCGCTCCCGCAAGCCTAAATTGGCTGCTTCACTGAAGGAGACCCCATGGCCCGGCTTGACGCCCCCCGTACTGCGCGCAGCACCCCCCGCACCCTTCCCGCCATACCCCTGAGGGACAAGACCTCTGCGGCGCCCCACAAGGGTTGGCCCTTTGCCGAAGGATCGCAGAACCACCTGGATGAAACCTCGGCACGGTGGCCGCGGCCTTCGGCCAGGCCATCCTTTGTCCCGCCCGCCCAGCCCTCGCCACAAAAATAAACCGTCGCCGGCTCAGTAGCTGCCGATGTAGTCCTTCTTGCCGATCTCCACGCCGCTGTGGCGCAGGATGGCATAGGCGGTGGTGGTGTGGAAAAAGAAATGCGGCAGGCCGTAGTTCAGCAGGTAGGACTGACCGCTGAAAATCTTTTCCTTGGGCGTGCCGGCCTGCGTGACGATTTTGCGTTCTTCGCTGCCGTCGATCTGCGCCGCGCTCAGGCTCTCCAGAAACGCCAGGGTCTTGGCAATACGCGCCTGCAAATCGGCAAAACTTTCTTCCTTGTCCTCAAAGCCCGGCACGTCGACACCGGCGATGCGCGCCGACACGCTTTTTGCAAAATCACAGGCCACCTGCACCTGGCGCAACAAAGGAAACATGTCGGGGTAAAGCCGTGCCTGCAGCAAAGCGGCGGGCGTGATGTTGCGGGCCGTGGCATGTGCCTCGGCCTTGGCCAGAACGCCGCTCAGGCCTCCCAGCATCTGTTTGAAAACGGGAACGGAAGCCTGGTACATCGAGAGGGTCATGGAAAGGGTCCTGGGAGTAAAGCGAAAAAAAACGGGCGGCCCGGCAAGGGGGCCGCAGGGGTTAATGGAGGCCGGAGGTGACCGGCAGACACACCCCGCAGCATGCCCGCCATTATGGCCAATCGGACCCAATAGCGTCGGCGCTGGCAGGCCGGGCACCAGCGCCGGAGATTCAGGCGGGCTTCCGCCCCCGCATGCGCTGGACCAGCGTCACAGCGCCCAGCACCAGCGCACCGGCGACCATGCCCACCAGCGCGTCGGCCAGCAAGGGGGTGATGCTGCCCAGCACGCTGCCGGCGCGCGCGGCCAGCGCTTCAATGGCGTGGTGCAGTGCCGGAACGCCATGCGTGAGGATGCCGCCACCAACCAGAAACATCGCAGCCGTGCCGGCCACCGACAGCGCTTTCATGAGCCAGGGTGCCGTCAGCACAATGCCGCGGCCGAAGCTGCGCCGCAGACGGGCGGCCCCGCTGTCGCCTGGTTTTTGGCTCAGGTAGAGCCCCGCATCGTCGAGCTTGACGATGCCGGCCACCAGGCCATACACCCCCACGGTCATGAGGATCGCAATCCCGCTGAGAACCGTGACCTGGGTGATGAAGGGACTGGCCTGCACCGTGCCCAGGGTGATCGCGATGATTTCAGCCGAGAGGATGAAGTCGGTCCGTATCGCCCCCTTGATTTTGTCCTTCTCGACCGCCACCAGATCCACCGAGGGGTCGGTCAGCGCCTCCAGCAATACTTTTTCATGGGCCTCGTCTTCGGCCCGGCTGTGCAGGAATTTGTGTGCCAGCTTCTCGAAGCCCTCGTAACAGAGGAAGGCGCCACCGACCATCAGCAAAGGCGTGACGGCCCAGGGCGCAAACGCGCTGATGGCCAGCGCCACCGGCACCAGAATGGCCTTGTTGAGCATCGACCCCTTGGCCACCGCCCACACCACCGGCAGCTCGCGGTCCACTTTCACCCCGGAGACCTGCTGGGCGTTCAGTGCCAGGTCGTCACCGAGCACGCCTGCGGTTTTCTTGGCGGCCACCTTGGTCAGCAAGGCGACATCGTCGAGTACGGTGGCAATGTCGTCAATCAGCGCAAACAGGCTACTGGCCATGGAGGTATTCCTGAAAAGTGGGTGAACGAAAAAAACATATTGTCGTCCGGGATGCGCCATCGCGGCGCCGGCCATGGCAAATCCGCGGAGAATGACCGCATCCATGAAAAAAACACTGACCGCCTACCTTGCCGCCCTGCTCTTTCTCCTCGTGGCCGACGGCATCTGGCTCGGGCTGCTGATGCCGCAGCAGTACCAGGCCTGGATAGGCCCGCTGATGCGTGCGCAGCCGCTGCTGCTGCCGGCCGCTGCGTTTTACCTGCTGTACCCGGTAGGCGTGGTGGTGTTTGCCGTGCTGCCTGCCCTGGAGCGGTCCAGCTGGACACATGCGGCGGGCCTGGGCGCGTTGCTGGGACTGCTGGCGTATGGCACCTACGACCTGAGCAACCTGGCCACCCTGCAGGGCTGGCCGCTGCAACTGACGCTGGTGGACATGGCCTGGGGCAGCGCCTTGACGGCAGCCGCCGCCACGGCGGCCTTCTTCGCAACCCGCGCCTGGGGCAGCCCGCGCGTCTAGCGCCTGCCGCTCCCGGGACTCTTGCATTTGGCCGCTTTGCAGCCAGTTGATGCAAGCGCCCCACTTCCAGTCCTGTCCATGCCGCTTTCGCTGTTGCTGTTTTCTTCTTTTCTGCATGCCTACGTGGGCATACGCCTGCTTCCCGACCTGGCCGGCTGGCCGGTCGCCCAGCTGTTGCTGGGGCTGGTGTTGTTCGCCTCCGCAGTGCTGTCGCCGCTGGGGCTGACGGCCCGTCGCTTCAAGTCGCAGCCCCTGTCGGACCGCATGGCCTGGACCGGGCTGCTGGCCATGGGCCTTTTTTCCTCGCTCTTTGTGCTGACGCTGCTGCGCGACGTGGCGCTGCTGGCCGGCCTGGCGATACTGGCCGTGGCGCCGGCGGCTTTTTCGCTCGAGGCCGCGGCCCGGGGTTCGGCCGCGGCGGTACCGCTGGCCGGGTTGTTCATGAGCCTGGTCGGCTTCTTCAATGCCAGGCGCACAGCTGCCGTGGTGCAGATTGACGTGCCGATCGCCGGCCTGCCCGCCGCTCTGCACGGCTTTGCGATCGCGCAGATCAGCGACATCCATGTCGGCCCCACCATCAAACACGGCTACCTGCAGGCCATCGTGCGCGCGGTCAACACGCTGCAGGTGGACATGGTGGCGGTGACCGGCGACCTGGTCGACGGCACGGTGGTCGAACTGGCCCACCACGTGGCGCCGCTGGCCGGGCTGACCTCCACCCACGGCACCTACTTTGTCACCGGCAACCACGAGTACTATTCGGGCGCCCACGCCTGGATTGATGAACTGCAGCGACTCGGCATCCGGGTGCTGATGAATGAACATGTGGTGTTGCAGCATGGGCAGATGCATGAGCAACAGGCGCTGGTGCTGGCCGGCGTGGCCGACTACAGCGCCGCGCATTTCGACGCCAGCCACCGCAGCGACCCGCACGCGGCCATGGCCGGCGCCCCGGCACATGCCCTGGTGCGCGTGTTGCTGGCGCACCAGCCACGCAGCGCGCACGAGGCAGCCAAAGCCGGCTTTGATCTGCAGTTGTCGGGCCACACCCATGGCGGGCAGTTCTGGCCCTGGAATTTTTTCGTGCGCTTCCAGCAGCCTTTCACCGCGGGTCTGCACCGGCTGGAAAAGCTCTGGATCTACACCAGCCGCGGCACCGGCTACTGGGGGCCGCCGAAACGTTTCGGTGCGCCCTCGGAAATCACGCATCTGCGACTGATCGCCGCGTGACATTTGCCGGCGCGGCTGCTCAGTAACGGCGGGCGGTCAGGCGACCCAGCACAAAACCGGCCAGCACCGCAAAACCGACGGCCTGCAGCGGCTTGTCCTTGATGTAGGCCTTGGCATGGTCGACGGCCTGCACGGGAGCGTCAGTCAGGCGATTGGCCTGGTCGCTGAACTTGCCGGCCACCGAATTGGCGCCACTGGCCAGCTTGTCCACCGTGTTATGGGCGGCGCTGGCGGCACGCTCCACCGTGCTGCGGACAGGTTCGGCCACCTTGTCGATCGTGCTGTGCAGCGTGCTGCCGGCTTGGTCCACGCCACGCATCATGGCGCTTTCGTTCGACGGGGAGACGGAACCGGGATAGGCGCTGGTGGTGGTTTTGTCCATGGTGAGGTCCTTTGGTAAATGCAATGGGAATCAGATAATTGGCGTCTCCGCCGTCATGGCGGGGCATGGCTTGGAGCGCACAGTGAACTTTCCCGCATGCAGCACCCGCGCCATGTGCGTTGGGAGAGGCGCTGGCTGTAGGACAAGGGAGCCAGTGCGCCGGCACCGCCTCGCGCGGGAACCGGCGAGTCAGTCGAACAGGCCGGGCGTACCGCGCATGGCACCTTCGATGAGCAGCAGCCTGAGCTTGGTCCGGACGCCGCCGCTGGCAGAAAACCCGCCCGGCTGGTCGCCCGCCGCCAGCACGCGGTGGCAAGGCACCACCGGCGCAAACGGGTTGCGCCCCAGGGCCTGGCCCACCGCGCGCGCCGCGCCGGGTTCGCTCAGGCGGGCCGCCACCTCGCCGTAGGTCAGGGTCTGGCCCGGTGCGATGTTGCGCGCCACGGCATACACACGCTGGGGAAATTCGGGCACGCCGCGCATGTCGAGCACCAGTGCACTGAAGTCATGCGCCTGCCCGCGCAGCATCGCCACCACACCTGCCATCACGGCCTGCACATCGGCGGGCGGCGGCGCCTCCTGCCCATCGGGGAAACGCGCGCGCATGCGGTCACGGGTCTGCGGCGCACTGGCTTCGGGCAGCTGCACACCCCGGATGCCGGCGTCGCCCCAGGCGATGGCGCAGCAGCCGATGGCGGTGTCGAACAGTGCAAAAAAAGAGGTGTCGGTGGCGGGGCTCATGGAAGCAGTCATCGTAATGCAGCGCGGTTGCGCCGGGGGCGTCCTGGCGGTCGAACCTGCTATTCAATGCATAGCTGTCTTCGCAATACCAGCAAGGGCTGGAGGCCAAAATCGCGTATCAAAAATCAGCCCGGCCGCCGCACTGAAACGCCGCACTGTCGGCCTGCGCTGACAGGCAAACAAGGTTTTTCCCAAGCGCCGGTGACGGCAAACGGCGCAACATGGGGCCCCACTACCACCGAGCGGAGTACATCATGACAGCATGGATCAGCAGCGACAGCGGAAGGCGTCACCCGGACAACCCCGAGGAAGCCCTCGGCCAGGACGACACCGACGACCTTCCCTTGAGCCCGGAAGAAGACATGCCGGTGATTCCCGACGACGAACGCGTGATCGACGTGCCGTCTTGAGCCGGCCGCCGGCTGCTTCAGCCCACGTCGCGCTTGAGTCGCAGTTCCTCGAGCTTGACGGTACCAACCACCACGGTCTTGAGCGAAGTCATCTCGCGCTTGAAGCCTGCGCGCTCCAGAAAGCGCAGCGCACGTTCGTTGCGCACCGGCACCCAAGCGGTGACCTTGGTGCAGCCTTCTTCCTTGAGACCGTCATTGGCCGCGTCCCACAGGACGACGCCCACGCCCTTGTCCCAGTGCGCCGGATCGACAAAAATGGCCCAGATCTCGCCGCAGGTGGACGGTGTGCCCTTGTCACGCGAACGGTCAAAGCCGACAAAACCGATCACACGTTCGCCGTCGGTGGCCACATGCACCTGCGGCTCCATGTATTCGATGGCATCGCGCCAGAACTGCTGGCGTTTGTCCACCGCCAGCGTGCCCAGCTGGTCATCGGGCACCAGGCCCTTGTAGGCGGCGCGGGAAGAAGCGTCATTGATTTCGGCGATGGCTTTGGCATCACGCACGGTGGCGGGGCGAACTTGGTAGCTGGACATGAAAAAAGACGCGCTGAGGAATCGTTGTTGGGGGACCCGGATTGTCGCAGCAAAACCATTCGCGCCCTAGGCCTCCCCCCCCGATCCCCCTCCCTGCGGCTTCACCACAGCGCCATCACGCCTTCATGCCGCTTTCATACCGCGGTCAGGCCACCATCGACCGTGTGCGCATGCCCGGTCACAAAAGAGGCCGCGTCCGAGCTGAGCCACAGCACCACGGCCGCCACTTCATCGACCTCGCCCAGGCGCCCCACCGGGTGCATCTGCGCGGCGGCCACGCCGATCTGCGCATCGGCCGCGACGGCGCGTTCATACATGGCGGTGCGGATCACGCCGGGGCACACCGCGTTGACGCGTATGCCCTTGCGCGCGTATTCGATCGCCGCCGATTTGGTCAGGCCCAGCACCGCGTGTTTGCTGGCGCTGTAGGCCGCCATCTTGGGCGCGCCCACCAGGCCGGCCACCGAGGCGGTGTTGACGATGGCTCCGCCGCCCTGCTGCTGCATCTGCGCGAGCTGGTACTTCAGGCACAGCCACACGCCCTTGACGTTGATGCCCATGATGCGATCGAAGGTGGCTTCGCTGCAGTCGGCCAGGCGCAGGTGTTCTTCCTCGATGCCGGCGTTGTTGAAGGCACAGTCGAGCCGGCCAAAGGCGGCCACCGTGTGGGCCACCATGGCGTGCACCTGGTCCGCCTGCGTCACGTCGGTGCGGATGAAACTCGCCGCGCCGCCCGCGGCGTGCACCAGCGCCACCGTCTCCTGGCCGGCGTCGGCGGCGATGTCGGCCACGACAACACGGGCCCCGGCCCGCGCAAACGCCAGCGCGGTGGCGCGTCCGATTCCGCCACCGCCGCCGGTCACGAGGGCGACCTTGTCCTTGAATGATGTTTGCACTGAAGAATCCTTGAAAGACAAAAAGGAAAATCATACGGACGGCCCTGCCAGAACCTGTCCCGCCTGGGACCGGCGGTCGCCTGCGCGGCAGCGCCTAAACTGGCGCCATGCCCGCCACCCCCGCCGACCACGCCGTTTTCCAGGCCCGCCTGGGAGCGGCGGGCCCGCCCTTTGCCGCACCTGCCGACCAGCCCCTGCTGCAGTCGGCGCTGCAAGCCGGCATCGTGCTGGAAAGTTCCTGCCGCAACGGCACCTGCCGCAGCTGCATCTGCCGACTGGCCAGCGGCCGGGTGGTCTACCGCATAGCCTGGCCGGGCCTGAGTGCCGAAGAAAAGGCCGACGGCTACATCCTGCCCTGCGTCGCCTACCCGGTGTCCGACCTGGTGATCACGCTGCCGGTCTGAGCGCTGGCTAAAAAATAAGCAAAATCAGCCTCCAGCCCAACAGAGGTTTGCGTAAGCAGCTATTATTTTCATAGCAAATTCAAGCCAACCGCAACTGGCTGCGCCGCACATCGTTTTGTCACACCGCTGTGCCAGGATGGAGACATGGACTTTCTGCGCCCGCCTGCCGGCGGTTTTGACCTCTCCCGTCTGGCGGCCAGCCCCGACAGCGCCGCCACCTTTGCCGAACAGGAAGAACTCAAGGCCATCCTGCTGGCCGGCAGTGCGCACTTCGACATCGAGGCGGTGGGCGAGGTGGCCACCCGCGGCCCCGCTTTCTCGCTGTACACCGCCAGCATCGGTTCGCGTGACCCGCTGGCGCCCGCGGTCGGTTTTTTTGGCGGCATTCACGGCCTGGAGCGCATCGGCACGCAGCTGATCCTGGCCTGGATGCGGGCGCTGCTGTTCCGCCTGCAATGGGACGAGCTGCTGCACCAGCAGTTGCAGAAGGTGCGGCTGGTGTTCATGCCCATCGTCAACCCGGGCGGCATGTGGGCGCACAAGCGCGCCAACCCGCGCGGCGTGGACCTGATGCGCAACGCTCCGCAACGCGCGGAAAGCCCGGTGCCCTTTCTGGCCGGCGGGCAGACCTTCGGCCCGGCGCTGCCGTGGTACTGCGGCCGACCCGGCGCGCCCATGGAAATCGAAAGCGCGGCCCTGCTGCAGGTGGTGCGCGAGCAGCTGGCCAGCCGGCCCTTCAGCCTGGCGCTTGACTGCCATTCGGGTTACGGCTTTGACGACAGCCTCTGGTTTCCCTATGCCAAGACGCGGCGGCTGATGGCGCACCTGCCCGAGATGTTCGCGCTCAAGACCATGCTCGAGCAATCGCACCCGCACCATGACTACAGCTTCGAGCCGCAAAGCAACCAGTACCTGCTGCACGGTGACCTCTGGGACCACGCCTATGACCAGTCGCCGGCCAGCCACGTGTTTCTGCCGATGACACTCGAGCTCGGCTCCTGGCTGTGGATACGCAAGAACCCGCGCCAGCTGTTCTCGCGGCACGGCATGTTCAACCCGATCAAGGCGCACCGGGTCAAGCGGGTGCTGCGCCGCCATGCCGACCTGCTGGACTTCCTCACACGCGCCGCCTTCTCCGCGCCGAGCTGGCTGCCCGCGGGCGAGCGGCGTGCCCAGCTTGCCCAACTGGCGGTGGCGCACTGGCGGCCGAGGCGGGCGCCATGACCTGGGTCCTGCTGCGCGGCCTGACCCGCGAGGCCAGGCACTGGGGCACCCTGCCGCAGCAACTGGCCGCCCTCCCGGGCGCCGGCCAGGTCGTGACGCTGGACCTGCCGGGCAACGGGGTGTTTCACGCCCAGCCCTCGCCCGCCTGCGTGCGTCACATGGTGGACTTTGCACGCCGGCAGTTGCAGGCGCAAGGCGTGGCGCCGCCCTGGAAACTGCTGGCGATGTCGCTGGGCGGCATGGTGGCGACCGACTGGGCGCAGCAGCATCCGCAAGAGGTCAGCCGATTGGTCCTCATCAACACCAGCATGCGGCCCTTCAGCCCCATCACCCAACGGCTGCGCCCCGGCAACTGGCCGGCCCTGGCGCTGCTGGCCGCGCGCTGGCACAACGCGGACCCCACCGAACGCACCATCCACCGGCTGACCTGCAACAACACCTCATCGCGCGAGGCCGATATCGCGGCCTGGGTCCACATTCGCCAGACGGCCCCGGTGAGCACGGGCAACGCGGGGCGCCAGCTGCTGGCCGCTGCGCGGTTTTCGAGCGGACCCCAGGCGCCGTCCTGCCCCACGCTGCTGTTGTCGTCGAACGCGGACCGGCTCGTGAATCCGCGCTGCTCACAACGGGTGGCAGAGGCCTGGCAGGCGGCCCACCAGCGCCACCCCTGGGCCGGCCACGACCTGCCGCACGATGACGCCGGCTGGGTTTGCCAGCGCATCGGCCACTGGCTGGCCGGTTCATGAATTTGCTCTGTTTTTGATAGCTACCTGCGCTTTACTGACAAGGGCTGATGCCGCCACAGCCGTCAACACCCACGGGCGCGGCACAGGGTCTCGCAGGCGCCGGCCAGCAGGCCCCGGACAAGTCAGGGAAAATTCAGCTTTGCCTGCCAAGCTCAGCACTTCCATGAAGACGCCAACCGCAAACGTTCAACCCCCGGAGACCGTGGCACCCGCTGCCGGGTCGATTCACGTCGCGCCCACACGCGACAAACGCATCTGGGCACTGGCGCTCGGCACGGCGGCGGTCTGGTACCTGGATCCGGCCCTGGCGGAGATGGCCGAACTCGTGGGCGGCATCGCCTGTGCATCCAACAAGTCGCTGGTCAAGGACGATATCTCGGACATGCGCCTCAAGGCCGACGCCATGCGCCAACAGGTCGGGCCGTTGCCGGCCAGCGCCCTGGCCAAGGTGGTGCGGCGCACCGAGGCCGCCAGCGGCGCCGTGCTCGACAAGGGCGCCCGCATGAAGGAGCTGCAGGCCAGCTGGGACCTCTTCCTGGCCTGCCTGCGCTCCAGCCCGAAACGCTAGCCTCCATAGGGGCTTTGCTGGCGGGCCAACACCCCCAGCGTGTGCACCGCGTCCTCCAGCCGCGCATCCCACGGGTGGCCGCCATTGAGCCGCAGGCAATGGCGGAAATCGCGGCGCGCTGAAAAAATCGGCCCCGGCGCCACGCTGATGCCGCGCGCCAGTGCCGCCTCGTGCAGGGCCAGCGCATCAAAACCGGCGTCAAACGCCACCCAGACAAAATAACCGCCGGCCGGCCGGCCCACCCGCACACCGGGCGGAAAATGCCGTGCGATAGCGGCCAGCAGGCTGGCCAGCCGGGCCTCCATCACATGGCGCAGCTTGCGCAGGTGTTTGTCATAACCGCCGTGCGCCAGGTAGTCGGCCAGCGCCAGCTGCGCCGGCAGGCTGGCCGACAGGGTGGTCATGAGCTGCAGCCGCGCAATACGCTCGCCGAAACGTCCGGGCGAGACCCAGCCCACGCGGTAGCCCGGCGCCAGCGTCTTGCTGAAGGAGCTGCAGTGCATCACCAGGCCCTCGCGGTCAAAGGCCTTGGCCGGCCAGGGTGCGCGCTCGCCGAAGTACAGCTCGCCGTAGACATCGTCCTCGATCAGCGGAATGCCGCGCCCGGCCAGCAGCGCCACCAGCGCCTGCTTTTTCTCCCGTGACAGGCTGGTGCCCGTTGGGTTCTGGAACGAGGTCATGAACCAGCAGGCTTTCACCGGGTGCCGCTCCAGCGCCTTGCCCAGCGCGGCCAGGTCCAGCCCGTGCTGCGGGTGCACCGGAATCTCCAGCGCTTTCATGTTCAGGCGTTCCAGCGCCTGCAGACTGGCGTAGAACCCGGGCGATTCGATCGCCACCAGATCGCCCGGCTGCGCGACCGCGGACAGGCACAGGTTCAGGGCCTCGAGCGCACCGTTGGTGATGACCAGCTCATCCATCGGCTGCGCCAGGCCCAGCGCCAGATAACGCAGCGCAATCTGCTGGCGCAGCGCCGGATGGCCCTGGGCCAGATGCGCCACCATCTCCCCACCGTGCAGGCGCGGTGCAACTCGGGCCAACGACTTGCCCAGGCGCTGCAGCGGAAACAGGTCCGCACTGGGAAAGGCCGAACCCAGCTGCACGATGTCCGTGTTCCGGACCTCATCGAGCACCGAAAACACCAACTCGCTGACGTCCAGCCTGGACGACACATGGGCTGATTTTCTTTTCTCCTCCAAGCCCGCCAGCCCGGCCGGCGCTAGGGCCTGTACGGGCGGGCCGATCACGTAATAGCCCGACCGGGGCCGGGCCCGCACCAGGCCTTTTTCTTCCAGTCGGTAGTAGGCCTTGAACGCGGTGGACGCGCTCAGGCCGTGCTGCAGCGTGATGGTCCGTATCGAGGGCAACCGCGCGCCCGGCGCCAGGCGACCGTTGCGGATGTCCGCGGCCAGCAGTTCAACGAGTTGTTCGTAGCGCTTCATGGGCTTGCCCGCTCCTGATTCCCGCGCGGCCCGGGGGTCAAATCTGATATTGTAATTTTTTGGATTTTTTCATCTGATATGGTTTTTTGTGCAGCATCTGAGTCTTACGCCCAGCAGCATCAGGGCCCATGATGCGATCATGCCAATGATTTTTTCGACCTTTTCAGTGATTTTCCCGTGGACGCGCCAGTTGGTGGCGGTAACTGCGGCTTGGTGCGCCCTGGCCCCCGCGCTGGCCACCGCGGCGTTTGAAGACACCATTGCCCAACGCACCCTGGCCTGCACCGCCTGCCACGGTGCCCAGGGGCGCGCCGGCCCCGACGGCTACTACCCGCGGCTGGCCGGCAAACCGGCCGGCTACCTGTACAACCAGCTGCTCAACTTCCGCGACGGCCGGCGCCACTACGCGCTGATGACGCAGCTGGTTGATCCGCTGTCCGACGACTACCTGATGGAAATCGCGCGCTACTTTTCGGCACTCGACCTGCCCTACCCGGCGCCGGGCGCGCCGGCGGCCGCGCCTGACGTGTTGCAGCGCGGGAAGGTGCTCGTCATGCAGGGTGACCCCGGGCGGCGCCTGCCGGCCTGCGTCTCCTGCCATGGCCAGGCCATGACCGGCGTCACGCCCCATGTGCCCGGCCTGCTGGGGCTGCCGCGCGACTACCTGAACGCGCAGCTTGGCGCCTGGCGCACCGGACAGCGGCGCGCCCATGCGCCGGACTGCATGGCCAACATCGTCGCCCGGATGAGCGACGCAGACATCCATGCCGCCACCAGCTGGCTGGCCGCCCAGCCCCTGCCGGCCAGCAGCAAACCGGCGACGGCCCTGCCGGCCGCGCCCGCAGGCCAGGTCGTGCCGGCGTGCGGCAGCGCCGCCGCCCCGCGAGGCACCCGGCCATGAAACGGCTGGCCACCTGGATCCTGGTCAGCGCCGCAGCGGCGCTGGCACTGGCCGCCCTCGTATGGCAGCTCAACCTGCGCGATGAACCCAACGTCACGACGCCGGTGGCCACCGCGGCCGCCCTGCCGGCGCGGATAGCACGTGGTGCCTACCTCGCGCGCGCCGGCAACTGCATGAGTTGCCACACCACACGCGGGGGCACGCCATTTGCCGGCGGCCGCGGCATCGACACGCCGTTCGGCACCGTGTTCTCGAGCAACCTGACACCCGACCGCGCCACCGGCATCGGCCAGTGGTCACCCACCCATTTCTGGCGTGCCATGCACAACGGCCGCTCGCGGGACGGCCGCCTGCTGTACCCGGCCTTCCCCTACACCAACTACACCGAAATCACGCGCGAAGACTCGGACGCGCTCTACGCCTACCTGCACAGCCTGCCGCCGGCCACGCAGCCCAACACGCCCCACACCCTGCGCTGGCCCTTCAGCACGCAGGCCGCGCTGGCGGTCTGGCGCGCGCTGTACTTCAGCCCGGGGCGTTACGAGCCCGATACGAAACAGACGGCCGAATGGAACCGCGGCGCCTACCTGGTGCGCGGCCTGGGCCACTGCAGCGCCTGCCACAGCACGCGCAACGCGCTGGGGGCCAGCAACACCCCGCTGGACCTGGCCGGCGGCCTGATTCCGATGCAGAACTGGTACGCGCCCTCGCTGACCTCGGCGTCGGAGGCCGGCGTGGCCGACTGGAGACCGCAAGACATTGCGGCCCTGCTCAAGACCGGCGTGTCGCCGCGCGGCTCGGTACTCGGTCCCATGGCCGAGGTGGTGCTGCACAGCACCCAGCACCTGAGCGATCAGGACCTGGCTGCCATGGCCGTGTTCCTGAAGTCACTGCCACCTGCGCCCGTGGCACGTGCTTCCACCGCAGCGGCAGGCCGCCTGCCGGCCGCTGGCGCCAAGCTGTACGAGCAGCATTGCGCGCAGTGCCATGGCGACCAGGGCCAGGGCGTGCCGGGGGCCTACCCGCCGCTGGCCGGCAACCGCGCCGTGACCATGGACAGTACCGCCAACCTCGTGCAGATCGTGCTCAACGGCGGTTACGCCCCGGCCACGGCAGGTAACCCGCGCCCCTTCGGCATGCCGCCGTTTGTCCTGGTGCTCAACGACACCGAACTGGCCGAGTTGCTGACTTATCTGCGCAGCGCATGGGGCCACCAGGCAAGCGCGGTGACGCCTACCGAGATCAATCGCATGCGAGGGGAGAATCAGCGGTAAGGGTTGGCGGCCTTTTTTGCTTGCTCGATCTGGAGTGGTGCCTCCAACAAGCCGGGGGTTGCCCGGCGGCAACTCACTTTTCTTTTGTGTCGCCAAAAGAAAAGTAAGCAAAAGAAAAGGCGACCCTGCTGTCTGCGTCCCCCTTCGCTTGCGCTACGGGGGCAACCTGCGGTGCTCGGTCCAGCCGGGGCCGGGCTCGAACTCGCTTCGCTCAGACAATCGCCCGTCCTGATCCGGCTGGACCTGCGCTCCTCGGCGCAGCCAGAAGGGCGGTGGGATCGGGAGCGGGTTCGGATTCGGGTACGCAACCGGGCTCCGGCGAAGACGCGCAAAGCGCGTCCTCGCCTCCCCGCCTTGGTATTGGTTTTCGGTATCCGTTCCCCCAACCCGTCGGGCTGGGCCGAGGAGCGCAGGCAAAAGCGGATCAGGGCTCGCGATTGTCTGAGCCGAAGGCGAGTTCGAGCGAGACCCCGCTTTTGTCGAGCACCGCAGGTTGCCCCGAAGCGCAGCGCAGGGGACCCAGACCATCGGGTCGCCTTCTCTTTGCTTACTTTCTCTTGGCGACGCAAGAGAAAGTGAGTCGCCCGCCGGGGCGAGACCCGGCTTGCAGGCAAACCATCACAGCCTGCAACACCAATCATCCCAAAACAATCGCCCCCCTGAACCAACTTTCCACACGATAGAGTCTCCACCCCAAACCCGCAGCAGAACCAGGCTCCCCCGGCAGTTACCATGTCGCCACAACAACACTGCCGGCAGCCTGATGCCGAGGAGGGAAATTCATGCAACGTATCGTCATCGTCGGCGGGGGCGCAGGCGGGCTGGCGCTGGCCACGCAACTGGGCAAGCGTCTGGGCAAAAAAGGCCAGGCTGAAATCACGCTGGTGGATGCCGCGCGCACCCATGTGTGGAAGCCGCTGCTGCACCAGTTGGCAGCCGGCAGTTTTGACACCCACGCCGAGGAGATCGAGTACCTGGCCCAGGCGCGCTGGAACCATTTCAAGTTCCGCCTCGGCCGCCTGGAAGGTGTGGACCGTGCCGCCAAGACCCTGCAGCTGGCCGCCAGCCACGACGAGGCCGGGCGCGAGATCACGCCCGCGCAGCAGCTCAGTTATGACACGCTGGTGATTGCCGTCGGCAGCCAGACCAACGACTTTGGCACCCTGGGCGCGGCCGAACACACGATCAAGCTGGACAGCCCACAGGCGGCCAAACGTTTCAACAACCGACTGATCAACGCCTGCATACGCGCGCAAACCGTGCCGCGCAGCGCCGGCAGCGGCCGCCTGACGGTGGCCATCGTCGGTGGTGGCGCCACCGGTGTGGAGCTGGCCGCCGAACTGCATGCGTCGGCCAAGGTGCTGGCCAATTTCGGCTTCGACCACATCCACCCGGAAAAGGACCTGCAGATCGTGCTGATTGAAGCGGCCCCGCGCCTGCTGGCGCAACTGCCCGAGCGCCTGAGCGATGCGGCCCTGCGAGAGCTGCGCAAGCTGGCCATCGAGGTGCATACCAATGAAAAAGTGGTGGAGGTCACCGCGGACAGCCTGAAGATGGCCAGCGGCAAGGTGATTTCCTCCAGCCTCTCGGTCTGGGCCGCCGGCGTGAAGGCAGCGGACTTCCTCAAAAGCCTCGGCGGCGATGCGCCCCTGGAGACCAACCGGCTCAACCAGCTCGTCGTCAACGGCAACCTGCAGACCACGGACGCCAGCATCTACGCCTTCGGCGATTGCGCCGCCTGCCAGCAGCCCGACGGCACCTGGGTACCGCCGCGTGCGCAGGCCGCCTACCAGCAGGCCATGTACCTGGTCAAAGCGCTGCCGCGGCTGCAGCGCGGCGAGCCGGTTTCCCCCTTTGTCTTCAGGGACCAGGGTTCGCTGGTGTCGCTGTCGGAGTACTCCTCGGTCGGCAGCCTGATGGGCAGCCTGACCAAGGGCAGCTTTTTCATCGAGGGGCAACTCGCCAAGATCATGTACTGGGCGCTGCACAAGCAGCACCAGCTGGCGCTGGGCGGCTGGAAAAAAACTGCGCTGATCACGCTGTCGGAAATGATTGACCGCACCTATCGTCCGCGCATCAAGTTGCACTGATAATCAATCCACATCCCATCAACCCACCGGAGAACACCATGGCAAAAGGACAGCAAAACAAGGACAAGATGGTCAAGAAGCCGAAGAAGGACACGGCACCTCCGAAAGCGGTGTCGCCCGATGCGGTGCGCCCGACCGTCGTCACGCAAGTTCCCCTGCGCGGCAAGCTGAAAAACAAATAAGCGGGCAAATGACGCAGTCCGACACGCCTGCAGCGACACCGGCCCAGCCCGGTAACCCGCTGCACGGTGTCACGCTGGAAGCCATGGTCACCGCCCTGTCGGAACACTATGGCTGGGAAGGCTTGGGTGAGCGCATCGCGATCCGCTGTTTCACCTTCGAACCCAGCGTCGCGTCCAGCCTGAAGTTCCTGCGCAAAACCCCCTGGGCCCGTGACAAGGTCGAAAGCCTCTACCTCTTCATGCTGCGCGAGCAGCGGCGTGCCGCCCCGACCGTACACAACTTCCCGCCGCCCAAAAGCTAGGCCGCCATCGGGTTGGCGAACAGCAGCATCATGGCCACGCCGACACCGATCAGGAAGTTGGCATCGATCAGGCCCGCCAGCAAAAACATCTTGACCTGCAGCGGCTCCATCAGTTCGGGCTGGCGCACCGAGCCTTCAATGAAGCGGCCGCCCATCACACCAATGCCCAGGCAGGCGCCAATGGCGCCCAGGCCGATCATCAGACCACATGCAATCGAAATGGCACCTGCGTCACTCATGGTTTTCTCCTTCATCAAAGTTACCTGCTGATGGATGAATCATGAGCGCGACGCAACAGCAAAACCATGACCTCGCAGGTCATGGCGTCCCCCACGGTTTTGAACTCGTGTATGCCGATGCCGCCCTGCTGGTGCTGGCCAAACCCGCCGGCCTGCTGGCGGTGCCGGGCAAGGGCGAGGACAAGCAGGACTGCCTGAGCGCACGCGTCCAGGCGAGCTACCCCGACGCGCTGGTGGTGCACCGGCTCGACATGGCCACCTCGGGCCTGATGCTGATGGCGCGCAGCATCGGCATCCAGCGCGCCCTGGGCGCGCTGTTCGAACGCCGCGAGATCCACAAGCGTTATGTCGCGGTGGTGGATGGCCGGCCCGAGGCAGCCCCGGATCCTGGTCCCCGGGGCTGGAACCTGATCGACCTGCCCATCGTGGTGGACTGGCCGCGCCGGCCGCTGCGCATCATCGACGCCGAACGTGGCAAGGCCAGCCAGACGCGCTGGCGGGCGGTGGCGTTTGACGCTTCCAGCCACAGCACCCGCGTGGAGCTCGAACCCGTCACCGGCCGCTCGCACCAGCTGCGTGTGCACCTGCAGGCCCTGGGTCACCCGATTCTGGGCGACAGGCTGTATGCACCCGAGAACGTGCAGGCCCGCGCGCCCCGGCTGCTGCTGCATGCCTGCGCGCTGGGTTTTGCGCACCCGGTCAGCGGCCTGCCCCTGCAGTTCGACAGCCCCGCACCCTTCTGACAGCTTCTGACAAGCCGGGGCGCCAGGCCGGAACTTAGTCGCCTGCTTCGCATCCCAGACTGATCACTGGAGACTGTCAATGCGCCCTGTCCCACCGCCTTTTCCCCCGGCCGCCCTGCTGCGCCGCCGCACCGTGGCCGCCGCCTTGGTGGCAGCCCCTGCGCTGTGGCTGGGTGCCCGCGCCCAGCCCGTCGCTGCTCGCCGCGCCACACCAGCGCAAACCGAAGGGCCGTTTTACCCGGTGGCCCCGCCCCGCGACAGCGACCATGACCTGCTGCGCAACGGTACGCTGACTTATTCCGAGGGGCAAAGCGCCTGGATCGAGGGCAGCGTCAGCGACCTGGCCGGCAAACCCGTGGCCGGCGCCCAAGTGGAGATCTGGCAATGCGACCACGCCGGCCACTACCACCACCCCGGTGACGGTGACAGGGCCGACCGCCGCTTCCAGGGCTTTGGCCGCGTGACGGTGGGCGCCGACGGCCGCTACCGCTTTCGCACCCTGCGCCCCGTGGCCTATGCCGGGCGCACACCGCATATCCACGTCAAGGTCAAGGTCGGCCAGCGCGAACTGCTGACCACCCAGATGTATGTGGCCGGCGACCCCGGCAATTCGCGCGACTTCCTGTGGCGCAGCCTGGGTGAGGCGGACCGGGCGGCCCTGACCGTGCCGTTTGCGCCGGGCAGCGACGGCCTGCAGGCCCGCTTTCCCATCGTGCTGGCCGCCTGATCCGCCGGGAAAAGGCTCGGCGTCACGGTTTGTCGGTAACATTGCCAGCCATGACCCAACATCTTTTTATCCTCACCGGCGCCTCCCGCGGCATGGGCCTGGCGATGGCGCGCAAGCTGCTCAAGCCGGGCAACACCCTGCTGTGCATTTCACGCAAGGCCAATGACACGCTGGCCGCCCAGGCCAAGGTCGCCGGCACGCCGCTGCTGCAGTGGACGCTGGACCTGGCGCGCAGCGCGGACGCCAGCGCGCGGCTCGAACAATGGCTGCGCGAGCAGGCCCACGCCGGCTTCTCCAGCGCCGTGCTGATCAATAATGCCGGCATGATTCCGCGCATCGGCCCGCTCAGCGACGCCGACGCCGACGACCTGCGCCTGGGGCTGCGCGTCGGCCTGGAAGCACCCATGCAGCTGACCGCGGTTTTTTTGCGCGCCACCGAAAACTGGCCGGCGCGGCGCAAGGTGCTCAATATCTCGTCAGGGCTGGGACGCAAGGCCATGGCCTCGCAGTCCATCTATTGCGCAGCCAAGGCCGGCATGGACCACTTCACACGCTGTGTGGCGCTCGAAGAAGCGCTCAAGCCGAACGGCGCGGCCGTCTGCTCGCTCGCGCCCGGCGTGATCGACACCGACATGCAGGTCCAGTTGCGCAGCGCCGACGCGTCGGCGTTTCCCGACCAGCAGAACTTCATCAGCCTCAAGGACAAGGGCCAGCTGACGTCGCCGGACGAAGCCGCCGCACGCATCCTGGCCTACCTGGCCCGGCCCGACTTTGGCAGCCAGCCGGTGGCCGACGTGCGCGACTGAAATCCTGCCTGCAACGTTAGCTCGCTATATTTTTGATAGCTGCTTGCGCTTTCGGGATCTTGGCTGAGGGCCTATTTCGTTCGTAAGCTCTCGGCGAAATCTTTTGCGGCATCGCGCTGCGTCTGTGGTCCGCCGTGGACAGTAGGCGTAACTCCCCACTCCCACCCCTAACCCCTCCCTCGCCCCGCTGGGCGATGGAGGGGAACTTCATTTGGCAACGTGTTCTGCACCCGCGTGCATGAATGGCGGTCTGTTGAGTCCGACATGCCGCGCTTTGCGCGTCATGTCTCCCCGCACCCGAATCCGAACCTGCATTTATTTTTTCCACCCGTCGGGCTGGGCCGAGGAGCGCAGCCGAAAGTGGATCAGGGCGAGCGATTGTTTGAGCCGAAGGCGAGTTCGAGCTCGACCCCACTTTCGGCGAGCACCGCAGGTTGCCCGCAGCGAAGCGGAGGGTCCCAGACCATCGGGTCGCCTTTCTTTTGGGCACTTTTCTTTGGCGACGCAAAGAAAAGTGCCTCGCCCGCCGGGGCGAGACCCGGCTAGTTGGCAAGCTACAGCACTTCAAAAAGAAGCGAGCAGTCAGCAAACATGGATCCCGGATCAAGTCCGGGATGACAGAAAGCGTAGGAGATTGCTATTAATTTAGTAGCAACTCGTGCACGCCAGACATTGGCTAGAGATCTGTTGGATACGCGAAGAACTCAGTCCCGCACCACCAGAATCGGCAAATGCGCATGCGCCAGCACCTGCGCAGCGACGCTGCCGAGCACCAGCTTCTCCAGTCCGCGACGCCCGTGCGAACCCAGCACGATCAGGTCGGCACCGATCGCACTGGCGGTTTCCAGAATGCCGCGGTAAATTGCGTGGCCTTCGATGATGGAGGCCTTGACCGACACACCTGCCGCTTCCAGCACCTGCGTGGCGCCCTTGAGGGCCTCGTTGGCTTCCGCCGTGGCCGCCCCGAGGTACTGCGCCTGGCCATAGGCGAAATCGGTGCCCACCCCGCTGAAGGCGTAGGGATCGATCACGTAGATCACCGTCACCGTGCTTTTGAAAGCCTGGGCCAGCCCGCAGGCCTTGTCGACCGCCATCATCGAGGTGGAGGAGCCGTCAACCGGCAACAGGATGTGTTTGAACATGATCAGGCTTCCTTCACAAAACTCACTCGTGCGAGGCCATCAGGGTTCGATCTTCACACCTTTCCAGAAAGCCACATGGCCCTTGATGTTGTCGGCCTCGGGTTTCGGGTCGGGGTAATACCAGGCGGCGTCGGTGTTCATCTCTCCATTGACCAGCAGCGAGTAGTAGCTGGCCTGCCCTTTCCACGCGCACATGGTGTGGTGGTTGCTGAAGGTGATGTAGTCGCGGTTGAGCGAACTTTCGGGGAAATAGTGGTTGCCTTCGAGCACCACGGTGTCGTCGCTTTGCGCAATCACTGCGCCGTTCCAGATGGCCTTCATATCTTTTCTTTCATGGGTTGCCGGGGTCCGCCACGTGCGGAGGGGAAAAGGAAAAAAGGGGGTTACCTGCCAACAATCTTCGCACACTCTGCAGGGCCTGCGAGGCCAGCCAGGAAAAGCCAAAAAGAAAAGGCGTGATGGTTACCCATCACGCCTTTTTCGAGATTCTGTGTGACATCGCGCCGCCGGGGCGGCGACCGATCAGGCCATGCGCAGGTTGTTGCCTTCAACAATCACGCGGGAACCCACGGGGATCGAGCTGGATACTTCCACGGTGCGGGTCGAACCGTCGTTCATGCGCACGCGCACCTGGTAGACGGTGACCTTCTTCATGTTTTTCTCGATCTGGTTGCCTGCAAACGCACCGCCGGCGGCGCCGAGTACCGTCATGGCCGTCTTGCCGCTGCCGCCACCCACCTGGTTGCCCAACAGGCCGCCGACCACGCCGCCCGCAACGGTGCCCAGGCCGACGGTGGTGTTGCCCACGGCGACACCGTTGACTTCGCCCTGGCGCTGCACGGCAGTCACGGCTTCCACCGTGCCGCAGTCGGCGCAGACCACGGGCCTGGGCGCTACGGGTGCCGGTGCCTGAGCCACCACCACAGGGCGGGGCTGGACGACCGGTTTGGCGGGAGCAGGCCGGGCTGCAGTGCTGTTGGTCGAATTGTCGCTGGCCAGCTTGGCGGCTGTGCTGTTGCTGGCCAGCTTGCTGGAAGTGCTGGACTGTGTCGTTGGGGCCAGGGCCTCGGTGCCACCAGGCTGCGCGTCAGAACGGTTGACCACAAGTGCGGCGGCGAGCGCCATCACGGTGACCCCGAGCACGGCCACAATCGCGATCAGCGATTTGCTGTGCTGCATGCGTTGCGAGAAGGCGGGCTGGTTGCCGGGGGTGGCGGGTGTCTGGTTATTTGTATCCATGATGGGTACTCCTTGGTTGAGCCTCAGTTGTAACCAACTCATGTGAACGCGGATGTAGGACGACGTGACATTCGTAAGGGAAGGTGAGCGCGACCCCTCTCAATGTGTGCTTTATTGCACACTTGCGAACAGCTTCATCCGCCGCTCACCGCCGCTTGACCTGCGCTTTACACACCACCGTGCGGGTGGGTCGGATCAATCCACAACACCTGTTCGGGCTTTTCGGCCGGCGCGATGTCGAGGTTGATGGCCACCGCTTCGCCGTCGCTGCGGCAGAGCACACACTCGAGCAGCTCGGTCGGACTCGCATTGATTTCCTGGTGCGGCACGTAGGGCGGCACATAGATGAAGTCGCCCGGACCCGCCTCGGCCGTGAATTCCAGGTGTTCCCCCCAGCGCATGCGGGCACGGCCCCGGACGACATAGATCACGCTTTCCAGATGACCGTGGTGGTGCGCGCCGGTCTTGGCGTTGGCATGGATGGTGACGGTGCCGGCCCAGAGTTTTTGCGCACCGACGCGGGCGAAATTGATGGCCGCCTTGCGGTCCATGCCGGGCGTGGACGGCACGTTGCCGTCGAGCTGGCCCCCGGGGATCACGCGCACACCGTCGTGTTTCCAGTCGGTGCCTTCGGGCGCATGGCTGTGCCCGTGGGGGTGGCTGTGGCCGCTGTCGTGGCTCATGGTGTGTCTCCGGGGAAAAAACTGATTTCTAGTCCAGCAGGGCAGCGTACACCAGGCTGCGAAACAGCGGCCGGTAGTGGTCGCGCTGGTTGGGCGCCTGGATCATCAGCAGCGCATACAGGTCCTCGGCCGGGTCCACAAAAAACGTGGTGCCGGCGATGCCGCCCCAGTAGTACAGCCCTTTCGAGCCGGGCACGGACGCGATGCCGGTGGCAGTGCGCACGGCAAAGCCGAGGCCGAAACCATAACCGGGCGGCAACACGTCACCCGTGACGGGGATGGCACCCAGATGGTCGGCGGTCATGAAGTCCACGGTGCGCGAACCGAGCAGGCGCACACCATCGAGTTCGCCCCGATTGCGCATGAACTGCAGAAAACGCGCGTAATCCATGGCCGTAGACAACAGGCCCCCGCCACCGCTTTCCATGGCCGCGACGCGGCGCGGCTCCAGCACGCGCATGGGCACGCCGCCGTCCGGGTCGTGGGCAAAGGGCTCGGCAATACGCGCATGCTCGGACGGTTCTACGGCAAAACCGGTGTCGTGCATGCCCAGCGGAAGGAAGATGTGGCGACGCAGGTACTCACCCAGGGTCAACCCGCTGAGCACTTCGACCAACCGCCCCAGCACGTCCGTCGCGCGGCTGTATTCCCAGACGCTGCCGGGCTGGTACATCAGCGGCAAACCGGCCAGCACGCTGGAAAACTCCGCGTTGCTGCGCTCACGCGAACCCATCTGCAGCTTGCCATACTGGCGCTGTACGTCGGCGCTTCCCAGAAACTCATAAGTCAGGCCGGCCGTGTGGCGCAGCAGGTCCTGCACGGTGGCAGCCCGGTGGACATCCTCGAGCGTCACCTGCCCGCCCCGCTCCACCGCGACCTTCTGGTTGGCAAATTCCGGCAGGTGCCTGGCGACCGGGTCACTGAGCAGCAGCCTGCCCTGCTCCACAAGCATCATCACCGCGACCGACACCACGGGTTTGGTCATGGAGTAGATGCGGAAAATCGAATCGCGCGTCATCGGACTGCCTGCAGCCGGGTCCTGCTGGCCCAGGCTTTCGAACAGGGCAACCTTGCCGCGGCGTGCCACCAGCGCCACTGCGCCGGGCAGTCGCTCACGGTCGATGTCGGCCTGCAGCACGGCCAGCAGGCGCTGCAGGCGCTCAGGGCACAGGCCCACTTCGGCGGGCGCGGCAAAAGCCAGTTCGGTCATGGTTGCCCGCCTCAGGCGCCGTAACGCTCACGCGCCAGCGCCGCACCCTGGGCCAGCGCCTGCAGCTTCTTCAGGGCCACCTCGCGGTCCATGGGCGCCAAGCCGCAGTTGGTGCAGGGCAGCAGGCGGTTCTTCGGCACGTACTTGAGGGCTTCGCCGATGGTGTCAGCGATCTGCTCGGGGGTTTCAATCTCGTCGCTCGCCACGTCGATCACACCCACCATCACGTCCTTGCCTTCGAGCAGGGCCATCAGGTGCGGCGGCACATGCGAGTGATAACACTCGAGGCTGACCTGCTGGATGCTGCTTTTGGCCAGCGCGGGAAACACCGCCTCGTACTGGCGCCATTCCTGGCCCAGTGTTTCCTTCCAGTCGGTGTTGGCCTTGATGCCGTAGCCGTAACAGATGTGGACCGCTGTCGTGCAGGTCAGGCCCTGCGCGGCACGCTCGAGCGCCTTCACGCCCCAGTCGGCGGCGTCTTTCATGTAGACGTTGAAGGCCGGTTCGTCGAACTGGATGATGTCCACGCCGTCGGCCTGCAGCGCCAACGCTTCCTGGTTCAGCAGCTCGGCAAACGCCATGGCCATCTTCACGCGGTCGCCATAAAACTGGTCGGCCACGGTATCGACAATCGTCATCGGGCCGGGCAGGGTGAACTTGATCTTTTTCGTCGTGTGGGCGCGCAGCAGTCGCGCCTCGGCCGCATGCACACGCCCCTTGAGTTTGAGCGCGGACACCACCTGCGGCACCATGGCGTCGTAGCGGTTGTTGCGTATGCCCATCTTGACCTTGTGCTCGAAGTCGATGCCCTCGACCTGCTCGAGAAAGCCGTGCACAAAGTGCTGGCGCGACTGCTCGCCATCACCAATGACGTCCAGGCCGGCATCCTCCTGGGCCTTGATCCAGAGCAGCGTGGCATCGGCCTTGGCCTGGGCCAGCTCGGCACCTTCAGCCTTCCACTGCGGCCAGAGTTTGTGGGTTTCCGACAGCCAGGCCGGTTTGGGCAGGCTGCCGGCAATGGTGCTGCTGAAAAGGGGTCGTGTCATGAAAGGTCTCCTGTTGTTCTGTGCAAGTTGTTATTGGAATGTCAGCCCGCAGGAAATTGGGCTGCCAGCAATTCGTAGGAACGGCGGCGCGCCACCGGGTCGTGCGTCCAGGTGATGACCACCAGCTCCTCGACCTGCAGGCTGTCGGAGAGTGCACGCAGCTTCCCGGCGACCTGTTCGGCGCTGCCCACCAGCGCTGTGCGCCGCAGCCGTTCGGCCTCGGCCTGCTCGGCCGCGCTATAAGGCCGCTGCGCGACTTCGGTCGGTGACTGCAGCGGCCCCAGCGCGCCCTGGTGGCGGTCGACTTTCCAGCGCTCGCGGCTGGTGAAAAGTTGCCAGGCTTGGTCCTCGGTGTCAGCGGCCAGCGCCCACACACACAGCGCGGGCTGCGGTTCGGGGTGTTGCGGGCTGGGCCGGTACAGCTCGCGGTAAAGGGCCAGCGCCTCTTCGGCCCCCTGGCCGTCGGTGATGAAGTACGCAAACGCATAAGGCAGGCCGTAATGCGCCGCCAGCTGCGCGCCGTAGTTCGAGCTGCCCAGCATCCACAGGGTGGGCGTGCCCGGCCCGGTCGGGTTGGCGGTCACGCCGCGGCCCGGGTGGCCTTCGGGCAGATCAATACCACCGACCCAGGCCTGCAGTTCACGCACCTGCCGGGGAAAGTCATCGGCCGCGTGACGCGCATTCGGGTTGAGCAGCTGGGCCGTGCGCCCGTCCGAACCCGGCGCACGCCCGACACCGAGGTCGATGCGACCCGGGGCCAGCGCCTCCAGCACGCGGAACTGCTCGGCGACCTTGAGCGCCGAATAATGCGGCAGCATCACGCCGGCACTGCCGATGCGGATGCGCTGCGTGGTGGCGGCGATCGCGGCCATCAGCACCTCGGGCGCGCTGCCCACAATCGTCGGGTGGCTGTGGTGCTCGCTGACCCAGAAGCGGTCGTAGCCGAGCGCCTCGCAGTGCTGCGCCAGCGCCAGCGTTTCGCGGATGGAGGTATCTTCACTGCGGCCGGTGACGGCGACGGACTGGTCGAGAACGGACAAACGGATCATGCGTGAACTATAGCCAGCCTGAGGTGCCCGGACACGCGGCCGGACAAAGGTCTGTTCCAATAGGGGGTTACCACCCGCCCCTCACCCAACCAGCAGACCGCCATGGCACTCAAAGCCACCATCTACAAAGCACAACTGGCCATTGCCGACATGGACCGCGGCGTCTACGCCGACCACAACGTCACGATCGCGCGCCACCCTTCCGAGGCCGACGAACGCATGATGATCCGCCTGCTGGCCTATGCCCTGAACGTGACGGCCGACGACAACAAAGGCAAGCTGGAGTTCGCCAAAGACCTGTGGGATGTCGACGAGGCGGCCCTCTGGCACAAGGACTACACCGACCAGATCCTGCACTGGATCGACGTCGGCCAGCCCGATGACAAGCGCCTGATGCGCGCCGCCGGACGCGCCGAACGTGTCACCGTCTACAGCTTCGCCAGCAGCACGCCGGTGTGGTGGAAGGCCATCGAAAGCAAGCTGACCCGCGCGGCCAACCTGGTGGTCTGGCAGATCGAGGCGGCGCAAAGCCAGGCGCTGGCCAAGCTGGCCAACCGCACCATCCAGCTGCAGGTGACGATCCAGGACGGCACCGTCTGGATGAGCACCGGTAGCGAGTCGGTCGAGATCACGCCGATCCGGCTCACCGCCGGCGGCTAGAACTCACGCCGTCAGGGCGCCTGGCCGCCCTGCTGCTGGTAAGGCGGCAGCCGGGCGCCGCAGTTGAAGCAAAAATTCGCATCGGCGGCGTGGCCTTCGGTCAGGCATTCGTGGCAGGTGCGTGTGGTGGGGGTCTGAAACAGCTGGTGACGTCGCTGTGCGGCCATTTCCGCGGTCACGATGCCGGTCGGCACGGCCAGGATGCCCCAACCCATCAGCATCATGAAAGACGCAATCAACCGGCCCAGGTCGGTCTTGGGCGTGATGTCGCCAAAACCCACGGTTGTCACCGTGCTGATCGCCCAATAGACCGAGGTCGGGATGCTGGTGAAGCCGTTGCCCGGCCCCTCGACCACGTACATCACCGTGCCCATGACCAGCACCACCATCACCACGGCCGAGAGGAACACCAGGATCTTGCGCCCGCTCGCGGCCAGGGCGCGCCCCAGAAACTGGTATTCGGCCACATAGGCGGCCAGCTTGAAGATGCGGAACACGCGCAGCAGGCGCAGCACACGCACATCGATGAGCGCATGCAGCTCGGGGAAAAACAGCGCCAGGTAGGTCGGCAACACGGCGACCAGGTCGATGATGCCGAAGAAGCTGGTGGCGTACTGCAGCGGCCGGCGCACACACAGCAGGCGCGCAATGTATTCGGCGGTGAACAGCAGCGTGAAAATCCACTCCAGGCCGTTGAGCGCACGGCCATGCACCTGGTGGATAGCCTGCACGCTGTCCGCCATCACCACCGCAATGCTGAGCAGGATGACGGCGATCAGGGCCTGGTCGAACAGGCGTCCGGCGCGGGTGTCCGCTTCAAAAATGATGGTGTACAGGCGCAGCCGCCAGCCGGCCAGCGGCTTGTCGAGCAAGGGATCAGAGAGGGGTGGTGAAGGTTTTTCCATGAGCGCAGGCAACGCGTCGGGAGCGTCGCACCTGTTCGAAGTCCGGGAGACGAACCTTAACCGATGTGGGCGGTCGCGCGCCGGCGCCGCCAGAATACTCTTGTTTTGATAGCTGCCTGCGCCCGCCCGACAAGGGCTGCAGGCACTTTTTTATCAAAAACTTCAGGCGGTGGCGACTTCCGCCTCCTGCAGGGTGCGCCACATCACCTTGCCCGAGCCGCTTTTCGGCAGGGCATCGACAAACTGCACCACACGCGGGTACTTGTAGGCCGCCATGTTCTCCTTGCACCAGTCGATGATGTCCGCCTCGCTGACCTGCCCCTTGTGGCTTTGCCGCAGCACCACCACGGCCTTGACGGTCTCGCCGCGGTAGGCGTCGCGCGTGGAGATGATGCAGGCTTCCTGGATGGCCGGGTGCTTGAACATCAGCGCCTCCACCTCGGCCGGCCAGACCTTGAAGCCTGACGCATTGATCATGCGTTTGAGCCGGTCGGTGATGAAGAAGTAGCCCTCTTCGTCGACGCGCCCGAGGTCGCCCGAGCGGAAGAAGCGCTTGCCGTCGATCTCGATGAAGGCTGCCTCGGTGGCCTCGGGCCGCTTCCAGTAGCCGGAGAAATTCTGCGGCCCGCACATGATGATTTCGCCCTGCTCGCCCAGCGGCATTTCTTCCAGCGTCAAGGGGTCGATCACGCGCGCATCGACATTGAGAAAAGGCACACCCAGGCACTGCTGCTTGGTGGCGTCGGGCGGGTTGCTGTGCGAGGGCGCGGCAGTTTCGGTCAGGCCGTAACCCTCGGCAAAACGCAGGCCGTACTGCTCCCACAGGCGCTGGGCCACGGCTTGCGGCATGGCCGCGCCGCCGCCGCCGATGTAGACCAGGCTGCTCAGGTCAAACTCCGCAAAGTTCGGGCTGGCCAGCAGGTCGATCACCATGGTCGGAATGTTGGTCCAGTGGGTCACGCGCCATTTGGAGATCAGCCGGCCCGCCAGTTCGCGGTCCCAGCGCGGCATGATGACCAGCGTTGCGCCGCCGTAGATCGAGGCATGCATGACCGACACCATGCCGGTGATGTGGAACATGGGCACGACCGAGAGCACGGTGTTTTCCGGCGTGCTGTTGCCCCACAGGCTGCTGGCCACCGCGTTGTGCATGATGCTCGCATGGGTGTGCATGCAGCCCTTGGGCAGGCCGGTGGTCCCGCTGGTGTAAGGCAGCACCGCCAGGTCCTGCGGTGTGGCGGTGTGGCCGGGCAGCCGGCCCTGCGCGCCCTGCGCCAGCGCATCGGCCCAGGACGTGACCCGGCAATCACCGGCCGCGGGTGCCGGGTGCTGCGTGCCCAGCCACTCCTGCCAGGCGGGCGGCAAGGCTGCCGCTTCAGCCTGCAGATCAAAAGCGTCGCTGTAATGCGTGACGATCAGGTGTTGCAGCTGCTGCCCGGGCGGCAGCCGGATATTGGCCTTGACCAGCTCCGGCGCCAGGTCCGCCGAAGTGATGGCCACCCGGGCGTCCGGGTCGGTGATGTAGTGCTTGAGTTCTTCCGCGCGGTTCATCGGGTTGACCGGCACCACCACGGCGTTGGCGCGCAGGATGGCAAAGTGGGCAATCACCCATTGCGGACAATTCTGCATGTTCAGCACCACCCGGTCGCCTTTTTGGACACCCATCTCATGCAGCGTCGCCGCCAGCCGCTCGGCTTTGTCCAGCACCTCGGCATAGGTGAAGACACGCCCGAAGAAGACCAGCGCCGCCTTGTTCGGGTAACGCAGCGCGCTGACCGCCAGGTTGTGCCACAGCGAGGTGGCCGGTGCGGAGATGCGATGCGGCAGGCGCTTGGGCCAGACCTTGTAATGCAGGGTGTGCGGGACGGCGCTTGGGCTAGCTGCCGTTGCAGCTGTTTTCGGGTCGGACAAATCGGGCTCCAGATTGCAGGAAATTGAAGCTACAGCCTACTCCACCTGCACCGCCCGTCCATCGGGGAAGCTCCTGATAAAACAGTGTCGCCTGAGCGACCTCGCCTGACTATGATGAAACCCTGCGCGCAGCCAGCGGGCGGGCCGGGGCGCTGTCTCCGCCACCCGCCGCGGCTGCGATTGTCCGGCTGGCCACACCACCAAGAAACACCATGAGCTTTTTTTCCGTCCACGCGTTTTTCCCCACCCTGCGGCCCCGGACGCTGATCACCGCCTGCCTGGCCGCGGCCTCCGCGCTGGCCACGTCCGCAGCGTTCGCCGCCTTTCCCGACAAACCCATCCGCGTGGTGATCGGTTTCCCGGCCGGTGGACCGCTGGACCAGCACGCCCGCCTGCTGACCGAGCGGCTGCAGGCCGTGCTGGGGCAGCCCATCGTCATTGACTACAAGTCGGGCGCAGGCGGTACGGTCGGGGCGCAGGACGTGATGAAGGCCCCGCCCGACGGCTACACCCTGATGCTGGCCAACACCGGCGTGATGGTCATCAACCCGGCGCTGTACACGCGGCTGCCCTACAACACGCTGCGCGACTTCACGCCGATTGCCCGCACCGCCATGCAGCCGCTGGCCCTGCTGGTCAATCCCAAGCTGCCGGTCACGACGCTGAAGGAGTTTGTGGACTACGCCCGTGCGCGTCCGGGCCAGATCAACTACGGCTCGGCCGGCAACGGCGGCATCAGCCACCTGGTGCCCGAGATGTTCAAGAATGCCACCGGGCTGTTCATGGTGCACATTCCCTACCGCGGCAGTGCCCCGGCCTTCACCGACCTGATGGGGGGCCAGGTGCAGTTCATGGGCGAGTCGATTCCGCAGGCGGCCGCGTACCACAAGCAGGGCAAGGTGCGGGCCCTGGCCGTCACCAGCAAGGCGCGCAATCCGGCGCTGCCCGATGTGCCGACCGTCATCGAGTCCGGCATCAAGGATTTCGAAGTGGTCGGCTTCTACGGCTTTCTGGCGCCTGCCGGCTTGCCAGCGGATGTCACCGCGAAACTGAGCGATGCCTTCAAACAGGTCATGACCAGCGCCGAGGTCCGCAACCGCATGATCACGCAGGGCGCCGACCCCGCCTTCATGGGCAGCGAAGAGTTCGGAAAATTCCTCGCCGCGGAAATGCCGCGCTGGGCCCAGGCTGTCAAGGCGTCGGGCGCCAAGCTCGACTGACGGGCGCTCGCCCCGGTCGACTGTGGGCGGGCTGGGGGTCCGTGAATCCTGTGGCCGCGTCAGCCGGCGTGTGGCCGCGCGCGTTTCGCGCCATCCGGGCACAATCAACAAATAGCCGGACGGCAGATACTCTGTTTTTTATAGCAGCCTGCGCCCGCCCGTATTGGGCCAAGACCCTGTTTCAGTGATTATTTCCAGCAACTGCCCCGGCACGCCCAAAGCGTCCGGGTACTGTTTGCCCACCTGCACCCATGCCGCCTGTTCTTTATCTCTTCGCCCTGTGCAACCTGGTCATTGGCAGTGGCGCGTTTGTGCTGGGCGGCATCCTGGTGCCGCTGAGCGAGTCGCTCCACATCAGCCTGGCCGCGGCCGGCCAGGCCATGACGGCCTATGCGGTGTCCACCGCGCTGCTGGCGCCGGTGTTGATCATTGCCACCGCACGCTGGCCGCGCAAACGCGCCGTGCAGCTGGCCTTGGCCCTGTTCACTGCCGGCTGCCTGGTGTGTGCACTGTCGGGCAACCTCGTCATGCTGCTGCTGGGCCGGGTGCTGATGGGCGCCGGCGCGATGTTCAGCGCCGCGGCCTCGGCGCTGGCCGTCAGCCTGGTGGCGCCGGCGCTGCGCGGCCGGGCCCTGTCCATCACCTTTCTGGGCATGAGCATCAGTTACGCGGTGGGTGTGCCGGTCGGTGCCTGGCTCGGCTTTGAATACGGCTGGCGCGTACCGGTCTGGCTCTCGGCCGGCGCCAGCCTCGCGGCTTTGGTGGCGGCCAGCTGGCTGCTGCCCGCCCACATGGCCTCGGCCGGCGCCAATTTTGCCGGCTTCGGCGCGGCGGCGCGGCAACCCGCCGTGCTGCGCACCTGGCTGCGCACCCTGCTTTATTTTGTGGCGATTTTCAGCGTGTTTGCCTACATCGGCCCGGTGCTGCAGGCGCTCAACACCATGAGTTCGACGCAGCTGTCCATCACGCTGGCGGTGTTCGGCCTGGCCGGGGTGGCCGGCACGCTGTCGGGCGGCTGGGCCAACGACCGCTTCGGCTCGCTGCCCACCATGCGCGTGCAACTGGTCGTGCTGGTGGCCACCATGGCCGTGCTGCCGCTCACGCGCGGCCACCTCTACGCGACCATGGCCACACTCGTCGTCTGGGGCATCGCGGGCTTTGGCGTGATGGCGCCGCAGCAAAGTCGCCTGGCCGGCATGGCACCGGCGCAGGCGCCACTGCTGCTGAGCCTGAACGGCTCCATGCTCTATGTGGGCACGGCGCTCGGCGCCGTCATCAGCGGCGCCATGCTGGACCGCCTTCACCTGTCGCAACTCGGCTGGGTCGGCGTGCCCTTCGGCCTGCTGGCGCTGCTGACGCTGGCTTTTGAGCCCGCGCATGTCCGGCCCGTGGCCGGTACCACCGCCGGATCGCCATGACGGCCCGTGACCAGCTCACCAGCCTGACCACTGCCTTGCAGCAGTTGCGCAGCGATGCGCTCGGCATACCGGCGTTTTCCCGGCTCGCGCAAAGCCAGACGGCGCTGCAAGCGGCACTGCCGGCCAGGTATGCCGAGGTGCTGCAGCAGTTGCTCGACAGGCTGGAGTCGAGTGCCCTCTTCAGCGAAGAAAGCTGCTCCTTCAGCCAGAAGGAACTGCTGGACAGCCTGCAGCTCTGGCTGGACAAGGCCCAGACCCTGCTTGACAAGACCAGCCCATGAACATGCCACCTTCAACTCCTCAAACACCGTCTCCTGCGGTCACCCTGATCTACGTCGGCGATCCGATGTGTTCCTGGTGTTATGGTTTTGGCGTGCCGCTGGGGCAACTGCTCGAACGCTTCCCCGAGCTGCCGGTGCAACCGGTGCTGGGCGGCCTGCGCGCCTACAACACGCAGGTGATGGACGCCGCGCTGAAGGACAAGCTGCGCAACGCCTGGGCCGGCGTGGCGCAGCGTTCCGGTCAGCCGTTTTCACAGGCGCTGTTTGAACGCGAGGATTTCATCTACGACACCGAGCCGGCCTGCCGCGCCGTCGTCACGGTGCGCGAGCATGCGCCAGCGCTGGCCCTGCGCATGTACCACGCGATCCAGCAGGCCTTTTATGCGCAGGGACGCGACGTCACCAAGGCGGCGGTGCTCGCTGAAATCTGGGACGAGGTGCACGGCCGCACCAAGGAGGCCTGGGGCCACATTGATTTCCTGCGCGATTTCGAAAGTGAAGCCATGCGCCAGCAGACAAGAGAAGATTTCGCACAGGCGCAGCGCTGGGGCATACGCGGCTTTCCCGCGCTGCTGGCGGTGCGTGATGGCCAGGCCCAGTTGCTGGCCAGCGGCTACACCGAGGCCGATGTGCTCATCGAGCGGCTGGCAGCGCTGACCGGCTCGCGGAACGACACGCCCTAAACGTGGCGTTTTTTCGGTGCAGGCGTCTGCGGCGCTGAAGCCTGCGCATCAGCCAGCTCGTGCAGCGCTTCGATGATGTGGCAGTGCGCGTCGGTTCCGTCGCAGCGGCTGCGCAGGGCCTTGAGGTCCTTCTCCAGCGCCTTCAGTTCCGCCAGCCGCGCGCGCACATGGCCCAGGTGCCCGTCCAGCGCGTCGCGTGCGGCCGCGCAGTCGGTCTTGTTGTTCAGGTCCAGCCCGAGCAGGGTGCGCACCTCGGCCAGCGACATGTCCATGGCCCGGCACAGGCGGATGAAGCGCAGCTGGTGCACGTCGCCTTCGCTATACAAACGATAGCTGTTGTCGCCCCGCCCTTGCGGGCTGAGCAGGCTTTCCTTCTCATAAAAGCGGATGTTCGCGGGGCTCACGCCGCTTTGCCGCGCGGCCTCGCCGATCTGGTAACCCCTGGGAGCTGAGGGACTTGGTGCAGGCATCGCTTGACCTTGAAGTGACTTGAGGGTTTCCAATCATGCCATCACCCCGATGTTTCTGGAGAACCCCTCAATGTCCGCCCACTGCTGCGACCATGATCACGACGCCACCGCCGCCCAGGCCAACAGCCCGCGCTACCGGAAAATCCTCTGGATTGCACTGCTCATCAACTTCGCCATGTTTGCGCTGGAAATCGCGGCGGGTTTTCGCTCCGGCTCGGTCTCGCTGCTGGCCGATGCCATCGACTTCTTTGGCGACGCCGCCAACTACGGCGTGAGCCTGGCGGTGTTGTCCCTGGGCGTGGTCTGGCGTGCCCGCGCCGCGCTGCTGAAGGCTTCCAGCATGCTGGCCTTCGGCGTGTTTGTGCTCGTGCGGGCGGGGTGGGTGGCCAGCCAGGGCGGGACGCCCGAGGCCCTGACCATGGGGGCAATCGGCCTGCTCGCGCTGATTGCCAACGTGTCGGTCGCTGCCCTGTTGTATGCGTACCGGGAAGGCGACGCCAACATGCGCAGCGTCTGGCTGTGCTCGCGCAACGACGCCATCGGCAACCTGGCCGTGATGCTGGCCGCGCTGGGCGTGTTCGGGACCCAGAGCGCCTGGCCCGACCTGGCCGTCGCCGCGGTCATGGCCAGCCTGGCGATCTGGGGCGGCTGGTCGGTGATGCGGCAGGCACGCCGCGAGCTGCGGGCCGGCCGCCTGTCGCAAAAACCGGCATGAACAGCTTCAAGCCAGCGCAGCACCGCCCGGTCTTTACGCAGCGGATCCGCCGTTCCGGCCAGTTGAGCCGGCGGGCTGCTGCGGCACCTTTACCGCCTTCCCTTTGAACTTTCCGCCTGCCGCCGTATCATCTATCTATGCGCCGTCCCCTGTTCATCGCCATGATCTTCCTGCTGCTCCTGCGCGGCTGGGTGGGTGATGCCATGGCCACCGGCATGGCTGCCGGCCATCTGCAACAGGTCTCACCTGCTACAGAATTCATAGCTGCTCACGCTCATCAGTCAATGGCTGATGGTCATTTTGGGCATGACATGGCAGTGGAGCCGGCTGCCTCCATGACGCATTCGGCGACTCCTCCGGATTGCGCAGGACACGCGGCTGGCCAGACTTCCGACCCCACGACCCAGGACGCCACCGGGCACTGCGACTCCTGCGCCGCCTGCCAGGCCTGCAACACGGTTGCGCTGTCACCGCTGACAACCCGTACCGCTTCCCTCGCCGTTCCCCCCGTGCTGGCGCATTCGCCGGCCGCGCGATTTGCCAGCGCCGCCACCGCGCTGGGCCAAAAACCACCCATTTCCTGACTTCCAGGCCCGTAGTGGGTCTGTACTTGCCATCCGGCACGGGCAACTCGCCCTTTTTGCCGGATTCGCGCGATTTTGACGATCGCCCCGCTTGTCCGTCAGGAGATTTTTGTGACCTTCCGTATCCTTTTTTGCATGCTGCTCCTGCCGCTGGGCAGCGCCCATGCACAGGGCGCGCCGGCCTTGCAGCCCAGCGACCCCGCGGCGCCCGTGCCGGCGGTAAGCTACCGCTCCGTGTTTGCCGACCTGCCCACCGGCGTGGAAGCCGGGCGCGAGGACTGGAAAAAAGCCAACAACGAGGTTGGCCGCTTCACGCGCGGCCACGTCGACATCCTCAAGTCGGAGCAGCAGCAGGCAGCGCCAGCGGCGCCTGCAAGCAAGCCGGATGTTGCACCGCCTGCAGCGGCCCATCCCCACAGACATTGAGTTTCACCATGTTTTCATTCCACACATCCGCAACGGCACTGCTGGCAGTCGCGACCCTGGCCGGCTGCGCCAGCCTGTCGCCTGACGGCAACCAGACGGACATCAACACCCTGACCGCCGGCAAAACCGCGGGCATCAACGCGCCGGTCGGGCGCGGCGACAGCGCGGAGACCCGCGAGGCAGTGGCCCGGCTGCTGGCCGAACCCCTGAGCGCTGAATCAGCAGTTCGGATTGCGCTGCTGAACAACCCGGGCATCCACGCCTCCATGGCCTCCCTGGGCATCAGCGATGCCGAGCGCGTGCGCGCCGGCACGCTGCCCAACCCGCATTTCTCGATTGGCCGTTTTGTCGAAGGCAGCAAGGTGGAAATCGAGCGCGGCATCGGCTTCAACGTCATCGGCCTGCTGACCCTGCCCTGGCGCGCCAGGTACCAGAACCAGCAGCATGAGGTGGCCAAACTTCAGGCCGCGCAGGAAGTCGTCAAACTCGCCGCCGACACGCGCAAGGCCTGGATCAACGCCGTCGCCGCCCAGCAGACCGCCAGTTACATGAAGGATGCCAAGGAGGCAGCCGAGGCCAGCGGTGAGCTGGCGCGGCGCCTGGCACGTGTGGGCAACTGGAGCAAGCTGAACCAGGCGCGCGAGCAGGCCTTTGTCGCCGATGCCGCGGCGCAGCTGGCACGCAGCCAGAACGCAGCGTATGCCGCGCGGGAAAAGCTCATACGGCTGATGGGCCTGTGGGGCGCGCAGACGCAGTTCACGCTCAGCGAACGCCTGCCGGATCTGCCGAAATCCATCGCCGACATGCCGGACATCGAGGCTAGAGCCCTGCGTGATCGCCTCGACGTGCGCGCCAGTGTGGCGCAGGCAGGCTACGTCGCCGACAACATGGGCCTGACCCGTGCCACCGGCTTCATCAATGCCCTCGATGCCAAGCATTCCCGCAACACCACGTTCGACAATGCAACGGGTGACAAGGAGATCAAGCGCGGCTGGGAGCTGGAACTGCCGTTGCCGATTTTCGACTGGGGCGGTGCCAGCAACGCGCGCGCGCAGGGCCAGTACATGCAGTCGGTAGCGCGTGTCCGCGAAACGGCCATCCAGGCGCGCTCCGAGGCGCGCGAGAGTTACCACGCCTGGCGCACGGCGCATGACCTGGCGCTGCATTACCGCGACGAGGTCGTGCCGCTGCGCAAGTTCATCAACAACGAACTGCTGCTGCGCTACAACGGCATGCTGACCAGCGTGTTCGACCTGCTGGCCGACACCCGCACCTCCATCGCGGCGGTGAACGCCAGCATCGAAGCGCAGCGCGACTTCTGGCTGGCCGACACCGACCTGCAAACCACACTCACAGGGACCTCCGCCGGCATGGCGCCCCTGGCCGCCGGCACCGCTGCCAGCGGCAGCGACGCCAAAGGACATTGAGATGAGCATCAACAACGAACGCAGACGATTTTTTGCCGGGGCTGCTGCTGCCACAGCGACCGCGGTGGCCGCCAGCGCGGTCAGCCGCGTCGCCATGGCCGCGCTGCCCGAGCCGGTGCTGCAGGCCAAACCCGACACCATGCCGCCGCTGGCGCCCAGCACGGGCCGGCCCTACAACCCGGTGGTCACGCTCAACGGCTGGACCCTGCCCTGGCGCATGAACAATGGCGTGAAGGAGTTTCACCTGGTGGCCGAGCCGGTGGTGCGCGAGATGGCGCCCGGTTTCAAGGCCAACATGTGGGGCTACAACGGGCAAAGCCCCGGACCGACCATCGAGGTGGTGGAGGGCGACCGAGTGCGCATTTTTGTCACCAACAAGCTGCCCGAACACACCAGCGTGCACTGGCACGGCCAGCGCCTGCCCAACGGCATGGACGGCGTGTCGGGCCTGACGCAACCGGCCATTCCGGTCGGCAAAACCTTTGTCTATGAATTTGTCGCGAGGCGTCCCGGCACCTTCATGTACCACCCGCACGCCGACGAGATGACGCAGATGGCGATGGGCATGATGGGTTTCTGGATCACCCACCCCAAGGCAAAACACCCGCTGATCGACGAGGTGGACCGCGACTTCGTGTTCCTGCTCAACGCCTACGACATCGACCCCGGCAGCATGACCCCAAAAATCATGACCATGACGGACTTCAACCTCTGGTCGTGGAACAGCCGGGTCTTTCCGGGCATCGACACGCTCAATGTGCGCAAGGGCGACAAGGTGCGCATACGCATGGGCAACCTGACCATGACCAACCACCCGATCCACCTCCACGGCCATGAGTTTGTGGTGACCGGCACCGACGGTGGACCCACGCCGAAATCGACACGCTGGCACGAGGTCACCACCGATGTAGCGGTGGGCCAGATGCGGCAGATCGAGTTTCTGGCCGACGAGGAAGGCGACTGGGCCTTCCACTGCCACAAGAGCCACCACACCATGAACGCCATGGGCCACGATGTGCCGACCATGATCGGCGTGGACCACCGCGGCCTGATCAAAAAGCTGCAGAAGGCCGTGCCCGACTACATGGTCATGGGCGAACGCGGCATGGCCGACATGGGCGAAATGGAGATGGAGATCCCCGAAAACACCGCCCCCATGATGACCGGCACCGGCCCCTTCGGCCCGGTCGAAATGGGCGGCATGTTCAGCATGCTCAAGGTGCGCAAAAACCAGAAACCCGGTGACTACAAAGACCCGGGTTGGTACAAGCACCCCGCAGGCACAGTCGCCTACGAATGGACCGGTGCATTACCCGACCCGGCGCGGCCACGCGCCGGCAGCAAAGCCATGCCGGCAGTCTCATCCGGCCCCGTGACACAGGTCCAGATCCGCAAACCTTCCGGCCATGCCGGCCACTGATTCAGAGGACACCCATGACCACCCGATTTACTCTCAAATTGATAGCTGCCAGCGCATTATTGATGGGCGCTGGCGGCACATTTAGCCAACATGTTCACGCGCCCGCGCACAATGCCAGCCCCTATGCAGGTAAGCAGACCCGCGAGATCAAGGCCCTCTCGCCTGCCCAGACCGCCGACCTGCTGGCCGGCAAGGGCATGGAGCTGGCGAAGGCCGCCGAACTCAACGGTTACCCCGGGCCCATGCACACGCTGGAGCTGGCCACGCAACTCGAACTCAGCACCGGGCAGAAGCAGGCCAGCGAAACGCTGATGAACCACCACAAGGCGGAGGCCCGGGACCTGGGCGCGCAGCTGGTGCAGGCCGAACGTGCGCTGGATCAGGCTTTTGCGTCGCGCCAGATCGACGCTGCCCGATTGACTGCACATACCGATCGCATCGGCCAGTTGCAGGCACTGCTGCGCAAGTCGCATCTGGACACCCATCTGCAGCAAACCGCGCTGCTGACACCGGCGCAGATCTCCCGTTACGCCCAGTTGCGCGGTTATGCCGGGCCTGCCACCGGAACAGCGCCAGCCGCCCCCACCCACAAGCACTGATTTGAAAGAGACATGTTCATGAAAAAATTCCACCCTCTCCTCGCCACGCTGCTGCTCGCGGGCTTCACCACCTTGAGCCTTGCCCATGGAGACGATCCAAAAACGCACAGGGCAGCTGCAGTCATCAAGGAGCAGAAGGAATGGGGCATCGCCGGTGACGCCAGATCCGTCACCCGCACCGTGACCCTGACCATGGGCGACAACATGCGTTTCACACCCGACAAGCTGGACTTCAAGCAGGGCGAAACCGTGCGTTTTGTCATCCGCAACAAGGGCAAGCTGCTGCACGAGCTGGTGATCGGCACGAAAAAGGAGCTCGATGAACATGCCGCCCTGATGGTCAAATTTCCCGCCATGGAGCACGACGAACCCTACATGGCCCATGTCGGCGCGGGCAAGCGCGGCGACATCATCTGGACCTTCAACCGCGCCGGCGAGTTCGACTTTGCCTGCCTGATTGCAGGCCACTACCAGGCGGGCATGGTCGGCAAGATCAGCGTCGCCGCGGCATCCCGTTAAACCTCACTCAAGGAGAAATCATGCAAAGAAGATTCTTTATTCAAGCCGTCGCCAGCCTCGCTGGCGCTTCCCTGCTGACGCCTGCAGTGATGGCACAGGCCCGGCCACAGGTCGAAGTCTGGAAAGACCCCAACTGCGGTTGCTGCAAGGACTGGGTGACCCACATGGAAGCCAACGGTTTCGATGTCAAGGTGCACGACAGCGGCAACACCGCTGCCCGCAAGCGGCTGGGCGTGCCCGACAAGCTCGGCTCCTGCCACACCGCGCTGGTCGGCGGCTACGCCATCGAAGGCCATGTGCCGGCCCGCGAGGTGCACCGCCTGCTCAAGGAGCGTCCGGTCGCGGTCGGCCTGTCGGTGCCCGGCATGCCGGTCGGCTCGCCGGGCATGGACGGCCCCGAGTACGGCACGCGCAAGGACCCGTATGACGTGGTGCTCATCAGCCGCAATGGCGCGACCCGCGTCTATCAAAGTTATCACCGCGCCTGAGCGCATTCAAGGAAATCGAAATGAACATGAAATACCTCACTCCCCTGGTCGCCACCCTCGTCACTTCGGCCGCGTTCGCGCAGGCCGCCCTGCCCGTTTCTGAAGCCGAGGTCCGCAAGGTCGACAAGGACGCCGGCAAGATCACCCTCAAACACGGCGAGATCAAGAACCTGGACATGCCGCCCATGAGCATGGTGTTCCAGGTCAAGGACAAGGCCTTGCTGGACAAGGTCAAGACCGGTGACAAGATCAGCTTCACGGCCGACAAGGTCAATGGCGCCTATACGGTGATGTCGATCGAGGCAGCCAAACAGCCTTGACCCCGGCGCCGCCGCGCCTTTCGCGTCGTGACATGCAGCTTTCCCGGCGGCGCCCTATCATTCACCCATGCGTTATCTGCTGCTCGCCTTGATGATCACCCTGCTGCCCTTGCGCGGCTGGGTCGGCAATGCGATGGCGGTGGACATGGCGTCGCAGCAGGCGGCGCAGGCGCAGGCCGAAGTGACGCAGGCGTCGGCCATGCCGGAAGATTGCCCCATGCATGCCCAGACCGGTGCCGAAGCAGCCGGTGATCCAGTCGCGGCGGATGGGCAGTGCAATGACTGCAACACCTGCGAGTTGTGTCTGGCGCTGGCGTCTCTCCCCTGGCCGACGGTTGCCATGGGTTCCTTCACGCCTCATGCCGGCCCGCCTTCTGCCGGTCACTCCTTCAGCAGCGCTGAAGGCATCACCCGCCTCAAACCACCCATTTCCTGATCTCCACGCCCAAGGTGCGTCCGCCGCAGACCGGTGGATGCTTTGACAACGGCAGCCGTCCCGCTGGCTGCATTGGTGGAGATCAAATGAAAAAATTCCTGACTGCGCCGCGCACAGCCCTGGCGGCCTGCCTGATGGCCGGCGTGACCGCCGCCGTGCACGCTGGCCCCATGGGTTTCAGGGACAGCACCATGGCCATGGGCGACTTCAGTCCCAACTGGCGCGAGGCCTGGGTCAACCATGCACTGACCGCGCGCGACGCGTTCGGTGTGGGCGGGGTTGCCATGCGCTCGGACGACGGGCGCCTGACCCGCGAGTTTGCGGAGCTGACCTACACCCGGCTGGTGCACCGTGTCAACGGCGAGCATTCTCAGGCCAACTTCTGGTTTGTTGGCGGCGCCGGGCCACTCAGCGGCAATGACTTTGCGGGAAGCAAAACCATGCTGGCCCCCGGCGTCTCGGCCGACTACGAAACCACGCGCTTCTATGTGTCTGGATCACTGCGGCTGTACCGCGCACCGGGCATCAACCATGACGTGGCTTCGGTGCGCACCGGGTTCTCGTTTTATGAAACCGACTATGACGAAGTCCAGCCCTGGCTGATTCTGGAAGCGCGACGCATGCGCGGCCTGTCGGAGAAAACCGAGATCACGCCGATGCTGCGCTTTATCCACAGCCGTTACTTCGTCGAGGTCGGCATCAACAACATGAAGCAGGGCCGCTTCAACTTCATGTACATCTTCTGAACATTCACACCTTCCTGGCTTCCCCCAAGGACTTCATCATGACATCATTCACTCTTAAATTCATAGCAACTTGCGCAGGCACTGTCTTGGCTACCGGCCTTTTTTCCTCGGCGTTTGCAGTCGAAAGCATCAAGGTCACCGTCAACGGCATGGTGTGCGCCTTCTGCGCGCAGGGCATTGAAAAACGCCTGTCCAGCATGCCGGCGACCCAGGCCGTGTTTGTGGACCTGAAGAAAAAAATCGTGGCGGTGCAAGCCAGGGACGGCCAGACGCTGGACGGCGCGGCCATCAGCCATGAAATCAGGGAGGCGGGTTACGACGTTACCAAGCTGGAAACCGTGCCGCAATCGGTAGCCGAACTCAAGGCACAGATGAAGGCCAAAAACAAATGATGGCGCCGCGCCCTGACGAGGCCGGCAAGGCCTCGGCCTGGTCGTCCTGGGCCGCGTTGTTTGCCAGTTCCGGCACGCTGATCTGCTGCGCCTTGCCGGCCTTGCTCGTGGCGATGGGGGCGGGTGCGGCCTTGTCCACGCTGGTTTCCGCCGTTCCGGGTCTGGTCTGGGTCAGCGAGTACAAGGAGGCGGCGTTTGCAACGGCGGGGCTGATGCTGGCGTTCAGTAGCGTGCTGCAATGGCGCAACCGGTCGGCGCCCTGCCCGCTCGATCCGGCGTTGCGCCAGGCCTGCCTGCGCACCCGGAAAACGTCAACACGGGTCTACGGAGTGAGCGTGTTGATTTACCTTGTGGGCGGCTGGATGGCCTTCATTCAGCCGTGGCTAGGCACGTTCTGACCCTGCCACCCGCGAGGCGCTTTCTCGCAGCTCACGCATCAGCCCTGAAATCCGGCCCGGGCTTGTCACGGTCGCACGCTGACGCCGTTGGGCCCTTTGCCAACGGGGATGGTTGCCACCACACTGCGCTTGCTGATGTCGAGCACCGACAGGGAGCCGGCGTAGGTGTTCGTGATGTACGCATACCGTCCTTCCCGGTCCAGCGCCACGCCGTGGGTGCCGGATCCGGTTTCAACCGTCTTGACCACCTCGAAACTCCCCAGATCGATCATGCTGATGGTCTTGCCCGGCCGTTTGCGCGTGCCCTGGTTGGCGACAAGCAGGGTGCGAGAATCCGGCGTCGCGAACAACTGGATGGGGACCGTGCCCACAGCGATCCTGCGCAACACCTTGCGGGTCGCCGGATCGATCACGGCGACAGCGTTTTCTTCAGACAGTGAAACAAAAGCCAGCCGCCCGTCGGGGGTGAAACCCACCTGGGCAGGCCCTTTGCCCACCGGTATCTGTGTCACCTCTTTTTGACTGGCGGTATCCACCACGGACACCGTGCCCCCCTTGAGGTTGGCCACGTAGGCCTGCGTGCCATTCGGGCTGAACCGGATGCCGTGGGGAAATTTCCCCACCGCGATCGTCGATACCCGGCGCTGTGTCGAGGCATCTATCACGCTCAACGTGTTGTCGCCGCCGTTGGTGACGTAGGCGAAGCGGCCATCCGGAGTCAGCACAACATGCGCTGGATGCAAACCTACCGGTACTTTCGCAATCACCGCATCAGTCGTGGTGTCAATCACCCAGACGGCACCAGCGCCTCCCATGGCCTGATGCTCGTCCTTGCCCATGCCTTGATGAGCAGAGGCATCCGCAGTAGCCGGCTCGCCATTGTTGGTCACCCACACCCGCGTGCCGTCCGGTGAAACTTGCACGTTGTGCGGCTTTCCGCCGACACGCACGTGGGCGAGTATCTTGAAAGACGCAGCGTCCAGCACACTGACCGTGTCGGCCTCCTCGTTCGCTACATACACCTTGTCTGCCGCTGAACAGACACCCGCGACACCCCACCCTGACAGCATTGCCGCCATCACCAGCCAGTTCCTGATTCCAGACATGATTACTCCTTGTTAAAAAATCCACTGCATCCCGGGCCACGCGGATCACGCACCAATCTGCGTAGACCTGACCCAGGCGTCGCCCCAGCCAGCGCCCTGCTAAGCCGGCCGGAGGGCTGTAGACAATCCAGACAAGCAAGCGGGCGCCGGTGTCACGCCTCCATCGCTCGTCGATCGCGTAGCGATCGCTTCAGGGCTTGCCTGAGCCATTGCCCCTCGGAGCGCTGTCGCCAGCACAAGGCCGGTGCAGGCTATCGCGCCAGCGAACAGGCTGCGCCGACTCAATGGGTAGTCTCGTGTGTCAACCATGTCGATCTCCTCGGGAATTAATCTGTACTGAAATGCAGCCTGCAGTCAGCGCATGGCCAATGTGTTGAAGGAGGAGAGGGAATGCTGCGTGCCCGGTTAAACGCCGGCGCTGGCGTGATGCCCGGCTCCACCCTCAGACGTTGGACTGGGTAAATGTGGGCGCAGATCCCGAAACGCGAGGTTCCGGAGCAGCTGCCGGAAGGCGGCTAGAGTGCCAGCCGCGAGTAGCGGACCCGGATGGGTCGCTCAGGTAAGGCAGGTTGGACGTCGTCCATTCGCCGGGGCTTCGTGATAGCAGGCGTCACCGCTGTCCAGAGAATTGACATGAGAGGCGCCGGACCGGGATCGGCCTGGGTCGCCTTCAGATGCTGCCTGGACAGGGAATACGCGCCGTCTTCGCAGGCCTTCAGGCACGGGGCCTTGGCGGCGTGCGAGTCGTCGCCGCCGTGGCCAGCCACAACGCCCGCATGACCTGGAGAGACAAGCGAAGCCAGTGCTGTTTCGGACCATTCGACGGGTGCTGCGTGAGCGTGCGTTGCACGCGCTTCCAGCAAGCAGGAATTGGCGACCCCTGAAGCCAGGGCAAACAGCCACCCCAGCAACACCAGGAATGCGGTGTGGCGTTTGTTGCGGGTGCTGAAAGCAAGTTTCATGGACGTGCTGGACGTGCAGGTTTCGAAAGTCCATGCTAACGGCGCCACGCGACGGCGAATTGATATGCATCAAAGGGGATGGTGCCCTTGGGTACATCACGCCGGCCATCCCTGCAGACAGTCATGGACCCCGCGGTGCAGCACCAGCCTCTGATGGCGGCATGATCACCGCGATGGCACCGGGCTTGATGTAACGCAAGCGGCAGGCCCTCCCGTTCGCTGAGGTCGCGGCTTGCGGGCCGGGGTGGCCGATTTTTGCGCTACCCTGCCAAGATCAACCTGCCCTGCCCATGACCGCCAAGACCCTCTCCTCACACAGCGGGCCTGCGCCCGCTCCTCCCCCGTGGCATGCCTTGCCGACCGGCGAGGTCCTGGCCCAACTGGCCTGCGATCCCGACCTGGGGCTCAGCGCAACCGAAGTGGACACCCGCCGCGCGCGCGAAGGCGCCAACGCCCTGCCAGAACCGCCGCGCCGCTCGATGCTGGCCGTGTTCGCGCGCCAGTTCAAGAGCCCGCTGATCTACATCCTGTTTGCCGCCGCGGTCCTGGCGATTGCCATGGCGCATTACGGCGACGCAGTGGTCATCCTGGCCGTGGTGCTGGTCAATGCCGTGGTCGGCACCTTCCAGGAAGGCCGCGCCGAACGATCGATGGCCTCGCTGCGCCGGCTCGCCGCGCTGCGGGTGCGCGTGTTGCGCGATGGGCAGGAGGCCATGATCGAGGCGCGGGAACTGGTGCCGGGCGATCTGCTGCTGCTCGCGGCCGGCGACGCGATTGGTGCCGATGCCCGCCTGATCGAGGAAGCGCAGCTGCAGGTTGCCGAAGCCGCGCTGACCGGCGAGTCGGTCCCGGTCAGCAAGGCGGTGGCACCCCTGGCCGAGTCCACCGGGCTGGCGGACCGCCGCAACATGCTGTTCTCCGGCACCTACGCCACTGCCGGCCGCGCACGGGCGGTGGTCGTGGCCATTGGCAGCCAGACCGAAGTCGGCCGCATCGCCGGGCTGACCGAAGCGGCCGCCGACCCCCAGACGCCGCTGGAGCAGCGCATCGCGCAGTTTGGCCGCGCGCTGGTCGTCGCCGCGCTGGTGCTTTTTGTCGCGGTGGTCGCGCTCGGCATGTTCCGGGATCTGCCGCTGGCCGATGTGTTGATGGTGGCCATCAGCCAGATGGTGTCCATGGTGCCCGAAGGCCTGCCGGTGGCCATGACCATCGCGCTGGCCGTCGGCATGCAGCGCATGGCGGGGCGCGGTGCCATCATCCGCCGCCTGTCGGCCGTCGAGACCCTGGGTTCGACGACCGTGATCTGCACCGACAAGACCGGCACCCTGACACGCAACGAAATGACGGTCAGCGCCTTGTGGCTGCCCGGCGGGCTGGAGGTGTCCGTCAGCGGCACGGGTTACGCCCCCGAGGGCCAACTGAGTTCCGGTGATGCGGCCCTGCTGCCGCTGCTGCAGGCTGCCGCGCTGTGCAACGACGCGCAGCTGCTGCCGCCCGAGGAAGCACGCACGCAGTGGTCGGTGCTGGGCGACCCGACCGAAGGCGCGCTGAAGGTGCTGGCCGCCAAGGCGGGCATGGATCTGGAACAACTTGCCCGCGAAGCGCCGCGTGAAGCCGAACTGGCCTTCGACGCCGACACACGCATGATGGCCACGCGCCATCGTTTTGCCGGTGCACCGCGCCGCGTCTTCATCAAGGGCGCGCCCGAGGTGCTGCTGCACCTGTGCGCGGCCGACGGGACGGCCGTGATTCATGCGGCACGCGCGGCCGCCGACGCCATGGCGGCACGTGCGCTGCGGGTGCTGGCCTTTGCCGTGGTGGAAGACGATGTGCTGGACCCCGAGGCCGGTTTCGACGCGCTGGCCGGGCGCGCCCACCTGCTCGGCCTGGCCGGCCAGATCGACCCGCCGCGCGAGGAGGTCAAGGCCGCTGTCGCCGAATGCCGCGCAGCCGGCATCCGGCCCGTCATGGTGACCGGCGACCACAAGCTCACCGGCCTGGCGATTGCCCGCGAACTCGGCATTGCGCGTGACGGCGACCGTGCGGTGGACGGCACCGAACTCGAACGCATGAACGAGGCAGACCTGCGCGACGGGCTGGCCCACATCTCGGTGTTTGCACGTGTGCATCCGGCGCAGAAGCTGCGCATCGTCGAAGCCCTGCAGGCGCAAGGCGAGGTGGTGGCGATGACCGGCGACGGCGTCAACGACGCACCGGCGCTGGCGCGCGCCGATGTCGGAGTGGCGATGGGCATCACCGGCACCGAGGTGGCCAAAAGCGCGGCCAAGATCATCATCACCGACGACAACTTCGCCACCATCGTCGGTGCGGTCGAGCAGGGGCGCGTGGTGTACGGCAACCTGAAAAAAGTCATCCTCTACCTGTTTGCCACCTCCATCGACGAGGTCGTGGTGCTGCTGCTGGCCTTGCTGGCCGGCTACCCGCTGCCGCTGGCGGCGGTGCAGATCCTGTGGATCAACATCGTCACCGAGGGCACCCTGACGGTGAACCTGGTGATGGACCCGCCCGACGGCGACGAGATGAAACGCACGCCGGTGCCGCGCAACGACAGTCTGGTGGATCGCACCATGCTGGGCCGCGTGCTGCTGATGTCGGCCACCGCCGTGCTGGTCACCTTCGGCTGGTTCGTCTGGCGGCTCGGACAGGGTTTGCCGATTGACCTGGTGCGCACCGAAACCTTCACCGTGCTGGCGATGTGCCAGTGGTTCAATGTGCTCAACTGCCAGTCGGCCACCCGCTCGGCATTCCGGCTGGGGCTGCTGAAAAACCCCTGGCTGCTCGGCGGCCTGGCCCTGAGTGTTGCGCTGCAGCTGCTGGTGCTGTATGCCCCGTTCATGAACACGCTGTTTTACACCGTGCCGCTGGCACCCGCCTCCCTGCTGCCCCTGTTGCTGCTGGCCAGCAGCGTGTTGTGGGCCGAAGAACTGCGCAAGCTGATCGCGCGCCTTGGTCAGAGGCGGACAGCACAAGCATGAACCTGCTCGTGCTCGCCCTCCAGTTCCTGCTGTGCGCGGTGCTGATCGCCGGCGCGGGTTATGTGTTGTGCCGGAGTGCCGACCAGATCGCCAAAGCCACCGGGCTCACGGGCGGCTGGATGGGCCTGGCGCTGCTGGCCACGGTGACCTCGCTGCCCGAGCTGGCCTCGGGCATCAGCGCCGTCACGGTCATCGGTGCACCCAACCTGGCCGTGGGCAATGCGCTCGGCGCCTGCGTGTTCAACCTCGTGTTCCTGGTGGTGATCGATGCCTTGCAGCCGCGCCAGCCGATCTACCGCCACGCCAGCGCGGCGCACCTGCTGTCCGCCGCCTTTGGCGTGGTGATGCTGGGCTTTGTCGCCATGAGCCTGCTGCTGCCTGCCGCCACACCGGCCATGCTGCATCTGGGGCTGTACAGCCCGGTGCTGCTGGCGTTGTACCTGCTGGCGCTGCGCAGCGTCTTCGCACACGAGCAGTCGCTGCGGTCCAAACCCGCCCCCGATGCGACCTCCGGCCCGGCGCCGCCACTGAGGCGGCAGTGGATCCGCTTCGGGCTCGCAGCACTGGTGGTGCTGGCGGCCGGCAGCTGGCTGCCCTCCATCGCCGACCAGCTGGCCCAGGCCATGGGCTGGAGCCGCAGTTTTGTCGGCACGCTGTTCATGGCGCTGGTGACCACGCTGCCTGAAATCGCGGTCACGCTGTCGGCCCTGCGTCTGCGTGCGCTCGACATGGCCATTGGCAACCTGCTCGGCAGCAACCTGTTCAACGTGACCATTCTGGCGATCGACGACATTTTTTACACCCGCGGCCCGCTGCTTGCCGACGCCGCACCCGTGCATGCGGGCACGGCGGTCGCCGCCGTGGTCATGAGCGGGCTGGTGATGATCGGGCTGGTGATGCGGCCCCAGGGGCGCGTATTGCGTTTTGCAAGCTGGGTCAGCGTGGGCCTGCTGGCCACCTACCTGCTCAATGCGGTGCTGGTGTTCCTGCACGGCGGCTCCTGATGCTATCAATAATGTAGCAATCGGTGCATATGGAAATTGGGCTGCAGCCTGTTTTATACTGAGAAAAACATGCCCGCCGTGGTCTGAGCGGTCCATGTTAAGGTGCCGGCATGCCCAAAACCATACGCTACACCCTGCTGTCGCTGCGCGATCTGGCCGTCTCCGCCGGACCCTTCGTGGTGCTGGCCGCCACGCTGCTGGTGCTGGCCTACTGGTGGCTGGACCCCAACCCGCCCAAACGCGTCACGCTGGCCACCGGCCCCGCGCAAAGTGCGTACGAGGAATTCGGCAAACGTTACGCGCGCATCCTGGCCAAGGACGGCATCACCGTGGAGCTGCTGCCCTCCGAAGGTTCGGCGGCCAACCTGCAGTTGCTGCGCGAAGGCAAGGCCGATCTCGGTTTTGTTCAGGGAGGAACCAGCGCCGCCGATGTGGACACCGACGAGGAACTCGAATCGCTGGGCAGCCTGTTTCTGGAGCCGGTCTGGCTGTTCTATCGCGAAGAGGCCGCCCAAAAAGTCGCGGTAGCAACGCCCGGCACCAGCAACCAGGGCGCGGTGCTGGCCTCGCTGACGCAATTGCAGGGCCTGCGCGTCAACGTCGGCACGCCCGGCAGCGGTGTGCCCAACCTGATGAACAAGCTGCTCGAGAGCAACCGCATCGAGCCCGGCGCACTGAAGATTTCCCAGCTCGAACAGACCCCGGCCACCGTCGCCTTTTTGCAGGGCGAGCTGGACGCGATTGTGTTTGCCTCGGCGCCCGAGTCGCTGATGGTGCAGATGCTGCTGCAGACGCCGGGCGTCAAGCTGATGGACTTTGCGCAGAGCGAAGCCTACTCCCGGCGCTTTGCCTTCCTGAGCCCGGCCGTGCTGCCGCGCGGCGTGGTGGACCTGGCCGGCAACATTCCGCCGCAGGACGTGCGCCTGGTCGCGCCCACCACCACCCTGCTCACACGCACCAGCACCCATCCGGCGCTGCTGCAGCTGTTTGCGCTGGCCGGCAACGAGATCCACGGCAGTGCCGGCTGGTTCAAGCGCGCCCGCGAGTACCCCAATGTCAAGAACAACGAACGGCCGGTGGCCAAGGAAGCCGAGCGCAGCATCCAGGCCGGCGCGCCGCTGCTGCAGCGCTACCTGCCGTTCTGGGTGGCCAACCTGGTCGAGCGCATGTGGCTGGTGATGGGCATCATCATTGCGGTGCTGCTGCCGCTGTCACGCATCGTGCCGCCGCTGTACGAGTTTCGCGTGCGCTCGCGCATCTTCCGCTGGTACGGCCAGCTGCGCCATATTGAAATGCGGGCGGAAGAAAACGGAGGCACCGAGGAACTGCTCGAGGAGCTGAACCAGCTCGAAAGCCGTGCTGAAAAGATCAGCGTGCCGCTGTCCTACGCCGACGAGCTTTATGCGCTGCGCAACAACATCCAGCTGGTGCGCCTGAAGCTGCAGAAGCTGTAGCGCTGTCAGGCGCTCAACGGCCCGCGGGCTTGCGGTCCATCGGGCAGGTGCTGAGCCCCAGCAGCGAATAAAGCGGGCAGACACCGAACACCCCGGTGAGCAGCGGCACCAGACCCACCAGCGCCCACCAGCGCGCCTGGCCTTCGAGAACAAAAAACAGCGACAGTACGACCAGCCCGACCACGATGCGCAGCACCTTGTCGATGGTTCCCACATTGGTTTTCATGGCTCGCTCCAAAGCAGACAACAGACGGCCAGCATAAGTACCTGCGCCCGCCGTGCATTGATGCAAATCAATTCCGGCGCGCACGGACTTCACCCCGCAATCACTGCCCCGGCCAGCCGCGGAGCGCCGCCTGCTTCGTCAGGGTTTGTCGAGGAGCGCCTGCCAGCCGGCGTGGCCGAGCTTTTCCAGCGTCTGGATGTTGACGTCGAAAATGGCATCGGCCTCAGGGAAGGCCTCGACCGCGCGTTCCACGCTGTCTTCGCGCAGCAGGTGCAGGATGGGAAACGGCGCGCGGTTGGTGAAGTTGCCGATGTCGTCGGGCTCGGTGCCTTCGAACTGGAACTTCGGGTGAAAACTGGCGAGCTGCACCACGCCCTCGAGGCCATGCTCGTCCACCACCCCTTCGGCAATTTCCAGGAAATCATTGAAGTCCAGGAAGTCATCAAACAGCGTGGGATGGATCAGCAGCGTGGTGTCGATCTCCTCCGCCGGTGTAGCCACCAGCAGGTCGAGCTCCCTGTCGAGCTCTTCAAGCAGATCATCCGCATGACGCGCATGGCTGACCACCAGGCGTACCTGGTTCTTGACATACACCGCCTTGGCAAACGGGCACAGGTTCAGTCCGATTACGGCTTTTTCGAGCCAGTGCTTGGTGGCCGCGAGGACAGCTTCATCAGTCATGTGGAGCAGCAGCCTCCGCGCACCAGCGCTCAAGCCAAGCAGGGGCCGCGGGACTGGCTTTGCCAGACCGCAGGCGCAGCGGCCCCCTCGGGGGGCAAGGAGCTACACGCAGTGAGCGACCGTGGGGGCTCAATGCAATGCCTTGAACCGCATGCGTTTGGGCTTGGCACCCTCTTCGCCCAAGCGCTTTTTCTTGTCGGCTTCGTATTCCTGGTAGTTGCCATCGAAGAAGGTCCACTGGCTGTCGCCTTCGGCCGCCAGGATGTGGGTGGCGATGCGGTCCAGGAACCAGCGGTCATGGCTGATCACCATGATGGAGCCGGCGAATTCGAGCAGCGCGTCCTCGAGTGAACGCAGCGTTTCCACGTCCAGGTCGTTCGACGGTTCATCGAGCATCAGCACGTTGCCGCCGGCAATCAGCGTCTTGGCCAGGTGCAGGCGCCCGCGCTCGCCGCCCGAAAGCATGCCCACGCGTTTTTGCTGGTCGGCGCCGTTGAAGTTGAAGCGGCCGGCATACGCGCGGCTGGGCATGGTGAACTTGCCGACGGTCAGCATGTCGAGGCCGCCGGAGATGTCTTCCCAGACGGTTTTTTCGTTGGCCAGGTCATCGCGGTGCTGGTCGACAAAAGCCATGCGCGCGGTCTTGCCGATCAACACCTCGCCGCTGTCGGGCTGCTCCTTGCCGGCAATCAGCTTGAACAGCGTGGACTTGCCGGCGCCGTTCGGGCCGATGATGCCGACAATGGCGCCGGCCGGGATCTTGAAGCTCAGGTTGTCGATCAGCAGGCGGTCGCCGAAGGACTTGCTGACGTTCTTGAATTCGATGACCTCATTGCCCAGGCGCTCGGCCACCGGAATGAAAATCTCCTGGGTCTCGTTGCGCTGCTGGTATTCAAAGTCGGACAGCTCTTCAAAGCGGGCCAGACGCGATTTGCTCTTGGCCTGGCGCGCTTTCGGGTTCTGGCGTGACCATTCGAGCTCCTTCTTCAGGGCCTTGGCGCGGGCTTCCTCGCCCTTTTGCTCCTGCGCCAGGCGTTCGCCCTTTTGCTCCAGCCAGGTGCTGTAGTTGCCTTTCCAGGGGATGCCGCGACCGCGGTCCAGCTCCAGAATCCACTCGGCGGCGTTGTCCAGGAAGTAGCGGTCATGGGTGATGGCCACCACGGTGCCGGGGTAACGCTGCAGGAACTGCTCGAGCCAGTCCACCGATTCGGCGTCCAGGTGGTTGGTCGGCTCGTCGAGCAGCAGCATGTCGGGCTTGGACAGCAGCAGGCTACACAGGGCCACGCGGCGTTTCTCGCCACCTGACAGTACGCCGACCTTGGCATCCCAGGGCGGCAGGCGCAGGGCGTCGGCGGCGATCTCGAGCTGGTGCTCGGAGTCGCTGCCGGAGGTGGCGATGATGGCTTCCAGGCGTGCCTGCTCGGCGGCCAGCGCGTCAAAGTCGGCATCGGGCTCGCCGTAAGCGGTGTAGACGGCTTCGAGTTGGGCCTTGGCGGCAAACACCGCGCCCATGCCGGCTTCCACGCTCTCGCGCACGGTGTGTTCGGGGTCCAGCTTGGGCTCCTGCGGCAGGTAGCCGATGTTCAGGCCCGGCATCGGCGTGGCTTCGCCTTCGATCTCGTGGTCCAGGCCGGCCATGATCTTGAGCAGCGTGGACTTGCCGGAACCGTTGGTGCCGAGCACGCCGATCTTGGCGCCCGGGAAAAAGCTGAGGGAAACGTCTTTGAGAATCTGACGCTTGGGCGGCACGATCTTGCCGACCTTGTTCATGGTAAATACGTACTGGGCCATCGGGATTAACTTCTCTTAAGGGGAAAACAACGCAGGGAACCTGACCGGACCGGCCTGCAAGGCAGGCTGGCCGGCGGTGATGCTGCAAACAAAAACCACACACCTTAGCTGGGGGGCATGCACCCTGAATCAAGGCGCGTTTCTGGCGTGAACCCCCCGATTATCGTTCCATGCGACAATACACGGGTTGCTGGCTCCAGTTGCCTGCAGCAATTAGGCACACCTTCGGTGACAGTTTGGGTGCCCAGCCTGACTTTTTTACCCGTCTGCCTTTCACTGGCGGAGGCTTCAACAGCCCCCGACTGGCCGATCTTTGGCACCTTCGCGTGCACCATCAATGACTTTTGAAAATCTGAACTTGGCCCCGGCCATTCTTAAAGCCGTGCTTGAGCAGGGCTATACCGTTCCTACCCCGATCCAGGCCCAGGCCATCCCTGCCGTGCTGGCAGGCGGCGACCTGCTCGGCGGCGCCCAGACCGGCACCGGCAAAACCGCGGCCTTCGTGCTGCCCATGCTGCAGCGCCTGTCGTCCGAGCCGTCCCTGAAAAACAAGCGCGGCGTCAATGCCGTGCGCGCCCTGATCATGACCCCGACGCGCGAACTCGCCGCGCAGGTCGAAGAAAGCGTTCGCCTCTACGGCAAATACCTCGAACTCTCCTCCATGGTGATGTTCGGCGGTGTCGGCATGGGCGCGCAGATTGAAAAACTGCGCCGCGGCGTGGACATCCTGGTGGCCACCCCCGGCCGCCTGCTGGACCACGCCAGCCAGGGCACGCTGGACCTGAGCCAGGTGCAGATCCTGGTGCTCGACGAAGCCGATCGCATGCTGGACATGGGCTTCATCCACGACATCAAGAAGGTGCTGGCCCTGGTGCCCAAGCAGAAGCAGACGCTGCTGTTTTCCGCCACCTTCAGCGACGAGATCCGCGACCTGGCCAACGGCCTGCTGCGCGACCCGCTGCACATCCAGGTGACCCCGCGCAACACCACGGTGCAGCGCATCACGCAGACCATCCACCCGGTCGGTCGCGGCAAGAAAAAAGCGCTGCTCACGCACATCATCAACGAGCACAACTGGAGCCAGGTGCTGGTGTTCACGCGCACCAAGTTCGGCGCCAACAACGTGGCCGAACACCTGACGAAAAACGGCATCCCGGCGATGGCGCTGCACGGCAACAAGAGCCAGACCGCCCGCACCCAGGCGCTGCAGGACTTCAAGAGCGGCAGCATCCGCGCGCTGGTGGCCACCGACATTGCCGCCCGCGGCATCGACATCGACGAGCTGCCACACGTCGTGAACTATGAAATCCCCAATGTCAGCGAAGATTACGTGCACCGTATCGGCCGCACCGGCCGCGCCGGCAACAGCGGCGAAGCCGTGAGCCTGGTCTGCCTGGACGAGGAAGGCTTCATGCAGGACATCGAGCGTTTCACCAAGCAGAACATCGAAAAAGTCATCGTGCCCGGCTTTGAAGCCGAGCCCGGCGAAAAGGCCGAGCCGCTGGCCATGGGCCGCCAGACCATCTGGGGCGGCCTGGGCAAACCGCCTAGCCGTGACGTGATGCAGGCCGCCGCCAAGGCAGCTAGATCCGAAATGATGACGCGCATCCGCGAGAACAAGCCCCAGGCGGGCCGAGGCGCCGGCAATGGCGGCGGCGGCAACGGTGGTGGCAATGGCGGTGGTGGTGGCGGACGAGGCCGCAGTGGCGGCGGCGGTGGCCGCAGCCAGCCCCAGGGTGGCCAGCCACGCCAGAACTCGGGTTATTCTTCGCAAGGCGGCCAGCCACAGCAGCAGCAGCAAGCGAGGAATTTCAATGACCAACCCCCACGTCAGCGTGAACCCCAGGAACGCGGCGATGCCCAACCGAGCAGCCATGTCTCTTCCGGCTTCCCCTCCTCCGGCCAGCCCACGGGCGGCAACCGCGGCAACTACCGCGGTGGCGGACGGCCAGCCGGCGGTGGCGGTGGCGGTGGTGGCGGCGGCCGCTCGGGTGGCTCTGGTGGCCGGAGCAACGGGTCTGGTCGGTCGGGAAATTCTGGCTCGTTTACTGGCCGATAAAAGTTATTCGGCGGTCCACTGCGTGGGCCGCCGAAAGCCTGGTCCCGTGCACCCCAAACTGGTGGCGCATCTGAGCGATTCGCTCCCTGAGTTTTCAGCCCCGCCGGTGGACGATGTGTTCATCGCGCTGGGCACCACCCTCAAGGTGGCGGGCAGCCAGCAGGCGTTCCGGGCGGTCGATTTCGACGCTGTCGTGGCCCTGGCCAGATCGGCGCGTGCCGCCGGCGCGACCCGCCTGGGCATCGTCAGCGCCATGGGCGCCGACCCAAAATCCCCTGTTTTTTACAACCGCGTCAAAGGCGAGATGGAAGACGCTGTCAGCCAGCTCGGCTACGACAGTGTGGTGTTCGCACGTCCCTCGGTTTTGGCAGGCGACCGCGCGGCCCTGGCGCAAGCCAGCCGACCCGGCGAACAGCTCGCCCTGGTCGCCATGCGCCTGTTCAAGCCGCTGATTCCGCGCAACTACCGCGCGATTGCAGCGGCCGACGTCGCCGCGGCCCTGGTGAACGCCGTCCAGGCCGGCCAGCCGGGACGCCGCGTGCTGCTCTCGGGTGAGCTGCAGCCCCACTGAAATCAATGGCCTTTTTGGCCTCCAGCCCTTGACAGGTGGTCGCCTCCAGCTACTGATTCAATAGCAATGACCGCACTGCCGGCGCCGCTGTCAGCCCTGCACAAACAGCGTCACCAGCGGGTCCGGCCCGACCTGGCGGCTCCAGTGGCCGTGGATGGCCGCGTCAAACGAGGTGCCCGGCGGGAGCAGATCGGCAGAATAGAAATGCTCCCCGGGCTTGAACACGCGCGATGTGCCATCCTGCAGGCCGATTTCCATCTGGCCGCCGAGAATGACCACCCACTGCGGTGTCACCGTGCAATGAAACTGGCTGCGAAAACCCACCGGGCTGTGGCGCAGCTGGTAACCGGTCGACGGCATCAAGGGCGACAACAGCGCTTGCGGCGACCCCTCGGTCAGCGCAAGCGGCTCCTCGCGGAATCCGGCGCGACCATCGGGGCCGGTGTAAAGCGTGATCTTGGTGAAAACAGTCATGGGCAATCCGTGAAAAGTAAATAAGGGGTGGGCTCAGGCACCGGAGTTTTTCCGCCAGGCCAGCACGGCGGCCACGATGTCCTCGGGCCGGCTGGAAAGGTCGAAGCTTTGCGCATTTTCCCCCGGGTCGGGCGCTTCCAGCGTGCTGAGCTGGCTGGCCAGCAGCGATAGCGGCATGTAATGGCCGGTTCGCGCGGCCATGCGGGCCGCGAGCAAGGGGTAGTCGCCCTGCAAGTGGAGAAAACGGGCGTCGGGCGCACCGCGCCGCAGGATGTCGCGGTAGGCACGCTTGAGCGCGGAGCACGACAGCACCAGCCCCCGCCCGTCCGCCCGCGCCTGTTGCAGCCGCCCGGCCAGCGTTTGCAGCCAACCCTCGCGGTCCGCGTCGCTCAGCGCCACGCCGGCGGCCATGCGCGCCACGTTGGCCGCGGGATGCAGGCTGTCGCCCTCGAGAAACTCCAGGCCCAAGGCGGCCGCCAGCTGGGCGCCCACGGTGCTTTTGCCGCAGCCGCTGACGCCCATGACCACAAAAATATCGGAACTCATCTGCGTCACATTCTGCCTTCTCGATCGACGCTGGCGACTAAGTCGACCAGCGCACGGTGGCGTCAGCGCGCTGGTGCAGATCGGGCAGCAACTCCAGTCCGAGCCCGGGTTTGCCGTTCAGGCTGAGCATGCCCTGGGTTACCGTGGGCAACTCGGTCACGAGCTCCTTGTACCAGCCGGTGTAGAAAGCGCGCACGCTTTCCTGGATCAGGGCATTGGGTGCGTGCAGGGACAGGTGGCTGGACGCCGCCCACACCACCGGTCCGGTGCAGTCGTGCGGCGCCACCGGCAATTGCCAGGCGTCGGCCATGGCTGCGATCTTGCGCGCCTCGGTCAGGCCGCCGCACCAGCTCAGGTCCAGCATGGCGACACCGGCCACGCCGGTCTGCAGGTAGTCCTTGAAGCCCCATTTGTAGCTCAGCGTTTCGCTGGCGCAGATCAGCGCGTCGCAGTCTTTCGAATATTGTTTGAGCAGGTCCAGCGAATCCATGCGGATCGCGTCTTCATGCCAGAAGGTGTTGAAAGGCTTGAGCGCGCGGGCGATTTTCTGCGCCATCGGCAGCCGCCACAAGCTGTGGAATTCGACCATGATGTCCATCTGTTCGCCGACCGCGGAGCGGATCTTGCGAAACGGCTCCAGCGCCAAGTCCAGATCGGCGTTGCTGATGTACTGGCCGTCGCTTTTTTCGGCCGCCGGATCGAAGGGCCAGATCTTCATGGCCGTCACGCCTTCGGAGAGCAGCGACTGCGCCAGTTCATCGGCATGGTGCAAAAAGCCTTCGAGGTCCTCATAAGGTCCGGCGTTGGACTTTTTGGCGTCGCCGATGCCCCAGTTGGCGCTGCTCTGGTTGACGGTGCTGCGCACGTACTGGTAACCGGCGCAGGTGTTGTAGATGCGTATGCTGTCGCGGCTCTTGCCGCCCAGCGCAGTGTATAGCGGCATGTTGGCCGCCTTGCCGAAAATGTCCCACAACGCGATGTCGATGGCCGAGTTGCCGCGCGTTTCCACACCGGAGCCGCGCCAGCCGAGGTAACCGGTGATGTCCTTGTTGCGCGCCTCGATGGCCAGCGGGTCCTTGCCCAGCAGCTTGGGACCGGCCCATTCGTGGATGTAGGCTTCCACGGCTGCAGCCCCCATGAAGGTTTCACCCAGGCCGACCAGACCTTCGTCGGTGTGGATGCGGACCCAGATGATGTTGGGAAACTCGCCCAAGCGCAGGGTTTCGACTTTGGTGATCTTCAATGAAAAAGCTCCGTAAAAAAAGGCCGCAAGAGCAAACCCCTGCGGCCTTGTGACGATCCGGCCGAAGCGCCGTTTAACCGCCGCGCGCCTTCTTCAGCGCGTCCATCACCATCTTGACGGGTTCAGCGCCAATGGTCGGGATGTTTTTGTCATAGACGGGCTTGACCTTGTCGAACATGCGTTTCTGCTCGGCCGCACTGACTTCGTTGACCTGCATCCCTTTGGCCTTGAGGCTGGCCAGGGACTTTTCATTGAGCGCACGGTTGGCCGCGCGCTGGACCTTCTGGCCCTCCATCGCCGCTTCACGCAGCACCGCCTGCTCCTGCGGGTTCAGCTGGTCCCACAGTTTCTTGCTGTAGAGGATCAGGAACGGCGTGTAGGCATGGCGCGTCACCGACAGGTACTTCTGCACTTCATTGAACTTCGACGTCTCAATGGTCACGAAGGGATTTTCCTGGCCGTCGATGGTTTTGGTTTCCAGCGCGGTGAACACCTCGCCGAAAGCCATGGGCACAGCGTTGGTACCCAGGGTCTTGAAGGTGTCGATGAAGATGTTGTTCTGCATCACACGAACCTTGACGCCGTCAAAATCTTCCGCCTTGGCGACCGGCCGCTTGCTGTTGGTCAGGTTGCGGAAACCGTTTTCCCAGTAGGCGAGGTTGATCAGGCCGGCTTCTTCCAGCTTCTTGTTGAAGTAGGCACCAGCCGGGCCGTCGAGCACGGCATCGGCTTCCTTCTCATTGGCGAACAGGAAGGGCAGATCGAAGGCGCCGAGCTCCTTGACGATGCCCACCAGCGGCGAGCTCGAGGTGCACACCATCTCCTGGGTGCCGGCGCGCAGCGCCTGCGTGGCCGGCAGGTCACCGCCCGCGGCTCCACCCCAGAAGGCATTGATCTTCATCTTGCCGCCAGTCTTGGCGGCGAGCACTTCCTGCATCTTCTTGACGCCGACGCCGACCGGGTGGTCTTCGTTGACGCCGTTGGTGAACTTGATCGTGCGTTCGGCAAACTGCGCGAAGCTCGAAGTGGCCACCAGCAAGGCGGCTGCGGCCAGGGCCAGGGTTCTACGTTTGAACATGGTTGTCTCCTTTTATATAAACGACAGGGGTTGGGAAAGGGAAGTCATCGCATCCACCATTTGAGCGGCTCGGTGACGATGGAGGGAAAAAGCACCAGCAGGAAAAGCACGGCCAGTTGCGCCATGAGGAAAGGCAGCACACCCTTGAAGGCCTCATCCATGCTGATCTTGGCGACGCCGCAGACCACGTTAAGTACCGTGCCCACCGGCGGCGTGATCAGGCCGATGGCATTGTTCATGATGAACATGATGCCGAAATACACCGGGTCGATGCCGGCCTTGAGCACCACCGGCATCAGCACCGGCGTGAGGATCAGCACGGTCGGCGTGAAGTCCAGCGCGGTGCCGACAATGATGATCAGCACCATCATCACAAGCATCAGCAGCATCTTGTTGCCCATGAAAGGCGCCATCATGTTGGCGACTTCGGTGGGGATGTTGGCCACCGTGATCAGCCAGGCGCTGACCATGGCCGCAGCCACCAGGAACATCACCACCGCGGTGGTCTTGCCGGCTGCCAGGATCAGGCCGTAGAGCTCGGACCACTTGAGCTCGCGGTAGATGAACATGCCGACGACAAAGCTGTAAACGGCGGCCACCACGGCGGCCTCGGTGGGCGTGAAGATGCCGAACTTCATGCCGCCGATGATGACGATGGGCAGGGTCAGGGCAAAGCCGCCCTGGGCCGTGATGCGCAGGCGCTCCGGCATCGGCAATCTGGGCGCTGCGGGAACGTTTTCCTTCCTGGCCACCCACCACCAGGTGAGCCCGATCGCCGCGCCCATCAGGATGCCGGGAACGATGCCGGCCAGAAACAGCTTGGTGATGGAGACGTTGCCGGCCACGCCGAAAATGATCAGGCCGATCGAAGGCGGTATCACCGGCGCAATGATGCCGCCCGACGCCACCAGCCCCGAGGCCCGGCCCACGTTGTAACCGGCAGCACGCATCATGGGAATCAGCAGGGCGGCCAGCGCGGCGGTGTCGGCAATCGCCGAACCCGACAAGGAAGCCATGATGACCGCGGCAATCACCGTGACGTAACCGAGGCCGCCGCGAAAATGCCCGACCCAGGCCATCGCCAGGTTGACAATGCGGCGGCTGATGCCACCGGCATTCATGAATTCGCCCGCCAGCAAAAAGAAGGGCACGGCCAGCAGCGGGAAGTTGTCGGCACCGTCGACAAAACGCTGAGCCAGGATCTGGCTGTCGAACGTGACGAGGCCGCTGGTGGCCGCCAGGAAAGCCATCAGCGTGACGCCGCAGACCAGCAGCGCATAGGCGATCGGCATGCCGATGGCCATGGCGGCCAGCAGGCTGAGAATGAAAACGCTGACGGTCATGCCTTGCTTCCCTGCATTTGTTTTTCGACGTCGGCCAGGCCTTCGGTTTCGATCACCTGCACCAGTTCGGCCTCGCTGATCTGCCCGGTGACCAGGCGATACAGCACATTGAGGTTGATCAGGCCCATCACCACACTGACAACGTAGCCGATGCCGTAAATCCAGATCATGGAAATGCCGACCACCGGCGACACATTGGTGACCTGCAGCTCGTGCATCTTGAAAGTGCCCATGAAAAAGAGCACATTGCAGAACAGCATCAGTGCTTCGCTGAGAAACAGGCAGACCTTTTTGCCCAATACCGGCAGGTGCTTGATCAGGGTGTCCACGCCCAGATGCCCGCCTTCGTGCATAGCCAGCATCGCGCCGATGTAGGTCAGCCAGATGAAGAAATACCGCGACATCTCGTCGGAGACGGAGATGCCGGAATTGAAGGCATAACGCAACACCACGTTGCCGAACACCATGATGACCATGGCCACCATGCAGACAACCACCAGCAGCTCCAGGAACTTGAAGAACCCGTGAATCGCTGCATCCATTGTTTTTTGCAAATTCATCTTTCGCCTGTGGTCTGATGGGATGGCTCAGGCCGCCTTGAGCTGCCGTGCGGGGCTGCTCAGGACGGGCAGACGGCGGCGCGAGGCCAGCACCTCTTCGATGTCCTCTTTCGCGCCGTCGATCAGCACGCGGATCGCGCGCTCGGCTTCGTCGGGCTGGTGCGCGATCACCGCGTCCAGCACGGCACGGTGCAGCGGCAGGGAGTGGCTCGGGCCATCCTTGCGGCGTGTGGAAATTTCAAAACTGGTGCGTAGCAGCGCCCCCAGCGCCTTGCTCATCTGCACCAGCATGCGATTGCGGCTGGCGCGCAGCAGGCCCTGGTGGAAACGCAGGTCGTACGTGACGTAGTCGCCACCCTCCTCGACGGCATGTTTCATGCCGGCGTAAGCGGCTTCGACCTCGGCAATGTCCTGCGCCGTGGCGCGCTCCGCCGCCAGGCGCATCGCGGCCGGTTCCACCACGCGACGCAGGTCCTGCAGGTCGCGCAGGAATTCGGGGGTCAGTCCCGCCTTGGACTGCCAGATGATGACGTCGGGGTCGAACCAGTTCCAGTGGTCCTCCGACAACACGCGGGTGCCCACCTTGGGCCCGGTGGTCATCAGGCCCTTGGCGATCAGCGACTTCACAGCCTCGCGCACCACCGTGCGGCTGACCCCGAGTTCCTGGCACAACACCGGCTCGGGCGGAATGGACGCGCCCACGGCATACCGGCCCGCAACAATGGCTTCGCCAAGGTGGTCAACCGTGTTGCCGTGAACGTTCTTGATCATTGCCGCCTGTTTAGTGGTTATTACTAGGATTCGCGGCGCAATGGTATGACGATAATATGTTTATCACTTAAGGATTTTCCCTATGACCGACCCCAAGACCCCCCGGAAGAAACCCGAAGAGTTGCGCAGCCAGCAATGGTTTGGCCGCCAGGACCGCGACGGTTTCGCCTACCGCAGCTGGGTCAAGGGCAAGGGTGTGCCGCACGACCAGTTCGACGGCCGGCCCGTCATCGGCATCTGCAACACCTTCAGCGAACTGACGCCCTGCAACAGCCATTTCCGCACGATTGCCGAGCAGGTCAAGATCGGCGTGTACGAGGCCGGCGGCTTCCCGCTCGAGTTCCCCGTCATGTCCTTGGGCGAAACCCTGCTGCGCCCCACCGCCATGCTGTACCGCAACCTCGCCAGCATGGACGTGGAGGAAAGCATTCGCGGCAACCCGATCGACGGCGTGGTGCTGCTGATGGGCTGCGACAAGACCACGCCATCGCTGGTCATGGGCGCGGCCAGCGTGGACCTGCCCACCGTGGGCGTCAGCGGCGGCCCGATGCTCAGCGGCAAATGGCGCGGCCAGGAGCTCGGCTCGGGCACCGGCGTCTGGAGCATGAGCGAGCAGGTGCGTGCCGGCACACTCAAGCTGGCCGACTTTTTTGAAGCTGAAAGCTGCATGCACCGCAGCCACGGCCACTGCATGACCATGGGCACGGCGAGCACCATGGCCAGCATGGTGGAGGCGCTGGGCATCGGCCTGCCGGGCAACGCGGCCTATCCGGCCGTCGATGGCCGACGCAATGTGCTGGCGCGCATGGCCGGGCGCCGTGCGGTTGAAATGGTGCATGAGGACCTGGTGCTCTCGAAAATCCTGACTCGTGAAGCTTTCGAGAACGCCATCAAGACCCTGGCCGCGATTGGCGGATCGACCAACGCGGTGATCCACCTGATTGCCATGGCCGGCCGCATCGGCGTGAAACTCACGGTGGACGACTTCGACCGCCTGGCCAGCGAGTTGCCCTGCCTGGTCAATCTGCAGCCTTCCGGCAAGTTCCTGATGGAAGACTTCTGTTACGCCGGCGGCCTGCCGGTGGTGATGAAGGAAATCGCGCAGCACCTGCACCTGGGCGCCATCACGGCGAACGGCCAGACCATTGGTGCCAATATCGCCGACGCACAGAACTACAACACCGAGGTGATCCGCCCGCTGGCCACACCCTTCAAGGACAAGGCCGGCATTGCCGTGCTGCGCGGCAACCTGTCGCCGCGCGGCGCGGTCATCAAGCCGAGTGCGGCGACGCCCGCGCTGATGGTGCACACCGGACGCGCGGTGGTGTTTGAAAACATTGAGGACTTCCACGCACGCATCGACGACGAGGACCTCGACATCGACGAGACCTGTGTCATGGTGCTGAAAAACTGCGGCCCCAAGGGTTACCCCGGCATGGCCGAGGTCGGCAACATGCCGCTACCGCCCAAGGTGCTGCGCAAGGGCATCACCGACATGGTGCGCATCAGCGACGCCCGCATGAGCGGCACCGCCTACGGCACGGTGGTGCTGCACACCGCGCCCGAAGCGGCCGCCGGCGGCCCGCTGGCGATTGTGCAGAACGGCGACCTGATCGAGCTCAACGTGCCCGAGCGCAAGCTGCATCTGCACATCAGCGACGAGGAGCTGGCGCGCCGCCTGGCCGAATGGAAGGCGCCCCCCCCGCCGCTCTCCTCGGGTTACTGGAAGCTGTATGTCGACCATGTGCTGCAGGCCGACGAAGGTGTGGACCTCGACTTCCTGGTCGGCAAACGCGGCTCCTTCGTGCCGCGCGACAACCACTGATATTCACAAGGCTTGACATGAAATTACTCATCACCGGCGGCGCCGGTTTTGTCGGCGCCAGGCTGGCCCGCACAATTCTTCAAAAGGACAGCCTCGACGGCCAGACCGTTGACGAGCTGCACATTGCCGACATGTTTGCACCGCCCGCCGATCTGGTGGCCGACAAACGGGTGCGGGTGCACACCGGCCCGCTGCTGAACCAGTCGGCCCTGTTTGCCAGCGGCTTCGACGCCGTGTTCCACCTGGCCTCGGCCGTGTCGGGCGAGTGCGAGCTCGACTTCGACCTGGGCCTGCGCTCCAACCTCGACAGCACCCGCCTTCTGCTCGACGGCCTGCGAAAGGCCGGCAACGCCCCGCGGCTGGTGTTCGCCAGTTCGGTGGCGGTTTTCGGCCCGGATGTATCCAACCCGCTGCCCGACCTCGTGAGCGACCACACGCTGCCGTCGCCGCAGACCTCCTACGGCATGCACAAGCTGGTGTGTGAACACCTGATTGCCGACTACACCCGCAAGGGTTTTGTCGATGGCCGCTCGGCACGCCTGATGACGGTCACCGTGCGCCCAGGCAAACCCAACGGCGCAGCGTCCTCGTTTTTCAGCGGCATCATCCGCGAACCACTGGCTGGCGAGGAAACCACCTGCCCGGTGGATGCGAGCGTCACGCATCCGGTGTCATCGCCGTCAAACACAGTGCATGGCCTGATCACCGTGTTCGAAGCCAGCCAGCAGGCCATGGGCGGGCGCTTGGCGCTCAATCTACCGGGCCTCAATGTCAGCGTGGGCGAAATGCTGCAGGCCCTGGAAGAAGTCGCCGGCCCTGCGGTACGCCGGCGGGTGCGTTTCGAACGCGACGAACGTATCGCCGGCATCGTGGCCAACTGGGCACGCGGTGCCAGCGCCGATCGGGCGCATGCGCTGGGCCTGAAGCCCGATGCGTCCTTCAAGGCCATCATTGAACAGTACATCGAGGATTGCCGCAGCCCCGCCTACCCGGCCGATGCCCTGCAGGGCATGTCCTGAACCATGCGCAACTGCAGGCCTGACCCCACCCCTTGCATCCGGTCCGCATGAACGGCCGACGATTGCTGGCGGTGGACTGGGGCACCTCGTCGCTGCGCGGGGCGCTGGTCGCCCCTGACGGGCAGGTGCTGCAGGAACGCGCCCTGGCGCGCGGCATTCTCAGCGTCGCAGCCGGTGGCTTTCCGGCAGTTTTTGAAAACGCATTTGGCGACTGGATGACGAATGGCACCTTGTGCCTGATCTCCGGCATGGCCGGCAGCCAGCAGGGCTGGCAGGAAGCGCCCTATTGCGCCTGTCCGGCCGGTTTCAGCGACATCGCCGCGGGGCTGCAATGGCTGGAGCCCGGCCGCATCGCCATCGTGCCCGGCCTGAGCACCAGCACGGACGGCGTGCCCGATGTCATGCGCGGCGAGGAAACGCAGATCGTCGGCGCCCTGCTGCTGCTGGGCCTCACCGATGCGCGCCTGGTGCTGCCGGGGACGCACAGCAAATGGGTCACGGTCGCAGGTGGCCGCATCACGAATTTCTCGACCTGGATGACCGGCGAGTTTTACGCCTTGCTGCGTCAGCACTCGATTCTGGCGCGCACCCTGCCGGCGGAGGAGCCGCCGGCTGACATGGCCGCTTTCGGGCAGGGCGTGGCCCGCGCGCTGGCCGGCCCCGGCCTGCTGCACACCGCCTTCAGCACCCGCACCCTGTCCCTCTTCAAGCGCATGGCGCCCGAGGCCCTGCCCAGCTACCTGTCGGGGCTGGTCATCGGCGAAGAACTCAAAGCCCAGAACCTGCAGCGCGGCGATGCGGTGGTGCTCATGGGCACAGAGGCGCTGACCGCGCGTTATGAACATGCGCTGGCGCAGCTGGGCGTGACGGTCAGTCGCGTGGGCGCCAGCGCCACCTGGCGCGGCCTGCGTGCCATTGCCGACACCTTGCCTGCCCCTCTCTTCCATGAACCCATGACCCCATGAACGCCTCCCCAAAATTTGCCGCCGCCCTGCAGACCCTGCCGCTGGTCGCCATCCTGCGCGGCCTGCGTCCCGCCGAGGCCGTGCCGGTGGGCCAGGCGCTGCTGTCCACCGGCTGGTCGCTGATCGAGGTCCCGCTCAATTCGCCGCAGCCGCTCGACAGCATTGCGGCCCTGGCCGCCGCCTGTCCCCAAGCCCTGGTCGGCGCCGGTACGGTGCTGAGCGTGGAGGATGTTCGTAATGTGCAGGCGGCGGGCGGCCAGCTCATCGTGTCGCCCAACTTCAACCCGGCCGTCGTGCGCGAAGCCGTGCGGCTGGGCCTGGTCTGCCTGCCCGGCGTGATGACGGCCAGCGAGGCCTTTGCCGCGCTGGAGTGCGGCGCCACCGGCCTGAAAATTTTCCCGGCGGAAATGATCACGCCCGCCGTGCTGAAAGCGCTGCGCGCCGTGTTGCCGGCCGCAACCAGGGTGCTGCCGGTGGGCGGCATCACGCCGGACAACATGGCGGCTTATTTCGCAGCCGGCGCCAGCGGCTTCGGCATCGGATCGGCGCTTTACAAACCCGGCATGGCGGCAACGGAAGTCTCTGAAAATGCTACAAAATTCATAGCTGCCTGCGCTGGTAACATCCGGGCATGAGCACTCTTTCACCCCCTTCTTCCTCAGCTATTTCTTTCGGACTGGCAGGCCGCGTCTGCATCGTCACCGGCGGCGCCCAGGGCATCGGCGAGGCCTGCATCCGGCGTTTTGCGCGCGAGGGCGCGCAGGTCGTGATTGCCGACATTGACGACAGCCGCGGCGCAACCCTGGCCGCCGAACTGGGCGGCTTGTACGTGCACTGCGACGTCGGCGACAAGGTCCAGGTCGATGCGCTGGTGGCGCAAACCCTGGCCGCGCACGGCCGCATCGATGTGCTGGTCAACAACGCCGGCATTTTCCGGGCCGCCGATTTCCTGGAGGTCACCGAAGCAGACTTCGACGCCGTGCTGCGCATCAACCTCAAGGGCTCGTTCCTGGTGGGCCAAGCCGTGGCGCGTGTGATGGCCGGCGCGGGCAAGGGCAGCATCATCAACATGAGTTCGGTCAACGCCGTGCTGACCATTCCGACCATTGCCAGCTACAACGTCAGCAAGGGTGGCATCAACCAGCTCACCCGTGTGATGGCGCTGGCGCTGGCCGACAAGGGCGTGCGTGTCAACGCGGTCGCCCCAGGCACCATTGCCACCGAGCTGGCGGCCAAAGCGGTACTGACCAGCCCGGAGGCCACTGCCCGCATCATGAGCCGCACGCCCATGAAACGCCTGGGCCAACCCTCCGAGATCGCCGACACCGTGGCCTACCTGGCCAGCGATGCCGCCAGCTACATCACCGGCGAGATCGTGGTGGTCGACGGTGGGCGCATGACGCTGAACTACACCGTGGCGGTGTAGACCGCCTGGCCGGACGGGACAAGGCGGCTGATTGCCGCCTCCCGTTGACATGGATCATGGACGCGCGTGGGCGAACTGCCAAAAAATGAGCAGAGTCCATAAACTGGCTGTTCAACTTCTGGAGTCCGCCATGACGCCATCGCTTCGCCTGGTTTCGATCATTGCAGTCACTGCCTCCCTGGGCCTGGCCGGTTGCGCCGGCCCCTACCGCCACATGGCCCACCATGGCACCGCCGGCCCCGGGCAAGCCATGCCCATGGCCGGCCCCGGCGGCCCCATGGCGCGTATGGACGAACACATGATGGCCATGCGGGCCATGCACGACAGAATGTCGCGCGCCAGGACACCGGAGGAGCGCAACGCCCTGATGGCCGAGCACCAGAAACTCATGCAGGAAGGCATGGGCATGATGGGTGGCATGGGTCCAGGTGGAATGGGAGGCATGGGTGGCATGGGTGGCATGGGCGGCATGATGGGACCCGGTGCTGGCCCCGCACCCGCCGATCCGGCAGCGCGCCAGCAATGGATGGAAAAACGCATGGAGATGATGCAGTCCATGATGCAGATGATGATGGACCGACTGCCCCCGCCGCCGGCCAAACCCTGAAAGACACCATGACCGCCCACACCCCGTCCTCCGCTGGCGCCGCCTACGGCTTTTACTGCAAACCCGACGACAAGAGCTTTGCCCATGTGGTGACCCGTGTCACCGAAGCCCTCAAGGCCGAAGGCTTCGGCGTGTTGACCGACATCGACGTGCAGGCGACCATGAAAACCAAGCTCGGGGTCGATGTGCAGCCCTACCGCATCCTGGGTGCCTGCAATCCACCACTGGCGCATCGCGCTCTGACCGCCCAGCCCGACATCGGACTGCTGCTTCCCTGCAACGTCATCGTGCGTGAAGATGACGACGGCAGCTTCACTGTGGGTTTCATGGACCCGGTGGCGGTGATGCAGATGACCGACGACCCCGAGGTGGCCAAGGTGGCCGACGAGGTGCGCAGCCGCCTTGAGCGGGTCCGCTCGGCGCTGACGGCAGCACCCGGCAGCGCCGCGAAAACCTGAGAAGGTCAGCGCATTCCCGGCCTGATCGTGACAGCGGCCGGTCCGCCTGAAGCGCGATCAACGTTGCCGTCCCTCCCGCGGGCAGGGTCAAGGCCGCCGGCGGCTTGACCTTTCCACCATGGGAAGGTTTATCCTTTTCACGAAGCTGTTCAGGCCTTCAACATGAAAGGGATGCTTTCCATGACACACACTTTTCACCCTCACCCTGATGGCGTGGCTGACGGCCCCGCGCACGGCGCCGGACATGACCACAGTCCAACCCACTCTGACGACCCGGCCGGTCTCAGGGACCCCGTCTGCGGCATGACCGTCACCCCAGCGTCAGGGCACCAGCTCGAGCACGAAGGCAGGTCCTGGTATTTCTGCAGCGCCGCCTGCCTGGCAAAATTCGCAGCCCATCCGTCGGCCTGGCTCGACAAACCAACAACTGCACCCGCCCCAAAAACAACAACCGCAGCTGCCGATGGCCAGGCCGGGGCCACCGTCTACACCTGCCCCATGCACCCGGAGATCCGGCAGGATCACCCCGGCAACTGCCCGATCTGCGGCATGACGCTGGAGCCGGTCATGCCGAGTCTCGACGACGACAACCCGGAGCTCCAGTCCTTCACCCGCCGCTTCTGGTGGACGCTGCCGCTGACCGTGGTGGTGACTGTGCTGGCGATGGCCGGCCACCAGTTCGGCTGGTTCGACATGGCCACCCAGAGCTGGATCGAGCTGGTGCTGACTGTGCCGGTGGTGCTGTGGGCAGGCTGGCCGTTTTTCGTGCGGGGCGCGCAGTCGGTCATGCATCGCAGTCCCAACATGTGGACCCTGATCGGCCTCGGGACGGGCGCCGCTTTTGTTTACAGCGTGGTGGCCACCGTGGCGCCCGGCGTGTTCCCTGACTCGTTCGTTTCCATGGGACGCGTGGCCGTCTATTTCGAGGCGGCGGCCGTCATCATTTCGCTGACACTGCTCGGGCAGATGCTGGAGCTGAAGGCGCGCTCGCAGACCTCCGCCGCCATCAAGTCCCTGCTGGGCCTGGCGCCCAGGACCGCGCGACGCATCCGGGCCGACGGCACGGAAGAAGACGTGCCGCTGAGCCATGTGCATGTGGGCGACAGCCTGCGCGTGCGCCCCGGCGAGAAGGTGCCGGTCGACGGTGTCGTCACCGAAGGTAGCAGCGCGGTCGACGAGTCGATGCTCACCGGCGAACCCCTGCCGGTGAGCAAGCGGGCGGGCGACAAACTCATTGGCGCCACACTCAACACCAGCGGCGCCCTGGTCATGCGCTCCGAACGTGTGGGCGCACAGACCATGCTGTCGCAAATCGTGCAGATGGTGGCGCAGGCCCAGCGCTCGAAGGCGCCCATGCAGCGTATGGCCGACCAGGTGGCCGGCTGGTTTGTCATGGCCGTGGTGGCGGTGGCGGTGCTGACCTTTTTCGGCTGGGGGTTTTTCGGCCCGCAGCCCAGCTGGGTGTATGGCCTGATCAACGCGGTGGCGGTGCTGATCATCGCCTGCCCCTGCGCGCTGGGCCTGGCGACGCCGATGTCCATCATGGTGGCCACCGGCAAGGCGGCCGGCCAGGGCATTCTTTTCCGCGATGCGGCAGCGATCGAACATCTGCGCACGGTCGATGTGCTGATCGTTGACAAGACCGGCACGCTGACAGCCGGCAAGCCGGCCTTCGACCGGGCAGTCCCGGCCGCCGGCTTCAGCGCCGACGAGGTATTGCGGCTGGCCGCCAGCCTGGACCAGGGCAGTGAACACCCGCTGGCAGACGCCATCGTCAATGCGGCACGCGAGCGCGGCCTGGCGCTGGACAAACCCGAGAGTTTCGAATCGGCAAGCGGCATCGGTGTCAGCGGGCGTGTCGCCGGCCGCACACTGGCTCTCGGCAACACCGCGCTGATGGCGCAGGCCGGTGTGGCTGTGGACGCCTTGCTGACGCAGGCCGAAGCGCTGCGCGCCGAAGGCGCCAGCGTGATGCACCTCGCCGTGGACGGCCAGCTCGCCGGCCTGCTGGCCGTGGCCGATCCGGTGAAAGCCAGCACGCCCGAGGCGCTGGCGACGCTGAAGGCCGCCGGCCTGCGCGTGATCATGGCCACCGGCGACGGCCTGACCACTGCCAGGGCCGTCGCCACACGCTTGGGGCTAACCGAGGTCCACGGCGGCGTCCAGCCCGCCGACAAGCTGGTGCTGGTCAAGCGCCTGCAGGAGCAAGGCCACATCGTGGCCATGGCAGGCGACGGCATCAATGACGCACCGGCCCTGGCCCAGGCCAATGTGGGCATCGCGATGGGAACGGGGACCGACGTCGCCATGAACAGCGCCCAGGTGACGCTGGTCAAGGGCGACCTGCGCGGCATCGCACAGGCGCGGGCGATCTCGGAGGCCACCATCGCCAACATGAAGCAGAACCTCGGCTTTGCCTTTGTTTACAACGCCCTGGGCGTCCCGCTCGCCGCGGGCCTGCTCTTCCCCTTCACCGGCTGGCTGCTGTCGCCGATGATTGCAGCCCTGGCGATGAGCCTGAGCTCGGTGTCCGTGATCAGCAACGCGCTGAGGCTGCGCAAGGCACGTCTGCCCGCCTCTGCGTGATCGGTTTGCGCGCAACACCCTCAGCCTGTCCGGCCGGGCCAGGTGCCCGCGCGCCCTTACACTGCCGCCATGCCTTCCCTGCCTGACTTCTCCACCCTGCTGGGCCTGAGCGTGGCATTGGGCATCGGCCTGCTGGTCGGCGCTGAACGCGAACGCCGCAAAGGCCGCGGGCCGACGCGCGGCGCGGCCGGCATACGCACGTTTGCGGTGGCCTCGGTGCTGGGCGCCGTCGGGGTGTTGCTGGGCGGCGGCCTGTTGCTGGCGGTGGTCGCCCTGGTCATAGGCGCCCTGGCCGTCGTGTCCTACCAGCGCACCCGGGAGCAGGACCCGGGCATGACCACCGAGATTGCCCTGCTGCTGACCTGCCTGCTCGGCGGGCTGGCAATGCGCAACGCGGCCCTGGCAGCCGGTGTGGGCGCGGCGCTGGCGGCGCTGCTGGCGGCACGCAACCGCCTGCACCATTTTGTGCGCAGCGTGCTGACCGAGCGCGAGCTGCACGATGCGCTGCTGTTTTCAGCGGCGGCCCTGATCGTGCTGCCGCTGGCCCCGGACCGTTTCATGGGGCCCTTCGGCGCTCTCAACCCCCATGCCATCACCCAGCTGGTGGTGCTGGTGATGGCGGTCAGCGCGCTCGGCTACGTGGCGACGCGCGCACTGGGTCCGCGTTACGGCCTGCCGCTGGCCGGGTTTGCGGCAGGCTTCATTTCGAGCACCGCGACCATTCATGCCATGGGCACACGCGCGGCCGGAGCGAAGGCCCAGGCGGACGGGGCCATCGCCGGGGCAGTGCTCTCCAGCCTGGCCACCATGGTGCAGCTGGCCGTCGTGGTTGCGGCGGTGCAACCGGCGCTGCTCGACACTCTGAGATGGCCGCTGATTCTCGGCGGTGTGGCGGCATGCGCCTACAGCCTGCTGTTCTTCCCGCGCGGCGCACCCGCGGCCAACCCGGCAACCAGCCGCCCGGAACAACAGGACCTGGGCCGGGCCTTCGACCTCAAGACCGCGCTGGCGTTTGCCGCCATCGTCGCTGTCGTGCTGGTGGTGTCGGCCGCGCTCAGCGCCTGGCTGGGCGAACGCGGCACGCTGCTGGCGGCCGCAGCCACCGGACTGGTCGATGCCCACGCCACCGCCGCCTCGGTTGCCTCGCTGGTGGCGGCCGGCAAGCTCCCGCTCGACGCCGCCCTGTGGCCCATCCTCGCCGGTCTGAGCACCAATTCGCTGATGAAGGCGGTTGTGGCCTTCCACGCCGGGGGTGCCGCCTACGCGGCGCGCATCGTACCGGGGCTGGTGCTGATGATTGCCGCGGTCGGGCTGGGCGTGTGGCTGGGGTGAAGGAATCGCGCATGCCAGCTGATGTCACCGCCCCCGGGCTGTTTACCGACGAAACCTCCCGCACGCGCTGCGCCTGGTGCGAGGCCACGCCACTGTATCGCCACTACCACGACACCGAATGGGGTTTCCCGGTGGCCGACGAACGCCGGCTGTTTGAAAAAATCTGCCTGGAAGGTTTCCAGGCCGGCCTGAGCTGGCTGACCATCCTGAACAAGCGCGAAGCCTTTCGCAGCGCGTTCGCCAACTTCGATGCCGAACAGGTGGCGCGTTTTGACGCCGCCGATGTCCAGCGCCTGCTAGCCGATGCAGGCATCGTGCGCCACGCCGGCAAGATCGCCTCGACCATCAACAACGCCCGCCGCGTGCTGGCGCTGCGCCGCGAGTTCGGCTCGCTGGCCGCCTATGTCTGGCGGCTCGAACCGGACGCTGCGAGCCGGCCCGAACACATCACGCTGGAAGCCGTGCGCGCCCTGCCCCATTCGCCCGCCTCGGCGGCACTGTCCAGAGACCTGAAAAAACGCGGCTGGACCTTTGTCGGGCCAACCACGATGTACGCCTTCATGCAGGCCATGGGCCTGGTCAACGACCACCTTGAAGGTTGCGCCAGCCGCGAGCTGGCGCTGGCGGCACGCGTGGCCTTCACGCCACCGGTTTGAAGGCCACAGCCAACTGCTACTGAATCCATAGCTGCTTGCGCCCGTGATTAATGGGCTGGAGGCCTTTTTTGCTCCAACCCTGGCGCGTGGCATTCTTTTCAGCAGCCCCGCCGTGCTGCGCGGCCAGCCGAGGCGGCCGAACCAGGCACCGCCGGCCACCGCCCAGGCATTGAGCACGCCGTAGATCACCAGCGCCACCGCCTGCGCCAGAAAAACACCGGCCAGGCCGCCGCCCCAGCGCAGGGCCAGCCAGCCGCCGGCAAGGGCCACCGCCAGCCGCGCCAGGTTGCCGAGCACCGGCCAGAGCAGCCGCCCGGCCCCCTGCGACGCAAAATAAAGAGCCAGGCCAAGTCCGAAAAAACCATACACCGGCCCCACCACCCGCAGGTAGGCGCTGCCGGCTTCGATCATGGCCGGGTCGCTGTTGAACAGTGAGAGCCAGGCCTTGGGAAACGCCGCGGCCCACAGGCCGATGGCCTCGGTCATCACAAAGGCCATGCCCGCGCCAATCCAGGTGGCATGCAGCGCGCGTTCACGCAGGCCGGCGCCCATGCAGGTGCCGACCATGGCGACAAGCGGCGCACCGAAACCGAACACCAGCGGCACCAGCAGATACTCCAGCCGCGAGGCCGTGCCGTAGCCGGCAATCGCCGCGGTGCCGAAGCCGCCGACCAGCGCGGTGGTGATGCCGATCGCCAGGTTGGTGGCGACGGTGGACACCGTGCCGACCAGGCCGACACGCAGGATGTCCTTGAACAACACCCAGCGAAACCGGATGTGCGCGAACGCGGGATGCAGCAGGCTTTTCGGCGACCACAGGTAGGCCGCCAGCACCAGGCTACCGACGAGGTAATAGGCCAGCAGCGCGATGGCCCCGCCGGCGATACCCAGCGCGGGCAGCGGCCCCCAGCCGAAAATCAGCAAGGGTGACAGCGGCAGCAGTACCAGCGCACCCAGCACGGTGACATTGGCCGGCACCGCCATGTTGCCGGTGCCGCGAATCACCGCCGACAAGGTGTTGAAAATCCAGACCAGCACGGCGCCGGCAAACACCCAGTTGGAATACACCATGGCCGCCTCCAGCGCGCCGCCGGTGCCGCCCATGCGGGCATACAGCCAGCGCCCGCCGCCCAACACCGCCACCGTGAACAGCAGCGCAAACACTGCAGCGATGACCAGCGCGTGGAGTACCAGCGCATCGGCATCGTCCCGGCGCCGCGCGCCCAGCGCCCGTGCAATCGCCGAGGCGATGCCGCCGCCCATGGCGCCGGCCGAGGTCATCTGCATCAGCATCACCACCGGAAACACCAGCGCCATGCCGGCCAGCGCGTCGGTGCCGAGTTTGCCGACGAACCAGGTTTCGATCAGGCCGACGGCCGCCTGCGCCAGCATGACCAGCACATTGGGGGCGGCCAGACGCAGCAGGGTCGGAGCGATGGGCGCTTCCAGCAGAAGTCGCGTTCGAGGGTCCAGGGTGGTCATGCTTCACACGCCTTATGCCAGCGTGGCCGCACGCGGTATCGGCGCCTCGCGGATCGGCAGGTTCACGAGCGCGGCGCCCGCGGCCAGCACGATGTCGATGTACCAGACCCAGTCGTAGCTGCCGGTGGCCTGGAACACATAACCGCCGAGGTAGGCGCCGAAAAAACCGCCGATCTGGTGCGCCAGCATCACGATGCCGAACAGCATAGCCATGTTGGCCGTGCCGAACATCTTGGCCACCAGGCCCGCCGTTGGCGGCACGGTCGAGAGAAAGGTCACACCCATGACGGCGGCAAACACCAGCATCACCGCCGGTGTTTTCGGCGCCAGCAAAAAGATCAGCACAGCGATGCCGCGCGTCGCGTACAGCAGCGCCAGCAACGACTTCATGCGCCAGCGGCCCACGGCCCAGCCCATGACCAGGCTGCCGACGATGTTGAACAGGCCGATCATGGCCAGCGCCCAGCCGCCGATCTCAGGCGGCAGGCCGCAGGCGGCCACCACACCCGGCAGGTGCGTGGCCAGAAACGCCACGTGGAACCCGCAGACGAAAAACCCCAGGCTCAGGTATCGGTAACTCGGCGTAGCCAGCGCCTGGCGGATGGCCTGGCGGGCGCTCAGTGCTTTCTTGCCGGAGGCGGCCGCCGCCTGCGCTGCCAGGGCGTTCGAGTTGCCCTGAAGCACCCACACCGCCGGCAGCGCCAGCAAAATCAGCACACCCAGCCACTGCATCGCGTTGGCCCAGCCGACGGCCGCCGTCAGGCCTATCGCAATCGGCGCCATCGCAAACTGGCCGAAGGAGCCACCCGCGTTGACGATGCCGCTGGCGAAGCCGCGTTTTTCCAGCGGCACCAGGCGTGCGGTCGCCGCCATCAGCACCGACGGGCCGGCCATGCCCGCACCACCCGCGGCGAGCACACCAATGGCAAAAATCAGGCCCGCCGTGCTGGTCATCAGCGGCGTGAGGATGGTGCCTGTGGCCACCAGCAACACGCCCAGGAAGATCACGCGGCCGGTTCCGATGCGGTCGGCCACCGCGCCGGCAAACGGCTGGGTCAGCCCCCACCACAACTGGCCGAAGGCAAAGGCCAGGCTGATGCTGCCTATGCCCAGCGCGGTCGAGGTATTGAGCGCCGACAGGAACAGGCCCATGGTCTGGCGCACGCCCATGGTCAGTGCAAAGGTGCCGGCCGCGGCCAGCAGCACCAGCCACAGCGCGACATGCCGCCTGGCAGAAGAGGAAGAGAACGAGGAAGGGGAAGGCTTATTCATCATCGGCTCCGGATCCGGTTTCAACGGGGGACAGCAGCTCCAGCGACTCATTGATCAGGCCATGCAGCGCCAGCACGCGCTGCGCGCCGAGCAGGTGGTTCAGCCCCTCCTGGGCGACCTTCCAGCGATGGCGGGCCTCTTCGCGTTTGGCACGGCCGGCCGCCGTGATGACCACGCTGCGGCTGCGCGCATCGGTGCCAGCGGCCAGCTCGATCCAGCCGGCATCGATCAGGGGTTTGAGGTTGCGCGTCAGGGTGGAGGCGCTGACCTTCATGCTTTGCGCGAGCTCGCCGGGGCGCAAGGGCCCGAGTTTGAGGACATGGGACAGCAGCGAATACTGGGTGGTCTTCAGGCCCGCCTTCGCCATCTCGAGGTCGTAATAGGTGGCGACGCGCCGCATCAGCTGGCGCAACTTCAGGTTGGTGCAACCCAGGGCTTTCAGATCGGCCTGGGTCGCGGCAACAGTTTTTCTGGACATGCGATAATTGTAGCTGCAATTGTTGCAGCTGCAATCAAAGGAGAAGCAATGACCCCGGAAGAAACAATGGCGTTATGGAACGAGGAGCGCAACACCGTCGTCGAACGCATGCTGGCCGGCGGCGGCAAACCAGGCCTGGCCCACCCGTCCATGGTGGCCGGCAAGAGCGGGCTGGAGATCATGCAGGCCATGCTGGCTGGCGAGCTGCCCTTTCCCCACATTGCCGACACGCTGGATTTTTCGCTGGTGGAGGTCGGCCCCGGCAAAGCTGTGTTCCAGGGCACGCCGCAGCTCAAGCACTACAACCCGCTGGGCACGGTGCACGGCGGCTGGTACGCCACGCTGCTGGACTCGGCGCTGGGCTGCGCCGTGCACACCATGATGCCGGCGGGCCGCGCCTACACCACGGCGGAACTCGGCGTCAATATCGTGCGGGCGGCGTCGCACCAGACCGGGCCGCTGCGGGCCATCGGCACGGTCATCCACTGCGGCCGGCAGCTGGCTACCGCCGAAGCCCGCATCGTCGGGCCGGACGGCAAGCTGTATGCCCACGCCACCACCACCTGCCTGGTGTTCGAGGTGCCGCCGCCCAAAGCGGCCTGACGCCCGGACGGGGAGGTTTTCCTAGACGGGCTGCCCCGCCGCCCTGGGCTGGGTCCGGACCTGCTCCACACGCCGGTTCACCAGCGCCGCGGCGAGCATCCATTTGGCGCGCGTCAGCCAACCGAGCGCGAGCTCCGCATGGTCCTTGCTGCTGTAGAAATGCTCGGGGTCGTGCGCCACGCCCCAGTCGTGCAGCGGCAGGCTGGCCGGGTCGGAAACGTTGTACTGCGCATGCGCGGCATGCCGGCCATCCCAGAAATGCATGCCCCGGACATGGATGCCGTAGCCCACCAGACAGCCGGTCTGGCTCAGCAACTGCGCGGCCTGTGCCTCGAGCAGGGAATCCGTCACATAGGTGTCGGTCTGTACCCAGCGCCCGTCCAGGTACACCTCCGCCACGGCATGGGTGATGGTGCTCTGCGGCACATCGATGATGCCCTTGAGAAAAGCGCTGGAGAGGGTCACAAAGCGCAGCCGGGCAGGCACGCCGACCGAACGCAGCATGGCCACCAACAGCGTGCCCTTGGTGTGGCAGTCGCCACGCCCGGCCTTGAGAACAGCCGCCGCCGGCACATGGTCGAAACCGGCCACGCAGCCAAAAGGCAGCGACTTGACGAAGTCGTGAAGGGCCACGGCCTTCCGGGTTGGCGTGGTCGCCAGCTGCGTGATGCGCATGGCCTGGATACGGAGTTTGGGGTCATCAAGATCAAGCAGGCGGGTGGAGCACAGCCAGTCCTGGGGTTGATCGGTCAGGGAAGACAGGGGCATGAATGGGAGGGGCGATGAATTGCCGGCCATTATGCCGCCTGGTAAGCGTGAATTTCCCGCTGTGGCACCGGGTGTTCGGGATTGCCGGACAATGCCAACACCTGTTCACAAGGAAGCGAAACACAATGAGACTCCTGCACACCATGCTGCGCGTTGGCAACCTGCAACGCTCGATTGATTTCTACACCCAGGTGCTCGGCATGACACTGCTGCGCACCTCGGAAAACCCCGAGTACAAATACAGCCTGGCCTTTGTCGGCTACGAAGGCGGCAACCCGGGCCAGGCCGAGATCGAGCTGACCTGGAACTGGGACACCGACAGCTACGAGATGGGCACCGCCTACGGCCACATCGCACTCGGCGTGCCCGATGCCTACGCCGCCTGCGACAAGATCAAGGCCGCCGGCGGCAACGTCACGCGCGAAGCCGGCCCGGTCAAGGGCGGCACCACGGTGATTGCTTTTGTGACTGATCCGGATGGCTACAAGATCGAGTTGATTGAGCGCAAGAACGATACGGGTGGTGCGGGGCTGCGTTAACTCCGGGGATTTTTTGCATCACGCTGCGCCTGCGGTCTGCCCTGGACAGTAGGACGGACTCCCCACTCCCTCCCCCCGCCCCTCCCTCGCCCCGCTGGGCGATGGCGGGGAGCCTCATTTGGCCGCGTGTGCTGCTCTCGCGTGCAAACATGACGGTCTGTTGACTCCGTCCTGCCGCGCTACGCGCGTCAGGACTCCTCGCACCCGATCCCGCATTTCGTCCCCCACCCGTCGGGCTGGGCCGAGGAGCGCAGGCAAAAGCGGATCAGGGCTCGCGATTGTCTGAGCCGAAGGCGAGTTCGAGCGAGACCCCGTTTTTGTCGAGCACCGCAGGTTGCCCCGAAGCGCAGCGCAGGGGACCCAGACCATCGGGTCGCCTTCTCTTTGCTTACTTTCTCTTGGCGACGCAAGAGAAAGTGAGTCGCCCGCCGGGGCGAGACCCGGCTTGGTGGAAGCTCCAACACTGTTCAAGCCTGCACAGGCTTCGACAAGCTCAGCCCGATCGGTGTGCTACGACGCTACAAATTCAATAGCTATATCCGCTTTAAGGACAAGGGCTGACAGCCATTCTTATTCATAACTTCCAATCAGGAACAAACACCCGGCCAGTCGGGCCAAGACCGAACTCGACCCCATCTGCTACGATGCCCCAGCTCATTCAGCCACAGAAAGTCGCACCTACCCGATGAAGCCGGCCTCCCTGAAAGCGGCGAAATCCACCGCCGCCGATTCCGAAAAAATCCCGCGCAATGCGCGCCAGAGCCGGGAAAGAATCATGGCGGCAATTCGCGTCGCGGCGATTGCCGAGTTCAGCGAAAACGGCCTCAAGGGCACCTCGACCCAGGCCATCGCCGCGCGCGCCGGTCTCACCAAGCCGCAGTTGCACTACTACATCAAGGGCAAGGAAGAACTCTACGAAGAACTGCTGATGTCGGTGATCTCCGACTGGAAAGGCATGTTTGATACCAGTGTGGCCGACCCCGGCAAGGTGCTGGGCGGCTACATCCGCTCGAAAATCCACCTCGCTTTCGACAAGCCCGAGGTCTCGCGCATATTCACCCGCGAGGTGCTCGACGGCGGCCGCAACCTGGAGAAATTCTGGCCAGACTCGCGCAAACACACGCGCGAGAAGGTCAACATCATCAAGGGGTGGATTGCCCGTGGCCTGATGAAACCGGTGGACCCGTACACGCTGCTGATGAGCATCTGGGCCATGACGCAGTTTTACGCGGACTCGGCCCTGCAGGTGCAGCAGCTGATCAAACCCGCCCAGGCGGACTGGATGCCGGACCGCGACACCCTGGTAAAAGAACTCACCACGCTGATACTGCGCGGCTGCGGCATCAAGCCGTCCTGACACTTTTCCTGACACAGGGTGACCCCGCCGGTCCTTGACCTGGCACAAGCTTTGCGTATTCCTGACCAATCGATCAGATTGATTGGTCAAAATTGAATACCACCCGCCCCTTCCCCCTCCTTGAGCCCACGGCAGTGCACGCAGATGGTGCACACATCACGCCGCCGGTGCACACCCCTTCTCCTCTTGTCCAGCGGGGGCCTGCCGGCCGTACCTGATGCATGTTCTTGTTATTTACTGCCACCCAGTGGAAACCAGTTTTCATGCCGCGCTGCACAAGGAGGTGGTAGCCAATCTCCTGGCCGCCGGCCACACGGTGGACGACTGCGACCTGTACGCCGAGGGTTTCAACCCGGTGCTCTCGCGCGAGGAGCGCCTGGGTTACCACGACGTGCCGTCCAACCAGTTGCCGCTGGCGGCGCATGTGGACAGGCTGCGCCAGGCCGAGGCCATCGTCTTCTGCTTCCCCACCTGGTGCTTCGGGCTGCCGGCCATGCTCAAGGGTTATTTCGACCGCCTCTTCATGCCCGGCGTGGCCTTCGACCTCAGCGACCCGGCCAATGTCAAACCCATGCTCACCCACATCAAGCGCATCTCGGCCGTGGTCACCTATGGCCGGCCGCGCTGGGTGGCCTGGTACATGGGCGACCCGCCGCGCAAGATGATCACGCGCTACATGCTGCGCCTGACCGGGAACGCAGCGCGCGTGGACTTCCATGCGTACTACCACATGAACGTCGCCACCGAGCCACGCCTGAAGCGTTTCCTGCAGCGGGTCGGCCAGGCCATGGCAAGGTTCGCATGAAGGCACCCGGGTCCATCGTCAACGCCCGCCTGCCGCGCTGGCTGCTGCCGTCCGCCTGGCCCGGGGCCGCGGGCGGGCCGGCATTGGCTGAACTGACGCTGGCCGACGGCCGCATCAGCAGCGTCGCCCCCATGGCCGACCGGACAGAAGTGCTACCCGACAGCATGTGCTGGAACGTGCGCGGCGCACCGGTGCTGCCCGGCCTGGTGGACGCCCACACCCACCTCGACAAGACCCTGACGCTGCCGCGCATCGGCCAGGTGCAGCCCGGGTTGCTGGCGGCGATTGACGCCATGATGGCGGACCGCGCCGGCTGGACCGAAGACGATGTGCATGCACGCGCCAGCCACGCGCTCGACTGGGCCTACCAGGCCGGCTGTGTGCACCTGCGCAGCCACGTCGACTGGTGGGAGGCCGACGGCAGCCCGCTGGCCTGGGAGGTGCTGGCCGGCCTGGCGGCCCAATGGCGTGGCCGCATTCACCTGGAGCAGGTCAGCCTGATCAAGCTGCCGCTGTTTCGCGAGCTGGCGCAGGCGCGGCGCCTGGCCGCACGGGTGGCGGCCACCGGCGCCCATGCGGTGCTGGGCGCGTTTGTGCACAGCTCCAACTGGGACGCCGAGGCGCTGCGCCATGTTTTCATCGCCGCCGCGGAAGCCGGGCTGGACGTGGACCTGCATGTCGACGAAGAGCTCAACCCCGACGCCCGCGGGCTGGCGACCACGGCCGCCATCGTGCGCGAGATCGGCTTTGGCGGGCGTGTGGTCTGCGGCCACACCTGCGCCCTGGCCGCGCAAGCCGACAACGAGGCTCTGGCCACGCTGGACGCGATCGCGCCCCTGCCCATCACGCTGATCACCCTGCCGATCACCAACCTGCTGCTGCAGGACGCGGCCACCGGCCGCACGCCGCGGCTGCGCGGCCTGACGCTGGTCAAGGAAGCACGCGCGCGCGGCATCCCGGTGCTGGTGGCCAGCGACAACGTGCAGGACCCGTTTTGCCGCGTCGGCAGTTACGACCCGGTGGAAGCGCTGGCCGCGGGCGTGCTCGCCGCGCAACTCGGGGCACCGTTTGATGACTGGTCGGACAGCCTGTGCCGCCGCGACTGGCTGCGCCGCACGCCCGACAGCGCACCCACCCTGGTCGGGGCTGCGGCCGACCTCGTGATTTTCAGTGACGCCGACGCCTGGGGCTGGCCTTCGCGGGCGTCGCGCCGCGTGGTCCTGCGCGGCGGTGTCCCGCTCGCCCCACCGTCCCCGCTTTCCCCTTCTTTTCCCCCGCCCGAAAGACTGCACCCATGATTCACGGCTACATCCCTTCCCACCGATTTCTCCCCTACCTGAGCTGGACCGAGATCAGCGCGCTGCCGGACCGCGACAACACAGTCATCGTGCTGCCGGTCGGCGCCATCGAACAACACGGCCCGCACCTGCCGTGTTCGGTCGACAGCGTCATTTCTTCCGGCGTGCTCGGCAAGGCGCTGGAGAAGCTGCCCGCCGCGATTCGCGCCTTCGGCCTGGCGCCCATCACCTATGGCAAGTCGGACGAACACCTGCATTTCCCCGGCACCATGACGCTGACCGGCCCAACGCTGTTGGCCACCATCACCGAGATCGGCGAGTCGGTGTACCGCGCCGGCTTTCGCAAGCTGCTGCTGGCCAACGGCCACGGCGGCCAGCCGCAGGTGCTGGAAATGGCGGCGCGCGAGCTGCGCCTGCGCCATGGCGACTTCGTCATCGTGCCCTACCATGTCTCGCGCCTGCCCAATTCCTCGGGCCAATACATCTCCGACCAGGAACGCAAGCTGGCGATGCACGCCGGGCATTCGGAAACCGCGCTGATGCTGGCGCTGGCGCCCGATACCGTGCACATGGAACGCGCGGTCGCCAACTTCCCGCCGCCCTTTCCTTCCAAAATCCTGTCCGGCGACGGGCGGCCGGCCTGCGCCTGGACGGCACGCGACTTCGGCCCCAGCGGCGTGATCGGCGACCCGCTGTCGGCCACCCGCGAACAGGGCGAGGACATCCTCGACACCCTGTCGGACAGCTGGGTGCAGGCCATCACCGACCTGTTCCACATGCAGTGGGTGGTGCGCGACGTCCCGTCCTGGGGCTACGGCCACCAGCAGGGCCACATCCAGCAAACGCTGTGACACGCCGGCACCAGGCGCACAACTTGCATTGACCCTCCCACGATTTCGCTTCCGCTGTTCAACCTTCAACCGCTCCCCGAAAGGTCACCATGAAAACTTCCTTCACGCGCACCCTGCTCGCCGCCTCGCTCGGCATGGCCCTGGCGGCCGGCGTCCAGGCCCAGGCCCTGGAAAAATTCAGCTACATGACGAACTGGTATGCGCAGGCCGAACACGGCGGCTTCTACCAGGCGGTGGCCACCGGCCTCTATAAAAAATACGGGCTGGACGTGACCATCAAGATGGGCGGCCCGCAGGTCAACATCCTGCAGCTGATGGCCGCCGGCCAGACCGACTGCATCATGGGTTCGAGCGACCTGCAGATGATGATTGCGCGCAGCGGCGGCCTGCCCGTCGTCACGCTGGCGGCGGTGTTCCAGAAAGACCCGCAGGTGCTGATCGCCCACGAAGACGTCAAGAGCTTCGAGGACATGAAGGGCAAGACCATCCTGATCGCGCCCGCGGCCCAGCGCGGCTACTGGCTCTGGCTCAAAAGCAAGTACGGTTTTCAGGACTCGCAGACGCGTCCCTACACCTTCAACATCCAGCCCTTTGTGGCCGACAAGAACACGGTGCAGCAGGGCTACCTGACCTCCGAGCCTTTTGCCATCCAGAAGGCGGGCGTCAAGGCCAACACCTTCCTCTTTGCCGACGCGGGCTGGCCCACATACGCGACCACAATTTCCTGCATGGAAGACACGGTAAAAAACCGCAGCAAGGCCGCCGCCGCCTTCGTCCGGGGAACCATGGAAGGCTGGAAGAGCTATCTGGCCGACCCGGCGCCGGGCAATGCGCTGATCAAAAAGGACAACCCCAACATGAGCGACGAGCAGCTGGCCTACAGCGTGGCCAAGCTCAAGGAAATGGGCATTGTGACCGGCGGCGGCGCCGCCAAAAACGGCATCGGCAGCATGGACATTGAACGCGTCCGAAAGAACCACGCCTTCCTGCTGGAAAACAAGCTGGTGGACGCCGGCAAGCTCGGGCCAAGCCAGGCCTACAACTTCGACTACATCAAGGACCTGAAGGTGATGCCTTGATGCGCGAACCACCCGCTGTCCTGGCCGGTACCCTGCAGGACAACGCAGCGCCCGCCGTCGAGGTGCTGTCGGCGCACAAGACCTACCCGAACGGGACGGTCGCGTTGCAGCCGGTGGAACTCACCGTGCAGGAGGGCGAGTTCGTCACCCTGCTCGGGCCATCGGGCTGCGGCAAAAGCACGCTGCTCAAGATGATCGCCGGCCTGCTCGAGCCCACCGACGGCCGCCTGCTGCTGTGGCGCAAGCCGGTCGCGGCGCTGGAAGAATCGCAGCGCAAGCTGGCCTTTGTGTTCCAGTCGCCGACGCTGATGCCCTGGGCCAGCGTGGCCACCAATGTGCGCCTGCCGCTGGACCTGGCCGGCGTGGCGCGGCCCGAAGCGGAGGTCCGCGTCGCGGACGCACTGGCGCTGGTCGGCCTGGCCAGGTTCGCCAAGGCCTTGCCGCGCAACCTCTCGGGCGGCATGCAGATGCGGGTGTCGATTGCGCGCAGCCTGGTGGTGCAGCCCAACCTGCTGCTGATGGACGAGCCCTTCGGCGCACTCGACGAGATCACCCGCCACAAGCTCGACGCCGACCTGCTGGCGTTGTGGCGCGAGAAAAAACTCACGGTGATTTTTGTCACCCACTCCATCCATGAAGCGGTCTTTCTCTCGACACGTGTGGTCATGATGGCCGCGCGCCCCGGCCGCATCACCGAAGAGGTGCTGATCGACGAGCCCTACCCGCGCAGCCACGACTTCATGGTCACGCCGCATTTCGCGGCTTATGCCAAGCGCCTGCAGGACAGCCTGCTGCGCGCCAGCCACGACACCGACGAGGAAAATCAGCCATGAGCCACGTCCCCGCCTTCGCCTCGCCGCGCGTTCAGCGCGTGCTCTACCCTTCGCTGGTCGCCGTCGTGCTGCTGGCCGCCTGGCAGGGCCTGGTCACCGGCTTCAAGCTGCCGCCCTACTTGGTGCCGTCGCCGCTGCTGATGTTCCAGACCCTGGTGACCGACTGGCAGTCGCTGGGCGGCTCGCTGCTGGTGACGCTGAAGATCACGCTGCTGTCCTTCCTCGCGGCCACCGTGGTCGGCGTGCTGATCTCGTTCCTGTTCGTGCAAAGCCGCAAGATAGAAACCGCGCTGTTTCCCTACGCCGTGCTGCTGCAGGTCACGCCCATCGTGGCGGTGGCGCCGCTGATCATCATCTGGGTCAAGGATCCGACCGCCTCGCTGGTGATGTGCGCCTCGCTGGTGGCGCTGTTTCCCATCATCTCCAACACCACACTGGGACTGCGCAGCATCGACCCCGACCTGCAGAGCTACTTCGCGATGAACCGCGCCAGCCGCTTGCAGACCCTGGTGCGGCTGCGCATCCCGAGCGCCCTGCCCTACTTCTTCGGCGGCCTGCGCATCTCCAGCGGGCTGGCGCTGATAGGCGCGGTGGTCGCGGAATTTGTCGCCGGCACCGGCGGTGCAGCCACCGGCCTGGCCTACCAGATCCTGATGGCCGGCTACCAGCTCAACATCCCGCGCATGTTTGCCGCGCTGCTGCTGATCTCGCTGGCCGGAGTAGGCCTGTTCGCCCTGATGGCCTGGCTGACCAAGCTGGCGCTGGGCTCCTGGCACGCCAGCGAACTCTCGCGCGACTGAGGCCGGCGCCCGCTGCACGCTACCTTTTTAATAGCTGCTGGCGCCCGCTCCATAGGGGCCAACAGCCAATAACACTTGAAAGATCCACGGTGAACGCTCCCGCCCATCCCATCGAACAATTACACGCCGAACTCGCCGACCTGGACTGGGTCACCGACGAAGGCCGCATCACCCGCCTGTCCCAGGATTTTTCCTGGTTCAGCCCGGTGCTCAAGCGCCAGCTGGAAGGCAAACGCGCCGCCGCAGTAGTGCGCCCGCGCAGCGAAGAAGAAATCCGCCGCCTGGTCAGCCTGTGCGCCCGCCTGCGCGTGCCCATCACCGTGCGCGGCAGCGGCACCGGCAACTACGGCCAGGCCGTGCCGCTGCAGGGCGGCGTGGTGCTGGACATGAGCGGCTACAACGCCTTCCTCTGGGTGCGCGGCAGCACCGGCCGCGCCCAAGCCGGCATCCGCCTCGGTGACTTTGACAAGGCCGCGAAACCGCACGGCCAGGAGTTGCGCTGCATCCCCTCCACCTTCCGTAGCGCCACCCTGGGCGGCCTGTTCGGGGGCGGCTTTGGCGGTGTCGGCTCCATCAACTACGGCCCGCTCGCCGCGCGCGGCAACATCCTCGGCGTGCGTGCCATCACCATCGAGGAAGAGCCGCAGTTCATCGAGCTGCGCGGCCCTGAGGCCCTGCTGATGCACCACATGTGGGGCACCAACGGCCTGGTGCTGGAAGTGGAAGTCGGCCTGGCGCCGGTGCACGACTGGATGGAGAACATCGTCACCTTCGGCAGTTTTGACGAGGCGCTGGAATTCGGCGACGCGCTCGCCCGCGCGCCGGGCATCGTCAAGAAAGAAGTCTGCCTGCTGGCGGCGCCGATTCCGGACTACATGAAACAACTGGCCGACTACCTGAGCCCCGGCTGCCACGCGGTCATCGTCGCCGTGGCCGCAGCCTGCGAGCCGGCGCTGCTCGAGCTGGTGGCCCAGTACCGGGGCACGGTCACCTACCGCAGGACGGCCGAAGAAATCACTGCCACCAACCGCACGCTGATGGAATACACCTGGAACCACACCACGCTGAACGCACTCAAGGTCGACAAGGGCATTACCTACCTGCAAAGCGCCTTTGTCGCGGGCCGGCATGTCGAACAGGTCAAACACATGGAACAGCTGCTGGGCGGCGAGGTGCTGATGCACACCGAGTTCATCCGCAACATGGACGGCCTGCTGACCTGCACCGCGCTGCAGCTGGTCAAGTTCACGACCGAGGAGCGCCTGCAGGAGATCATGCAGATCTACCGCGACAACGGCGTCCGCATCAACGACCCGCATGTGTTCATCGTGGAAGACGGCAAGGCCGGCGGTGAACTGTCGCCAGGTGTTCTGGAAACCAAGCGCCGCTTCGATCCGCTGAACCTGCTCAACCCGGGCAAGGTGCGCGCCTGGATGGATGCATGAGCGCGGACGCAGGCATGGGCCGGCCCATGGCCAACTACGCGGCCGCACGGCGTGCCGGTGATTTCGTGTTTGTCAGCGGCGTGGTGGCGGTCGATCCGCTGCGCCAGACCGTGGTGCAAACCTATGAGCAACTGCCGCCGCAGGCCCTCGACGCACTGCGCGGCCTCGGCTACGTGACCGGCCAGCTGACGGTGGACATTTACGAGGCGCCGGCGGTCGCGCAAAGCTGGCTGGTGCTCGAGCGCATCCGCCAGCTCGCGACCGAACATGGCGGCAGCATGGACGATGTGGTCAAGCTGGTGCAGTACTTCCGCGACCTGCGCCACTACCCTTTCTACAACCGCGTGCGCGGCCTGTTTTACCCCGGCGAGCCGCCGGCCAGCACGGTGGTCGAGGTGTCGCGTTTCATGCCCGGCGACGGGGCGCTGATTGAAGTGGAGGCCACAATTTATCTGCCCAGGTGAGGCATGGCATGCCGGATACGGCATGAAATTTGCGTCTTGATTTTCAGAGTAGAAGCAGGCAACGGTCCAGAGACCGCGGGTCATTGCTCTGGCGGCGGGAATTTTCCCGACGTGCGCCATGGTGGCGCTTTGTGTTGATCAACATAACCGGAGAAACTGCATGTCATTCCCTACCCTCGTTCGCAAGACCCTGACGACGCTCGCGCTGGCTGCCACGGCCAGCCTGGCCCACGCCCAGGACAAGGTCACCTTCCTCACCTCCTGGTATGCACAGGCCGAGCACGGCGGCTACTACCAGGCCGTGGCCACCGGCATCTACAAGAAACACGGGCTCGACGTCACCATCAAGATGGGCGGGCCGCAGGTCAACGCGATCCAGATCATCGCCGCCGGCCAGGCCGACTTCATCATGGGCAAGGACTTCCAGACCCTGTCGGCCATCGAGAATGGCGTGCCCCTGACCACGGTCGCCGCCGTGTTCCAGATGGAGCCGCAGGGCATGGTCACGCATCCCGACGTGAGCAGCCTGGCCGACCTCAAGGGCAAGACCATCCTGCTGGCTACCAGCGGCCGCACCAGTTGGTGGCCCTGGCTCAAGATCAAGCACGGCCTGAAGGACGACCAGACCCGTCCCTACAGCTTCAGCATGGCGCCCTTTTTCGCCGACAAGAATGTGGCGCAGCAAGGCTACCCCGGCTCCGAGCCCTTCCTCGCCGAGAAGGCCGGCCAGAAAATCAAGTTCTTCCTGTTCGCCAATGAGGGCTACCCGCCCTACGGCAACACCATCGTCACGACGCGGCAGATGGTCAAGGACAAGCCCGAGCTGGTGCAGCGCTTCGTCAAAGCCACGCTAGAAGGCTGGAAAAGCTACCTGGACAACCCAGCGCCGGGCAACGCCCTGATCAAGCAGGACAACCCCAAGATGGAAGACGAGCTAATCGCCTACTCGGTCAAGACCATGAAGGAGATGAAGTTCCTCGACGGCGGCGATGCGGCCAAAGCGGGCGCCGGTGTGATGACCGATGCACGCTGGAAACAGACCTACGACCTGATGGTCACCAGCGGCCAGCTCAAGCCGAACCCGAACTGGCAACAGGCCTACACGCTGCAGTTCCTCAAGGACCTGAAGAAGTAAGGCACAACCCACCATGCTCGTCACCCAACAACCGGTCTTGCGGCGCTTCTGGTACGCCGTGATGCCGATGACCCGACTCGCCGCCGGCCCGCAGCCCTTCACCCTGCTGGGCGAAAATATCGTGCTGTGGAAAAAGTCCGACGGCACGCCCGCCGCCGTGCGCGACCGTTGCTGCCACCGCACCGCCAAACTCTCCAAGGGTTTTGTCGAGGGCGACCACATCGTCTGCGGCTACCACGGCTGGACCTACGACTGCTCCGGCGCCTGCGTGAAAATTCCGCAGGCACCGGACCTGCAAATTCCGGCAGGCGCCAGGGTGCCGGCCTTCCACTGCCAGGAAAAATTCGGCTACGCCTGGGTCGCGCTTGAGGACCCGCTGCTGCCCCTGCTGGACACCGAGGAAGAAGCGCTGGGCTACCGCCGCATCCACCAGTTCGACGAGCGCTGGGCCACCGGCGCACTGCGCCTGATGGAAAACTCCTTCGACTCGGCGCACTTCGCCTTTGTGCATGCCGGCACCTTCGGCCAGGGCGGCCAGCCCAAGCCGGAGCACTTTTCGCTGGTGGAGACCGACTACGGCTTTGAGGCCAGCATGGTCATCAGCATCAACAACCCGCCGCAGTCGCACCGCATCACCGGCACGACCGAGCCGACGACCAAGCGCCAGTTCTCCAACCAGTGGCACCTGCCCTTTCTGCGCAAGCTGGGGCTGGTCTACCCGAGCGGCATCAAGCACACCATCTTCACCTGCGCCACCCCCATCGACGACCACCACGTGCAGCTGATCCAGTGGCTGTACCGCAATGACACAGAAGCGGACTGCCCGGCCGAGCTGCTCAACGCGTGGGACACCAAGGTGGTACTGGAAGACAAGGTCATCCTCGAATCAGTGGACGCTGACGCCCCGGTGGACGTGGCGCGCCGCGACGAGCAGAGCATGGCCAGCGACCGGCCCGGCATGCTGATGCGCAAGCGCCTGCTGCAGCTGCTGCACGAGCACGGCGAGACCGAGAAATTCAGCTGGACCCGCATCCACCCTGTCCAGAAGGAGGCGGCCCATGCTGACCACTAAACAAGCGGTGCTGCGCCGCTTCTGGTACGCACTGATGCCGATGACGGCGCTGGACGCCGGCCCGCAGCCCTTCACCCTGATGGGCGAGGACATCGTGCTGTGGAAACAGGCCGACGGCACACCGGCCGCGGTGCGCGACCGCTGCTGCCACCGCACCGCCAAACTGTCCGAAGGCACGGTCGAAAACGGCCACATCGTCTGCGGCTACCACGGCTGGACTTACGACTGCACCGGCACCTGCGTGAAAATTCCGCAGAACCCGGACATGGTGATTCCGGCAGGCGCGAAAGTGCCGGCCTACCGCGCCCAGGAAAAATACGGCTACGTCTGGGTCGCGCTGGACGACCCGCTCAAACCAATTCCGCATTTCCCCGAAGACGGTGCGCCCGGCTACCGCCGAATTTTCCAGTTCTATGAGGAATGGAAAACCAGCCCGCTGCGCATGATGGAAAACTCCTTCGACAACTCGCACTTTTCCTATGTGCACAAAGCCAACTTCGGCATCCTCGAGAATCCGAAACCCGCGCCTTACACCTTCACCGAAACCGACTATGGCTTCGAGGCCGAGACCCATGTGCCGATCCGCAATATCGAAGCCGGCCACCAGGTCACGGGCACGACCGAACCCATCACCGAGCGCCACCTGATCAACCGCTACTACCTGCCGTTTGCACGACGCTTCGGCTGCACCTACCCGGCCAGCGGCGTTGACCACATCATCTACAACTGCGCCACGCCGATCGACGACGAACGCATGATGCTGGTGCAGTGGCTGTACCGCAACGACAGCGAGGAAATCTGCCCGACGCAAAAGCTGATTGACTGGGACGCTGCCATCACCGCCGAGGACCGCGACATCCTCGAAGCCACCGACGCCGACGCCTGCGTCGACACCACACGCAAGGTGGAATTTCACATGCCCTCGGACAAGCCCGGCCTGGTCATCCGCAAACAGCTGCTGGACTTGCTGCGTGCCCATGGCGAGGAAGAAATCCACCGCGGGAACGTCGCGCAACAGCCCACCATCAAGGCTTTCGCATGAATCTGCTGATCCGCAACGCCACGGCCATCCTGACCGGGCTGCCTGGAGCAGCGGCGCGCCATGCCGGCCCCGACATCCGGGTCCAGCAGGGCAAGATCGCCGCCATGGGCAAACTCAGCCCCGAGCCGGGCGAACGTCAGATCGACGCCAGCGGCTGCGTCGTTTACCCGGCCTGGGTCAACACCCACCACCACCTGTTCCAGTCGCTGCTCAAGGGCGACCTGCTGGGCATCAACGCCACGCTGACGCCCTGGCTCGCAGCCACACCGATGCGCCTGCGCCCGGCCATGGACGAGGGCATGTTCCGGCTGGCCGCGCGCATTGGCCTGGTCGAACTCGCGCTGTCGGGCTGCGCCACCGTGGCCGACCACAACTACCACTACTACCCGGACATGCCTTACGACAGTTCGGCCATCCTGTTCGAGGAAGCCGACGCACTGGGCCTGCGTTTTGTGCTGTGCCGCGGCGGCGGCACGCTGTCGCGCCAGAAGGAGGGCGAACTGCCACCGGCTTCGCGGCCGGAAACACTGGATGCCTACCTGGCCGACATTGAACGCCTGGCCGCGCGTTTTCACGACAGCGCGCCCGACGCTATGCGGCGCATCGTGGTGGCACCGACCACGCCGCCGCATTCCATGCGGCCGCAGGAGTTGCGCGAATGCGCCGACGTGGCGCGCCGCCTCGGCCTGCGCCTGCATTCGCACCTGTCGGAAACCGTGCACTACCAGGACAGCGTGTTCAACCAGCACGGCATGAAGCCGGTGCACTTCTGCGAAAGCGTGGGCTGGCTGGGCAGCGACGTCTGGTTCGCCCACCTGGTCAAGCTCGACGCCGACGAGATCGCGCTGCTGGGTGCCACCGGCACCGGCATCGCGCACTGTCCGCAAAGCAACGGCCGTCTCGGCAGTGGGATCGCACCGGTGCGGGCGCTCGAAGCCGCCGGCGCCGCGGTGTCCATCGGTGTGGACGGCGCCGCCTCCAACGAAGCGGCCGACATGTTGTCGGAAACCCATGCGGCCTGGCTGATGCAGCGCGCGAAGGCCGGCGAAGCCACCACGGCGCTGCACCGCGGCGGCCAGGGTGAAGCCGACGCAGCGGCCACCACGGTGGAAGACGTGGTGCGCTGGGGCACGGCCGGCGGCGCGCGGGTGCTGGGCCTGCCCGGCATCGGCAGCCTGGCGATTGGCCAGGCGGCGGACATCGCGATTTACGCGCTGGACCGCGACCCGCGTTATTTCGGCCTGCACGACCCGGCCATTGGCCCGGTCGCCAGCGGCGGTGCGGCGCATCTCAAGGTGCTGCTGCGCGGCGGCAACGAGATCGTGCGTGATGGCGCCGTGCCCGGGCTGGATCTGGCCGAGCTGGGCCAGCAGGCGCGCGCGGCGGTGAAACGCCTGCTCAGCTCGCTGTGAATGGCTGATTTGCTCTTTTTTTTAGCTGACAATCCAGTCTGTCAAGGGCTGAAGCCTGTTTTTGCATACAGACCAGCGTGAAACGGCTTCTCCCGGCTTTCACCGGCTAGCGCGTCAACGGCTCGTCTCAATATAGATCAACGCTCTTGCACGGCCACAGAAATACAAGTTGTATTGCAGTTGAGTGATGTTGTGGGTTTCACTGTGGTTGACCAAGTTCACCAAAGTGGTCAATCAGGTTTTGTCTGATGCGATCACGGTTGGAATAGGTTCCATCTATGTCTTTCGTGCAGTGACGGATGTGATTGGTGGCAGACGTGGCAATCACTTTCGCATCACTTTCAGTTCTCTGCCGTTGATCACTGCTTTATCACTGTGTCTTGTCACTAACAGTCAACCAAAATCAGCATTTTTCTTGCCGTTTTTTGGGTCAATATCGTCACGGTCGACACAAAAAACCTACTTGAAACAGTTCACGCGCCGTAACTCCAACGTATGCACTTCTTTCCCTGCTGCATTGCGCATCGGGTCATTGTTTAGGCGAATGATTTCCTATCAGAACAAGCCGAATGCCTTGAGAACAAGCCCAACAACAGTAAGCACTGTACCCACAATGAAGACTATGTGTTGGTTGCCTGTGTACCATTTACGGAGCTTTGATTGCGGCTTCAGTAACGCTAGTTCTCCCTTTATACGTTCACCGATAATCTCTTCAAAGCGCACGAAGAGTCCTCCTATGGTTATGTCTCCGCCGCGTGGGTTGCTTTGAGAATTAAGCCTTTGGTCGATGCTCAGCATGCGTTCGTAAATCATTTTGCATGCAGAGAACAGCAGTTCTTGAACCTCTGGCAATACGAGCCTGGCATCAACCTCACGCTCCTTAGCCATCGCAACTGCTGCTGTTATCTCCTTACCAATCATGTCTTGAAGGAAAGGGTCCACTTGAGCCCAGAATACGTCCCGCGGCGTGTCCTCGAACTGCATGCCTGAATAGGTAATCTCCTTGCCAAAGAACGTCCGTATTGTGAGCGTCTTGTCTGTGCGAAAGAATGCCCATGGTGTGACTTGGTTCTGCAGAAACACTCTGACTGCATCATCAATGCGCTGCTTGAGGACAGGATAAAGCGGCGTTGGCATCTGTTGCCTCAGATGCGTGGGCGTGCTGCTCTTATCAATGCACGCGGTGATGCTGTGGGGTCGCTTGCACGCTCAGGATCGAAGTAGAACTGTTGACAGCTCATGCAGCGCCAGCCTGTACGTTCATTCTTTAGCGGAGACAGTGACTTACGATTGCTGCGGCACTTCTCGCAGTACCTGAACCCATTTGTGCGGCTTATCCAAGTGCCTGTCGGTACGTCCCATCGCAGCCATAAGCGGGTGCGGACGACAAGCACGCACAGGAACGCGATGATGACCAACAGTAGAACAGTCCCGATTGAGAGCGAATTGTTTGTCCTGCTTGATAGCCAATCGCCCAGTTCCTTGTTGATAGTCAGTAGCAGCGTAGGTGACAGCGATATGCCGACTGTCAGCGCTTCCACAAGCCACCTGGGCATTCCGGAATCCTTCTCATCACTCATGTTGCTTCTCCCATGCCGGATCGTATCAGCGCATTGAAGCTTGAATATCGCACAATTCAAGTACATAAATGCACAGTGAAAGATGCTTATGCAGTTAGCACTTGTCGATGGAGTACGTCAAAAAGCCCACCCCGGTCTCAAGGGTGTCTGTCCGGGCTGCGCATTGCCTGCTGTACCTAAGTGCGGGGAAAAGCTTGTTTGGCATTGGGCACACAAAGGAAGGCATTGTGATCCTTGGTGGGAGAACGAAACAGAATGGCATCGCAATTGGAAGGCTCAGTTCCCTGAAGCTTGGCAGGAGGTCATTCAGACTGACGCAGTCACAGGCGAGAAACACATTGCAGACGTTAGGACTGCTAACGGTATGGTTATCGAGCTACAGCATTCCGCTATGCCTGCTGATGAATTGCGCTCAAGGGAAGCTTTCTACAAGCACATGATCTGGATTGTTGATGCGCGTTCGTTCGCTTCGCAGTTCGAGATTAATCCACTCAAGCTCCCTGATCCGAAGTCCGAACTCTGCAAGGATGCCTTCTTTTTCGAAACCGCTGCTGCTTACTGGCGACCATCGGAGCGTGACCCTAACCTGAGACTTGTGCTTATGCATCAGCGTCGCGACATTGAGGAACAGATTCAACGTGACTACAGAGGACATCACTTTTACACGTGGAAGCGGCCGCGCGCTGTCTGGTACGAGAGCACCATGCCTGTGCTGCTGGACTTCGGGACAGATGAACTCTACTGGCTCCAGCTCTATGACAGTCGCGGGGTGCGCTGCGTTCGCAGGATACGTAAGTCAACGCTGGTGCGCATCAACCTCGAAGCAATACCGCAAACGCCTGCATCTTTGTGATGATTAGTCGAAGCTACCGGTCGTAAAGCGTTCAGGTTTGAACTTCTCATCTTCGGATGCGGCAGGCAATGTACCCAGCTTGCGGAAAATGATTTCGCACGGTACAAGCAGGTACCCGAATTCGTCCCCCGCCCGTCGGGCTGGGCCGAGGAGCGGAGCCGAAAACGGATCAGGGCGAGCGATTGTCTGAGCCGAAGGCGAGTTCGAGCTCGACCCCGTTTTCGGCGAGCACCGCAGGTTGCCCGCAGCGAAGCGGAGGGCCCCAGACCATCGGGTCGCCTTCTCTTTGCTTACTTTCTCTTGGCGACGCAAGAGAAAGTGAGTCGCCCGCCGGGGCGAGACCCGGCTTGTATGAAGACCCGCAGCCGCGGCAAGCTTGCACAAGCTTCGACAAGCTCAGCCCGAACGGCGTTGGAGGATTGCCTGCATGGATCCCGGATCAGGTCCGGGATGACAGACAAAACGCTGCGTTCGCTATGAATTCAATAGCTTCTGACGACCGTCTCCAAAGGGCTGAAGGCCAATTCGACCTATAAAGCAGGCTATCTCGGCAAGCCAGTTGCCTGCCGGGCCAGCTCGGTCACGCGGCTCCAGTCGCCGCGCGCCAGCGCATCTGCAGGCACCAGCCAGGAGCCGCCGACACAGACCACGTTGGGCAGCGCAAGAAAATCGGCTGCGTTGGCTGCCGTGATGCCGCCTGTAGGGCAGAACTTCACGTCGCCAAAGGGCCCGTTCCAGGCCTTGAGCATGGCCAGGCCGCCGGCCTGCAGGGCCGGGAAAAACTTGAGCTCGGTGAAGCCGTCTTCCTGCGCCGCCATGATTTCGCTGGCGGTGGCCACGCCGGGCAGCAGCGGAAGGTGGGCATCGCGGCAGGCTGCGCCGACCGCGTGGGTGTAACCCGGGCTGACGATGAAACGCGCGCCGGCCATGGCGCAGGCCTGCACGTCGGCGGCACTGCGTGCGGTGCCGGCACCGACCACCGCTTCGGGCACGTCCCGCGCGATGGCTTCGATGCAGGCCAGCGCCTGCGGCGTGCGCAGCGTCACTTCCAGCATGCGGATGCCGCCGGCCACCAGCGCGCGCGCCAGCGGCACGGCATGGGCCACATCGGTCAGCACAATCACCGGAATGACCGCCGCATCCTGCATCACCTGCAGGGCCGTCAGCGGACCAGCCGCCGGATCGAGATTCACATCCAAGATAACGCTCCTTCTTCTGCCGTCAGCGCGTGCCGGCGCATGCCGGCAAACAGTTCGCGCCCCAAACCCTGACCATTGGCATCACGCAGCGTCTGCGGCATGACCGCGGTCGGCCGCGCCGCCCAGTCGGCGTCCGCCACCCGCACGTTCAGTGTGCCGACGAGCGCGTCGACCCGCACGATGTCGCCGTCGCGCACTTTCGCCAGCGGGCCGCCGGCCGCCGCTTCGGGCGACACATGGATGGCCGCCGGCACCTTGCCCGAGGCGCCGCTCATGCGGCCGTCGGTGACCAGCGCCACCTTGAAGCCCTTGCCCTGCAACACCGCCAGCGGCGGCGTGAGTTTGTGCAGCTCGGGCATGCCATTGGCCTGCGGACCCTGCCAGCGCACCACACAGACCACGTCGCGGTCCAGCTCGCCGGCCTGGAAGGCCCGGTGCAAATCTTCCTGCGAATCGAAGACCCGCGCCGGCGCCTCGACCACATGGCGGTCGTCGGGCACGGCCGAAACCTTGATCACGCTGCGCCCGAGGTTGCCCTGCAGCAGCTTGAGGCCGCCGGTGGCGCTGAAAGGCGCGCTGGCCGGCCGCACGATGGCCTCGTCTTTCGTCGCGCCCATCTCGTGCCAGGCCAGCTTGCCCTCCACCATGGCCGGCTCGCGTGTGTATTCGCGGATGCCGCCGGCGCGCACCGTCAGCACGTCCTCGTGCATGAAGCCGGCATCGAGCAGCTCGCGGATCACAAAGCCGGTGCCGCCGGCCGCCTGGAACTGGTTCACGTCGGCGCTGCCATTGGGGTAGACATGGGTCAGTAGCGGCACCACCGCGGACAGGGCGGAAAAATCATCCCAGTCGATCAGGATGCCGGCCGAACGCGCGACAGCAACCCAGTGGATCAGGTGGTTGGTGGAGCCGCCGGTGGCCAGCAGCGCCACCATCGCATTGACGATGGCTTTTTCATCGACGATTTTCCCGATCGGCGAAAACCGTTTTGACGACTTGACGATGCCCAGCACGGTGCGCGCTGCCTCACGCGTGAGTTCGTCGCGCAGGTCGCCGCCCGGGTTGACAAACGCGGTGCCGGGCACATGCAGGCCCATGGCTTCGAGCAGCATCTGGTTGCTGTTGGCCGTGCCGTAAAAAGTGCAGGTGCCGGGGCTGTGGTAACTCTTGAGTTCGGCCTCGAGCAACTCCGTGCGCCCGACCAGGCCCTGGGCGGCGAGTTCGCGCACGCGGGCTTTTTCCTTGTTGGGCAAGCCGGACGGCATCGGGCCGGCCGGCACGAACACCATGGGCAGGTGGCCGAAATGCAGGGCGCCTATCAGCAGGCCGGGCACGATCTTGTCGCACACGCCCAGCATCAGCGCCGCATCGAACATGTCGTGGCTCAGCGACACCGCCGTCGCCATGGCAATCACGTCGCGGCTGAACAGGCTGAGTTCCATGCCCGGCGTGCCCTGGGTGACGCCGTCGCACATGGCCGGTACACCGCCGGCGACCTGGGCGGTGGCGCCGTGCAGGCGCGCCTCCCACTTGATCAGGTCCGGATAAGGCTGCAGCGGCGTGTGGGCCGACAGCATGTCGTTGTAGGCAGTGACGATGCCGATGTTGGGCGCGCGCTGCGTCACGACCTTGAAGCGGTCGTCCAGCGGCATGCCGGCGACCGCATGCGCGATGTTGCCGCAGCCCATGCGGTCCACGCTGATGGCCCGGGTGGCCGCGCCGTTCAGGCGCTGCAGGTAGGCGCTGCGCGTTGCGAAGCTGCGCTCGCGGATGCGTGCGGTGACGTCGGCGACGGTCGAATGAAGGGTCATGGGAAGTGGGCTGCCAGTGCGGTGGCTGAAGAGGGGTCGGTAACTTTATTACGACGCCCATCGTACTTGCTTCGCCCCGCTTTGGAAAGCCGCGGGTTACAGACCGGGTACCACGCAGGGACAAGAGGCGCGGCGCCACTGGCTCGTGAAGGCCCCGTAGCGCGCCGTCTTGCCGCAGCCTTATTGAATCCTGATCTCGACCCGGCGCGCCTCGGCGTCGCTGCCCGAGCCGGCCATCTGCTCGGGTTTTTGCAGCGTGATCTGGCTGTCGGCCACACCGGCTGCCTTCAGTGCATCGCGCACTGCCAGCGCGCGCTGGCGGGCCAGTGCGGCATTGACCGCGGCATCGCCCTTGGGATCGTGAAAACCTGCAATCACCACTTTCTTGCCTGTTTTCGCTGCCCTGACCACATCGACCAGTGCCGCGCCAGCGCCGGGCGCCAGCTCGGCCTCGCCGGACGCAAAATAAAATTTCACCACACCGTATTCCACGGTGATGCTGGCGGCATCCGACACGGCCTGCGCCGACGGAACGGGTGGCGCGGCAGGGGCCGGCGCAACGGGCACCGGCGCGGCCATCACCGGCAACGCGGCAACGCCTGCCACGGCAGGCAAGGCCGGCGCACCCTGGCGATGCAGCGCCGCGCCTAGCACCAGCGCGATCACGAGGGCAACCAGGGCAAAAACAAGGCCCAGGACCAGACCCAGCGGTTCATCATCCGATGCAGAAGACATTGACAACACTCCCTGAAAAACGCACAGGCTGCGGCGGCCCGTGCCAGCCGCAAAAAATAACCGGCAGCTGGACCGGTAGAAGCCGGTCATTGTAAAGTCTGGCTGTGGACATTCCCCCGCCTACCGACCTGCCCGTCCTGCGTGATCCGGCCCCCATGCTGGAGCGTTTTCTGCACCAGTGGGGCGGCCGCGAGGACCTCTGGATCTTCGGTTATGCCTCGCTGATCTGGCGGCCCGATTTCGACTTTGCCGAAGTCCGGCGCGCGCGGGTGCATGGCTGGCACCGGGCGCTGAAAATGTGGAGCCGCATCAACCGCGGCACGCCCGAGTGCCCGGGGCTGGTGTTTGCGCTGCTCTCGGGCGGCAGCTGCCACGGCGTGGTCTACCGCGTGCCCCGGCACGAAGTGCAGGACGTGGTGGCCAGGCTCTGGCTGCGCGAGATGGTGACCGGGGTGTACGACCCGCGCTCGCTGCGCTGCAACACCGAAAGGGGAACGGTCCAGGCGCTTGCCTTCACGCTGTCGCGGCGCAGCCCGAACTTCACCGGCGAGCTCAGCGAAGCACGTTACCGCGAGATTTTTTCCGCAGCCTGCGGCCGCTACGGCACCACGCACGACTATGCGCGCCAGACGCTGGAAAGCCTGCACAGCCACGGCATTTCGGACACCCGGCTGGCGCGCCTGCTCAGCCTCTCGCAGGCGGGGATTGCCAGCGACGAGCCGCAGGCCTAAAGTCAGGCTTCATCGAAGTCTTTCCACACCGACCTGGAACTTGTTCTTAACCTGGAGACACCATGAAAACAACCCTTCTTCTCTTGACCACGGCCGCCCTGCTGGGCGCCTGTGCCAGCACCCCCGGCGGTCCGCGCGCGACCGCGCAGCTGCAGCCCACCACCGGCAATACCACCAGCGGCAGCGTCAGTTTTGTCCAGAAGGGCAACAAGGTCCTGGTGAGCGGTGAAATCCGCGGCCTCAAGCCGAATGCGGAACACGGTTTCCATGTGCATGAAAAAGGCGACTGCTCCAGCGGCGACGGCATGAGTGCGGGCGGGCACTTCAACCCCACCGGCGCGCCGCACGGCAGCCACGGCATGGGCATGCACCACACCGGCGACCTGCCCAGCCTGAAAGCCGACGCCGGCGGTGTGGCCCGCTTCAACTTTGAATCAGGCTCCCTGGCCGTCGGCAGCGGCGTGACCGACATCGTCGGCAAAGGCCTGATTGTTCACCGCGACCCCGATGACTACAAAACCCAGCCGACCGGTAACGCCGGCCCGCGGCTGGCCTGTGCCGTCATACGTTAGCCCCCACGGTCGCTCACTGCGTGTAGCTCCCTGCCCCCCGAGGGGGCCGCTGCGCCTGCGGCCCGGCAAAGCCGGTTCCGCGGCCCCTGCTTGAATAAGACCGATCAGCGCGCAGCCAGCAACTTTTCGGCGCGCGCCAGATCGTCCACGGTGTCGATGTCGGTCACAACACCGATATCGTCAAGCGCCAGAAACGCTACTGAATTCATAGCTTCCTGCGCCCGTACCACGGGCGCCGCACCCTGATTTCCCTTCAAGCCGAGCAAGGCGTCGCGGCACGCCGCCGAAAACCCGACCGGGTGGCCGCGCTGGCCCTGGTGCAGCGGGATCACCACCGCGTGCTGCGCCAGCGCACTGGCCACGGCGCGCAGCGAGTCGCTGCGCACCAGCGGCAGGTCGGCCGGCAACACCAGCCAGCCCGCTGCATCCGGCGTGGCACGCACCGCCGCCGCAATCGAGTCGCCCATGCCGGGATGGCCCGCGTCTTCCAGGTGCCAGGGCAAGCCGCTGGCGATCACCGCGTCCATCGTGTGCCGCAGCACCGGCTTGCCGGCCAGCAGGGCCTGCAGCTTGTGGGTGTGGCCACCGGACGCGGTGAAACGTTCACCGCGGCCCGAGGCCAGCACCAGCACCGTGGGCAAATCGGCCTCAGGTCGGGCGGTGTCCATCAGGCCAGCTTGAAGGGCAGCTCGCGCTGCGCTTGGCCGGTCAGGCGCGCCACGGCGTTGGCAAAGGCCGGTGCCAGCGGCGGCAGGCCGGGCTCGCCCAGGCCAGTGGGCGCATCGGCGCTCGGCACGATGAACACGGCGACCGCCGGCATGTCGGTGATGCGCGGCACCGGGAAATCACCGAAGTTGCTTTGCTCGACCACGCCGTCCTTCAGGGTGATGGCCGCGCCCGGCAGGCACATGGACAGCCCCATCAGCGCCGCACCCTGGATCTGCGCTTCGATGCTGGTCGGGTTGATCGCCAGGTTGCAGTGCACGCCGGCCGTCACCGCATGCAGCACCGGTGTCTTGTCCTTGACCGAAGCTTCGACCACGTAGGCCACCACCGTGTTGAAAGACTCGTGCACCGCCACGCCCCAGGCGCGCCCGGCCGCCAGTGTGCGTTTGCCGTAACCGGACTTGTCCACCGCGAGTTGCAGTGCCGCACGGTGCCGCGGATGTTTCGAGCCGAACTGCTTCATGCGGTACGCCACCGGGTCCTGGCCGCTGCTGCGCGCGATCTCGTCGATCAGCGTTTCCATCACATACGCCGTGTGGGTGGAACCGACACTGCGCCACCAGAGCACCGGCACATTGACCTTGGGGTGGTGCACCGACAACCGCATCGGGATGTCGTAGGGCTCCTTCATGCCTTCGACCATGGTGCCGTCGACACCGTCCTTGACCATGAAGGCTTCAAACGGCGAACCGGCCACGATGGACTGGCCGACGATCACATGGTCCCAGGCGAGGATGTTGCCCTGCGCGTCGTAACCAATCTCGGCGCGGTGAACGTGCATGGGACGGTAATAACCGCCCTTGACGTCGTCCTCGCGGCTCCACAAGGTGCGCACCGCGGCGTTCAGGCCGGCGGCGCGTGCGGCTTTGGCCACGGTGCAGGCCTCCACCACATAGTCGCTGCTCGGAATGGCACGGCGGCCGAAACCACCGCCGGCCATCTGCACATTCATCTTCAAATTCTGCGGCGCCACACCCAGCACCTTGGCGGCGGCCATGGTGTCCAGGCCCGGCATCTGCGTGCCCAGCCAGAGTTCGGCGCGCGTGTCGGCGCCCTGGCCGCTGAACTGCACCGTGCAATTGAGCGGCTCCATGGGTGCGTGAGCGAGGTAAGGAAACACAAACTCGGCGCTGATTTTTTTCGGCGCGGCGGCGAGTTTGCCGACATCGGCGGCGTACTTGATGGCCCCGGTGGTTTGCGCCAGCGCGCGGTAGCTGGCCAGCTGTTGGGTGCTGTCCACCTTTTCGACCGCGCTGCTGTCCCACTCGACCTTGAGTGCGTCACGGCCCTGCTTGGCCGCCCAATAGCCGTCGGCGACCACGGTCACACCCTCGCCGCCGCGGTCCAGCGGCACACGCAACACGGCCTTGACGCCGGGGATGACGCGCGCAGCGGCGTCGTCAAGTGAACGGATCTTGCCGGCGAACACCGGCGGGTGTGCAACCACGGCCGTCAGCAGGCCAGGCAGCCGCACGTCGATGCCGTAACTCTGGGTGCCGGTGGATTTGGCGCGGGCATCGAGGCGGCCCGTAGGCTGGCCGATGATGCGGAACTGTTTCGGGTCCTTGAGCGTGACCTGCTCCGGCACCGGCTGCTTCATCGCGGCTTCGGCCAGTTCGCCATAACCCAGGCGTTTGCCGCCGGGGCCGATCACCACGCCCTCGCGGGTGCGGAGGCCGGCGGCGTCCACGCCCCACTGCGCCGCGGCCGCCGCCACCAGCATGGCGCGTGTGCGCGCGCCGAGTTCGCGGTACTGGGTGTAGGAATTCTTGATCGAGCCCGAGCCGCCGGTCAGGTGCATGCCGAAGGCCGGGTCCACATAGGCCGGGTCGGCGTTGCCGTGCTGGCTTTTCACCAGGCGCCAGTCGGCGTCGAGTTCCTCGGCCAGGATCATCGGCAGGCCCGTCTGCACACCCTGGCCAAAATCGAGGCGGTTGATGGTCACGGTGACCGTGCCGTCCTTGTCGATGCGCACAAAGGCCGAGGGCTGCTGGGTCGGTTTCAGCGCGGAAGCGGCGGCAGCGGGCGCTGCGCCCTGGGACTGCGCCAGCATCGGAAACGCGCCCAGCGCAAACCCGCCGACCGTGGCGACCTTGAGGAAGCTGCGCCGTTGCAGGCCTTCCATCGCTCCGTTTTCAGGAGCATCCTGCGCTTGCTGCACAAGGGCTTGCAGGCCTTTTGGCAGCTGATGGAAGATGTCGGAAGAAGTGGTGTTGTACATGGCGATCTCCTTCAAGCCAGGGCCACGGCGGCGTCTTTGATGGCAGCGCGGATGCGCACGTAAGTGCCGCAGCGGCAGATGTTGCCGGCCATGGCCGCGTCGATGTCGGCATCGGTCGGTTTGGGTTGGGTCTTGAGCAGCGCGGTGGCGCTCATCACCTGGCCGCTCTGGCAATAGCCGCACTGGGCCACGTCGTGTTTGACCCAGGCGGCCTGCACCGCCTGGCCGACGCGGTCATTGCCCACGGCTTCGATGGTGGTGATCTTCTGGCCCACGGCCGCCGATACCGGCGTCACGCAGGAGCGGATGGCCGCGCCGTTGAGGTGTACGGTACAGGCGCCGCACAGGGCGGCACCGCAGCCGAACTTGGTGCCTGTCATGCCCAGCGTGTCACGCAGGGCCCAGAGAATGGGGGTGGAAGCGTCGGCATTAACCGGGACGTCCTTGCCGTTGATATTCAGGGTGGGCATCGTGGAACTCCTTGTGGGGGATTGTTGTTGGGGGAGGAAAAGTTGACGAATTCTTATTCGCTTAAATTAGGTGGGCATTAGCATCGCATGTGAGGCTCAGGCCTTGATGGCGTCCCAGCACAAGGTGAAGGCGGCCTGCCGCACCACCTCGTCGTCGGGCAACACGCCGGTGCGGATCAGGTTGGCGGTTTCGCGCACCGAGCCCACCACACTGGCCGTCAGCAGCGGCAGCGGCACCGCCTTGAAAATCTCCTGCTGCTGGCCCTCTTCCATGAGCGCCAGGAAGCCGGCCGCGAGCCGGGTCGACAGTTCGCGGTTGCCTTCGGTGAACCAGGGCGAGTTGTAATACTGCTCCTGGAACACCACCTCGGCATAACGCTCCAGCCGGTGCCGCAGCAGGTTGCCCCAGATACGGCGCACCCGGCTGCGCAGCGAGGCGCCCGGCACCACACCTTCCATCAGGCGCTGCATGGTGGCGGTTTTGGCGTCCTGGTAGAGCTGGCTGATGAGCTCGTCCTTGGATGGGTAATAGACGTACAGCGTGCTGGTCGCAATGCCGGCGCTGCGGGCAATCTCGGCCATGGTCAGGCCGCTCAGGCCGGTCCGGGCCACCAGGTCAAAGGTGGCCTCGGCGATCGCACGCTGTTTTTCGTCGTCTTTGGGTTTCATCGGAAGCGGGAATATAGCCGAATATTAATTCGCTTTCAAGAGCCCGCACTCCGGCGCCCGGTGGACCCGTGCACAATCACAGGCATGAGCCAACCCACTTCCATTGCCGACCTGCGCAAAAGCTACGAACGCGCCGAACTCAACGAAGAGGCCTCGCATGCCGATCCGCTGCTGCAGTTCGATCAGTGGCTCAAGGAAGCCATTGCGGCCGAGGTGCCCGAGCCCAACGCGATGACGGTGGCCACGGTGGCTGCCAACGGACGTCCTTCGACCCGCGTGGTGCTGATCAAGGGGTATGACGAGCGCGGCATTGTCTGGTACACCAATTACGAGAGTCGCAAGGGCCAGGAGCTGGCCGCCAACCCCTTCGCCGCGTTGCAGTTTCACTGGGTCGAGCTCGAGCGCGTGGTGCGCATCGAAGGTCGGGTCGAAAAGGTATCTGCCGAGGAAAGCGACGAATACTTCCACAGCCGGCCATTGGATTCGCGCATCGGCGCCTGGGCCAGCCCGCAGAGCCAGGTGATCTCCGGCCGCAGCGTGCTGGTGGCCAATGCGGCGAAGTACGGCGCGAAATTTTTGCTGCAGCCGCCACGGCCGCCGCACTGGGGCGGCTACCGGCTCAAGCCCGACAACTGGCAGTTCTGGCAGGGCCGAAAGAGCCGGCTGCATGACCGGCTGCGCTACACCCAGGTCGAGGCGGGTTGGCTGCGCGAGCGCCTGGCGCCCTGAAGCCGGCCGCCTCAGGTATCCAGACGCTGGATCGCCTGACCCACCACCGCGTCGAGCTGCGCCTGCGGCACCAGCCCCGGCGCGATTTCCGCCAGCGGCACCAGCACAAAAGCGCGCTGATCCATGCGCGGGTGTGGCACGGTGAGGCGGGCTGAATCGATGCGACCACTGCCATATAAAAGAAGATCGAGGTCCAGCGTGCGCGGCGCGTTGCGGTAAGGCCGCTCGCGGCCGGCGGCCTGTTCCAGGGCCTGCAGCTCGCGCAGCAGCTCGGGCGCGCTCAGGGCCGTCTGTATTTCCACCACGGCATTGATGTAGTCGCCACCGGCGGCCGGACCGGGCGTGTCGCCCGCGTCGGCCAGCGGGGCGGTCCGGTACAGGCTGGAGCGGCGGGTCACCCGGGTCAGCGGCACGTGAGCCAGGGCGTCCATGGCCGCCCGCACCGCCGTGGCGGCGTCACCCAGGTTGGCACCCAGCGCGACGTAAGCCGTGAAAACATCGGACCGCTCAGGGCGCAGGGCCGTCCCCATGGCCGGCTGACTTAAAAGTCGGTGGGGGTGTCGGAGGCCGGACCGGCAGTCGGGCCGCCTTCGCGGTTGGCCGGCTTGCGGCGGCGCCGGCGCTTTTTGGCGGGCGCGGGTTCACCGAATTCACCGGTTTCCGGCGCAGGTGCCGGGCCATGGCCGGCATCGTCGCCGCGCGGCGCGTCACCTTCTGCGCGCTTGACGCGGGTGCGCGGCGGCTGCGGTTTTTTCGACTGCTCGAGCTTTGCCTGCTCGACCATCTCGTGGCGTTCGTCGTCGTAAGCAGTGCTGAATTTCTCCCACCACTCGGACAACTCGGGTTCGATCTCGCCGGTCTGCGCGCGCAGGCGCAGGAAGTCAAAGCCGGCGCGAAAGCGCGGCTGCTCCAGCAGCGAATATGGCGAGCTGCCGGTGCGCTTTTCAAAACGCGGCTGCATGGTCCAGATCTCGCGCATGTCGGTGCCCAGCTTGCCGCGGCCCGACACATCGCCGATCTTGGCGTTGAAGGCATCGTCGATCGCGTCCTGCAAGGCGGGCATGGTGTGTTCACCGCGCTTGAGGCGCTTGGCCCAGCCTTCGCGCACATCGGCCCAGAGCACGCAGGACAGCAGAAAGCTGGGCGCAACCGGCTTGCCTTCGGCCACGCGGCGGTCGGTGTCGAGCAGCGCCAGTTGCAGGAAGGGTTCTTCCGAGGTGTCCACCACCACATCCAGCAAGGGGTAGATGCCGGTGTTCAGGCCGAGGAACTTGAGTTGCTCGATGCTGGCCAGCGAGTGGCCGGTTTGCAGCAGCTTGAGCATTTCGTCAAACAGGCGCGACTGCGGCACATCGGCCAGCAGCCCTTTCATCTCGCGCAGCGGTGCCACGGTCTTTTCTTCAAACTTGAAGCCCAGATCGCTGAGCTTGGCGGCAAAACGCACGGCGCGGATGATGCGCACCGGGTCTTCGCGGTAACGCGTGGCCGGATCGCCAATCATGCGGATGATCTTTTTCTTCGCGTCGCGGATGCCGTGGTGATAGTCCACCACGATCTGCGTTTCCGGGTCGTAATACATGGCGTTGATGGTGAAGTCGCGCCGTGCGGCATCTTCTTCCATCGGGCCCCAGACGTTGTCGCGCAGCACGCGGCCGGAGGCGTCCACGGCGTGTTTCATGCCGGCGAGCTCGCTCTTGCTGGTGCGCTCGTTGCCACCGACCTGCTCGGCCAGGCTGCTGTCCAGATGCGCGCGGAAGGTCGAGACCTCGATCACCTCGTGCTCGCGGCCGCGGCCGTAGATCACATGCACGATGCGAAAGCGCCGGCCGATGATGAAGGCGCGGCGAAACAGCGACTTGACCTGCTCGGGCGTGGCGTTGGTGGCCACGTCGAAGTCCTTGGGACGCAGGCCGACCAGCAGATCGCGCACCGCACCGCCGACAATGAAGGCCTCGTAGCCGGCCCGCTTGAGGGTGTGCACCACGTCCATCGCGCGTTCATCAACGAGTTTGGGGTTGATCGCATGGTCCTGGGGGCCGACTTCGCGGCGCTCCCCGAAAACCGATTTTTTGGACCGGGTGGCACCGCTGGCGGGACTGGCAGACTTGCCAAACAGCTTGTCGATAAATTTTTTGATCATGGAATCAGGAGATTGTGCCGGGCTGGCCGCGCTTGCAGGGCAAGGGGCCTGGCCTCCAGCAGTTAGAACAGCTCAAGTATGCGCCATCCGCGCTCGGTGGCGATCGCCCGCAGGCGCTCATCAGGGTTGGTGGCCACCGGGTGCGTGACTTTTTCCAGCAAGGGCAGATCGTTCATGGAGTCGCTGTAAAAAGTGCTTTCCACCGTGTCCCAGTGCAGCCCGCGGTCGGCCAGCCACTGCTGGACCCGGGCCACCTTGCCTTCCCGGAACGACGGGGTGCCGCGGATTTCACCGGTCAGCTGGCCGGCGGCATCACGCTCGAGTTCCACCGCAATCAGCTCGGCCACCCCGAACGCGTCGGCGATGGGCCGGGTCACGAATTCGTTGGTGGCGGTGACGATCACGGTGTCGTCACCCGCCGCCTGGTGGCTGCGGACCAAGTCCAGCGCCGCGGTTTGTATGCCTTTTTGCACGATTTCGTTCATGAAACGGGCGTGAGCAGCTATCGATTTTGTAGCACCCTGCTCCCGGATGGCTTGGGTGGCAAAACGCATGTAGTCATGGATGTCGAGCGTGCCGGCCTGGTAGTGGGCATAAAACTCGGCGTTGCGGCGCTTGAACTCATGGCCCTCGCACCAGCCCAGCGCAATCGTGAACTCGCCCCATTCGTAGTCGGAATCGATGGGAATCAGCGTGTGGTCGAGGTCGAACAGGGCGATGCGCCGTTTTGCGGCGCCAGGGCGTGATGTCACAGGGTCTCCAGCATGGATTTGATCAACGGAATCGTGATCGCGCGCTGGGTCTGCAGCGCGTAGGCGTCGAGCTGGTCCAGCAGTTGCATCAGGTTGCCGAGGTCGCGCGAGAAGCGGCTCAGGATGAAATCCATGGCCTCATCGCTGAGGAACACGCCGCGCGCGTCCGCCTCCTGGCGCAGCACGGCACGACGCTCCGGTTCGGTCAGGGCCTGCAGCGCAAACACATGGCCCCAGCCCAGGCGCGTGCGCAGGTCTTCGCGCAGGGCCAGGTCGGCCGGCGGCGCGTTGCCGGCCGCCAGCACCCAGCGCGGGTGGCCGTCGGCGGCATTGAGCGCGTTGACGAACCAGTTGAAGGCCGCCTGCTGCTGCACCGCAGTGTACAGGTGGCAGTCGTCCATGATCACCGCCGCCCATTTTTCGTTGAATTCGGGCGGCTCCAGCATGGAGGCATCGAGCCAGCCCACCGACGCGCCCTGCTCGCGCAGCGCCTCGCTGACGGCCTTGAGCAGGTGGGTCTTGCCGCTGCCGGGCTCTCCCCACAGGTAGGTCGGCACCGGGGAGCGCAGGCTGTTGCCGGCCCACAGTTCCAGGTGCCTGAGCGCCGCCTCGTTGGGGCCGGCAAAAAAATTGGCGAACGACGGCGGCGATGCCAGCCCGATGTCCAGTGCAATCTGCTTCATGCCTGTCATTGTTGTCCTCAGCTTTGGTAGAGCTTGCTCAGCATGTAGCTGGCGCGCAGGCGGCGAATGCCCACCAGCAGCACCGCGCTGGCCGGCAAGGCAATCAGCACGCCGAGAAAGCCGAACAGCTGTCCGAAAGCCAGCAGGGCAAAAATGACGGCCAGCGGGTGCAAGCCGATACGCTCACCGACCAGGCGCGGCGTCAGGTACAAACTCTCGACCAGTTGCCCCGCGCCATAGACGCCGGCGACCACCAGCACGCCATACAGGCCGCCGAACTGGAGGATGCCGGCCAACAGGGCCAGCAGCAACCCCAGCCCGAAGCCCAGGTAGGGAATAAAAAACGCCAGGCCTGTGAAGACACCGACCGGCACGGCCAGGTCGAAGCCGAACAGGGCCAGCGCCACGCTGAAATAAACCGCCAGTGTGCCCATGACCAGCAACTGGCCGCGCAGGTACTGGCCCAGCACCAGGTCGGACTCCGCCATGAAGCTGTCAAAGGAAGCGCGCAGCGAAGGTGGCACCAGCTCCACCAGCAGCGCCACAAACCGGTCCCAGTCCTTGAGCAGGAAAAACAGGGCCACCGGAATCAGCACTGCATTGCCCACGATGGCCAGCGCCACGCTGCCACCGAGTTTGAGCGAGGACAGCACCGAGCCGAAGGCATCCTCGAAATTGGTGCTGAGGTACTTGCCGACAAAGGCCTTGATGCTGGCCACATCCAGCGAGACCGTGATGCCGAACTGCGCCAGCCACGGCCCCAGGGCATTGTTGACGCGATCGGCCAGCAGCGGCAGTTGCTCGCGCAGCAGCGGCAGTTCCTTGGCAAAAATCGGCACCACCAGCAGCAGGATGGACAGCAGGATCAGGATGAACAGGGTCTCCACGATCAGGACGGCCAGCACGCGCGGCATCCGTCCGCGGCCCAGGCCGTCGAGCCAGTTCACCACCGGCGTCAGCACATAGGCCAGCACGGCGCCCACCACAAAAGGCGTGAGCACCGGCCCCAGCAGCCACAACGCCAGCATCACCAGGGCCGCGATCAGGCACCAGGCGGCTGTACGTTTTTGGGTGGAAGTAAATTGCATGCAGGCGGACGGGGGTGAACCCTTAGAATCTTGGCTTGGATTCTATCGGGCTTGCATGTCCGTCCCGCCGGCCCCTTCCCACCACTCAAGCAGCATGACCACCTCCTCCCCTTCCCCCCTGAGCTACAAAGACGCCGGCGTTGACATCGACGCGGGCGACGCCCTGGTTGAACGCATCAAGCCCCTGGCCAAGAAAACCATGCGCGAAGGCGTGCTGGCCGGGATTGGCGGCTTTGGCGCGCTGTTCGAGGTGCCCAAACGCTACAAGGAGCCGGTGCTGGTCAGCGGCACCGACGGCGTCGGCACCAAGCTGCGCCTGGCGTTCGAATGGGCCATGCACGACACGGTGGGCATCGACCTGGTGGCCATGAGCGTCAACGACGTGCTGGTGCAGGGCGCCGAGCCGCTGTTCTTCCTGGATTACTTTGCCTGCGGCAAGCTCGATGTGGACACCGCCGCCGCGGTGGTCGGCGGCATTGCCAAAGGCTGCGAACTCAGCGGCTGCGCACTGATAGGCGGCGAAACCGCCGAAATGCCGGGCATGTACCCCGAGGGCGAATACGACCTGGCCGGTTTTGCCGTGGGCGCCGTTGAAAAGTCAAAAATTCTCACCGGCAAGGATGTGAAGCCCGGCGACGTGGTGCTGGGCCTGGCCAGCAGCGGCGTGCATTCCAACGGTTTCAGCCTGGTGCGCAAATGTATCGAGCGCGCCGGCGCCGACCTGCCCGCCACGCTGGACGGCCAGCCTTTCAGGCAGGCCCTGATGGAGCCCACCCGCTTGTACGTGAAAAACGTGCTGGCCGCCCTGGCCGCCCACCCGATCAAGGCGCTGGCCCACATCACCGGCGGCGGCCTGCTGGAAAACATTCCGCGCGTGTTGCCCGAAGGCACGGCCGCCCACCTGAAAAAGGGCAGCTGGCCGCAGACCGAGCTGTTTGCCTGGCTGCAGAAAACCGCCGCCATCTCCGACTTCGAGATGAACCGCACCTTCAACAACGGCATCGGCATGGTCGTGGTGGTGGATGCCGCCCATGCCCAGGCCACCGCCAAAACCCTGCGCGACGCCGGCGAGCAGGTGTATGAGATCGGTGTGATTGCACCTCAGGGCGACGGCGCCGCGGTCACCGTCAGCTAGGGCACATGGCACGGGGCAGACCACACGGATCACCCCGCCATGCCCGGTACACCCCCCATCCCGCCACGGCGCCTTCCCGCCGCCATCTGGGCACTGGGTTTTGTCAGCCTGCTGATGGACATCTCCTCCGAGATGATCCACAGCCTGTTGCCGGTCTTCATGGTGACGGTGCTGGGCACCAGCATGTGGGCCGTCGGCCTGATTGAAGGGGTTGCCGAGGCCACAGCCCTGATCGTCAAGGTCTTCTCGGGCGTGTTCAGCGACTACTGGGGCCGGCGCAAGCCGCTGGCGGTGCTGGGTTACGGCCTGGGCGCCGCCTCCAAACCGCTGTTTGCGCTGGCGACCACCACCGGCATGGTGCTGGCCGCCCGCCTGATCGACCGCACCGGAAAAGGCATACGCGGCGCGCCGCGTGATGCGCTGGTGGCCGACCTGGCCCCGTCCGGCATGCGCGGTGCGGCCTTCGGGCTGCGCCAGTCGCTCGACACCGTGGGGGCCTTTGTCGGGCCGCTGCTCGCCATGGGCCTGATGCTGCTCTGGGCCAACGACTTCCGGGCGATTTTCTGGGTCGCCATGGTTCCGGGTTTCATGGCGGTGGCCTTGCTGCTGTTCGGCGTGCAGGAACCCGCACCGGCACGGGACAAGGCGGCGGCGCCGCGCCGCAATCCGATCAGCCGGGACGAGTTGCGGCGGCTGGGGGCGCCGTACTGGCGGGTGGTCGTGATTGGCGCCGTCTTCACCCTCGCGCGTTTCAGCGAAGCCTTTCTGGTGCTGCGCGCGCTGCAGGGCGGCCTGCCCGTCGCCTGGACGCCGCTGGTGCTGATCGGCATGAACATCGTTTACGCCCTGGGCGCCTACCCCTTCGGCAAACTGTCGGACCAGATGAGCCACACCAAGCTGCTGGCGGCGGGACTGGTGGTGCTGATCGCCGCGGACGTGGTGCTGGCCTCGGGCAACCACTGGACCTTTGTCTGGGCCGGCATTGCCCTGTGGGGCCTGCACATGGCGATGACCCAGGGCCTGCTGGCCACCATGGTGGCCGACGCCGCGCCGGCCGACCTGCGCGGAACCGCCTTCGGGTTTTTCAACCTGATGAGCGGCCTGGCCATGCTGCTGGCCAGCACGGTGGCCGGGGTGTTGTGGGACCAGCTGGGTGCCCCGGTGACCTTTGTCGCGGGCGCGGTCTTCAGCCTGGCGGCGCTGGCGCTGCTGGGGTACTGGCGCGGGGTACGGGTGCGCGATTGAGGCCGGAGCCTCCCCTGAATAAGACATTGTTGCTACAAAAAGACTAGCTGATAGCGCCCGCAGCCATTGGGCAGACTGGACTTTTGAGCCATCTTGTATCAAACTGTTTAATCTGTCCGTTTTTGGAGCATTCATGCCGGTCATCGCAGTCGTCAACCGCAAGGGGGGCAGTGGCAAAAGCACACTGGCCGCCCACATCGCGGCCTGGTGCGCGCGCAACGGCAGCTCCGTCATGCTCGGCGACGTGGACCGGCAGCAGTCGGCGCGTGCCTGGCTCAAACGGCGCGACGCCTCGCTGCCGGCCATCGCGCCCTGGGCGGTGGACCAGAAAAACATGTTGCGTGTGCCGACCGGCATCACCCACGTGGTGCTGGACACCCCCGGCGGCATGCACGGCTTTGAACTCGCGCGCGTCGTCATGTTTGCCGACGCCATCGTGATGCCGGTGTGCAACTCGATGTTTGACCGCGAATCGGCCGAGGCCTGCCACGCCGAACTGATGACCATGCCGCGGGTGGCCAACGGCCGCTGCCGCCTGGCGGTGGTGGGTATGCGTATCGACGGGCGCACCAATGCCGCCCAGACCCTCGAAGAATGGTCGGAATCGCTGGGCGTGCCTTTTCTCGGTGCCCTGCGCGAAACCCAGCTTTACGTGCGCAGCCTGGAGCGCGGCCTGACGATTTTTGACCTGCAGCCCCAGCTGGCCGCCGCCGATCTGGCGCAGTGGGCGCCCATCCTGCAGTGGCTCAAGCCCCAGCTCTACCCGCCACAAGCCGCCAATGACGGCGCAGGCGTGGTGCGCCCCCCGGCACGCACCCTGGCACCCCGAGGCGCGGTGTCACCCCTGACCGCGCCCGGCGAAGTGGTGTCCAGGCAGCTGGGCACCCTGTCGGGCAGCCTGATGCCGGCCCAGGAGTCCCTGGTCCAGGGTGGCCGCATGTCCACCCTGAGCGCCAGCCGGACTACCCCCGCGCCGGTGCGCCCTCCGGTCGCACCCACCCTGGTCCGCCCCGCGCGTGCCGCCGACAGCCCGCTGATTCCGCAGTTTTTGAAACGCAGCGTTTAGTAGAGCCCCCACGTTCGCTCACTTCGTGTAGCTCTCTGCCCCCTAGGGGGCGCTGCGCCTGCAGCCCGGCAAAGCCGGTTCCGCGGCCCCTGCTTGAAAAGAGGCCCCGCTCACGCGTGTAATCACTACCTCCGGAAAGGTTCAGCTTTTCTGGCGCCGCAAGCGGGCCAGGCGGTCGGCGATGGCGTCGAGGTCCAGCGCGTCCTCGGCATGTGCGATGTAGATCTCCAGGTCCGGCACGGCGCGTCCGGCCTCGCCCTGCTCGGCCAGCGCCAGGCCGCGGTCACGGTATTCGGGCCAGGACTCGGGATGCAGCACGATCAGCCGGTCCTGCACGGCGATCAGCCGCGGCCAGTCCTGCTGCGTCTTGTGGATTTCCTTGAGGTTGCGCAGCATGCGGCTGATGATGTCGCGCGAGGGCACCGACTGCAGGTACAGGCCGATCGGCACTTCGAAATCGTCCACCAGGCCGCTGCGCTGGCGAAACGGCTCGAGCCGCTCAGCCAGCTCTTCCCGGCTCAGCGACTGGCCGGTAAAAGGGTCGATCACCACCTGGCCCTTGGGCAGGTTGACCTTGACCATGAAGTGGCCCGGAAAAGCAATGCCGCGCGCATTGAGCCCGACCCCGCCGGCCAGTTCCAGCCAGAGCACCGCCAGCGAGATCGGAATGCCGCGCCGGGTTTTCAGCACCGCGTTCAGGTAGCTGTTGTCGGGGTCGTAGTAGTCATTGATGTTGCCGCCGAAGTTCAGGTCGCGGAAAAAGAACTGGTTCAGCGCCCGCAGCCGCTGCAGGGCCGAGGCGTCGGACGGCAGGCGGCGCTTGAGGCGGGCCAGCAGCTGGTCCACATCGCCGAGCACCTGCTCCACATCCAGGTCCGGGTACTCGTCCTGGGCCACACTGACCGCCGCTTCCAGCAGCGGAAAATGCTCATCGCTTTGCACCAGGCTGGCAAAGTACTGCAGGGGCGACGGAACATCGAGATTGAGCGGCATGCCGCTACTTTCTCACAAAGCGCCGGGCGACGCGAGTGCCACGACCAAAAACGTCAGCGCCGCATCAACTTTCGCACTTTCAGGCCGGTGGCCCAAAGCGCTCCGAAATAAATAGCAGCCGACGCAAGCAGGACAAGCGCCAGAAGCCCAATTCTCTTGAAGGCTTCGGCCCGCAGCCCGGTCCAGCTGACGGCCTGGGCGGCCCACATCAAAAAGACCGCGAGCAGCGCCGTGGCGGCCAGCACCTGCAGCGAAAACATGCCCCAGCCGGGCGACGGCTTGTAGCTGCCGCGCTGGCGCAGGCCGATCAGCAGCCACAGCGCATTGATCAACGCGCCGATGCCGATGGCCAGCGCCAACCCGGCGTGTTGCAGCAGCGGCACAAAGGCCAGGTTGAGCAGCTGCGTGATCACCAGCACCACCAGCGCAATTTTCACGGGCGTGCGGATGTCCTGGCTCGCGTAGAAACCGGGTGCCAGCACCTTGATGGCCACCAGGCCCACCAGCCCGGCGCCGTACCCCATCAGCGCGGTGGTGGTCTGGTACACGTCGCGGTCGGTGAAGGCGCCGTAGTGGTACAGCGTGGCCACCAGCGGCTGGGCAAAGGTCAGCAGGGCAACGGCGCTCGGCACGGCCATCAGCACAACGATGCGCAGGCCCCAGTCCAGCATGGCGGAATAGGCGTCGCCGTCACCTGCGGCCTTGGCGGCGGCCAGTTGCGGCATCAGCACCACCCCGATGGCCACACCCAGCATGGCGGTGGGGAACTCCATCAGCCGGTCGGCGTAGGTCAGCCAGCTCACGCTGCCGGGCGTCAGGTGCGAGGCAATCTGGGTGTTGATGATGGTGGAAACATGCGCCACGCTGACCCCCAGCAGGGCCGGCATCATCAGGCGGGCGATGTTCTTGGTGCCGGGGTCGGCCCAGGCGCTGCGGATGGCCGTCCAGCCCAGGCCGATGCGCGGCAACATGCCTATCCTGAGCAGGGCCGGCACCTGCACCGCCAGCTGCAGGGCGCCACCCAGCATCACGCCGGCGCCCATCGCGTAAATCGGCTCCACGCCCTGGGTCTTGAGCCAGGGCGCACCGAACCAGGCCGCGCCAATCATGGCGAGGTTCAGCAGCACCGGTGTGGCGGCCGGCACGGCAAAACGCTTCCAGGTGTTCAGAATGCCGGCCGATAGGGCCACCAGCGACATGAAGCCGATGTAGGGAAACATCCAGCGCGTCATGAAAACCGCCGCCTCGAACCCGCGCGGCTCCTGCTTGAGCCCGCTGGCCATCAACCAGACCAGCACCGGGGCCGCCGCCACCCCGATCACACAGGTCAGCAGCAACGCCCAGACCAGCAGGGTGGCGACCCGGTTGACCAGCACCTGGGTGGCCGCCTCGCCGTGCTGGGCCTTGCTGGCGGCCAGCACCGGCACAAACGCCTGGCTGAATGCACCCTCGGCAAACAGGCGGCGGAAGAGATTGGGAATGCGGAAAGCGACGTTGAAGGCGTCCGTCATGGCGCTGGCGCCAAACGTCGAAGCCACCAGCAGCTCCCGCACCAGACCGGTGATCCGGGACACCAGCGTGAACAGGGAGACGGTGGACGCGGATTTGAAAAGTGACACGGAAGGAGTTTAGCCCGCACAGTCGCCCGTTTGCGGAGCTGGACGTTGCATTAAGTCCTAAACCCAGCAGGGGCCGCGGAACCGGCTTTGCCGGGCCGCAGGCGCAGCGGCCCCCTCGGGGGCAGGAAGCTACACGCAGTGAGCGACCGTGGGGGCATCACCTATGGCTGCTATAATGGTGGGCTTTGCTAAGCATCATCCGCAGACCCTTCCTCATTTAAAGGAACACTTATATGGCTACCGCCAAACCCAAGAAAAAGAACCCCCGCCTGGCCTCCGGCCGCAAACGCGTCCGCCAGGACAGCAAACTCAATGCCGCCAACACTTCGCTGCGCTCGAAATACCGCACCGCTGTGAAAAACGTCGAAAAAGCTGTCGCCGCCGGCGACAAGACCAAAGCCACCGAACTCTTCGCCAAGGCGCAGAGCATTGTGGACACGATCGCCGACAAGGGCATCTTCCACAAGAACAAGGCAGCGCGCGACAAGAGCCGCCTGTCCACCAAGGTCAAGGCACTCGCCTTGGCCACTCCCGCCGCGTAAAACCCACCGCCTGAGCAATCAGGCAACCCGCCCGGACTGATCCTCAGTCCGCCGTTCTGCAGGGTGCGCTGCCAGCAAAGCAAAAAAGCCGTCTTTCGACGGCTTTTTTGTTTTGCGCTACCTCCCGAAGGATGAGTCAGAAAGCGTAGCGAGAGGATGCGAGGCAAAGCGCACGGAGCGCAGCAACCGGAATGTACTTGAGGTACATGAGGTACATGAGGATGGCGACGAAAAGGCAGACGGGCTCCTTTTCATTCCCGTCAGGCGCAACGCCGCATCGCAACCGCGCAGGAGCTTTATGGCTCGTCCGCTATGGCTTGTCCGGAATCAGGCAGGCCTCGGCGATCTGCAAATCATTGTCCTTGGCGAAATTGATCGCAAAGTCCCAGGCCATGGGCTCGGCATCGCGCAGTTCGCTGTTGACCACCACACACTTGACGCCGTTGATCACCGTGGGCACACACCACGGGGAATAGGTCAGATGGCTGCCGGGCTGCGGGCCACCGGGACGGAACTGGCTCATCACCCCGCACAGCCGGTCCGCCCAGTCGCTGGGGCGAAAGGTTTTGCCGTCGCGGGTGATGCCTTGAATGAAGACTTCTTTGGCGGTGTTGGAGACCATCGGGTGGAGGGTTTTTGCGTGCCCGGGGCCAGGATCGAGCCCCATGTTGCAGCGCACAACGATTCTATCTTATATAAGACTCAGGCCAGCTTGCCTGGCGCCAGCCGTTGCGCATGGCTGTGATGCAGGATCTTCACCAAAGGCCGCAGGGTCTGCGCCTAAAATCACTTCAGAACCGCAGATCCCATCGCGGTTTCCTGTTTTTTCAGCCCCTGTTTTTCCGGAGTTCCCTCATGACCGCTGCCCTTCCCAAGCACATCGAAGCCGCCTCCCCTCACGTGATGAACACCTACGGCCGCCTGCCGATAGCCTTGTCGCATGGCCAGGGCTGCCGCGTCTGGGATGTCAACGGCAAGGAATACCTGGACGCGCTGGGCGGGATTGCGGTCAACACCCTGGGCCACAACCACCCGAAACTGGTGCCGGCCCTGCAGGACCAGATTGCCAAAATCATCCACAGCTCCAACTACTACCACGTGCCCAACCAGGAAGTGCTGGCCGCCAAGCTCGTCGAGCTGTCGGGCCTGGAAAACGTGTTTTTCTGCTCGACCGGCCTGGAAGCCAATGAGGCCGCGCTGAAGCTGGCGCGCAAGTTCGGCCACGACAAGGGGATCGAACGCCCCGAAATCGTGGTGTACGAAAAGGCCTTTCATGGCCGCAGCATTGCAACGCTGAGCGCCACCGGCAACCCCAAGGTGCAGGCCGGTTTCGGCCCGCTGGTTGAAGGGTTCATCCGCGTGCCGCTCAACGACGTGGCCGCGCTGGAAACCGCCACCGCCGGCAACCCGAATGTGGTGGCCGTCTTTTTTGAAGCCATCCAGGGGGAAGGCGGCGTCAACCCGATGGACGCCGACTACCTGCGGCAGGTACGCGCCCTGTGTGACAAGCGCGACTGGCTGCTGATGATTGACGAAGTGCAGTGCGGCATGGGCCGCACCGGCAAGTGGTTCGCGCACCAGTGGGCCGGCATCAAGCCGGACGTGATGCCGCTGGCCAAGGGCCTGGGCTCGGGCGTGCCGATCGGCGCCGTCGTGGCGGGCCCGAAAGCGGCCCACATCTTTGCCCCCGGCAACCACGGCACCACCTTCGGCGGCAACCCGCTGGCCATGCGCGCGGGGGTGGAGACCATCCGGATCATGGAAGAAGAAGGCCTGCTGGCCAACGCCGCCACCGTGGGCGCCCACCTGAAGTCGGCCCTCGGCCGAGAACTGGCCGCCGAGCTGGCTTCGGGCGCGGTCAAGGAAATCCGCGGCATGGGCCTGATGCTGGGCATCGACCTGGCCAAACCCTGCGGTGATCTGGTCAAACGCGCTGCCGACAAGGGCCTGTTGATCAGCGTGACGGCCGACAGCGTGATCCGGCTGGTGCCGCCGCTCATCATGACGCAGGCCGAGGCGGACGAAGTCGTGGCCATTTTGTGCCCGCTGATCAAGCAGCTGCTGGCGGAGAAACCATGAGCAGCCCGGCCAGCACGGCGATCCGCCACTACCTGCAGTTCAGCGACCTCAATGCCGCCGAGTACGCCTATGTCTTCGAGCGCGCCGCCCTCATCAAGAAGAAATTCAAGGCCTACGACAAACACCAGCCGCTGGTGGACCGCACGCTGGCCATGATTTTCGAAAAAGCCTCGACCCGCACCCGCGTGAGTTTCGAAGCCGGCATGTACCAGCTGGGCGGCAGCGTGGTGCACCTGACCACCGGCGACAGCCAGCTGGGCCGCGCCGAGCCGATCGAGGACAGCGCCAAGGTCATCAGCCGCATGGTGGACCTGGTGATGATCCGCACCTACGAGCAGACCAAGATCGAGCTGTTTGCCGAACACTCGCGTGTGCCGGTGATCAACGGCCTGACCAACGAGTTCCACCCCTGCCAGATCCTGGCCGACATCTTCACCTACATCGAACACCGCGGCTCGATCAAGGGCAAGACAGTCGCCTGGGTCGGCGACGGCAACAACATGGCCAATACCTGGCTGCAGGCCAGCGAGATCCTCGGTTTCAAGGTGCACCTGAGCACACCGACCGGCTACGAGGTGGACCAGTCGGTGGCCGGCATCCGCTCGGCCGACAGCTACCAGGTCTTCAAGGATCCGATGCAGGCCTGCGCCGGCGCCGATCTGGTGACCACGGATGTGTGGACCAGCATGGGTTACGAAGCTGAGAACGAAGAACGCAAAAAGGCGTTTGCCGACTGGTGTGTGGACTCGGACATGATGAAAGCAGCCAGACCCGATGCACTATTCATGCACTGCCTGCCGGCGCACCGCGGGGAAGAGGTCGAAGCCGAAGTGATCGACGGGCCGCAGTCGGTGGTCTGGGACGAGGCGGAAAACAGATTGCACGTGCAGAAGGCACTGATGGAGTTTTTGCTGCTGGGCAAGGTTGAGTAAGGTCTCGGAGCGGCATCACGCTGCGCTCCTGGTTCGCACTGGACAGTAGGAGCGACTCCCCACTCCCTCCCCCCGCCCCTCCCTCGCCCCGCTGGGCGATGGCGGGGAGCTTCATTTGGCCGCGTGTGCTGCGCTCGCGTGCAAACATGACGGTCTCTTGAGTCCGACATGACGCGCTGCGCGCGTCATGTCTCCCCGCACCCGAACCCGCATCCATTTTCCCCACCCGTCGGGCTGGGCCGAGGAGCGCAGGCAAAAGCGGATCAGGGCTGGCGTTGTTTGAGCCGCAGGCGAGTTTAGCCAGACCCCGCTTTTGGCGAGCACCACAGGTTGCCCCGGAGCGAAGCGGAGGGGACCCAGACCATCGGGTCGCCTTTCTTTTGGGTACTTTTCTTTGGCGAAGCAAAGACAAAGTGCCTCGCCCGCCGGGGCGAGACCCGGCCTGCTGGAAGACCCACCCATTCACAAACTTGTACCGGCTTCGACAAGCTCAGCCCGAACAGCACAAGAAATGCAAACGCTATCAATTAAGTAGCTACCAGCGCAAGCAGCAAAAGGGCTAAAGACCGATTGGACTTACAGATCCGTCCGCAGCTTCCAGATCTCCGGAAACAGCACCACGTCGAGCATCTTGCGCAGATAACTCACGCCACCGGTGCCACCCGTGCCGCGCTTGAACCCGATCACACGTTCGACCGTCGTCACATGGCGGAAGCGCCAGAGCCTGAACGCGTCTTCGAGGTCGGTGAGTTCTTCGCCAAGCTGGTACAGGTCAAAGTACTTTTTGGGGTCGCGGTAGACCACCAGCCAGGCCTGCTCGACCGCGTCGCTCTCGACGTAAGCCTGGGTCCAGTCGCGCTGCGTGTGGCTGGCCGGCACGGGCAGGCCGCGCCTGGCCAGCAGGCGCAGGGCCTCGTCGTACAGCGAGGGCGCTTCAAAGGCGGCCTGCACCTGCGCCAGCAAATCGGGACGATGCGCGTGCGGCTTGAGCATGGCGGCGTTCTTGTTGCCGAGGGCAAACTCGATGCAGCGGTATTGCGCACTCTGGAAGCCGCTGGAGTTGGCGAGGTAGGGCCGGATCGCGCTGTATTCGGGCGGCGTCATGGTCGCCAGCACGTCCCAGGCGTGCACCAGCTGCTCCATGATGCGGCTGACACGCGCGAGCTTCTTGAAGGCGTCGCCGAGTTCGTCCTGGGCCACGTTCGCAATCGCCGCGCCCAGCTCGTGCAGCATCAGCTTCATCCAGAGTTCGCTGGTCTGGTGCTGGATGATGAACAGTAGCTCGTCGTGCGCGGGGGAAAGAGGTTTCTGCGCGCCGAGAATCGCGTCGAGCTGCAGGTAGTCGCCGTAACTCATGTCGCGGCTGAAATCGAGCTTGGCTTTTTCATCAGTGACGATGTGTTCGGGGCTGGTCATGATCAGGTCACCGCATGTTTCTGGTTGAATTCGGGGCGTCGCCATTCGGCGGTTTCCAGCACCTGCCTCAGATGCTCGACGGCATGCCAGACATCCTCGAACCCGATGTACAGCGGCGTGAAGCCGAAACGCAGGATGTCCGGATGCCGGCCGTCGCCGGAGCCGGCCCGGAAGTCGCCGATCACGCCGCGCGCAATCAGCGCCTGCACGATGGCGTAAGCGCCTTCGCTGCGCGTGAGGCACACCTGGGAGCCGCGCTCCGCATGTTCGCGGGGTGTCGCCAGGCCCAGGCCATGGCCGGCGCAGCGTTCTTCCACCAACGTGATGAACAGGTCGGTCAGCGCCAGCGACTTGGCCCGCAGCGCACTCATGCCACCGAGGGCGTCCGCGGCGCCGAACACGTCCAGCCCGCACTCGAGCGCGGCCAGGCTCAGGATGGGTTGGGTGCCGCACAGGTAACGCGTGATGCCGGCTGCGGGCCGGTAGTCGGGCGTGAACTCGAACGGCGCGGCATGGCCCCACCAGCCGGACAGCGGTTGGCGGAATCGGTCGGTGTGCCGGGGATGCACCCAGACGAAAGCCGGCGCACCGGGCCCGCCATTGAGGTATTTGTAGCCGCAGCCGATGGCAAAGTCGGCGTTGGCACCCTGCAGGTCCACTGGCACAGCGCCCGCGCTGTGCGACAGGTCCCACACCACCAGAACACCCGCCGCATGGGCGGCTTGGGTCAGCGCCGCCATGTCGTGCATGGCGCCGGTGCGGTAGTTCACATGGGTCAGCATCAGCACGGCGGTGTCCTGCGTCAATGCGGCGGTGATGTCATCAGGCTCGACCAGTTGCAAGCGGTAGCCGCGCTCGCGGCACAGGCCCTCGGCAATGTAGAGATCGGTCGGGAAGTTGCTGCGTTCGCTGACGACGACTTTTTTGGCCGGCGCATCTTCGGCGGCCATGCTCAGGGCCGCGCTGAGAACCTTGTAGAGGTTGACTGAGGTACTGTCGGTGGCGACCACCTCGCCCGCTCCGGCGCCAACCAGCGACGCAATCCTGTCGCCCAAGCGTTGCGGCAGGGTAAACCAGCCGGCGCTGTTCCAGGCGCGGATCAGGTCCTGGCCCCATTCGCGGGTGATGACTTCGGCCACACGTGCCGCCGCGCTTTTGGGCAGCACGCCCAGGGAGTTGCCGTCGAGATAAATCACGCCCTCGGGAAGCACAAAGTGGTCGCGCAGCGGGCGTAGCGCGTCGCGGGCGTCGAGCGCGCGGCAGTCATTCAGGGTGGTCATGGGTGTCCTGTGCCGTTTGCTGGCAGTTCGCGCAGCACGGCGCGAACCGGCGAGGCGTCGGCTTGAGTGAGTTTGAGGGGCAGGGCAATCAGCTCGTAGTCGCCTTCCGGCACGTCATCGAGCACCAGGTTCTCCAGCACACGCAGGTCGTGCGCGAGCAGCAGCTGGTGGCTGGGCAGGTCCTGGCTGGTGGTGGGGTCCACGCTGGGCGTGTCGATGCCGACAAGCGCTATGTTTTTAGTAGCTAGCAGCGCAAGCGTGGCGGGCGCAATGGCCGTAAACAATGCCCAGGACTGGCTGGCGGCGGCGGCGGTGCGCAGCAACACGCGCGGTGGCAGCTGGTCCAGCGCGTGCGCGATGTGCTGCGGCTCCACCAGCGGGCCGCAGTTCAGGCAGTGGATCACGCGGCAGGGCCCAAGGTAGGGCAGCAGGTCCACGGCGCCGATGGCCGGCGCGCCGTTGGCATAGTGCATGGGCGCGTCGGCATGGGCGCCGGTGTGCGGCGAGAAGGTGAGCGTGTTGACATTGACGGGGCAGCCGGGCGAGAGCGCAAAGTGCAGCTTCTGCGAATACGCTGCGTCGCCCGGAAACACGGCGGCCTGCTCGTCCACGGCGGGCGAGATATCCCAGATTTTCAGGGCGGGGGCCGCACCGTGGACGGCGCGGGAACGAGGTGGGCTGGAACGCATGGCACAAAGGTAGCACCGCTGTAAATTCCGTGGTGTCGGTAATTTCCAACAGGCCTTCAAAATAGTTGAAGCCTCAAGTAGTTGCGTGTCGCGCGGTGGCTGGCCGCAGGCATCGCCGGTGCAGCTCGGGCACAATTCGCAGGGTGCGGCATCGTGTGTTGGCGGGCCGCCATTTCAATCACATCCAAGAGACAAAGGTTCACCATGACATCGAACGGCAAGGTCGCACTCGTTACCGGCGCAGGTACCGGCATTGGCAAGGCAGTGGCGCTGGCGCTGCTGCGCGAGGGTTACCGCGTGGCGCTCGTGGGCCGGCGCGTGGAGCCGTTGAACGAGGTAGCTCAGGCCTCGGGCGCCGGTGACAGGGCGCTCGCCCTGCCCTGCGATGTCGGCAACCCCGACGCGGTGCGTGCGGCGTTCGACAAGGTTCATCAGACCTTTGGCCGGCTGGACCTGCTGTTCAACAACGCCGGCGTCGGCGCGCCCGCCGTGCCCATGGAGGAGTTGAGCTTCGAGCAATGGCAAACCGTGGTCAACATCAACCTGACCGGTTCCTTCCTGTGCGCCCAGCAGGCGATCCGCCTGATGAAGGCGCAGTCACCGCAGGGCGGCCGCATCATCAACAACGGCTCAATCTCGGCGCACGCACCGCGCCCCCATTCGGCGCCCTACACCGCGACCAAACATGCGATCACCGGCCTGACCAAGTCGATCTCGCTCGACTGCCGCCAGTACGACATCGCCTGCGGCCAGATCGACATCGGCAACGCCCAGACCGAGATGGCCGCGCGCATGGCCAAGGGCGTGTTGCAGGCCAATGGCGAGATTGCGATCGAACCCTTGATGGATGTGAACCATGTGGCCGACGCAGTGGTGCACATGGCCGCTTTGCCGCTGGCGACCAATGTGCAGTTCATGACCATCATGGCGACGAAGATGCCGTTTGTGGGGCGCGGCTAGTCCGCAGGGCTGAAGGCGCAGGTCCCCTTTCAGTCCGCTTGCAGGCAAACGCAATATTCGTATCAAACAGGCCTGCAGCCCATGTACAGACTGCGCAAGCAGCTACAAATTCAGTAGCACTTCAAGGCCCGCCATACAACCAGGGCAGATCCAGCAGGCGCTCGCCCAGCAGTTTCATCGACGCATCGCGCCCCAGCCGCACCACCCCGCTCGCATGAAAAATCTGCCCGTTGCGGATGGCGCGTGCCTGCACCCGGGCATTGCGTTGCCAGCGGTTCAGCGCGTAGCGGCCCAGCAGCGTCGGCACGTCAAAAGCCGGGTCCAGCGCCTGCGCCAGCACGCGCCCGAGTTCAGCGGCGTCTTCGATGGCCATGCCCGCGCCTTGGGCCAGGTAGGGGCGCATGGGGTGCGCCGCGTCGCCGAGCAGGGCGACGCGGCCCAGCGCGTGCTGGTACGCACCCTGCATGGGCGGGCGGTCGCACAGGGCCCAGAGCCGCCAGGCGGGAATGGCGCGCACCAGGTCCTGCAGCGGCGCGCAGCTGCCGGCCAGCGCAGCGTGCAGGCCGGCGCCGTCGGTGCCCTGGTCCCAGTTGTCCAGATCGCCTCCGGCACGACCCTCGACAATGCCGACCACGTTGAGCGACCGGCCGCCGCACACCGGGTACTGCACCACATGCAGTTTCGGACCCAGCCAGGCCGTGACCTGGCTGGAGCGCAGGGATTCGGGCAGTTGGGCCTGCGGCAGCAGCGCGCGGTAGGCCACGTGGCCGGTGACACGCGGCGGTCCGTCGCCCAGCAGCCACTGACGCACCGGGCTCCACAAGCCATCGGCGCCGACCAGCACCTCGCCCTCGACGGGCGGGTCGTCACCGCTCTGCACGGTCACGGCCTCCGGACTCTGCGAGAACCGGTTCAGGGTGCGGTTGAGCTTGAGCGCCACGCCGGCCCGCTGCACCGCGTCCAGCAGCAGGCCATGCAGGTCGGCCCGGTGCACCGTGGCGTAAGGCGCGCCATACCGCTGCGCCATCACATCGCCGAGCCGCAACACACCCAGGGTTTCGCCGGTCAGCGCGCTGCGCACTTCCAGGCGATCGGGGAACGCCGCCACGCCGGCCAGCGCATCGGACAGGCCCCAGCCATGCAACACCTTGACGACATTCGGGCCGAGCTGGATGCCGGCACCGACCTCGCTGAATACCGGTGCACGCTCGTACAGGCGCACGTCCCAGCCGGCGCGCGACACCGCCAGCGCCGCCGCCAGTCCGCCTATGCCGCCACCGGCGATCAGGGCCTGCATGTCAACCCACCGGAATTCAAGCGATCGCCACCTGCTTCACACGCACCCTCACGCAGCCAGCAGTTGCCTGAGAACGAAAGGAAGAATGCCGCCGTGCCGGTAGTAGTCGACCTCGATCGGCGTGTCGATGCGCAGGATGACTTCCAGCTCTTCGCTCGAACCGTCTTCGCGCGTGACCACCAGCCGGGCCCGGCTTTGCGGCTTGAGCTCGGGATCGGGCAACACGTCAATTACTTCGCGGCCGTTCAGGCGCAGGGTCTGCCAGGTATCGCCGGGTAGAAACTGCAGCGGCAACACCCCCATGCCGACCAGGTTGCTGCGGTGGATGCGCTCGAAACTGCGCGCCACCACGGCCTTGATGCCCAGCAGCTGCGTGCCCTTGGCGGCCCAGTCGCGCGAGGAGCCGGTGCCGTACTCCTCGCCCGCAAAAATCACCGTGGGGGTGCCTTGCGCCATGTACTTCATGGCCGCGTCGTAGATAAACATCTTTTCGCCGTCCGGCTGGAACAGCGTGACGCCGCCCTCCTCGCGCGAACCGTCGGGCCCGGCGGGAATCATCAGGTTCTTGATGCGCACATTGGCGAAGGTGCCGCGCATCATGACCTCGTGGTTGCCGCGGCGCGCGCCATAGCTGTTGAAATCGGCTTTCTGCACACCGTGCGCCAGCAACCACTGGCCGGCCGGGGAGCTGCCCTTGATGGAGCCGGCCGGCGAGATGTGGTCGGTGGTGATGGAGTCGCCGAACAGCGCCATGATGCGGGCGCCCTTCACCGATACGGCATCATTTGAAGCACCAGTGCCCGTCTTTCCTGCGCCAGCAGCTACATTTTCCATAGCAAAGTCCTTGAAGAACGGCGGCTCGGCGATGTAGGTGCTGACAGGCCAGGTGTAGGCCGTTCCGGTCACGCCCTTGATCTTTTCCCACAGCTTGCCGGGCTCGGTCTTGACCTTGGCGTAGTTCTCGCGGAAGGCCTTGCCGTTCATCGCGAACTTCATGAGTTTGTAGATCTCGTCGCTGGTCGGCCAGATGTCGCCGAGGTAGACGTCCTTGCCGCCCTTGCCCTTGCCGACCGGCTCGGTCATCAGGTCGCGCATCACCGTACCGGCAATCGCATACGCGACCACCAGCGGCGGACTGGCCAGGAAGTTGGCTTTCAGATTGGGGTGGATGCGCGCCTCGAAATTGCGGTTGCCCGACAGCACGGCGGCGCACACCAGGTCGCTCTTGTTGATCGCGTCGTTGATCTCGGGCGTCAGGTCGCCGGCGTTGCCGATGCAGGTCGTGCAGCCGTAACCGGCCAGCGCAAAGCCGAGTTTTTCCAGGTAGGGCAGCAAACCGGTGTTGGTCAGGTACTCAGTGACGATGCGCGAGCCCGGCGCCAGCGAGGTCTTGATGTGCGGCTGCACCTTCAGGCCGGCTTCCACCGCCTTTTTGGCCAGCAGGCCGGCCGCCAGCAGCACGCTGGGGTTGGAGGTGTTGGTGCAGCTGGTGATGGCAGCGATCAGCACGTCGCCGTTGCCGATGGTGATGCCGCCGGCCTGGGGCGCGGGCGCCGGCGCAGGAAGGTCCGCATGCGCCGTCGCCAGCGTGGGACGGTTGGCCTCCATTTCGACCACCATGCGGGGGGCGCCTGCCGGCGTCGGCGGTGCGCCCGGGGAAATGTCGGGCTGGGGCGCTCCCGCCTGCTGCAGCAGGTGGCGCGTGGCCAGCATGGCGGCCGGCTGGTTGAAACCGTTGTCGGCAATCGGCTTGCTGAACAGCGAGGCGAACTGGGTTGCCACCTGGCCCAGCTCGATGCGGTCCTGCGGGCGCTTGGGGCCGGCCAGGCTGGGCGTCACATCGCCGAGATCGAGCTTGACCACCTGCGAGAAATCGATCTCGCCGGGCAGCGGCACACCGAACAGGCCCTGCGCGCGGAAGTAGGCCTCGAAGGCCTCGATCTCGGCTTTGGTGCGCCCGGTGCCGGTGAAGTACTCGATGGTTTTTTCATCCACCGGGAAAAAGCCCATGGTCGCGCCATATTCGGGCGCCATGTTGGCAATCGTCGCGCGGTCGGGCAGCGCCAGCGTGCGTGTGCCTTCGCCGAAAAATTCGACAAACTTGCCGACCACTTTTTCCTTGCGCAGTTGCTCGGTCACGCGCAGCACCAGGTCAGTGGCGGTGACACCTTCGCGCAGACGTCCGGTCAGCTCGAAGCCGACCACGTCGGGCGTCAGCATGTAGACCGGCTGGCCCAGCATGGCGGCCTCGGCCTCGATGCCGCCCACACCCCAGCCGACGACACCGATGCCGTTGATCATGGTGGTGTGGCTGTCGGTGCCGACCAGGGTGTCGGGGTAATACACGCCGTCGGAACCTTTGTGCACGCCGCGGGCCAGATACTCCAGGTTCACCTGATGGACAATGCCGAAGCCCGGCGGCACGACACCAAAGGTGTCAAAGGCCTGCATGCCCCACTTCATGAACTGGTAACGCTCGTTGTTGCGCTGGAACTCCAGCTTCATGTTCAGGTCCAGCGAGTTTTTCTTGCCGTAGTGGTCCACCATGATGGAGTGGTCCACCACCAGGTCCACCGACACCAGCGGCTCGATGGCCTTCGGGTCCTTGCCCAGCTTGATGGCCACGCTGCGCATGGCGGCCAGGTCGGCCAGCAGCGGCACGCCGGTGAAGTCCTGCAGCACCACGCGCGAGACGACAAAGGGAATTTCCTCGGTGCGGTCGGCATTCGGAAACCAGTTGGCCAGTTGGCGCACATGTTCGGCACTGACCTTCTTGCCGTCGCAGTTGCGCAGCACGGATTCGAGCACGATGCGCATGGACACCGGCAGGCGCGAGATCTTCGGATACTGTTTGGCCAGCGCGGGCAGCGAGTAAAACCTGCCGGTCTTGCCCGACGCGGTGGTGAAGGTTTTCAGGGTCTTGGCGAACTCGTGGGCCATGGCGAACTCCTTGGTGTGTGGTTTTCGCTATTGTCGCCCCGTCAGGTTTCACCGGACAAGTGCGGGGCTTAGCCGCCGGCCGCACCGCCCGCAGGAAGCGGCCGGTCCGGATCGGGCAGGTAACGCACCGCCAGCACGCCCCCGATCGCCCGCAGGTGGTCCAGCACCGCGTCGCTGACGGGGCTGTCCACATCGACCAGCGTGTAGGCCATGTCGCCGCGCGACTTGTTGACCATGTTGTGGATGTTCAGGCCGGCCTGGGCCATGGCAGTGGAGATCTGGCCCAGCATGTTGGGCACATTGGCGTTGGCAATCGCCACCCGGTAGGCCGACTCGCGCGCCATGGCCACGGCCGGGAAGTTGACCGCATTGACCACGTTGCCGTGTTCCAGGTAGTCGCGCAGCTGGTCGGCCACCATGATGGCGCAGTTTTCCTCGGCTTCGCGGGTGGACGCGCCCAGATGCGGCAGCGCCACGACCTGGGGATGGTGGTTGAGCGTAGCGGAAGGGAAATCGCAGACATAGGCGCGCAGCTGCTGCGCGTCAAGCGCGTCCAGCACCGCGGTCTCGCTGACCACTCCCTCGCGCGAAAAATTGAGCAGCACCGCGCCCGGCCGCATGAGCCTGATGTTGTCGGCGTTGACCAGGTCGCGTGTGGCGGCCACCAGCGGCACGTGCAGGGTCACAAAGTCCGAATTTTTCAGCACCTCGGCGACGCTGCCCGCCTTTTTGACCTGCGCCGGCAGGCTCCAGGCGGCATCGACCGTGATGTCGGGGTCGTAGCCAAGCACGTTCATGCCGAGCTTGATGGCCGCGTCGGCCACCAGGCAGCCAACCTTGCCCAGGCCCACGATGCCCAGCGTGTGGCCGGCCAGCTCGAAGCCGGCGAAGTGTTTCTTTCCCTCTTCCACCGCCTTGTCCATGTTCGCCATGGTGGTGTCCAGGCCGGCGACAAAACGCAGCGCCGGCGCGATGTTGCGCGCCGCCAGCAGCATGCCGGTCAGCACCAGCTCCTTCACGGCATTGGCATTGGCGCCCGGCGCATTGAACACCGGCACGCCGCGTGCACTCATGGCCTGGACCGGGATGTTGTTGGTGCCGGCGCCGGCGCGGGCAATCGCCTGCACGCTGTCGGGGACCACCATGGCGTGCATGTCGGCCGAACGCACCAGCACCGCGTCGGGCCGGGCCATGTCCTTGCCGGTGCTGTAGCGTTCTGCCGGCAGGCGCTTGAGGCCATTGGCCGAGATCTGGTTGAGCACCAGAATCCCGAAACGCCTTGCCGGCAGGGCCGCCGCCTCAGCCATGGCTGGCCTCGAACTCCTTCATATACGCCACCAGCGCCTGCACGCCCTCGAGCGGCATGGCGTTGTAGATCGAGGCACGCATGCCGCCGACCGAGCGATGGCCCTTGAGCTGCACCATGCCGCGTGCCTGCGCACCCTTGAGGAAGGCCTCGTCGAGCGACTCGTCCTTGAGCTTGAAGGGCACGTTCATCAGCGAGCGGTCTTCACGCGCCACCGGGTTGCTGTAGAACGAGGTCGCATCGAGGTAGTCGTACAGCAGGGCCGCCTTGCGGCGGTTGTGCGCCTCCACGGCGGTCAGGCCGCCCAGCGCCTTGAGATGCTTGAACACCAGGCCGGCGATGTAGATCGCATAGGTCGGCGGCGTGTTGTACATCGAGTCGTTGTCGGCCTGCTGCTTGTAGTCGAACACCGAAGGCGTGTGGGGAATCGCCTGGCCGATCAGGTCCTCGCGAACAATCACGATGGTCAGACCCGAAGGGCCGATGTTCTTCTGCGCGCCGGCATAAATCAGGCCGTAGCGGCTGACGTCGATGGGACGAGACATCAGGTTGGACGACATGTCGGCCACCAGCGGCACCTTGCCGGTGTCGGGCGTCCAGTGGTACTCGACCCCGCCAATGGTTTCGTTCGAGCAGATGTGCACATAGGCCGCCTCGGGGTCCAGTTTCCAGGTGTCAAATTTCGGCACGCTGGTAAAACCCGTGGCCTCGGCGCTGGCGGCGACGTTGACCTTGCAGAAGTTCTTCGCTTCCTTGATCGATTTTTTCATCCACTCGCCGGTATTGATGAAATCCGCACCGGCGTGGCCGCGCAGCAGGTTCATCGGCACGATGGCGTTTTGCGCCAGGCCACCGCCCTGCAGGAACAGCACCTTGTAGTTGGCCGGGATCGCCAGCAGCTCGCGCAGGTCGGCCTCGGCCTGGGCATGGATGGAGATGAACTCCTTGCCGCGGTGGCTCATCTCCATCACCGACATGCCGGAACCGTTCCAGTCCAGCATTTCGGCGGCGGCCTGGCGCAGCACGGTTTCAGGAAGGGTGGCCGGGCCGGCACTGAAGTTCAGGACGCGTGTCATGGAAAGGGCTTTCTAGGAGGGAAGGAAGTCGGTCGGACGACCCGGTCGGATCGCCAGAACGCACAGCATACAAGAAAGTCCCGCGCCACCCGGGCCCTTCACCAGCGGGATTGCGCCGCGGCCTTGCGCAGCCCGACCCACTGCAGTTCGGCCAGCAGGCCCACGGTCACCGCCTGGATGGCGATAAAGGCCTTGCCCGCCAGCGTGGGCATCACCCAGTCGCCCAGCAGCAGCGCCAGGCAGCCGAGCACCCAGAGAAAGTTGGCGCCGATGAGCAGCCAGACCAGCGGGGCTGGCACAAACTGCCGCGTGGCGATGAAACCGATCAGGGCCACGTAGCCAAATATCGCCCAGCCCGACACCACCAGCAGGGTCTCGGGCAGGCCCAGCAGGCCGGCCAGGAAACCGGCCAGCAGCAGCTGTAATGCGCCCGTGGCCGCGCCGGTGGCGGCGTCCAGCCACAACACGCGGCGCAGGAAGTTGGGAGAGGCTGTCAGGGAAGAGAAGGATGCAACAGCAGACATGAAAAACTCCTTGGGTAAATAAACGACAGGGGACAGCGGCCTGATCCGGTTGCCGCAGCCGGCTGTCCATCGCTGCGGTCATGGCGCCATGATGGCCGCCGGAGGGCGCAGCGTCGATAACCTCCCAGGTAATGGTGTCCGGCCGCGCCGGCCTTACGATGGCGCCATGACTGCCAGCCTTCACCCCACCGCCCGGCCTCACCGTTCCACCCCGCTGCCGTTTGGCGAGCACCTGCGCCACTGGCGCCAGCACCGGCGCCTGAGCCAGCTGGACCTGGCCAGCGAGGCCGACATCTCGACGCGGCACCTGAGTTTTGTCGAGACCGGCCGCGCTGTCCCCAGCCGCGAAATGGTGCTGCGCCTGTCCGAACGGCTGGCCATCCCCCTGCGCGAGCGCAACACGCTGCTGGTGGCCGCCGGTTATGCGCCCATGTACCGCGAACGCCCGCTGGACGACCCGGCGCTCGCTTCGGCGCGTCAGGCGGTGGAGCTGATTCTCAAGAGCCACGAACCCTTTCCCGCTCTGGCGCTGGACCGGCACTGGAACCTGCTCGCCGCCAACGCCGCCCTGCCGCATCTGCTGGCCGGCGCCGACCCCGAACTGCTGCAGGGCCCCATCAACGTGCTGCGCCTGAGCTTGCACCCGCGCGGCCTGGCCAGCAAGATCGTCAACCTCGCGCAATGGCGCAAGCACCTGTTCGAGCGTCTGCGCCAGCAGATCGCCGCCACCGCCGACCCGGTGCTGGCCGACCTGCTGGCCGAACTGCAGGGCTACCCCCTGCCCGAAGGCGCCGACGAGACGCACCTCGAAGGCGAACACCTGGGCGTGGTCATGCCCTTCCAGTTCCGCACCGACCACGGCGTGCTCAGTTTCATCAGCACCGTCACGATTTTCGGCACACCGGTGGACGTGACGCTGCAGGAGCTGATGCTGGAGACCTTTTTCCCGGCCGACGCGCTGACCGGCGAAGTTTTGCGCAAGCTGCTGTCGCCCGCGTGATCGCGCCGCGGCAAGGCTTCGCGCACCATGCAGGCAGGAGACCACCATGAGCGAAAGCATCCACCACCGAATCTGCCCGTTGTGCGAAGCCTGTTGCGGCCTGGAGCTGAAGGTCAGGGACGGCCAAGTCATCAGCATCCGCGGCCACGAAAGCGACGTTTTCAGCGCCGGCTACATCTGCCCCAAAGGCGTGGCGCTGAAAGACCTGCACGAAGACCCGGACCGCCTGCGCACGCCGCTGATCAAGCGCGACGGAGAGTTCGTTCCGGCCAGCTGGGATGAAGCCTTTGCCGAGATCGAACGCCGGCTGCCACCGATTCTTGCGCAGCATGGCCGCCAGGCCGGCGCCATCAGCGTGGGCAACCCGTCGGCGCACAAGATCGGCCTCTTGCTCTACTTTTCGCGCCTGGCCAAGGCGCTGGGTTCGCGCAATGTGTTTTCCGCGTCCACGCTGGACCAGATGCCCAAGCAGCTCTCCAGCGGGCTGATGTTCGGCCACTGGCTCAGCATTGCCGTGCCGGACCTCCCGCGCTGTGATTTCCTGCTGGTGCTGGGCGCGAACCCGCTGGCCAGCAACGGCAGCCTGTGGACCGTGCCCGACTTCAAGGGCAAGGCCAAGGCCATGCAGGCGCGCGGCGGCAAGCTGGTGGTGATCGACCCACGCCGCACCGAAACCGCCGCCATGGCCGATACGCACCATTTCATCCGCCCCGGCGCCGACGTGTTTTTGCTGCTGGGACTGGTGCACACGCTGTTTGACGAAAAGCTGGTGCGTCTGGGCCGCCTCGCGCCCCTGGTCAACGGTGTGGACGCTGTGGAAGCCGCCGTGAAAGGCTTCAGTGCCGAAGTGGTCGCGCCACGTTGCGGCATCGAAGCTCAAACCATTCGCAGCCTGGCGCGCCAGCTGGCCGGCACACCGCGCGCCGCGGTGTACGGCCGCATCGGCACCTGCACGCAGGAATACGGCACGCTGGCGAGCTGGCTGGTGGATGTGCTCAATGTGCTGACCGGCCACCTCGACGAGCCCGGTGGCGCGATGTTCCCGAAAGCCGCCGCCTTTGCGCACAACACCGCCGGCCAGTCCGGCACAGGCCGCGGCATCTCGACCGGTCGCCACACCAGCCGTGTCAGCGGCGCGCCCGAGGTCTTCGGCGAACTGCCCCTGACCTGCCTGGCCGAGGAAATCGAGACGCCCGGCACCGGCCAGGTGCGCACGCTGATCACCGTGGCCAGCAACCCGGTGCTGTCCTCGCCCAACGGCGCGCGACTGGCGCGGGCCCTCGACAGCCTGGAGTTCATGGTCAGCATGGACATCTATGTGAATGAAACCTCGCGCCATGCCGACGTGATCCTGCCCGGCCTGTCGCCGCTGGAAGACATGCATTACGACGTTGCCTTTCCCCAGTTCTCCTGGCGCAACCATGCGCGTTACAGCGCGCCGGTATTTGCTGCGCCCAAAGATCAGCCGGCGGAATGGGAAACCATGCTCAAACTGACCGCCATCGTGCAGGGCCAGGGCGCACAAACGCCGGCCCGCGAGATCGACGACCGCTACTTTGCCGAAGACGCGAAGAAGGTGTTTGGTGACCAGGCACAGGCGGTGATCGAAGCCACACAAGGGCTGTTTGGCCCGGACCGCCTGCTGGAAGTGGCGCTGCGCAGCGGCCCCTACGGCGACCAGTTTGGCCGTGAACCCGGGGGACTGACCCTGGCCAAGGTGCGGGCCGCGCCTGACGGCATCGACCTCGGTGAACTGGCACCGCGCATGCCGGAGGTGCTGCGTACGCCGTCGGGCCAGATTGAACTGGCGCCGCCCGCGCTGCTGCAGGACCTGCAACGCGCCGCGCGCGCCATCGCCGAGCCGGTACCGGCGATGGTGATCGTCGGCCGGCGCGACGTTCGCTCCAACAACAGCTGGATGCACAACCTGCCCGTGCTTGCCAAGGGGCCGATGCGCTGCACGGCGCTGGTCCACCCGGCCGACGCTCAGCGCCTGGGCCTGGCGAACGGGACGCTGGCGCGCATCAGCAACCAGGGCCGCAGCATCGAAGCGCAGGTGCAGGTGAGCGAAGAGATGATGCCCGGCGTGGTGAGCCTGCCCCACGGATGGGGCCATGGCCTGCCGGGCACACGCATGGCGCTGGCAGCCGAGCGCCCGGGCGCCAACCTGAATGCGCTGCTGGACGAAGACTGGCGCGACCCGCTGTCTGGCAACGCGGTGCTCAGCGGTGTGCCGGTGGTGCTGGAACCCGTTGGCGTCTGATTTTTAGACAAAACAGGCTGCAGCCCTTTCAGGTATTGTGCAATGAGCTATCAAATAAATAGCGCATTGACCTGGGAGCTGAGCTTCTGACAAGCGCGGTGCAGCTCATTCGGCGCCCTGCCCGCTGGCGGTCGACTGGTCGGCAGCGGCCGCAGGCGCGGCGGCGGCCCCGGTGCGCATCAGCAGCGCGCCCAGCACCGCTGCCAGGGCGGCAAACACGGCGCCGAGCAAAAAGGCCAGCTGGTAACCGCCATTGAGCGCCGCCAGCGGCTGCGCGCCCGTACCCGTCAGGTGGCCGGTGCGCGCCGCGGCCGCGCTG
>NZ_CALRVW010000004.1:0-228064 GCF_943371715.1 Polaromonas sp. YR568 | reverse complement strand
GAGTCGCGTTCCAGCCCGGCCAGGCAGCGCGCCTCGCTGGCCAGGCTGCAGGGCGACTACGAATCGGTCTGGGCGCCGGTGCTCCAGGCCCTGAGCGACCAGGGCCGGCTGCAGGCGCCGGTGAAGCTGGCGCGGCTGCTGATTTTCGGGGCGCTGAACTGGTCGGCGCAATGGTTTGACGCCAAAAAAGGCGCCTCGCTCGATGAGCTGTCCGACGCGGCCATGGCGCTGTTCATCGGGGACGCCCGCACACCCGCCAAAAGGAAGATCCGACCATGACTTACCGATCCGTCTTCAGCGCCGGCCTGTTTGCCGGCAAGGTGGTGGTCGTCACTGGCGGCGGCTCCGGCATCGGCCGCTGCACGGCCCATGAGCTGGCAGCCCTGGGCGCGCATGTCGTGCTGATCGGCCGCAAGATCGACAAGCTGCACGAGGTGGCCGGCGAGATTGTGGCCGCCGGCGGCCGCGCCAGTTTCCATCCCTGCGACATCCGCCAGGAAGAGGCGGTGAAGGTCACCGTCGCGGCGATTGTGATCGCGCAGGGCCGCATCGACGCGCTGGTCAACAACGCAGGCGGGCAATACATCGCGCCGCTGGAAAGCATCAGCGCGAAGGGCTGGGAAGCGGTCATCAACACCAACCTGACGGGCGGTTTCCTGATGGCGCGCGAGTGTTACCTGCAGTCCATGGCGGATCACGGCGGCAGCATCGTCAACATCGTCGCCGACATCTGGGGCTCCATGCCGTCCATGGGCCACAGCGGCGCGGCGCGGGCGGGCATGGTCAGCTTCACCGAAACCGCGGCCGCCGAGTGGGCCCACAGCGGCGTGCGCATCAACGCGGTGGCACCGGGCTACATCGCCTCGAGCGGCATGGACCACTACCCGCCCGAGGCCGGGGAGATGTTGCGCGAGATGCGCAACACCGTGCCGCTGGGCCGCTTTGGCACCGAGGCGGAAACCTCGGCCGCCATTGTTTTTTTGCTGAGCCCGGCGGCCAGTTTCATCAGCGGCACCGTGTTGCGGGTGGACGGCGCGCGGCCGCAAGTGCGCATGGGCTGGCCCATGCGCCTGCCCGATGCCGAGGCGCAGCAGCGCGATGCCGTCAAGCCGTTTGACGGGTTTCATCTGGCGACAACGCCCAAGGTGTTCCAGCCATGACGGTTTTCCAGTCGGCCTGGAATGCGCAGGGCAGCGTGGCCGTGCAGCGGCGCGAAGCCATGCTCGCACGCATTGCAGCTCTGCGTGCGCTGGAGGCCCGTGCCGCACAGGCTTCCGCCAAATCGAAACCAGTGTTCGACAAACGCGGTCAGTTGTTGCCGCGTGAACGGGTGGGCCTGTTGCTGGACCCGGGCACACCCTGGCTGCCTTTGTGTTCACTGGCGGGGTTCATGCAGGACCACAAGGACCCGGTGCTGTCGGTGCCCGGAGGCGGCATCGTGGCGGGCATCGGGTTCATCGAGGGCGCGCGCTGCATGGTGGTGGCCAGCGACTCGGGCATCGAGGCCGGCGCGATCCAGGCCATGGGGCTGGAGAAAATCCTGCGTGTGCAGGAGATCGCGCTGCAGAACAAGCTGCCTTTCATTCACCTGGTGGAGAGCGCCGGCGCCAACCTGATGCGTTACCGCGTCGAGGGTTTTGTGCACGGCGGCTCGCTGTTCCGCAACCTCGCGCGCCTGTCGGCGGCGGGTATTCCGGTCGTCACCGTGCAGCACGGCTCCGGTACGGCGGGCGGGGCCTACATGCCGGGGCTCAGTGATGTGGTGATCATGGTGCGCAAGCGTTCGCGCGCCTTTCTGGCCGGCCCGCCGCTGCTGATGGCGGCCACCGGCGAGGTCGCCACCGAAGAGGAGCTCGGCGGCGCTGAGATGCACACCAGTGTGTCGGGTCTGGGTGAACAGCTGGCCGAAGACGACCGCCAGGCGTTGGGCCTGGCGCGCCAGGTGGTGGCCCGGACTGAATGGTCAAATCGGCCTCCAGTCCATGCAGGACGTGCGCAAGCAGCTATGAATTCAGTAGCAATCGAGCCGCTGTACCCGGCCGAGGAGCTGCTCGGGCTGATGGCCGGCGATCTGCGCCAGCCGGTGGACATGCATGAAGTGATTGCGCGGCTGGTCGATGGCTCGGACTTCCTGCCCTTCAAGGCCCTCTACGGCGCCGCCACGGTCTGTGTGCAGGCGGCGATCGACGGCCGCGCGGTCGGCATCATCAGCAACAACGGCCCCATCGACGTAGCGGGCGCCAACAAGGCCACCCATTTCATCCAGCTGATGTGCCAGCTCGGCCACCCCATCGTCTACCTGCAGAACACCACCGGCTACATGGTCGGCAAGGACGCCGAGCAGGGCGGCATGATCAAACACGGCTCCAAGATGATCCAGGCCGTCACCAACGCCACCGTGCCGCAAATCACCATCCAGTGCGGCGCCTCGTTTGGCGCCGGCAACTACGGCATGTGCGGCCGGGGTTATGCGCCGCGTTTCCTGTTCAGCTGGCCCAGTGCCAAAACGGCGGTCATGGGCGGCGAGCAGGCGGCGCGCACCATGCAGATCGTGACGGAGGCCGCGATGCTGCGCAAGGGCATCGCTGTGGATGCGGCCCAGTCGCAGGCCCAGTTCGACAAGATCGTCGCCGTGTTCGAGGCGCAGGCCGACGCCTTCTACACCTCGGGCCTGCTGCTCGATGACGGTGTGATCGATCCGCGCGATACCCGCGCCGTGCTGGCGCAGTGCCTGGCCATGTGTGCCGAGGCCGACACCCGGCAATTGCGGCCCATGCAGTTCGGCGTGGCGCGCATGTGAACCGAATCCCAAGGAGACAAAAATGCAATACACCCACGAACACCTTGAAATCCAGAAGACCCTCAAGCGCTTCATTGATGCCGAGATCAACCCGCATGTGGAGGAATGGGAAGCGGCTGAAATTTTCCCGGCCCATGAGGTCTTCAAGAAACTCGGCAAGCTGGGCATGCTTGGTCTGACCAAGCCCGAGGAATACGGCGGCGCTGGGCTCGACTACTCCTACGGCGTCGCCATGGCCGAGGCGCTGGGCCATATCGACTGCGGTGGCATCCCGATGGCGATTGGTGTGCAGACCGACATGTGCACCCCCGCGCTGGCACGTTTCGGCAGCGATGAGCTCAAGCGCGAGTTCCTCGCCCCGGCGATTGCCGGCGACACGGTCGGTTGCATAGGCGTGAGCGAACCGGGCGCCGGCAGCGACGTCGCGTCCATCAAGAGCCATGCCCGCAAGGACGGCGGCGACTATGTGATCAGCGGCCAGAAGATGTGGATCACCAACAGCCTGCAATCCGACTGGATGTGCATGCTGGTCAACACCGGCGACGGCCCGCAGCACAAGAACAAAAGCCTGGTGATGGTGCCCATGCGCGAGAACGGAAAGCTGCGCCAGGGCATCGAGGTCGGCAAGAAGATCAAGAAGATCGGCATGAACGCCAGCGACACCGGCCTGATTTATTTCGACGAGGTGCGCGTGCCGCAGCGCTACCTGATAGGCGCGGAAGGCTCGGGCTTCATGTACCAGATGATGCAGTTCCAGGAAGAGCGGCTCTGGTGCGCGGCCAGCTGCATCCAGTCGCTCACCAATTGCATAGACTGGACGGTGGAGTGGGCGCACGAGCGCAAACTCTTCGGTGCGACGCTGGCCGACCAGCAATGGGTGCAGTTCAAGCTGGCCGAGATGAAAACCGAGGTCGAGAGCCTGCGCGCCATGACCTACCGTGCCTGCGAGCTCTACGTGCAGGGCCAGGACGTGACCGAGCTGGCCTCCATGGCCAAGCTCAAGGCCGGGCGGCTGAACCGCCTGGTGCCTGACACCTGTCTGCAGTTCTGGGGTGGCATGGGTTTCACCTGGGAAAACAAGGTGGCGCGCATGTTCCGCGACGGCCGGCTGGCTTCGATAGGCGGTGGAGCCGACGAAGTCATGATGGGCATCATCGCCAAGTACATGGGCCTGTCCAAAAGCAGCAAAAAACCCGCTGCCTGAGGATGAGCACGGCCATGAGCGACAAGCTGCAGATCACCCGCGCCGGTGAAGCCGAACACTGGACCCTGCACGATCCGGTCACGCGCAACGCACTGACCGACGAGGTGGTGAGCGCGCTGGCACAAGCCTGCGCACGCGCCGCGCAGGACAGGGCCTTGCGTTTTGTCGTGTTGCAGGGCAGCGCCGGCGCGTTTTGCGCCGGTGGCAGCCTGGGCGGTTTTGCCCAGGCGATCGGGCAGGCCTTGCCAGCCGGGCAGACCGACCCGCTGCTGGCCATGAACGCCGGCTTTGGCCATGTGTTGCAGGCCCTGTGCGCGCTGCCGCAGATACTGCTGGTGGCGGTGGATGGACCGGCCATGGGCGGCGGCCTGGGGCTGGTGTGCTGCGGTGACTTCGTGCTGGCCAGTCCGCGCGCCGTGTTTGCCACGCCCGAGGTCACGCTGGGTGTGGTGCCGGCGCAGATTGCGCCTGTTGTACACCGGCGCCTGGGGGACCGGCTGGCGCGGCAGCTGATGCTGTCCGGAGAAAAACTTTCCGCACAGCAAGCCCTGGCACAAGGTCTGGTGGACGAGGTCGCTGACGATCTGCCGGCCGCCGTCGCCGGTCGCATCAGCGCGCTGCGCCGGGCGGCCCCGGGGGCCGTGGCCCATACCAAGGCGCTGCTTTGTATGCTGAATCAGGCTCCAGCCCCCGATCTTCCTGCGCAAGCAGCTATCAAATTTGCAGCAAACCTGCGCAGCCCCGAGGCCGCCGAAGGCCTGGCGGCCTTTGCGCAAAAACGCAAACCCGGGTGGGCCGCATGACTGCCATGACCATTCGCCGCCTCTTGATTGCCAACCGCGGCGAAATCGCGCGCCGCATCATCCGCACCGCGCACCGCATGGGTATCGCCACCGTGGCCGTCTATTCCGACGCCGATGCGCAGGCCCTGCATGTGCAGGAGGCGGGCAGTGCGGTGGCGCTGGGCGGCACACTGTCGGCCGACTCCTATTTGCGTATCGACAAGCTGCTGGCCGCCGCGAAGACGGCCGGCGCGGACGCGGTGCATCCCGGCTACGGTTTCCTGAGCGAGAACGCGGAGTTCGCGCAGGCGGTGTTCGACGCCGGCCTGACCTGGGTCGGTCCGCCACCGGCCGCGATTCGCGCGCTGGGCAACAAGGCCAGCGCCAAGAACCTGGCGCTGCAGCACAACGTGCCCTGCCTGAGCGGCTACCAGGGCCAGGACCAGTCCGACCAGCGTTTGACGGCCGAGGCGGACAAGCTGGGTTACCCGCTGATGGTGAAGGCCGCGGCAGGCGGCGGCGGTCGCGGCATGCGTCTGGTGCTGGCGCCGTCCATGTTGCAGGCGGCCCTGCACAGCGCGCGCTCCGAAGCGCTGTCGTCGTTTGGCAGTGAGGAGTTGCTGCTCGAACGCGCGCTCCTGCGCCCGCGTCATGTCGAGGTGCAGGTGTTTGCCGATGCGCATGGCCGGTGCATTCACCTGGGCGAGCGCGACTGCTCGGTGCAGCGGCGTCACCAGAAACTGATTGAAGAATCGCCGAGCCCGGCGGTGGACCCTGTGTTGCGCGAACGCATGGGCGGCTGTGCGGTGGCGCTGGCGCAGGCGGCCGGTTATGTGGGCGCCGGCACGGTGGAGTTTCTGCTCGACGAGAACGGTGATTTTTTCCTCATGGAGATGAATACCCGGCTGCAGGTCGAGCACCCGGTCACCGAAGCGGTGACCGGCCTGGACCTGGTCGAGTGGCAGTTGCGCATGGCGCAGGGCGAAGCCTTGCCGCTGGGCCAGGACGACGTGGTTTTCCGCGGCCACGCCATCGAGGTACGCCTGTGTGCCGAAGACGATGATTTTTCGCCGCATGCCGGGCGGGTGCAGCACTTTGTTGAGCCTGCGCACGCACGTTTTGACCATGCGCTGCAGGCCGGTGGCGAGGTCACGCCGTTTTACGACTCCATGCTCGGCAAGCTGATCGTGCATGGGGCCACGCGGGCGCAGGCCATGGACGGCCTGGTGGCCGCGCTGGCCGGCATGCAGCTGCTGGGCCTGCCGACCAACCGCGCTTTTCTGGCGGCGTGCCTGGCGCACCCGGTGTTCCGCGCCGGCCAGGCGCTGATTCCCTTTGTGGCCGAACACGGTGACGAAATCCGCCAGACCTTGCGGGACCAGCAAACGCAGGTCTTGTTGCCGGCCGCCCTCGCGCTGATTTTCCAGGGCAGTGCCGGCGCTGCGCAGGCCTTGCCCTGTCCCTTCGGCAAGGCCTTGCGGGTGCTGCATGGCGAGCAGGTGCTGGCCCTCACCGTGACGGAAACCGGCGCGGGCGGGCTGGACGTGTCATCGGGGGCGCAGCAGCACGCGGCCGCCTGTGTGCCTGCCGGGGCCGGCCAGATGCGGGTCACGCTGGACGGCCTGAGCCGCACGGCACGGGCTTGCCGGGTGGCCGACGGGCGCTGGCATGTGCAGGTTGGTGCGACCGATGTCTGGCTCAAGGACGCGAGTCTGGAACCGGCGGCCGGGGTCGCCTCGGGCAACCAGGCGATGGAACTCCGGGCGCCCTTCAATGGCAAGGTGATCGCGGTCAAGGTGAGCGCCGGCGCATCGGTCAAACGTGGCGACACCTTGCTGGTGATCGAGTCGATGAAACTCGAACATGCGGTGTGCGCGACACGCGATGCAGTGGTGGCAGCCATGGCCGTGGAGCCCGGCCAGCAGACCGCGCCAGGCCAGGTCTTGTTGAGGTTTGAAACATGAACCCTTCCTCCGGCGATCTCGACGCGCTGGCCGACCTGGCTGAGTCGGTCAAGCGTTTTGCCCAGCGCGAAATTGCGCCGCAGGTCAGCCAGTGGGACGAAGCCGGCGAGTTTCCACGTGCCCTGTACCAGCAGGCGGCCGAACTGGGCCTGTTGGCGCTGGGTTACCCCGAGGCCCTGGGCGGCACCCCGGCCTCCTGGCGGCTGCGCAATGCGATGACGCTGGCGCTGTGCCGCCACGGCGGCAGCGGCGGTGTGCTGGCCAGCCTGTTCTCGCACAACATCGGTCTGCCACCGGTGCTCGCTTATGGATCGGCGGCGCTGCAGCAGGCGGTGATTCCACCGGTGCTGCGTGGGGAGAAAATAGCGGCACTGGCGATCACCGAGCCCGGCGGCGGCTCCGATGTGGCTGCCTTGCACACGACGGCGCGGCGCGACGGCGCCGACTATGTGATCGACGGCGAGAAGGTGTTCATCACCTCGGGCATGCGCGCCGACTTCATCACGGTGGCGGTCCGCACCGGCGACGCCGGCAGCAAGGGTTCCAGCGGAATTTCCATGATCCTCGTGCCCGGCGACAGCCCGGGCCTGTCGCGCACCCGGCTCGAAAAGATGGGCTGGTGGTGCTCCGACACCGCGCACCTGCGTTTTGAAGGCGTGCGGGTGCCGGCCGGCCATCTGCTGGGCGAGGAGGGCGGTGGTTTCAGAATCATCATGGGCAACTTCAACGGCGAGCGCATGGCGATGTCGGTTGCGGCCCTGGGTTTTGCCCAGGCCTGTTACGACGAGGCGCTGGACTGGGCGCGCCAGCGCAAGACCTTCGGCAGCACACTGGTCGACAAGCAGGTGATTCGTCACAAGCTGGTGGACATGCAGATGCGCATCGCCTCCACCCAGGCCTGGGTCGATGCGGTGGCCGACCGGGCCGACGCCGGCGACCAGGGCCCCGACTGGGTGGCCCATGTCTGCATGCTGAAGAACCATGCGACGCAGACCATGCAGTTCTGCGCCGACCAGGCGGTGCAGATCCTGGGCGGCATGGGCTTCATGCGCGGCACCAAAAGCGAACGCATCTACCGCGAGGTCAAGGTCATGATGATTGGCGGCGGCGCCGAAGAGATCATGAAGGACCTCGCTGCACGACAATTGGGCCTATGACCAGAACCACCGCATCGCCTGCCGGCACCGTCGAATTCGAGCCCGAGTTCATCGCTGCCCTGAAAACACTTTTCGAAGAAAAAATTGTCTTCAACCAGGCTTTGGGCCTGAAGGTGGTGTCAGTCCGTCCCGAAGGCGTGGTGGGCCGCATCGACATGCAGCCTTCGCTGGTGGGGCACTATGCCTACAACCGCATCCATGGCGGTGTCGTGAGTGCGGGGCTCGATGCGATGGCGGGGCTGGCCATCATGGCGGCCATCGGTGCACGCCACATGGATGAAACCCCGGCCCAGCGCATGCACCGCTTCTCGAAGTTGGGCACCATTGATTTGCGCGTGGACTACCTGCGTCCCGCCATCGGTGAGTTTTTCGAGCTGCGCGCCGAGGTCCTGCGACTGGGTTCACGTGTCGCGTCCACCCGCATGGAGTTCCTCGGCGCTGACGGCCAGCTCTTGTCCACGGGGGCGGGCGCTTACATCGTCTCCTGAGCGGGCGTGGTTCAGGCGGCGGCCCGCAGCGCGGCCGAGGGCGGACGCACGTACGCCCGTTCATGGGCCAGGGCATCGGCCAGCGGCTGGTTGCCGGAGCGGCGGGCCGCTTCCATCAGCGTGAGGTCGATCAGGTCGCGCTGGGCGTGGCTGCCACCGAAGCGGTGGGCGCGGCTTCGGATGCCGCGCAGCAGGTCGGCGCACAGGGCGTGGTCGCCATCGATGAAAGCCTGCATCGCGCGTGTGGCGGCGTAACCTGCATCGGCAGTGAAGCGCGCGTTGTCCGCCCCGCTGGCCTTGGCCTCCTGCATGGCATTGAGCAGGGCCTGCTGGGCCTGGGGGCGTCCGTCGGCCGCCAGAGCCATCATCGCGTGCATGTCGTTGAAGGCGTATGTTCCGGGCTCGGCGGCCGCCGTCCAGCGGTCTGCCAGTGCGGTCCAGCGTTGACCCACGTCCACGCTCTGGAGCTGCAGGCGCCAGAGCAGCGCGCTCTGGTCGATCAGGTCGAGGATGACGCTTGAGCCCGGGCCGCCAATGGCCTGGTCATACAGGCGCAGCACCTCGCCGGTGTGGCCCAGTCCGAGCTGGAACAGGGCCAGGTGCCACCAGTTGTGGACAGCGAAGAAGCTGCCTTCGGCCCAGGTCGCCGCATTCGGCGCCAGCCAGGCGATGCCTTTGTGCGGCTGGGAAGTCATTTCGTACACATGGGCCACCGCATGCCAGCCCCAGCCGTCGTGCGGCTCCAGCTCCACGCTCTGCCGGCCGCAGGCCTCCGCCTGCAGGTAGTTGCCGGTTTCTTCCAGTCCGAAGGCCTGCATGCTCAGCAGCGCGTGGTAGCCGGGCCTGCCACGATCCCAGGCTGGCGCGGCGCGCAGGATGCGGTCTCGCAACATTCGCGCGTCGCCGGTGAAAAAGTCGACCTGATGCCCGGCCTGCAGCGCCAGCAGGTCGTGGGGGTAGAGCAGGCTCAGGTCCTCCAGCGCCCGGCCCGCCTCCTGCCAGCGGCCCTCGGCCAGCAGGCGGGCAGCGTGCAGGTGGCGCTGCTCGCGGTCGTTAGCGGGCAGCCGGGCGGCGGCGTCGCAGCATTGGCGTGCCACGGCCGGACCGGCGGGTTCGGTGCCCAGCAGGTACAACCAGGCCTTGAGCAGGTGGGCCATGGTCATGTCGGGGCTGGCCTGCAGCGCAGCGTCCGCGCTGGCGACCGGGTCGCCGACAAAGCAGCGGAACTGGTCGAGTCCGGCCTGGTAGGCGGTCAGGCTGGCGCTGTTGGCACCGGAGAGGGCGTGGCCCTGGCTGTCTTTCATCGCAAAGTTTCCTTTCATGAGTGGATGGGGGGCAGGGCCGGCTGTAGCCCTGGTGCCCGCTGGACGGGCGCTGGGAACATACGACGTGACCGTACGAAACGGATGCACAGCCGCCCCAAAAAATGGCGGGTCGGCCGGTTCTGCCGGGGGACCAGGCGGAAAGAAGCAAAAAAAAGCCGCCCGAAGGCGGCTTTTGACGAAAGAGGCAGTCCGCTTACTTGATGTAGTCGGAGACCACTTTCCATTTGCCATCGGTGATTTGCGACAGGCGCGAGGCGTCGCTGCCCAGACGTTTGGTCGGCGAGAAGGTGGCCGGTGCGCTGCCGAACATGTCGGGCGGAATGCTCATGGTGTCCATGACCTTGATGAAGCTGTCCGTCGTCAGGTTCGGACCGGCTTTCTGGGCGGCCTTGGCAAAGGTGTCGATGATGTTGTAGCCATAGACCGAGAAAACGGTAGGGTCTTCATTGAACTTGGTCTTGTACTTGTTGGCCCAGAAACGGATGGGCTGCGAAGCTTCGTCGAGGTAGGGGTTCTGCACCGTCATGGTGGCGTAGAGGCCATTCATGGCCGGGCCACCCAGCTTGTGGATCAGGTCGGTGTAAGCGGCGCTGGAGCCCAGGAAGATCGGGCTGAAGCCGGTTTTGCGTGATTCACCAATGGCGCCTATGGTTTCACGGATGATGGTGCCGAGCACGACCATCTCGCAGCCGGCCGCTTTCATCTTGGCGACCTGCGACGAAAAATCGGTCGCCCCGCGCTTGTAGGACGTCTTCTCGGCGAACTCCATGCCGATGGTCTTGAGGCCGGCTTCCGCGCCCCGCATCACCTCCAGGCCGAACTCGTCGTCCTGGTACATCGTGCAGACCTTTTTGGCGCCCTTTTCCTTCGCCAGTTTGGGCGCGGCATTGCGCATCTGGTCGTAGTAGGTGGCGGCAAACGAATATTTGAGCTTGTGGAAGGGCTCGTACATTTCGCGCGCTGCGGTGATCGGGAAGAAGTTGATCACGTTCTTGTCAAACTGCACCGGCATGGCGGCCAGATTCTGCGCCGTGCCGATGTGGCCCACCATCATGAAAATCTTGTCCTGGTTGACCAGCTTCTGCGCGGCCAGAACGGCTTTTTTGGGGTCGTAGGCCGAGTCTTCCACAATGAGTTTGAGCTTGCGGCCGTTGATGCCGCCCTGCTCGTTGATCTCGTCAACACGCAGCAGCATGCCCAGGCGCGCCTGCTTGCCAAAGCCCGCTATGGGCCCTGACAAATCCTGGATGGAACCCAGGGTGATTTCGGTTTTGCTCACGCCTTGCTGGGCCATGGCGTAGCCGGAACCGAGCGCCAGTACGGCGAGGGCCAGAGTGGATCTGAATTTCATTGATGTCTCCTGTAAAACGAATTTACCTGCACCGACGTATTCTTAACCTTCACCCGGCGGTGTCAAGCTGGCGTATTCACTTACACGCGCCAGAGTTGGCGCCGCTGCTACGGCAAAAGCCGCCCGCAGGCGGCTTTTGCCGAGGTCACTATCAGGGTTGCACCTGATACGACCACTGGCGACCCGACAAGCCTTTACTCCTTGAACTGGTCGGCGCTGATTTTCCAGGTCCCGTTCTTCTGCTGCACAGGGCGCAGGCCGTTGAAGGCCACGTACTCGGACACCACTTTCCAGCGGCCCTCCTGCAGCTGGGAAAGCCGCGAGAAGTTGTTGCCCAGGCGTTTGGTCGGACTGAAGCTGGCCTCTGCCGTGCCGAACATGTCGCGCGGCACCACCATGGTGTCCATGGCCTTGATGAAGCTGTCTGTCGAGAGATCGGTGCCGGCCTTCTGCGCGCCGCGGATGAAGGCGTCGATGGCGGCATAGCCATAAACAGAGAAGACGGTCGGCTCGTCATTGAAGCGGGTCTTGTACTTGTTGGCCCAAAAGCGGACAGGCTGCTCCGCGGCGTCCAGGTAGGGGTGTTGCGATGTCATGGTGGCAAACAGGCCGTCCATGGCCTTGCCGCCGAGTTTGTGGATCAGGTCGGTGTAAGCCGCACTGGAAGCCAGAAAGACGGGGTTGAACCCGGTCTTGCGCGACTCGCCGATGGTGCCTATGGTTTCGCGGATGATCGTGCCCAGCACAACCATTTCGCAACCCGAGGCCTTCATTTTGGCGACCTGGGACGAGAAATCTGTTGCGCCACGCTTGTAAGAAGTTTTCTCGGCAAAGCTCGCGCCTATGGTTTTGAGCCCCGCTTCGGCGCCACGCAGCACCTCCTGCCCGAAATCGTCGTCCTGGTAAATGATGCAGGCGGTCTTGATGTTCCGGTCCTTCATCAACTTGGGCGTTGCGATTCGGATCTGGTCGTAGTAGGTTGCCGCAAAGGCGTATTTAAGCCTGTCCAGCGGTTCGTACATTTCGCGTGCAGCGGTGATCGGGAAGAAGTTGATGACGTTTTTCTCGAACTGCACCGGCATGGCCGCAAGGTTCTGCGCCGTGCCGAGGTGGCCGACCATCATGAAGATCTTGTCCTGGTTGACGAGCTTCTGCGCAGCCAGGATGGCCTTTTTGGGGTCATAGCCGGAGTCCTCAATCAGCATCTTGATCTTGCGGCCGTTGACGCCGCCTTGCTCGTTGAGTTCTTCCACGCGCAGCGTCATTCCCATGCGGATCTGCTTGCCGAAGCCGGCCAGCGGGCCGGACAGGTCCTGGATGGATCCGAGGGTGATTTCGGTTTTGGTGACGCCTTGCTGGGCGATGGCATGGCCTGCACTGAGGATCAGTGCGGTCATTGCCGCGGTGGTCATGAATTTCATGGAAGTCTCCGGTTGATGGGAAAGAGCTATCGCCGGCTCGTGTCAGGCGTGGGGCGCCTGGCGTCCTGACGCCAGCAGTCAAATCAGGATGCAGTTCTCGGTGCAAGGGTCGTCGACAGAAAAAATCGGCAAGGCAAGGGCATCTCCGCCAGAGTTGCCTTGCTGGCGGCGGGGTAAAAAAAGGGGAGCCTCTGTGAGGCGGTGCTTTCGGTCTAGCGGTACATCGCTTCGATCTGCTCGGCGTATTTCTTCTCGACCAGCTTGCGCTTGAGTTTCATCGTCGGTGTCAGTTCCTCGTCTTCGGCCGTCAACTGCGTTTCAAGCAGGAAAAATTTCTTGATCTGTTCAACCCGCGCAAACTTCTTGTTGACGCGGTCGATTTCGGCCTGGATCAGTTCCTGGACTTCGGCCGAACGCGTCAGGCTCTGGTAGTTGCTGAAGGGCACGTCGTGGTCCTGCGCGTACTTCTCGACGTTTTCCTGGTCGATCATGATGATGGCGGTCAGGTAAGGCCGCTTGTCGCCAATCACCACCGCGTCGGTGATGTAGGGTGAAAATTTCAGCTCGTTTTCCAGCTCGCTGGGGGTCACGTTCTTGCCGCCGGCCGTGATGATGATGTCTTTCATGCGGTCGGTGATGCGGAAAAAACCTTCCTCGTCCACCACGCCGACGTCGCCGGTGTGCAGCCAGCCATCGGCGTCGATGGTTTCGGCGGTTTTCTCCGGCAGGTTCAGGTAACCCATGAACACGTTGGTGCCGCGCACCAGGATTTCGCCGGTGACCGGGTCGAGTCTGACCTCGTTGAAGCCCGCGGCCGGACCGATCGAGCCCGGCTTGATGCGGCTGGCAGGAACACCGGTCGAGGCACCGCAGGTCTCGGTCATGCCCCAGACCTCCAGCATGGGCACGCCGAGCGCCATGTACCACTTGACCAGTTCCGGCGAGATCGGCGCCGCGCCTGTCACGCAAAAGCGCGCACGGTGAATGCCGATCAGCTTGCGCGCATTGTCCAGCGCCACCCAGCGGGCAATCGTGAATTTGAGCTTGAGCCAGTTGCTGACGGGGCGGCCGGCCATCACCCTGTCGGCGATCTCGGTGCCCACGCCTATGCCCCAGGCATAGGCCGCCTGCTGCAGGCGGCTGGCTTCCTTGAGCGCAATCATCACGCCCGAATAGAACTTCTCCCAGACGCGGGGCACGGCGGTGAACACGGTGGGCGCGATTTCGCGCACGTTCTCCGGAATGGTCTCGGGATTTTCGACAAAGTTGAGCTTGGCGCCGGTGTACATCGCGAAGTATTCACCGCCCATGCGTTCGGCGATGTGACACAGCGGCAGAAAACACATGCGTTCGTCGTTTTCGTCCTGCGCCACCAGGGTGTTGTAACCGCGCGCCGTGAACACCAGGCCCCGGTGGTTGTGCATGGCACCTTTGGGTTTGCCGGTGGTGCCCGAGGTGTAGACGAGGATGGCCAGGTCTTCGGGCCGGCAGGCCTTGGCACGCTCCTCGACCGCACCGGGGTGCGCGGCGAGGTAGCTGCGCCCCAGCTCGCGCAGGGCCGCCAGGCTGATCACATCGGGCTCGTCGAGGTCGCGCAGCCCCTCCATGTCGAACACCACGATCTTGCGCAGGCCGGGCAGGGCGCTGCGCACTTCCAGGGCCTTGTCCAGTTGTTCATCGTCTTCGACAAACAGCAGCGTGGTGCGCGAGTCTTCACACAGGTAGTGCACCTGCGAGGCTGCGTCGGTCGGGTAGATGCCGTTGGACACACCGCCGCAGCTGAGCACGGCAAGGTCGGCCAGCACCCATTCGATGACCGTGTTCGACAGGATGGACGCACATTCGCCCTTGGCAAAACCCAGGCTGATCAGGCCGCCGGCGATTTCGCGCACGGCCTCGCCGGTCTGGTTCCAGGTCCAGCTGCGCCAGATGCCGAGTTTTTTCTGGCGCATCCAGACCTTGTCCTGGCGTTGGGCGACGCCGTTCCAGAACAGCGCCGGAATGGTGTCACCCTCAAGCACCACGCGGGTTTCAGGCTGGATGTGGGAGAGATCCCAAAGGTTGCTCATACGTTTCTCCACACGGCTGTCATCCCGGACCTGATCCTGGATTCCTGCCGCGCGTGCAAATGGGGTTCATGGGACATGGATTGCGGATCCTGTCCGCAATGACACAGGCAGGTGAATCTGGCTTCGGAATGCATCGTCTTCACCGCCATGTTTTTTTCTTCTTCCAGCGGCGCTCGCTGCGCACGCCGTCTTCCTTCATGCCCAGGTAGAACTCCTTGATGTCTTCCTTTTCCCGCAGGCGGGCACAGGTGTCTTCCATCACGATGCGGCCGTTTTCCAGCACGTAGCCGTAGTCGGAGGCGTTCAGGGCCATGTTGGCGTTCTGCTCGACCAGCAGGATGGTGGTGCCGCGTTCGCGATTGATGCGCACCACGATCTCGAAAATTTCCTTGGTCAGCTTGGGAGAGAGGCCCAGGCTGGGTTCGTCGAGCAGGATCAGGTCCGGCGAAGCCATCAGGGCGCGCGAGATCGACAGCATCTGCTGCTGGCCGCCGGAGAGCAGGCCGGCGTCCTGCAGCGCACGCTCACGCAGGATGGGGAAATAGCCGAACACGACCTCGATGTCCCTGGCGACCCCGTCGCGGTCCTTGCGGGTGTAGGCGCCCATCAGCAGGTTGTCGCGCACGCTGAGCAGCGGAAACACCTCGCGGCCTTCCGGCACATGGCTCAGGCCCTGCTGGACGATGTAGGCCGGGTCCTGCGCGGTGATGTTGCCGCCCTTGAACTCGATCGACCCCTTGCGCGGGTCGATGATGCCGGAGATGGTTTTCAGGATGGTGGTCTTGCCGGCGCCGTTCGAGCCCAGCACGGTGGCGATTTCGCCGCGGCGCACCTGCAGGCTGACGCCGCGTATGGCCTTGATCGGTCCGTAGGAGCTCTCGACGTTGAGCAGCCTGAGCACGGGCTGGTCGCTCACCGGGGGTGGCACGGCGCTCATGAGCGTACCTCCGTGTGCAGGTCGACCGCCTTGTGTTGCCGGCGGAGCGAGGACACGTCGTCGATGGAGCCGAGGTAGGCCTCGATCACGCCAGGATCGGTCTGGACTTCGCGCGGGGTGCCCATGGCCAGCACTTCGCCCTGGTTCATGGCCAGCACGCGGTCGGACACCTTGGAGACCAGGGTCATGTCGTGTTCCACCATCAGCACGGTCACGCCCAGCTCGTTCTTGATGTCCTGGATCCAGAAAGCCATGTCGTCGGTTTCTTCCACGTTGAGCCCCGAGGATGGTTCGTCCAGCAGCAGCAGTTTGGGTTCGGTACACAGCGCTCGCGCCAGCTCCACCACCTTGCGCACGCCGTAGGGCAGGCCGGCCACAAAGGAGTCGCGGTGGTGCTGCAGGTCCAGCAGATCGATGATCTGCTCGGCTTTTTCCCGCGCCTGGATTTCGGCCTCGCGCGTTTTCTTCGTGAAGAAAATTTCACTCCACAGGCCGGTCCGCCGGTGGGTGTGCCGGCCGATCAGCAGGTTGTGCAGCACCGTCGCGTGTTCGAACAACTCGATATTCTGGAAGGTGCGGGCGATGCCCAGCGCGGCGATCCTGTGCGGTGGCTGGCTGGTCAGCTTGGTGCCCATGTAGTCAATGTCGCCCGAGGTCGGCGTGTAGATGCGGCTGATCAGGTTGAACACGGTGGTCTTGCCGGCTCCGTTGGGGCCGATCAGCGTGAACACCTCGCCCTGCCGGACATCGAAGCTGACATTGTTCACGGCCAGTACCCCGCCGAAGCGGACGCTGAGATTTTTGGCTGACAGAAGGATTTCACTCATCATTTCAACCTGTCGGATTTCTGGAAGGACTTCTGCCGTTTGAACATGCCCTTGCGGTAGAACGGAAAGGTCTGCAGGTAGGTGCGTATCTTGAGCCAGCGGCCATACAGCCCCAGCGGTTCAAACAGCACAAAACCAATCAGTACCAGGCCGTAGACCAGGCCCTGCAGGCCGGGGGCCTGGCCGATGAAGGCCGGCAGGTAGTCCTTGACCATCGCAATGGCCTGCGGCATGGAGATCAGGAAGATGGCGCCCAGGAAAGCCCCGTGCACCGAGCCCAGGCCGCCGACCACGATCATCAAAAGCAGGTCGATCGACTGCAGGATGTTGAACTGGTCGGGCGAGATGAACTGCAGCTTGTGCGCGTACAGGGCGCCGGCGATGCCGGCGAGTCCGGCGGACAGCGCAAACGACAGCGTCTTGTAGCGGGCCAGGTGAATGCCCATGCTTTGCGCGGAGATCTCCGAATCGCGGATGGCCACAAAGGCGCGGCCGGTCGGTGAACGCAGCAGGTTGAGGATGCCCAGCGTGGCGCCAATGGCGATCACCAGGCAGAGAAAATAAAAGGCCTCGCCGCTGCCGAGTTTCCAGCCGAACATGTCGGGCGCCTTGATGTGGATGCCGGCATTGCCGCCGGTGACGGACTCCCAGCGCGCAAACACTTCCTCGACGATGAAACCGAAGGACAGGGTGGCGATGCCCAGGTAAATGCCCTTGACGCGCAGCGCCGGCAAGCCGACGACCAGGCCCACCGCGGCCGACAGGCCGGCCGCGCAGGCCAGCGCGATGGGAAAGGGCACGCCGGCGTTGGTCATGACTGCCTGGGTGTAGGCGCCGACGCCGAGAAAGGCCGCATGGCCCAGCGAAAAAAGGCCCGTGAACCCGGCCAGCAGCATCAGCCCCAGGCCGGCGATGGCGTAGATCAGGATAAAGGTCAGCTGGGCCAGCCAGTACTCCGCAAACAGCCACGGCGCGGCCAGCAGCAGCAGCAGCAGGCTGTACCAGAAGATATGGCCGCCGTGCTTGGCAAGCTTGATGTCCTGCCCGTAGTCGGTCTTGAAGATGAATCGCATGTTGGTATGTTTGTATTTCTATTCGGGAGACGATGGCGGCAGGGGAAGCGTCCGGCGAAGTCGCCGTGGCTAGACTTTTTTCCTGAGTTTTTCGCCAAACAGACCATTGGGCTTGACCATCAGCATGATCAGCACCACGACATAGGCGGCGATGTCCTTGATGCCGTCGGGCGCATAAAAGCCGGCCAGCGATTCGACGATGCCGATGATCAGGCCGCCGACAATGGCGCCGGGCAGGCTGCCGAAGCCGCCGACCACCGCCGCGGGAAAAGCCTTGAGGCCGATGAAACCCATGTTGGCGTGCACAAAAGTAATGGGTGCCAGCAACAGCCCGGCGATGGCCGCCACGGCTGCGGCCAGGCCCCACACCAGGCCATTGAGCCGCTTGACCGGGATGCCCATGTAATACGCGGCCAGCTGGTTTTGCGACGAAGCCTGCATGGCGATGCCGAGCTTGCTGTACTTGAAGAGCGCAAACAGTGCCAGGCAGAGCACCGCGGTGCTGCCGATCACGGCCATCTGTTCGACATTGAGGACCAGGGCGCCGACGTTCCAGATCTGGTCCTTGTAGGGCACGGGCAGGGTGTGGGTCTCCGTGCCTATGCCGGGAATCATGGTGATCAGGCCGCGCGCCACGTAGCCGACACCGATGGTCAGCATCACGATCGAAAAAGCCGGCTGGCCCAGGATGGGCCGTATCACCAACCGCTCGAGCAGTACACCGAACAGGGCCATGCCGGCAATGGCGCTGAGAATGGCCAGCCAGAACGGGAAGCCGAGCATGGTCATGCAGGCCAGTCCGCCAAAGGCGCCCAGCATCATGAGTTCACCCTGGGCGAAGCTCACCGTCTCGGTGGCCTTGTAAATCAGGACAAAACCCAGGGCGATGAGCCCGTAGATGCAGCCTTGTGCGATGCCGCTGATGATCAATTGCAATAACTGCACTTTTACTCCACAATAAATTTTTATCAAGCAGGCGCTTGGTAAAAATAGGCAATAACCGGAAGGCGCGACAAGCCGCTTTTTTTTCTGACTCGAATCTGACGGGACTGATCATGAGCTGCATTCGATGAAAAAATCAATCCGGATTGGTGCCGGGTTGGGTTTCTACGGAGACGCCTGGGAACCGGTGCTTGCAAGCATCGAACGCGGCGGGGTTCAGTACATAGCCAGCGACCATCTCGCCGAGCTCACCTTGGCCATCCTGCAGAAGGATTTGCAACGCGACATTTCCCTTGGCTACGCTAGGGACGTGGTGCCCATGCTTTTGCGTTTGTGGCCCGCGATGGCGCAGCGAAAAGTGCGCTTCATCTGCAACGCCGGCGGGCTCAATCCGGCCGGCGCGGCGGCCGCTGTCCGCGAAGCTTTTGCGGCAAAAGGATGGACCGCGCGCGTCGCCGTTGTGACAGGTGATGAGGTCATGGGGCAGCTGTCCGGCCTTGCACCGGCACACATGTTCAGCGGCGCGCCTTTCGATTCGGTGCGCGAGCGCATGGTGTTTGCCAATGCCTATCTGGGTGCGCGTCCGATTGTTTCTGCGCTGCAGCAGGGCGCCGACATCGTGATCACCGGCCGCGTCGCCGATGCCGCCTTGTTTCTGGGGCCGCTGGTGCACGAGTTCAACTGGAATCTCGGCGATGCAGGGGACACGGCGACACCGGCCGACCTGAACCGGCTTGCACAAGGCCTGGCGGTCGGGCACCTGCTCGAATGTTCGGGCCAGGGCAGCGGCGGCAACTTCGGCAGTGCCGAAGCCTGGAAGGCCATTCCCGACCTGGCCCACATCGGCTACCCGATCGCCGAGGTCAGCGAGGATGGCGACGCAGTGATCATGAAAGCGTCGGGCACGGGCGGCCGCATCAACTTCGACACCGTGCGCCAGCAACTGCTGTATGAAGTGCACAACCCGCACCGGTATTTTTCGCCGGACGTGGTGCTGGACCTGTCGACGGTCCGGCTGGAGGACATCGGCCAGGACCGGGTCCGCATGACCGGTGCCACCGGCCAGCCACGCACCGGCCAGCTCAAGGTGGTCGGTGGTTACCGCGACGGCTTCAAGGCCGAGGTGACCTGGGGTTTCAGCTGGCCCGATGCCCATGACAAGGCGCTGGCGGCGGTGGAGATGGTCAAGACCCAGCTGGCCGACAAGGGCGTGCCGCACGAGGCCCTGTTTGTCGAGTTTCCGGGCTTGAATTCGGCGCACGGTGCGCTGGCGCCCCTGCCCGATGCCGAGGCGCTGGCCGGGCTCAACGAAGTCTGGGTGCGCATGGTGCTGCGCACGCGCGACAAAAAGGCCGCCGACGGTTTCGGCCGGCTGTTCCCATGGATGGGACTCAGCGGGCCGGCCTACACCTGCGGTTTCCACGGCCTGCACAACACCAGTGAGTTGCTGGGGATCTGGCCCGCCCTGATCGATCGCAGCCTGGTCGAGCCGCACACCCGCGTGGAGCTGCTGCAGACATGACAACACCGACACAAAAAATCCAGCTCGTGCGGCTGGCCCACGCACGCAGCGGCGACAAGGCCGACTGGGTGGACTTCGGCCTGTTTGCCTGGAACGCGGCGGGTTACGCTGTGCTGGCGCGCGAGGTCACGGCGCAACGTGTGGCGGAACACTTTGCGCCCTGGCTGCCGGGCCGTGTCGAGTGCTGGACCCTGCCCAACATCCTGGCAATCAAGCTGGTGCTGCACGACGCCTTGCAGGGCGGCGGTGCGCGCAACCTGCGGCTGGACAACCTCGGCAAGTCCATGGCGGCGGCGCTGCTGCGCATGGACATCAATGTCAGCGCCGACGAACTCGCCGCCTGCCTGGGGGCGCCGCGCGTCGGCTGGTGGGGAGACAAGTTGTGAGCATTCATGTTGAAAAGGACGGCGACGTGACGGTGGTCACGCTCGACCGCCCCGATGTGCGCAACGCGGTGGACAGCGATCATGCGCGGGCCCTGTACGAGGCGTTCCTGGCCTTCGACGGCGACGACAGCGCGAAAGTCGCGGTGTTCCACGGCGCCCACGGTCACTTCTGTGCGGGTTGGGATTTGCAGTCGGGCGCGAAGATGCTGCGCGAGGCCGGGGACGGCGACGCGGGCGTGTTTGCCGGGCTGGACTTTCAGCCGGAAGACGGCCAGCCGGCGGGCCCCATGGGGCCGTCCCGCCTGCTGTTGTCCAAACCCGTGATCGCCGCCGTCAGTGGCGCGGCGGTCGCCGGCGGCATGGAGCTGGCGCTCTGGTGCGACATGCGGGTGATGGACGAGGACGCCTATTTCGGCGTCTATTGCCGCCGTTTCGGCGTGCCGCTGATTGACGGCGGCACGGTGCGCCTGCCGCGCCTGGTCGGCATGGGCCATGCCATGGACCTGATCCTGACCGGGCGCAAGGTCGAGGCCGCTGAAGCGCTGCAGATGGGGTTGTGCAACCGGGTGGTGGCCACCGGCACGGCGCGCGAGGCGGCGCTGGTGCTCGCGCACCAGCAGGCGGCGTTCCCCCAGAAGACGATGCTGGCAGATCGCCAGAGCGCTTATACGCAGTGGGATCTGCCCATGCCGCAGGCGCTCAAGCAGGAGTGGGACCGCGGCCGGCAGTGTCTCGGCGAAGGCCTGCAGGGCGCGGCCCGTTTTGCCGGCGGTCAGGGGCGGCACGGCAAGTTTTAAGGAGGAAATTGGCCGCCGGCCCTTATCTGACCGTCGGAGGCGGCTATCAAAACTATAGCGGACGCGGCAGCGACGACGGCGGCACGGGGCGCGGCTGGCCGGCATCGTCGATCGCCACATAGGTCACGCTGGCCTCGGTCACCTTGATGTAGCGCCCCTGCGAGCCAAAACGCTCGGCATAGACCTCGACCTTGACCGTCATCGAGGTGCGGCCTATGCGCGTGAGCTCGGAGTAGAAGGACAGGATGTCGCCCACCCGCACCGGCTGCTTGAAGATGAACTCGTTGACGGCGACGGTGGCCATGCGGCCGCCGGCGTAACGCGCTGGGATCACCGAGCCGGCCAGGTCGACCTGGGCCATGACCCAGCCGCCAAAGATGTCGCCGTTGGCGTTGCAGTCCGCCGGCATCGGAATCACCTTGAGCACCAGTTCCTTGTCGAGAGGCAGCTTGACGTTAGGGGCGTGGGGGGGGAGGCCGGTTTCGTTGGACATAGGCACAATCGGTATTGGAAAATTGAAACAACAGGACAATTGTCTCCGATGCGCTCCTATGCCCCCGCCGCCGAAACACCGCCCGTCCCGGGCGCCCCCGCCAAACCTGCGCTGAACCGCTCCGACTGGGCGACCCTGCAGCGCCTGTTTCCCTACCTCTGGGACTACAAATGGCGCGTGATGGCCGCGCTGGCCTTCATGGTGGGCGCCAAAGTGGCCAACGTCGGTGTGCCGCTGCTGCTGAAAAACCTGGTCGACGCCATGAGCTTCAAGCCCGGCGCGGTGCAGGCCGTGCTGATCGTGCCAGTCGCCCTGCTGGTGGGTTACGGGCTGCTGCGGCTGTCGACCTCGCTGTTCACCGAGCTGCGCGAACTGGTGTTTGCCAAGGCCACCGAGGGCGCGGCGCGGCGCATTTCACTGGAAGTGTTCCGCCACCTGCATGCGCTGAGCCTGCGCTTTCACCTCGAGCGCCAGACCGGCGGCATGACCCGCGACATCGAACGCGGCACGCGTGGTGTGCATTCGCTGATTTCCTATTCGCTGTACAGCATCATCCCGACCCTGATCGAGGTGGCGCTGGTGCTCACGTTGCTGGCGGTCAAGTTCGACGTCTGGTTTGCCGGCATCACCATCATCGCGCTGGTGTTCTACATCACCTTCACCGTCACGGTGACCGAATGGCGCACCAAGTTCCGCAAGGAAATGAACGAACTCGACTCCTCGGCGCACAGCCGCGCGATCGATTCGCTGCTCAACTACGAAACCGTCAAGTACTTCAACAACGAGGAGTTCGAGGCGCAGCGTTACGACGAGAACCTCAAGCGTTACCGCCGCGCCGCCGTCAAGAGCCAGACCTCGCTGAGCCTGCTCAACACCGGTCAGCAGCTGATCATTGCCACCGGCCTGGTGGCCATGCTGTGGCGTGCGACGCAGGGCGTGGTGGACGGCCGCATGACGCTCGGCGACCTGGTCATGGTCAATGCCTTCATGATCCAGCTCTACATTCCGCTGGGTTTTCTGGGCGTGCTTTACCGCGAGATCAAGCAGAGCCTGACCGACCTGTCCAAGATGTTCAACCTGATGGAGCGCGAGCGCGAGATCGCCGACCAGCCCGGCGCGCCGGCCCTGGTCCTGCAGGCCTCGCCGGAAGTGCGTTTTGAAAACGTCAGTTTTGCCTACGAGCCGTCCCGGCCCATCCTGCACAACATCAGCTTCGTGATACCGCCGGGCAAGACGGTGGCCGTGGTCGGATCGTCAGGGGCCGGCAAGTCCACGCTGGCGCGCCTGCTGTTTCGCTTCTACGACGTGCAGCAAGGTCGCATCACCATCGCCGGCCAGGATATCAAGCACCTGACCCAGGCCAGCGTGCGCCAGGCCATCGGCATCGTGCCGCAGGACACGGTGCTGTTCAACGACACGGTGGAATACAACATCGCCTACGGCAAACCGGGCGCCAGCCGCGCCGAGGTGGAAGAGGCCGCGCGTGCCGCGCGCATCCACGACTTCATCAGCTCGACGCCGGCGGGCTACGCCACCATGGTCGGCGAGCGCGGCCTGAAACTCTCGGGCGGCGAGAAGCAGCGCGTGGCGATTGCCCGCACCTTGCTGAAAAACCCGCCCATCATGATTTTTGACGAGGCCACCTCGGCGCTGGACTCGGCCAACGAGCGTGCCATTCAGGCCGAGCTGCGCAGCATTGCCGAAAACAAGACCACGCTGGTGGTGGCGCACCGGCTGTCCACCGTGGTCGATGCGCACGAGATCCTGGTCATGGAAGCCGGTCAGATCATCGAGCGCGGCACCCACGCCGCCTTGCTGGCTTTGGGTGGGCGCTACGCGTCCATGTGGGCCCTGCAGCAGAGTTCCGAGTAAACCTTGAGCGTTTTCGGCATGTAGCCCAATGACTGCGGGCGCAAGTAGCTATTGATTTGATAGCAAATCTTATGGCGCCCGGACGCTCCGCCATAAAAACTATCTTTTTCTGCCCGGCCGCCATCTGGCAGCATCGTGGGATTCCCCGTAGATCCCGGCCTGCCTTCAACTCGCATAATTGCATCCATGGAAACCAAATGGCTGGAAGATTTCGTCAGTCTCGCTGAAACCCGCAGCTTCAGCCGTTCGGCCACGCTGCGTCACGTGACGCAACCGGCGTTTTCACGCCGCATCCAGGCGCTGGAAGCCTGGGCGGGTACCGACCTGGTGGACCGGAGCTCTTATCCCACACGGCTGACCCCTGCCGGTGAGACGCTGTACAGCCAGTCGCTGGAGATGCTGCAGGGCCTGCAGTCCACACGCGCCATGCTGCGCGGCCACAACTCGGCGGCACATGACGTCATCGAATTCGCCGTGCCGCATTCGCTGGCTTTCACCTTCTTTCCGGCCTGGGTCAGCAGCCTGCGCGAAAAGTTCGGCCCCATCAAGAGCCGGCTGATTGCGCTCAATGTGCATGACGCGGTGCTGCGCCTGGTCGAGGGCAGCTGCGACCTGCTGATTGCCTACTACCATGACTCGCAGCCCTTCCAGCTCGATGCCGACCGCTACGAGATGATCAGCCTGGGGCAGGAAGTGCTGGCGCCTTTTGTCAAAGCCGAGGCCGACGGCACGCCCCTGTTCCGCTTGCCGGGCCGGGCCGGCCAGCCCCTGCCTTACCTGGGGTATGCCCCCGGCGCCTACCTGGGGCGCATGGTGGACCTGATCCTCAAGCAGTCAAGCACCGCCATTCACCTGGACCGGGTGTATGAGACCGACATGGCGGAGGGCCTCAAGGCCATGGCGCTGGAAGGCCACGGCATTGCGTTTTTACCCTTCAGCGCCGTCAAGAAGGAGCTGCGGGCCAAAAAGCTGGTCAGCGCCGGCGAAGGGCTGGAAATGACCATGGACGTGCGCGTCTACCGCGAGCGGCCTGCCGGCAAGGCCACGGCCAAAAGCCCGGCGCAGGCGCTGTGGCATTACCTGGAAAGCCAGGCCCAGCCGAGGCCGCCCGGCAAACCACGCCTTGGTAGCAACCCTTAGTGCTTATAAATAATATGCATAATGCTGCACGCAAACAGCATTGGCTTTTCACAGAACGTAAATTTACAGTCCGTCACGTTCTGCCATGGCGTTGGCGTGATCCCAGAGAGACTTGCGAAGGCGGTTGACGGGTTGGCACAAAGACTGCTTTGTCAGGTCATTCCGGTTCCATCGAATCAACGCACGCACTATCTTGGGGACTTTCTCTTGTTTGATCCGCTGACGGCTTTCAATCTTTCTGACGCTTCCCCGGTGTTGCCAGCTTCCTGTGTGTTGACCCCTTTGCGGAACTGTCCCGTCCTCCCGATGCTGTTTCCAAGGCTGGGGTAAACCTTGGGGTTCGCCCCGGGACCCACTCCTTAGAATGGCATTCACCAACCTTTTCATTTAACCCGAAGGAAACTCTCCATGAAACTCAAACTAGCCGCTCTCTCCATCGCATTGCTTGCATCCAGCGGCGCATTTGCCCAGGCCAGCGACACCGTCGCCAAAGTCAAGGCTTCCGGCGTGGTGACCATGGGTGTTCGCGATTCCTCGGGCGCCCTGTCCTATACCCTGGGTGATGGCAAGTACGCCGGTTACCACGTTGAAATCTGCCAGCGCGTGATCGCCAACCTTGAAAAGGCCGCGGGCCGCAAGCTCGAGATCAAATACCTGCCGGTGACCTCGCAGAACCGCATTCCGCTCGTGCAAAACGGCACGGTGGATATCGAGTGTGGCTCGACCACCAACAACGCTACCCGCCAGAAAGACGTGTCGTTCCTGCCGACGACCTTTGTGGAAGAAGTCCGCATCGCCGTGAAAGCCAACTCCGGCATCACCTCGATCGCCCAGCTCAACGGCAAGAACGTGGCCACCACCACCGGTACCACGTCGGTGCAGACGCTGCGCAAGAACGAGCGGGCCCAGGGCATTGACTTCAAGGAAGTCTTCGGCAAGGACCACTCCGACAGCTTCCTGCTGCTCGAGTCCGGCCGTGCCGACGCCTTCGTGATGGATGGTTCCATCCTGGCCGGCAACATTGCCACCGCCAAGAACCCGGCTGATTTCAAAATCGTCGGCGAGGTCCTCAGTGTCGAGCCCATTGCCATCATGGTTCGCAAGGACGATGCCGCCCTGAAGAAGATCGGCGAAGACACCATCAAGGACCTGATCAAGACCGGCGACATCAACAAGCTCTGGGACAAATGGTTCATGCAGCCTATCCCTCCGAAGAACAGCCGCGTCGGTCTGGCTGTCAGCGAAAGCACCAAGGCTGCCTGGGCCAACCCCAACGACAAGCCGATGGAAGACTACGCCAAGAAGTAATCCTGGCTTGAGCTGAACCTCAAACCCCGTCTGTGATCTTGCTGGCGGGGTTTGTTGTTTACTGGGAGCTTTGGCATACGCGATGCAGCGCGGGCTGCCGGTTGATAGGGTAAAAAATTCCTGGCGGGAGAGAACATGAATTGGGATTGGCAGGTTTTTCTGAATGACGACGGCAGTGGCCGGACGTATCTGGCTTGGATGTTCGATGCCTGGGGCTGGACCCTGGCGGTGGCGGGCTGTTCCTGGGTAGTGGCCATGCTGACCGGCGGCCTGATGGGCACGCTGCGCACGCTCCCCAACAGTCCCTGGCTGGTACGGCTGGCCAACGTCTGGGTCGAGGTCTTTCGCAACGTGCCTTTGCTGGTGCAGATCTTCATCTGGTATTTCGTCGTGCCCAAGATGTTTCCCTTCATGCAGCAGGTACCGAGCTTTTTGCTGGTCGTGTTTGCGCTGGGATTTTTTACCTCGGCACGGATTGCCGAGCAGGTCCGCGCCGGCGTCCAGGCCCTGCCGCGTGGCCAGCGTTATGCCGGCATGGCCATGGGGTTCACCACAGCCCAGACCTACCGCTACGTGATCCTGCCGATGGCGCTGCGCATCATCATCCCGCCGCTGACCAGCGAGTCGATGAACCTGCTCAAGAATTCTTCTGTCGCCTTTGCGGTCTCGATTGCCGAGCTGACCATGTTTGCGATGCAGGCCCAGGAGGAAACCTCGCGCGGCGTGGAGGTTTACCTGGCCGTCACCGTGCTTTATGCCATCTCAGCCTTCGCGGTCAATCGCGTCATGGCTTTTGTCGAGAAAAAAGTCCAGATTCCGGGCTTTGTCGTGGCTGGCGCCACCGGCGGGGGGCACTGACATGTTCGGTCTTGACATGAGTTTCCTGAACTGGGACATCATCTCCAAGTTCGTCATCAAGGGTTTCATTTTCAGCGTCGAGCTGACGGTGATCGCGACCATAGGCGGCATCATCCTGGGCACGCTGCTGGCGCTGATGCGCCTGTCCGGCATCAAGCTGCTGGTGTACCCCGCGACCTTCTACGTCAACGGCATGCGTTCGGTGCCGCTGGTCATGGTGATCCTGTGGTTCTACCTGCTGATGCCGGCCGCGTTTTTTGATCTGATTCCGGGGGGCGCCAACAACCGCTCGGAGATCTCGGCCATCATCACCTTCATTGCGTTTGAAGCCGCGTATTTCAGCGAGATCATGCGCGCCGGCATCCAGTCGATTTCGCGCGGCCAGGTCAACGCCGGGCGCGCGCTGGGCATGACCTATGCGCAGAACATGAAGCTGATTGTGCTGCCGCAGGCTTTCAGGAACATGGTACCGATTCTGCTGACGCAAACCATCATCCTGTTCCAGGACACCTCGCTGGTGTACGCCATTGGCGCCTACGACCTGCTCAAGGGCCTGACGACCGCCGGCAAGATCTACGGCCGCCCTGAAGAGGCCTACCTGCTGGCCGCCGTGGTTTATTTCGTGATCTGTTTTGGCTTGTCGTATGTCGTCAAGAAGCTGCAGAACAAGATCGCCATCATTCGCTAAACAACACTTATCGCACCCGCGCTCCGGAGAATCAAGATGATCGAACTCAAGGAAGTTTCCAAGTGGTATGGCGCCGTTCAGGTGCTCAACAACTGCAGCACCAAAATCGAAAAAGGGGAAGTGGTCGTGGTCTGCGGCCCGTCCGGCTCGGGCAAATCGACGCTGATCAAGGTCATTAACGCGCTCGAGCCCTTTCAGAAGGGCGAGATCTACGTGGACGGCCAGGCCGTGCACGACCCCAAGACCGACCTGCCCAAGCTGCGTTCGCGCGTCGGCATGGTGTTCCAGAATTTCGAGCTGTTTCCGCACCTGAGCGTGACCGAAAACCTGACCCTGGCCCAGATCAAGGTGCTGGGCCGCAAGCCCGACGAGGCCAAGGCCCACGGCCTGAAATACCTGGACCGCGTGGGTCTGATGGCGCACAAGGACAAGTTTCCCGGCCAGCTCTCGGGCGGCCAGCAGCAGCGTGTGGCGATTGCCCGTGCGCTGAGCATGGACCCGATCGCCATGCTGTTCGACGAGCCGACCTCGGCGCTCGATCCCGAAATGGTCGGCGAGGTGCTCGATTGCATGATGGGCCTGGCCACCGACGGCATGACCATGATGGTGGTCACGCACGAGATGGGTTTCGCGAAAAAGGTCGGCAGCCGCGTCATCTTCATGGACGTGGGCGGCAAGATTCTGGAAGATTGCTCGAAGGACGAGTTCTTCATGCACCCGGAAAACCGCCAGGACCGGACCAAGGACTTCCTCAACAAGATCCTCGCCCACTAGGCGCTACTGCGCGGGCGCAGCGCGGCGTTGCGGGTCCCGATCAGGCCATCCTCACGTACCTGAAGTACGTTCCGGTGGCCTGACACCCGCGCCTTGCGCTGCATCCCGCTCGCTACGCGCCGGGGAGCGCTCACCTACAATCTCGATATGCTGCCTGCCACCTCGACTTTCTTCCTGCCTTGCGCATCCGCGTTGCTGGAAGGCGCATGGCCGCATCAGCCGGTCGCACATTCCTGAGCCCGGCGATCCTCTCCTTCTTTCTTGTAGCGCATTTCTGGATCACCGGGCCCTCGCCTTCCGCGCGGCGTGCCCGGCAGCCTTGAGCCGGGCGTTTGATCCAGGAGTTCCCATGTTTTTTTCCAATTCGCCGGCCCGTCTGCTGACCGAGCTCGACCACGTCCGCATCAGCAAGCTGCTCCAGCGGCCCGGTGCATCGCCGCAGACGCATGCCGCGGTGGATGACTTGATCCACAGCGCCGAACTGATCTCTTCCTACAAGGTGCCCGCCAACGTCGTCACCATGTATTCGCAGGTGCTGATGGCCGACGGGCACACCGGCGAGCAGCGCAAGCTGACGCTGTGTTACCCGCACGACGCGGATCCGGCGGCCGGCTTTGTCTCGGTGCTGTCACCGGTGGGTGCTGGCCTGCTGGGCCTGAAAAAAGGGAGTACCGCCCGCTGGCCCACGCCGGACGGCGGCACGGCCACGGCGAAAATCGTCGAGATCCTGTTCCAGCCGGAAGAAAGCGGCGACTACCTGCTGTAGCCGCAGGGTGCAGTGCCGGAGCGGCCGTGGCAGGGCCATGGCCGCCGGTGAGACAATTCAGGCCATGACCTCAGCCGCCCCCTCACCGATCACTTCCCTGACCCTGACCCGCCCGGACGACTGGCACCTGCACGTGCGTGACGGCGATGCCCTGCGCACCGTGGTGCCGCACACCGCGGCACAGTTTGGCCGCGCCATCATCATGCCCAACCTGCGCCCGCCGGTGACCACGGCCGGGCAGGCCGTCGCCTACCGCGAGCGCATCCAGGCCGCCGTGCCCTCAGGCGTGGCGTTCGAGCCGCTGATGACGCTGTACCTGACCGACAACCTGCCGCCCGACGAGATCAAACGCGCCCGGGACGCCGGCGTGGTCGCGCTCAAGCTCTACCCGGCCGGTGCCACCACCAACAGCGACGCCGGCGTCACCGACCTGCGCAAGACCTACAAGACGCTTGAAGCCATGCAGCGCGAAGGCCTGCTGCTGCTGGTGCACGGCGAGGTGACCTCGCCCGAAATCGACTTGTTCGACCGCGAAGCGGTGTTCATCGACACCCAGCTGATCCCGCTGCGCCGTGATTTTCCGGAACTGAAGATCGTGTTCGAACACATCACCACCAAAGAGGCGGCGCATTATGTGCGTGATGCCGGCCCTTTTCTAGGGGCCACCGTCACCGCGCACCACCTGCTGTACAACCGCAACGCCATCTTCACCGGCGGCATCCGGCCGCATTATTACTGCCTGCCGGTGCTCAAGCGCGAGACCCACCGGCTGGCGCTGGTCGAAGCGGCCACCGGCGGCAATCCGCGCTTTTTCCTCGGCACGGACAGCGCGCCGCACCCGGCCCACCTCAAGGAACACGCCACCGGCTGCGCCGGCTGCTACACCGCCCACGCGGCCATGGAGCTGTACGCCGAAGCCTTTGATGCCGCAGGCGCGCTCGACCAGCTCGAAGCCTTCGCCAGCTTCAACGGGGCCGACTTCTACGGCCTGCCGCGCAACCAGGGCACCATCACGCTCAAGAAGGAAAGCTGGACGCCGCCCGAGAGTTTTGCCTTCGGAGAAGCCGAACTCAAGCCGCTGCGCTCGGGCGAAGCGCTGGCCTGGAAACTTGTTGGCAATGGGAGCCCCTGATGGAAAGCAAACCCCGCGTTGCGCTGCTGATTGATGCCGACAATTCGCCGGCCTCCAAGATCGACCTGATCCTCAACGAACTGTCGACCTTCGGTGAGACCAATATCCGCCGTGCCTACGGCAACTGGAAAAAAAGCGAGCTCAAGGGCTGGGAAGAAGCGCTGCACGAACACGCCATCCGTCCCATGCAGCAGTTCGATTACACCAAGGGCAAAAACGCCAGCGACATGGCCATGGTGATCGACGCACTGGAGTTGCTATACACCGACCGGCCCGACGCTTTCGGCATTGTCTCATCCGACGCCGACTTCACGCCGCTGGTCATGCACCTGCGCGCCAAGGGTGCGGCGGTCTACGGCTTTGGCGCGCAGAAAACGCCTGAGCCCTTTGTCAACGCCTGCTCGCGGTTTCTCTACCTCGACAAGCTGCGCCCGATTGCCGCGGCCGATGCGCCCGCTGGCGGCCGGGAAGACGCCGAAGCCGTGGCCACTGCGCCCCTGCGCGCCACACCGGCGCAGCTCAAGCAGGACGCCAAACTCGTCATGCTGCTGCGCAACGCTGTGCAGGCCGCCGCCGACGACGAGGGCTGGGCGCGCGTCGGTGCGGTCGGCACGCAAATCGCCAACCAGGCTTCGTTCGACCACCGCAACTACGGCTACGCCACGCTGACCAAGCTGCTCGTGGCCTCGCAGCTGTTCGACATCGTCGACGAAGGCAAGTCCACGGTGATGGTGCGCGACAAACGGCTGTCGCGACCGGCTGCCAGGAACGGATGAGCGCTGACGCGCCAGCTGCGGCCTGGCCGGTGGACTGGGGCCGCCCCTGGCTGGCGCCGTGGCGCGACCCAGGGGAGCGCGTGGCACAGGCCATCGCAGCCGGTGTGGTGTGTCATGAGGCCCTGAACCGTGAGCCGGCGGCGCCGCGGCGTTTTGTGCCGCAGTCCGACTTGCCCGACGGACAGGCCTACGAGCAGTTCATTTTTGAGACCGGCACCGTTCCTACACGCGACAACCTGCACGATTTTTTCAACGGGCTGTGCTGGATGCGTTTTCCGCTGACCAAGAAAAAGCTCAACCAGCTGCAGGCGGCGGAAATCGCCGCGGCCGGTGTCGCACCACTGCGCGGGCCAGTGCGTGACGCGCTGACGGTGTTCGACGAAAACGCGGCCTTCCTGTCGGCACCGCCCCCGCTGTGGGATGCGCTGGTGGATCGGGACTGGCAGCGCCTGTTTGTCGACTTGCGCCCGCTCTGGCAGCAGGCGCAGCTGGTGCTGTTTGGCCATGCCTTGCTGGAAAAACTGGTCTACCCACGAAAACCGATCACAGCCCATATCTACAGGGCGCAACCAGCTATGAATTCCATAGCGGATCTGGACGCCTGGGTGGCCGCCGACCTGAGCGCCGACAAGCTCTCCGCCAAGCCCTTCCTGCCGCTGCCGGTGCTGGGCGTTCCGGGCTGGTGGCCGGAGAACGAGAACTTTTCCTTTTATGATGACTCTTTCGTATTCCGCCCGCGCCGCTAAACAACACCCAGTAAAAAATCCGGCGCTTGATTTGGGCTGAACCCTCCCCATTTGTCCGCAACAGTCCCTTTTTTTGCGGCACTTGTTTTTACCGACCTCTACGGAGCATCCATGAAGCGTATTTTTCTATTTGTCATGACCAACCTCGCCGTTGTGGTGGTGCTGGGCATTGTCGCCAGCCTGCTGGGCGTCAATCGCTACCTCACGCCGCAAGGGCTGAACCTGGGCATGCTGCTGGGCTTTGCTGCGGTCATCGGTTTTGGCGGCGCGATCATCTCGCTGCTGATCAGCAAGCCGGTGGCCAAGTGGAGTTCCGGCGTGCGCGTGATCAACGAACCGCAGAACGCCGACGAAGCCTGGATCGTCGAGACCGTGCGCAAGCTGGCGACCACGGCCGGCATCGGCATGCCCGAGGTCGGTATTTTCGAAGGTGCGCCCAACGCCTTTGCCACCGGTGCTTTCAAGAACTCGGCGCTGGTCGCCGTCTCCACCGGCCTGCTGCAGGGCATGACGCGTGAAGAGATCGAAGCCGTGCTCGGCCATGAAATCGCCCACGTGGCCAATGGCGACATGGTCACCATGACGCTGATCCAGGGCGTGATGAACACCTTCGTGGTGTTCCTGAGCCGCGTGATCGGTTATGCGGTGGACAGCTTTCTGCGTAAGGGCAGCGACAGCAACTCCGGCCCCGGCATCGGTTACTACGTCAGCACCATCGTGCTCGACATCGTGCTCGGTTTTGCCGCCGCCATCGTGGTCGCCTGGTTCTCGCGCCACCGCGAGTTCCGCGCCGACGCCGGTGCCGCGCAGCTGATGGGCCGCAAGCAGCCCATGATCAACGCGCTGGCCCGTCTGGGCGGCATGGTGCCCGGCCAGCTGCCCAAGGCGGTGGAAGCCATGGGCATCACCGGCAGCATCGGCAAGCTGTTTGCCACGCACCCGCCGATCGAGGAGCGCATTGCCGCACTGCAATCGGCCCAGCCCGGCCAGGTTTAAGTCGATACCGGACGAATCAAAAGCCGCTGCACCCGCAGCGGCTTTTTTCATGCCTGCGCGATGGTTGCGACAGGCCGGATAGCCCATTTTCCCGGAGTGGGCTTGACACAGATTCAGGAATCATTATTATTTGAACAACTGGTTAAACCGGATGTTTAAAGATGACTTCAAAATCCGCAGCCCTGTCCGCTACCTCGAAACTGCACGACGGTGACGCAACACAGACGCGCGAGCGCATCCTGGATGCGGCGTTCCGCCGCCTGGTGTCCGAGGGCTACGCGGCGCTGAGCATTCGCGAGATCGCCAGGGATGCAGGGGTCAACCATGCCCTGATCAACTACCACTACCGCAGCAAGGACCAGTTGGTCATCGAGGTGCTCGATGCGGTGAACCAGCGGCTGCTGTCGCGCCAGACCGCGCTGTACGAAAGCGGCGGGAGCTTTGCACAGAAGTGGGCCAGCGCGCGCCGCTTCTACGAGAGCGACCTCGCGTCGGGCTTCGTGCGTTTGCAGGCCGAGCTGTGGGCGGCCAGCCTGTCCAACCCGGGTCTGCGCGAGAAGTTCCTGCCGCGCTTGATGGCCTGGAAGAAGCTGGTGCTGGGTGCTGTGCGCGAAGCCATTGCCGCGTTGCAAGCCAGTGGCACCCAACTGCCGCCGCCGTTCACCCCCGAGGTCATTGCTTGCTGGGTCTCGGAGTTCTGGCTCGGCATGGAATTCGCCAATCTGCTGGACGTGAAGGAAGAGCAGGCCCAGCACCGTGCGGCACTGGATGCCGTTGGGTGGCTGCTGGAGTCGCTGGATGCCAAGGTTGCCAAGACTGTCTAGTGTGCTGGTCGCCCAAGGAGCTGCCCATGAACACCCCCCTCCGTCCCCGGCCCACGCGTTTCGACCGCATCGCCGGCCCCTTGCCCGAGCCCGGCGCGGTACCGGGCGCCGAAGCCTCGCCGTTTGAAACCGTGCAGCCCGCGTCCCACGGCTTCGTTGACCGCGATGGCGTGAAGCTCTGGTACGCGGTGTGGGGAGACAGCGGCCCCTGGATCGCGTTTGCGCCGCCGTTCCAGATCGTGCACAGCCAGATGCTCAAGGCCACGGTGCCCTACCTGTCGCGGCATTTTCGCGTCATCACCACCGACGGGCGCGGCAACGGCCGTTCCGACCGGCCCATGGGCCAGGACGCCTACAGTTTTGAACACTTTTACGCCGACTTCGTGGCCGTGCTCGATGCGGTCGGCGTCGAGCGCGTGGCCCTGGTCGGTATTTCGGCCGCGGCGCTGACGGTGCTGCGGCTGGCGGCCGAGCAGCCGCAGCGCATCACGCATCTGGTCACGGCGGGAGGCTTTGCCGACTCGGTACCGAACGATGAGAGGCTCGCACAGCGCCTGAAGATGGAGGGCGAACTGCTGGCCGGCGACTGGCCCGGCTACCTCGACTGGTTCATGGGCATCATCTTCAACGAGCCCCATTCGACAAAGCCGTACGAAGACGGCGTGCACTACGGCTGGGCCACCAGCGCGGAGTGGCTGGGATGGTGCCGCAAGGCGTGGGTGGGCAACGACGTGCGCGACCTCGCGCGCCGGCTGACCTGCCCGACCCTCGTGATCCACGGCGACGATGACCTGCGCGTGCCCTACGCCAAGGGGCAGGCGATCCATGCCCTGGTGCCGGGCTCGAAGATTCTGACCATTGCCGGCGGCGGCCATGTGACAGCGGCGCGCGACCCGGTGGTCTTCAACCGTGCGCTGCATGAGTTCATCGCAGGAGCGCCGCGGCAGCGCACCTGGACACGCGCCATGAAGCGGCCACGCCGCGCCTTGTTCATCTCCAGCCCCATTGGTCTGGGCCATGTGCAGCGCGACCTGGCGATTGCGCGCGAGCTGCGCAAGCTGCAGCCGGATCTGGCGATTGACTGGTTCACCGTGGACCCGGCTGCGCGCTACCTGGAACGCGAAGGCGAGCGTCTTCACCCCATCACGCAACGCCTGGCCAACGAGAGCCGCCACTTCGAGAACATGGCCGGCGAACACGACCTGTCTGCCTTTTTCGCATTGCGCACCATGGACGAGATCATGAGCCACAACTTCATGACCTTTGTCGACCTGATGGAGGCCGAACATTACGACTTGGTGATCGGCGACGAGGCCTGGGACGTGGACTACTTCTATCACGAGAACCCGGAGCTGAAGCGCCAACCCTACGTTTTCCTCACCGACTTTGTCGGCTGCCTGCCGATGGAGCCAGGCAACGAGCGGGAGGCTGCGCTGTGCTCCGACCGCAATGCCGACGACATCGAACATGTGGCGCGCTACCCCTACCTGCGCGACGCCGCCATTTTCGTGGGCAACCGTGAAGACGTGACCGAGCAGCCCTTCGGCCCGGGCCTGCCCGGCATCCGCGCGTGGACAGACCGAAACTTCTGCTACTGCGGCTACTGCCTGCCCTTCGACCCGCATACGCTGGCCGACACCGAGCGCCTGCGCGCCCGGCATGGCTACCGAAGCGACGAGAAGATCGCGATCGCCGCGGTCGGCGGCACGGCCACCGGCCGCCACCTGCTGCAACGCATCGCAGCGGCGTTCCCGCGCATGAAGCGCGAACTGCCCGAACTGCGCTTGATCCTTGTCACCGGCCCGCGCCTGTCTGGCGACGAGTTCGAGCCGAAGCCCGGGCTGGAGGTGCGGCCCTATGTGCACAATCTCTACGAGCACCTGGCCTGCTGCGACCTGGCGCTGGTGCAGGGCGGGCTGTCAACCACCATGGAACTGGTGGCCACACGCCGGCCCTTCCTGAGCTTTCCTTTGCAGCGCCACTTTGAACAATGCGTGCATGTGCGCCAGCGCCTGGCCAATTACGCCGCCGACCGTTCCATGGACTATGCGGCGACGCTGGACCCCGAGCAACTGGCCAGACGCGCGCTGGCCGCGATGCACGAACCCGTGCGTTACCGGCCGGTGGAAACCGACGGCGCGGCGCGCGCTGCACTGCGCATTGCGCAGGTGCTGGACAACCGCTGGTGGGCGCGATGACACCGCAGATCAGCGTCCTTTGGCGGGCTTTTGGCGAGATGAAAACTGCCGGGGTCTGCCGCCCACCGCGCCTGCCGCCCGGCTGCGAAGTGCCGTAGCACGCGGGCGCCGGACCGGCGCTTCCGCTTCCTCTTGCAATATTTTTTCAGGCCCGCGGCGAATGGGCATGGTTTGCCTCGCCCTTTTATTTCAATGGCCAATGCGGGCCGTTGTCCCGACGTTTCATCAACTTCATACTATTGGGAGAATCGACATGGCACTGTTCGCTGCCCTTTATGGATTGGTGGTGTACTTGTTTTTTCTGGTCACCTTTACCTATGCCATCGGCTTTATCGGCAACCTGCCGCTACTGCCCAAAACCATCGACAGCGGGGCTGCCGCGCCGCTGGTCGAAACGCTGGTTGTCAATGTCGCGCTGCTGGGGCTCTTTGCCGTACAGCACAGCGTGATGGCACGGCGCGGCTTCAAGCGCTGGTGGACCCGGGTGATTCCCGAATCCATCGAACGCAGCACCTTCGTGCTGGCAGCAACCGTTGTGCTCGCGTTGCTGCTGTGGCAATGGCGGCCCATCGCCGAGCCGGTGCTCTGGTCGGTGAATGACCCGGTCGGCCGCTTCGTGCTGCAGTCCGTGTTCTGGCTGGGCTGGGGCGTTTTGCTGGTCAGCACCTTCCTGCTCAACCACTTCGAACTCTTCGGGCTGCGCCAGGTGTGGGCGAACCTGCGTGGGCAGGCTTTGCCGGAGCCTGCGTTCCACACGCCGCTGTTCTACCGCTACGTCCGGCACCCGCTTTACCTGGGTTTTGTGCTCAGCTTCTGGGCCACGCCGCATATGACGGCAGGCCATTTGTTGTTTGCTGTGGCCTGCACCGGCTACATCCTGATTGGCATCTGGTTCGAGGAACGTGACCTGATCGCGCAGTTCGGCCAGCGCTACCGTGTGTATCGCGAGCAGGTGGGCATGCTGGTGCCGAAGATAGGCGCACGCCGCGCCAAAGAGCCCACGCAATCCTGATCGCGCCCTGTGGACCTGTATCAGCCTTGCATCAAGCCGACACCAGTGAACCAAAAGCCGCTGCACCTGCAGCGGCTTTTTTATACCCTGACTGTTTTCGTGAGGTCGAGCGCCACTGCTTCGGCCACCTCGATCCCGTCCACCCCGGCCGACAGGATGCCGCCCGCGTAGCTGGCGCCTTCGCCGGCCGGGTACAGGCCCCGGACGTTCAGGCTCTGGAAATCGTCGCCGCGCGTGATGCGCAGCGGCGACGAGGTGCGGGTTTCCACGCCGGTCAGAACCGCGTCAAACATGTCGAAGCCCTTGATCTTCTTGCCGAAGGCCGGCAGCGCCTCGCGCATGGCGGTGATGGCGTAGTCGGGCAGGGCGCTGGCCAGGTCCGTCATCAACACGCCGGGCTTGTAGGAGGGCTCCACGCTGCCGAGCTGGGTCGAGGCCTGGTCGGCCACAAAATCGCCGACCAGCTGGCCCGGCGCCACGTAGCCGCCGCCGCCCAGCGTGAAGGCGTGCGACTCGAGCTGGCGCTGGAAGTTTATGCCGGCCAGCGGCCCGCCCGGGTAGTCGGCCGGGGTGATACCGACCACGATGCCGGCGTTGGCGTTGCGTTCGTTGCGCGAGTACTGGCTCATGCCGTTGGTCACGACCCGGCCCACTTCGGAGGTGGCCGCGACCACGGTGCCGCCCGGGCACATGCAGAAGCTGTAGACCGAGCGCCCGTTGGCCGCGTGGTGCACCAGCTTGTAGTCGGCCGCGCCCAGCAGCGGGTGGCCGGCGTGCTGGCCGAGCCTTGCGCGGTCGATCAGACTTTGCGGGTGTTCAATGCGGAAACCTACCGAGAACGGCTTGGCTTCCATGTAGACGCCGCGTTCGTGTAGCATGGCAAAGGTGTCGCGTGCGCTGTGCCCCAGCGCCAGCACCACATGGTCGGCGCGCAGTTCGTAGCTGCTGCCGTCCTCCAGATTCTGCACGGTCAGGCCGCGGATGTGTCCTTCTTCAATCAGCACATCGCTGACGCGCTGCTGGAAGCGGATCTCGCCGCCCAGCGCCGTGATCTGCTCGCGCATGTGTTCCACCACCTTGACCAGCTTGAAGGTACCGATGTGCGGCTTGCTGACCAGCAAAATTTCTTCGGGTGCGCCGGCCTTCACAAATTCGAGCATGACCTTGCGGCCGAGGAAACGCGGGTCCTTGATCTGGCTCCAGAGCTTGCCGTCGGAGAAGGTCCCGGCGCCGCCCTCGCCGAACTGCACATTCGATTCCGGGTTCAGCACGCCCTTGCGCCACAGGCCCCAGGTGTCCTTGGTACGCTCGCGCACCTTTTTGCCGCGCTCCAGCACGATGGGTTTGAAGCCCATCTGCGCCAGCAGCAACGCCGCAAAAATGCCGCAGGGGCCGAAACCGACAACGACGGGGCGCACAGCCGGCGCGCTGTCCACCCGGGCCACCAGGTGGTAGCTCTGGTCGGGCGCGGGGCGGATGTGGGGGTTGGCTTCAAACTGCCTGAGCAGGCTTGCTTCCAGTTCGGGGCTGGCGAGGGCCACGTCGGCGATGTAAACCAGCAGCAGCTTCTGCTTGCGCGCGTCGTAGCTGCGTTTGTAGATGCTGTGGCGCAGCAGCTCGGCGGGCTGGATGCCCAGTGTCTTGACAATCAGCGCCGGCAGCGCGTCTTCGGGGTGGTCAAGCGGCAGCTTGAGCTCGGTCAGGCGGATCATGGGGTGTTACCTCGTGGATCTGTATTTCGGATCTATGAAGTATTTTAAGCCCCTGGCCCAGAAGGGGTGGGCGCAAGCAGCTATCAAATCAGTAGCGAACGATTTGCCGGGATAATAGCGGGGTGAAGCACGCCAGACTGCCGCTGGTGCAAGGGTGGAAACACCGCACTGGAGGAAGGTCCGGACTGCATAGGGCAGCGTAGCAGCTAACAGCTGTCCACCGTGAGGTGAGGATCAGAGCTACAGAGACGAGCCGGTTAAGTCCGGGTGAAACGAGCAATCTCTACGCGCAGCAATACCAAGTAGGCACACGTTGACGGGGCCCCCGGAGTGTGCGGGTAGGTAGCACCGAGCCGTCTGGTGACAGACGGCCCAGATTAATGGCAGTCACGGGGCGGCGACCGCAAGGAAGCCGTTCCGCACAAAATCCGGCCTATCGGCGGGCTTCACACTTTTTCATGCGCACTGCCGATCCGGGCAGGGCGCTCAGTACTTGCCCGACAGCAGCGTGCCGGCCCCCGGCACGTGGGTGGACAGGCCCAGGCGTTTGAGCATGGTGTAGGCCGTGCAGACCGAGGCCGAAATCACCGGCAGGCCCAGTTTGTCCTCGACGACCTGGATGGACGCCAGCGAAGGCATCTGCACGCAGGCCGACAGCACCACCACATCCACGCCCTTTGTATCGAGCCGGCTGACCAGCCGGCTCGGCGCCAGCGGATCCTGCGCGCCGACTTCGAGGTTGTCGGCAATTTCCAGCGACAGGCTGTCCATCACCTGAAAACCCTCGTGCTCGATGTAGTCCACCACCATTTGCGTGAGCGGTTTCATGTAGGGCGTGAGCACCGAAATCTTTTTCGCACCCAGGGCCTGCAGGCCTTCCACCAGCGCGCCGGCGCTGGACACCACGGGCGCGGGCTTGCCGTTGGCCAGCGTGACCTCGTGCAGGCGCTTCTCGGAGGCGCGGTGGTAACCCAGGCCCTGGCTCATGATGGCCACCAGGCAGGCGTAACCGAGCACGTCCATCCGGCCGTCCGACAGCTCCAGCGCGCAGCGGTCGGAGGCCGCATCCATGGCGGTGAGCTCTTCCTTCGTCACCTTCTGCATGCGCATGCGGCTGGAGTGGAAGGTGAAGCGTTCCGGAAAATGCGGCTCGCGGGCGCGCAGCATGGCCGGAATTTCGGTCTCCATGGTGGTGTTGGAACTGGGGACGATCTGTCCGATGCGGTAGGTGCGGCTCATGGGTGCGGGTGTCCTGAAAAATGTCAGTCGGCTTTGATGCCGGCCGCCTTGATGGTTTTGCTCCAGTAGGCGAGGTCGGACTTCACCAGCTGGGCCAGCGCGTCGGGGCCCTGGTAACGGATCTCGATACCGGCGGCATCGGCACGGGTCTTGACCTCGGGCAGTTCCATGGCGCGCTTGACGTCGGCCGTCAGCTTGGCAATCACGGCGGGTGGGGTGCCGGCGGGCGCGAACAGGCCGACCCAGGCTTCCAGCTTGAAGCCGGGCAGGCCGGCTTCGGCCGTGGTCGGGATCTGCGGCATCTGCGGGCTGCGCTTGTCGCCGGTGACGGCAAAGGCCTTGAGCTTGCCGGCCTGCACGTGGCCCATGACCGACGGCGGCGTGGTGATGAACACCTGCACCTGGCCGCTGAGCACGTCCTGCACCGCCGGGCCGGAGCCGCGGTAGGGAATGTGCGTCATGAAGGTGCCGGTCTGCTGCTTGAACACTTCGGTGCCGATGTGCGACAGCGAGCCATTGCCCTGCGAGGCGTAGTTGAGTTTGGCCGGGTTCTGCTTGAGGAAGGCGATGAATTCCTTGAGGTTGGTGGCGGGCACCGACGGGTGCACGGCAATCACGTTGGTCGCCACCGTCAGCAGCGCCACCGGCGCGAAGTCCTTGACGGGGTCCCAGGGCAGGTTGGGCGTCAGGGCCGGGTTGCCGGCGTGGTAGGCCGAGTAGGAGATCAGCAGCGTGTAGCCATCGGGCTTGGCGCGCGCCACCGCCTGGTAGGCCACGTTGCCGCTGCCGCCGCCGCGGTTGTCCACCACCACCGACTGGTTGGCCACGCGGCTCAGCGGCTCGCTCAGCAGGCGGGCCGACGCGTCCACAAAGCCGCCCGGCGGATTCGGCACGATCAGGGCGATGGGCTTGGACGGGTAGGCGTCCTGGGCCATGGCCAGCGTGCCCAGGCACAGGGCGGCCGTGGTGAAAAGTTGTTTGAGCATGGGGTGTCTCCTGGATGATTTTTTCGGAACCGAAGGCGTATTTTTGAACGGCCTGAAATTCGTGTCCAATATATTGTTAGTCTTGATCAAGATCTTTAAGGTATCAATCAACCGCCATGGAACTGCGTCATCTGCGTTACTTTGTTGCGCTGGCCGAGGAGCTCAGCTTCACCCGGGCCGCGCGCCGCCTGCATGTGTCCCAGCCGCCGCTGAGCCTGCAGATCAGCCAGCTCGAGCGGGAAATCGGCGCGCGGCTGTTCCAGCGCACCAGCCGCCGGGTCGAGCTCACGCTCGCGGGCCAGGCCTTTCTGATCGACGCGCAGGCCGTGCTGGCCCGCGTGGACGAGGCCGGCAACCGGGCCCGCGCGATCGGGCAGGGCCTGGCCGGGCGCATCGACATCGGTTTGTCGGGCTCGCATTTCCTGGGGCCGCTGCCGCGCATCATGGCCGGTTATGCGCAAAGCCATCCCGAGGTCGAGGTCAACCTGCACGAGCTCAAGCCGGCCGTGCAGTTGCAGGCCCTGCGCGAGCGGCGCATTGACCTGAGCGTGTCACGCACGCCGGTCAACGACGCGGTGCTCAGCAGCACGCTGCTCTGGCGCGATCCGGTGGCGGTCGCGCTGCCCGTTGGCCATGCGCTGGCGCGGCGCCGCCAGCTGCGTTTGCCGGATTTGCGCGATCAGCCCTTTGTGATGCTGCGCACCGATTCGTCGGCCCATGCGCAGTACATCCATGACTGCTGCGTCCAGGCCGGGTTTTCGCCGCAGGTCAGCCAGCGTGTGCTGGAGTTGCCCGCGCTGCTGAGCCTGGTGGGGGCAGGCATGGGCGTGGCCCTGATTCCGTCGTCGCTGCGCGGCCTGTTTCCGGACCAGATCAAGGTGATTCCGCTGGGCAAGGAGGCGCCGCATGCCGATGTCTACGCGGTGCAGCGCAGCGCCGAGACGGCGGAGGTGGTGCAGGCCTTTGTGCGGCTGGCGGCGGCCAGCTGAGGTGGTCGGGCCAGGCGCTGCTCCGGGACCGTTTACAGGTTGAAGAGCCCCTGCGCCTGAATCCTCTCCACATGCGCCAGCAGCGAGCGTTTCGCCACCGGCCAGATACGCGGGTCCACGTCGTCATACGCGGCGGCCACCCACTCGTCCATGCTGCCTTGCGGCTGCGCCTGCATCACGCCGAGGATCTTGGCCTCGCGTCGGAGGCGGTGCGCCTTGAGCTGGGCGATGACGGTTTTGGCCTCGCCCAGCACATGGCCGTGCGCCGGCGCGATGAACGCGATGCCGTGTTCGTCGCAAGCCGCGTCGAGTGCGTCCAGCGAATCGAGGTAGGCGTTCATGTTGCCGTCGGGCGGGTCCACCACCGTGGTGCTGCCGTTGAGGATGTGGTCGCCGCTGAACAGAATGCCGTCTTCGACCAGCACCAGGCACAAGTGGTTGGCCGCGTGGCCGGGCGTGTGAATCACCTTCAGGGTATGCGTCATTTCGCCTTGCAGCCCTTTAGCCACAAGCGCCAGCAGCTCCTGATTTAATAGCGACCGGTCGGGTGTGAACTGGCTGGCGGCGCGTGCTGTCGGCGCCGACGGCAGGCCTAGGATGGGCGGCGTGTTGCTGCACATCGCCTGCAGCGGTTGGGCCCCGGGCGAATGGTCGGCGTGCGAGTGGGTGCACACAATCATGCGGATGTTGCCGCCCGCTGCGCGCCACAAACGCTGCAGGTGGTCGGTGTCGGCCGGTCCCGGGTCGATCACGATGTAGCCGGTGGCCGGGTCGCCGACCAGGTAGCTGTTGGTGCCCGGCCCGGTCATCACCCCAGGGTTGGGCGCGGTCAGGCGCATCAGGTTCTTCAGCAGGGCCACCGGCTGCGCGGTCTGCCAGTCGAGCGTGTGCACCATCTGGCCATCGGGGCTGGTCAGCGCCAGTTCGCCGTAGGGCGCCTCGTGCTCCATGTAGCGTGCCTCGGCGCCGGCCAGAAAGCCGGCGCGCGGGCAGGAGGTCCACAGCGGCTGCTCGGACGCGGCGCAGGCTTGCAGCACGGCGTCCACCGTGCCGAAATGCTGCAGGCGTTGCAGCGTGCGTATGGTCGGGAAGATGATGAAAAAGCCGCCGGCTTCGTGCCGCGCCAGCGCCTCGGCCGGCCGCACCCAGACCGGCTCGAACTGTTCGCTCTCGTCGGCCACCGGCTCCTGGCCGTCCGGCATGCGCGCGACCAGAAAAGGCACGTCAAAACGGCGCGGCAGGTCGCGGTCGGTGATCCAGTGCGCGAGAACAAACACCTGGTCGCCAGCCAGCGTCAGGCCACGCTCGCGGCACTGCGCGGCGAACGGCGCGGTGCGGCTCAGGGACGCAATATCGGCGGTGCTGGCGTGGCTGCCGTCGGCATGGCGGGCCAGCAGCACGCCGAGCTCTTCAAAACTTTCGCGGATGGCGGCAATCGCCTGCGTCAGGTGCAGGTCGGTCTGGCTTGCGCGGCGGGTGGACTGGCCATGTGCTGCCGCATCGGCCGCATCGATGCCGCCACCGGGGAACACGTAAGCGCCCGGCGCAAAGCTGGCCGTCATGGAACGCCGTGTCATCAGGATTTCGATGCCCTCGGCGCTGTCGCGCAGCAGCAGCACGGTGGCGGCGGGACGGGTGGGCGCGGGTTCGCGCTGCGAATAGAGGAGTTGGGTGGGTCGGACCATGGGCTGATTTTGCGCGAAACCGGCACACGCCGCCGGTGTGCCGGCGGATGGTTGGCATGCTACGTGTTTACCGCAATGGCATTCTGACGGCGGCCTGAGGATACTGGCCACCACCTTATTTGCAGGATGTGAATCATGAAACACTGGATTTCCGGAACCGCCCTGGCCATGACGGCCGCCGCATTGTGCGCCACCTCGATGAGCGCGATGGCCCAAACGTGGCCCGCAAAACAGCCGATCAAGTTGGTCGCCGTCTTCCCGCCCGGTGGTTCGGTCGACCAGGTTGCGCGCATTCTGGCCGTGCCGCTGTCACAGCAACTGGGCCAGAACATCATTGTCGAAAACAAGGGTGGTGCTTCGGGCTCCATCGGCACCGCCGCCGTGGCCGCCGCGCCGGCCGATGGCTACACCTTTGCGGTGGTGTTCGACACCCATGGCGTCAACCCCAGCCTGATTCCCGGCATGCCGTTCGACACCCGCAAGGACCTGGCGCCGGTCACGCTGATCGGCACCTCGCCCATGGTGCTGGCCACCTTCGCGGCTTCCGAGTACAAGAGTTTTGCCGATGTGGTGGCCGCCGCCAAAGCCAAGAAAAACGTGAACTACGGCAGCATCGGCTCGGGCAGCCTGGGCCATCTGGCCATGGCGCTGCTGGGCAAAAGCGGCAACATCGACTGGCAGCACGTGCCTTACAAGGGCGGTGGTCCGCTGATGACCGATGCGGTGGCCGGCCATGTGCCGCTGTCCATCGCCTCGGTGTTTGTGACCAAGCCGCACATCGACAGCGGCCGCCTGCGCCCGCTGGCCGTGACGACCAGCAAACGCTCGCCCGATCTGCCGAATGTGCCAACCGTGGCCGAAAGCGGTTTTGCCGGCTTTGACGCACCGGCCTGGTGGGCCATCCTGGCACCGGCCAAAACCCCGCCCGAGGTCCTCAAACGCATGAACGAGGAAGTCAACAAGGCGCTGAAAAATCCCGAGATCGCCAAGAAGCTCAGCGCCCAGGGGATCGACATCGTCGGCGGCACGCCCGACTCGGCTCGCGTCTTCATCGACAAGCAGATCGACACCTGGGCGAAGGTGGTGAAGGACAACGGGATCAAGGCGGATTGAGCGCCTGGAGGAAATAAAGAAGGGCTTGCGGGCCCTTTCTTCATGGCCTCACGCAATCGCCAGGCCAAGGGCGAAACCTTCAGGCCCGTGCACTGATCTCCAGCGGCTTGCGGTAGAGACCGTTTCGCTTGGTCACCACGAAGCCGCAGTCCTCGTAAACACGGTTGGCACCATCGAGGTTTTGGCCATCAACGCCAAGACCTGTGTCTTGCAAGCCCATGGCTTTTTGGGCATGCAGGCTGCGGGATATCAGCGCCCGCGCCAGACCGCGCCTTCGCCAGGGTTCGCCGACACTGATGAATTCCGTCCAGCCGCGTTTGCGCCCATGCAACTGGTTGTACGTTTCGTCGACAAATGCTCTCACTTGCCCTGCGACTTCGTCGCTGCGGGTGTCCCATGCAATCTGCCACAGCTGCGAGTGCTGGGCTCTGGTCTTCAACCAAATCTGGTAGTCCGCTTCGCTTGGCGCCGAGAAACCCCAGTGCGTTTGAAAGGCGCGTATATGGGCATCCCATATTTTCTGCAAATGTTCTGGTTGTACCGGACGGATTTCGAGTCCCGGCGGGAGTTGAAAGGCGGGCACAGCGTCCAGGGTTGGCCGGACCATGGTGAAGAAAAAGCGCTCTGCGTGATAACCAGCCTTGACCAGCAGCGCGGCACGGGCAGTCTCGCCCTGGTTTACAAAAGATTGATGCGCATGCCCGGTGGCATCACGATGGGTGGCTGCGATTTCCCGCTGGTGAGCTTCCAGCCAGTCCTGCAAGGCTCCGCCGATGCCCTGCCTGCGCCACTGCGGAGCCACCAGTCCGAGTTGCCCGTAGAGATGCAGGCCATCGGCTTGTGCCCAATGCCAGCCGCGCACATATCCCACGATTTCATCGCCAACTTGCGCGATCCGTACGTCGCGCTCCGGGATGCACGCGGTAAAAGACGAGTAGTCACGCGCCATATCCTCCACGGTACGAGTGATCTCCGATTGGTCTGCGGCAAACGAGGCGTTGGCGCATGCAACCATGGCCTCGAAATCTGACGGCCCGGCGAATGCCCTGAAGGTGACACCTTTCATCGTACATGTTCCTTGCGGGACACTGCGTCCCATCGAGCGCAGTTTATCGCCCGTTCGGCCGCGTTTTCCCACGCAGCGTCACTGCAGGCCTTGCAGCAACTCCAGAGTCGGATACCCATCCGCCGGCAGGCCCAAGCTGCGCTGGTAGAGCCGTATGCCGCGCCGCGTGGCCGGTCCCATCGTGCCGTCGGGCGTGCCGCTGTCGAAGCCGCGGGTATTCAGCGCCGTCTGCAGCGTCAGCAACTGGCTGCGCGTCAGCGGTTGCAGATCACGCGGCCAGGCCGTCTGCACCGTCGGGCCGCCGGCCAGGGCCTGCGCCAGCAGGCCGATGGCGAGCGCATAACTGGTCGAGTTGTTGTAGCGCAGGATGGTGCGGAAGTTGGGGCCGACCAGGAAGGCCGGTCCGCGGGCGCCGGCCGGTAGCAGCAGGGCGCTGTCGGCCAGAGCGGGCAGCGGTGCGCCGTCCATGGACTGAACCCCCTGGGCCGCCCAGGCGGAGGCCGGTTGCCGGACGTCGGCATCGGCGAGCGCGAGGTCGAAGCCCGGCGGCAGGCGCACCTCCAGCCCCCAGGGCTGGCCGGCCTGCCAGCCGGACCTGGCCAGGAAGTTGGCGGTCGAGGCCATCACGTCAGGCAGGCTGCCCCAGATGTCGCGCCGGCCGTCGCCATCGGCATCCACCGCATAGGCCAGAAAGTTGGTGGGCAGGAACTGCGTCTGGCCCATCGCGCCGGCCCAGGACCCCAGCATCTGCGCGCGGGTGATGTCCCGGTTCTGCAGAATGTTCAGGGCGGCGAGCAGCTGGCTGCGCGCCCAGGCCTCGCGCCGGCCTTCGAAACCCAGCGTCGCCAGGGCGTCAATGGTCGGGATGTCGCCGGTGTTGCTGCCGTAGTTGCTCTCCATGCCCCAGATCGCCACCAGAATTTCTGCCGGCACACCGTAGCGCGTTGCGGCGGCATCGATGGCCGGTCGCGATTGCAGCAGCCTGTCCTGGCCGCGCACGACGCGCTGCGGCGACACCGCGCTGTCGAGGTAGTCCCAGACGGCGCGGGTGAACTCGGGCTGGGCGCTGTCGAGCTCGGTCACGCGCGGGATGAAGCGAACGCCATCGAAGGCAAGGCGCAGCGTCTCCTCGGTGATGCCGGCTGCGCGTGCGCTGGTGCTGAAGTCGGCGATCCAGCGTGCAAAGCGTTGGTTGAGTTCTGCGTCATCGGGCGCAGCTTGCGCCGGGCTGCCGCCTGCGGGTATGGCTTGAGCGATGGCCGAAGGCGCGGCAGTACCCGCCGCCAGCGCCAGGATTCCAACCAGGACGGTAGCCAACCGGGGGCGGGAAGAAGCAAAAAAACGGGAGGGTGTTCGCGGGGTTTTCATGTCGCCTTTTCTGGACGCGGGGGTGTAGGACGCGCCATGAAAAGCCGATGTCCTGTTGCGCCTTCAGCTTGCATGCTCCTCCGGCGAAACGCCCAGCGCCACCAGAAAGCGCGCCACCATGTTGTAGGTCGCGATCGCGCTGGTCAGTTCAACCAGCTCAGTCGTATCGAAATGTTTGCGCAGGGCCTCGAACACGTCGTCACTGACTTTCACGTCCAGCGTCATCTGCGCCGCGTAACGGATCACCAGCTGTTCGACCGCGCCCAGTGCCGGGTGCGCGGCCGAGGCGCGGGCGTCGGCTTTCACCAGCGCATTGAGCGCATCGAGTTCGGCCTGGCTGCCGCCGGCGGCCAGAAAGTCCGGCGCGTGGTGTTTGTATTCATAGGCCGCGCCGGTCAGCAGTGCGACCGTGCAGATGCCGAGCTCGCGCAGCTTGCGGCTGGTGGGCAGGCCGGTGCGCACCGCACCCAGGTAAACGTTCCAGGCGCGCGCCAACGGCTCGCTCCAGAGCAGGGCCTTGTCGAGGTTGATCAGGGTGCCGCCGCGGCGTTTCAGGATGGCATCGACGAGGTCCGGGGGTTGGGGCTTGAGGGCGGGCGTCCAGTCTGGAATGCGCATGGGTGGTCTTTCCGGAAGTTGTGCAAGGGGGAAGGAGGGCGGCGCAGCCTCGGCGGATAATGCCCGGATGCTAATCCGATTTACCAAGATGCAGGGTGCGGGCAACGATTTTGTCATGCTCGACGAGACGCAGCAGCGCCTGAACCTGACGCCGGGCCAGTACCGCTTTCTGGCGGACCGCCACTTCGGCGTGGGCGCCGACCAGATTTTGTCGGTGCGGCCTTCGCCCGGTGACGGTGTTGATTTTGAATACGTGATCCACAACGCCGATGGCGGCGAGGTCGAGCAGTGTGGCAACGGCGCACGATGCTTTTTGCGCTTTGTGCGCGAGCAGGGCCTGACGGACAAGGACGTGGTCAGGGTCCGAACCTTGGCGGGCGTCATCGAGCCGCGCATGCAGCCGGACGGCCGCGTCACGGTGGACATGGGTGCGCCCATCTTCGAGCTGGCGCGCGTGCCCTTCGACGCCACGGGGCTGCAGCCCGAAACCGTACATTCATGGCAAAAATGGCCTCTGGCCCTTGAGGGGAGGGCGCAAGCAGCTCCTGTTTTTGTAGCAGTTCTGTCCATGGGCAACCCGCATGCGGTGCAGCTGGTGGACGACGTGGAGAACGCGCCCGTGCTGCAGACGGGCCCGCTGATCGAGAACCATGTGCGTTTCCCGCGCCGCGTCAACGCCGGCTTCATGCAGGTGATGTCGCGCAGCCGGATTGCCCTGCGTGTGTACGAACGCGGCGCTGGCGAAACCCTGGCCTGCGGCAGCGGGGCTTGCGCGGCGGTGGTCGCTGGCATACGCTTGGGCCTGCTGGACGCGCGCGTGGACGTGTTGACCCACGGCGGCACCCTGACCATCGAGTGGCAGGGCGGGCTGGACGCGGCGCCGTCCCCGGTGCTAATGACCGGGCCAGCGACCACGGTGTTTGAAGCCGCCATTGAAGTCCCCGACCACCTTTGAATCTGCAGATTTTGTCGACTTAACGGAAAAACCAAGAACATGAATCCAAGCGAACACTCCATCCAGAACCCGATCACCGAAGACGACATTGCCAACTTCCTGGCCAACACGCCGGACTTTTTCGAGCGCCATGCCGAGCTGCTGGCGACGGTGCAGCTGTCCAGCGGCCACGGCAGCCGGGCGGTGAGCCTGCAGGAGCGCCAGGCCGGCATGTTGCGCGACAAGATCAAGGTGCTGGAGTCCCGGGTCGTCGACATGATCCGCCACGGTCAGGAAAACGTGGGCATTGCCGACAAGCTGCAGCAGTGCACGCTGAACCTGCTGCTGACCGCCCATGCGCGCGACCTGCCCGACACCATCGTGCGCGAGATCCAGACGCAGTTCGCCGTGCCGCAGGCGGCCATCAAGGTCTGGCACGTGAACGGCATTTTTTCGATGGAAGACTTTTCGACTGGCGTCAGCGAAGACACGCAAGCCTTTGCGTCCTCGCTGACCACACCCTACTGCGGTGTCAATTCCGGCTTCGAGGCCGTCAGCTGGCTGCCCGATCCGGCCCAGGCCCTGTCGGTGGCGCTGATTCCGCTGCGGCCCGGCAAGTCGCCGCAGGCCTTCGGCATGCTGGTGCTGGCCTCGCCCGATCCCGAGCGTTTCAGTGCCAGCATGGGTACGGATTTCCTCGAGCGCATCGGCGAGCTGGCCGGCGCGGCGCTGTCGCGCCTGCGGCCGGCAGCCTCCGAAGCCTGACCCTGCGCCAAGCCATGGCCGCGCACGGGCAACCTGCAGGCAGCGACGGCGCAGCGGCGCAGCCGGTGCCCGAGGCGGACCCGCTGGTCGAGCGTTACCTCGAACACGTACGGGTTGAAAAGCGTCTGGCGCAGCGCACCGTCGAGCTGTACGCGCTGGACTTGCAGAAACTGCAGGTCAACTGCCGGCAGGCCGGCGTGGCGCTGACCGGGGCGCAAAACCTCCACATGCGTCGCTGGGTGGCCCAGATGCACAGCGGTGGGCGCAGCGGGCGCGGCATCGCGCTCATCCTCTCGGGCTGGCGCGGCTTTTACACCTGGCTGGGCCGCGAAGGCTTGGTCAGCAGCAACCCGGTACAGGACCTGCGCGCGCCCAAGGCCGCCAAACCATTGCCCAAGGCGCTCAGTGTCGATGAGGCGGTGCAACTGGCGGCCTTCGAAGGTGCGGACGGCGAGGACCCGGCGCTGCAGGCGCGCGACCAGTGCATCACTGAACTGCTGTACGGCTGCGGCCTGCGTATCGGCGAGTTGACCGGGCTGGATGTCGTGGCCAGCAGCCAGGCGCGCGGTTGGGTCGACCTTCAGGCCGCCGAGGCGCATGTGCTCGGCAAGGGGTCCAAGCGGCGCAGCGTGCCGGTGGGCAGCAAGGCGCTGGAGGCGCTGCAGGACTGGCTGGCCGCGCGCAGTGGGTGGGCGAAGGACGATGCGGCCTTGTTCATCAGCCAGCGCGGCACGCGCCTGACGCCGCAGCACATCCGCGTGCGCCTCAAACAGCGCTCACTGCAGGCGGGCCTCGCCACGCCGGTGCATCCGCACATGCTGCGGCATTCTTTTGCCAGCCATGTGCTGCAGTCCAGCGGCGACCTGCGCGCGGTGCAGGAACTGCTGGGCCATGCCAACATCACCACCACGCAGGTCTACACCCGGCTCGATTTCCAGCACCTGGCGAAGGTTTACGATGCCGCGCATCCGCGTGCGACGGTGGCTGGCCTCAAACCCGGGGGCAAGTCCAAACCTTGACCGTCGCGGCGACGGCGGGTCTTCTTGGTCAAGCAGGGGCCGCGGATCTGGCTCTGCCAGTCCGCAGGCGCAGCGCCCCCGAGGGGCTGGAGCCTGCGGCTCCAAACCTGCTTGAGCAGGTTTGGACAGGTGACAGAGGCGAAGCTTCTGGCGAGCCGCGGCCTGCAAGGCCTCGGGAGCTACACGAAGTGAGCGACCGTGGGGGCTCTACTTGTAATCAGGCAGCATGAACACCGCGCGTTTGCTTTGCGGCGGCACACCGGCCAGTTTCTGCGCCAGCCGGGCCAGCACGATTTCGGCAGTCGGTCCCTGGCGCGGCACCAGCGCATAGGCCACGCGAATCTGGGCGGCGCAGTCCGCCGGCAGGCCCTTGTAGGGCATCAGGCAACGGGCCACGATGCGCGGACCCAGCGTGGCGGCTTCCTCCGCGGAAAAAGGGCCTTCCACCAGCATGCCGAAACGCTGTTCGGACAGGCGTGCAGCGCTGTCGATTTCGCGCGCGGTCGAGAGCAGCCGTTCGGCCACACGCAGCGGCAACTCCTCGGCGGCCCGGCGCCCGAAATCGCGCCTGACCTGTTCGCTGTTGACCAGGTCGATCATCAGCACGGCGCCCTGGTGCCTGAGCCGCTGCGAGCGGGCAATCATGCGCTCCAGTCGTTCGACAAACACTTGCTCGTTGATCAGGCCGGTCGAGGGATCGACCCGGTCCAGCCCCTGGATGCGGCGCCTGTTCTCGCGGCGCTGCTGGCTGCGCAGGACCAGCACCACCAGCATCGCCGGCATCTGCAGTGCCATGCTGGCCAGCACCCCCTGCTCGGTGGCAAAACTCAGGGGCAGCCACTGCAGGTAGCGCGCAATCGCCAGCGACAGGCTGACGGCAAAAGGAGCGGCGCTCAGCAACAGCCATCCGCCGAAACGGTCGCCGCGCCGCCAGGCCCAGAGATTGATCGCCAGCAGCAGCACCGGCACCAGCACCAGGTAAGGCACCATGAGTGTGATGCGCAGCGCGCTGTCGGTCAGTGCCAGCGCGAGCGAGAGGCCGGCGCCAGCCAGTGCGACGGCCCCCACCACGAGGTTGAGCATGCGCGAGCGCTGCGCCAGCGACACCACGGTGGCATTGAGCAGCAGCAGCGACACCAGCATCCAGGTTGCCAGCACGGCCAGCGAACGGTCGGTCCAGACCGGCGAGTCGGGCCATAGATGCAGGCCGCCCACGCCGGTGATGGCCACCTGCGTCAGGCCGATCAGCGCGGAACACGCGGCATAGTAGAGGTAGGCCCGGTCCCGCAGCCAGAAGGCGCCGGCCAGGCCGACGATGCAGCCCAGCAGCGCCAGGCCGAAATACACCCCCAGGAACAGCGAGACCTGCTGTTCGCTGCGCAGCACATGACCGGAGCTGACAAAGCGGATGGGCGCGCTGAACCCCTGGGCGTTTTCAATGCGCAGGATGTAATGCGTCGGGTCCTCGGCATTGAAGTTGACCACCAGCAGGGGGTGGCGATGCGGCGTGGGCCACTGGTTGACCGGCGTCAGGTCGCCGGCGCGCTGCTCTATCCACTGGCCGGCGCTGTCCCGCGTGTACAGCGATGCCCGGTCCAGCGCCGCATAGGGAATTTCAAGCAGCCAGCGCTCCATGTCGGGCGCGGGCGGCACGATGAAACGGATCCACAGCGACTGCCCGGGCAACAGGGGATATATGCCGCGCGCCGGGGTCTGCTGCCAGCCGAGGTCGCGTTGGTTGACGACCTGTTCGACCCCCAGCCGCGATTGCGGGTCGATCCAGTAGTCGCCCCAGTCGGCCAGTGCGACCGGCTGCCTGTCCGCGTCGAGGTCCAGCACCGTGCGGGACAGCGCAGGCGGGCTCAGCAGGGCCAGCAGCAGGGCCAATCCGAACGCCGCGCACAGGCCGCCGCACGGACGAAACCATGCCTTGCTGCCTGCAAAATGCGTTGAAAAGCCCTTAAAAAACATCAAGTGATTGTCGCAAATTTCCCGCGGGCCACTTTCGGGGCAGCCGCAGCCGCGACAATAGGCGCATGAAATCAATACGGTTGAGAGAAGGCAAGGAACGTTCGCTGCTGCGGCGCCATCCCTGGGTGTTTGACGGCGCGATTGCCCGCGGCGGGGCGGATGCCGGTGAAACGGTGCGGGTCGAGGGGCACGACGGGCAGTTTCTCGGCTGGGCGGCCTTCAGCCCGAGTTCGAAGATTCGCGCCCGGGTCTGGAGTTTTGTCGAGACCGAACGTATCGATGCTTCGTTTTTTGTAGCGCGTATTGCACAGGCCATCAGGGCCAGAAGCCGTTTTGACATACAAAGTGACGGCATGCGACTGGTCCACGGCGAGTCCGACGGCTTGCCCGGCCTGGTGGTGGACCGCTATGCCGACACGCTGGTGGCGCAGTTTTCCAGCTGCGGCGTCGAGCGCTGGAAAAGCGTGATCGTCGAAGCCCTGCTGGCCGAAACCGGACTCACGCGGCTGTACGAGCGTTCCGACGCCAGTGTGCGTTCGCTCGAAGGTTTGCCCGAGGCGACCGGCTGGCTGGCCGGAGGTGGCCCCACCGACCTCGTCATCACCGAACACGGCTGGCAACTGGGCCTGGACATCGCGACCGGCCACAAGACCGGCTTTTACCTGGACCAGCGCGACAGCCGCCGCAAGTTCGCCGAGCATGCGCGCCGCCTGCAGTTCCAGAACGTGCTCAACTGCTACTGCTACACCGGCGGCTTCACGGTGGCGGCGATGGCCGGCGGCGCGGCACATGTCACGTCCATCGATTCGTCCGGTCCGGCGATTGAAAAAGCCGCGGCCAATGTGGCGTTGAACGGCTTTGACGCCGCCCGCACCACCATGCTGGACGCCGATGTCAATGCCTCGATGCGGCAGTTCCACAAGGAAGGACGGACCTTCGACGCCATCGTGCTGGACCCGCCCAAGTTCGCGCCCACCGTGGCCCATGCCGAACGTGCGGCACGCGCCTACAAGGACATCAACCGCATCGCGCTGTCCATCCTGGCGCCCGGCGGCGTGCTGTTCACCTATTCGTGTTCGGGCGGTATCAGCGCCGACCTGTTTCACAAGATCGTGGCGTCCGCCGGCACCGACGCCGGCGTCGATGCCTTCATCACCGAACGCCTGGGCGGTGCGCCCGACCACCCGATGACCGTCAGTTTCCCCGAGGGCGAGTACCTCAAGGGGCTGGTGTTGCTCAAGAAATAAAAAAAACTTCCATCAAAAATGACTCTTGCCCTTTTCGGACGGGCGCAGCTAGCTATCAATAACGTAGCAAACAAGGGTCTCCTTCGCTGGAACGCTTGACAGGGCCTGTAAAGTGATCCGGCAGGCCCCGTGCGGAGCCAATGCGCGCCGCAGGGCCTTGCGTTGACGACTAAACTCCCCACCTTCACGGGTCCACCGTTCCGGCTTTCCCCCGTATTCCCCTGTATTTTTTAGGCAGACACCATGAGTTTGATTCCCGTGACCATCCTGACCGGCTTCCTCGGCGCCGGCAAAACCACGCTGCTCAAGCGCATCCTGACCGAAGCCCACGGCCAGAAAATCGCCGTGATCGAAAACGAGTTCGGCGAGGAAAACATCGACAACGAGATCCTGGTCAACGACACCCAGGAAAACATCATCCAGATGAACAACGGCTGCATCTGCTGCTCGATCCGCGAAGACCTGCGCGAGACCCTGCAACTGCTGGCCGCCAAGAAGCGCAAGGGCCTGCTGGACTTCGAGCGCGTGGTGATCGAGACCACCGGCCTGGCCGACCCCGGCCCGGTGGCGCAGACCTTTTTCATGGATGAGGAAATCGCCGAGCAGTACCTGCTGGACTCCATCCTGACGCTGGTGGATGCCAAACATGCACCCACCCAGCTCAACGACCGCCAGGAAGCGCGCCGCCAGGTCGGCTTTGCCGACCAGATCTTCATCAGCAAGGCCGATCTGGTGGCCGAGGACGAAGTCCAGGCGCTGATGCACCGCCTCAAACACATGAACCCGCGCGCGCCGCAGAAAGCCGTCCATTTCGGCGAGGTGGCCATTGCCGACGTGTTTGACCTGCGCGGCTTCAACCTCAATGCCAAGCTCGACATTGATCCGGACTTCCTCAAGGCCGACGAACACGACCATGCCGGCCATGACCACGCACACGGCGAGCATTGCGACCACCCGTCCCATGCGCAGGATGAGAAACACGGCCATCACCACCATCATGATGACGACGTCAAGAGTTTTGTGTTCCGTTCGGAGCGTGCTTTTGACCCGGCCAAACTCGAGGACTTCCTCGGCGCCGTCGTCAATATCTACGGCCCGCGCATGTTGCGCTACAAGGGTGTGCTGAACATGCAGGGCACCGAACGCAAGGTGATTTTCCAGGGCGTGCACCAGCTGATGGGCAGCGACCTGGGGCCGGCCTGGGGCGCAGACGAATTGAAGGTCAGCAAGATGGTCTTTATCGGCATCGATCTGCCGAAAGATATTTTTCTCCAGGGCCTGGAGCAGTGTCTGGTTTGAGGTAGGCTGTCCACACAATGCCTTGAAAGGCGGGAGGGCCTCATGATTGTCTCCATTCTCCAACGTTTAGGCGCGCGGGTATCCCAGCGTGCCGGCGAGCCGCTACAATCGCGCGCCGACGCTCCTGGCCGGCCGTCCCCGGCAAAAAGGCAGCGGGGGGAAGTCAGGGTAAGTACCGCCCTTGAAACGGCAGGTGCGGCGGCGAACAAACCGGACAATCAGGTAAAAGACAGGGTTGGGCTGACAGACGTCAGCCTGGCCCGGAGTCAGCATGGGGACCATCCCGAAGCTGCCTCCACGAGGAGACCCAGTGTGAAAGCTCAAGAAAAAAAGTCCAAGGTCGCGGCCAAGTCCGCTGGAAAAGCCACGTCAGCCGGCAAAGCGAAAGCCACGACCAAAGTGGCGGTCAAACCAGCGGCTTCGAAAACCGCCGTGAAAAAGCCGGCTCCGGCTGCCTCCAAAACCAAGCCCAAAGCGACAGCCAAGCCCGTGGCCAAAGCCAAGGTGGCGGCCAAGCCCAAGGCGGCGCCCGTTGCGAAAAAGCCTGCGCCCGTTGCCAAAAGCCGTCCGGCCGTCAAGGCCGTGAAAACTGCCAAACCCGCCCCTGTTGTTAAACCCGCGGTCAAAGCCGCCAAACCTGTCACCAAGCCGGCCCCGCCGTCCGTGAAGGGCAAAGCCCCCGCCAAACCTGAAGAAAAAGTCATTATCAAAACGATCACCAAAACGGCGGCTGTCCCCGCCGTGAAAACCCCGCCCAGCCCTGCCAGCATCGCGGCGGCGCCCGCTCCGTTGAAGACACCGGCTTTGAAGCCAGGGCGTCGCGCCTCCTTGCGCAATTCCTCTTTTGCACCGCCTCCCGCGCCCATGATCCCGACCCACTCCCCCGATGCTGCGAAAGCCAGCTACTCCACCATCGCCGAGCGCGTGATCGCACCGCCCCCGCATGTGGCGGCCAAAAAAGATCCCAAACTTGCCAACAACTGGAAGACCAAGCCGGGTGAGGAGTTGACGGACGAAGAAGTCAAGGCCATGCCGGACTCGGAGTACATGAACGACAAGCAGCTGGCCTTTTTCCGGCACAAGTTGTCCCTGCTCAAGCAGGACATCCACAACAGTGCCGGTGAAACCACCGAACACCTGCGGGAAGACACCGTGGTGGTGCCGGACCCGGCCGATCGCGCGACCATTGAAGAGGAACACGCCCTCGAGTTGCGCACACGTGACCGTGAGCGCAAGCTGCTCAAGAAAATCGAGCAGTCGATCGCCCGCATTGACTCCGGTGACTACGGTTACTGCGACGAAACCGGCGAGGCCATCGGTGTGGGACGCCTGATTGCCCGTCCAACGGCCAATTTGTCGCTGGAAGCACAGCAGCGGCGCGAGCTCAAGCAGAAGATGTTCGGCGACTGATCCTTCCCGTTGATTACTTCCTCCTGAACCGCTGTTGATGGCCAAAGAAGACACCACCCCTGGCTTGCTTTCGAAAGTCGTGAAGTTCGTCCGCAACCCGGCGACGAACTGGTCCGAACTTGATGGCAAGGAGTCGGACCGGGAGGAGGCCCTGAGCAAGCAGATGCTCAAGGAGATGATTGAGCGCAAACGCCGCAACGATTTTGTGCGCAAGCGCGAATTCGACATGCTCCGGAAAATGCGCAAGCGCGAGGCCATGACGGGCCAGGACCCGGGCGCCCGGCCGTCGTTCTTCCAGAGCAGCATGCCGTCCAAGCCCGACGACCGCGCCGTCACGCTGAAGAAAATCGACGAAATCGAAGCCCAGATGTCCATGCAGTGGTGGAAAACCAAGCATGGCGGTGCGGCCGCGGGTGTCACCGAGCCTTCCTCGCTTGGCCCGGCGACGCTGGCCGGTTCGCCCAACCTCAGCACCCATGCCCCGTTGCTGGACAACGCGCTGCCCGCCAGCTATCCGACCACGGCGCCCAGTGCCCTGACCACGGCACTGGCCAAGACCAGGGCCGCCGCCATGTCGCCGCAGCCGGCATCGGCCCCGAGGCTGGAGGACCTGCCTGTCAGTGCCACTGTCGCGCCGCCCGCCCCGCCCCCCAAGCCTGCTGCACCCAGACCGCTCATATCTGCCATTTCCCGCGACGGGGAGTCTTCGGGCTTCTCGGCATCCAAATTTTCCGTGGTGGATGCCTCGGAGGTGGCGCACGATCCCGAACTGGAGGAGGCCTCCATTCGTTTTGCCAATGGCGATGATGCCGGCGCGGAAGCGGGGCTGCTCGAGACGCTGGGTCCCCAGGGAAGTCGGGCCAGGCATGCCGACACCTGGCTCGCGCTGTTTGATCTGTACCGCGCCACCGGTCAGCAGGACAAGTTCGAAAATCTGGCCGTCGAGTTTGTCGGCCGCTTTGACCGTTCAGCGCCGCAGTGGTTTTCCATGCCTGCCATGGTGCAGCAGTTGTCCCAGCCGACCAGTTCGGCCGGCCCGGTGGCTGGCAACGGACCGGCCGCGGACTGGATCTGCCCGTCAAAACTGGGCATCCAGACCGTGGCGGCACTGAGCGCGGCCCTGGCGCGTGCGCCCATGCCGTGGCGGCTGGACTGGAAAAACCTCAAAACCATCGATGAAAATGCCGTGGAACCCCTGTGCAAGGTGTTCAGCGGCTGGGCGGCACAACCGGTGCAGCTGCGTTTCATGGGCGAGGCGCAATTGGAGCGGGTATTGCAGGACGCGACCCCCTCCGGGGTGCGGGATACGCCCCAGGGATGGTGGCAGTTGCGCCTGGAGACCCTGAGGGTGACGCACCAGCCGGACGAGTTCGAGCTGACGGCCCTCGATTTTTGCGTGACCTATGAGGTTTCGCCGCCCGCCTGGGACAGTGCGCGCTGCGACTACAAGCCGCTGGAGCCGCGCGGCAGCGCTGCGGCCGGGCAGGCCATCATTGGCGATGTCTACCGCGATTCCGTGCCGTCCAGCCTCAGCAGCGCGATGGAGGGCGATACCGAGATGGGCGGCAACTCCCAGATGAGTCATCTCTATGCGGTTGAACTGTCTGGCCAGATCGAGGGTGACGCCATTGCCGTGCTCGACAAGCTTGAGGCCAAGCTGATGGGCGCAGACATCATGGTGATTTCCTGTGCGAAGCTGATTCGTGTTGATTTTTCTGCAGCCGGGACCCTGCTCAACTGGGTATCCGCGCGAGAAGCCGAGAATCGCGCCGTGCAGTTCACCGATGTCAATCGTCTGGTAGCCGCATTCTTCAACGTGATTGGCATCACCGAACATGCCCGTGTCGTGACGCGCGTCGACTAGGATTCTGCGCGCCTCGCCGCATCGCGGCTACCAAGGAAACGCCACCGCTGCCTTGCACACCACGCAGGCTGTCTGCGCCGGGCGACCGGGAGGCGGCCGCGGGGCTGGCGATCTCCCCCAGGGCTTCCAGCGCCCGTTTTCCCCTTCCTTCTCCCGCCTGTCACCCGAGCCGGCATTCGTCCAGTCTGCCCCTGGCTTAAAGCAACACTTTCACTGGATCTTCTAAGTGCTTAATTTAGAACGATTTTTAATTGGTGCCTGCTTGCAAAAGTGTTTCTAAGTGCTTGATTTCATTGAAAAAATTTGTAGCAAACCACTTGCATGGCAAAACTTTCCTGCTAAAGTGGGAAAAAGTGCAATTTAGTGGTGAAAAGTGTTCTCTAAAGGTTTTTAACGGTGTTTCAAGGCGCGTCTTCTCTAGCTCTCGATACCAAGGGTCGGCTCTCTGTGCCAACCCGGCATCGCGACGTGCTCAGCGCCACTGCATCGAGCCAGCTGACCATCACCAAACACCCGCACGGCTGCCTCATGATATTCCCGCGCAACGAGTGGGAGAAATTTCGCGAACGCATTGCCTCGCTGCCGATGCAGGCACAGTGGTGGAAACGGATTTTTCTGGGCAACGCGATGGACGTTGACATGGACGCCGCCGGGCGCGTTCTGGTCTCTCCCGAATTGCGCGGCGCGGCAGGCATCAGCCGGGACACGGTGCTGCTTGGTATGGGCAGCTACTTCGAGCTGTGGGATGCGGCGACCTATGCGGCCCAGGAGGCCGAGCAGATGAAGGGCGAAATGCCCGATGTCTTCAGAGACTTTTCATTCTGAAAGACGACGGTGCAAGACACATGGACACACCGCACCGTCTTGTTGAACGAAGCAGTCACAGCGCTTCAGATCAATCCGGACGGGCATTACATCGACGCGACCTTCGGGCGCGGTGGCCACTCGCGCCTCATTCTTTCGCGGCTGTCCGACCGGGGTCGGCTGACCGCCTTCGACAAGGACCCGGAAGCCATTGCCGAAGCGCAGACCATCGCCGACCCGCGTTTTGCCATCCGCCATCAGGCGTTCAGCCATCTGGGCGAGATGCCGGCGGGCAGTGCGGCGGGCATCCTGCTGGACCTGGGCATCAGCTCGCCGCAGATCGACAACCCGGCGCGCGGTTTTTCCTTCCGCGGCGACGGGCCGCTGGACATGCGCATGGACAGCACGCGGGGCCAGAGCGTGGCCGAGTGGCTGGCCGATGCAGAGACAGACACCATTGCGGAGGTGATTCGTGAATATGGCGAAGAACGGTTTGCTGGGCAGATCGCAAAGGCGATTGATCGTCGCCGACAGGAGCGGGGCGTTATTGCAACCACCGCTGAACTGGCCGAGGTCGTGGCTGGCGCGGTCAAAACCCGCGAGCCGGGCAAGGACCCTGCAACGCGCACATTTCAGGCTTTTCGGATTTTCATCAACGCCGAGCTTGAAGAGCTGCAACAGGCGCTAGAGGCTTCGCTGAAAGTACTGCAACCGGGAGGACGTTTGGTGGTGATCAGTTTCCATTCGCTGGAAGACCGCATCGTCAAGCAATTCATCGCCGAACATTCGCGCGAGGTGTTCGACCGCCGCGCGCCGTTTGCCGAACCCAAGGCCATGCGGCTCAAGGCGCTCGAGCGTGTCAAGCCTGGCGCCGAGGAAGTGGCGGCCAATCCGCGCTCACGCAGCGCCGTCATGCGCGTGGCCGAACGGACCGAGGTGCCTGTTCAGGTGGCGTCACAGCGTTACCCGGGGACTTCGGCATGACGCGACTGAACCTGGTCCTGCTGGTGGCCGTGCTGGTCAGCGCGCTGTACCTGGTGCGCACGCAGTACGAATCGCGCCGGCTGTTTGTCGAACTGGAAAAAACCGTGGCACTCAGCCGCCAGCTCGAGTCCGACAAGGAGCGCCTGCAGGTTGAAAAACGCGCGCAGGCCACGCCGTTGCGGGTGGAGCAGCTGTCCAGGGACAGACTGCAGATGCGTTCAGCGACACCCGCCATCACGCAATACGTCACCTACAAACATCCGCCTGCGGCAGGTAGCGCCCATGAGTAGAAGCGTGCGTTACACCTCCAGTCCGCTGCTGGCCAGCAAGACCCCGGTCTGGCGCAGCAAGCTGATCGTCGCGGGCATTGCCCTGGCGTTTGCCGGGCTGGCTGGCCGGGCGGCGTATGTGCAGGTGGTTGGCAACGAGTTCTTTCAGCGCCAGGGCGAAGTCCGTTTTGCCCGGACGCTGGAGTTGCCTGCCAATCGGGGGCGTATCCTGGACCGCAATGGACTCATTCTGGCGTCCAGCGTCCCGGCGTCGAGTATCTGGGCGATTCCCGAGGATGTCGAAGCGAGCAAAGCCCAGCTTGCCGAGCTGGCCAAGCTCCTGGAAATGCCGGTGAGTGACCTCAACAAGAAACTGGCCAACGAGGACAAGACCTTTGTATGGGTCAAGCGCCAGGTCGACGAGCCGGTTGCCCAGAAGATTCACGGCCTGGGGATCAAGGGCATTTACCAGCGCAAGGAATACAAGCGCAAGTATCCGGAGGGTGAGACCATTGCGCATGTGGTCGGCTTCACGAATGTGGAGGACCGCGGACAGGAAGGCATCGAGCTCACTTTCAACAAGGATCTGGCGGGCAAGCCGGGTTCCCGGCGCGTGATCAAGGACCGTCTCGGGCGCGTGGTCGAAAGTATCGGTGAGCAAGTGCCGCCTGTGGAGGGCAAGGACATCCAGCTCAGCGTGGACAGCAAGGTGCAGTTTTTTGCCTACCAGAAGCTGCGCGATGCCGTGATCGAACGCAAGGCCAAGGCCGGCAGTGTGGTGGTGCTCGACACGATCACGGGTGAAGTGCTGGCGCTGGCCAACTATCCAAGTTATGTGCCTGACAAACGCCAGAATCTCACCGGCGAGCAGTTGCGCAACCGTGCAGTGACGGATACTTTCGAGCCCGGCTCGACGATGAAGCCCATCACCGTGGCCATGGCGCTCGAGGCGGGCAGGATCAGGCCGGGCACCCTGATCGAGACCGGCCCGGGGCGGATCAGCATCGGCGGATTCACCATCAGCGACACCCACAATTACGGCACGCTCACCGTGGAAGGTGTGATCCAAAAGTCAAGCAATGTAGGCGCACTCAAAATCGCCCAGAAGATGAGCCCGCATGAAATGTGGGACACCTATGTCGCGCTTGGTTACGGGCAGAAGCCGCAAATCGAATTTCCCGGCGCAGTCACGGGGCGGCTGCGTCCATGGAAATCATGGCGGCCCGTCGAGCAGGCCACGATGTCCTATGGCTATGGCCTGTCGGCCTCGCTGTTCCAGATGGCGCATTCCTACACGTCCTTCGCGCATGACGGCCGGATCATCCCGGTGACCATGCTCAAAAGCAGCGAGCCTGCGACGGGTGTGCAGGTGTTTTCACCAGAAAACGCGCGTGCGGTCAGGAAAATGCTGCAGATGGCAGCGGCGCCCGGCGGCACCGGCCAGCTGGCGCAGACGGTCGGCTATTCGGTCGGCGGCAAGTCAGGCACGGCGCACAAGCAGGTCGGCAAGGGATATGCGAGCAACAAATACCGCGCGTGGTTCACCGGCATGGCACCGATCGAAGCTCCCCGCATCATTGTTGCCGTGATGATTGATGAACCCAGCGACGGCAAATACTACGGCGGGCTGGCGGCCGCACCTGTCTTCAGCGAGGTGGTGCAGCAGACCTTGCGCATGATGGGCGTTCAGCCCGACATGGCCGTCAAACCGCAGATCGTCACCAACGCGGTGGAGGAGTCGTTCTGATGGAGCGGCTGCACACCCCCGAGCAGGCCGCGCACTGGTTACACCAGCGCGTGAGCGGCAGTCTCTGGACCGACAGCCGCAAGGTCGGCGCCGGTGATGGTTTTATCGCCTGGCCGGGTGCCGCCACCGATGCGCGCAAGTACGTGGCGGACGTTCTGGCCGCGGGTGCGCAGGCCTGCCTGGTGGAGCAGGCCGGCGCGGAGGCCTATGCCTTCAGCGACAGCCGTGTCGCGGCCTACAGCGGTCTGAAAACGGCGACGGCGCCGATTGCCGCGGCCTATTTTGAGTATCCGAGCAAAAAGCTGGACGTGCTGGCCGTGACCGGCACCAACGGCAAGACCTCGACCGCCTGGTGGCTGGCCCAGGCCCTGGGCAAGCTGGGCCGGCGCTGCGGCGTGGTCGGCACGCTGGGCATCGGACAGCCTGAGGCCATGGTGTTCAACGGTCTGACAACGCCTGATCCCGTGCTGCTGCAGCAGCAGCTCAGGCGCTGGGTGGACGACGGCTTTTCAGCGTGCGCGCTGGAGGCCTCGTCGATTGGCATTGCCGAGCACCGGCTGGATGCCACCGACATTCGCGTGGCGATTTTCACCAACTTCACGCAGGACCACCTCGACTACCACCAGACCATGCAGGCCTACTGGGACGCCAAGGTCCGCTTGTTTGGCTGGTCCGGCCTGAAGGCGGCGGTCATCAACGTCGATGACCCGCACGGGGCGGCGCTGGCGGCGACCCTGCGCGAGTCGGGTCTCGACGTCTGGACCGTGTCCTGCCTGGCGCCCGCGCGCCTGCAGGCCCAGGCCATCCACCATGGCCTGGATTTGCTGGGTTTTGACGTGGTGGAGGGTGATGAACGGTATCGGATTTCGACCGCGCTGGTCGGGCAGTACAACGTGTCCAACCTGCTGGGTGTGATGGCGGCCTTGCGCGCGCTGGGCCTGCCTTTGACGGACGTGGTCGAAGCCTGCGCCCACCTGTCGCCGGTGCCCGGACGCATGGACTCGATTGCGGTGCCGGGCCGGCCACTGGTGGTGGTGGACTATGCCCACACCCCCGATGCCCTCGAGAAGGTGCTGGGCGCGCTGCGGCCGCTGGCCACCGGACGTTCCGGACAACTCTGGTGCGTTTTTGGCTGTGGCGGGGAGCGTGATGCCAGCAAGCGCCCGCTGATGGCGTCAGTGGCTGAAAAAGGCGCGGACCGGGTGGTGGTGACCAGTGACAACCCGCGCAGCGAAAATCCCGACGCCATCATCAGCCAGATCCTGCAGGGATTTTCCCGCCGCGATGCGGTGCACGTCCAGGCAGATCGCGCCCTGGCGATCGCCCATGCGGTGGGCCAGGCGCAGGCTGGCGACGTGGTGCTGATTGCCGGCAAGGGCCACGAAAGTTTCCAGGAAACCGCGGGAATCAAGCTGCCGTTTTCCGACAAGGCGCAGGCCGAAGCCGCGCTGGACCAGGGCGCGAGCCGCCATGCCGCGCCGGGAGGCCTCGCATGATGACCCTGCAACAGACCCTGCAGTGGTTGCCCTCAGCCCGGCTGGTGGGCGACGGCACGCTGCGGTTCCAGCGCGTGCACACGGACACGCGCAGCCTGCAGCCCGGTGATCTGTTTGTGGCGCTCAGGGGTGAACGCTTTGATGCCCATGATTTCCTGGTGCAGGCGAAAAACGCGGGCGCGGTGGCGGCTCTGGCCGAACATGGTCTGAGTGCCGAACTCCCCGGCCTGCTGGTGGGCGATTCGAAGCAGGCGCTGGGCGAGCTTGCCGCGGGCTGGCGCTCGCAGTTCACCCTGCCGCTGATCGCCGTGACTGGCAGCAATGGCAAAACCACGGTCACGCAGATGATCGCTTCCATCCTGCGCGCCTGGAAGCAGGACGGTGCTTTTGCGACCGAAGGAAATTTCAACAATGACATCGGCGTGCCCTTGACGCTGCTACGCCTGCGCGCCACCCACCAGGCCGGCGTGGTCGAACTGGGCATGAACCACCCCGGTGAAATTGCCAGCCTTGCAGCCATGACGCGGCCCACCGTGGTGCTGGTCAACAATGCGCAGCGCGAACACCTGGAGTTCATGGCCACGGTGGAAGCCGTCGCCCGCGAAAACGGCGCGGTCATCGCGGCGTTGCCGGCCTCGGGCGTCGCGGTGTTTCCTGCCGACGAGATGTACACACCGTTGTGGCGGGAACTCGCCGGAGCCCGCGCGGTGCTGACCTTTGCCGAGTCGGGCGAGGCCGACGTCACCGGTACCGCGCAATGGCTGGGCGGCGCCTGGCAGGTGTTGGCCGGCACGCCGCAGGGTGCTGTCGATTTTTCCCTGCAGGTGGCCGGCCGGCACAATGTCAAAAATGCCCTGGCCGCCACCGCCTGCGCCCTGGCGGCCGGTGCACCGCTGGCGGCCATTTCTGCGGGTCTGTCGGCCTTTGTCCCGGTCAAGGGCCGCTCGCGTGCCCTTCAACTCCAGGTCGCGGGCCACGCCCTCACGCTGATCGACGACAGCTACAACGCCAACCCGGATTCCGTGCGAGCCGCCATCGACGTGCTGGCCGAACTGCCGGGGCCGCGCCTGCTGGTGCTCGGTGACATGGGCGAGGTCGGCGATCAGGGGCCTGCCTTCCATGTCGAGGTCGGTGCCCATGCGCGCGTGCGCGGCATCGAGCAGGTGTTCACGCTGGGCACGCAGTCCGCCGACGCTGCCGCGGCCTTCGGCAACGGCCGGCATTTTGGCGACGATATCGATGCCCTGCAGGCCGCCGTGCGGGCTGCCTTGCCGGGTCTGGCCAGCGTGCTGGTCAAGGGCTCCCGCTTCATGAAGATGGAGCGCGTGGTCCAGGCCATCACGGCCGACACACAACAACAAAAAGAGGAGAAGACCCATGCTGCTTAGCCTGGCCCAGTGGCTGCAAACCGTGTCACCGGAATTCGGCTATTTCCGCGTGTTCCAGTACCTGACGTTTCGCGCGGTGATGGCTGCCATGACCGCCTTGCTGATCGGACTGATCGCCGGCCCTTTTGTGATTCGCCGCCTGATCAGCCTCAAGATCGGTCAGCCCATCCGCGAATACGCCATGCAGACCCACCTGAGCAAGAGCGGCACACCGACCATGGGCGGCGTGCTGATCCTGCTGGCCATCGGCATTTCCACGCTGCTGTGGTTTGACCTGAGCAACCGTTTTGTCTGGATCGTGCTGATCGTCACGCTCGGTTTTGGTGCCATTGGCTGGGTCGACGACTGGCGCAAGGTGGTGCACAAGGATCCCGAGGGCATGCGCTCGCGGGAAAAATACTTCTGGCAATCGGTGATCGGCCTGCTGGCCGCCCTGTACCTGGTGTTCAGCATCTCGGAAAGCTCCAACCTGCGGGTGCTGGAGCTGTTCATGAGCTGGGTGCAGTCCGGCTTTGACGTGAACCTGCCGCCCAAGGCCGGCTTGCAGCTGCCTTTCTTCAAGGAAATCAGCTACCCGCTCGGCGTGTTCGGTTTTGTGCTGCTGACCTACCTCGTGATTGTCGGCGCCAGCAATGCGGTGAACCTGACCGACGGCCTGGACGGGCTGGCGATCATGCCGGTCGTGATGGTCGGCTCGGCGCTCGGTGTGTTTGCCTATGTGACGGGCAGCGCCGTGTATTCCAAATACCTGTTTTTTCCGCACATCCCGGGCGCGGGGGAGTTGCTGATTTTCTGCTCGGCCATGGCCGGTGCCGGTCTGGCCTTCCTGTGGTTCAACACCCACCCCGCGCAGGTCTTCATGGGCGACGTGGGCGCGCTGGCGCTGGGCGCCGCACTCGGAACGATTGCCGTCATCGTGCGCCAGGAAATCGTTCTGGCCATCATGGGCGGCATCTTCGTGGTTGAAGCCCTCTCGGTGATGCTGCAGGTGATCTATTTCAAATACACCCGCAAGCGTTTTGGTGAGGGCCGACGGCTGTTCCGCATGGCGCCCCTGCACCACCATTTCGAGAAAAGTGGCTGGAAGGAAACGCAGGTGGTCGTGCGTTTCTGGATCATCACCATGCTGCTGTGCCTGATTGGCCTGTCGACGCTGAAACTGCGATGAACACCGACGACGCATTCCCCCCTCCCGGCGAGGCGCCAGAAGCGCCTGACGTGCCCGAAGTCCCGCCCGTGGCGGTGACGCAGGCGCACGCGCCGGAGCCTGGGCCTGTGCCGGCACTTGAGGTGGAGGCGGAACCCGCGACGCCGTTGGCGCCAGCAGAGGAGGCCTCGGCAGAATCGGACCCGACGGTCCCGGCTTCAGAGGTGGAGCTGGCCGACACCGGGGTGACCGGCAAAGCCGGCCCGCGGCCGCTGCCCGAAACGCTGACGGCGGCGCGTGATGCCGCGGCCTTTGTTGCGCAATTGTTTGCCGAGGTGAGCAGTCCCGAACCGGCCCTGCCGGCCGTTCCCGTGGCGGCGTTGCCGACCGATGAAACGGTACAGGCGGGTGCTGACGACGAGGCCCCGGCCGCCGACGCACCCGCCAGCGAAACGCCGGTGTCGGCGCTGCGCGGCCAGCATGTCCTCATTCTCGGCCTGGGGGCTTCGGGCCTGGCCATGGTCCGCTGGTGCGTGCGTCAGGGTGCGCGTGTCACCGTGGCCGATACCCGCGAGACGCCGCCCCAGCTGGCCCGCTTGCAGGCGGACTTGTCGCAGGTCGAATTCCGCGCCGGCGCTTTCGGGCCCGACTTGGTGGCAGGCACGGACATCCGTGCCGTCTTCAAGAGCCCGGGCCTGTCGCCCGCGGAGGTCGCGCCGGTCTGGCAGGCGGCGCAGGCCATCGGCCTGTGGACGGGCGGCGAACTGGACCTGTTCGCCCGGGCCCTGCTTGAGCTGCGGGCCGAACGTGCTTACACCCCCAAGGTGCTGGCGATCACCGGAACGAACGGCAAGACGACCACGACGGCGCTCACCGGTCAGCTGGTCGCTCATGGCGGCAAAACGGTGGCAGTGGCGGGAAACATTGGCCCCAACCTGCTGGACATGCTGGCACACCACCTCGATGCGGACAGCCTGCCCGAGGTCTGGGTGCTGGAACTGTCGAGCTTCCAGCTCGACGGCGTGCAGGGATTCGAGCCCACCGTCGCCACGGTGTTGAACCTGACGCAGGACCATCTGGACTGGCACGGCAGCATGGAGGCCTACGGCGCAGCCAAGGCGCGCATCTTCGGCAGTAAGGGCCTGATGGTGCTTAACCGCGATGATCCGGTGGTGATGGCCATGCTGCCCGAGCCGGTGCGCCTCAAGCTGCAAAAGCCGAAGTGGCGTGAATACGTGACCTTCGGGCTGGGCATGCCGCAACGGCCGGGCGACTTCGGCATCGAAACCGTCAATGGCATGGCCTGGTTGGTGCGTGCTGCCGAGGCCGACGAAACCGTCAAGCGCCGCAAGGACGAAGAAGTGGTGCTGTACATCCAGCGCCTGATGCCGGTCGAGGCCCTGCGCATCCGTGGCCGCCACAACGCCACCAACGCGCTGGCCGCGCTGGCGCTGGCCGGCGCGGTGGGCGGCAACCTGGCGTCCATGCTGCACGCCCTGCGCGAATACACGGGCGAGCCGCACCGCGTAACACCGGTGGCGGTGGTCCACGACGTCGAGTATTTTGACGACAGCAAGGGCACCAACGTGGGTGCCACGGTGGCGGCCTTGACCGGCCTGGGCGCCGAACGCAAGCTGGTGCTGATCGCAGGAGGCGAAGGCAAGGGACAGGACTTTTCTCCGCTGGCCGGGCCGGTGCGCCAGCATGCCAGGGCGGTGGTGCTGATCGGGCGCGATGCGCCCCTGATCCGTGCGGCGCTGGAAGGCACGGGCGTGCCCCTGTTCGATGCCGGCTCCATGCAGGCCGCCGTGGAACTGGCGGCCCGGCATGCGCAAGCCGGGGACGCCGTGCTGATGTCGCCGGCCTGCGCGAGTTTTGACATGTTCGACAACTATGGGCACCGTGCCCAGGTGTTTTGCGACGCGGTCCAGGCGCTCGCACAGGACGCGGGGGTGGTGTCATGACGGTGACTACCCGTCTTTCCGGCTGGTTCTCCAGCCTGGGCGGCGCTGCGCCCGAGGGACTGCCGGTGCGGCTGGGCGGCCAGCGCCGCTCGCGTTCCGAGTCGGCACCGGTGCGCCTGTCCGGGGTGGACCAGGCCCTGATCTGGGTCACGGTGGCTCTGCTGGTCTGGGGCCTGGTCATGGTGTACTCCGCGTCCATCGCCATGCCGGACAACCCGAAGTTCGCGCGTTATGCACACACCCACTTCCTGCTGCGCCATGCGCTGTCGCTGGGGGTGGCTTTTGCCATTGCCCTGCTGACCTTCCAGGTGCCGGTCTCGACCTGGGAGAAAGTCGCGCCCTGGCTGTTTGTGGCCTCGCTGGTGCTGCTGATGCTGGTGCTGATTCCGTTCATCGGCAAGGGCGTCAACGGCGCGCGCCGCTGGATCTCGCTGGGCTTCATGAACTTCCAGCCTTCGGAACTCGCGAAGTTTGCGGTGCTGCTGTACGCCGCCGACTACATGGTGCGCAAGATGGAAGTCAAGGAGCGCTTCTTCCGCGCCGTCCTGCCGATGGCCGTGGCCATTGGCATTGTGGGCCTGCTGCTGCTGGCCGAGCCCGACATGGGCGCCTTCATGGTCATCTCGGTGATCGCCATGGGCATTCTTTTCCTGGGCGGTGTCAACGCCCGCATGTTTTTTGTCATTGCCACCGTGGTGGTGATCGCCTTTGCGCTGATGGTGATGCTCAGCGACTGGCGCCGGGAGCGGATTTTTGCCTACCTCGATCCCTGGAGCGAAAAGTACGCGCTGGGCAAGGGCTACCAGCTGTCGCATTCGCTGATTGCGTTCGGGCGCGGCGAAATTTTCGGCGTGGGCCTGGGCGGCAGCATCGAAAAACTGCACTGGCTGCCCGAAGCCCACACCGACTTCCTGCTGGCAGTGATCGGCGAGGAGTTCGGCCTGCTGGGCGTGCTGTGTGTGATCGGCGCCTTCATGTGGATGACGCGCCGCATCATGCACATCGGTCGCCAGTCGATTGCGCTGGATCGCCTGTTTGCCGGCCTGGTGGCCCAGGGCGTGGGCATCTGGATCGGCTTCCAGGCCTTCATCAACATGGGCGTGAACCTCGGCGCCTTGCCGACCAAGGGCCTGACCCTGCCGCTGATGAGTTATGGCGGCTCGGCGATTCTGATGAACCTGATTTCGCTGGCGGTGGTGCTGCGCATCGATTACGAAAACAGGTTACTCATGCGCGGAGGGCGACCATGAGCTACCTGGCGAGGGGCCCCATGTTGATGGGGATCGACAGTAACGCGAATGGGATGCGTTGCCGACGCCTGACGGTGCGCACTGTGCTGCAGTGCCGGAGGCAACAAGCATGAGCGATATCGCCAAGTGCGCTCTCATCATGGCCGGCGGCACCGGCGGCCACATCTTCCCGGGTCTGGCCGTGGCCGAGGCGCTGCGTGAGCGCGGCTGGCGCGTGCACTGGCTGGGCGGCCGGGGCACGGCCGACCATCCGAGCATGGAGAGCCAGCTCGTACCGCCGCGCGGTTTTCCCTTCGAGAGCATTGAATTTTCGGGCGTGCGCGGCAAGGGGGTGGCGACGCTGGCCCTGCTGCCGCTGCGCCTGCTCAAGGCCTTCTGGCAAAGCATCACAGTGGTGCGCCGTGTCAAGCCCGATGTGGTGGTGGGGCTGGGCGGCTACATTGCCTTTCCGGCCGGCATGATGAGTGTGCTGCTGGGCAAGCCGCTGGTGCTGCACGAGCAGAACTCGGTCGCCGGGCTGGTCAACAAGGTGCTGGCGGGGGTGGCCGACCGGGTGTTCACGGCTTTTCCGAATGTGCTGAAAAACGCGGCCTGGGTGGGCAACCCCTTGCGCCCGGCCTTCACGCAACAGCCCGACCCGGCGGTGCGGTTTGCCGGCCGCAGCGGGCCCCTGAAATTGCTGGTGGTCGGTGGCAGCCTGGGCGCGCAGGCGCTGAACCGCATCGTGCCGCAGGCGCTGGCCCTGATTCCCGAGGCGCAGCGTCCCCACGTCATCCACCAGAGCGGTGCCCGGCAGATCGAGGCGCTGCGCGAGAACTACCGCGCCGCCGGTGTGCAGGCCGAACTCACGCCCTTCATCAACGACACGGCCCGCGCTTTCGCCGAGGCTGACCTGGTGGTCTGCCGCGCCGGCGCCAGCACCGTCACTGAAATTGCGGCTGTTGGCGCCGCGGCGCTGTTCGTGCCGTTCCCGGCCGCGGTGGACGATCACCAGACCACCAACGCCGCCTTTCTGGTGAACAACGGCGGCGGCTGGCTGGTTCCGCAGCGTGACCTGACTCCTGAATTTCTGGCAGACATGCTACAAAAAACAGAGCGACCTGCGCTTTTGCAGCGGGCGCTTGAGGCCAAAAAGATGCAAAAAACAGATGCCACCGCCAACGTGGTGGCCGCCTGCGAGGAGCTGGCGACATGAAACACGCGATCAAACACATTCACTTCATCGGCCTGGGCGGCTCCGGCATGTCCGGCATTGCCGAGGTCCTGCACAACCTGGGATACGTGATCTCCGGCTCCGACCTGTCCGACAGCGCTACCTTGCGCCGTCTGGCCGGGCTGGGCATCCAGACCTTTGTCGGGCATGCCGCGGAAAACCTGGCCAGTGTCGATGCGGTCGTCACCTCGACGGCGGTCAAACCCGACAACCCCGAGGTGCTGGCGGCGCGCGAAAAACGCATTCCCGTGGTGCCACGCGCGCTGATGCTGGCCGAGCTGATGCGCCTCAAGCAGGGCATTGCGATCGCAGGCACGCACGGCAAGACCACCACCACCAGCCTGGTCGCCAGCATCCTGGCCGAAGGCGGGCTGGATCCGACCTTTGTGATCGGTGGACGCCTGAACAGCGCCGGCGCCAATGCCCGGCTGGGTTCGGGCGACTACATCGTGGTCGAGGCCGACGAGTCGGATGCGTCCTTCCTCAATCTGTTGCCGGTGATGGCGGTGGTGACCAACATCGACGCCGACCACATGGAGACTTACGGCCACGACTTTGGCAACCTGAAGAAGGCGTTCGTCGATTTCCTGCACCGCATGCCGTTTTACGGCACGGCGATTTTGTGCACCGACGATGCGGCCGTGCGCGAAATCGTGCCCCAGGTGTCCTGCCCCATCACCAGCTACGGCTTCAATGAAGACGCGCAGGTGCGGGCTGTGGACGTGAAGGCGGTCGGTGGGCAGATGCACTTCACGGTGCAGCGGCGCAACGGCGTCATCCTGCCCGACCTGCCCGTGGTGCTGAACCTGCCCGGCGAGCACAACGTGCTCAATGCGCTGTCGGCCATCGCGGTCGCGGTGGAGCTCAACATCCCCGACGCGGCGGTGCAGAAGGCGCTGGCCGAATTCAAGGGTGTGGGCCGGCGCTTCCAGCATTACGGCGATGTGCCGGCGCCCGCCGGCGGCAGTTTCACCGTGATTGACGACTACGGCCACCACCCGGTCGAGATGGCGGCGACGCTGGCGGCGGCGCGTGGTGCCTACCCCGGGCGGCGCCTGGTGCTGGCCTTCCAGCCGCACCGTTTCACCCGCACCCGTGACTGTTTCGAGGATTTTGTGAAAGTCATCGGCCAGGCCGACAGTGTGCTGCTGTCCGAGGTCTACGCCGCCGGCGAGGCGCCGATCGTGGCAGCCGACGGCCGGTCGCTGGCGCGCGCGTTGCGGGTGGCTGGCAAGGTCGAGCCGGTGTTCGTGGATGACATCGAGGCCATGCCGCAGGCGATTGCCGACAACGCCCGGGACGGCGACGTGGTGCTGTGCATGGGCGCCGGCACGATTGGTGCGGTGCCCGGCAAGGTGGTCGAATTGCTACAAAAAACAGAGCGTTCTGCGCAGGAAGGGAAAGGGCTGTGAGCCTGAAAGACTCCTCATTTGGCAAGGTGGCGGTGCTGCTGGGCGGCCACTCCGCAGAGCGCGAGGTCTCGCTGATGTCGGGCTGCGGGGTGCTGGAGGCGCTGCGTTCGCGCGGCGTCGATGCCCACGTCTTCGACCCGGCAGAGCGCGACCTCGGCGAGCTCAAACGCGAGAACTTCGCGCGCTGCTTCATTGCGCTGCATGGCCGTTTCGGCGAGGACGGCACGGTGCAGGGCGCGCTCGAGCTGATGGGCATTCCCTACACCGGCTCCGGCGTCATGGCGTCAAGCATCGCCATCGACAAGGTCATGACCAAGCGCATCTGGCTGGCCGAGGGTCTGTCAACACCGAAATACACGCTGCTGCGTCGCGGCGCCTATGAGCGTGGGCAGGTGATTGCGGTCCCCGACGACCTGGGGCTGCCGCTGATCGTCAAACCGGCGCGCGAGGGTTCTTCCATCGGCGTGGTCAAGGTGGCGGGTTATTCCGGCATGGTCGATGCGGTCGAACAGGCGGCGCAAATGGATGCCGATGTGTTGTGCGAGCAGTTCATCAGCGGTGATGAAGTGACCTGCCCGGTGCTGGGCACGGGGGAGGATGCGCGGGCCCTGCCGGTGATCCGCATCGTCGCGCCCGAGGGCAACTACGACTACCAGAACAAGTACTTCACCGACACCACCCAGTACCTGGTGCCTTGCGGTCTGCCGGCCGGCGAGGAAGCGGCGATCCAGGCGCTGGTGCTCAAGGCCTACCGCCTGCTCGGTTGCCGCGGCTGGGGCCGCCTCGACGTGATGATCGACGGCAAGACCCGCAAGCCCTACCTGCTGGAAATCAACACCTCGCCCGGCATGACCAGCCATTCGCTGGTGCCGATGTCGGCACGCGCCGCGGGCATCAGTTACGAGGACCTCTGTCTGGAGGTGCTGCGCACGGCCAGCCTGGACAACCCGCGCATTCCGGGAGGCGCTGCGTGAGCCAAACCCTGCCTGTCCCGCTGGACGTCAAGCTCATGAACACCACATCGCTGGTGCTGGGGCTTGCGTTTGCGGGCATGCTGGTGACCTTCGGGGTGTCGTGGCTGCTGCAGCAGAACCTGTTTCGCCTTACGGCCATCCGGGTCGGCGGCGACCTCGGCCACAACAACGCGGTCACGCTGCGCGCCAATGTGGTGCCCAAGCTGACCGGCAATTTTTTCACCGTCGACCTGCTGCGGACGCAGGCGGCGTTCGAGAGCGTGCCCTGGGTGCGCAAGGCGGTGGTGCAGCGCGAGTTTCCGAACCGGCTGCGGGTCGTGCTGCAGGAGCACCAGGCCATCGCCTTCTGGGGGCAGGAGGGCGACGCCCGCCTGGTCAACAGCTACGGCGAGGTGTTCGAGGCCAACCAGGGCGACGTCGAGGCCGACGACCTGCCGCTGCTCAACGGGCCGCAGGGTCAAGCCGAACTGGTTCTGGCGGGTTACCGCAAGCTGGCCCCGGTATTCGAAAAACTGGACACGCGGCTGGAACTGCTGGAGTTGACGGCCCGCGGCAGCTGGCGCGCCAGGCTCGAGGACGGTGTGCTCATCGAGCTGGGACTGGGCTCCCTCGACGAGATTCACAGCCGTGCCGAGCGCTTCATCGCCACGCTGACACAGGTGTCCAGCAAGTTCGGCCGCAACCTCGAATCGGCCGACCTGCGTTACAGCAACGGGTATGCACTCAAGCTCCGAGGCGTCACCACCACGGTGTTGGGCGGCAAAGAGGACAGGAAAGCAAAAAGGTAAAGATATGGCGAAAGAATACAAAGATCTCGTGGTGGGGCTGGACATCGGGACCAGCAAGGTCATGGCGGTGGTGGCCGAGGTCCTGCCCGGCGGCGAGCTCAAGCTGGCCGGCCTGGGCATCGCCTACAGCAACGGGCTCAAGCGCGGCGTGGTGGTCAACATCGACGCCACGGTGCAGAGCATCCAGCAGGCGCTGAAAGAGGCCGAACTGATGGCCGACTGCAAGATCGCGCGGGTCTACACCGGCATCACCGGCAGCCACATCCGCGGCATCAACTCCAGCGGCATGGTGGCGGTCAAGGACAAGGAAGTCACGCAGGCCGATGTGGCCCGCGTCATCGAGACCGCCAAGGCCATCAACATCTCCACCGACCAGCGCCTGCTGCTGGTCGAGCCGCAGGAGTTTGTCATCGACGGGCAGGACGTGCGCGAACCGATCGGCATGAGCGGCATCCGGCTCGAGGCCAAGGTGCACATCGTGACCGGCGCGCAAAGCGCGGCCGAGAACATCATCAAGTGCGTGCGCCGCTGCGGCCTGGAAGTGGACCAGCTGATGCTCAACCCGCTGGCCTCCAGCCTGTCGGTGCTCAGCCGCGACGAGCAGGAACTCGGTGTGGCGCTGGTCGACATCGGCGCCGGCACCACCGACGTGGCGATTTTCACCGGCGGCGCGATCCGCCATACGGCCGTGATCCCGATCGCCGGCGACCTGATCACCAGCGACATCGCGATGGCGCTGCGCACCCCGACCAAGGATGCCGAAGACATCAAGGTCGAGAGTGGTTTTGCCAAACAGCTGCTGGCCGACCCGGACACCCAGGTCGAAGTGCCGGGCCTGGGCGACCGCGGGCCGCGCATGCTGTCCAAGCAGGCGCTGGCCGGCGTGATCGAGCCGCGCATCGAGGAAATTTTCTCGCTGGTGCAGCAGGTCATCCGCGAGTCGGGTTACGAGGAGGTGCTGTCGTCCGGCATCGTGATCACCGGCGGCAGCGCGGTGATGCCGGGCATGGTCGAACTCGGTGAAGACATTTTTCTCAAGCCGGTGCGGCGCGGCATTCCGCGTTATTCCAGCGCACTGTCAGACATGGTGGCCCAGCCGCGTGCGGCCACCGTCATGGGGTTGCTCGAGGAAGCGAGGCTGGCGCGCATGCGCGGGCACCGCGTCGCGCAGAAGGCAGGCAGTGTTCACAACGCTTTTGGCCGGGTCAAAGACTGGCTGGTGGGGAACTTCTGATGAAAAAATTTCCGGTTTTTATCTGGCGGAGTCCGCGGTGCAGCCATTCGGGGGGCGCTGATCCCCCTGCGTGATGGTTTCCCGATTGAAAAGAAACTAATAAAAATTTTTGGCAACTGCAACATATGGATAGGAGGCTCACATGAGCATCGAAATGATTGAAATCGAAGAGTTCAACCAGGGCACGCAGATCAAGGTGATCGGTGTGGGTGGCGGCGGCGGCAATGCGGTCGAACACATGATCGAGCGCAACGTCCAGGGCGTGGAGTTCATCTGCGCCAACACCGACGCACAGGCACTCGGCCGCGGCAGCGCGCACAAGCAGATCCAGCTCGGCGGCAGCGGCCTGGGCGCAGGCAGCAAGCCCGAGAAGGGCCGTGACGCGGCCGAGATGGCGGTGGACGACATCCGCGCTGCCATCGCCGGCGCGCACATGCTGTTCATCACCGCCGGCATGGGCGGCGGCACCGGCACTGGCGCAGCGCCGGTGATTGCACGCATCGCGAAAGAAATGGGCATCCTCACCGTCGGTGTGGTGACCAAACCTTTCGAGTTCGAAGGCGGGCGCCGCATGACCAATGCCGACCTCGGCCTGGCCGAACTCGAAGCCAACGTCGATTCGCTGATCGTGGTGCTCAACGAGAAGCTGCTCGAAGTGCTGGGCGACGACGTGACGCAGGATGAAGCCTTTGCGCATGCCAACGACGTGCTGAAGAACGCCGTCGGCGGTATTGCCGAGATCATCAACGTCCCCGGCCACGTCAACGTCGACTTCGAGGACGTGCGCACCGTGATGGGTGAACCCGGCAAGGCCATGATGGGCACGGCCCGCGCCAACGGCCCGGACCGCGCACGCATCGCGGCCGAGCAGGCCGTCGCCTGCCCGCTGCTCGAAGGCATTGACCTGTCGGGCGCCAAGGGCGTGCTGGTGCTGATCAGCGCGGCCAAGGGCTCGCTCAAGCTCAACGAGTCCAAGCTCGCGATGAACACCATTCGCGCCTACGCCTCGCCTGATGCGCATGTGATTTACGGCACCGCCTACGACGACGACCTCGGCGAAGACATCCGCGTTACCGTGGTAGCCACCGGCCTGAGCCGCCAGGGCGTACGCCGCCAGGCGCCTCCGCTGCAGGTGCTTCGTACCGGCACGGACAACATGCCGGTGCTCAACATGGCGATCGGCGGCGCAACCGTCAGTGGTGCCCATCCGGGCGGCAGCAGCATGGGTTCGGCCCAGACCGACTACGGCAACATGGCGGTGCCCAGCGTCTGGCGTACCAACCGCACGCAGGCGGCTGCCAAGGTCGATGCGCTGGCGTCGGGCGGCATGGACGACTTCGAGATTCCGGCTTTCCTGCGCAAGCAGGCGGATTGATCCCGGTTTTTTGAAGCGTCACGCCGCGGCTGTGGTTTGCACTGGGCAGTAGGGGTGACTCCCCACTCCCACCCCTAGCCCCTCCCTCGCCCCGCTGGGCGATTGAGGGGGACTTCATTTGGTTGCGTGTGCTGCAAGCACGTGCAAACATGACGGCCACGTTCTCCGACTTGACGCGCTGCGCGTCAAGTCTTCCCGCACCCGAATCCGCTCCCGCTTTCATCCCCCACCCGTCGGGCTGGGCCGAGGAGCGCAGGCAAAAGCGGATCAGGGCTCGCGATTGTTTGAGCCGAAGGCGAGTTCGAGCGAGACCCCGCTTTTGTCGAGCACCGCAGGCTGCCCGTAGCGAAGCGAAGGGACCCAGACCATCGGGTCGCCTTTCTTTTCCTTAGGTTTCTTTGGCGAAGCAAAGAAAAGTAAGTCGCCCGCCGGGGCGAGTCCCGGCTTGCAGGCACACCGCAGCAGCTTGGGCTACAGAAGGCTTGTACAGGGACGGCCCGGACGATTACCCGTATAACCGTGCTTTACCAACGGTTCACCCTCCCCAATTAAAATAAGTCCATGCTTGCCCAACGCACCCTCAAATCGCTGACCAAGGCCGTTGGCGTCGGCCTGCACAGCGGTCAGCGGGTCGAGCTGACCTTGCGGCCGGCGGCGCCGGACACGGGCATTGTGTTTCGGCGCGTGGATTTGCCGCAACCGGTGGACATTCCCATTTCCGCGCAGGCGGTGACCGACACACGCCTGGCTTCCACCATTTCCAGCGGCAGTGCCAAGGTGCACACGGTTGAACACCTGATGTCGGCCTGCGCCGGCCTGGGCATCGACAACCTGTATGTGGATATCACCGCCGAAGAGGTGCCGATTCTCGACGGCTCGGCCTCCTCGTTCGTGTTCCTGCTGCAGTCGGCCGGCATTGAACTGCAGGCGGCACCCAAGCGTTTCATCCGCGTGCTCAAGCCGGTCGAGGTGCGGGAAGGGCAGGGCGCCAGCGAGAAATGGGCGCGCCTGTCGCCCTACAACGGCTACAAGCTGGGGTTTGAAATTGACTTCGACCACCCGGCGGTGGATTCCACCGGCCAGCGTGTGGAGTTCGACATGGGCAGCGGTTCCTACAGCCGCGACATCGCGCGCGCCCGCACCTTCGGTTTCACCAAGGACGTCGAGATGATGCGCGCCAACGGGCTCGCGCTTGGCGGTGGCCTGGACAATGCCATCGTGATGGATGACTACAAGGTGCTCAACACCGACGGCCTGCGTTACAACGACGAGTTCGTCAAACACAAGATCCTCGATGCGATGGGCGACCTGTACCTGCTCGGCAAGCCGCTGCTGGCCGCCTACACGGCCTTCCGTTCCGGCCATGCGCTGAACAACAAGCTGCTGCGCGAGCTGCTGGCGCACGAAGATGCCTGGGAAGTCGTCACCTTCGACGATGAAAAAAAAGCGCCTGAGGGTTTTGCGACCCTGGCGCGGGCTTGGTAGAACGGGAGCTGCATGGCTGTTTTCCGCATCGTCATTGTTTTGCTGCTGGTGGCTGCGGGCATTTCGTTTGCGCTGTTCGCGCTGACATCGAACGTCCGCTACAAACGCACCGGCCTCAGGATACTCGGCGGCACGCTGGTCGCCGCATTCGTCTTTTTCGCCATACTGATCGCCGACGAACTGCTCTGGGGCTAGGCCTGTCCCCCAGGGTGACGTTAGTTTCTATTCGTATAAAAATTCAAAGCGCGCCCGCTTGGGACGCAGGCGAAATCGGCGGGGCCGTACGTCGATCCATCGCTGAGTGCGGCGTCAAATACCATCGGAATAATCCTGCCTCGCGCGCGGCCTGTCTTGAAAACAAGACCTCCGAAAATGTCACTGCATGGGTTCAATTTGCCTCACACGGTTGCGGTAGTTTCGGTTGAGAACGAAGCCATGGTGGGTTGCTCTGTCCGTCGTCGATGAACTGCCTGAGGTACGTCGCGCAGCGAAGATTACTCGCTCGCGCGTCAAAAGGTCTGCAATAGAATTGGCTGCCCGACGATGCCCCGCCTGCGCGGACTCGGTTCTCACCCGTTGAAGAGGAAGCAATGAAAAAACGGAGATTGGCAGTGAAGCGACATGCAAGCTACTCTAAAGCTGACCCGGCCAGATGTTCGGCAGCTGACCTGGAGGGGGCACTATGGGTAAGGTAGCTTTCGTTGCCTGGCTGTACGTTATGGGTCTAAGTGGCTTATTTATTGGGGGCCTCGAACTGTTCGAGAAAATGCAATTTTCCTGGATGTCCGAACGCGCTGTAATGAAGAGTTCGGACTTGGCCTTAACAAGGGCAGCAAAGTTCGCGCCAGGACAATCAGCACAGGCTGACGTTGTTTATGAGACTCCTGGCGGACCTATCGCCGTGAATGGGAAATTCCTTTCCGGAGACCATGTACAAGCATTGGCCAGGGGTGAAAGCATTCGGTTGCGATTTCTGAAGAGCAATCCTCACCGCACGTTGTACGACAGGGATGAGCTTCCTTCTGGCTTTAAGTGGCTCGTCGTCGGTACCGCGGTTTTTGGGGCGGCGGTCGTTGCACATCGTCTGCTTCGTCGTGAGTTCGCGAAGTAACTACGATGAGCATATCGCGACTCAGTCAAATGTCCGGGATCATGACGAAGCAGACTCCGGAGCATGGTTGCCGCCCTTCTGCCTTTCTTCCCACGTTACTTTAAGAAGAGTTGAGCGGGCAACTGCCCTCCCTCAGCCAGCTCAGTGGTGCCGGCCGTCCTTGAACGAGGCGGTGGAAGTCCGACCCAAGGTGGTTGCCCGCGCCAGGATCGCGGCGGAGCCACCCACATGCGCGTGGGTGATAGCCAGGGCCAGGGCGTCGGCCGCGTCCTTGCCGGGCAGGGCGGGGAGTCTCAAGAGGCGCTTGACCATCTCCTGCACCTCGGGCTTGCCGGCCTTTCCGTAGCCGGCCACGGCTTTCTTCATCTGCAGCGGCGTGTATTCCGCCACCTCGATGTTGCAGCTCACCAGCGCGGTGACGCAGGCGCCGCGCGCCTGGCCCAGCATGAGCGTGGCCTGTGGGTTGACATTCACAAACACGATCTCGCAGGCGGAACTGTCAGGCGTGTAGCGGGCCGTGATCTCGCAGATGCCGTCAAAGAGCACTTTCAGCCGCGCCGGCAGGTTGCCGCGATCCAGGTGAGTGGTCTTGATGGTGCCGCTGGCCACGTACGTTAGCGACGGCCCGTCCACATCGATCACGCCGAAGCCGGTGATCTGCAGGCCGGGGTCGATGCCGAGAATACGCATTAGGCCCCCACGCTTGTCACTTCGTGTACTGCGCTGCCCCCCGAGGGGGCGCTGCGCCTGCGGCCCGGCAAGGCCGGCTCCGCGGCCCTGGCTGGTAAATACAAAATCTCGAAACGCAAGCTCATAGCCCGAAATACCATCGAACCGAATGAAAGAACACCGGCGCGGCAAAACACAGGGCATCGACCCGGTCCAGCAGGCCGGTGGCGCCAGTGACCGACCGGCCTTCGCTGCCCCAGTTGGTGATGCCGCGGTCGCGCTTGAGGGCCTTCATCACCAGGTGGCCGAGCGAGCCGGCGACGCAGGCGATCAATGCCATGGCCACGGCCTGCGCCGGCTTGAAGGGGGTCAGGCCCGACATCAGCCCGCCGACAAAACCGCCGGCGCCCAAGCCGATCAGCCAGCTGGTCCAGTTGAAGCTCTGGCTGACCGCGGGCGCGGTCGGCGTGCGCGGCCACTTGCGCGCGGCCAGGTGCTGCACCAGCATGCCGGTCTGCACGACAAACACCAGAAAAAACACCAGGAAGGCGTTTTTGCCGCTGTAGCCCGGAAAGTCCAGCAGCAGCAGGGCTGGCACATGGCTGATGCCATACACACAGACCATGATGCCCCACTGCAGCTTGGCATTGCGCTCCAGAAAGCGCTGCGGGTCATTGGCCAGGGCGCTGACCACCGGGATTGCCAGGAACACATAGACCGGGATGAACACGGTGATCAGATCAAAGCGCTCGGTCATGACCAGCCAGAACTGGACCGGCAGCACCACAAAAAAAGCCAGCACCAAGCTGCGGTGGTCGCCACGGCGGGTCGGCGACAGCGTGATGAATTCGCGCAGGGCGAAAAAGGCCACCAGCGCAAACAGCAGGGTGGCCACCGTCTCGCCGAGGGCCCAGCCGACCCAGAACACGGTGCACATGATCCACGAGGTGTTGAGCAGGCTGCTGAACTCCTTGATGTCCTGCGTGCGGATCTCGTCCTCGCCGCTGTCGCGCAGCGACATGATGAGCGCCGCGATGCTGGCGACGATGAGCAGGCCGAACACCACGACAAACAGCAGGCCGACTTGGTTGGACGGGCTCAGGTTGCGCAGAAAGCTGCTCATCAGCTTTCCCTCAGCGCCAGCACGGCATCACGCGCACGCGCCAGGAAGGCGCCGCGGTCCTCGCCTTCCTGCAGCGCCAGGGGCGCGCCGAAGGTGACCGAGCACAGAATGGGCACGGGCACGACTTCGCCCTTGGGCATGACGCGTTGCACGTTGTTGATCCACGCCGGCACCAGCACCACCTGCGGAAACTTCTGCGCCAGGTTGTACAGGCCTGACTTGAAGGCCTGCGGCTCTTCCTGGTTGCCGCGTGTGCCTTCGGGAAACAGGATGATGGAATCGCCGCTTTCGAGCGCGTCGATCAGCGGTTCCAGCGGGTCCTGGTCGCTGGTTTTGGCGCGGTCCACATAGATCGCATTGAACACCGAGGTGGTGAGCCACTGCTTGAACGGCGTTTTGGTCCAGTAGTCCTTGGCGGCGATGGGCCGCGTGATGCTGCGCAGCTCGCTGGGCAGGGCGGCCCAGATCAGCACCAGGTCGGCATGGCTCTGGTGGTTGGCGAAATAAATGCGCTGTTCCGCCTTGGGCGGGCAGCCCTGCCAGCGAGCCTGCGCGCCGGTCAGCGCCCGGATCAGGCCGAGCAGGAACAGGCTCATGACTTTGGCGGGTATCTTCACGGCACCTCCACCCCACCCATGCGCGCCGCGATGGTGGCCGCGCGCGAGGCCAGGTAGCCCGAGCCCGGACGGGTTTCGAAGTACTTGGGGCGCGGCAGCATGACGGCCAGTCGCGCGGCCTCGTAGGCGCTGAGTCTGGCGGCGGGCTTGCGGAAATAATGCTGGGCCGCGGCTTCGGCGCCGAACACGCCTTCGCCCCATTCGACATTGTTGAGGTAGATCTCCAGGATGCGCTGCTTGCTCAGCAGGGCTTCGAGCAGCAGCGTCAGCACCAACTCCTGGCCCTTGCGCATCAGCGTGCGTTCGCCTGAGAGAAACAGGTTTTTGGCCAGCTGCTGGGTGATGGTGGAACCGCCCACAATCTTGGGTGGTCTGGCGGCCTTGGCCGCGCCCGCCGGCGCGGCGCGGTTGGACAGCCTGCCGGCGGCCTTTTCGGCGCGCTGCTCGGCCTGGGTGTTTTTCTCCCAGGCTTTTTCGAGGGCTTCCAGGTCCACCCCTTCATGCTCGACAAAGGTGGCGTCCTCGGACGCGATGACCGCACGCTTGAGGTTGGCCGGCAGCTCGGCATAAGGCACCCACTGCTGGCGCCATTTGAGCTCGCCTTTTTCGGTGACCAGGCGGTACGCTTCCGAGCGCTGGAAGGCGGTGGACTGCGGATCCACCACGACCATCAGCGCGATACGGCCGACAAAATAAAGCTGCAGCGCCACGGCGGCCAGCAGCACCAGCAGGACCCAGCGCAGCACGGCTTTCATGCCGCGGCCTTTTGCTGCTGCATTTCCTTGAGCACCTGGGCCGAGGGCGGGCGCACACCGCGCCAGAACAGAAAGGATTCAGCGGCCTGCTCCACCAGCATGCCGAGACCGTCGCGCGGCACCGCGCCGTGGGTCCGTGCCCAGTCGGTGAACCCCTGGGCAGCCGCGCCATACATCATGTCGTAGGCCAGCGCGCCGGGTTTGAGCAGTCGTGGGTCCAGCGTGATGGCTGCACCGCTGAGGCTGCTTGCCGTGGCGTTGATGATCACATCAAAATCGGCCTCCAGCCCTTGCAGTTCCTGCGCGACCAGCTCTGTTTTTTGTAGCATCTGTTGCAGCGAGGCATGGCTGGTATGGCGCGCCACCAGCTCGACCGCGCGCGTATGCGTGCGGTTGGCGACCACCAGGCGGCGCGGACCGGCTGCCAGCAGCGGCCCCAGCACGCCGGCCGCGGCCCCACCGGCGCCCAGCAGCAGCAGGTCACGCCCGGCCAGCCGGACGCCCGCATTGTTCTGGATGTCATTGACCAGGCCGATGCCGTCGGTGTTGTCGGCTTCGATGCGGCCGGCCTCGAACTTCAGCGTGTTGGCGGCCTGCGCCAGCTGGGCGCGTTCGGTGGCAACAGTGGCCAGCCGGAAGGCTTCGAACTTGAAGGGCACGGTCACGTTGCAGCCGCGTCCGCCGCTGTCTATCCATTGCTGCAGCGTCTGGGCGAAGTTATCCAGCGGTGCCAGCAGTTTGCGGTAGTCCATGGCCTGGCCGGTCAGCTCGGCAAAACGCGCGTGGATGGCGGGCGACTTGCTGTGTTCCACCGGGTTGCCGAGGACGCAATAGTGATCCATGGGGCCGCTCATCGCTCAAGGAGCTTGGTTTCCAGCGTCTCGTTGCTCGCGAACTTGAATCGCGAGACCACCACGATCTGGTCGGCCTTGCGGCGCATGGCCTCGCTGAAACGGTCAAACGGGCCGGTGTTGCGCGCAATGCTTTGCGCGCGCCGGTCCAGCGTCAGGTTGCCCGAGGTTTCGGCCACCTCGGTGGACAGGACGCGGCCGTCGTGGTTCACCGTGAGCACCATGGTGAGTTCGCCATACAGTTTTTTGCCGGCCTGCTCGGGAAAGTTCACCGTGCCTTTTTCCTCGATCTTGCGGCGCAGCGTGTCGTAGTACACGGCGTACACCTCCTCGCGGGTGGCGGGGCTGATGTAGCGCTTTTTGGGCCGCGCGTTTTCTTCGTTGATGCGCCGCTCGATTTCGGCCAGGATCTTGATCAGCTGCTTGCGCTTTTCCTCGCGTTCAGCCTGGGCCGGGTCGGCGGACGGCACCTTCGGGTCAGGCGGCGGCATGGCCGCAAGCTGCTTTTTGATCTGTGCCAGCAGCATGGTCTGCTGCTCCTGCATGGTCTCGACCTTGCGCTGCGCGTCTTCGCTGGCGTCGCCGAGCTCGGTCAGCGCCGAAGGCGGCAGTGGGCTGGTGGCCCGGCCTTTTTCCGCCTCGCCGCCACCGGCCAGCGAGGCCTGGGCGATCGCCTTGGCCTGGTCCGGCCGCTCATTGCTTTTGGCGTTGACCAGGATCACTTCCAGCGGTGTGTCCTGAAAAATCCGGTTTAAACGTTCCGGATCGACAAAACGCACGGTCAGGAGGACCGCATGGACGGCGAGCGATACGCCCAAGGCGATTTGCAGGGTGCTGGGGGACTTCACAGGAGAGGATTATGGGTGTTAACCGGCGCCCGCCACGGCTGCAGCGTCGTCGGCCGGCTCGTTCAGATCGACGGCGATGGAGATCGGACCAGCGGCGATTTCCGATTCGTTGTCTTCCTCGGCCACCTGCTCGGCATCGGCTTCGTTCACCACGGCGTCCAGGCGTTCGAGCACCGTGCTGTGGATGTCGAGCGTGATCTCGTCGATGTCGCCCAGGCGGATGCGCACCTTGGCGCCGCGCGGCAGGCCCTGGGCACCGGCGGCCGGCAACACCAGCGGCAGATCGTCGGCGCGCACCAGGTTGTCCTTGAAGGCCGTCGCCGTGAGCTCGGTGATCTGGTTCTGCTGCAGGTATTTGAGCGTCCAGTAACGCTCGATGCCGGCCTGGAAACCGTTGTAGGCGCTGTAGGCGCCATCAAAGCCCGAGATGATGGAAAACAGTTCCGCGTCTTTCGGCTTGAACGGTGCGGCCAGCGCGGCCGTGCGGCCGTGTTTGACGCAGGCGATGATCTGCCACTGGTTGACCAGATCGGTGTAGCGGCGCAGCGGCGAGGTGGCCCAGGCGTAACTCTTGACGCCGATGCCGGCATGCGGCAGGGCCTTGGTGCCCATGCGCACCTTGACGCCCGGTAGCAGGCTGGCCTGGCTGCGGTAAATGCCGGGCACGCCATGCGTGGCCATCCATTCGCCCCAGGTGCTGTTGGCCAGGATCATGGCCTCGGCGACGATCAGGTCCAGCGGCGCGCCGCGTTTGCGGATGCTGATGCTGACCGTCTCGTTGCCTTCCGGCTCCTTGCCCGGGGCAATGTCGAGCGAGAAGTTGTAGTCGGGCCGGTTGAAGTTTTCCGGCTTGCCGCGCACCACTTCGCGCTGGGCCTTCAGGTGCAGGGCCAGCCGGTGCAAAAAGGCCAGCTCCACGCCCCAGGTGACGCCGGCTGGCGGCGTGGCCTGCGCTGCTTCGAAGAACGCTTCGTTGAAGGTGTCGTCCAGCTTGTCATGGCGCAGGTTGCTCGCGATGGGCACCTGCTCCAGCCGCGTCACCGACTCACGGATCGCCAGCGTGGCTTCATCGAAGGTGACATACAGCGACAGGGCCGGGCAGTTGCGCCCTTCCTGCAGCGTGTAGCTTTGCACCACCTCATCGGGCAGCATGGTCAGCTTGTAACCCGGCATGTACACCGTGGACAGGCGTGCACGTCCCAAAGCGTCCACCGGGCTGCCCGGCAACACCGCGAGGCCGGGCGCGGCAATGTGGATGCCCAGCGTGACCGTGCCGCTGCCCAGGCCCTGCACCGACAGCGCGTCGTCGATCTCGGTGGTGCTGGAGTCGTCGATGGAAAACGCCCGAACGTCCGCAAGCGGCAATTCGTCGCTGATGGCGGGGGCCTGCAGGGCCGGAAAACCCGTGCCTTTCGGGAAGTTTTCAAACAGGAAGCGTTTCCAGTGAAACTGGTAGGGCGAGGCAATTGCGCCCGATTGCTGCAGCAGGTCCAGCGGCGCCTTGTGCGCCGAGCGAGAGGCCTCGACCACCGCCTTGTATTCGGGGCTGTTCTTGTCGGGCTTGAACAAAATCTTGTAGAGCTGCTCGCGCACCGGCGCCGGGCACTGGCCCTGGGCGAGTTCTTCGGCCCAGGCGCTGATCTGCGCAATGACCTGTTTTTTCTTTTCGATGGCGACCAGCGCCTGCTGCAGGATCTCGGCCGGCGCCTTGCGAAAGCGCCCCTTGCCGGCGCGGCGGAAATAATGCGGCGCCTCGAACAGGCGGAACAGCGCGGCGGCCTGCTGCTCGATGGAGGCCGGTTTGGCCGGGTCGGCGCTGAAGTAGTCGCGCGCCAGGTCGGCAAAGCCGAATTCCTCGTCGCTCGCGAATTCCCAGGCCAGGTCCAGCTCGATCTCCGCGCTCAGGCGCTGTCCGGCAGCGACCAGCTCGGCCGGCGCGGGTTTCTCAAATTTCAGCAGCGCGTTGGCCGCCTTGACCTTGACGCGTTTGCCCGAGTCGAGCTCCACCTGCAGCGAGGTATCGGCTTCGGACAAGATGCGGCCGGCCAGAAACTTGCCGGCCTCTTCAAACAATACAAACAAAACGACATCCTTTGGTTACTTCTCCTAGTGTAATCAGCCGCCCCGGGCCGGCCTCAGGCGAGATCCAGGAAGTCCATCACCTCCGGCAAGTGGCGCTCGAAGTCGCTGATGGCGTGGTCGCCGCCTTCGAGCAGCCGGATGTGCGCCCCCGGGTAGCGGCCGGTCATTTCACGCCAGTCCAGCACCTCGTCGCCCTTGGCGATGAGGGCGAAGTAGTTTTCCGGCCGGGCCGCGGGGCCGCGCTCCAGGGCGCGCAGCTCATCCACAAAATGCGGCTCGAAGAAAAAGTGTTCGTTCGGGTCGTGCCAGGCGGTCTGCTCGCCGATGTACTTCGCCAGGTCGCGCGTCGGATTCACTGCCGGGTTGAGCAGCACGGCCTTGCAGCCGCAGGTTTCGGCCACATGCGTCGCATAAAAGCCGCCCAGCGACGAACCCATCACCGCCATGCTGTCACGCGGCCAGCCGGCGATGCCACTGTTCACCAGTTCCATCGCTTCCCGCGGGGAGGGCGGCAGTTGCGGGCACCACCAGACCACCCCGGGGTGGTGGCTTTGCATCCACGCTGCGACCTGCCGGGCCTTGGCGGATTGGGGGGAGGAGCGGAAGCCGTGGAGGTAGAGGAGGTGGGTGGTGGGCATGATGAATTCTACGTAAAAAGGGGCTCTGGCCAATGACTGGAGCGCGTTAGCAGCTATTGAACTTGTAGCAAATTTATTGCGCTGTCTGTCATCCCGGACTTGATCCGGGATCCATACGTGCTAACTACTTCAGCTCTTCGCTTGTTTGTAGTTCACCAGCAAGCCGGGGGTTGCCCGGCGGCAACTCACTTTTCTTTTGCGTCGCCAAAAGAAAAGTAAGCAAAAGAAAAGGCGACCCGATGGTCTGGGTCCCTCCGCTTCGCTGCGGGCAGCCTCCGGTGCTCGCCGAAAGTGGGGTCGAGCTCGAACTCGCTGCGCTCAGACAATCGCTCGCCCTGATCCACTTTCGGCTGCGCTCCTCGGCCCAGCCCGACGGGTGGGGGAAACGAATGCGGGTTCGGGTATGGGGAGACATGACGCGCAAAGCGCGTCATGTCGGGGCACGCGGCCGTCATGTTTGCACGCGGGCGCAGAACACGTAGCCAAATGAAACTCCCCGCTATCGCCCAGCGGGGCGAGGGAGGGGCGGGGGGAGGGAGTGGGGAGTCCGTCCTACTGTCCAAAGCGGACCACCGGCGCAGCGTGACGCTGTCGAGTGCGGATTTGGACCCTGTAGCGAACCTGCCGGCACCAGCTGGCAGATAATCCTCCTTCATGTCCGCCGTTTTCGACAAACCCTCTCTTTTCCAGCGCGCCGCCCCGATGTTCCAGGGCTTTGACGGCCCGTTGGCGTTTGCCGTTTTCCTGCTGGCCAGCGCCGGCCTGATGATCATGTATTCGTCCGGCTTTGACCACGGCACCCGTTTCATGGACCACGGCCGCAACATGTTGATTGCCGGGGGCATCATGTTTGTCGTGGCGCAGATCCCGCCGCAGCGCCTGATGGCGTTTGCCGTGCCCCTGTATGTGCTGGGCGTGGCGCTGCTGGTGGCCGTGGCGATTTTTGGCATCACGAAGAAGGGCGCGAAACGCTGGATCAACCTGGGCATCGTGATCCAGCCCAGCGAGATCCTGAAAATCGCCATGCCGCTGATGCTGGCCTGGTGGTTCCAGAAGCGCGAAGGGCAGTTGCGACCGCTCGACTACCTGGTCGCCTGCCTGTTGCTGGCGGTGCCGGTGGGCCTGATCATGAAGCAGCCCGATCTGGGCACCTCGCTGCTGGTGCTGGCGGCCGGCCTGGCGGTGATCTTTTTTGCCGGGCTGAGCTGGAAGCTGATTGCGCCGCCGGTGCTGCTGGGGCTGGCCGGCATTTTCCTGGTGGTCTGGTTCGAGCCGCAGCTGTGTGCCGACGGCGTGCGCTGGCCGGTGCTGCACGACTACCAGCAGCAGCGCATCTGTACGCTGCTCGACCCGACGCGGGACCCGCTGGGCAAGGGTTTTCACATCATCCAGGGCATGATTGCCATCGGCTCGGGCGGGGTCTTCGGCAAGGGCTTCATGCAGGGCACGCAAACCCACCTGGAATTCATTCCCGAACGCACCACCGACTTCATTTTTGCCGCCTACTCCGAGGAGTTCGGGCTGGTCGGCAACCTGCTGCTGATCGCCGGCTTTATCTTCCTGATCTTTCGCGGCCTGGTCATCGCGCTGGAGGCGCCCACGCTGTTCGCCCGACTGCTCGCCGGCGCGGTCACCATGATCTTTTTCACCTACGCCTTCGTCAACATGGGTATGGTCAGCGGCATCCTGCCGGTGGTGGGTGTACCTTTGCCCTTCATCAGTTACGGCGGCACGGCCATGGTCACGCTGGGGCTGGCGGTGGGCATCCTGATGTCGATCTCCAAGGCCAAGAGATTGGTGCAAAGTTAAGGTGAGCATGCCCCTGTCCCCCATGACGGTCACCATCATCGGCATCGGCAACATGGGCGGCGCCATGGCGGCCAACCTGCTCTCCCGGGGCTGGGCCGTGCAGGTCTGCGACATCGACCCTGTCAAAGTCGCAGAGTTGAAGGAAAAAGGGGCTTCAGCCCTTTCTGTACCTGCGCAGGCAGCTATCAATTCGGTAGCATTCATTGTCTGTGTGGTGGATGCCGCGCAGACTGACGCCGTGTTGTTCGGCCCCGACGGGCTGGCGTGCATGCTGCAGCCGGGCCACACCGTGATGCTGTGCCCGACGATCTCGCCGCAGGATGTCGAGGCTTTTGCCGGCCAGCTGGCGGCGCTGGGCGTGCACACGGTGGACGCGCCCATGTCGGGCGGTCCGGCGCGGGCGCGTGACGGCTCCATGAGCCTGATGGTCGCCTGCGCACCGGCCGTGTATGAACAGCAGGCGGACTTGCTGCAGGCCCTGTCGGGCAAGGTCTTTCGCATCAGCGACCAACCCGGTGACGGCGCCCGTACCAAGCTGGTCAACAACCTGCTGGCCGGCATCAACCTGGTCGGGGCGGCCGAGGTGCTGGCCCTGGCCGGGCGCCTGGGGCTGGACCCGGGGCGGACCCTGGACGTCATCGAGCAGTCCAGCGGCCAGAGCTGGATAGGCTCCGACCGCATGCGCCGCGCCATTGCCGGCGACTATGCGCCGCGCGCGCATGTGACGCTGCTTGAAAAGGACACCCGCCTGGCGGTGGAAGCGGCCCGGGCTGCTGGTTTCGAGGGGCCACTGGGCGCGCGCGCCAGCGAGGTGTTTGCCCAGGCGCATAACGCGGGGCTGGCTGCGCTTGATGACGCGGCCATTTTCAAGTACCTGGCGGACCGTTAGCCCGGACCTTGAGGCCCGTCGGGCAGCCTGGGGCCGGCACATGGCGTGCCGCGATTCGGGAACAGGTTCTTGCGCTCCAGCCTGGGGTCGGCTACAAAGAAGGGCAAGCGTTGTAATCCCTTTTTCTCAAGGAGAAACCTGATGGCTGGCAAATTCGAACTCAAGAAATCCAAAAACGACAAGTATTTCTTCTCCTTGCTGGCGGGCAATGGGCAGACCATTTTGTCCAGCGAGATGTACGACACCAAGGCCAGCGCCCTCGCAGGCATCGAATCGGTGAAGAAAAATGCTGCGGACGACGACCGGTATGTGCGCCTGGACGGCAAGGACGGATCGCCCTATTTCACCCTGCGTGCCGGCAACAACCAGGTGATTGGTCAGAGCCAGATGTATTCCACGGCTGCCGCGCGCGACAGCGGCATCGACTCGTGCAAAACCAACGGGCCGGCGGCGGCGACCAGCGACCTGAGCGCCTGATCACTCGCCGGCGGTGGTCGGTGTCAGGTGGCATGCGGCGGACAGTAGCCTTGCAGGGGCGGGGCCGGGGCGGACTGCCTACAATGACCGCATGACCTCACTCAAATCCTCGCCGGCCTCGGCCCGCAAGCCAGCCTTTACCGCCGCCCGCGCCGCCCGTCCGAACGCCGACGCCACGTCGGAGCGGCTGGCGATAGCGCAAAAGCTGCTGCTGGCGCCTTTCGGGCTGACCGAGGCCCATTTGAGCCGCGCCCTGGGGGAAATCACCTCGCACGGCGTGGATGACGCCGATCTGTATTTCCAGTACACGCGCAGCGAAGGCTGGAGCCTGGAAGAAGGCATCGTCAAGACCGGCTCCTTCAGCATCGACCAGGGCGTGGGCGTGCGTGCGGTCAGTGGTGAAAAAACCGCGTTTGCCTACTCCGACGACATCTCCGAGGCCTCGCTGCTCGACGCGGCGCGCACCGTGCGCACCATCTCGGCGGCCACCCGCGCCGGCCGTGTCAAGGTGCCGGCGCGCAAGGTCGCGCCGGGGCGCTCGTTGTACCGGGACATGGACCCGATCGCGACACTGGACAGCACGGCCAAGGTCCAACTGCTTGAGCGCGTGGAAAAACTCGCCAAGGCCAAAGACCCGCGCATCGTGCAGGTCATGGCCGGCCTGGCCAGCGAATACGACGTGGTGATGGTGGCGCGGGCCGATGGCACGCTGGCCGCCGACGTGCGGCCGCTGGTGCGCCTGTCGGTCACCGTGATTGCCGAGAAAAAAGTCGCTGGCGTGAGCCGCCGCGAAATGGGTTCGGGCGGCGGCGGCGGCCGTTTCGGCCTGGCCTATTTCGACGAGGCGCAGATCAATGAATATGTCAATGACGCGGTGACCGCGGCCCTGTCCAACCTCGATGCGCGTCCGGCCCCCGCCGGCGAAATGACCGTGGTGCTGGGCCCCGGCTGGCCCGGCATCCTGCTGCACGAGGCGATTGGCCACGGGCTGGAGGGCGACTTCAACCGCAAGGGTTCGAGCGCGTTTTCGGGCCGCGTCGGCCAACGTGTGGCGGCCAAAGGCGTGACGGTGCTCGACGACGGCACGATTGCCGACCGCCGCGGCTCGCTCAATGTCGATGACGAGGGCCACGCCAGCCAGCGCAACGTGCTGATCGAGGACGGCATCCTCAAGGGCTACATCCAGGACTCGCTCAATGCGCGCCTGTCCGGCGTCAAGCCTACCGGCAACGGCCGCCGCGAAAGTTATGCCCATGTGCCGATGCCGCGCATGACCAACACCTACATGCTGGGTGGCGACAAGGCGCCGGAGGAAATTGTCGCCAGCATCAAGAAGGGCCTGTACGCCACCAATTTCGGCGGCGGTCAGGTGGACATCACCTCGGGCAAGTTCGTGTTCTCCGCAAGCGAAGCCTTCTGGGTCGAAAACGGCAAGATCCTGTACCCGGTCAAGGGCGCCACCATTGTCGGCAACGGCCCCGATGCGCTGACCCGCGTCACCATGATCGCCAACGACATGCAGCTCGACAGCGGCGTCGGCACCTGCGGCAAGGAAGGCCAGAGCGTGCCGGTCGGCGTCGGCCAGCCCACCCTGCGCATTGACGGCCTGACCGTAGGCGGCACCGCCTGAGGGCGAGGTGAACCATGAGCGGGGGACCCAGCGCACGTCTGCCGATTGACCCGACCACGCTGCTTCCCAGCATCCAGAGTTTTGGCGAACTCAGCCACTTCCTGCGTTCGGCGATGGCCGACGAGGAGTCGCTGCAGCTGGCCGACGGCATGGGTGGCCTGGCGGTGGGCATCGAAGCCGTGCTGTCAGGCCTGAAGCGCGAGCCCGATCTGCAGGCGCTGGCCGCACCCCTGATGGACCTGATGACCATCCTGCGCGAGCATCGCGCGCTGGTGATTGCGCTCTCTCCGGCCTGGCGCGGCCTTTATGAATACGCGGCCTACCTGGCGGCGCTGAACAACTTCCGTGTGCTGATTGGTCAGTGGCTGCTGGCAGCCAGCCCCCAGGACAAGCCCGGCCCGCCGCCGCCGCAAACCATCCATTTTGAGGACTTCGAGCTGGTGGGGTGGCGTACGCTGGGAGAAGGCATGCTGCTGATCGACATGTACGAACAGCTCAGCGGCCGGGAAGCGGGCGAGTCCGGCTCGGCGGCGCTCGACGAGGCCCGGGTGGAGCGGGCCAGAACCTGGTGGGAACGCTTGCGCGGTTAGGGATGTTTGCCCCCACGTTCGCTCACTGCGTGTAGCTCTCTGCCCCCCGAGGGGGCGCTGCGCCTGCGGGCCGGCGGAGCCGGTTCCGCGGCCCCTGCTTGCAGGAGAGGATATCCCCCGGGTTGGCCATCCAAGGCCGCACCCATCAAAAAATGCATGGCCCGGCAGCTGTGCTACATTCCACCCATGACCTCCGCGAAATCCTATTTTGCTTACTTTTGGTTCTCAAGCGCCTCCGGCGGTAGAGAGATCCTCGCGTAAGCAGAAAAAGACGCAACAGATTCTTGAAAACCGCCGGGACCCCGGCGGTTTTTTTTTGCCCGTGCCATTTGCCGAATCGATTCTTGAACGTTCTTAAAGGAAGCCAGCCATGAATGCCAAAGCCACCCAAGCCAGCGATGCCTGGTATGCGAGTCCTGTCGACAAAACCAGCCAGACCGACGACGAACGCATCAAGGACATCACTGTGTTACCCCCTCCCGAGCATTTGATCCGCTTCTTCCCGATCAGCGGCACCCCTGTGGAGTCGCTGATCACCCAGACACGCAAGAACATCCACAACATCATGGCCGGCAAGGACGACCGCCTGCTGGTGGTGATCGGTCCGTGTTCCATCCACGACCCGGCGGCGGCGCTGGACTACGCGCGTCGTCTGGCCGAGCAGCGCCGGAAATACGCCGGCACGCTGGAGATCGTGATGCGCGTGTACTTTGAAAAACCGCGCACCACGGTAGGCTGGAAAGGCCTGATCAACGACCCTTACCTGGACGAGACCTACCGCATCGACGAAGGCCTGCGCATCGCACGCCAGTTGCTGATCGACATCAACCGCCTGGGCCTGCCGGCCGGCAGCGAGTTCCTCGATGTGATCTCGCCACAGTACATCGGCGACCTGATCGCCTGGGGTGCCATCGGGGCGCGCACCACCGAAAGCCAGGTGCACCGCGAACTGGCGTCCGGCCTGTCGGCACCTATTGGCTTCAAGAACGGCACCGACGGCAACATCCGCATCGCCACCGACGCGATCCAGGCGGCCGCACGTGGCCACCATTTCCTGTCGGTGCACAAAAACGGCCAGGTGGCGATTGTGCAGACCAACGGCAACAAGGACTGCCATGTGATCCTGCGCGGCGGCAAGACGCCCAATTACGATGCAGCCAGCGTGGGCGCGGCCTGCAAGGAGCTGGAAGCGGCCAAACTCCCGGCCACGCTGATGGTCGACTGCAGCCACGCCAACAGCTCCAAGCAGCATGAAAAACAGCTGGAGGTGGCGCGCGAGATTGCCACCCAGGTGGCGGGGGGCTCGCACCAGGTCTTCGGCCTGATGGTCGAGAGCCATCTGCAGCCGGGTGCCCAGAAATTCACGCCCGGCAAGGACGATGCCAAAAACCTGGAATACGGCAAAAGCATCACCGACGCCTGCCTGGGCTGGGATGATTCGCTCCATTTGCTCGATGTGTTGTCCGAAGCGGTCAAAGCCCGACGTGCGCGTTGACGCCGCCTCCCCCAATTGGGGGATGGCGCATTAACCATTTGGTGCTAGATTTGGAACTTCTGGTTACACTTCCATCCCATGCCACGACAGCGGTTGTCACATGGAAGAACCGGTCGTCCACGAAAGCGCCATGTCTTCCGAGCAACCCATCCTCTGTCTAGGTCTGGCTGGTTTTACGCCCGAGCAACGCGAGCGGCTCCATCTGCTGCTCGCTCAATTGCCAACGGGCGGGGCGGTGTGGCGTGTCGGCCCGTTTGCGGAGGCCGATGCCTGGCTGGTCAGTGGTGAAAAAAGCCGGCTGGTGGCCGCCGACACCCTGAAAATCCTGGCCGGCCTGCCCACCGAGCGCACCGTGCAGCTTGATCTGGACGAGGTTGACCGCCCGATCGCCTTCTCGCTGCCGCTGTCCTCTGACGATTTTGACCCCAAGCACACCTTCGACCTCAGCGCGGCTGCCAGCCTGTCCGGGGTGCTGCAGCATTTCGAGGGCTGGTTGCGGCCTTTGCGTTCCCAGTTTGTCCTGGGCGGGCAACTGATCGCGCGCGAGAACGAGTTGCTGCCCGGTATTTATCACGTCAGCCACAGGGGCCAGTTGCTGGCGGTGATGGATTTCCACGAGTGGCGCATCGGCATTTTGCGCAAGGCCGACCCGGCCGATTTCGAACTGGCCCAATGGGACCGGCGCCCCCTGGAGGCGCACGACATCCCGAGTCATTTTCTGCGCAGCAGCCTGACCCATTTGCGCTGGATCTATGCGCAGCGCACGGAGCGCGACGTGTTGCCTTCGCGCTACCGCAGCAAGCCGGTCTATTTTCGCCATGCGCCCGCCGTGCCCATGCGCTGGATCAGGGACTCGCAGCTGATCCTGTTGCGCGAACTGTCGCAGGCAGCGGGCGACTTTGACGCCTTGCTGCGGCGTACCGCGTTGACACACGCCCAGCTGACGCGGGACCTGGCCAGCCTGTATTTCGCCGGTTCGATCACCACGACACCCGACAAGGCAGGAGCCGCCACCTTCACCGGCGGGGAGGACAGCCTTCCCGGGAGAAGCCGCAACGGGCTGGCACAGGCGCTGCCGGGCGCACCTGCGGGTCCACCGACCCTCCCGGTGCGCAAGCACGACCTGACGGCGCCGGCGCAACTGGGCCGCCAGTAAGCCTGCGGGCGGCCTGTGCTGCCGGCGCGGGTTTTAGCCGATTGCCGGAGCGGACGGCGGCGTTCATGCTGGCAGGCATTCCGCTTCGATACCGAGGAAACCCATGTACAGCGAAGTCACCGTCACCTTCAAAAACAGCCCGCCCGTGCGGATGGACCTCAACGAGGTTCAGCCCATGCCGCACGATGTGGCCAGGGCCTGGCTCGACGAGCAGTTCACCCAGATGGGTTGCGAGCCGCTGCGGCCCACCGGCAAGCTGCTGATGGCCGACAAGGTGCTGGTGGTCGCCCAGGCCGCCGGCCCGCAGCAGTTTGCCGATGCCGCCTGGGCCCAGGCCTTTGCGCGGGCGGCCAGCGCCTCGCTGGCCAAGCCGGTGATTCACATCGATGTGCCGGCGATGGCGGTCAGCTACTGAGTTTCTGGATGATTTTGGCCTGCAGCCATTGATGGGCGTGCGCAGGCAGCTATCAAAAAAGTAGCAAATCAGCCGGCCTGCAAGGCCTCCAGCAAGCGCGCGTGGATGCCGCCAAAACCGCCGTTGCTCATGCACAGCAAGTGGTCACCGGGACGCGCCGCGGCTGTGACCTGCGCCAGCAGCTGGTCGAGGTTGTCCGCCACCTGCGCGCGCGCGCCCATGGGGGCCAGCGCGGCCCGGGCGTCCCAGTCCAGTCCGCCGGCATGGCAGAACGCCAGGTCGGCCTGCTCCAGGCTCCAGGGCAGTTGGGCCGTCATGGTGCCCAGTTTCATGGTGTTGCTGCGTGGCTCGAAGATCGCCAGGATGCGCTGGTCGCCGCCCGCGCTGGCCAGCTGGCGGCGCAGTCCGTCGATGGTGGTGTGGATGGCGGTCGGGTGGTGCGCAAAGTCGTCATAAACGGTGATCGTTCCGCCGGCACGCGCCACCGTGCCGCGCACCTCCATGCGCCGCCTCACGTTCTCGAAGCTGCCCAGGGCCTCGGCGGCCGCTTGCGGCGCCACGCCCACATGCTCGGCCGCGGCGATGGCGGCCAGCGCATTGAGCTGGTTGTGCACGCCACTGATGGCCCATTCAACGCGCGCTACTTTGCGGCCGTCGCGCAGCACGTCGAAAGCCGCGGGTTCGCCCTGGGCGGAGAAGCCTTCGGCCGCGGAGCCGCCGAAAAGTACCCGCTCACTCCAGCAGCCCTGGGCCAGCACGCGCGCCAGGCTGTCTTCGCGGGCGTTGACCACAATCCGGCCGCTGCCGGGCACGGTGCGCACCAGGTGGTGGAACTGGCGCTCGATCGCCGCCAGGTTGTCGAAGATGTCGGCGTGGTCGAACTCGAGGTTGTTCAGAATGGCAGTGCGCGGCCGGTAGTGGACGAACTTGCTGCGCTTGTCGAAAAACGCGGTGTCGTATTCGTCCGCCTCGATCACAAAGGTGTTGCCGGTGCCCAGCCGTGCCGACACGCCGAAGTTCAGCGGCACGCCGCCGACCAGAAAGCCCGGCTGCAGGCCGGCAGACTCCAGAATCCAGGCCAGCATGGCCGTGGTGGTGGTTTTGCCGTGCGTGCCCGCGACAGCCAGCACATGGCGCGGGCCGGTGGGGTGGTGCGTCGGGTGGTGCAGTACATGGCCGGACAGCCACTGGGGACCGCTGGTGTAGGGCACGCCAGCATTGAGGATGGCTTCCATCAGGGGGAATTTGGGTTTGCCGCTGGCGTCATGCGCGCGGGACACCACATTGCCGACCACAAATACATCCGGGGCAAACGCCATCTGGTCGGCGCCATAACCCTCGATCAACTCGATCCCCAGCGCACGCAGCTGGTCGCTCATCGGCGGGTAGACGCCGGTGTCGCAACCGGTGACCTTGTGCCCGGCCTCGCGCGCCAGCGCGGCCAGACCGCCCATGAAGGTGCCGCAGATTCCCAGAATATGTATGTGCATGCAGGTATTCTAGAAGCCACGCGGCGGGCAGGGCGGACGTCGCCGCTCACTGCTTTTTGCCGGAATTGTGATGAAATACGGCGGTAGCCCAAACAGGACATGCGCAAGCAGCTATTTATTTCATAGCATTGCAGAATGTACGCGCTGTAAGCGTGCAGGCCGCTTTTCCCCGCGCATGCAACTTTACCGCTGGCGGGCGGGTCAACCGCATGCAGAATCATTCATGCGGCCGCCGATGTGCAGGCGGCCCTTCATCGCCGAGAACCCTACCGTGAACACCCACACCCTGAAACTGGAAATTGCCGCCACCGCCGCCGCGCTGGTCGTGGAAGAAGGCCTGGAGTACGGGCCGGCCAAACGCCGCGCCGTCAAGCAGATGGACCTGCCCGGCCGCAGCGAACTGCCGGGCAACGACGAGGTCGAAGACGCGGTGCGCGAGTACATCGCGCTGTTCTGCGCCGAGACCCAGCCGGCCGAGCTGGCCGCGTTGCGTGCGCTGGCCCTGACCTGGATGCAGCGCATGGCGCAATTTCGGCCCTACCTGGGCGGCGCCGTCTGGCACGGCACGGCCACGCGGCTGTCCGACATCTACATCCAGCTGTTCTGCGACGACCCGAAATCCGCCGAAATTGCGCTGATCGACCACGATGTGGATTACGAACCCCGCACCGTCACCGGGTTCACCGGCGACAGCGTCGAGGCGCTGAGCGTGCGCAGCCTGTGCAAGCCGCTGCAGGAAACGGTCGGTGTGCACCTGATGGTCTATGACCACGACCACCTGCGCGGTGCGCTGAGGCCAGATGCCAAAGGCCGCAAGCCGCGTGGGGATCTGGCCGACGTGCAAAAATTGCTGATGGCCACCCAGGAAACCCCTTCATGAACCGCCGGCAACTGATGCTGGGCGGTACGGCTGCGGCGGCCGCACTCGCGGGCGCGGGCGTCGCCTGGTGGCAGTTCCAGCCGCATGGCGTACCCGCCGCCGCGAGCGGGCAGGGCGCAACGCGCGACCCGTTCTGGGCGCAATCCTTTGACACGCCCGACGGTGCCAGCCTGGCGCTGGCCAATTTTTCCGGCAAACCCCTGCTGGTCAATTTCTGGGCCACCTGGTGCCCGCCATGTATCGAGGAACTCCCTCTTCTTGACAGCTTTTACCGGGAAAACAAGGCTAAAAGCTGGCAAGTTCTGGGTCTGGCCGTGGATCAACCCAGTGCGGTGCGGGCCTGGCTGCAGCGCAAACCGCTGGGTTTTCCGGTGGCGATGGCCGGCTTCTCCGGCACCGAGCTGAGCAAGTCGCTGGGCAACCTGTCCGGAGGGCTGCCCTTCACCGTGGTGTTTGGCGCGTCCGGTCAGCTGCTGCATCGCAAAAGCGGCAAGGTGACGCCCGAGGATCTGGCCCAGTGGGCGCAACTGGCCTGAGAAGCGGGGGTGGGGGGAGATGAGTCCTGGTCGCCGGCCGGGTATCGCATGGATATGGGGTAAAGTTCGGGCTTGCCCGGCGGCCGGCCGGGAAGGAGGCAGCATTGATGAACTTACTGGTATTGCATGGACCGAACCTGAACCTGCTCGGAACCCGGGAGCCGCAGGTTTACGGGGTGACGACGTTGGATCAAATTAACGAAGATTTGGTCAAATTCGCCGCAGATCGCGGCACATCGCTACAGACTTTTCAGAGCAACCATGAAGGTGCGCTGGTTGACCGCATCCAGCAGGCGCGCACCGACGGCACACAGTTCATCGTCATCAACCCGGCGGCTTTCACGCATACCAGCGTGGCGATCCGTGATGCCCTTGCTGGCGTGGCCATTCCTTTCGTGGAGGTGCATCTTTCCAATGTTCACCGCCGCGAAGCCTTCCGCCACCACTCCTATTTTTCGGATCTGGCGGAAGCCGTGATGGCCGGGTTCGGGCCGGCCGGTTACCGCTATGCGGTAGACTTCGCCCTTTCGCGTCTGGCTAAAATAGCCTGAATTAATAAAATTAGCTGATTTTTAAGCGCCGAAGGGTATAAAAAGCGGAATGTAGGCGCAAACCAGCGCCGCCGTTCGCCCGTCATGCCGTCGGCAACATGAATCTCGGAACCGCCGTCTCGAGGCGCCCACCGTCGTTGGAGAAACCATGGATCTAAGAAAACTCAAGACACTGATTGACCTCGTTTCCGAGTCCAATGTGTCTGAACTGGAAATCACCGAAGCCGAAGGCAAGGTCCGTATCGTCAAGTCGGGCGGAACGCCCATGGTGATGCAGGCCCCCATGGCCATGATGCCGGCACCGGTGGCCGCTCCGGCGGCCGGCGTGCCGGCTGCACCGTCCGAGCCGGCCGCACCCGCTGCGCCCGCCGGCCATGCGGTCAAGTCCCCGATGGTCGGCACCTTTTACCGTTCCTCGAGCCCCGGCGCCAAGGCCTACGTGGAAGTGGGGAGTCAGGTCAAGGAAGGCGAGACCATATGCATCATCGAGGCCATGAAAATCCTCAACGAGATTGAAGCGGACAAATCCGGCACCATCACCCGCATCCTGTGCGAGAACGGTCAGGCGGTGGAATACGGTCAGCCGCTGTTCATGATCGAGTGACCGCCGCATGTTCAAAAAGATACTGATCGCCAACCGCGGCGAAATTGCGCTCCGCATCCAGCGGGCCTGCCGGGAACTCGGCGTCAAGGCCGTGATGGTGTATTCCGAAGCCGACCGCGAGGCCAAGTACATCAAGCTGGCGGACGAGTCGGTCTGCATCGGCCCGGCACCGTCGGCGCTGAGTTACCTCAACATGCCGGCCATCATCTCGGCCGCCGAGGTGACGGACGCCGAGGCGATCCACCCCGGCTACGGTTTCCTGAGCGAAAACGCCGACTTTGCCGAACGGGTGGAAAAAAGCGGCTTCAAGTTCATTGGCCCGTCGCCCGAATCGATACGCATCATGGGTGACAAGGTCTCGGCCAAGCAGACCATGATCAAGGCCGGCGTGCCCTGTGTGCCGGGGTCCGAAGGTGCCTTGCCGGACGACGCAGCCATCATCAAGCGCACGGCCAGGCAGGTCGGTTACCCCGTCATCATCAAGGCCGCCGGCGGCGGTGGCGGGCGTGGCATGCGGGTGGTGCACACCGAGGCAGCGCTGCTGCACGCGGTGCAGACCACCAAGGCCGAAGCGGGCGCTGCCTTTGGCAACCCCGAGGTCTACATGGAGAAATTCCTGCAGAACCCGCGGCATATCGAAATCCAGATTCTGGCCGACCAGTACAAAAATGCGGTCTGGCTCGGTGAGCGGGACTGCTCCATGCAGCGCCGTCACCAGAAGGTGATCGAAGAGGCGCCGGCCCCGGGCATTCCGCGCAAGCTGATCGAGCGTATCGGTGAACGCTGCGTCGCGGCCGTCAAGAAAATTGGCTACCGTGGTGCCGGGACCTTCGAGTTCCTGTACGAAAACGGCGAGTTCTACTTCATCGAGATGAACACCCGGGTCCAGGTCGAGCACCCGGTGACCGAGTGGGTCACCGGCGTGGACATCGTCCGGTCGCAGATCCAGATTGCGGCCGGCGAAAAGCTGCCCTTCACCCAGCGCCAAGTCGAGATCAAGGGCCATGCGATCGAATGCCGCATCAACGCCGAAGATCCCTACAAGTTTGTGCCGTCGCCAGGGCGCATCACCACCTGGCACATGCCGGGCGGGCCGGGCGTGCGGGTGGACTCGCACATCTACACGAACTACTTTGTGCCGCCGAATTACGACTCCATGGTCGGCAAGATCATTGTTCACGGCGACACCCGCGAGCAGGCCCTGGCCCGCATGCGCACCGCGCTGGCCGAAACCGTGGTCGAGGGCATCAACACCAACATTGCGCTGCACCGCGAACTGATGGTGGATGCCAAGTTCATGGACGGCGGCACCAACATCCACTACCTTGAAGAGTGGTTGTCGCAACGTGACAGGTGAACATGTGGCCCCCACGGTTGCCCACTTCGTGTGGCTCCCTGCCCCCCGAGGGGGCCGCTGCGCCTGCGGACTGGCAAAGCCAGATCCGCGGCCCTGGCTTGAACTGGCTGCTTGCCGATAAATCATGTTTGAACTGATTCTTCTGGCACCCGTTGCCCAGGTCGAAATCCTCAGCGAGGCGCTTGATGCGCTCGACGCACTCAGTGTGTCGGTCGAAGATGCCGATGCACAGACGCCTGCCGAGCAGGCCCTGTTTGGCGAGCCCGGCATGCCGCCACCCAAGGCCGGTTGGGAGCGTTCGCGCGTGGTGTCGCTTTTTTCGGATGAAGCCGGCGCGCGCGACGCCGCCAGCGTGCTGTCCGCGCAGGACTTTTTTGCCGGTTGCCGGCTGGTGGCCATCCAGGCGGTGCCCGAGCAGGACTGGGTGCGGCTGACGCAGTCTCAATTTACGCCGGTGGAAATCACCCCCGAGTTCTGGATTGTCCCGACCTGGCACGAGCCACCCGCGCAGGCCCGGCAGGTGATCCGGCTGGACCCGGGGCTGGCGTTTGGCACCGGTACCCACCCGACCACACGCATGTGTTTGCGCTGGATTGCGGGCCAGGGCGCGGCCGGCAAGTCGCTGGGGCGTGTGCTCGACTATGGCTGCGGTTCCGGCATTCTGGCCATTGGTGCGGCCAAGTTCGGTGCTTCCAGCATCGATGCGGTTGATATCGATGAGGCGGCCGTGCAGTCCACGCTGGCCAATGCCGAGGCGAACCATGTCAGTCTGACCACCGGCCTGCCCGACAAGGCCGAAGGCATTTACCAGACCGTGCTGGCCAACATCCTGGCCACGCCGCTCAAGGTGCTGGCGCCGCTGCTCTGCGCGCGTGTGGCTCCCGGCGGTGCGCTGGTGCTGGCCGGCATTCTCGAGCGGCAGGCCGACGAGCTCAAGGCTGCTTATGCGCCTTACTGCCAGCTGCAGGTGGCGGACCAGGAAGACGGCTGGATACTGATGACCGCCCGGCTCTGAGCGGACCCGCACCCTGACACGCCCCGTACAATAAGGCCCTAAATGAGCCTGATTACGCGCTGTTCTGCCTGCGGCACGATGTTCAAAGTCGTGGCCGACCAACTCAAGATTTCGCAAGGCTGGGTGCGTTGCGGGCACTGCTCCGAAGTTTTTGACGCAGCAGCCAACCTGCAGCCCTACGCCCCCCCGTCCAGCGCGTTGCCCACTGATGTTTCGGTGCCCGCGGTACCTTCTGCCCAGCCTGAACCGCCGGTGGGCAGCGACCGGGCGGCCTCCGTGGCACCCATGCTGGTGGCGCCCTCGGCGGAGCCTGAGCCCGACTGGTCGGATGCCATGCTGATGGAGGAGGCGGAAGAGGCGGCACTGGTTGCCGCGCCTGCCCCGGTGCCGGAAGTCCAGGTGTCGCCGTCGCCCGACCTCGCCGCCGACGTGTTCGCCTTTTCGGTGAGCCCCGAGCCCTCCGACTTTTCCGCAGCGGCTGCACCCGCAGCGCGAGCGGGCTATACGGAAAGTGCGTTCAGTGAATCGGAGGCCGCTGAACCCGACCCTGTTCACGAGGTGTCGTTTGTGCGCGAGGCCAGGCGCGATGCGTTCTGGCGCAAGCCCGCGGTGCGTGTGGCGCTCGGATTGGCGGCATCGGTGCTCCTGGCCGCCCTGCTGCTGCAGGTCGCCCTGTTCCAGAGGCATACGCTGGCCGTGTCGCAGCCCTGGCTCCGTCCGGCCTTGTACACGCTGTGCGCCTCGCTGCATTGCGAGATCAGGCCGCCGCAGCAGATTGAATCGGTGGTGATCGAGAGTTCGACCTTCAACAAACTCGCCGCCGATGCTTATCGGCTCAAGGTGGTGATCAGGAACGCAGGGGCGATCCCCCTGGCCCTGCCGTCGCTGGAGCTGACACTGACCGACACCCAGGACCAGGCGCAGCTGCGGCGTGTGCTGAGCCCGGCCGAACTGGGCGCCACCGCTCCAACGCTGGCAGCCGGCGCCGAATTCTCCGGCGCGCTGGCGATCAGAATTCTGAATTCCCCACCCGACGCCAACGCGTCCCAACCGTCGCCCGCGCGGCCTTCCGCGCCCCTGCGGATTGCCGGCTACCGGGTCCTTGCTTTTTATCCCTGACTGAATCGAGATCTCCATGCCTGCTGTAATTTGTGGTTCCCTGGCCTTTGACACCATCATGACGTTCGAGGGACGCTTCGCCGAGCAGATCCTGCCCGACCAGCTGCACATCCTCAATGTGTCTTTCCTGGTGCCGGCCCTGCGCCGGGAGTTTGGCGGTTGCGCCGGCAACATTGCCTACAGCCTGCAGCAGCTGGGCGGAACACCCTTGCCCATGGCGACCGTGGGGACCGATGGCGCCGAGTATGTGGCGCGCCTGAACACACTGGGCATCAGCACCGAGTTTGTCAGGGAGGTGGGAGACACCTACACCGCCCAGGCCATGATCATGACGGACCGCGACAACAACCAGATCACCGCCTTTCATCCCGGGGCGATGGGCCAGGCGCACACGACCCAAATCGCGCCGCGCGCCGATATCAGCATCGGCATCATCTCGCCGGACGGGCGCGATGCCATGCTGCAGCATGCCGAGCAGTTCAAGGCCGCCGGCATTCCTTTTGTGTTCGATCCCGGCCAGGGCCTGCCGATGTTTGACGGCCAGGACCTGGCCCATTTTGTCGAGCTGGCGAGTTGGGTCACGGTCAACGACTACGAGGCCAAACTGCTGTGCGACCGGACCGGTTTGTCCTGCGCCGAGATATCGAAGCGGGTGCAGGGCCTGGTGGTCACGCTGGGTGCGCACGGTTGCGAGGTCTGGGTGGACGGCGACAAGACGCTGGTCGCGCCGGTGGTCGCCACCGAAGTGGTGGACCCGACCGGTTGCGGCGACGCTTTTCGCGGGGCCCTGCTGTTCGGTCTCGAAAAAGGCTGGTCGCTGGTGCGTTGCGCCGAGCTGGGCAACCGTGTCGGCGCCCACAAGATTGCCTTCCGCGGCGGCCAGAACTACACACTCACCACCGCTGAAACCGGCCTGTAGGCGAAACTCAAAGCAAAAAAGGTCTCCAGCCCTTTCCGGGCGGGCGCAGACAGCTATTGAATTTGTAGCAATTCGATGCCGACGCGGCCGGCTGTCCTGAAATGGGCGCGGGCCATGCCTTGCCCCTCACCCAGAAAACAAAAAAGCCCGGCATCTTGCGATGTCGGGCTTGAGGCCAAGGGCCTTACTGCTTACGGCTTGCTGGCTGTTGGAAACGGCCAGGCAGCTTGCGGGTTCAGAGTTGTCTGAGCCGCAGGGGCAGCCGGAGCAGCAGGAGCTTTGGCAGCGGGTTTTTTCGCGGCTTTCTTCGCAGCGGGCTTTTTCGCTGCTTTCTTGGCTGCTGGCTTTTTGGCAGCGGGTTTCTTCGCAGCAGCTTTCTTAGCTGGCGCTTTTTTCGCTACTTTTTTCGCCGCAGGCTTTTTAGCTGCTGCTTTTTTCGCAGCAGGCTTTTTAGCTGCTGCTTTTTTCGCAGCAGGCTTTTTCGCCGCTACTTTCTTGGCCGGGGCTTTTTTCGCTGGCGCTTTTTTCGCAGGAGCTTTTTTAGCTGCTACTTTTTTCGCTGGCGCTTTTTTGGCCGGGGCTTTTTTCGCTGCTACTTTTTTAGCAGGCGCTTTTTTCGCCGCTACTTTTTTCGCAGGGGCTTTCTTCGGAGCAGCTTTTTTAGCCGCAGTTTTTTTCGCAGTTGCCATAGTTTTCTCCTTGATCACATTGCAAAGATCACTTCACGTCTGGAGTACGCGAAGCGATTCACGGCGTTGGGCTGTCGGCGAACCGGGCCCAGCGCCGCGAACACGGGAGCAAAGCCCAACGCGCGCACTTCTGCGGTGCGGTCAGTGGTCAATGCAAGTCTGGAAATCATTGTTGTGTCGGCTTGTCTGTCAGTCCCAGGAGAGAGCACCACCGGACTGGTACTCGATCACACGGGTTTCAAAAAAGTTGCGTTCCTTTTTCAGGTCGATCATTTCGCTCATCCAGGGGAACGGATTTTCCTCGTTCGGGAACAGCGTTTCCAGGCCGATCTGCGTGGCCCGGCGGTTGGCGATGTAGCGCAGGTAACCCTTGAACATGGAAGCGTTCAGGCCCAGCACGCCACGGGGCATGGTGTCCTCGGCGTAGCGGTACTCGAGCTCAACCGCCTTCATGAACAGGGCCTTGATCTCGGCCTTGAACTCGGCAGTCCACAGCAGCGGGTTTTCAAGCTTGAGCTGGTTGATCAGGTCGATGCCGAAGTTGCAGTGCATGGACTCGTCGCGCAGGATGTACTGGTACTGCTCGGCGGCGCCGGTCATCTTGTTCTGGCGGCCCAGCGCCAGGATCTGCGTGAAGCCGACGTAGAAGAACAGGCCTTCCATCAGGCAGGCGAACACGATCAGCGACTTCAGCAGGGTCTGGTCCGCTTCCTGGGTACCGGTCTTGAAGTTGGGGTCCGAGATCGCATCGATGAAGGGAATCAGGAACTGGTCCTTGTCCCGGATCGACTGCACTTCGTTGTAGGCGTTGAAGATTTCGCTTTCGTCCAGGCCCAGCGATTCGGTGATGTACTGGTAGGCGTGGGTGTGAATGGCTTCTTCAAACGCCTGGCGCAGCAAAAACTGGCGGCACTCGGGTGCCGTGATGTGCCGGTAAGTGCCCAGCACAATGTTGTTGGCGGCCAGCGAGTCGGCGGTGACGAAGAAGCCGAGGTTGCGTTTGACCAGGCGGCGTTCGTCTTCGGTCAGGCCGTTCGGGTCTTTCCACAGCGCGATATCGCGCGTCATGTTGACTTCCTGCGGCATCCAGTGGTTGGCGCAGCTGGCCAGGTATTTTTCCCAGGCCCATTTGTACTTGAACGGGACCAGCTGGTTCACGTCGGTCTGGCCGTTGATGATGCGTTTGTCGGCGGCTTTGACGCGATGGGTGGTGGGCGCCACGGCGGCCGGTGCTGCGCGCATGCCTGAAGAAGTCAGGGCGCTGTCGTCGAGCATGCGGGCTGCAGCATGGGGCTGCAAAGAAAGAGGCGGAAGTTCCATCGAGCTCCCTTCAGGAAGGGTGCTGGCAAGAGGTTTTTGCAACGATGGTTTAGCTTCTTCGTCCCAGGTCAACATAGATGTTTCCAATAAGTTGGATTATGAAAGCAGCGATACAAAATGAAAAGTGTTCATTCACATCGCTCTGAATTAGTGTTGCTCAATTACATCGAATCAGGCGCCGGATTTTTCCGGCGCCGTGATCCGTTTTTTTATTGGCAGGCCTCACATCCTGGATCGTCGATCGCGCAAAACTTGATGTCCGTCGCAGGTGATGCACTCATCTGCGCCTGCGCTGTGGCTGCCGCCGCATCAAGTGCGTTCATGCTGCCGGTGTCGTCGGTGTTGCCGGAGGCCACGGCATTCATCTTGCCGGCTTTCACGGTGGATTTTTCTGCGTGCGTCGCGCTCATGGTGCGCAGGTAGTAAGTGGTCTTCAGGCCGCGCAACCAGGCCAGCTTGTAGGTGTCGTCGAGCTTCTTGCCCGAGGCGCCGGCCATGTAGATGTTGAGCGACTGCGCCTGGTCAATCCATTTCTGGCGGCGTGACGCGGCCTCGACCAGCCAGGTGGCATCTACCTCGAACGCCGTGGCGTACAGCGCCTTGATGTCCTGCGGCACGCGGTCGATGGGACGCAGCGAGCCGTCGAAGTGTTTGAGGTCCACCACCATCACGTCGTCCCACAGGCCCAGGCGCTTGAGGTCGCGCACCAGGTAGTGGTTGATGACCGTGAATTCGCCGGACAGGTTGGACTTGACCGAGAGGTTGCCGAAGCAGGGCTCGATGCAGGCATCGACGCCGATGATGTTGGAGATGGTGGCGGTCGGTGCGATGGCCACGCAGTTGGAATTGCGCATGCCATCTTGCGCGATCTTCTGGCGCAGGGCGTCCCAGTCCAGCGTGACCGAGCGATCCACTTCCAGATAGCCACCGCGCTGCTTGGCCAGCAAGTCCAGCGTGTCCAGCGGCAGGATGCCCTGGTCCCAGAGCGAACCCTTGTAGCTGGTGTACTTGCCGCGCTCCCTGGCCAGTTCGGTCGAGGCCCAGTAGGCGTGGTAGCAGACGGCTTCCATGGATTTGTCGGCAAAGTCGACCGCGGCATCCGACGCGTAGGGAATGCGCAGCTCGTACAGGCAGTCCTGGAAACCCATGATGCCCAGGCCGACAGGGCGATGGCGCATGTTGGAGTCGCGTGCCTTCTTGACCGCGTAGTAGTTGATGTCGATCACGTTGTCCAGCATGCGCATGGCCGTGGTGATGGTCTTCTTGAGCTTCTCGTGGTCGACGGCGCCGTCTTTCAGGTGCTGGACCAGGTTGACCGAGCCGAGGTTGCAGACCGCGGTTTCGGTGTCGCTGGTGTTGAGCGTGATCTCGGTGCACAGGTTGGACGAATGCACGACACCGGTGTGTTGCTGGGGTGAACGCACATTGCAGGCATCCTTGAAGGTGATCCAGGGGTGGCCGGTCTCGAACAGCATCGAGAGCATCTTGCGCCACATGTCGATGGCCTGCAGCTTGCGGGCGGGCTTGATTTCGCCGCGCTCGGCCTTGGCTTCATAGGCGACATAGGCCTTTTCGAACTCGATGCCGAACTTGTCGTGCAGGTCGGGCGTGTCTGATGGCGAGAACAGCGTCCAGCTGCCTTTTTCCATCACGCGGCGCATGAACAGGTCGGGAATCCAGTTGGCGGTGTTCATGTCGTGCGTGCGGCGGCGGTCGTCGCCGGTGTTTTTGCGCAGTTCCAGGAATTCCTCGATGTCCAGGTGCCAGGTTTCAAGGTAGGCGCAGACCGCGCCCTTGCGCTTGCCGCCCTGGTTGACCGCCACGGCGGTGTCATTGACGACTTTCAGGAATGGCACGACGCCTTGCGACTCGCCGTTGGTGCCCTTGATGTGGGCGCCGAGTGCGCGCACCGGCGTCCAGTCGTTGCCCAGCCCGCCGGCAAACTTCGACAGCAGCGCGTTTTCCTTGATGGCGTCGTAGATGCCGCCCAGGTCGTCGGCCACCGTCGTCAGGTAGCAGGACGACAGCTGCGAGCGCAGCGTGCCCGCGTTGAACAGCGTGGGGGTGCTCGACATGAAGTCGAACGAGGACATGATTTCGTAGAACTCGATGGCGCGGGCTTCGCGGTCGATCTCGTCGAGCGACAGGCCCATGGCCACGCGCATGAAGAACGCCTGCGGCAGCTCGATGCGCTGCTTGCGCACGTGCAGGAAGTAGCGGTCGAACAGGGTCTGCAGGCCGAGGTAGTCGAATTTCAGATCGCGCTCGGGCTTGAGCGCGGCGCCCAGGCGCTCCAGGTCAAACTGCTGCAGTCTTTCATCGAGCAGCTCGTTTTGCACACCCTTGGCGATGAACTGGGGAAAGTACTCGGCGTAGCGGGTGCCCATGTCTTCCTGGGTGACTTCCTCGCCCAGCACTTCGCGGCGGATCGTATGCAGCAGCAGACGCGCGGTGGCGTAGGTGTAGTCCGGGTCTTTTTCGATCAGGGTGCGGGCCGCCAGGATGGATGCCTTGTAGACCTCGTCGATCGGCACGCCGTCGTACAGGTTGCGCATGGTTTCCTGCACGATCGGGTCGGGCTTGATCTCGGCGCCCAGGCCGGCGCAAGAGGCTTCGATCAGCGCCTGCAGCTTGCCGATGTCCAGCGTGACTTTTTTGCCGCCGTCCAGCACATGCAGCTGTGGTGCCTGGGTGGCTGGCGTCTGCGGCTGACGTGCGCGCTCCTGTGTACGTTTTTCGCGGTACAGCACATAGGCGCGGGCGATTTCATGGTGGCCGCCGCGCATCAGGCCGAGCTCGACCTGGTCCTGCACGTCTTCTATGTGGAAGGTGCCGCCGCCCGGGCGTGAGCGCATCAGGGCGCGCATGACAGCCTGGGTCAGGCCGTCCACGGTTTCGCGCACGCTGGCCGACGCCGCGCCCTGGGTGCCGTGCACCGCCAGAAAGGCTTTCATCATCGCGACGGCGATCTTGTTCGGCTCAAACGGAACCACGGCGCCGTTGCGGCGGATGATCTGGTAGTGGGCCAGGGAGCTGGTTTGGGCGCTGCTGGCAGGAGACTGGTGTGCGACAGGCATGCCGGCGGGGGTAGGGACTGCGTGTTGGGCGGTTTGCATGTTTTCCTCGTTGTGCTTTGTTGTTGGTGAGTTCGATGTGATTCAGGACAGGAAGAAGGGCTGACGGTTGCCTGTGGCTGGCTTGGTGGCGGGCTTTCCTTGGGCTGTTGGGCACCTGAATCCATCCATCGGATATAGGGCTAAGACACTATACCTAGGGTCTGGAGTGATTTCAAGCACTACAGGTAGTGTATCGGTCCTGAATCGCTGCGGCACGGTCCGCTTACTTTTTGTGGCTTTTTTTTGCAGGAAAAAATGCACAAGCCTGGGTCCGCGTGGGTGCCCCGAAAGCTGGGCATCCATCGGCCGGACACGTGCCGATCACGTGTTCATGCGCCTTGCAAGGCGATCAAGGCTTCCGATGGTCGTGGTTGTTGACGGACGGCCCCCAAGCGGCCACCACCAGGGTCATCAGAGATCTGCGGGAAAACACTTAGCCGGCAAGCCCAGCGAATCCTGCAGCCGCGACCATTCGAAGCCGGGCCCCGGGTCCTGCTTGCGGCCGGGGGCAATGTGTTCATGGCCAGCCAGGTAGGTGATCGGGTAATGACGCAGCAGCGCCGCGCAGACGCTGGCCAGGGTTTCGTACTGGGCGGCTTCGAACAGCCCGCCTTCCAGGCCCTCGAGTTCGATGCCAATCGAGTCGTCGTTGCAGTTGTTTTTGCCGCGGTAGCCGGACTCGCCCGCATGCCAGGCGCGCGCATCACAGCTGACAAACTGCCACAGCTCCCCGCACCGGGTGATGAAAAAATGGGAAGACACCTGCAAGCCGCGTAACGACTGAAAGTAGGGATGGGCGTCCCAGTCCAGCTGGTTGGTGAACAGGCGTTGCACCTGGCCATTGCCAAATTCGCCCGGCGGCAGGCTGATGGAGTGGATGACGATCAGGTCGATGCAAGCCGACGCGGGTCGCGGACCGAAGTTCGGCGATGTCAGCGCCCTGGCATAGCGGTACCAGCCGTCCCGCCACAGTGCGGATACGGCCTCAGGAGGGCTCATCGGCCGCTTCATCGCCCTGGGGCGTCACGATGTTCAGGCGTGCGATCCGGTAACGGATCTGGCGCAGGCTGATGCCCAGCTTGGCGGCGGCCGCCGTGCGGTTGAAGCCGGTTTCCTGCAGGACCTTGGACAGGATGTTGCGCTCCTGCCCGTCAAGAAAGTCCTGCAGGTTTTCCGGCACGGCGACATATTCGGCCGGCGGCGATTCGAGATGCAGGTCACCGTCTTCGCCGAGGGCAATGGCCCGGTGCAACAGGTTCTCGAGTTCCCTGACGTTGCCGTTGAAGGGGTGCTGCTGCAAGGTGGCCAGGACCTGACCGGAGAGGTCCGGCATGTGAAAGCCTGACTCCCGGCAAATCCTTCCGAGCAGGTCCCGACACAGGGCGGGCAGGTCCTCGCGGCGCTCACGCAGCGGCGGGACGCTGATTTCAATGACGTTGAGCCGGTAGTACAAATCCTGGCGGAAGGTGCCGGCCGCCACCGCAGCGGCCAGATCCTTGTGGGTGGCGCTGACAACGCGCACATCCACCGTGTCCTCCTGGGTGGAGCCCAGCGGACGGACGACCCGCTCCTGGATGGCACGCAGCAGCTTGGACTGCATCGCCAGCGGCAGGTCGCCAATCTCGTCCAGAAAAAGGGTGCCGCCTTTGGCCGACTGAAAATAACCGAGCCTGTCCTGTGCCGAGCCGGTGTAGGCGCCTTTGCGGGCCCCGAAAAATTCGGCTTCCAGCAGATTTTCCGGGATGGCGCCGCAGTTGACGGCGACAAAGGGCCCTGCCGCGCGATGGCTGCAGTCGTGCACGGCCCGCGCCACCAGTTCCTTGCCGGTGCCGGACTCACCCTGGATCAGCACCGGCGCCATGCTGCTGGCGACCTTGACGATACGGGACTTGACGGCCTGCATCACGGCCGATTCGCCGACCAGGCGCTGCAGTGTCGGGGAGGCATCCGCCGGCCGTGCGGCCCTGGAGGCGGCGGGTCCGTCCTCGCTGCCGGGCCTGCTGCGCTCGGCGACGGCCGTGGGGGGCGCCGGTCCCTGGATGGCCGACGCCACCACGCTGCGAAACTGCTTGAGGTCCACCGGCTTGGTCAGGTAGTCAAAGGCGCCGGCCTTCAGCGCTTCCACCGCATTTTCGGCGGACCCGTGGGCGGTGATGACCACACAGCGTTCGGGGCGCTGCAGGGTGACCATCTCGCGCAGCAGCTCCAGGCCCAGCCCGTCGGGCAGGCGCATGTCGGTGATCACGGCATCAAAGCGGCGTTGCTGCAGCAGGGCGCGCGCCTGCGCCAGGTCGGCCGCCGCCTCAACCCGGTAGCCTTCCCGCAGCAGGGTCAGCTCGTAGAGGGTTCGTAGGTCGGGCTCGTCGTCAATCACCAGGATGTGGGCTTGCGTCGGGAGAGTCATGGTGTTTTCTGGATGTCAGACCACATTGTGTCAAAACCCGTCTGGGACAAAGTTGGCGCGGTGGCGGCTGGCCGGAAGATAACAAAAAACTCGTTGCCTTCCACCGCGTTGCGGACGGCCCGCTGGTAGCCTATGAGCGCACCATGGCGTTCGCAGAGCTCCCTGCAGATATACAGGCCCAGCCCGCTCGAGCGGCTCTCCGAAGAGAAAAACGGCTCGAACAGATGCGACTGCACCGTTTTTTCCAGTGGTTGCCCGTCGCTCCAGACCGACAGCCGGGGCTGCCCGGCGGCGGTGATGTCGGTGGCGACCTGTATCGCATCGCCTGCAGCGCTGGCATAACGCAGGGCGTTGTCCAGCAGGTTGACCATCAGTCGCCGCAGGTGCTCGGCCTCGAACAGCACGCCCGTCCGGCCGGCACCGGCACGCAGGCGCAGCCGCTGGCCCGATGCCGTTTGCTGGGTCCAGTCCGAGCAGATGCGCTGCACCATGTCATCGAGCGGCAGGGCGCTTGTCAGCGCCTGGGGCGCCTGCTCCTGAACGCGGGAGATGTTGAGGATTTCCTCGACGATCCTGGCCAGGCGCTGCGCGTTCTGGCTGACCATGCCTGTGAGCTGGCGCTGCCCGGGGTCCTGCAGGTCTTCCTCCAGCAGGGCATTGGCTTGCGTGATGGCCGCCAGCGGGTTCCTGATTTCATGGGCCACCGCGGCCGACATGCGGCCCATCGCCGCCATTTTTTCGGTGCGCACCCTGGCTTCCATTTCCCGCAGGTCTTCCAGGAACATCACGCACAGGCTCTCGTGCGAGCCGTCGCGCGAGGCGGCCAGCCGGGTACGCACCTGCAGGCGACGGGCATGGCGCGAGGCATGCTCCAGGCTCACATCGGCCTGCTGCGGCTGGCGCTGCTCGAATGTCAGTTGTGCCAGCTCTGTCAGGGGCTGCCAGGCCGTCTCGGCGGCCAATACAAAGGGGGCCGTGCGCGCCGTGTCCTGGCTGGCCAGCAAACGCAGCGAAGCGGGGTTGGCCGCGCGTACGATGCCCTTGGTATCGATGACCAGCACGCCATCGACCAGGGTGTCGATCACCAGTTCATTGACCTGGGTCTGCATGCGTGCGGCGGAGTGGCTGCGTTCGGCCCGCTTTTGTTCCCGCGACAGGCGCAGGGCCAGCTGGTTGGCCAGCAGGGCAATGATGAAAAAGCCCGAGCCGCTCAGACCGGCCTGCAGGAAGCGCGCCGTGGCGTCGCCCGGCAATTGCAGCGAGGCCCACCAGGCATCGGCCAGCAGCAGCAGCGCCACGCTGGCGGCGGTACCGAGGGCCAGCAGGATGGGGCCCAGCACGGACGCCAGCAGCACCGGCAGCGCGAACAGCGCCGTGTAGTTGATCGCCCCCGACTGCAGGAAATTGAGCGCCGAAAATGCCAGCACGTCGACGCCGACCGTGGAGAGCCATTGGGCGTCGAAGGTGCTGCCTGGCGGTTTCGGTTGAGCCCAGACACGCACGGCGAGCGCGGCAACAAAATAGGCCACACACAGCGCGATCATGGCCTTGCCGACAGGCTGGCCCAGCGCATAGATGGAGGCCTGCAAGGCAAGCAGCACGGTGGCCAGCGTTACGCGGGCCGCCATGAACGCCCGCCACAGCCGGCCGAAAGACTCGCCGCCGGCATCCGATTCCCATGCGCCGGATTTCTCTACCGGTCCAAACCAGGAATTTCCGGAGTCCGGCGCCGCCTTGGCCATCAGCCCTCGGCCTGGCGGCGGTGCGCGTCGCTGCAGTAAAACCCCTTGCCACCGGGCAGCGCGTCCGCACGCGGCAGGTGCACGTCGCAGACGGCGCAGGCCACGACTTCGGTGGCCGGCATGCCGGGGCGGCCGGCCGGCGGCGCGGGTGGCCGCCCCGGCTGCCCGGCGCGCCGGTTGCTGCGCCAGAGCCAGAGGACCCCCAGCGCCAGGACAATCACCAACAGGTATTTCATACGCGCTTCAAAATGACTTCAAGGACAAAACGCGAGCCCACATAACCGAGCAGCAGCAGGCCGGAGCCCAGATACAGCACCCGCACCGCCTGCCGCCCGCGCCAGCCCAAGCGTGCCCGACCGATCAGCAGGCCGGCGAAGGTGATCCAGGCCAGCACCGAGAAAATGGTCTTGTGGTTCCATTGTCCGGCCAGGCCCGGGCCATACAGGGTTTCGGCAAACAGCCAGCCGACCAGCAGTGTGGCCGTCAGCAGCACAAAACCTGCCTGCACAAAACGAAAGGTCAAGCGTTCCAGCGTCAGCAGGGGCACGCCGGTGTCGGGCTGCGTGGCGGAACGGATGGAGCGCTCGGAGCGGTTCATCAGCCAGCCATGCACCACGGCGGCGGCAAACAGGCCGTAGGACGCAATGCCCAGCGCCCAGTGCAGAGGCAGCCAGGGCGAGGCAATCACGTGGTAGCTGGTGCCGGGAAACACCAGCGCCAGCAGGACGGCGGCGGTGCCCAGGCCGGCCAGCGTCCAGCGGGCCTTGAGCTGCGGAAACAGCCGGCTTTCCACCGCGTACACGCTCAGCACCAGCCAGACCGTCATGGACAGGGCCGGCGCAAACCCGAACCGCGGCGGTTCGCCGAGCAGGCCCTCGGCCAGGGTGAGTGCGTGCAGCAGCCAGGCCAGCAGCAGCACGCCACGCGTGGTGGTTTCGCTCAAACGTGCGGTGGCCAGCGCCAGGATGGCATAGGCCAGCGCCGCGCCGATGGCCGTGGCCAGACCCCACCAGGCGCTCAAAGTTAAAATCATGGCTACAGTTTAGCTTCTGCGCCAGACGGCTGGTCCTTCTTTCACTTCCTTTCCGCTCCAGTTGTGGAGCTTATTCATGGCCTCTGCCCTCACCGACAAACTCTCCCGCCTCGTCCAGGAAATGCGCGGCCAGGCCCGCATCACCGAATCCAATGTGCAGGACATGTTGCGCGAGGTGCGCATGGCGCTGCTCGAAGCCGACGTGGCGCTGCCCGTGGTGCGCGACTTCATCGCCCGCGTCAAGGAGAAGGCGCTGGGCCAGGAGGTCATGGCCTCGCTGTCGCCGGGGCAGGTGCTGGTCAGCATCGTCAACCGGGAGCTGGCCGCCACCATGGGCGAGGGCGTCAGCGACATCAACCTCGCGGCCCAGCCGCCGGCGGTGATCCTGATGGCCGGCCTGCAGGGTGCGGGCAAGACCACCACCACCGCCAAGCTGGCCAAACACCTGATCGAAAAACGCAAGAAGAAGGTGCTGACGGTGTCGGGCGACGTGTACCGCCCGGCGGCCATCGAGCAGCTCAAGACCGTCACGAAGCAGGCTGGCGCCGAATGGTTTCCAAGCACGGCCGACCAGAAGCCGGTGGACATCGCGCTGGCCGCGCTCGACTACGCGCGCAAACACTTCTTCGATGTGCTGCTGGTCGACACCGCCGGCCGCCTGGCGATCGACGAAGCGCTGATGGCCGAGATCAAGGCACTGCATGCGGCGCTCAATCCGGTGGAGACCCTGTTTGTCGTGGACGCGATGCAGGGCCAGGACGCTATCAACACGGCCAAGGCCTTCAAGGAAGCGTTGCCGCTGACCGGCATCATCCTGACCAAGACCGACGGCGACTCGCGCGGCGGCGCAGCATTGAGCGTGCGGCAGATCACCGGCGCACCGATCAAGTTCTCGGGCACCAGCGAAAAAATCGACGGGCTGGAAGTCTTCGATGCCCAGCGCCACGCGGGCCGCATTCTCGGCATGGGCGACATCGTCGCGCTGGTCGAGCAGGTCACGGCCGGCGTGGACATGGCAGCGGCGCAAAAACTCGCCGCCAAGATGAAGTCCGGCAGTGGCTTCGACCTCAATGACTTTTTGAGCCAGCTGCAGCAGATGAAAAGCATGGGCGGACTGTCCAGCCTGCTCGACAAGCTGCCGGCGCAGATGGCGGCCAAGGCCGGCCAGGTCGACATGGACAAGGCCGAAAAGGACATCCGCCGCAAGGAAGGCATCATTCAGAGCATGACGCCGCTGGAGCGCCGCAAGCCCGAACTGATCAAGGCCACGCGCAAGCGCCGCATTGCCGCGGGCTCCGGTGTGCAGGTTCAGGAGGTCAACCGCCTGCTCAACGAGTTCGAGCAGATGCAGACCATGATGAAAAAGATGAAGGGCGGCGGCATGATGAAAATGATGAAGCGCATGGGCGGCATGAAGGGCATGCCGAAGTTCTGAGGCCCCCTCCGTTCTTCATTAAAAAGGGCCATTGGCCCAATAAAAACGGGCGCCATCAGCTATCAAATAGATAGCTGATGGCGCCCGTTGGCTTTCACTGGCCTAAATGGCCCTGAGCCGCGGCCGCACCTGCTGGCTGGCATGGAACCAGGCGCGACGCAAGACCGCCGGTGATTTGGTTTCTTCGGGAATCAGCAGGTAGTTGTTGGTGCGCATGGCCGTCCCGACGCCGACCTTGCTGGTCAGCACGGTCATCGGGATGGACAGCAGCAAGGGCAGGCCGACGGGCAGCAGCCAGACCAGCGCGCTGGCGTCAATCAGCGTGATGCCGGCGGCCAGCAGCACAATCACCGCGCTCATGGGGGCGAGCTGTTGCAGGGCCACACGCCAGGGCACGGCCGCCGCTTCGCGCGGGGGCGACTTCCAGTCCAGCTTGAGCCCGGTCAGCGCCACCAGCACGAACAGCGAGTGCGCGAGCATGCGGATCGGTGCCTGCAGCAGGGCGATCAGCGTTTCCAGCAGCGCGCTGCGCAGCAGGCTGGCGGTGCCGCCGTAGGCCTGCTGCTGGCGGTTGATCAGCACCGCGGTTATGCCGAGCAGGCGCGGCAAAAACAGCATGGCCAAGGTCCACGCCCACAAGGTCAGCAGTTCGCCGGGCAGCAGGTCCCAGTCGCTGACCATGGGTGTGCCGGAGAGCCAAAGCGCTGTCCCCAGCGTCAGGAAACACAGCCACAGCGGCGCCGAGAGGTAAGCCATGGCGCCCGTGCCGAACATCGAGCGGTGTACCGGGTGAATGCCGGGCTCGGCAATCAGGCGCGAGTTCTGCAGGTTGCCCTGGCACCAGCGGCGGTCGCGCTGCAGTTCGGCCAGCAGGTCGGGCGGCTGCTGTTCATAGCTGCCCACCAGGTCGGCCACCAGCCAGACGTGGTAACCGGCACGGCGCATCAGCGCGGCTTCGACAAAGTCGTGCGACATGATGCTGCCCGACATGCCGCCGGTGCCCGGGATGCGCGCCAGCGCGCAGTGCTGCATGAAAGGCGCGATCCGGATGATGGCGTTGTGGCCCCAGTAGTGCGACTCGCCCATCTGCCAGAACTGCATGCCCAGCGTGAAGAGGCGCCCCGTCACGCGCGAGGCGAACTGCTGCGCCCGCGCATGCAGCGTCACATGGCCGATGGCCTGGGTGGCGGTTTGGATGATGCCGGCGCTCGGGTTGGCTTCCATCAGCTTGACCATGGCCACCAGGCAGTCGCCGCTCATCACGCTGTCGGCATCGAGCACCACCATGTAACGGTAGTCCTTGCCCCAGCGGCGGCAGAAGTCGGCCACGTTGCCGGCCTTGCGGTCGGTGCGGCGCTTGCGCAGGCGGTAGTACACCTCGATCCGGGGCTGGTCGGGCTGGGCCGCCAGCTGGGTGCGCAGGTCTTCCCAGGCCGCGCGTTCGGCCTTCTGGGTGGCCGGGTCGCTGGTGTCGGACAGCACAAACACGTCGAAGGCTTTCACATGGCCGGTCGCTGCGACGGATTCGCAGGTGGCGCGCAGGCCCGCGAACACGGTGCGCACATCCTCGTTGCAGATCGGCATGATGATCGCCGTCCTCGTTGCGTCGTCCAGCGCATGGTGCTGGACCTGTCTGGCCGACAGGGCGTGTTTGTCGCCGCGTATCGTCACGTAAAAACCCATCATGGCGGTCATGAACCCGGTGACCACCCAGGCGGACAGCAGCGCAAACAGCACAAGCTGGCCGTACTGTAGCCAGGCACTGTCGTAGTCGGGCTGCATATCGGCAAACAGGCTGGTGGCCAGCACGGTACTGAGCACCGTCAGCAGCACGAAGACGGCCCGGCGCCGCGTGGCGGCCTGTTGCCAAGGCTGCAGCGCCTGCACCGGCACGGTGCTGGGCTGGGCGGCAGCGGGACGTATCAGCCCCAGCGCGGTCATGCCCAGGCTGTTCCAGAAACCACGCCAGGGACGCGGCACCATCGATCCGCGGTGCAGCGGCGGCGCGGTGACCGAGTTCGGATGACGTTCTTCGCGCAGCAGGCTGCGGGGGGTCAGGGTGTGATCAGGTTGGTCCATGTTTCAGTCAGGGTGTGGGTGTTGTGTTGGAGAAAGGCGCGCAGCTCGATCGGCTGGGCGCTCTGGTTGACAGGGGGGGCGAGGCGCTGCACGCGCAGGCTCATGCGCCAGGTGCCGGTGGCCGGGTTGCGGTAAGCGATGCTTTCGACGACGCGGGCGTTGCTGCTGGCGGTGGTGATCGCCTCGACCCTGGCGTCCTCGGGCAACGCGTCCAGGGCCGGTCCGGCAAAGTCGATGACAAACTGTGTCTGCTGGGCCAGGGCCTCGGCGCTGAGCTTGCTGTAGCCGGTGCCGCGGCGCGACTGGATGACCCAGCCGTTGGGCGGGCGTTGCTGGTTTTTGCCCTGCCAGCCAATCTGCCACGCCAGGTTCAATGATTCGCCCGGGGCGGGCATTTTTGCCGGTACCCAGTAGGCGGCCACGTTGTCATGGGTTTCGTCCGGCGTCGCAAACTGCAGCAGCTCGACGCGGCCCGCGCCCCAGTCGCCCAGCGGGGTCACCCATGCGCTGGGCCGAAGCTCGTACCGGGCTTCGCTGTCTTCGTAGCTGGAGAAGGCGCGGTCACGCTGCATCAGGCCAAAACCCTTGAGGCTTTTCATGCTGAAAGAGGTCACCAGGGGGGAAACCGGGTTCTGCAGCGGACGCCATAACCATTCACCTTCCCCGGTGGCCACCATCAGCCCGTCCGAGTCATGCACTTCTGGCCGGAAGTCGCCAGCGCGCGGCTGGTTTTCGCCGAAGAAAAACATGCTGGTCAGCGGCGCCACACCGAGGGTGGCCACCCGCGGGCCGGCGCCTGCGCGCATGAAGATGCGGGCATGCACCTCGGTGACGGTTTCTTCGCCGGGACGGATGTCAAAGCGGTAGGCGCCTGTCATGCGCGCCGAATCCAGCAGGGCATAGACCGTGACCTGCTTCGCACCGAGAGCCGGCTTTTCGAGCCAGAAATCGGTGAAACGCGGAAACTCTTCCTGCTGTGCACCGGTGGGGTCGACCGCCAGGCCACGGGCCGACAGGCCGTAACGCTGGCCGGCACCCAGGGCGCGGAAGTAGCTGGCGCCCAGAAAGGCAACCAACTCGTCCTTGTAGGCGGGTGAATTGAGAGCGGTGTGGAGGCGAAAGCCGGCGTGGCCTATATCGCCCCAGCGCGCCGGGTTCAGCTGGTTCTTGCCGTAGCTGAAGTCGTCGGCGCTGTAACGCAGGAGCTTGTTGCCCTGGGCAGACAACTCGTGAATGTGTACAGCGTCGGTCTGCCGGCCGACATGGAAAAACTTGGCTTCGTAGGGAAGCTGGTCGGCGCGCCACAAGGCCTTGTCGTCCTTGAAACGGATGTCCCGCAGGCCGTCGTAGTCCAGGGCAGCCAGTTCGGCCGGAACAGCGGCCCGTGGCTGCTGGTAAGGGGTTTGCGCGCGTTTTTGCGCCAGGGCGCCCACGTCGTCCAGAGTCCAGGCATGGGCACTGGCCAGCGCGGCACACAGGCCCAGCAGCGCAAAAAAGCGTGCTGGCCGTACGTGCAGGAAAAGCGTTGAGAAGCGGGGGAAAACAGCTTGCATGGGTTGACTAGGGCAAACCCTGTGCCAACCCGAAAAAGTTGTTTTAAATCAACGGCTTGAATCGATTTAACCGCTGAACCGTTGATCCCGACCGTGAAAAAGGCTGGTGGACCGCTGTTTTTGTCGCCTTCGGGCGACAGCTATCGCCGGCCTGATGAAATTAGTGTTTGGAATCAGGGGCTTGGCCCTGTCGCTCCTCGGCGACAGGATCAGAAAGGGTAGTCGCCGGGTCGGTTTTGAAGTGGCCCGGCGTCAGGCCGTGCTTTTGCAGCAGACGGTAAAACTCGGTGCGGTTGCGGTCCGCCAACCGGGCAGCATCGGCCACGTTGCCGTCGGTCAGTTTGAGCAGGCCGACCAGGTACTCGTGTTCGAAACGCTGGCGTGCCTCAGCCAAGGTGAGCACCTGCACACTTGGCGAGCGCAGCGCACGTTGAATCAGCGTCAGAGGAATCAGTGGTGTGCTGGCCAGCGCGCAGACCTGTTCGACCACGTTGTAGAGCTGGCGCACGTTGCCCGGCCAGGCGGCGGTGTTCAGGGCCTTGATCGCTTCCGGCGCAAAGCCGCTCAGGCGCTTGCCGTATTTTTCAGAGAGCTTGAGGAGAAAATGATTGGCCAGCAGCGCGATGTCCTCACGCCGTTCGGACAGGGGGGGCAGGGTCAGCGTGACCACATTGAGCCGGTAATACAGGTCGGTGCGGAACTGGCCTTCGGCCATGGCCGCATCGAGGTCTCGATGGGTGGCCGAGAGAATGCGCACATCGACGGGGATGGACTGGCTGGACCCCAGCGGCCGGACGGTGCGTTCCTGCAGCACCCGCAGCAGCTTGACCTGCAGGGCCAGCGGCATGTCACCGATTTCATCGAGCAGCAGGGTGCCGCCCTCGGCAGCCTGGAACAGCCCCTTGTGGCTGGCCGAGGCGTCGGTGAAGGCGCCCTTGACATGGCCAAACAGTTCGGACTCGAGCAGGGCCTCGGGAATGGCGCCGCAGTTCACGGCGATGAACGGCCGGGCGGCGCGCGGGCTGGCCTGGTGGATGGCCTGGGCCAGCAGTTCCTTGCCGGTGCCGCTTTCGCCGCGCAACATCACGCTGGCGTCCGACTGGGCCACCATGCGCGCCTCGGCCAGGGTTTCGGCCATGCGGCTGGAACGGCTGATGAACCCGCTTTGCCAGGCCGGCGACTGGCCGGCCGGCACCGCCGGCACCGGCGCGCTCAGCGACAGGGCCTGGGCGATCTTGTCGAGCAGGCCTTTGCCGTCAAACGGTTTTGTCAGGTAGGTGAACACGCCGCGTTCGGTGGCCTCCACCGCATCGGGAATCGTGCCGTGGGCCGTCAGCAGAATCACCGGCAGCGAGGGGTGCTGGCTGCGAATCTCGTCAAACAGCGCCAGGCCGTCCTTGCCGGGCAGGCGCACGTCGCTCAGCACCAGCTGCGGGCGCTCGATCTCGAGCTGGGTCAGGGCGGCTTCGGCCGAACTCACCGCGCTGACGCGGTAACCCGCCGCTGTCAGCCGCATGGTCAGCAGGCGCAGCATGTCGGCGTCGTCGTCGACGACCAGCAGGTGGGCGTTGGGGCTTGTCATGGGCTTGGTGGCCGGGTGCGGCCGCGTGGCGACGATGCCGGGGCCGCCGCAGGGCGGTTGCTCAGGCTGCGTTCGATTTCCTTGAGGGCGTCGAGTTTGTCCTGGGTCTGTTCGAGGCGGCGTTGCAGATCGCGCAGCTGCTGGTTCTGCCGGTCCAGCTGTTCTTCGGCCCGCCGCTGCTCGGCAAAACGTGCGGCCAGCAGGCGCGCCAGGGCATGCAGTGGTCGGGCTTCCTCACTGTTGTTTGCCAGGGCGCGCTGCAGCAGTTCCTGCGCGCGCACCAGATCGGGGAGCTGCCGGGTCTGGCTCAGCGTGAGAGCCAGGCGCAGCTGATCGCCCGCTGACGCAGCGTTGCCGAGCCGGGTGATTTCCTGGGCCAGTTCGGGGCCGGGCAGGCTGCGCAGCCGGTCGGCGTAGGCCAGCAGGGGCGTGACGGCGTCTGCCTCCGAAGGTGCGGCGTTGGACGGTGCTGGCGGCGCTGCCGGCGCCGCTTTCGTCACGGTGGCCATGGCTGGCGAAGCGGCAGGCATGGTGCAGCCGGCAGCCAGGCTGAGGGCCAGCGCCCAGGGCAGGGCGCGGCAAAAGACGGGGCTGAAGGCCTCAAGACTTGAAAGCATGGGGAAGTTCTATCCTGAAATGGGCACCCGGGCCGTCCGGCAACAACTGCACCCGGCCCCCATGGGCAGCAATGTACTCGTGAACGATGGACAGGCCAATGCCGCTGCCTCGCACCACTTGCGGGGGTTGCCGCTCGCCGCGGTAAAAGGGCTCAAAAATGCGCGCCTGGTCGTCGTAGGCGATGCCCGGGCCTTCGTCGTCCATATCGATGTGCACAACGTCGGCGAACTGGCTCAGGCGGATGCGTATCCTGCCTCCAGCCGGAGAAAACCGGATGGCGTTGGACAGCAGGTTGGCGATGGCGGTTCCCAGCTTGTCGCGGTCCACCTCGGCCTGCAGGGCCGGTCCCTCGACGCTGACCTGCAGATCGCGCGCGCGCCACTGCAGGCGCTGGCTTTCCACCTGTTCTTCAATGAGCTGCAGCAGGTCGGTTTTCTCCCGGCGCAGCTGACGGGCCTCGAACGCCGCCGCATTGAAGCGCAACAGGTCCTCGATCTGGCCCTGCAGCAGGCCGGTGTTGTGGCGCAGGATTTTGGCCACCTCCCGCTGATTGGCGCTGAGCTCGCCGGCCACGCCGTCTTCGAGCAGCGACACGCCCTCGCGCAGCGACGCGAGCGGGGTTTTGAGTTCGTGCGAAACATGGCGCAAAAACCGCGACTTGTCGGCGTCCAGCTCCACCAGCCGCAGCCGCAGCCATTCCAGCCGCTGTCCGACCAGTTGCAAGTCGGCCGGGCCGTCGATGCGGATGGCTTCGTCCAGGCGGTTTTCGCCGAGGCCGATGATGGCTTTTTCCAGGCGGTTGAGCGGGCGCGTGAGCCAGATGCCGAAGGCCAGCGCCATCAGGACGGCCAGCGCGATTGCGCCCAGCACCTGTTGTGTCAATTGCCGGCGGCGGTTTTCCAGCGTGTCGAGCAGGCTGCGGTTTTGCGTCGCGATGGTCTGCCGGACCTGCTGCGCAATGGCTGCGTTGATGCGGTCCAGCTCGCGGAATTCCTGCGCGACCTGCCTGTCCCTGTCGAGCGCGGTATCGGGCGAGCCCGACAGCAGCGCGGTGACGGCCTGCAGGTGGTTCTTCCAGTCGGTGACCAGGGCGGCCGGCACGTTTTGCGGACCCAGCCGCGCCAGCACGGTTCGGGCATCGGCCGCGGCTTCGTCGAAGCGCTCGCGCAGCACGCGGTCCGACAGCACCAGCGACTGGCGCGCGGTGCGTTCCATCGCCACGCTGCGTTCGTCCAGGGACTGGGCGGCCGCGCTGAGGTCGAGTGCGCGCACCGCACCGTCGCGGCTTTGCATCGTGAGTTGCTCCAGCGTGAACACGGCGCGCAGCGAGGCGGCCGCCAGCAGGCCGGCAATCAGCAAAAAGGCTGCCACCAGCAGCTGGCGGAAGGAAACGCGCTCAAGCATGGGAGGACCTTGCCGGCGGGGTACTGCGCGCGGTTCAAGCGCTCAGTGCAGGCTCTTCATGGTGCAGCACGTCGCCGCGCAGGGAGCGTTGCGAGGCTTCGGTGATGGTCACGTCCACCATCTGGCCGATCAGGCGGGGCTGGCCCCTGAAGTTGACGACGCGGTTGCATTCGGTGCGGCCCATCAGCTCGGTCGGGTCCTTGCGGGAGGCCCCTTCGACGAGGATGCGCTGCACCGTGCCCTGGCGGCTGGCGCTGATGGCGCGCACGCTGTCGTCGATGGCGGCCTGCAGGCGCTGCAGCCGCGCGAGCTTGACCTCGTGCGGCGTATCATCTAGCAGGTTGGCCGCGGGCGTGCCGGGCCGCGGGCTGAAGATGAAGCTGAAGGAGGTGTCGTAGCCGATGTCGTCGATCAGCTTCATCATCTTGCCGAAGTCGTCCTCGGTCTCGCCGGGGAACCCGACGATGAAGTCGCTGCTCATGGCCAGCTCGGGGCGGATCGCGCGCAGCTTGCGAATGGTGCTCTTGTATTCCATCGCCGTGTAGCCGCGTTTCATGGCCATCAGGATGCGATCGGAGCCATGCTGCACCGGCAAGTGCAGGTGGTTGACCAGCTTGGGCAGCTTGCCATAGGCATCGATCAGGCGCTGGGTGAACTCGTTGGGGTGGCTGGTGACATAACGGATGCGTTCGATGCCGGGAATGTCGGAGACATATTCGAGCAGGGTGGCGAAATCGGCGATGTCGGCAGTGTTGCCCATGGGCCCGCGGTAGGCGTTGACGTTCTGCCCCAGCAGGGTGACTTCACGCACGCCCTGATCGGCCAGACCCGCCACTTCCACCAGCACGTCCTCGAACGGGCGCGAGACTTCCTCGCCGCGCGTGTAGGGCACGACGCAGTAGCTGCAGTATTTGGAGCAGCCCTCCATGATGCTCACAAACGCGCTCGGGCCTTCCACGCGGGCCGGCGGCAGGTGGTCGAATTTCTCGATCTCGGGAAAGCTGATGTCCACCTGCGATTTGCCCAGGCTGATGCGCCTGGCCAGCAGGTCGGGCAGGCGGTGCAGGGTCTGCGGGCCGAACACCACATCGACATAGGGCGCGCGTTCGATGATGGCGTCGCCCTCCTGGCTGGCCACACAGCCACCAACGCCGATCAGCACGCCCTTTTTCTTCAGGTGCTTGACGCGCCCGAGGTCGCTGAACACCTTTTCCTGCGCCTTTTCGCGCACCGAGCAGGTGTTGAACAGGATCAGGTCGGCCTCATCCACATTGCTGGTGGGCTCGTAACCCTGGGCGGCGTGCAGCACGTCGGACATCTTGTCCGAGTCGTACTCGTTCATCTGGCAGCCGAAGGTTTTGATAAAGACTTTTTTGCTCATGGATTTACTATCGAATTGGGAGCTGTTGGCGCCCGTCAGTAAAGGGCTGGAGGCCTGTTTTATTATAAAAACGGCTGGCGGGCCGGCGCGGAGCCGGCTACTGCTGGTAGCGCGGCAGCTGGTTGTAAGGGGTTTTGCCGTCGTCCTGCGGCGCGGCTTCACCCTCGAAGTTGAAAAGGAAATTGCGCGTGGACAGGCCTGCGCGTTTTTCCTTGGCTTCCTCGCGGGTCAGCACCCAGACCTCGTGCACCAGACCGGCGCTGTCGCGGGTGTAATTGACCAGCAACTCCTGGCCCAGCAGGGCGCCCGACAACACATAGTTGTTGTTGGCGTTGCGAATGCGTGCACCGGGCGACAGGCGGTCGGTCTTGCCGTTGAGGCTGATGTCGGGCGGCGCCCGGACCACCAGCAGGCCGCGCAGGGCGGCCTTGGGGAAATTGCGGACGCTGGGGACTTCGTCGGTCTGGGCCAGCGCCGGCGTGGCGAACAGGCTGACCAGCGTCATCAGCACGGCGATCAGCGCGGCCGGCAGGGCCAGAGGCAGGGAGGGCAGGCAGCGTTTCATGGTTTATGTCCAGAGGCTGTGAAGTAACAAAGCCCCAGAGGATCAACCTCTGGGGCTCCGCGAAACCGTGGTGGTGATAGGTGGACTTGAACCACCGACATCAGCATTATGAATGCTGCGCTCTAACCAACTGAGCTATATCACCGCGCGTCGCAGATTATAGCCAAACCTGAACGGATTTTTGACGAGACGCGCTACACATTGAGAAACTGTGGGGTTCTTCAGTCAGGCAGGGGCCGCGGAACCGGCTTCGCCGGGCCGCAGGCGCAGTGGCCCTCGGGCTCAGGGAGCGACCCGCAGTGCGCGACCGTGGGGGCTCTACCTGTGCTTGAACACCGGCTTGCGCTTGCCCACAAAAGCGTCCATGCCTTCCTTCTGGTCCTCGGTGGCAAAGGTCGCGTGGAACAGGCGCCGCTCGAACATGATGCCGTCGGCCAGGGTGCCTTCCCAGGCGCGGTTCACGGCTTCCTTGGCAGCCATCACGGCAATCTGCCCGTAGTCGCAGATCTGCAGCGCGGCGCCCAGCGCTTCCTCCATCAGCTTGTCCAGCGGCACGACACGGCTGACGAGCCCGCTGCGTTCGGCTTCCACCGCATCCATCATGCGGCCGGTCAGGACCAGGTCCATGGCCTTGGCCTTGCCCACGGCGCGCGGCAGGCGCTGCGTGCCGCCCGAGCCGGGGATGATGCCGAGCTTGATTTCAGGCTGGCCGAAGCGGGCGTTGTCCGCGGCAATGATGAAGTCGCACATCATGGCCAGCTCGCAGCCGCCGCCAAGTGCAAAGCCGCTCACGGCGGCGATCACCGGCTTGCGGATGCTGCGGATCTGCTCCCAGTTGCGCGTGATGTAGTCGCCCTTGTAGACGTCGGCGAAGCTGTAGCTCGCCATCGCGCCGATGTCGGCGCCGGCCGCAAAGGCTTTTTCGCTGCCGGTCAGGATCATGCAGCCGATGTTGTCGTCCGCGTCGAAGACCTTGAGCGCAGCGCCCAGCTCGTCCATCAACTGGTCGTTGAGTGCATTGAGTTGTTTGGGCCGGTTCAGGGTGACGATACCCACGCGGCCTTCGGTGCGGGTCTGGATCAATTCATAAGTCATGGCGGGTTCCTTTGGAGGCTGAATCATGCCACGATCCTTTTGCCCGGCGGGCGCGCCATGAGGTGGAAAAGCAAGGGAAAACATTAACCGACCTGACGGTCGGTTAATGCTAGATTCGTCACAGGAGATGCTTATGACCGATGTCCCTTCCGAACCTGCCGTGCTGTTGTCCACACGAGGCGCCGTGGCGCTTGTGACGCTGAACCGGCCGCAGGCCCTGAACAGTTTTACCCGCCAGATGCACCAGCAGCTCTGGACAGCGCTGGACGCCGTGGAGGCCGATCCGTCGCTGCGCGCCCTCGTGATCACCGGCGCCGGCCGCGGCTTCTGCGCGGGCGCCGATCTGGCCGAGTTCGACTTCGCGCCCGGCCCCAACCTCGTCGAACGGGCCGACCCCGGGCCCATCATCGACCAGGCCTTCAACCCGACGGTGCGGCGCCTGCAGAAGCTGCGCGTGCCGACGATTGCCGCCGTGAACGGCGTGGCCGCCGGGGCAGGCGCATCGCTGGCCATGACCTGCGACCTGGCGATTGCCGCGCCGGGCGCCAGCTTCATCCAGGCTTTCAGCAAGATCGGCCTGGTACCTGACGCGGGTGGCTCCTGGTTTCTGGTCAAGCGCCTGGGCCTGGCGCGCGCGATGGGGCTGGCCATGTTGGGCGACAAGCTCAGCGCGAAGGATGCGAAAGAGTGGGGGATGATCTGGGACGTGGCCGCCGAGGGCGAAGACTGCCTGGACAAGGCGATGGCGCTGGCCGCGCGCCTGGCCGTCATGCCGACCCGCGCCCTTGTCGAAACGCGGCGCCTGCTCAGCGAAGGCGCCAGCCGGGGCCTGGATGCCCAGCTGGACCAGGAGCGCGACACCCAGTCGGCGCTGGGCCGCAGCCACGATTACATCGAAGGCGTGATGGCCTTCCTCGAGAAGCGCCCGGCTGCGTTCAGGGGCAATTAGATGGATGCACAGCAGCTGGCCCGCGCCGTGGGCGAATCCATGTTTGCCGCCGACAGTGCCTCGCGCGACTTCATGCAGATGGAACTGGTGTCCTGCGCACCCGGCCGCGCCGTCATGCGCATGGCCGTGCGTGAGCCCATGCTCAACGGCCACAAGATCTGCCACGGAGGACTGATTTTCACGCTGGCCGACTCGACCTTTGCCTTTGCCTGCAACAGCTACAACAAGGTCGCGGTGGCGGCAGGTTGCAGCATCGAGTTTCTCAAACCCGGCCAGCTCGGCGATGTGTTGACTTGCGAAGGGGTGGAGCAGACGCTGCAGGGCCGGCACGGCATTTACGACATGAAGGTCAGCAACCAGCGCGGCGAGGTCATTGCGATGTTCCGTGGGAAAAGCGCGCAGATTGCAGGCCACGTGATTCCGGAGATCTCATGACAAGTTTTCCGCTCGAACCGATTGAAAAGGCCAGCCTCGACGAACTGCGCGCCCTGCAGCTCAAACGCCTGCAGTCCACGCTGCAGCATGCCTACCGGCATTCCCCGGTCTACAAGGCCAAGTTCGATGCTGCGGGCGTGCATCCGGGGGACTGCAAGTCGCTGGCCGACCTGGCGAAGTTTCCCTTCACCACCAAACACGACCTGCGCGACAGCTACCCCTTCGGCATGTTTGCGGTGCCGCGCGAGCAGTGTGTGCGTATTCACGCGTCCAGCGGCACCACCGGCAAACCGACCGTGGTGGCCTACACCAAAAATGACGTGGACATGTGGGCCGGCTGTGTCGCCCGCAGCATACGCGCGGCGGGTGCGCGCCCCGGCGACCTGGTGCACATCAGCTACGGCTACGGCCTGTTCACCGGCGGGCTGGGCGCGCACTACGGTGCCGAGAAACTGGGCCTGACCGTCGTGCCGTTTGGCGGCGGGCAGACCGAGCGGCAGGTGCAGCTGATCACCGATTTCAAGCCCGACATCATCATGGTCACACCCAGCTACATGCTGGCGATCGCCGACGAGTTTGAAAAGCAGGGCTTGTCCGCCGCCGACGCCAGCCTGCGCACCGGCATCTTCGGCGCCGAACCCTGGACCAACGACATGCGCCTGGCGATTGAAAAGCGCATGGGCATCGATGCCGTGGACATCTACGGCCTGAGCGAGGTCATCGGCCCGGGCGTGGCCAGCGAGTGTGTGGAAACCAAAGACGGCCCGACCATCTGGGAAGACCATTTCTATCCCGAGATCATCGATCCCGTCAGCGGTGAACTGCTGCCCGACGGCGAGATCGGCGAGCTGGTGTTCACCAGTCTCACCAAGGAAGCGCTGCCCATCATTCGCTACCGCACACGCGACCTGACGCGCCTGTTGCCCGGCACGGCGCGCAGCATGCGCCGCATGGAGAAGATCACGGGCCGCAGCGACGACATGATGATCGTGCGCGGCGTCAACGTGTTTCCCACGCAGATCGAGGAGTTGATCCTCAAGCGCCATGAGCTGACGCCGCATTACCAGTGCATTCTGACCCGCGAGGGCAGCATGGACTGCCTGCGTGTGGCGGTGGAGACCCGCCCCGGCCTGGCACCCGACAGCCCGTCCGCGCAGGCAGCGGCCCACCTGCTGCAGCATGAGATCAAGGCTTACATCGGGACCAGTGTGGACATCGAGTTGCGTGCCGAGGGCGGTGTGGAGCGCAGTCTGGGCAAGGCCAAGCGGGTGCTGGACCGCCGGCATTGAGCTGCGCTTCCGGGTTTTCCGGGGTAAGCACCCTCTCGACGTTGTACTGTTTTGGTTCTAGACTGAGCTGACAAATAGTTACAGGAGGTTGCCATGCCGAACAAGCAAGTGATCTATCAAAAAACGCAGAAGGGAACGGAGGCGGTTGCAAACCGGCATTCCGGCCTGGCCCCCAGATTGCGTTCCCTGTTGATCATGGTTGATGGCAAAAGAACCTACGCAGAACTGACCACCATGGCCGCAGCGCTCGGCGATCCGCAGCGTCTGTCAGAACTCGAGGCCGAGGGCCTGGTGGCGCCGGCAGTGGCTGAAGAAAGAACCATGCCGGCCGCGCTGGAGCCGGCGGGGGGGCCGCAGCCGTCGGCCACGGCAGCACCGCAGCGCGCAGCCAACCTGGCGCAGGCGCAGCGGTTTTCCTCGCATTTGCTGGAGCACCTGCTCGGTCCGATGGCTGAGCCGCTGTGCATCAAGATCGAGGGCGCGCGCGATCTCGCCGATTTTGTCGCCGTGATCAAGCGGGCCCGCGAGATCGTTCGCGAGATCAAGGGCGCCGCTGAAGCCGAGCGGTTTGTGGCCCAGATCGAAGCGCAGATGCCTGCTGGCTGAATCGCGGGCTCAGCCGGCGGGCAGCAGCCACTTTTTCACCAGCGCCGCATCCTTGGCCAGCAGCCGCCAGGTGGTCGTGTCCGGCGGCATCGTCAACTCGAGCCGAAGCAGGCGCTTGTCGCGTGCCACCAGCGCCGTGATCTTTTTGCTGGGTCCGGCGTAAAACGGCAACTCATCGAGCTTGCCCAGGCGCCAGCCGGAATGGGGTGGCTGCGCCGTTTTTTTGCTTTTTCCGGTCACAGGTGTTTCGAGGCCCAGCCACTCGTCGCCCGCGGCAAACCCGGCCTGTTCGGCCGCACCGCCGCGCAATACCGTCTTGATCTGGATGCCGCCCGTTTCCTGCACCCGCAGGCCCAGTGCCTGCGCCAGCTGCGCTGGCTCCTCGAGTACGGCGACGCCGTGGCGCTGCAGCAGGTCTTTCAGCGGCAGCTCGCCCGTGCCATGCACCCAGCTGGCGATTTCCGCCGCATAAGAGCGACCGCCGACCTCCAGCAGTGCGGCGGTGACATCCGCTTCGCTCATCACGCCGCCGCGGCAACGCAGCCACAGGCTGCGCATCACGTCGTCCAGGCTGGCCGGGACCGTGTCCCTGCTTTCGGCGCGCAGGCTCAGGTCAAGACACAGGGCGACCAAGGCGCCCTTGGTGTAATAGCTGACCGTGGCATTCGGCGTGTTTTCATCCTGGCGGTAATACTTGACCCAGGCGTCGAAACTGGCCTGGGCCACCGACTGCACCAACCGCCCCGGCGCCTGCATGACCTGGTTGATGGTCCTGTTCAGAAGTTTCAGATAAGCCGCTTCATCGATCAGGCCGGCGCGGCACAGGACCAGGTCGTCGTAGTAACTGGTGAAGCCTTCAAAAAACCAGAGCAGCTGCGTGTAGTTTTCACTGCCGTAGTCGTAGTTGCCGAACTCCGCGGGGCGCAGGCGCTTGACGTTCCAGGTGTGGAAATATTCATGGCTGATCAGTCCGCGCAGCGTGGTGTACCCCTCCGGCAGCTTGCTGCTGCCCAGGCGCGGCAAGTCCTGGCGTTTGCAGATCAGCGCGGTGGAGTTGCGGTGCTCCAGCCCGCCGTAACCGTCGTCCACGGCGTTGAGCATGAAAACGTAATTTTTGAACGGCGGCTTTTTGCCGCCGTGCCAGAAGCGTATCTGGGCCTCGCAGATTTTCCGGGCATCGGCCAGCAGCCGGGCGCCGTCAAAGCTTGCCGTGGCGCCGGCCACCACAAAGCGGTGCGGCACACCGCAGGCCAGAAAAGATCCGCTCCAGAAGCTCCCCATCTCGACCGGGCCATCCACCAGTTCGTCGTAGTTGGCGGCCAGGTAGCTGCCGAAACCCTGCTTGTCGACTTTCAGAGGGCTCAGTCCGGTGGCCAAGGACCAGTCGCTGATGGCCGGCGCGGCCATCACTTCAAGCAGGTGCGGTGCCTGGTCCTGGCCATCGACCCGCAGGCACAGGGAGCTGCCGTTGAAGAAGCCGCGGCCCGCGTCCAGCGAGGCCGTGCGCACCGAGTTGTCGTTGGCATAGACCTCGTAGAGCAGCACCAGCGGCTTGTCTGCATTGCAGCGGATCTGCCAGCTGCATTTGTCGAGCTGCGTGATCTGGCCGGCGGGCAGCGCCCGTGCGCCTTGCCGTGCGCGCAGGCTCTGCAGGTTTTTCGAAAACTCGCGGACCAGATAACTGCCGGGAATCCACACCGGCAGCGCCACCCGCTGCAACGCGGCGGGTCGGGCAATGGTCAGGGTGACACGGAACAGGTGGGCGTGAAGGTCGGCGATCTCGACGCGGTAGTGGATCCCCGCGGATGGCGTTCCGGAGGGCTTGGAGGAAGGTTTGGGCATAGGCCCAAAGAATACCGCATCGGCCGGGGCTCACCCGGCGTTGCCGCTGCTGGTGGCGGGTGAGCATGCTACTGAAAAAAGAGCAGCTGGCGCCCGCCGGACAAGGGCTAGCAGGCCTTTTGATGCATCAATTCAGGCGCGGCGGGTTTACTGGGGCTTGGCGTCGGTCAGGTATTTCTCGACCTGCTGGGCACTGATGGCGCCGGGCACGCGCGAGCCGTCGGCAAAAATCAGCGTCGGGGTGCCGGTAATGCGGTGTTTTTTGCCGAACTCGATGTTGCGCGCCAACGCGCCGGCGTCGCAACTGGCGTTGGCCACCGGCTGGTCACGCACCATCAGGTCCTGCCAGGCCTTGGCCTTGTCCTTGGCGCACCAGATGTTTTTCGACTTTTCCGTCGAATCCGCACTGAGGATGGGATACAGGAACATGTAGACGGTCACGTCGCTGACCTTTTGCATGTCCCGTTCAAAACGTTTGCAATAGCCGCAGTTCGGGTCTTCAAACACCGCCACCTTGCGCTTGCCGTTGCCGCGCACAATGGTGAAGGCGTCTTTCAGTGGAAGCGCATCAAAAGACACGGCGTTGAGCTTGTCGACGCGTTCTTCCGTCAGGTTGCGCCTGACCTTGGTGTCGATCAGGTTGCCCTGGATCAGGTAGTTGCCTTCGGCATCGGTGTAAAAAATATCGCTGCCGTTGACGCGCACTTCATACAGGCCGGCCATGGGCGTCTTGTTGATCTCGTCGATTCTGGGCAGGTTCGGCAGGCGCTCGGCCAGGTTCTTGCGGATGGCCGCTTCCTGCGCAAAGGCGCCCAGGCTAAGGGCCAGCAGGGTGCCGGTCAGGATGGTCTTGAACAGTGTCATTGTTTTCCAGTCTGTGTGATGAACTCTCACGCTTTTCACAGCGTGTCTTTCGGTGTCTTGCGCTGCCCCGTCCAGGGGCAGCTCATCCCGGGCGGTGCGGCGATGAACCCATGGCCCGGCGCGTGACCCATTCCTTCAGCGGTCCGCTGCGTGCAAAGCCCTTCATGCCCCAATTGCGCAAAGCCTGCCAACGCGCGTCGTTTTGCGCGAACAGGCCGTGTAATCCATCCGTCACTGCGCCCATGGCCGCCACATCGGCCTTGCGCGAGCGTTCATAACGCCGCAACAGCTTTTCATCGCCCAGACCGCGCCAATATTCGCGTCCGTGAATCACGGCCGCGAGTCCGGCCGCATCGGCCAGGCCCAGGTTCAGGCCCTGGCCCGCCAGCGGATGCACGGCATGGGCGGCGTCCCCGGCCAGCGCCCAGCCCGGCCCGACCCAGCGTTCGGCCCGCGACAGCGCCAGCGGCCAACTCGACAGGCTGCTCGCCAACTGCAGGCAACCTGCTTCGGCACCGCAGACGGTTTGCACCGCCGCGGAAAATTCTTCCGGGGTCAACTTCTCCAGCGCGGTTGCGCGCTCCACAGAGACAGACCAGACCAGCGCCACAGAGTTCCCGTCGGCGCCGCCAATCGGCAAAAGAGCCAGAATCTCGCCGTTGTGGAACCACTGGCGGGCCACACCCCGATGTGCCAGGTCGCTTTGCAGGCGGGCGGCGATGGCTTTTTGCGGATAGGGCTTGATGATCCACTGCACGCCGAATTCGTTGCGGCTGGTGCTTTTTTGGCCCTCGCAGATCACCGTGAGCGCGGCCTTGACAGGCGCCTCCACGGTTTCGATCTGCGGCTGGTAGCGCACGGCTTCGGCCAGTTGCAGCTCCAGCGCCGGTACATCGACGATCCAGGCCAGGGCTGTCTCGGTGCTGCCCGGCGGGGCTGCAAAATCAAGCCGGCCTCCGTCGTCGCCCCAGACCTGCATTTCCAGCACAGGCGTGGCTGCAGGCGCGTCGGGCCAGGCCCTCAGCGAAGTCAGCAGTTGCCGCGAGGCGCTGTTCAGGGCGTAGGCCCGTACATCCTGCGGGACGGCGGGTTCCGCCGGGTTGCCGGCCGGCGCGGGCCGGGTGACCAGCGCCACGTGCAGGCGCTCGCGTGCCAGCAGCAATGCCAGCGTACGGCCGACCACACCGCCACCGCGGATACACACATCAAAAGGCTTGGACATGGCTCATTTTAGAAGGCAGGGCAAAATCGTCCCCGGACAGGGCATCTTGAACTGAATTTTTGAAGGGTTTGACACGTGCGTGAATCAATGAGCGAAACATCGGGCGCCGCGTCGGGCGACGTCGGGGCGGTGATTACCGGGCTGTGGGTCTATCCCGTCAAGTCCTGCGCCGGGGTGCAGGTGCAGGAAGCGATATTGACCGAAACAGGGCTCGAATTTGACCGGGCCTGGATGGTGGTTGACGAGGAGGGTTCCTTCCTGACGCAGCGTGAGCTGCCGCGCATGGCGCTGATCCAGCCCCAGCTCAAGTACCACGACATGGTCCTGCGTGCACCCGGTATGCTGGCGCTGCATATTGCGCTCGACCAGGTGCAGGAGCCGTTGCGCGTCACGATCTGGGACGACGAGGCCCAGGCTTACGACATGGGACCCATCGCGGCCCAGTGGTTCAGCGATTTCCTCGGCGTGAAGGCGCGGCTGGTACGTTTTGATCCCGAGGAAAAGCGCGTGTCCAGCCGGCAATGGACAGGCGACGTGGAGGCTCTCAACCAGTTCAGCGACGGCTACCCGGTGCTGGTGCTCAGTGAAGCTTCGCTGGCAGGGTTGAATGAAAAGCTGCAGGCCGCGGGCGCTACGGCTGTCGGCATGGCGCGTTTCCGGCCGAATATCGTGATCGGCGATGCGCCCGGTGCCAGCGAACTTGTGCCGCACGATGAAGACCGGCTCGACCTGCTGAAAATTGCCACGGAACAGGGCGTGGTACAGCTCAAGCCGGTCAAGCCCTGCGCGCGTTGCCCGATTCCCAATATCGACCCGGCCACAGCCTTGAGCAGCCCCGAGGTCGGCGACACCCTGCAGACCTACCGGCAGGACCCGCGCCTCAAGGGAGCGGTGAGTTTTGGCATGAATGCCATCGTGCTGCAGGGCAACGACCACCTGCTCAGGGTGGGGCAAAGCGTCACGGCGAACTACAACTTCGACTGAGCCTTGTCGTTGCCTAGGCGGGCTGGCTGTGGCCATCGGCCTCATCGAAGCCGGAGTCCGCCGCCAGCGGCATGGGCCGGGTCAGTTCAGGCTCCAGAAAACGGATGGGCCGGCGCGTGCGCGCCGCCATGCCCGAAAGCATGGCTTCCAGTGCCCTGGAGAGTTCGGGGCCTTCCATCAGCTTCTCGCTGAGCAGCACACCGGCGATGTGAAACTGCAGGATGACTTCGGGCTTGAGACCCTTGAGCGGCATCAGGCCGGCCGCGATCAGCCGCGCCGCCATGGCCGTGATCACCTCGCGCGAGGAGACGCCTTCCATGATCAGGCCAAAACAGGCTTCATCGACCCGGCCCGCGGTGTCGACGTCGCGCATGATGCGGCGCAGCTTGATCACGCTGCGCAGCAGGCTTTGCTCGGCCACGGCGATGCCGTAGCTGCGTTTGACGTAGTCGTAGTTCACCAGTTTCACGTACACCACGGCGGCCGGTTCCCCGTGCCGTTTGGCGCGGGACACGACCTGCTTGAGCCGGTCTTCAAAGAGGTGCCTGGCCAACAGGCCGGTGAGTGCATCCTGGCTGGCCATGGCCTGCTCACGGGCCTCGACCCCATGCCTTTCGCGGGAACGGATGTTCAGGGCCACCAGCAGCAAGGGCACCTCGACGGCGAGCGACAGCATGAAGGCATATTGCGACAGCCAGGAGGTCGGCACCCAGCCAAAAATCCGGGCCGCTGCCAGCGCGGTGCTCAGTGCCAGCGGGGTGAAGGCCGCCAGCACCCAGGCGCCCACCACGTCCTGGCGCCGCCAAGTGGCGTAGGCGGTCGCCAGTCCCAGCACCACGATCACCAGCAGGTAGGCGCCGATCAGGTGGACACCCCATTGCCGGTCCAGCCCGACGTAGGCAAAAGCCAGCACGGGGCCGGCCAGGCCGGTGGCGTACACCGTCTGGTCAAACCAGCGGTGGCGGCCGGCGATGCCGCACAGCTTGCGAACCACCAGCAGGGCCGCGCTGCCGCCCAGCAAGCCCAGCACACCCTGGACGGCGTTGTTCCAGTCCGCAAAGTTGCTCCACAGCAGGTGGCCGGCCATGCCACTCGTGGTGGCGACGACCAGGGTCATGATGGCGGCATAGACGGCATACCAGCCGTAGGCCCAGTCGCGGTAGACCCAGCTTTGCGCGGCGCCCGCCACGATCAGCAGCAGCAGGGTGCCGAGCACGACCCCAATGATCATGTAGTCGAGCTGCAGTTGATGGCTGCGGGCCTGGCCGGAGAGGGCAATGACCGGAAAATGGGCCGGCGTCACATGCTTGATGCGGACATACACGTCATGCGTTGTGTCGTCTTCCAGCGCCAGATGAAACTGCGCATGACGGCCCGGCTCGGGCCAGCTGGAAACGGCCATGGTGTCGCCCGCCGTCTGGCTGTTCCAGCGACCCGCGCGGTCGCGCTGAAACACGGTCACCAGGTCGAGCATGGGAAAGGGGAACTCCAGCAGCCAGTCCTGCCTGGAGTCGACGGACCTCTTGAAGCGGAAATGCTGCCACAGCGCGGCCTCGGGTCCGAGTGTGTAGTGGGCGTTTGCCCGGGCAGGGCTCATCAAACGCCGGAAGTCGCCCGCAACCATCTGTTCGATCGTGGCGCCGGCATCGGCATCCACCCACACCAGGCTGCTGGCCTGCAGGTCCGACACGGGGGTGTTGTCGTCGAGAACGACCAGCGGTTGGGCCTGGCTGGCCGTGCCCAGCAGGCTGAGGAATGCAGCCAGAAGCAGGGCTGTCAGCAAGCCGATTCCCCGGCCTGCTGCGTATCGCATACACTTCTCAGCCTGTTTTTGAAGGTTTTTCATGAGTCTGAAGTGCGGTATTGTAGGCTTGCCTAACGTCGGTAAATCCACCCTTTTTAATGCCCTGACCAAGGCGGGCATCGCAGCGGAAAACTACCCGTTCTGCACCATCGAACCCAACGTCGGCATCGTGGAGGTGCCCGATCCGCGGCTGGCGGCGCTGGCGGCCATCGTCAAGCCCGAGAAGATCCAGTCCGCGATTGTCGAGTTTGTCGACATCGCCGGCCTGGTGGCAGGCGCCAGCACCGGGGAAGGCCTGGGCAACAAGTTTCTCGCGCACATCCGTGAGACCGATGCGATTGTCAACGTCGTTCGCTGCTTTGAGGACGACAACGTGATCCACGTGGCCGGCAAGGTGGACCCGATTTCCGACATTGAGGTGATCCAGACCGAGCTGTGCCTGGCGGATCTGGCAGCGGTCGAAAAAGCCCTGCACCGCGTGACGAAAACCGCGCGCTCGGGCGACAAGGAGTCGATCAAGCTGGTGGCGATTCTGGAAAAATGCCAGGCGGCCCTCAATGAAGCCAAGCCCGTGCGCACGCTGGAGTTCAGCAAGGAAGAGCAGCCGTTGCTCAAGCAGTTTTTCCTGATCACCGCCAAGCCGGCCATGTTCGTCGGCAATGTGGCTGAAGACGGCTTTGAAAACAACCCCTTCCTGGACAAGCTGCGTGCCTACGCGGCCAGTCAGAATGCGCCTGTCGTGGCCATTTGCGCCAAGATGGAAGCCGAGATGGCCGACATGGAGGAAGAGGACAAAAAAATGTTCCTCGCCGAGATCGGCCAGGAAGAACCCGGGCTGAACCGCCTTATCCGCGCCGCCTACAAGCTGCTCGGCCTGCAGACCTATTTCACCGCCGGTGTGAAAGAGGTGCGCGCCTGGACCATCCATGTCGGCGACACCGGGCCGCAGGCGGCCGGCGTGATCCACACCGATTTCGAAAAGGGCTACATCCGCGCCCAGACCATTGCCTTTGACGACTACATCACCTACCAGGGCGAGCAGGGCGCCAAGGACGCCGGCAAGATGCGCAGCGAAGGCAAGGAGTACATCGTCAAGGATGGCGACGTGATGAATTTCCTGTTCAGCAGCTAGGGCGCGGGCGTTGGCCCCGGGTTGAGAGTGTTTTATGCCGTCAGCCCTTTGCTGGCGGGCGCAAGCCGCTATTTATTCAATAGCATGTTTTTTGTACCACCCTGAGACCTCCCGCGTCCATGACTGAACCCGTCCGCCTCGCCAAACATCTGGCCCAGATGCTCAACTGCTCGCGCCGCGAAGCCGAGCAGTACATCGAAGGCGGCTGGGTGCGCGTCGATGGCGTGGTCGTGGAAGAGCCGCAGCACCGCGTGCTGGACCAGAAAGTCGAACTCGACCCGGACGCCAGCCTGCTGGCGCTGACGCCGGTCACGCTGCTGCTGAACAAGCCGCCAGGCTACGACGCCGGCCTGGATGCAGGGAGCAAGCGCCCCGCCAACCCGTCTGCGCAATTGCTCGTGCCGGCCAACCACGCGAAAGACGACCGCTCGGGCATCCGGCCCCTGAAAAAACATGTCAGTGCATTGACGCTGGTGACACCGCTGGCCACCCCGGCCAGCGGCCTGGTGGTTTTCACGCAGGACTGGCGCGTGGCGCGCAAGCTCAGCGAAGACGCCGTGGTCATGGAGCACGAGGTCATCGTGGACGTGACCGGTACCATCGCGCCGGGCGGCCTGCAGCGGCTCAATCGCATCGACCATGGCTTCACCTTCAACGGCGTGTTGTTGCCGCCAGCGAAAGTGAGCTGGCAAAACGAGACCCGTCTGCGTTTTGCGCTCAAGGGCGAACGCCCCGGGCAAATTGCCTTCATGTGTGAAAGCGTCGGACTCACCGTGCAGGCGATGAAACGCATTCGTGTCGGGCGGGTATCCATGAGCAGCCTGCCGATGGGACAGTGGCGCTATCTGCTGCCTGCCGAACGGTTCTAGCTTTCGACCAGTACCCCATCTTTTGGGTAGCCCGTGTCTTCTCCGTTCAAGCCGGGGCGCAGGCGCAACGGCCCCCGAGGGGCTGGAGCCTGCGGCTCCAAAGCTGCTTGAGCAGCTTTGGACAGGCGACAGAGGCGAAGCGTCTCGCGAGCCGCGGCCTGCAAGGCCTCGGGAGCTACGCGAAGTGAGCGACCGTGGGGGCCTTCTACCCGCCCCAAAACCGGATGCTGCCCGGAAAAGCCCAGACCAGAGCGCCTGTCATCGTCACGTAACGCGCGAATTTTCCGACGGCCATGTAGGCCACACAGGGCCAGAACGGAAACTTGAGCCAGCCTGCCACCGCGCACAGCGGGTCGCCGACCCCAGGCAGCCAGGCCAGCAGGCAGGCTTTGGGTCCGAGCTTTTCCAGCCAGCGGATGGCCCGGCTGTGGTGCGAGGAGTGCGAATACTTGTCCACCACCTTGTGGGCGCCATAACCGAGCCACCAGTCGAGCGCGCCACCCAGCGTGTTGCCCGCGGTGGCCACCAGCACGGCCGGCCAGAACAGGTGCGGGCTGAGCTTGACGAGGCCGAAGACCACCGGCTCGGAACCCAGCGGCAGCAAGGTGGCGGAGATGAACGAGACCACAAACACCGTGCTCAAGCCGTACTCGGGCAGAGCCAGGGCCTCGATCAGGTGTTGTAACCAGAGTTCCATTTGGTGTGAGTATAGGTAGAGCCTCAGGTTTTGGCTGTAAGGCAGACGCCTGCATCGCCGTGTGCAAATTTCAATTGCTGAAATTTTGGGCAGTTACAATCATGCCTCGTTTTTGAGCATCCACACCCTGCCTCCCATTCCCATGAACATCGGCCCCTACGTTTTGGCGAACAACCTGTTTGCCGCGCCGATGGCGGGTGTCACCGACCGGCCGTTCCGGCGTCTGTGCAAGGCCGGGGGGGCGGGTTACGCGGTCAGTGAAATGGTCACTTCGCGGCGCGACCTGTGGGACAGCCTGAAGACCTCGCGCCGTGCCAACCACGACGGGGAAGTGGCGCCGATTGCGGTGCAGATTGCCGGCACCGATGCGCAGATGATGGCCGAGGCCGCTGCCTACAACATCGACCGCGGCGCGCAGATCATCGACATCAACATGGGTTGCCCGGCCAAGAAGGTCTGCAACAAATGGGCCGGCTCCGCCCTGATGCAGGACGAACCGCTGGCCCTGGCCATCGTTCAGGCCGTGGTGGCCGCCTGCGAACCGCGCGGCGTGCCGGTGACGCTGAAAATGCGCACCGGGTGGGCCGAATCGCATAAAAACGCCGTCGCGCTGGCGCGTGTCTTTGAAAGCGCGGGCGTGCAGATGCTCACGGTCCACGGCCGCACGCGTGAGCAGGGTTACAAGGGCCAGGCCGAGTACGACACGATTGCCGCCGTCAAGGCTGCCGTCGTCGTTCCGGTGGTCGCCAACGGCGACATCGACACGCCCGAGAAAGCCCGCGACGTGCTGGCTTACACCGGTGCCGATGCGGTGATGGTGGGCCGTGCCGCCCAGGGCCGCCCCTGGATTTTTCGCGAGATCGCGCATTTCCTGGCGACCGGCACGCATCTTGCGCCGCCGCTGGTGGCCGAGGTCAAACGCCTGCTGCTCGATCATCTGCTGGACCACTACACACTCTACGGCGACTTCAGCGGCGTCAGGTCGGCGCGCAAGCACATCGGCTGGTATGTCCGGACGCTGCCGGGTGGCGAGGCTTTCCGCAGCCGCATGAACCTGCTGGACGACAGCCAGGCGCAATGGCAGGCGGTGGCGGACTTTTTTGACGCGCTCGGCTTGTGCATGGACCGCATGCCCGTGGTGGGTGCCGGGCTGGCGCATCCGGCCGTCGGCGACAATGCAGCAGAACAGAAAAAGAAGGAAGGGGAGCCCGCATGAGCAAGAAACACATAGAAGAATGCGTACGCACCAGCCTGGAAGGCTATTTCAGGGACTTGCGCGGCACGGAGCCGGACGGCATGTACGACATGATGGTGCGCGTGGTCGAAAAGCCCTTGCTGGAGGTGGTGATGCAGCATGCCGACCACAACCAGTCGCGTGCCGCCGAATGGCTGGGCCTGAACCGCAACACTCTGCGCAAGAAACTCGTTGAACACAAGCTGATCAAGTGACCCGATCGTCGCACCCCCTTCCCAGAAACCAAAGACACGCATGAACGCCCTGATTTCCGTCTCCGACAAAACCGGCATTGTTGACTTCGCACGCGCGCTGCACGCCCTCGGCATCAAGCTGATCTCCACCGGTGGCACCGCTAAATTGCTGGCCGACGAAAAGCTGCCCGTGACCGAAGTCGCCGAACTGACGGGCTTCCCCGAAATGCTCGATGGCCGCGTCAAGACCCTGCACCCGATGGTGCACGGCGGCCTGCTGGCGCGCCGCGATGTGCCCGAACACATGGCCGCGCTGAAGACCCACGGCATCGACACCATCGATCTGCTGGTCGTGAATCTCTACCCATTCGAAGCGACCGTGGCCAAGGCCGGCTGCACGCTGGAAGACGCAATTGAGAACATCGACATCGGGGGCCCGGCCATGGTGCGGTCGGCCGCCAAGAACTGGAAAGATGTCGGCGTGCTGACCGACGCCTCGCAGTACGCCGGCGTGCTGGAAGAGCTCAGGACGGCCGGCCAGCTGGCTGATGCCACCAAATTTTCCCTGTCGGTGGCCGCGTTCAACCGCATCAGCCAGTATGACGGTGCCATCAGCGACTACCTCTCGGGCATCCAGCCTGACGGCTCCCACAGCCTGTTTCCCGGCCAGGCCAATGGCCGCTTCATCAAAGTGCAGGATTTGCGTTACGGTGAAAACGCGCACCAGCAGGCCGCGCTGTACCGCGACCTGTACCCGGCGCCGGGTTCGCTGGTCACGGCCAAACAGCTGCAGGGCAAGGAGCTCTCCTACAACAACATTGCCGATGCCGATGCCGCCTGGGAGTGCGTCAAGAGTTTTGACGGGCCGGCCTGCGTCATCGTCAAACACGCCAACCCCTGCGGCGTGGCTCTGGGCAAGGACGCAGTGGAGGCCTACAGCAAGGCCTTCAAGACCGACCCGACTTCGGCCTTCGGCGGCATCATTGCGCTGAACTGCCCGCTCGACGAAGCGGCAGCGCAGCAGATCGCCAAGCAGTTTGTCGAAGTGCTGATGGCCCCGGCCTTCACGCCCGCGGCGCTGGAGGTCTTCAAGACCAAGGTCAATGTACGGATCCTGCAGATCGACCTGCCGCCCGGCGGTGATACGGCCTGGCAACAGGGCCGCAACCTGATGGACATCAAGCGCGTCGGTTCAGGCCTCTTGATGCAGACCGCCGACAACCACGAACTGGCGCTGGCCGACATCAAGGTGGTCAGCAAGCTGCAGCCGACACCGGCCCAGCTGCAGGACCTGATGTTCGCCTGGAAAGTGGCCAAGTACGTCAAGTCCAACGCCATCGTGTTCTGCGCCGATGGCATGACCATGGGTGTTGGCGCCGGACAGATGAGCCGACTGGACTCGGCACGGATTGCCAGCATCAAGGCCGGTCATGCCGGCCTGTCGCTCAAGGGCACGGCGGTGGCGAGCGACGCCTTCTTTCCTTTCCGCGACGGTCTCGACGTGGTCGTGGATGCAGGCGCGAACTGCGTGATCCAGCCGGGCGGCAGCATGCGCGACCAGGAAGTGATAGCTGCGGCCGACGAACGTGGTGTGGTGATGGTCCTCAGCGGCGTGCGGCACTTCCGGCATTGAGTCCGGGGGGCTATTGGTAAAAAGTGCCTGTAGCCCTTATTTCACGAGCGTGTTCAGCTATTAAAATAATAGCGTTTCGGATGCCTGCCCGGGCCGCGGCCTTTTTCCCGGCTGGCCTGCGCGGCGTTCAGCGGGCGGCAAAAAACCGGGTTGCGGCCTCGACGGTTTCGGCGATGTCGGCCGCCGTGTGCGCCGAACTGACAAAGCCAGCTTCATACAGCGCCGGCGCGTAGTACACGCCCTGATCCAGCATCGCATGGAAGAAGCGGTTGAAGGCCGGACTGTCGGTCGTCATCACCGTGGCGTAGTTCTGCGGCAGTTTGTCCAACAGGAAAAAGCCGAACATGCCACCTTCGCTGTCGCCGCAAAAAGCAACGCCCGCCTGGGCGGCGGCTTGCGTCAGGCCGCTGACCAGGCTACGGGTGCGCTCGCCGAGCGCTTCATAAAAGCCGGGCTTTTGCAGCTCGCGCAGAGTCGCCAGCCCGCAGGCCGTGGCCACCGGGTTGCCCGACAGCGTGCCGGCCTGGTAGACCGAACCCAGCGGTGCCAGCAGTTCCATCACGGCGCGCGTGCCACCGAAGGCGGCCATCGGCATGCCGCCGCCTATGACCTTTCCCAGCGCGGTCATGTCGGGTTTGAAGCCGGGAATGCTCCGTGCGTACAGGCTTTGCGCGCCACCGAGGGCGACGCGAAAACCGGTCATGACTTCGTCGAACACCAGCAGCGCGCCGTGTTGCGTGCAGAGTTCCCGGCAGCGCTTCATGAAGGGCACACTGGCGCGCACAAAGTTCATGTTGCCGGCAATCGGCTCGATCATCAGGCAGGCAATCTCCTTGCCGTGCAGTGCAAAAGCTTCCTCCAGCTGGGCGATGTGGTTGTACTCCAGCACCAGCGTGTGCTGCACGACTTCAGGCGGCACACCGGCGCTGGTCGGGCTGCCAAAAGTGGCCAGGCCCGAGCCAGCCTTGACCAGCAGCGCGTCGGAGTGACCGTGGTAACAGCCCTCGAACTTGATGATCTTGCTGCGTCCGGTGGCGCCACGCGCCAGCCGGATCACGCTCATGGTGGCTTCCGTACCGGAACTCACCAGGCGCAGCATCTCGATGGACGGCACGAGCTTGACGATCTCTTCGGCCAGCTCCACTTCGCGTTCGGTCGGTGCGCCGTAGGAGAAGCCCTCGAGCACGGCCTGTTGCACCGCTTCGACCACCGCGGGGTGGCCATGGCCCAGAATCATCGGGCCCCAGGAGCCGATGTAGTCGATGTAGCGCTGACCGTCGGCATCCCAGAAATGGGCGCCTTGGGCGCGCTGCACGAAGCGCGGGGTGCCGCCGACGGCCTTGAAGGCGCGTACCGGTGAATTGACGCCGCCGGGGATCAGTTGTTTGGCGCGCTCGAACAGGGCTGCATTGCGGGAGGTGTCGGAACTAGTGTTTGGTGCCATTGGGGGGTAGGTCAAAGGGGGGCAGGGGGAGCAGGGGGGCGCCCGGATCGTTGCCTTCATCGTCATCGTCCATGGCGTCTTCTTCGGCCTGGGCCCAGAAGAGACGGTCAGGCACGATATTGCCCATACCGGGATGAAAGCCGGCGTCCAGGCTATGGTCGAGGTAGGTCAGGGCTTCGGCCGTGGCGGCCTGCAGGTTGTGGCCATTGGCCAGCAGGGCTGTCAGGGCGGCCGTCAGCGTGTCGCCAGCGCCGGCAAACACCGCCTCGAAACGTTCGAATTTTTCGCTGTAGAGAATGGCCTGTGGCGTGGCCAGCACATTGTCGATGAACTGTTCCGGCAGGGGCACGCCGGTCACCAGCGTGTACGGCACCCCGAACTCGGAAGCGGCTTTGGCGATATCGCGCGCCGACGGGCTTTTGTCTCCGGTCCAGTCCGGCAGCAGCCAGCGCCACAGGCTGCTGTGGTTGCCCACCAGCACGGTGGTTTGCGGCAGCATCAGTTCGCGAAAGGCGTCGAGGTAGCTGTCGATGGCTTCTTCTTCCCACCACGACAGGTTGGGCATGTAGGCAATCAGCGGCACATCGGCATAGTCCGATGCAATTTCCGCGATCGCACTGATGGTTTCCGGGCTTCCGACAAAACCGACCTTGATGGCCGCGACCGGCATGTCTTCCAGCGCCGTGCGGGCCTGCTCGGTGACCGCCTCTTCATCGAAGGAAACATGATCGAAAATTTCCGCTGTGTCACGCACATAGGCCCCGGTGACAACCGCCAGCGCATGGGCGCCGGCGGACGTGATGGCGCTGATGTCCGCCGTCAGGCCGCCAGCGCCGCTGGGGTCATTGGCGTTGAAGCTCATCACGCAAGCGGGAGAGGTTTCGCTGTCCTCTGTTTCCATTTGCGGGATATCCAGAGGAGTGGGGGTGGGGTTTGCCATAGGGCTGGAATTTTGCCTCGTAAGCGAATAAGCAACGCCGCCTCGATACAATTGTTGCATTCTATTCGAAGGCAACTTAAGCTGTGACTCAATCAATGACCTGGATGTGTTTAATTTGTGGGTGGATTTATGACGAAGCAACCGGCGCGCCGGAACACGGCATCGCGGCAGGCACGCCCTGGGCCCAGGTGCCGATGAACTGGACCTGTCCTGAATGCGGCGCGCGCAAGGAAGACTTTGAAATGGTTCAGATCTGAATGGCCGCGCCAGGTGTCTAAACAAAAACGCGCAGTGGGCGGCGCCGGGCCGGCGGCGCGGTTCAAGGAGCACAGTCAGTGAGTATTACCAGTTCGGGTCTCAAGGTCTTGGTCATCGACGACAGCAACACGATCCGGCGCAGCGCGGAGATCTTCCTGAAGCAGGGCGGCCATGAGGTGTTGCTGGCCGAGGATGGTTTTGACGCTCTCTCCAAAGTCAACGACTACCTGCCCGACCTCATCTTCTGCGACATCCTGATGCCTCGTCTCGACGGTTATCAGACCTGCGCCATCATCAAGCGAAATCCGAAATTTTCCAATGTGCCGATCGTGATGCTGTCCTCCAAGGACGGTGTTTTCGACAAGGCGAGAGGCAGGATGGTCGGCTCGCAAGACTACCTGACCAAACCATTTACCAAAGACCAGTTGCTGCACACCGTTCAGGAACTGGGTAGCGCAAAACAAGGAGTAGCGTAATGGCGATTAAAAAAATTCTGATTGTGGATGACTCTAAAACGGAGTTGATGTTCATGACCGACCTGCTGGTCAAAAAAGGTTTTGCCGTGAAAACCGCTGAGAACGCGGAAGACGCCTTTCGTCGGCTGGCCGAGGAAAAACCCGACCTGATCCTGATGGACGTGGTGATGCCCGGGCAAAATGGTTTCCAACTGACGCGCGCCATTACGCGGGACCCTCTGTACGCAGACGTGCCCATCATCATGTGTACCAGCAAAAATCAGGAAACCGACCGCGTCTGGGGCATGCGCCAGGGCGCCAAGGACTACATCACCAAACCGGTGGATGCCGACGACCTGATGGCCAAAATCAAGGCGCTGGGCTGATCCCGTTCCCATCCCGCTAAAGCATGGCCAATCGACAAGCACTTAGAGAGCTGCAGAGCCGTCTCGCCGACAGGCTGAAGGCGGCCAAGACCCAGGGTGTTTCGGCGTCCTGGCTGGCGGTTGAGGCAGGGGGCGGGAAATACCTCTTCCCCTTGAACCAGTCCGGAGAAATCTTTCCCTGGGTCAGTGCGCAGAATGTGCCCTACACGCAAGCCTGGTTTGCCGGGGTGGCCAATCTGCGAGGCGGCCTTTACGGCGTGGTGGATCTGGCGAGTTTTGTGACCGGCAAAATGCCGCCGGCGCGTAGCGAACTGGCACGCACCGAGTCGCGACTGGTGGCGCTCAACAGCGCTCTGGAGATCAATTGCGCCTTGCAGATCGACAAGCTGGCCGGTCTGCGCAATCCGGAAGCGTTCACGGACTTTGCTGAAAGATCACCCGAAGCGCCGGAGTTTTTCGGCCACAGCTATGTGGATGCGAACGGTGCGCATTGGCAGGAAATCAACCTGCAGTTGCTGGCGCAACAAGCCCATTTTTTGACTATCAGCGCCTAGCGCTATCACGTTTTTTCCCAGGAAGGTCCCACCATGTCTTTCATTCAGAAGCTGTTCAAAACAAAGCCTGCTCCCCCCGAGGACAGCATGGATGGTGTCTCTCTGGATATGTCGGTCGATCCCCTGGCAACGGGGGCCATGGACGCTTCAGGTGGTTCGGCCAGCATGGCTCGCCTGGGTGACGGTGACGGTCCTGAAAGCCAGTCTGCCGAGGACGTTTCAGAAAATGTCGAAAAACTGGCCTTGCCGGTCCTGGGTCGGCGGTCCATGGGTGAGCACCAGCGGATTCTGGTGATCTTGCTTGCTTTTGCGGTGGTGGTACTCGGTTCCGTGACTTTTGTGGCGCTGAACCAGGCGGACAGGGTCGCGCAGCAGGTGGCCGCCACCGGGCAGTCGCTGATGCAGTCGCAGCGACTCGCGAAGTCGGTGTCCCAGGCGCTGGTGGGAAGTGCCCAGGCTTTCCCGGACGTGCGTGAAAGCTCGGACGTGCTGGCCAAAACCGTGCGCGGCCTGAGGTCGGGTGATGAGTCCCTGCGGCTGGAGCCGGTCGCGGATCCCCTGCAGCCGGATGTCGACACCGTGACGCCTCTGATGGAACGCGCCGAGAAAAATGCATCTACCGTGATGGCCCAGCAGGCGATTTTGACGCAGGTGGGCAACGCGCTGCGCACCATCAACCGGCAGTCGTCGGACCTGCTTGAAATTGCCGAGACGGTGTCTTCGCTCAAGCTTCAGCAGAACGCGGCGCCTGCAGAAATTTCTGCGGCTGGCCAGCTGGTGATGTTGACCCAGCGTATCGGTAAATCCGCCAACGAATTCCTGACCATGGAAGGCGTGAGTCCTGAAGCCGTGTTCCTGCTGGGCAAGGATTTGAACTCGTTCAAGGAAATTGCTCAGGGCCTGCAGGAGGGCAGCCCCGAGCTGCGCCTGGCGGGTTCCAAGGACCCGCAGACCCGCGAACGACTCGAGGCGCTGATGGCGCTGTATGAGCAGACCCGCGTGCAGGCCGGTGCGATTCTGGGCAACTTGCAGGGTCTGGTGTCGGCGCGTGAGGCCCAGGCCTCGATCATTGCCGACAGTGAGCCTTTGCGCCGGGGTCTGGAAGACATCCAGGGCAAGCTGTCGTCACAAACCGGTCTGGGTGTCGGGGCTCTGGCGACGCTGGCCGCTGCTGCTGCCTTTGCACTGCTTTGCGCGGCAGGTCTGGCCCGTTTGCAGGTGCTGGATAGCCGGCAGCGCCAGGGTGTTGCTGAAAGCCAGCGACTGGAAGCCAAAGGCATGGAGCAGGACGCCAAGCGCGTCAATGACGCCAACCAGGCCGCCATTTTGCGATTGATGAACGAGTTGCAGACAGTGGCTGAAGGTGACTTGACCCAGGAAGCGACCGTGACCGAAGACATCACCGGCGCCATTGCCGACTCGGTGAACTACACGGTGGAGGAGTTGCGCCAGCTGGTAGGTAACGTGCAGAACACGGCGACCCGGGTGGCGCAGACGACGGCTCAGGTGGAAAGCACCTCGACCGAGCTGTTGGCAGCGTCCACCGAGCAGCTGCGGGAAATTCGCGAAACCGGCCAGTCGGTGCTCGACATGGCGACCCGAATCAACCAGGTGTCCACCCAGGCCCAGGAATCTTCCCAGGTGGCGCGTCAATCCCTGACTGCCGCCGAATCGGGTTTGCAGGCAGTGCAAAACGCCATTGGCGGCATGAACTCCATCCGTGACCAGATCCAGGAAACCTCCAAGCGGATCAAGCGACTCGGTGAGTCGTCCCAGGAGATTGGCGAGATCACCGAGCTGATTTCGGACATTACCGAACAGACCAACGTGCTGGCGCTCAACGCGGCCATTCAGGCCGCGTCCGCCGGTGAAGCCGGACGCGGATTCTCGGTGGTTGCCGAGGAGGTGCAGCGACTGGCTGAGCGTTCCGCGGATGCGACGCGCCAGATTTCTGCGCTGGTGAAGGCGATTCAGACCGACACCCAGGATGCGGTGGCCGCCATGGAGCGCTCCACGCAGGGTGTGGTCGAAGGGGCCAAGCTGTCGGACAGCGCCGGTACCGCACTGTCCGAGATTGACCTGGTGTCACGCCGGCTGGCCGACCTGATTGAGCAGATTTCCAACTCGGCTTCCAGAGAGGCCGAGTCGGCCAACGTGGTGGCCGGCAACATCCAGCACATTTTTGCGGTGACCGAGCAAACCGGAGAAGGTACGCGATCCACGGCGCAGCAGGTGCGGGATTTGTCCCGCATGGCCGAAGAACTCAGGCAGTCCGTGTCCCGATTCAAGATCGCCTGACACATCGCTAAGTTTTCCCTGTCCGTGACCTCCGATTTCTGAACCGGCCTGCCATCTATGCAATCGAATGCTCCGAATTCATCTCCTGCCGAACTCGACCTGGCCGTGAATGATCTGGGTCCATTGGCGTGGGTGCTGGACGAACTTCGAAAATCCCTGGACGGCGCTGCCAAGGCCCTGAAGCGCTTTGTGCGTGACGCCGAGTTGGCACGGGGCTCCGACCTCGCGGCCCTGGACGCCAGCCAGTTGCGTATCGCGCGCCAACAGTTGCACCAGGCCGTGGGCGCTTTGGAGATGGTCGGGCTGGGTGCGCCTGCGCTGCTGCTGCGCGCGATGGAGGCCGCTGTGCAGCGGTTTGTCCAGCGGCCGGAGCAATGTAGCCAGGAGGCGGCAGCCAAGGTCGAACAGGCCAGTTTCGCCTTGACTGAATACCTCGAAGGCGTGCTGGCCGACAAGCCGGTGTCTGCCGTCTCGCTGTTCCCCCAGTACCGTGATGTGCAGGGGCTGGTCGGTGCGGACCGCATCCATCCGGCCGACCTCTGGATGTACGAATGGCGCTGGATGGACCCGGCGCTGGCTGTGAACGTTCATCCGGCCGCTTACGATGATGCGTCGAGGCAGTTGCTGGACCAACTGGTCCTGAAAATCATGCGTACCGGCGACCCGCAGGCCGCGCAGAGTTTCAGGGACATGTGCCTGGGGTTTGCCCAAACCGAGTCTGCAGGCGAGCCCCGGGCTTTCTGGAAAATTGCAGCTGGTTATTTTGAAGCGCTGGCCCATGGTCTGCTGACGGTGGATCTCTACGTCAAACGTGCCGCGTCGCGCGTGCTTCTCCAATATGCATCCTTTGCCAAGGGCGGCACCGACGCGTCGGACAGGCTGGCCCAGGATCTGCTGTTTTTTTGCTCGCAGGCTGTGGCGGCCCGCGCCACCGATACGCCTGTTCTGTCGGCCATTCGCGCCAGTTACGGTCTGGCCCGCGTCAAGCCGGTGGACTATGAAGCGGTCCAGTTCGGTCGCTTCGATCCTGCGCTGCTTGCCCAGGCCCGCAAACGGATTGTTTCGGCCAAGGAAACCTGGTCCTCGCTGACGGCGGGGGACGTGAGCAAGTTCAAGACGCTGGCTGACCAGTTCAGTCTGGTGACCGACTCCCTGGTCAAGTTGCATCCGCCCAGTGAACCGTTGGCCACTGCGCTGTCGCAGGTGATTGACGCGACCGTGCGCTCCGGGCAGGCGCCTCCCATCGAGCTGGCGCTTGAAGTGGCCACGGCCGTGCTCTACCTCGAGGCTGCTTTTGATGACCTGGATCCCGCCGATCCGCAGCTGGCCACCCGGACGGCCCGTCTGGCCCAGCGGCTCGACAGCGCGCGAAGTGGTGCCCAGGCGCAGCCGCTTGAGTCCTGGATGGAGGAGTTGTACCGGCGCGTCAGCGACAAACAAACCATGGGCAGTGTGGTCGGCGAATTGCGCATTTCCCTGAGCGAGCTTGAAAAATCGCTGGATGTGTTCTTCCGCAACCCGCAGGAAAAAACGGCCCTTGTCGCGGTTCCCGGCCAGCTCTCGCAGATGCGCGGTGTGTTGTCCGTGCTGGGGCTGGATCAGGCCGCGCAGGCGGTATTGCGCATGCGCGAGAGCGTGGAGCAAATGCTGGTGACCGACGTGGACGAGCAGCTGGCGCGTACGTCCGGAACCTTCGAACAGCTGGGCAACAACCTTGGCGCATTGAGCTTTCTGATCGACATGCTCAATTACCAACCCGCGCTGGCAAAAAAGCTGTTTGTGTACGACGATGTCAAGGGCGAACTCAAACCCCTGATGGGGCGCATTCACACCGCGCAGGATGCCGCCGCAGCAGTAACGGTCAACAACGAGTTGTCCCAGGAGGTGTTGTCCGTTGTTCAGGATGCCCAGGCAGGCGATTCTGCGGAGAGTCTGAGCGTCAAGCTCGATGTTCTGGCCACCCATGCGGCACTGGCTGACCAGCCGGCGCTGGCCCAGACCGCCCGCGATGCCGCTCTGGCCGTTACCGGACAGGGCCCGCGATCCAATACCGGTTCCCTGACCAGTCTGGTGGCCGCCGCTGCGCCGGTGGCTGCGCCAGAGCTTGCACCGGCGGGATCGGCCACCGGCGCCGACGATTTCGAGGAAGACGACTTGCGCGACATCTTCCTGGAGGAGGCACGCGAGGTGGCTGGCCACGCGCAGGCTGCACTTGCCGCCCTGGCGATCGAGCCGGGAGACATTGGCGAACTGACCATATTGCGCCGGGCTTTCCATACACTCAAGGGCAGCTCCCGCATGGTCGGGCTCAACGAATTTGGTGAAGCCGCCTGGGCCATGGAGCAAATGCTCAATGGCTGGCTGGCCGAGCAGAAGCCGTCAAGTGACGAGTTCCGGACCTTGTGCGTGCAGGCCATGGACGGGTTTGCTGCCTGGATCGAGGATATCGCCGCCAATCGTGAGACGCCGTGGACGTCCTCCGCATTTCGTGCGAGTGCGGATGCGATGCGGGAGGAGGGGCGTTTCAGCCCGATCCAGCAGCCTGCCGTGCCGCAGGCGCCTGCTGCAGCGAGTGGCGTTTCTCCTGCTGCACAAGGGCAGGACCTGGCCTCTTTGCCAGTGGTGCAGGGCACGGATCTGGATTTCGATTTTGTGATGGATGTGGAGCCCGCAGCGCCTGTTGCCGAGGCGCCTGCTGCACCGCCGGCCCCAGCGCTGGCGGATATACAGGGTATTGACTTTGACAGCCTGGCTGCCTTGTCAGGGCCCGCTGCAGACCTGCCGACCGTAGCGCAGGCTGCTCCTCCAGAAATCGTGTTCGAGATGGACTTCGCTGATCCGGCACCGGCTGAACAGGCGGAACCGCTGGAATTGTCGGCCAGCGATTTTGACGTGCATTTTCTGGGTCAACCTGCCGTGGAGGAAGAGCCTGTTCGGGCTGCTGCTGCGGCCCTGCCCGAATCGACGGCTTCAGTTGAGTTGGATGATTTTGTCTTTGCCGAGCCGGAGTATCCGGAAATCCAGCCCACAGCGCCTGCGCAGGAAGAGGTGCCGACTGCATCCTTCGCGAATCCCTCCGACGAAGCGTTATCCGGCGAAACGGCTGGGGATGAACAGATCAAAGTGATCGGCTCGTTGCGCATTGGCATTCCGCTCTACAACGTGTACCTCAATGAAGCTGACGAATGGTCACGCCGGCTGGTCACCGAGGTCACCGAATGGACGATGGAGCGCGACCGCCCGATCGGCGACTCCACGCTGGCGCTCACCCATTCGCTGGCAGGCAGTTCGGCGACGGTTGGCTTCGAAGCCCTGTCTGAAATGGCACGCGCGCTGGAGAATGCCTTGCAGCAGACGCAAAGCCAGCATGGGAAAAGCAGCGGCAGGCACAACCAGCTGTTCATCGATGCAGCGGAAGACATCCGGCGCCTGCTCCATCAGTTTGCAGCGGGCTTTCTCAAACAGCCGGACCCCGGGATTCTTCAGGCACTGCGGGAAATTGATTTTGCCGATGAAGCCCCTGAGGCTTCCCTGGTCAGCCCCAGCCCGGAGGCTGCCGACAGCCCCGCGGCATTGCAGGAAACCGTCTCTGCAGCGGCCCCTCCAGCGGCGCCAGTGTCGCCTGCCGGCGTGCCGCTGACGGGCACGGTCATTCCCGCTCAGGAACGCTCCCTCTCTGTGACTGTCAAGGTTGTGCCCGCTGCCCCCGTTGCCGCCGCGGTCCCGGTGCCCCCTGCCATTCCTGCGGCTGTGCCTGTTGCACCTGTTGCCGCGGCTGCTTCGTTGGCGTCCGCTGCGTTCAGTGAAGACATGGACGACGAGATCGACGCAGTCGACGCGATCGATCCGGATCTGTTTGCGATTTTCGAAGAAGAAGGTGCCGAGTTGATGCCCCAACTGGGCGGCGCTCTGCGGCAATGGTCGGCCCGTCCCGACAACCATGGCGCACGCAACGAAGTGCTGCGGTCACTGCACACGCTCAAGGGCAGTGCACGTCTGGCGGGCGCCATGCGGCTGGGCGAGATGGCCCACCGCATCGAGTCGGACATTGAGCATATGGGCTCCGATGCCGCCGCTTCGCAGGATTTTGATTCGCTGTTGACCACTTTTGACGCGATGCAGGCCAATTTCGAGGCCCTGCGCCACCCCGGCGAGACAGCCCAGGCACTCGAAGCACTGGCACCACTTTCTCCTGCCGCTGAAGCGGCGGGTGGTCCGGTGTCGGATACCGGGGAGACGGCCGGGGCGTCACAGACCGTGCCCGCTGTTCCAGCCGGACCGGGCTCGCGCAAAGTCATGATGTCCATGGCCCAGGCCACCGCATTGCAACCATTGCGCCCTGCGGCCTCGGGTTCGATACGCGTGCGGTCCCAGCTGCTGGACCGCATGGTCAACCAGGCCGGCGAGGTGATGATCACGCGCTCGCGACTGGAAGCCGAGCTGAACCAGTTGCGTGGCTCGCTCAACGACTTGAGCGGCAACTTGAACCGTCTGCGTGCACAGCTGCGGGACGTGGAAATGCACTCCGAAACGCAGATGCAGTCGCGCCTGCAGCAGGCCAAGGAAGCGCAGCTCGGCTTTGACCCGCTGGAATTCGACCGTTTTACGCGTGTGCAGGAACTGACCCGCATGATGGCCGAGTCGGTCAACGACGTGGCGACCGTGCAGCGCACCTTGCAGCGTACGGTAGAGGCGACCGAGGACGATCTGATCGCCCAGGCGCGCCAGACGCGTGAATTGCAGCGCGATCTGTTGCGCACCCGCATGGTGGAGTTTGAGGGTATTTCCGAGCGCCTGTACCGTGTGGTGCGCCAGGCCTCGAAGGAAACGGGCAAGCAGGTCCGGCTGGACCTGCAGGGTGGCACGATCGAGATGGATCGCGGCATGCTCGATCGCATGACGCCGGCGTTCGAGCACTTGCTGCGCAACTGCGTGGCTCACGGCATTGAAGACATGCAGACCCGCACCGACGCGGGCAAAGACCCCAGTGGCCTGATCACCGTGAGTCTGCAGCAGTCGGGCAATGACGTGTCGGTCGAATTCCGCGATGACGGCGCCGGCCTCAATCTGGAGCGTATCCGGGAGAAGGCAACCGCCTCCGGCCTGCTGGCTCCGGGCCAGCAGATCGGTGACGACGAAGCGGCCAACATGATTTTCATGCCAGGCTTCAGTACGGCGTCGCACGTGACCGAACTTTCAGGTCGGGGTATCGGCATGGACGTGGTGCGCTCCGAGGTCAACGCCTTGGGCGGTCGGATTGAAACCAGCACGGTTGCCGGCAAGGGAACCAACTTCAAGCTGGTGCTGCCCCTGACCACGGCGGTGACGCAGGTGGTGATGTTGCGCGCTGGAGGCTCTTCTGTCGGTGTGCCGGCCAACGTGGTCGAAACCGTGCGACGTATTTCAGCGAAGGATTTGCAGCAGGCCTACAACAGCGGCGTGCTCGATGTCGCCGGCGAAGCGGTACCGTTTTTCTGGTCAGGTGCCTTGCTGCAGGCCTCCCGCATGAGCAGCGAGCCCCAGGGAAAAACCGCACCGGTGGTCATTTTCCGAAGCGCCGCGCAGCGACTGGCCCTGCACGTCGACGAGGTGCTGGGCAACCAGGAGGTGGTGGTCAAAAACCTCGGCCCCCAGCTTTCCCGTCTGCCGGGTCTGGCGGGCATGTCGGTGCTGGCCTCGGGCGCGGTTGTCCTGATCTACAACCCCGTCGCACTGGCGACGGTTTATGGGCAGCAAGCGCGCGCCTGGAGCTCCGACAGTGCCGAGCCCCACATGCTCGAGCAATCGGGCGCTGCCGACGGGCGCGGGTTGGCCGCAGCTTCGCCGGTGCCGGTAGCACCGCAGATACCTCTGATTCTGGTGGTGGACGATTCGATCACGGTGCGGCGCGTGACCCAGCGCCTGCTGCAGCGTGAGGGTTATCGCGTCTCCATGGCCGCGGACGGCCTGCAGGCGCTGGAACGCCTGCAGGAGGAGCGTCCCACGGTGGTGCTGTCCGACATTGAAATGCCGCGCATGGACGGGTTCGACCTGGCGCGCAACATTCGCGGCGATGTCCGCCTGAGCGATCTTCCCATCATCATGATCACCTCGCGCATTGCCGAGAAGCACCGCGAACATGCCAAGGAACTTGGCGTTGACCACTACCTGGGCAAGCCCTATGCCGAGGACGAGCTGCTCAGCCTGATTCGCCACTACTGCAACGCAGAAGCCGCAGTTTCATAGAGAAATTGGCATCCAGCCCTTGCTGGACAAGCGCTTCCAGCTATAAAAATGGGAGCGTCTATTCGGCTGCTGTTTTTTTGACAGGCGCGTAGCGTTGCAGGGTCCGCGCCCGTGCCTCGTCATGCTGCACGACCGGAAGCGGGTAGTTCTCTCCCAGCCGGACACCGGCGGAGGCCAGCGCCACGGGTCTGGCCAGCCAGGGGCTGTGCAGGTCGGCACCGCTCAGTCCGGCCAGCTGTGGCAGGTACTTGCGGATGAACTTCCCGTCGGCGTCGAACTTCTCGCTCTGGCTGGTCGGGTTGAAAATGCGGAAGTAGGGCTGCGCGTCGCAGCCGCTGCTGGCGGCCCATTGCCAGCCACCGTTGTTGGCCGACAGGTCGAAGTCGTTGAGATGTTCGGCGAAATACCTTTCGCCCCAGCGCCAGTCAATGCCGAGGTCTTTCACCAGGAAGCTGGCGGTGACCATGCGCAGGCGATTGTGCATGTAGCCGGTCTGGTTGATCTGGGCCATGGCCGCATCCACCAGCGGGTAGCCGGTCCGGCCTGCACACCAGGCCCGAAACAAGGCCTCGGCAGCAGGCCCCTGTTCCCAGGCGATGGCATCGTACGCGGGCTTGAAGGCACGCTCGGCCACATGCGGGAAATTGCTCAGGATCTGCGCATAAAAATCGCGCCAGATCAGTTCGCTGAGCCAGACCGCGGCACCCGGGCTGCCCTGCGTCTGCAGGCGCAGGCCGGTGCCCGCCAGCCGGCGGATGGAGACCGTGCCAAAACGCAGGTGCACCCCCAGATAACTCGGTCCCTTGACCGCAGGGAAGTCGCGCGTGGCGTGGTACTGATCGATACGCGCCATGAACTCCTCAAACAGGCGCGAGCCGCCGTGGCTGCCTGTGGGAATCTTCAGTTCGGCGAGGTTGGTCGGCGCAAAACCGATGTCTTCCAGCGCGGGCACGCCGGTGCGACAGTCCTCCGGCAGCGGGGCCAGGGCGGCGCCGTGGTTCTGCACCGGGTAGGGCCGGAGGTAAAAGTCGTCCACTTTCCTGAGCCAGGCATTTTTGTAGGGCGTGAAGACGCTGTACGGCGTGCCGCCCAGGGTCAGCACCTCCCTGCGCTCGAAGATCACGTGGTCCTTGAAGCTGTGATACGCCTTGCCGTCCTCCGCCAATGCCTCGCTGACCCGCGCGTCGCGCGCCAGCGCCCCGGGTTCGTCATCGTGGCTGGCAAAAACCGCGTCGGCGGACAGTTTCCGTGCCAGCGCCGGCAGGATCTCGTCCGCCCGGCCATGCTGCACGATCAGTCCGGCATGGGACACGCCATGGCGGTGGCCCAAATCCGACAGCTGCCTGTCCAGATCCACCAGTGACTCCCGGATGAACTCCACGCGGCGGTCGGCCCGCGGGAGGGCGTCCAGGATGGCCTGGTCAAACACGAAAACACAAAAGACCCGGCGGCTGGCCTTCAGGGCGTGGTACAGCGACGCATTGTCATCACTGCGCAGGTCGCGTCTGAACCACATCAGGCTCGTGTCGTATTTTTTATTCATGTTCCAGGACCCATCATGGGTGTGGCGAACGCTGCAGGGATGGCGCCCGGGAATGGCGCAACAGGACGGTGGTTTTTCTTCCAGCGCGCACCGGCAGCGCGTAAAATTGCGTCATGGCACTGGATTCTGCACCGATCAACCTGACCCATCACTTCCTGATTGCGATGCCCGGGCTGGATGATGAGGCTTTCGCAAGAAGCGTGGTCTACATGTGCGAGCACAGCGATCGCGGCGCGCTGGGCCTGGTGATCAACAAGCCCAGCGACATCAACCTCCAGGGCCTGTTCGACAAGGTGGCCCTGCCTCTGGGGCGTGACGACCTGATCAAGTCCCTGGTGTTTCAGGGCGGACCGGTGCAGACCGAGCGTGGTTTTGTGCTCCATGAATGCATGCTCGAAGGCAGCGAGACGGTGTACGCGTCGACCATGACCATTCCCGGTGGGCTGGAGATGACCACCTCCAAGGATGTGCTGGAAGCCCTCTCCACAGGTGCCGGTCCCCGCAAGGTGTTTGTGTCCCTGGGGTATTCGGCCTGGGGTGAAGGGCAGCTGGAGTCCGAAATTTCCGACAACAGCTGGCTCACCGTGGAGGCGGACCTCTCGCTGATTTTCGATACGCCGGTCGAGCAGCGTTACGACAAGGCGCTGATGCTGCTGGGCCTGCAGAGCTGGATGCTGTCGCCCGAGGCAGGGCACGCGTGAGAGCAGTGGCTCCGCCTGCCGTGGCTGCCAACCTGCAAACATTTCTGGCTTTCGATTTTGGTGTCAAACGCACCGGTGTGGCCACCGGCAACCGGCTGACGCGTACGGCGACACCGCAGGGCAGCATCGCCGCGGAAGGTGACGCCCGTTTCGCGGCGATCGCCCTGAAAATCCGGGAGTGGCAACCCGATGCCCTGGTGGTGGGTATTCCTTTTCATCCCGACGGCGCCAGCCACGACAACACCGCACGCGCCCGGAAATTCGCCCGCCAGTTGCGCGGGCGTTTCGGGCTGCAGGTGTTCGAGGTTGACGAGCGCTACAGCACCACCGAAGCGCTGTCGCAGGGCACGCCTGACGCGGACGCGGCGTCTGCCTGCATAATCCTCGAGCAGTTTTTAAGGAGCTTTCCATGACCAGCCTGACCCTGGACGCCGAGGCGTTGTACCGCGAAGTCCTGCGCGGCATGCAGCAGCTGCTGGCGACCTATGACCGCCCGCCGCGGCTGGTCGGCGTGGCCTCCGGTGGCGTCTGGCTGGCCGAACGCCTGCGCGCTGACCTGGGACTGGCCGACGAAATCGGTACCTTGTCCTCGGCCATGCACCGTGACGATTTTTCCCAACGCGGCCTGTCGGCCAGCGGCCAGACCGTGCTGCCTTTTGATGTCAACGGCGCCCACCTCGTCGTGCTCGACGATGTGCTCTACACCGGGCGCACCATTCGCGCCGTTCTCAACGAGCTGTTTGATTACGGCCGGCCGGCCAGCGTCAAGCTGGTGGTGCTGGTGGACCGGGGTGACCGGGAGCTGCCGATACAGGCCGACTTTGCGGCTGCCCGGGTGGCCCTGCCGGTGTCCCAGTCGCTGGCACTGGCGCGCAGTGACGACGGCCGGTTCAGCTTCCAGGTGCAGGGGGTGACGCCATGACCGCCCGCACCGATGGTTTTCCCGCCTGCATTCCTGCCGTCCTGCGAAAGGCCTGATTGTGTTGTACCGACGAAACCCGCAGCTCAACAAGAATGGTGAGCTGATTCACCTGCTGTCCATCGAGGGACTGCCCAAAGCGACACTGACCCACATTCTCGATACCGCGGCCAGCTTTGTCAGCGTTAGCGACCGCGAGGTCAAAAAGGTTCCGTTGCTGCGCGGCAAAAGTGTCTTCAACCTCTTCTTCGAAAACTCTACCCGCACCCGCACGACCTTCGAAATCGCGGCGACGCGGCTGTCGGCCGATGTGATCAACCTCGACATCGCGCGCTCGTCGGCCTCCAAAGGCGAGTCGCTGCTCGACACAATCTCCAACCTGAGCGCGATGGCGGCCGACCTGTTTGTGGTGCGCCACAGCGAATCGGGCGCGCCTTACCTGATCGCACAACACGTCGCCCCGCACGTGCACGTGATCAACGCCGGCGACGGCCGTCATGCCCACCCGACGCAGGGGCTGCTGGACATGTACACCATTCGCCACTACAAGAAGGACTTCAGCAACCTCACCGTGGCGATCGTCGGCGATGTGCTGCACTCGCGCGTGGCCCGCTCCGACATCCACGCGCTGACCACGCTGGGTTGCCCCGAGGTACGGGTGGTGGGTCCGAAAACCCTGGTGCCGGCCGACATGGCACAAATGGGCGTGCGCGTCTGCCACACCCTGGAAGAGGGCATCAAGGGAGCCGATGTGATCATCATGCTCCGGCTGCAGAACGAACGCATGTCCGGCGCGCTGTTGCCCAGCAGCCATGAATTTTTCAAGAGTTTTGGACTGACCAACGACAAGCTCAGGCACGCCAAACCCGATGCCATCGTGATGCATCCCGGCCCGATCAACCGCGGTGTCGAAATCGACTCCGCCGTGGTGGATGGCGCACAAAGCGTGATCCTGCCGCAGGTCACTTTCGGCATCGCCGTGCGCATGGCGGTGATGAGCATTGTTGCCGGGAACGAAGCATGAAGATCCTCATTAAAAACGGCCGCGTCATTGATCCGGCTTCCGGCCTCGACGAAGTGGGGGATGTGGCGATTGCCGCCGGGCGCATTCTGTCGCTGAAGACCACGGTGGCAGATTTCACGCCGAACCGCACGATTGATGCCACCGGCTGCATCGTGGCGCCGGGCCTGATCGACTTGTCGGCGCGCCTGCGCGAACCGGGCTACGAGCATGAAGGCATGCTCGAAAGCGAGCTCGCGGCGGCGGTCGCTGGCGGCGTCACCAGCCTGGTGTGTCCGCCCGACACCGATCCGGTGCTCGACGAACCCGGCCTGGTCGAAATGCTCAAGTTCCGTGCGGAGAAGCTGCACCAGTCGCGCGTGTTTCCGCTGGGCGCGCTGACGCGGGCCCTGCAGGGGGAAGCATTGACGGAAATGGTCGAACTGACGGAGGCCGGTTGCGTCGGTTTCAGCCAGGCCGAGGTGCCGCTGGCCAACACCCAGGTGTTGCTGCGCGCCCTGCAATATGCCGCCAGCTTTGGCTACACCGTGTGGCTGCGTCCGCAGGACAGCTGGCTGGGCGGGGGCGTGGCCGCCAGCGGGGCGCTGGCGACCCGGCTGGGCCTGAGCGGTGTGCCGGTGGCGGCCGAGACCATTGCGCTGCACACGCTGTTCGAGCTGATGCGCGTCACCGGCGCGCGAGTGCATGTCTGCCGCATCAGCAGCGCGGCCGGCGTGGCCTTGCTGGCCCAGGCCAAGGCCGACGGCCTGGCTGTGACGGCGGACGTCAGCATCAACAGCCTGCACCTGACGGACACCGATATTGGTTATTTCGACAGCCGCATGCGCCTGAACCCGCCGCTGCGCCAGCAGCGCGACCGCGATGCCCTGCGGCAGGCGCTCGCCGACGGCGTCATCGACGCGCTGGTGTCTGACCACACACCGGTGGAGGCTGACGCCAAGACCCTGCCTTTTGCCGAGGCCGAGCCGGGTGCCACCGGGCTGGAGCTGTTGCTGGGCCTGGCCTGCAAATGGGGCACGGACAGCGGTGTGGGCCTGTCCCGCGCGCTGGCGGTGCTCACCAGCGAGCCGGCCCGCGTCCTGGGTAGCGCACTGGGGACCTTTCAGGCCAGTGCCGGGCAACTGGTCAAGGGTGGCGTGGCCGATCTCTGCGTTTTCAACGCACAGGCCGAATGGACGGTGCAGCCCGACACCTTGCGCAGCCAGGGCAAACACACACCGTTTTCCGGTTACCAGCTGCCGGCGCGTGTGTGCTGGACGCTGGTCGGCGGGCAAGTCGCATACGAGGCCTGAACGGCATGCGGGCCGTCTGGCGCTTGTTGCGCGCCCTGGCGCATATCGCGGTCGGCATGGTTACTATCCTGACGCTGTTTCCCCGGCTCGGGCAGCCGGCAAAAGAGGCCCGGGTCCAGGTCTGGGCTCAGGCCATGTTGAAGATCGTCGGCATCGAGCTGCTGGTCAGGGGTTCACCCGTGGCGCAGGGGCCGGCCCTGCTGGTGGCCAACCACCTGTCCTGGCTGGACATCGTGGTGCTGCATGCCTCGCGTTACTGCCGTTTTGTTTCCAAGTCGGATATCAAGCACTGGCCGCTGGTCGGTACGCTGGCCGGCGGTGCCGGCACCTTGTACATCGAGCGGGAGTCCAGGCGGGATGCCCACCGCGTGGTGCACCACATGACCCGGCAGCTTCAACTTGGAGACGTGCTCGCCGTGTTCCCCGAAGGAACGACCGGCGACAGCACGTGCCTCAAGCCCTTTCATGCCAACCTGCTGCAGGCGGCGATTGCGGCGGACGCACCGGTGCAGCCGGTGGCCCTGCGCTTTGTGGACGCTGATACAGGGCAGACCTGTTTTGCGCCACGTTACATCGACGACGACTCGATTTTCGTGTCGATCTGGGAAACCCTGAACGTGCGGCATCTTCGCGCCGAGGTCACGTTCGGGGAGCTCCAGCCCTGCGATGGGCGGGACCGGCGCACCTGGGCGGCCGATCTGCAGCGCGAAGTGGAGCGCCTGCTGCGCGAAGGCCCTTAGAACAAGTTCTTAACTGTCAGAGGCGGCGGAGGGCGCGTGTTCGTCACGCTGGAAGGTCACGACGTGGTCGACTTCGGCGCGAATGCCGATCCATTCGCCGAGCGCATGGTCGTGGTGTGACGGCACATGCGCCATCACGGTTTCGCCGGTCTGCAACTGCAGGGTGTAGAGAAACTCCGAGCCGCGAAAAGCCTTGCGCAGGATTTGCGCTTTCACCGGAGCCGCATCGTCGTGCACGATGTCGTCGGCGCGCAGCAGCACGTCGCAGATGCCGTCGGGGTAGGCACTGGGCAGGGGGCACTCCAGCACATCGCTGAGGTCCCCCAGTGCCGTGTGGACCACCACGTTGTGGTCCCGCTGCGTCAGCTGGGCATGGGTGAACACGCCGTGACCAATGAACTCGGCCACAAAACGGGTTGCGGGCCGGTGGTACAGCTCATAGGCCTCATCCCACTGGTGCAACTGGCCTTCATGCATGACGCCGATACGGTCGCCGATGGCGAAGGCTTCGAGCTGGTCATGGGTGACAAACAGCGCCGTGGCGCCGGCCAGCTTCAGGATGCCGCGCACCTCATGCGCCAGGCGCTCGCGCAGATCCACGTCGAGGTTGGAAAAAGGCTCGTCCAGCAACAGCAGGCGCGGTCGGGGGGCCAGCGCGCGCGCCAGCGCCACACGTTGCTGCTGCCCGCCCGACAGTTCATGCGGGTAACGTTTGTGCGCCTTGCCGAGACCAACCATGTCCAGCACTTCGCTGACGCGCTGCTGGCGCTCGGCCGGTTTCAGGTGCGTCAGCCCGAAGGCCACGTTGTGGCCCACATCGAGGTGCGGGAACAGGGCGTAGTCCTGAAACACCATGCCGATACGCCGCTGTTCCGCTGGCACATGTTGCTTGCCGCTGCTGACGATTTCCTTTGCCAGCGAGATGCTGCCTGCCTGGGCCTGCTCCAGGCCAGCGACGGCCCGCAACAGGGTGGTTTTTCCGCAGCCGGAAGGGCCGATCAGCACGCCGATTTCACCGGTGCGCAGCCCCAATGAGACGCCGCCGACGGCCGGACTGGAGCGGCCCTTGTAATGCACCACCAGGTTGGAAAGTTCCAGGAACATGGGTGCAATTGTAGATGCTTACAATTCTCATTTGCACTCGCCTGATGTACGGCCCGCCGCCTGCATCAGGTATCCGCCCTGCGGCGTGAGCAGAGGCTTTTTTTCGGGACTTCATGCTTCGTCGCTTTCTTTCATCCGTGCCACTGTTCCTGCTGATGGCGGTACTCACGCTGCCGGTGCTGGCGGTGATGCTGTCGTGGTTTGAACTCGACAGCCAGTCCTTGCCCATCCTGCGGGAGATGCTGCAGACCGTCCTGCCGGAATACGCCTTCACCTCGGTGCTGCTGTGTCTGTCCGTGGCCGGCGGTGTGGCGTTGATCGGCATGGGCACGGCCTGTGCGGTGACGCTGTTCGAGTTTCCGGGGCGGCGGTTTTTTGCCTGGGCGCTGCTCTTGCCACTGGCCATGCCGGCCTATGTGGTGGCCTACGCCTACACCGACTTCCTGCAATACGCGGGGCCCCTGCAAAGCTGGTTGCGCGCGAGTTTTGGCTGGCAGGGGCGTCTGCTGCCGGAAATCCGCAGCCTGGGCGGGGCGGTGCTGGTTTTCACGGTCACGCTGTATCCGTACGTGTATTTGCTGGCCCGCACCGCGCTGTCCGAACGGGCGGTGCATCTCATGGAAGCCGCCCGCCTGCTTGGCGCGCCGCTGCGGCGCCGCATCCGGGAGGTGGCCTTGCCGCTGGCCCGTCCTGCCGTGGCGGCCGGTGTGGCGCTGGCCTTGATGGAGACGCTGGCGGACTTCGGCGTGTCCAGCTATTTCGGCATCCAGACCTTCACCGCCGGCATCTACAAGGCCTGGCTGGCGATGGACAACCGGCTGGCGGCTGCGCAACTGGCCACGGTCCTGTTGCTGGTGGTGGCCGTGCTGCTGAGAATCGAGCACCATGCGCAAAAACGCATGCGTTTTGCCGGCAGCCGCGGTGGCCGCGCCGGCGCCGCCGACGCTGCGCCCACGCCCTTGCACGGGCTGCGGGCCGGTTTGGCGTGGACCCTGTGTGCGCTGCCCATCACCCTCGGGTTTGTCCTGCCTGTGCTGTTCATGCTGCGCCCCCTGGTGGCCGGCTGGAGCGAGTTGCCCTGGACGCAGTTTGTGCGCTGGTCCCTCAACAGCGTGAGCCTGGCCGGCTTGAGCGCTGTGCTGGCCACCGCTGTGGCACTTGGCCTGAGCTTTGCGCTGCGCCGCCAGCCCCATTGGCTGACACGTGTCGCGGCGCAACTGGCGAGCCTGGGTTATGCCGTGCCCGGCGCCGTGATTGTGGTCGGCCTGCTGCTGCCCGTGGGCTGGCTGCAGGCCGTGGCCCCGCAGACCTCCGCGGGTTACTGGATCACGGGGACGGCGCTGGGCATTGTCTGGGCTTACCTCGTGCGCTTCACCGCCGTGGCGCTGCAGTCCGTGCAAAGCGGCTACTCGCGCATACCGGCCAGTTTCGACGACAGCGCGCGCATGCTGGGCACCACTGGTTCTGCCTTGATGGCCAGGGTGCACTGGCCGCTGCTCAAACGCTCCGTCGGGGCGGCTGCCTTGCTGGTGTTTGTCGACGTGATGAAGGAGTTGCCGGCCACACTGGTGCTGCGTCCCTTCAACAGCGACACGCTGGCTGTGGTGACGTACCAGCTGGCCCGCGACGAACGCCTGGGCGAGGCAGCGCTGCCTGCCCTGGTGCTGGTGCTTGTCGGTCTGTTTCCGGTGCTGCTGCTGGGCCGCTCACTGCGCGCGCGTTAAGCCGCGGGAGCGGCGGCGTGCGCATGTCACACGGTCCGTTATGCCTGGGGTGTAGGCAGGCACCTACGCCCTTCGCCCGCGTGTGCCTACCTGACGCTGCCGACGGCACTTCTACAGTGAATTTTCCCGTCGCGTGGCCAAGCCGCCGCGTGACACCCATTCACCAAAGGAGTCACCATGAACCAGGATCGTATCGAGGGCAACTGGACGCAGTTCAAGGGCAAGGTCAAGGAGCAGTGGGGCAAGCTCACCGATGACGACCTCGACATCATTGCCGGCAAGCGGGACCAGCTGCTGGGCCGTATCCAGGAGCGGCACGGCATTGCCCGGGACGAGGCTGAAAAACAGCTGGAAGCCTTTCAGGAACGCAACCCGACCGGGTTTTTCGAGCGTTATTGACCCCAGGGCGTGCTGGCCGGTCTCCGGTCCATGAGCCCTGAAAAATACCTCACCTCATCGAAAAGGAAATCACCCATGAAATCGAAACTGATCATGCTCACGCTCGCCGTGTCCTGTGCCTTCGCCGGCAACGCCATGGCGTTGACCAAGGACGAATACAAAGCGCAGAAGGACCGCGTGGAAGCTGACTACAAGGCCAGCCGTGAAAAATGCAAGACCCTGACGGCCAACGCCAGGGATATCTGCCAGGCCGAAGCCAAAGGCGCGGAGAAAGTCGCCAAGGCTCAGCTTGAAGCGCAGTACAAACCCAGCCCCCGCCACGATCAGCAGGTGGCAGAGGCCAAGGCCGATGCCGCTTACGACATCGCCAAGGAAAAATGTGATGACCTGAACGGCAATGCCAAGGATGTCTGCGTGAAAGACGCCAAGGCCGCCCGCACGACCGCCAAGGCCGATGCCAAGGTCAGCAAGGTCAGCGCCGAGGCCAACAAGGACAAGGCCGGCGCCATGGCCGATGCCAAAAAAGACGCAGCATCTGACAAAAATGATGCACTGTACAAGGCGGCCAAGGAGCGTTGCGATGCCATGACAGGCAATGCCAAGGATGCCTGCGAGGCCGATGCCAAGGCCAAGTTCGGCATGAAATAAGCCGGACGCACGGGATTTTTTCCCGGCGCCAAACCCCCCGGCCTGCCACGCAGGACCGGGGGTTTGTTCTTGGTGGCGTACAAGAAAATGGGCTCCAGGCCATGCTGACCGGGCGCAGGCAGCTCTGTTTTTTGTAGCAATTGGGCGATGCCCGGACGCGCAGCGAGGGTCTGGCGTGGCCCGCAGGTGCCGGCGCCGGAATTGCTTAAAATCAGGGCATCCAAGGACAAACGCATGCACATCGACAAAGAGCTAGACACCCGCGGCCTGAATTGCCCCCTGCCTATCCTGAAGGCCAAAAAGGCCCTGGCCGAGATGAGCAGCGGTCAGTTGCTCCGGGTGGTTTCGACCGATCCCGGCTCGACGCGCGACTTCATGGCGTTTGCCAAGCAGACGGGCAATGATCTGGTGGAGCAGCAGGCCGAAGGCGGCGACTTCATCCACGTGCTCAAGCGCCGCTGAACGGCGATGCAGCGCAGTGAACCGCTTAATGCGGTTTTCTGCGTTCCTGGCCTGACCAGCCGATCTGAAGGTTTTCCAGATAGTTTCTGAAATGGGCGCCTACTTCCGGGTGCTGCAGAGCCAGCTCGACGGTGGCCTCGAGGAAACCTTCCTTGCTGCCGCAGTCATACCGTTTGCCGGCGTACTGAAGCGCGTAGACGCTCTCTTCACCCATCAGACCGGCAATGCCGTCGGTGAGCTGAATCTCTCCTCCAACGCCGGTGGGCTGGCCGCGTATGTGCCTGAACACGGCAGGCGTCAGGATGTAGCGTCCCGCCACCCCCATGCGTGAAGGCGCCACGTCCGGCGCCGGCTTTTCCACCATCTTGGTGACCTTCATCAGGCCATCGACCACAGGCTCGGTCGCCACAATGCCGTAGCGCCGGGTATGTTCCAGCGGCACCTCCTGCACAGCCAGAATCGATTGCTGGACCTGCTCGAAGTGGGCGGCCATCTGGGCCAGGACGGCCGGCTCGCCGACCATCAGGTCATCGGCCAGCAGCACTGCAAAAGGTTCGTCGCCGACGAGGTGTTCCGCGCACAGCACCGCATGGCCCAGACCGAGCGAGCGCGGCTGGCGCACGTAGGAAAAATCCATGTCACCCGGGTTCATCGAGCGGACGAGCTCCAGCAAATGGTGCTTCTTGGCGGCTTCAAGTTCGGTCTCGAGTTCGTAAGCGGTGTCGAAGTGGTCTTCGATGGCCCGTTTATTGCGTCCGGTTACAAAAATCATGTGGCGTATTCCGGCCGCATAGGCTTCCTCGACCGCGTACTGAATCAGCGGCTTGTCCACAACCGGCAGCATTTCCTTGGGCTGGGCTTTGGTGGCGGGCAAAAACCGCGTTCCGAGACCTGCGACGGGGAAAACCGCCTTCTTTAAAGTTGTGACTTTTTTCATTTACTTGGCTTGGGAATGGAACTAGAGTGTTGCGTTACTGACACAGAGTCAGAAGCATGACGAAAAAGAATAACAGTAAAGAGGACGCCGCGTGGACATCTTACTTCTTGATGCATTGGTTCCCGAAGCCATGGCCTGGCTCGAAACCCGGCATGGCGTGCAATACCGTCCCGAACTCGCGGACGACATGGTGTTGCTGCGCAAGGCGGCTTACAAGAGCCGGGGCATCGTGTTTCCGCGCCAGACGGTGGTCACCCGTGAGTTTCTCGACTTCATGCCCAAGCTCAGGGCCGTCGGCCGCCTCCACGTCGGCACCGACAACACCGACCTGGAGGCCTGCAAGGAACGCGGCATCAAGGTCATTCATGCCAGCAGCGCCAATGTGCGCTCCAACGCCGAGTTCCTGCTGAGCGGCCTGCTGCTGCTGTACCGGCGTGGTGTGGTGTCGGCCTTGATGGGACGGCGTCATCCCAGCACCCAGATGGGCCGTGAGCTGCACGGCAGCACGGTGGCCATTCTCGGGTTGGCGCCAACCGCGCACACGCTGGCGGGCATGCTCACCGGCCTGGGCGTGCGGCTGATCGGTTATGACCCCGCTGTTCACCATACCGCACCGATCTGGGAGCGATTGCGCATCCAGCCGGTGACCTTGACCGAGCTGGTCAGCCAGGCGGACGCGGTGTCGGTCCAGATGCTTTATGCCGAGCGCTTCCGCAGCTTTGTCAACGAGAAGCTGCTGGCCGCCTGCAAACACGGCCAGTTGTGGGTGGGCATCAGCCGCAGCGCATTGTTTGACGAAAACGCGCTGGCTGCGGCCTTGTGTGATGGCCGTATTGAGGCCTGCATCCTGGACGGCGCCGAGGGCAATTTCACGGCCGCCGGCTCACCCGTGCTGGGACTGAAGAACCTGTTCATCACGCCCCGCCTGGGCTCCCATACGCGTGAAGCGCGCCTGCGCTCCAGCTGGTATGTGGCGCACCGCATGCACGAAGCCATCATGGCCGGCCAGCAGCGGAGCCCGGATTCCGTGCCCAGCGCGCCCATGGACTTCGAGCTGCCCGGCGTCGTGTCGTCCTCGCAGTGGTCTGAACCGGAATTCGAGGCCCGCTAGAACGGCCAAACCCCGGATTTCAGCCGAGACGCACCCGCTGCTCGCGAAGTTTTTCCAGCGTGGCGGTGAAGTCCGTCAGCCGCTTGCGTTCCTGCTCCAGCACGGCCGGCGGCACCTTGGCCACAAAGGCCTCGTTGGCGAGTTTGGCCTGGACCTTGACCAGCTCGCCCTCGAGGCGGGTGATCTCCTTGCCGATGCGCGCCTTCTCGGCGGCAACGTCCACTTCCATGTGCAGGCAGACTTTCGCCTCACCCACCACTGCCACCGGCGCGGCCTGCGCCGCAGTCGCCCATTCGGTTTCGCTGTCGAACACCCTGACTTCGCTGAGCTTGGCCAGCGCCTTGATCACCGGCGCGGACTGGCGCATGAAGGCGGTGTCGCCGACCACGAAGAGCGGCAGCCGCGCCGCGGGTGACACCTTCATTTCGCCACGCAGGTTGCGGCAGGCATCGACCAGGGTTTTGAGCTTGGCCACGTGCGCCTCGGCCAGCGCATCGATCTTGCCGGGCTGGCTTTGCGGGTAGGCGGCCTGGCCGATGTACTCGCCCTTTTTCAGGCCAGCCACCGGGGCGACTTTTTGCCAGAGCTCTTCGGTGATGAAAGGAATCACCGGATGCGCCAGGCGCAGGATGGCCTCGAGTGTGCGGATCAGCGTGCGGCGGGTGGCGCGCTGCTCGGCCGGGCTGCCGTTCTGGATCTGCACCTTGGCGATTTCCAGGTACCAGTCGCAGAACTCGTCCCAGACAAACTGGTAAATGCTGCCGGCCACGTTGTCCAGGCGGTATTCAGCAAAACCTTTGGCCACGTCGGCTTCCACGCGTTGCAGCGTGGACGCGATCCAGCGGTCGGCCTGCGAAAACGTCAGGTAGTTGTGGAATTCGGCGCCCCGTGCACATTGCTCCTTGGTGTGTTCCGCCAAGCCGCAGTCCTGGCCTTCGCAGTTCATCAGCGTGAAACGTGTCGCGTTCCAGAGCTTGTTGCAGAAGTTGCGGTAGCCCTCGCAGCGCTTGCTGTCGAAGTTGATGCTGCGGCCCAGGCTGGCCAGCGAGGCAAAGGTGAAACGCAGCGCGTCCGCGCCGTAGGCCGGGATGCCCGCCGGAAATTCCTTTTCGGTGTTTTTGCGCACTTGCGGCGCAGTTTCGGGTTTGCGCAGGCCTTGCGAGCGTTTGTCCAGCAAGGGCGCCAGCTCGATGCCGTCAATCAGGTCCACCGGGTCCAGCACATTGCCTTCGGACTTGCTCATTTTCCTGCCCTGCGCATCTTTCACCAGGCCGTGGATGTAGACGTGGTGGAAGGGCACCTGGCCGGTGAAATGCGTGGTCATCATGATCATCCGGGCGACCCAGAAGAAGATGATGTCGTAGCCGGTGACCAGCACGCTGGACGGCAGGAACAGGTCCAGCTCCTTGGTTTTTTCCGGCCAACCGAGCGAAGAAAAAGGCACCAGTGCCGAGGAGTACCAGGTGTCGAGCACGTCGGGGTCGCGCGTCAGGGTCTTGCCCGGCGCCTGCGCTTGCGCCGCAGCTTCGTTGTTGGCGACATAGACCTGACCGTCCTCGTCGTACCAGGCCGGAATCTGGTGGCCCCACCAGAGCTGGCGCGAAATGCACCAGTCCTGGATGTTACCCATCCACTGGTTGTAGGTGTTGACCCATTGCTCGGGCACAAACTTGACGGCGCCGCTGTCCACCGCATCAATGGCTTTTTGCGCAATCGACTTGCCGGTCGGGTCTTGCGGGCTGACCTTGTTGACCGCGACAAACCACTGGTCGGTCAGCATGGGCTCGATGACCTGGCCGGTGCGGGCGCAACGCGGCACCATGAGTTTGTGTTTCTTGACTTCGACCAGATGGCCCAGCGCGTCGAGGTCGGCGACCACCTGTTTGCGTGCCACGAAGCGGTCCATGCCGCGGTATTTCTCGGGCGCGTTGTCATTGATGGCCGCGTCCAGCGTGAGCACACCGATGATGGGCAACTGGTGGCGCTGGCCGACCGCGTAGTCGTTGGCATCATGCGCCGGCGTGACCTTGACGACGCCGGTACCGAATGCCTTGTCCACGTAGTCGTCGGCAATCACCGGGATGTCGCGGTCGCAGAGCGGCAGCTTCACGAGCTTGCCGATCAGGTGTTGGTAGCGTTCATCGTCAGGGTGCACCATCAAGGCCACGTCGCCCAGCATGGTTTCCGGCCGGGTCGTCGCCACGGTCAGCGAACCGGTTCCGTCGGCCAGCGGGTAGGAGATGTGCCACAGAAAACCGTCTTCCTCCTCGCTTTCGACTTCCAGGTCGGACACGGCCGACTTGAGGATGGGGTCCCAGTTGACCAGGCGTTTGCCGCGGTAGATCAGGCCCTGCTCGTAGAGCTGCACAAAGGTGGAGGTGACCACCTTGGACATCTTCGGGTCCATCGTGAAGTACTCGTGTTTCCACGAGACCGAGTCGCCCATGCGGCGCATCTGGCGCGTGATGGTGGTGCCAGACTCTTCTTTCCACTCCCAGACCTTTTCGGCAAACTTCTCGCGCCCTAGGTCGTGCCGGCTCTGGCCTTCGGCCTGCAGCTTGCGTTCGACGACGATCTGCGTGGCGATGCCGGCGTGGTCGGTACCCGGCACCCACAGCGTGTTGTCGCCCTTCATGCGGTGGTAACGCGTGAGCGAGTCCATGATGGTCTGGTTGAAGGCATGGCCCATGTGCAGGGTGCCGGTCACATTGGGCGGCGGCAGCTGGATGGAAAACGAGGGTTTGGCCGCGTCCAGCGTCGGCTCGTACATGCCGCTTGCTTCCCAGAGCGGAGCCCACTGGCGTTCAATCGCCGCGGGCTCGAAGGACTTGGCCAGGCCGTCCAGGCCCGGGGTGGGCACGCTCACCCGGGTTGCTGGTGTGTCGGCAGGAGCGGGGCTGGCGGGCGTGGGGAGGGCAGAGGCGGTCATGGGGCAATGAAAAACGGCATCGCCTAGTGCAGTGTTGCATGCTGGATGGAACAAATAAAAATGATGGATTTTGGGTCAGGGCTAGGCGCAAACCACAGCGATACCCCGGGTATCGCGCGGATTTGCAACGCCGCCATGGCGCAAAAGACGCATTTTTATGTTCCAGATAGCGTGCAACACTGCAATAGATGCCGCCTTGGGTTGGAGGTACTGCCCTGATTTTATTCGACTCGCCGCACCGGCGGGGCCGGCGCCTCCATATCGCCCGCGCCGCGTCAGTCGGTCTCGGTCGGCTTGGCCGCGGTGATACAGGCCTGCAACAGCGCGGTGTCACCCAGCTGGTTGGCCAGGATCAGGATCAGGCGCGCGTTGAGCAGCTCGGACTGCTCGCGGCTCAGGCCCTGGTGGGCGTCGAGCAGGCATTCGTAAAAGGCATCCGCATCCTGGAAGTTGGGAGCGGTCTTGATGGCGGCTTCGGTTTTCATGAATGTCTTTCCGGATTCAGCGCAGGCCGAGGGTTTTTTCGACAGCAGCGATCAGGTGGCCGTCCACGGCCTCGCCGGTGGCCGCCAGGTAGCCGTCGGGCCGCAGCAGGGCCCAGGCGTGGCCGAAGACGTGGCAGGCGCCCTGCAAGTGGCCGGTGCCGCGGGCATTGATGTCGCGCACATGTTCACGTGCCTGTGCGCGGTCGTCCGGGCCAAGCACCTGCACGCTGCGCACCGGGGCGTGTTGGGCGAGCTGCCGCAGGCGCTGCAGGCCGGCGGCCGGCAGCTCGCCGAACACCAGCACCAGCAGGTCGCCGTCGGCCCACTGCAGCAGGTCGTTGACGGCACCCTGGGAGCCGTCTGCCCAGCGGAAGGCCACGTTCTGCACCGACTGCCCGCCGGTGTTGTCGCAGATGGACGAACGTGTGTAGGTGTTGGCCACCGCCATGCGGCCGGTATTCACCAGCGAGCGCGCAAACGGGTACTGCCTGGCCAGGCTGATGGCCGCCGTGCGAAAACAGCGCTCCATGCCGTCGGCCGGACGCAGGAAGCGTGCGGTGCGGTTGGTCACCTGCACATTCTGCTGGGCCGCTTCGAGCCGCTCGGCGTTGTAGCTCTCCAGCAAGGTCGGGCTGGCACGGCCGCGCAGCACGGCCGCCAGCTTCCAGGCGAGGTTGTCGGCATCGGCCACGCCGGTGTTGCCGCCGCGCGCGCCGAAGGGGCTGACTATTTTGGCGGTGTCGCCCATGAAGAACACGCGGCCCACGCGCAGCTTGTCCAGGCAGCGGCTGCGGTAGGCGTAGGGGCCCACCCAGACGATCTCGACCTCGACGTCCTTGCCGAACTGGCGCTGCAGGCGCTCGCGCACCACGTCTTCGCGGCTCACGGCGTCAGGATCGGCATTGGGCGCCATCTGGTAGTCGATGCGCCAGACATCGTCGGCCATCAGGTGCTGCCAGACCGCGCGGTTGTCGTTGAAGGGCGCCTCGATCCAGGTGTGGCGCTCGACCGGCGGATGTTTGGAAAAGCGCACGTCGGCGATGCACCAGCGGTCGTCGCCGCGTTTGTTCTGCATGGTGGCGCCCACCCAGTCGTGAAAGGGCGTGTGGGAGCCGGAAGCGTCGATCACGTGGTCGGCCTCGATCTGGTAGCTGCCGGCAGGCGTTTCCACCGTCAGCGTGGCGACATCGGCGTTCTGCGTGAAGGCGGTGACGCGCGACTTCCAGCGCAGGTCCACATGGCCGAGTTCGTAGATGCGTTCGACCAGGTAGCCCTCGATGTAGAACTGCTGGATGTTGATGAAGGGCGGCTGGGTCGAGAGGTTGAAGTTGCTCTGCTGGCGCAGGTCGAAGGAATAGACCTCGTCGTTGCCTGCAAAGGTGCGGCCCACGCTCCATTGCACGCCCTTGGCGGCAATACGCTCGTAGATGCCGAGGCGGTGGAAGACCTCCAGCGATTTTTGCGTGTAGCAGATGCCGCGCGAAGAGGCGCCTTTGACGCCCACGGTGTTGTCTTCGTCCAGCAGCACGGCCTTGACACCGTAACGCGCCAGCGCGCAGGCCAGGCTCAGGCCGGTGATGCCGCCGCCGACGATGACGATGGGGTGGCGGACGAGCTGTTTCGCGCCGAGTTCGGGCGGGGCCACGAAAGGGTATTCCGGCAGGGTGTAACCCGTGCCCTGGGTGAACTCATAACCGTTGGTGAACGCCGTCCCGGCGTAGGCAGGTGGTGTCTCCAGCATGGCGTGTCTCGCTCCCGGCGTTGATAGATTTTCAGTGTTTTTGGGGTCTGGCCCTTGTCAGTAGGGCGCAGACAGCTATCAAAATAATAGTAACCGGAGCGCGTCAGGCGGCGGGTTTGCCGCCGAACTCCGGCCTGTCGTTTTGCTGCGGTTTGAGGGCTTCGGCCGCCTGACCGGCCGCCTTGTCCTTGCGCCACTGCTGCTTGCGTGCTGTCCATTCCGCCAGACGGGCATGGGCGGTCTTGCTTTCCTCCAGCATCTGGAACTCGTCGGCCAGCTGCGCCGTCAGCTCCAGGCGCACGCCGTTGGGGTCGAAGAAATAAATGCTCTTGAAGATGTGGTGGTCGGTCACACCCAGCACTTCGATGCCATCGGCCTCGAGGCGCGCTTTCATCGCTTCCAGGTCGGCCACGGTGTCGACGCGAAACGAGATGTGGTTCACCCACAGCGGTGTGTTCGGCGAAGGCAGGGCTGCCTCGTCGTTGCCAAGGTCGAAAAAGGCGATGAAGGAGCCGTCCTGCAGGCGGAAGAAGAAGTGGGTGTAGGGGCAGTACTCGCCGGTGCTTGGAACGTAGTCGCTCTGGATGATGTGGTACAGCGGCAGGCCGAGGATGTCCTCGTAAAAATGCCGCGTTTCCTCGGCGTCTTTGGCGCGGTAGGCGTAGTGGTGCAGCTGCTGCACCGCCGCAGGCGGCGGCAACGGCGAGGTGGCGGGGCGCAGGGTGGGGGCGGTCATCTGGGCAGCCATGGCGATCTCCGGATTGGGTGGGTTCGGGTGTTTGCGCCTTGGATGAGCAAGGTCTCAAATTCACCTATTCATAATGCGTTTACTATAACGTAACTATTTGGACCTGCCAAGTGCAGGTCTGCTGGCGGGTGTTGCGGAGTTGTTGAGAATAATTGTCAATTGCAGTTGATTCATAGCTTTTGTCTTTTGTTCAAATTGATCCTGGCAATTAGACGCCGCACCGCAATGGGGCTATCGTGATTCCGTCCTTGACGATGGTGTTCAAGGCAAGGACCATTTTTACCAACCACGAAGGAGATTTCCATGGCTGCTCTCAAAGGCTCCAGAACGGAAGAAAACCTGAAAGCCGCATTTGCCGGTGAATCACAGGCCAACCGCCGTTATCTTTATTTCGCAAACAAGGCTGACGTTGAAGGCCAGCCTGATGTCGCCGCGCTGTTCCGCTCCACCGCGGAAGGCGAAACCGGCCACGCGCACGGTCACCTCGAATGGCTGGAGCAGTGCGGCGACCCCGCCACTGGCATGCCTTTTGGCGGCACGCGCGAGAACCTCGCTTCTGCGGTGGCCGGTGAGACCCACGAGTACACCGACATGTACCCCGGCATGGCCAAAACCGCGCGTGACGAGGGCCACGACGAAGTGGCCGACTGGTTCGAGACGCTGGCCAAGGCCGAGCGTTCGCATGCGAACCGCTATACCAAAGCACTCGCCGAACTCGTTGATTGATCGGCCCCTCGCTACGCCGCCCGGGCGTAGCGATTTATGAAAGGGGTTTGTCGCACGCAAGCCCTTTCATAAATCCCACGACAAGAAGAGGTAAGCCATGGCTACAGAAGGCAATCTGCAGGCACCCACGCGTCATCCGATCGACTGGAAAAACCCGGATTATTACAACGAGGAGGCGACCTTCCACGAGATGGAGCGCATCTTCGACATCTGCCATGGCTGCCGCCGCTGTGTGAGTCTGTGCGGGGCCTTCCCGACGCTGTTCGATCTGGTTGACGAAAGCAAGACCGGCGAGGTCGATGGGGTGGACAGGAAGGACTACATGAAGGTGGTCGACCAGTGTTACATGTGCGACCTCTGCTACATGACCAAGTGTCCCTATGTGCCGCCGCACGAGTTCAACCTCGACTTTCCGCACACCATGCTGCGCGCCAAGGCCATCAAGTTCAAAAAGGGCGGGGTGGGCCTGGGGGAAAAATTCCTGTCGTCCACCGATGTGCACGGACAGTTTGCCGGCATTCCCATCGTGGTCCAGGTGGCCAATGCGGTCAACAAGACGAAGCCGGCCCGCGCCGTGATGGAAAAAGTCCTGGGGGTCGACAAAAATGCCTGGCTGCCCGAACTGGCGACAAAAAAATTCCGCTCTGGCGCCCCCGAGTCGCCGCCACATCCGGTGAAGGACGGCGCCAAGACACCCGGCAAGGTGGTGATTTTTTCGACCTGCTACATCAACTACAACGAGCCCGGTATCGGCCACGACCTGCTCAAGGTCTTGGACCACAACGAAGTGCCCTATGTGCTGGTCGAAAAGGAAAAATGCTGCGGCATGCCCAAGCTGGAGCTCGGCGACCTCGATTCGGTCAACGAGAGCAAGGAAGCCAACATTCCGGTGCTGGCCAACTACGCGAAGGACGGCTTTGCCATCCTGAGTGCGGTGCCGAGTTGCACCCTGATGTTCAAACAGGAAATCCCGCTGATGTACCCGGACGACGCCGACGTGCAGCTGGTCAGGGAACACATGTGGGACCCGTTCGAGTACCTGATGGCACGCAAGCGCGACGGCCTGCTCAAAACCGAATTTCCGGTGCCGCTGGGCAAGATCAGCTACCAGATCCCCTGCCATGGCCGGGTGCAGAACATCGGCAAGAAAACCGAGGAAATGCTCAAGATGGTGCCGGGCACCAGCGTGCATACGCACGAACGCTGCTCGGGCCACGCCGGCACCTTCGGCGTGAAGGTGCCCTACCACCAGCAGGCCATGAAAATCGGCAAGCCGCTGTTCAAGGCCATGGCCAGCCACAAGGACGGCGGCCTGCCCGACGTGATCAGCAGCGACTGCCCGCTGGGCGGTCACCACATTGCGCAGGGGTTTGACGTCAACCAGCTCGGCGCGCCTTTGCTAAAACACCCGCTGACCCTGGTCCGCACGGCCTACGGACTGAAGTAGCCAGCAAGGAGCCCTTATGCAAGTCACCGGAAAAATCACCCGCGACAGCCTGATGACCCTGGAGGCCTACAGCAGGTACCGCAAGGACAACAAGGCCGCCGTCATGGCGCACCGCCGCTTGCGCAGCGTGCGCCTGGGTGAACACATCAACCTGCAGTTCGAAAGCGAGACCAGCATCCGTTACCAGATCCAGGAAATGTTGCGCATCGAAAAAATCTTCGAGGATGAAGGCATCAACCAGGAGATCGAGGCCTATGCACCCCTGGTGCCCGACGGCAGCAACTGGAAGGCCACCGTGATGCTGGAGTACCCCGACGTCAACGAGCGCAAGCGCGAGCTGGCCCGGCTGATCGGTGTGGAAGACCGGCTGTTTGTCGAGGTCGAAGGCCACCCGCGGGTGTACGCCATTGCCGACGAGGACATGGACCGGGAAAACGACGACAAAACCTCGGCCGTGCATTTTGTGCGTTTTGAGTTGACCCCGGCCATGTGCGCCGCGGTCAAGGCCGGCGCGGGCGTCAAGCTCGGTTGCGACCACACCCACTACCCGGCGCATGTGGCGATCCCCGCCGAAACGCTGGCCTCGCTGGCCAGCGACCTGCGCTGAGCCGGGCTTTTGGCATGTTGCGGCGCCGGGCCGCGGGCTGTCGTAAAGTCGGGACTGGCTTTACTTCATCCCCAGGTCCATGCTGTTTTTACTTTCGCCGGCGAAATCGTTGGATTTCGCCACGCCGCCGCAGGTCGCCACGCACACGCCGCCGCTGTTCGTCAAGCAGTCCACCGAACTGATCAAGGTGCTGAGGGAGAAAACCCCGACACAGATCAGTGACCTGATGTCGCTGTCGGACACCCTCGCCGGTCTCAATGTCGCGCGTTACCAGGCCTGGTCGCCGAAGTTCAGTGTCAAAAATGCCAAGCAGGCGGTGCTGGCCTTCAACGGCGATGTTTACGAGGGGCTGGACGCCAAAAGCCTCCCGGCCGCGGACCTCGACTGGGCGCAGGCGCACCTGTGCATCCTCAGCGGCCTGTACGGCGTGCTGCGTCCGCTGGACCTGATGCAGCCCTACCGCCTGGAGATGGGCACGCGGCTGGCCACGGCGCAGGGCAGCAACCTCTACCAGTTCTGGGGCGCGCAGATCGCCGACTACCTCAATGCGCGTGCGGCTGCCGACACCTCGCCGGTCATCGTCAACCTGGCCAGCGAGGAGTATTTCAAGGCGGTGGACCGCCGGGCTCTCAAGCCGCGCGTGGTCAGCTGCGTCTTCGAGGAGTTCAAGGGCGGCAAGTACAAGATCGTCAGCTTCCATGCCAAACGCGCGCGCGGCCTGATGGTGCGTTACGCGATCGACAGGAAACTGGCCACCGTCAAGAAGCTCGAAGGCTTCGACGCCGAAGGCTACCGTTTTGCACCGGCCGTGTCCGGGCCCGACCGGCTGGTGTTTCGCCGCCAGCAGGCCGGCTGAGTCCTGCGCCCAGCATGCGCGACTACGAGGTCCAGCCCCAGCATGTGACGCCCGAGGTGCAGGCTTGGGTGCGTGCCCAGGCCGCTCTGGGCCACACGGCGCCCACCATCCTGAAGGCCCTGCGCAAGTCGGGCTGGCTGGCGGACGTGGCACGCGAAGTCCTTGCCGCGACCTTGCAGACGCCGTCCGCCGTGCCGGTGCCGCGGCCGGCCATTGGTGCGGCGCTGCGGCTCGATGCCGGCGACCGGCAGGTCGACGTGTTGATGCAGATGAGCCAGCCGCACATCGTGCTGTTCGGCAACCTGCTCAGTGACGACGAATGCGACGCGCTGATGCAGGCCGCCAGGCCGCGCCTGTCGCGTTCGCTGACCGTGGCGGTCAAGACCGGCGGCGAGGAACTGAATGACGACCGCACCAGCCGCGGCATGTTTTTCACGCGCGGCGAAAACGAGCTGGTCAGCCGCATCGAGGCACGTATCGCGCGGCTGCTGGGCTGGCCGCTTGAAAACGGCGAAGGCCTGCAGGTGCTGCAGTACCTGCCGGGCGCCGAGTACAAGCCGCACCATGATTATTTCGATCCCGCCGAGCCCGGCACGGCCTCCATTCTGGCGCGCGGCGGCCAGCGGGTGGGCACGCTGATTCTTTACCTGGGCGAGCCCGAAGCCGGCGGCGCCACGGTGTTTCCGGACATCGGGCTGGAAGTGATGCCGCAGCGCGGCCATGCGGTTTTTTTCAGTTACGACCAGCCGCATGCCTCCACACTGACCTTGCATGGCGGTGCGCCGGTGCTGGCCGGCGAAAAATGGGTGGCCACCAAATGGCTGCGTGAACGGGAGTTCACCTAAAATCGTTCTTTCGGTCGAATTACCATCAAGCGCCCGGCAGTTGGGCGTAGGCAGCTATGAAATTAAGAGCAAACGGCATAAACATCGAAGTCGAGGATTCGGGCCCCGGCAGCGGCGCGCAGCCGCGTCCGGCGGTGCTGCTGATCATGGGCCTGGGCATGCAGCTGGTCGCCTGGCCGCCGGCCATGGTGCAGGCGCTGATCGACGCGGGTTACCGCGTGATCCGCCTGGACAACCGCGACATCGGCCTGTCGCAGAAGTTCGATCACCTGGGTCAGCCCAACCTGGTATGGGCCAGCATCAAGTACAAGCTGGGTCTGGCGGTCAAGGCGCCTTATGCGCTGCATGACATGGCCGCCGATGCGCTGGCCGTGCTGGACGCGCTGGGCGTGCAGAAGGCGCACGTGGTGGGCGTCAGCATGGGCGGCATGATCGCCCAGCGTGTGGCGCTGGCCGCGCCCGAACGCGTGCTGAGCCTGACCAGCATCATGAGCTCCAGCGGCGCGCGTGGCCTGCCGCAGGCCGCGCCGCACGTCATGCGTGTACTGCTGAGCCGCCCCGCGGGCAAAGACCTTTCCTCGGTGACAGACCACTACGTCAGGCTCTTCAAGACGATCGGCAGTCCGGGGTTTCCGGTGGACGACGCCGAACTGCGCGAACACATCACCACCGCCGCGCGGCGCAGCTTTCATCCGGCAGGGGTGTTGCGCCAGATGATGGCCATCGTTGCCGACCATCGCCGCGCAAGCGAACTGGCCGGCCTGCGTGTGCCGACCCTGGTGGTGCACGGCAAGGCCGACCCGCTGGTGCCCTTTGCCTGCGGCGAGGACACCGCGCGGCGCATCCGGGGTGCCCGCCTGGTCGGCATCGAGGGCATGGGCCATGACCTGCCCAAAGGGGTGGTCGAACGCCTGCTTGAACCGTTGATTCCCCATCTCAAGGCTGCGGAGGCCGCATCATGAACACGCCCGACCAATCCCAACTGGGCAAGCCGACGCCCTACATCGACCAGTACGACGCTTCGCTGCTGTTTCCCATTCCGCGCGCGGTCAAGCGCGAGGAGCTGGGCCTGGGCGAGAATCCGCCTTTTTTCGGGGCCGACATGTGGACCGTGTTCGAGCTGAGCTGGCTGAACCTGCGCGGCAAGCCGCAGGTGGCGCTGGCGCACATCACCGTGCCCTGCGAGTCGCCGAACATCGTTGAAAGCAAGTCTTTCAAGCTCTACCTCAACAGTTTCAACAACACGCGTTTTGCGGATGCACGCGAGGTGCGCGAGCGCATCCGTGCCGACCTCAATGCCGCGGTGGGTGCCGGCGTGGGTGTCAAGACGCTGGGGCCGGAGCTGTTTGACCAGGAGCCTGTGCACGAACTCGACGGCCTGAACCTTGACCGGCTCGACGTGGAGTGCCGGCACTACACACCGGCGCCGGAGCTGTTGTTTGCCGACCATGAAGAGCCACCGGTCACCGAGACCCTGGTGTCCAACCTGCTCAAGAGCAACTGCCTGGTGACCGGCCAGCCCGACTGGGGCAGTGTGCAGATCAGTTATTCGGGTGCGCCCATCGACCAGGAAGGCCTGCTGCAGTACATCGTGAGTTTTCGCAACCACAACGAGTTCCACGAGCAGTGCGTGGAGCGCATCTTCATGGACATCTGGACGCGCTGCCGGCCGCTCAAGCTGTCGGTTTACGCGCGTTACACCCGGCGCGGCGGGCTGGACATCAACCCGTTCCGCACGAGTTACCCGCAGGCGCTGCCGCCGAATATCCGCACGGCGAGGCAGTAGGCGGGGTGGCTGTCATTGCGGGCTTCGACCCGTCATCCATGCCTTTGAACCCAGGCCGTAAGGATGCATACATGGATTGCGGATCAGGTCCGCAATGACAGAGTTCTTCGTGAGTGCTATTGAATAAATAGCTGCTCGCGCCCGTCCAATAAGGGCTAGAGGCCGATTTCCTTGAAACTCTGGAGCGGTGACAGGCCCGCGAACTGGCCCGCGCGTTTTTCCTTCATGGCGGTCACCGCCTCGCGCACATGCTGGTTGCTCCAGATCGCGCCCTGCAGCCAGCCCATTTGTTTGAGCGCGTCGTCCACCGAATGGTCACGCGTGTAGTGGATCGCCTGCTTGGTGCCCCAAATGGCGACCGGCGGCTTGCTGGCAATTTCCTTTGCGCACAACAGCGCGCCGGCCAGCAGGGCTTCGGGCGAATCGAAGACCTCGTTGACCAGGCCGTAACCCAGCGCTTTGGTGGCGCTGAGGCGACGCCCGGTGTAGGCCAGTTCCTTGACCACCGCCAGCGGCACCAGCTTGGGCAGGCGCTGCAGCGTGCCGACGTCGGCGACCATACCGATGTTGATTTCCTGGATGCAGAAAAACGCGTCGGCCGTCGCATAACGAATGCAGCAGGCCGTCACCATGTCCACCGCACCGCCAATGCAGCCGCCCTGGATGGCCGCGATCACCGGAATGCGCAGGGTCTCGAGTTTGGTGAAGGTGGCCTGCATTTCGGTCAGCATGTCGAAGATGGCGGCTCGGCCTTCGGGGCTCTGGTCGTCCATCGCGATGGCGCCCGAAAAAGTTTCCAGCGCCATGCCTGCGCTGAAGTGTTTGCCGGTGCTGGAGATCACCAGCACCCGCGCCTCGCCGGCCTTGTGGAGGTGGGTCAGCACCGCATCGAGCTCGCGCCAGAAGGTCGGGTGCATGGTGTTCATCGCCTCGGGACGATTGAGCACCAGGTGGGCGATGTGGTCGGTGGTGGAAAGGGTGAAGCAGGTCAGTGGGTTCATGCCTGCCAATGTAAATCAGTGCGCCGGTTCCAGCCAGTCACACCTGAGACGGCCCCGGGCATGGGCGCGGGCGCGCCAGCGTACATACAGTTGCGGGGCCGCCATGCCCAACACACAGAATGGATAGGCCAGCGGCACCTCCAGTGCAAAGGCCGGCAGCCAGCCGACCCAGCCCATGACCCACAGTGTCAACACGGCGTCCCACACCTGGTATTCCAGCGGGCGCGAGTCCTTGTGCGCCAGATGCCATCGCTTGATGCGCTGCAAGTCCAGCAGCGAGAGGGCGGGGTGGTGCGCGGATGTCCTGGGGTACGCCATAAAGCCTCCTGCAGAGGCTTCAATGTAAGTTTCAAGCAAGCTTGTGTCAACGCCCCTTGGTGCGGGCCCGGTGGGGTGGCCGGGCCGTCCCCGGCTATTTGGCGGCCGCGATGGCTTTGGCCAGATCTGCGGTCTCCTCGCAGCTGGCGCAGATGGCCTGCAGCTTGGCGAGCTGGGCTTCGGCCTGGGCCTTCTGGCCGGTCTTCAGGTAGGCGATGCCCGAGTATTCAAGCGCGCCCTTGTGTTTTGGATCCAGTGTCAGCGCCTTGTTGTAGGCGGCAAAGGCCTCGTCGTATTTGCCCAGCCAGCGGTTCGAATAGCCGAGGTAGTTGTAGGCGTCGGCGTTTTTCGGGTTCTGCGCGACGACCTTGTTGAAGCTGGCGACGGCCTGCGCCCAGTTTTTGGCATCCATGGCCTTTTTGCCAGCGGCGAAGTCGTCGATGCGTGCGTTTTCCACCGGCGTGGTGGGGGTGTCGGCGGCCAGCGCGCCCCCGGCCAGCGCCAGGCTCAGGACGGGCAGGGCGGTCCATTGGCGAAGATTCAATGCGTTCATGTCGGGCTCCTTGAGGGTTGGTGATTGAGGTGCGCTGTCAGATCAGCACCTGAGACAAACGACGGAAACCGGAAAACGGATGCAAACCAGCCTGAAATGGATGAATGGCGGCGTCACCACAATTTGGCGCAGTTGCCGCTGAACAGCACCGTCGCGCTGGGGCTGACAGCGGCGGGGCTGGTCTCCAGGGTGACCACCAGCTTGCTGACTTTGGACAGCAGCTTTTCAGAGGTGTCAGGCAGCAAGGACACGGCCGAACCACTGGCCGGCACCGGGCCCAGCGCGAAGGCCGGACCGCTGGCGGGCACGGCCCACAGCACCAGGGTGCCGCTGGCCGGCGCCGTGATGGGACCGATGACCTTGACCGTCAGGGTCTTGCCGTGGCGCAGGGAGCTGACCAGCAGCTTGCCGTTGCCCTGCGCGTCGGTCAGCAGGCCCACATAACTTTGCGGCAGCTTTTCACCCGTACGCATGGCGATCTGGTCGCTGGTCATGAATAGGCCAGGCGCCGTGACAAACAGGACGCTGGCGGCTATCACGCCGGCAGCCAGACCGCCAAGGCCGACCCCGGCCGGCTTGAGCCACCCCAGCCATCCGCGCGGAGAGGCGTTTGCCGCGGCAGCGGTAGCCGCTGGTTGTGTGCGTGCCGCAATCGCTTTCCACAACTGCGGCGAGGGCTGCTGCGCCGGGACCGACACAGCCAGCTGGCCCAAGCGCGTTTCCCATTGCGTCACCAGCCCACGTACATCGGCGCGGTCTCGCTGCAACCGTTCAAAACGGCGCCGGGCGCCCCCTGTCAGCGTGCCCAGTACATACGACGACGCCAGGTGTTCAAGCAGTTCGGGTTGTGTGTATTTCATGCCACCACCCCCTGCGCGGCCAGGCAGCCCTTGAGCTTTTCCAGCCCGCGCCGTATCCAGGCCTTGACCGAACCCAGCGGCGCGCCCATTTGTTGAGCGACTTCGGTGTGACTCAGGCCCTGGTAGTAGGCCAGCGCTAGGCTTTGCCGGTAACTGCCGTCCAGCGCGCTCATGCAGCCCTCAATGTGCAGGGCCTGGCTGGCTTGCTCGAGCAGTTGCATGGCGCTGGGTGCCGGATTGTTGACAGACTGGACATCGTCTTCATCCACGTCGCCAGACTCGGGCAACTCGCTTTCGCGGCGGCGTGTGCGGGCACGCAAGGCGTCCAGCGCCTTGTTGCGGACAATGGCGATCAGCCATGTCATGGGTTGAATGGTTTGCCCGCCTACCTCGTTGCGGTAGCCGCCGGCGTTTTTCCAGATGCTCACATAGGCCTCTTGCAGCACATCTTCGGCTGCCTGTCCCTGGCCCAATATACGAACGGCCACGCCAAACAGATGCCGGTGTGTACGCTCATAGATCCGGGCGAAGCAGGCATGGTCGCCCCGCGCTGCGGCAGCGATCAGGGCCTCCAGGCTGCGGGAGTCCGCTTGGGTGTCCAGCGTCATGCGGCCGAGTATAGGGAGTTCGGCTGGCCCGGCAAAGGCCGTCGGGCCCCTAGATCCGGCGCCGGCGCGGCACCACGCTCAGCTGCATCGTGGCTTTGGCGGGGGCGGCGCTCACGCTGGCCTGCTGCGAGGCGATGTCGATCAGCTGATCGGCGTGCCAGACCTTGACCTGGGCGGGACCGTCGGGAATCTGTTCCACATTGGCGATTCCATCGGCACCGGTCAGGACCGTCCATGGCGACTCGCTGACATAGACATGGCCACGCATGGAGCCATGGATGTGGCAGCCCAGAAGCACGGCGCCGGCTTTTTCGAACACGGCCTCGGCCGATTTGCCGGACTTGCCGTCGGCCTTGCCGTCCAGGCGCAACTCGAAGCCGCTGCCGGCGGCGGCGTTGAACTGCGCAACACCTGCGGCCGAGCCGCGGACATGGTGTTCCCACGGGTCGTTGTTGATGAATTTCGCCCTGGCTCCCACCCCGACCACGCTGACGGCCGGAATGAAGCGCATCTTTTCCTGATTGATGGTCACCTGCAGCGGCAGCACCGCCTTTGGTTCGCCCTTGTTGGCAGGCAGGACCACCACCACGGCATCCGCCACGGGTTTGCCTTCCTTGTCCAGCACCAGGACTTGCAGGTTGCCGGCGGCGGCCCAGCCCGAGAGGGTGGCCAGTGCGAGTGTGAGCAGGGTTTTTTTCATGGCAGCGGGTCCTTGGGGTGTCGGTGGAGTCGTTCAGCGCACGGTGATGGTGTCGCGGTGCATGGGGGCCAGCAGCGCGAGCATCTGGTTCTGGGTGCGAAAGGGAATGCCCCGGGCGTCCATGCTTTGCTGCAGCACCTCGACCAGCGCGTGGAAGTCGGACTTTTTGATGTCCAGGTTGGCGTGTGAACTTTTCATGTCGGCGCCCTTGTAGATGCAGGGGCCGCCGGCCAGGGCGCACAGCTGGTCCACCAGCTGCTCCTTGACGCGCTGCTGGTTGGCCGGCTTGAAGTGCGGACCGGTGCGCGGGTCAGCGAGCAGGCGCACCATGAAGTCGTCCATCAGTGTGACCAGCCCGGCCTTTTCGCCGAAGGCCTTGTAGAGCTGGTCGCCCTGCGGGGCGGTCTGTGCGAACGAGGTGCCGACGGCCAGGAGGCTGGCGGCGGCGAGGGCGAAAGAGATCAGGGTTTTGTTCATGGCAGTTCCTTGTGAAAAGTGGGGCGGGTGGGGGGCGGGTTCAGAAAGCCAGCTGGGCCGACAGGTAGTAGCCGGTTTGCTTGCGGCTGGCGGTGGTGGCGGGCACGATCACGCCCAGGTCCACATAGGCCAAGGTCACGGAAACGTTTTTGTTCGGTGCCCAGGCGATGAAGATGTCTTTCCAGTCTTCCGAGCGCAGGCCGTTGCCCAGGCCGGCGGCGCGGCCGGCGGTTTCCAGCTTGTTGCGCATGAAGCGGTATTCGGCACCTACCGCGATATTTTTTGTGAGCAGGTAAGCCACCGAGAACTCCGGCTGCAGGCTGTACTTGTTCTCGTTGCCACCCAGGGTGGCGCCGTAGCCGAGCAGGCCGTTCTGGTTCGCCTTGGTGGCGCGCAGCGTGCCGTTGACCAGCAGGCTCTGGCCCAGGAACAGCTTGGTGGCGCTCACATACAGGTCCACCCCTTCGCGTTTGGCGCCCAGCGCCCGGAGCGTGCCGTCCAGCCCGGTCGAGCCGAGCGTTTTGTACTGCACACCGACCGCCACCTGCGGCATCAGGGTGTCGGCGTCAAGCACGGCATCGCCGAGCACGCGCACCTTGGCGCCCACGATGGTCTGCTTCAGGTGCAGGCCGGGCAGGCCCAGTGCGGTGCCGGTGTTGCGGGTGTTGAAGTCCTGCTGGGCGACCGACAGTTCATAACGGTCGTGGATGCCGATGGCCGCGCCGACGATGTTCAGGCCGTAGTCCTTGGTTCCGGCCGTGGTGACAAAGGCCGAGCCGCCGATTTCGCCCTCGGTGGCGTTGCTGCCGATCACGGCCCACGGCGTCAGGCCACCGCCGGCCGCGCCGTCCACGCTGCTGACGCCGCCAGTCAGCAACAGCTTGCCGGTGTCGGCATGGGCGCTCAGGCTGGCACCGGCGCAGAGGATCGCCGCACAGGCGCTCAGCAGGGAGGGGGTGAATGTCATGGTCAGGCTCCTGGGGCGGCACAGGGCCGCGGGTTGAAAAAAAGATGTAATCAGTTGTACGCAGCGGTGATACGGCGCTGCCGGCACGCTGGATTCAAACTATTTCCAGGTCTGAGCAAAGGGGTGCCGAATCCGGCCGGCCGACTCCTGCGTAATCCGGGCATGAACTTCACGCATACACGCTGGTTGATGTGGTCGGACCGGCTTCGGACCGGCCTGGGGGGCATGGCCGTCACCGTGCTGCTGGCCGGGCCGGCGCTGGCGCAAGGCGGCACGGCCGCGCGCGAATGGCGCACGCCGCCGCCCGGCGACGTGTCGCGTGGCCAGGCGCTGTACCAGGCGCGTTGCACGGCCTGCCACGCGGTGGACAGCAACAAGGTCGGGCCGGCGCACCGTGGCGTGATGGGTCGCCGCGTGGGCAGCCTCCAGGGCTACCGCTATTCGGATGAACTGGCGCAGTCGCGCCTGCGCTGGACGCCGCAGACGCTCAACACCTGGCTGCAGGACCCGGAAGACCTGGTGGCCGGCCAGCGCATGGGTTTCCAAGTGGACGACGCGCAAGAGCGCGCCGACCTGATTGCCTGGCTGGCGACCTTGAAATGAGTCGCGCCGGCAGCGGCGGCCGGCTTAGAACAGCTGGTCGGTTGCTATTGATTCAGTAGCTGCTTGCGCCCGTCCTGATTGGGCTGAGCCTCTATTTTGTTCATCAACCGGCGCTTCGCCGGCTTTCACCAGCGTGGCGGCGCGCACGCCCAGCAGGCGCAGCCGCTTGTCCAGCGGCACCCGCTTCAGGCACAGGCCCGCCGCCCTGCGGATGGTGGGGCCGTCGGCGGTGTAGAAGTCGGCCGTCTGGTCGCGCGTCGCAATTTTGAAATCGTCGTAACGCAGTTTGATGCCAATGGTTTTGGCCACGTAACCCTTGCGCTGCAGGTCGTCGGCGAGTTTCTCGCAGAGGCTGGTGAAGATGGCGCCCAGCGCGGCGCGGTCGCGCACAGCATGCAGGTCGCGTTCAAACGTGGTTTCGCGACTGATGGACACCGGCTCGCTTTCGGTGACCACCGGCCGCTCGTCGCGGCCCCAGGCGGCTTCATGCATCCAGGCGCCGGTGGCCTTGCCGAAATGCCTTATCAGGAAGGCCGGTTCCTGGGCGGCCAGCTCGCCGATGGTATGGATGGCCAGGGCCGCCAGTTTTTCGCCGGCCTTGGGACCGATGCCGTTGATCTTGCGCACATGGAGGGGCCAGATTTTTTCCTGCAGGTCGGCTTCGTAAACAACCGAGATGCCCTTGGGCTTGTTGAACTCGCTGGCCATCTTGGCGAGCAGCTTGTTGGGCGCCACGCCGACCGAGCAGGTCAGGCCGGTTTTTTCGAAGATCTCTTTCTGGATCAGGCGCGCCAGCACACGGCCGCCTTCGCGCTGGCCGCCGGGCACGTCGGTGAAGTCGATGTAGACCTCGTCGACGCCGCGGTCCTCCATCAGCGGCGCGATGTCGGTGATGGTGCTCTTGAACAGCCGCGAGTACTTGCGCACCTCGTCAAAATCCACCGGCAGCACGATGGCCTGCGGGCACAGCTTCGCGGCCTTCATCATGCCCATGGCCGAACCCACGCCGAACTGGCGCGCGGCATAGGTCGCTGTGGTGATGACGCCGCGGCCCACATAGTCCTTGAGCAGCGGAAATTCCGCGACCGGGATGAAACGCAGCGCGCGTTCACCCTGCGCCGCCATCAGCGCTTCGTCCACCTTGCGCCGGCCGCCGCCTATGACCACCGGCAGGCCCTTGAGTTGCGGGTAACGCAGCAGCTCGATGGACGCAAAAAAGGCATCCATGTCGAGGTGCGCAATGCGGCGGATCCTGGACGGGCTGGAAGGGTTGGACGGGACAGAGGCGCTCACCCGGCAAGCATAACGTTGAACACGGCTACCCGCCGTTCCTGCCAGCCCCTGCGGTCGTCTGACTTTCCCCCGGATCGGTGCTGTAAATCGTTGCCTTTTTTACAGAGGGGGCTGTGACTTTTTGCCCGGCCTTCAGCGTGACAAGGCAGTGCCTGTTTTCTAGAATTTTGCCTTTGTCCCGGACGGATGGGGACAGGGATCAAACCAAGGGGGAAAACCATGAAACGATGGGTCAAGTGGGTTCTGGGCGCGGTGGCCGCCCTGGTGGTGCTGGCGGCCGGTGCGACGCTGGTGGGAACGGCGCTGGCGGATCGAAAAGCGCAGCGCATCGTTCAGGTGAACGTTCAGCCTGTGGCTTTTCCGGCCGATGCCCAGTCCCTGGAGCGCGGCAAATACCTGTTCAATTCGCGCGGTTGTACGGACTGCCATGGTGCCAACGGCGCTGGCCGCGAGTTCGTCAACGACGGCCATGGCCTGCGCCTGGCTGGCCCGAACATCACACCGGGCGCGGGCACGGTGGTGGCGCGCTACACAGCGGAAGACTGGGTGCGTGCGCTGCGCCACGGCCTCAAGCCCGATGGCCGGCCACTGTTTGTCATGCCCAGCGAAGACTACAACCGCTTCACCGATGCCGATCTCGGTGCGCTGGTGGCCTATGTGCGCAGCCTGCCGCCGCAGCCGGGCGGCGCAACCGTGCTGGAGTTGTCGCTGCCGGTCAAGCTGCTGTATGGCTTCGGCGCGATTGAAGACGCGGCGCAAAAGATTGACCATTCCCTGCCGCCGGCCACCGCCGTGGCCGAAGGCGTGACGGTGGCGCACGGCGCCTATGTGGCCAACATGTGTATCAGCTGCCACGGGCCGGGGCTTTCCGGCGGCAAGATTCCAGGCACCCCGCCCGACTGGGCGCCGGCCGCCAATCTCACACCGGGTGAGGGCAGCGCCATGACACGTTACAAGGATGCCGGTCAGTTCGTCGCCATGCTGCGCAGCGGCAAGCGGCCGGACGGCACGGCCGTCACTGTCATGCCCTTTGAGTCACTGCGCGAACTCAACGACGTGGATGCCCAGGCGCTGTACGCCTACCTGAAAACCGTGCCGGCCCGTCCTTTTGGGCAGCGGTAGTTGCGCGGCAGGCAGTGCCTCACTGCACAGTGGTGACGGCCGAAAAAGCCAGGGCCGCGCGCAGCAGCTGCAGCGCCTGCGGGCCCGAGAGCATGGAGTCGGGGCGGAACAGCAGGCAGACCACGCGCCGGCCGGCATGGGCCAGGGCCACCGGTTGCTTCTGGTCGTCCAGCGCCCAGGCCTGCCAGCCGGCCGGCAGGTCGCCGGCCTGCAGCGCGGCGCTGGCATAACGCGCCGCCGCAAACGGGCCGTCGCTGCGCCACGGTGCTGCCGCGGTGGGTGTACACAGCAGCGTGCGGCCATGTTCGGGCCGGTCGGACAACACGGTCCAGCCCGAGGCACCGAGCAGGCGCAGGGCCGCATCACCGACGGCGACCAGGTGCCGCTCCGGGCAAGCAGCCGGGTCACCCGCCCCGACGAGCAGGCAGCACGGCGCGTCTGACGCGAGATCCAGGCCCAGGCCCAGCAGGCAGTCGCGCATGGCATGGCCAAAAGGATCGCCGGCATCCACCAGGTGAACGGCAGCCGGCAGGGAGATGTCTTGTTGCGCAGCAGCTTGTGCGGCAGCAGCTTCCAGGCCGAAGGCGCGCCACAGTGAGAGTGTCTTGAGTCGGGACTCCTGCTCCTCGCGCTGCGGCGACGAGTCGGCCATCAGGTCGCCGCCGGTGCGCACTTCGGCCACGCCGCCCCGGACCGCAGCGGCGCGCAGGATGGTGCCGGCGAGGGCATCGCCGTTGGACGCCACCTGCACCACCAGGCCCCCGTACCAGCCGCGCGGGCTGGCTTCGAGTTCACCGATGGCCCGCAGTGCCTCGGCGCGCGGGGTGCCGGTGACCATCACCGGCGCGGCCGTGGCCACGATGGCGTCCCAGGCATCGGCGCCGTCGCGCAGCCGTCCTTCGAGCCGGTCCACCGCGTGCACCACGGTTGCCAGCGACATCGGCCGGCGCCGGTCCAGCAGGCGCAGCGAGCCGGGCTCGCACAGCGGCGCCAGGTCATTGCGCAGCGCGTCGGTGCAGACAGCGAGCGATGCGGCGTCCACCTCTTCATTGAGCAGCTCGCGCAGTGACTCGGCCTCGCCGATGGCGCCGGGCCGGCGTGCCACCGTGCCACAGACGGGCAGGCTCTGGATGTTGCGCTTGGTGACGACCAGCTGCAGGTCGGGCGAAGCGCCGAACAGCTGCAGCCCCGAACCATCGTTGACAAAAAAGCTGGCTGGCGCGGGATTGGCCTCGCGCAGGCGCCCGAAGGCCGCCACCGCCGGCAGTTGCACACGGCGGCGGTAGCTCTGGCTCAGGGTCAGCGACACCAGCGGGCGCTCGTTCAGGCAGACCAGCGCGCGACGCACCATGTCGGCATAAGCGCCCACGGGAAAATCGTCACGGGGTTCGGCGGCGACAGGATCGGTGTCGGCTTCGGCAGCGATGGGGGCAGGGGGGGCGGCCGCTGGCAGCAGGGGACCCGGAAGGCTCAGGGCGATATGTTGCCAGGCGCCGGCGCCATCCCGCCTGAGCAGGTGCTGGCCGAAAAACAGTACGCCGAGCGCGCCGGCATCGTTGCCGGGGTCGGCCAGGCGGTGGGCCGCAAACGGCAGGGCGCCCAGAAGCAGAACGTCAGGGGAGGGTTCGAAGCAGGCCAGGAAAGCGCGCAGGGCGTTGATGCCGGAAACCCTTGCACCCCGCGCGGTCTGCGTGTGCCAGTAGGCCAGCCCCGGCTGCGCCAGCAGGGCCCGGCCAAAACCGGTGAGGGCCTCGACCTCCAGCCCGTCGCCGTACAGACGCAGGGCGAGCGCGGGTTCGACCAGCAGCGTGGCCTGCAGCGGATGCAGGCCGGGAATGCCGGCATCAACGCCGAAATACATGCCGGCCTGGCTGTCCAGCCGCGCGAGCGCCGCATCCACCTGCGCCAAGGTGGCCGCGCTGCGCTGGACGCGCAGGCCGATCATGCTCTCATCACTCGACGGTGATGCCGGTGCGCTTGATGATGGGCGTCATCACGCGCAATTCCTGCTGCATGAACTTCTGCAGGTCCTGCTCGGAGCCGCCGATGGGTTCCATGTACTGGGCGTGGAGTTTTTCCTTGACCTCGGGCATGGCGAGCACGGCATTGATTTCCTGGTTCATGCGCCGCACGATGTCGGTCGGTGTGCTGGCCGGGGCCATCACGGCCATCCAGGCGAGGTTTTCGATCTCGGGCAGGCCGGCTTCCTTCATGGTCGGAATGTCGGGCATGAGCTGGCTGCGTTTGGCGGTGGACACGGCCAGGGCGCGCATCTTGCCGGCCTTGACCTGGGGGATCACCGCCACCGCGGGCACGCAGGCAAACTGCACGTCGCCCTGCAGGATCGCCAGGATGGACAGCGGCGAGGAGGCATACGGAATGTGGACCGCGAAGGTGTCGGTCTTGACCTTGAGCAGCTCCACGCCAAGCTGCGACAGGCTGCCGACGCCGGTGGATGAAAAATTGAACTTGCCGGGGTTTTTCTTCATCGCATCGACCAGCTCCTTGAGCGTGGTGATGCCCGAATCGGCGCGTACGGCACACACATTGGCCTGGCCGCCGGCCAGCACCACCGGGCGCAGTTCGGTGAACGGGTCATATGGCAGCTTCTTGTAAAGCACGGTGTTGTACACCAGCGGGCCGTTGGTGCTGATGACGAAGTTGTAGCCGTCGCCTGCCGCCTTGGCAACGGCGCCGGTGCCGTTGTTGCCGCCGGCGCCGGCGCGGTTTTCGATGATCACCGGCTGGCCCAGGCGCGGCGAGAGTTTTTCGGCCATGATGCGCGCGATCACATCCGGTGACGAGCCCGCGCCGTAAGGCACCACGATGCGCACCGGCTTGTTCGGCCAGGCCTGGGCCATGGCGCCTGCGGTGGCAAGTGCCACCGTGGCCGCCACGGTGCAGCGGGCCAGCAGGCGGGTCAGCGGAAAACGGGAGATGGTGCGGGTGTTCATGGGGTGATCAGTTCCGTGTCGTGAAAAAAGGTGCCCTCGCCGGCGATGTAGCCGGCGACGAGGGTGCGGTAGGTGGACTCCATGATATCGGGCAGTCCGGGGAAATCGGCTTCATGGCGTGCGGCAAGGGCCCGCACGCGCGCGAAGACCTCGGCCTGGCGCGCCGGCGCGGCCACCTGGAAGGCGTCGCGCTTGAAACGGGTGGCGTCACGCACACACAGCGCGCGTTGCGCGAGCAGTTCGACGATCTGTTCATCGAGCGTGTCGATGCGCTCGCGCAGCGCGGCCAGTGTCGGGGCCACCTCGACATAGTCCGGGTCCTTGAAGCGGCGCACCGGGGGCGTGTGGGTGGTGGGTTCCTGGGAAGAAGTCATGGTGTGGGGAGGTCGGAATGGCGGCAGACAATTGATAAGCAAGCTTATTGATTCTGCCTTGTATTGTCATCGGGGCATTCCCCAACCGGACCATGCCGCGGCAAGGGCTGCGGCTGGCCGCTTCCCTTGTGCCCCGGCATGGCTGGAAACGCTGTGCGTTTCAGGTCGGGAAGGTGCCGGGCAGCAGGATGGACTTGTCCACCGTCTCGATGTTGGTGTGGCCGCAAAACGCCATCGTCAGATCGAGCTCGCGATGGATGATCTGCAGCGCCTTGGTCACACCTTCCTCCCCCATGGCACCCAGGCCGTACAGGAAGGAGCGGCCGATGTAGCAGCCCTTGGCGCCCAGCGCCCGTGCCTTGAGCACGTCCTGGCCGCTGCGAATGCCGCCGTCCATATGGACCTCGATCTGGCTGCCGACCGCATCCACGATCTGCGGCAGCGCGCGGATCGACGACTCGGCGCCGTCGAGCTGGCGCCCGCCATGGTTGGACACGATCAGCGCGTCGGCGCCGGAGTTGACCGCGAGTTTCGCGTCTTCCACGTCCTGGATGCCCTTGAGGATCAGCTTGCCGCCCCAGCGTTTCTTGATCCATTCCACGTCGCCCCAGTTCAGGCCCGGGTCGAACTGCTTGGCGGTCCACTCGGACAGCGAGCCCATGTTCTCCACGCCCTTGACATGGCCGACGATGTTGCCGAAGCCGTGGCGTTTGGTGCCCAGCATGCCCAGGCCCCAGCGCGGCTTGGTCATCAGGTTCAGGATGGTGGCCAGTGTCGGTTTCGGCGGCGCACTCAGCCCGTTCTTGAGGTCCTTGTGGCGCTGGCCGAGGATCTGCAGGTCCAGCGTGAGTACCAGCGCCGAGCAGTTGGCGGCCTTGGCGCGGTCGATCAGGCGCTCGATGAAGTCGCGGTCCTTCATCACATAAAGCTGGAACCAGAAGGGGTGGCGATCGGTCCCGGCGGCCACGTCCTCGATGGAGCAGATGCTCATGGTCGAGAGCGTGAAGGGAATGCCGAATTTTTTCGCCGCACGTGCGCCCAGGATCTCGCCGTCGGCATGCTGCATGCCGGTCAGGCCGGTCGGCGCAATCGCCACCGGCATGGCCACGTTCTGGCCAATCATCTGCGTGGCCGTGCTGCGGTTTTCCATGTTGACCGCCACGCGCTGGCGCAGCTTGATGGACTGGAAGTCGCTTTCATTGGCGCGGTAGGTGCTTTCGGTCCATGAGCCGGAGTCGGCATAGTCGTAGAACATGCGCGGCACGCGCTTTTTGGCTAGAACGCGCAGGTCTTCGATGGTGGTGATCACGGGCATGGAGTCTCCAGACAGCAGTTTTTTTGGGGAAGCTGCCGTCATGGTAGCGCTGGAGCATGTGGTGCTGCGTGAATTTTGCTTCTCGGGTTTTGAAATTATTGATACGCGGCTTTGCGTGGAGGGCCTGGCTCCCGCCCGGTCCCGCATAATTTGGGCCGGCGCGCCCTTGTGGCGGTAAAAAAAAAAGGAGACGCTCACAGGCCTGCTTGGCCGAATACCGGGGGATTTCTCATTTATGAAACGCACTATCTGTACGCTTATTCCAGTCCTGACGCTTGCGCTGCTTGCGGGTTGTACCCGCATTGAAACCGGTGAAGTGGGCCTGCGTATCAACTTTGACAAAACCACCGACCCGACCGAGCGTCTGCCGGGCTCCTTTAATCAAACGCTGATCGGGGACATCCTGACCTTCAAGATTCAGGACGTGGCGGTGGCCGTGGATAACATGACCCCCCTGGCGTCTGACAACTCCACCGTCAAGGACTTTGACATGACGGTTGTCTACAACGTCAACCCGACCGCCGTTTCCGAACTGTGGACCACCAAGAACCGCACGTTTCATGGCCTGTCTGAAAAAGGCGGGGATATCCTGCTGATGCAGAACTACGTGGCGATGAGCGCGCGCAACGCGGCCTACAAGGCCGCGCGCGAGTATGAATCTCTCAAGATGGCTGACAACCGGCCTGCGATCGAACAGAAAATCCGCGAAAACGTCATGAAGACACTGAGCGAGGAAAAGCTGGCGGACAAGATCACGGTTTCCCAGATCCAGGTGCGGGCCATCACGCCCGCTGACGTGATCGTTCACAGCGCGAACGAGTTGGTACGGGCCCAGAATGAGTTGAAAACCAAGGAGGTTGAGGTCCAGACCGCCAAAAAGGAGGCTGAACGTATTGCCGCCTTGAACGCCAACGCAGGGGCCATCGGATACATGAACGCCATGGCCAACCTCAAGATCGCCGAGGGTGTGGCGGCGGGCAAGGTGCACACCATTGTGGTGCCCTATGACTTCAAGGGCATCGTGAACGCGAAGTAGTCGGGGCAGGGTCTTTAGCGCTCGCGGAGGTGCGTCAGCAGCCTGGCGAGCCGCCCCGCCGGGCGCCCGTTGGGACGCTGGGCCTCTTCCGCTTCGATCTGTGCAAACCGCCGCACCCGCTCCTCGAAACAGGGATTTTTCGTGAGCCAGGCGGTGATCAGCGATGTGTATTCCACTTCGCGTAGATACCGTCCCAAGAACTCCATGTCGGGGTGGTTCATGAGCCAGTTAAGTCCCTCCACCGTACGCACCCTATCCAGAAGCGGTATCGCCTTATTGAGCAACCAGTCGTTGAGTTCCTCGATATGCTGCTGTGTGTCGATCAGAAAGGGGCTGCGCCGAGGCCACTCAACGTCATTGAGTCCGAATTCGTAGTTCCCCGGAACCCAGTCACCTGGTTTGCTGACTGTAGACATGGCAGCGTCATAGACCGCGCGAGCTGCGAAATTGGCGCCGTAAAACTTGACCTCACAGTAAAAATTGCCGTAACGTTCCTTAACGAAAAAAGCGGCTACCTGCCAGGCATCAGCATCCTGACGGAGATATGCCGCATCAAAGCCCAGTCGCACGGGAACTTCATAAGGTGAAAACCCGTGCGCGGCCAAGCTATCCGTAAACAGTTTTCGCATCTTGCTGCGCATTTGCGCCTTCGTCGGATGCTTGATCGATTCGGCTTCGTCCTGGAACGCTTCCCACTCCTCTGCGCGCTCCGAAGGAATGACGCCTCCGTCCGGCAAGAAGCCGATGCCCAACTGGTCGTTGTACATCGTCAGCCCAAGCTGGGTACCATACTTCACGAGCTTGGCCAGCACCTGCGGGCCTTGATCCGTGGGTAAGTCCATGTGCCAGACCGCTTGAGTAATTTGCCTGGCCTCGTTCAGCGGCGAATTGAGCCAGACGCTGTCGCGCTCGTCCTCACCGCGCTCAACCAGCATTTCGCGGGTGGGAAACTCCTCCAGCATCGTTGAAGCAAGTTTGACGTAGCGCGGGTTGACCGGCGCCGGCTCGTCGCGGAATTTCTGGATATGGTTCCAGAGCAGCGCGATTGTGTAAGGCCGCAGCAGCTTCAGGCGCTCCGTGTCGAAGATGTAGATGCTGTGGCTCATGGAATAAGGTTATGAAGGTTGAACAGGACCCGGATTCTCAAGAGTGACGGCGCTTTGCCAGGCACGGCCAGCAGCTCAGCTTCCAAAGCGTATCACTGCTGCCGTTTGGGAGTAGCGCCGCTGACCGGCTTGATGCGCGCGCAGTCGGCGTCATGCACCCACACCCCGTGTGTTCCCACGAAGTAGGTGTGGTAGTCCTCGACCTCGATGTTGTAGACGGGTGTCGTAAAAGGCAAGTAGGGTGTGTCGTCAGGACCCGAGCTCCAAGCTTCGAAATCGTAGACCCTGATTGCCTCGACCAGCCTGCTTTGAGCATAGTCCCAGAGCGCCCCCGCGCCTTCCGTACCATTGACGGCGATCCAGCCAACGTCCGGATCGTTGGTTGCGTAGACCCAGATCTTTCCCTCTGCATCGATCTCGGTGGCGTCTTTCAAAATCAACCTGGACGGCCCCATCCAGTTTCCCAGAATGCCGTTGGCCGCAGTCCATCCCTCTCCTATCACCCAGAAAGGATGGTCAACTGTCGTGGTCACCTGGGCGTACTTCTTGACACCGTTTTCTTCGACCATGTACTCGACGCGAAGAACCTGCTTGTTCTTATGCTGGGACGTGTTGACGACGCGTTTGTAGACGGTGCCCGTGCCTTCCGCCGGGTTCTCAGGCCTCGAGAGCACCTCGTCCCCGACCTTCAATTGTTCGATCGGACGCAGCCCTTCCCGCGTGTGGGCAAGAGTGCCTGCCACGAAGCCGGCTTCGGATTCCGGATTTTGTTTTGATTTGTGCATTCGTTTTTCTCCTCCCGGTTAGCAAAGCTCGGATGCGGGGCCTGTGGTTGAGGCGGACCTGTGCTGTGCCTCTCCCACCGCATCACTTAATACGCGCGCAGGTGGCATCATGCACCCAGGTGCCGTGCTCGCCGACAAAATAGGTATGGAAGTCTTCGACCTCGATGTTGTAGACGGTCGTCTGGAATGGCTGAAATATGTCGTCGTCGACGACATCGCCCGGCCAATTCTCGCGATCGAACTCGACGCTGCTCTCGATGCACTTTGGCACTGATCCGTATTCGAGAAGATCACCCGGACCATAAATGCCGTGCGTTGCCACCCACCCGCGATCCGGAACATTGGTGCGGTAGATGCGTGAAAAGGTTCCGGCAAAGGAAGGGGCCCCGTCCGTCAGAACGAAGCTCGGCCGGTGGTCCCGACCGTCGTTCAGCTTCTCGACGCTGGTCCATCCTTCGCCCATCACCCACAAGAGGTGGTTGAGCGTGGCTGTCACTTGGTAGTGCTTGTTCTTGTATGGATTCAGGTTGTCCCCGATCTCATACGTGAACTCGACGATTTCCCTGGCTTCATGGCGGAAGGTGTTCACTACCCGCTTGTATGAGGGTTCTGTCCCATCCCCCGGGTTCTCAGGCCTTGAAAGCACCCAATCAGAGACCTTCAGCTTGTCGATCGCGATCAGACCTTCTTTGGTATGAACCATTGTTCCGCCAATGACGCACGCGCAGGCGGGGGTTTTGGTATTCGTTTTGAGTCGTGCATTCATTTTTCTCCTCCTGCTTAGCGAAGCTGGGGTGCCGGGCTTTTGGCCTCACGTATACCTGCGCCCCGTACTTCCAGGCGAATCTCGTCCAGCACCTGATTTTTGGCATCAACCAGCGTGACACGATGCCGGCCCGGCCAGGGCAACCACTTGGCGTTGTTGCCGCGCGCAAACTCCTTGCCGTCCATTTGCCAGCGCAGGTTGTTGCCCTCGGCCGCAAAGCTCAGGCGCTGGCGGTTGGGTGGAATGTCGGGGTCCAGCGCCACGATGGTGCCGTTGGCAGGCGCCGTGATGCGGGAAACCGCGCCCTCGGGCGAAGTGATGATGCGTTTTGTGCTGCTGGCCCTTATTGCGCGGGCGTCAGCAGCTCCTGAATCCATAGCAAATACCACCTGTTCCGTACCACGAATAAACCATTCGGAGCGCGCTGCTTCGACAGGCGCACCGGCCTGCATGCCGAACTGCACGTTTTTCTGCACCAGGCCCGCGGGCGGCACTGGCGCCCGGCTGGGCTCGTGCTGGTGCAGGTGCTTCATGAGCGCAGCCCACACCGGCGCGGCGCCGCTGGTGCCGCTGACATCCCACATGGGCGCACCGCTGGCGTTGCCCACCCAGACGCCGACGGTGTAGCGCTGCGAGTAGCCCAGTGCCCAGTTGTCGCGCATGTCCTTGCTGGTGCCGGTTTTCACCGCAGTCCAGAAACGGGTGGCCAGCAGGCTGTCGGTACCGAAGGTGCGCGCGCGCGCCAGCGGGTCCGAGAGGATGTCGCTGACGATGAAGGTCGCGCCGGGGTCGATTGCGTGTTTGAAATCGGGTCTGGCCTGCCGGCTGAGCGAGGTGGCGCTGTAACGCCCGCCATTGGCCAGCGTGCGGTAGGCGTTGGTCAGCGCCAGCAGCGAGACCTCGCTGCTGCCCAGCGCCAGGCTGTAGCCGTAGTAGTCGCCGGTCTCGCGCAAAGGCAGGCCCACCGCCCGGAGCTGCTTGTGAAATGCATCGGGCGAAACCATCACGAGGGTGCGCACCGCCGGCACATTGAGTGAGGCACCCAGCGCGGTGCGGCTGGACACCAGGCCCTTGAACTGGCGGTCGTAATTCTGCGGAATGTAGAGGCCGCTCGCCGTATTGAGGTGCGCTGACGAATCGTCCAGCAGCGACGCAGCGGTGATGCGCCGCTCCGCGATCGCCTGCGCGTACAGAAAAGGCTTGAGCGTGGAGCCGGGCTGGCGCAGCGCCAGCACGCCATCGACCTCGGCCGCGCCGCTGAGCTCGCCCGAGGAGCCGACCCAGGCCAGCACCTCGCCCGTCCCGTTGTCGAGCACGACGATGGCGCCGTCTTCCACGTGGCGGCCGCGCAGTTCGCGCAGATGCTGGGTCAGGGTTTGCGCCGCAAAGCGTTGCAGCGGGGCGCGTACCGTGGAAACGACCGTTCGCACTGAGCTTGTCGAAGTGAGCGTCTTCCCGCGCAGGGCTTCGACAGGCTCAGCCCGAACGGACAGGAGACGTCGCGCCAGATGCGGCGCTCCTCCCTCGGTGGCGTCGAATGACTTGCGTTGCAGGGCCGCCGTTGCAAACAGGTCCAGCCCCTCGCAATCTGTCTTGGCCGGTGCCTGCATGGCTTTCAACACACCGCAGGCCCGCTGGGTCACCGGCGCCGCTTTCGCATTCGGCGCCCGCACCAGCGCCGCCGCCACGGCTGCCTCGCGCTCGTCCAGCCCGTGCGCGGCCTTGCCGAACAGGGTGCGGCTCAACGCATCGATGCCGACGATCTCGCCGCGGAAGGGAACGAGATTGAGGTAGGCCTCGAGAATCTGGTCCTTGCGCCAGCTGCGCTCCAGCAGTTGCGCCGACACCGTCTGGCCGATCTTCTGCGGCAGGCTGCGGCCACCGGCGCTGGCGCGCCAGTCTTCGTCGAGCAGCCCGGCCAGCTGCATGCTCAAGGTGGAAGCGCCGCGGGTCTTGGTATTCAAGAGATTGCCCCAGGCTGCGCTGGAGACCGCGCGCCAGTCCACGCCGCTGTGTTCGTAAAACCGTTTGTCTTCGCTGAGCACCAGCGCCGTGCGCAGGGCGGGCGACACATCGGACAAGGCCACCCACTGGCCGCGCCGCACGGTGGCATCGGTGCGCAGGCGCTGGATGACTTCACCGCTGCGGTCCAGCACCAGCGTGTCGGACGGGCGGTATTCGCGTTTTACTTCGTCAAATGTGGCTCCAGCCCAGGCGGGACGAGCGCAAGAAGCTATCAGAAATGTAGCGACTGCAACTGTCCTGACGACCCGGGAGATCATTTGACCGCTTCCACCTTGACCCGCGCATTGGGGATTTCACCAAACATCTCCGGCGCATACATGGCTTCCACACGGCTGGGCGGCAGCGCAAAGTCCCCGACGTTGTTCAGGCGCACGGTGTATTCCATCTTCACCACGCCCTTGGGCAGGTACTCGTAGTAGCTGCGGAAGGCCTCGAAGCTGCGTTCCTCGAAGGCGGGCCAGCCTGCGCCTGCCGTCTTCTCGCCACTTGTTGCAATCTGCGAGTCACGGCCCAGGCCGCTTCCGAGAATGGTCGCGCCGCCGGGCACCGGGTCGGTGATCACCACCCAGGTCATGTCGGCGCTGGCGTTGACTTCGAGGGTGATGCGAATCACGTCGCCCCGTGTGTAGAGGCCCATGGGCAACGATTTATTGGCTTGCTCCACCGGTGTGATGGTCTTTTTGATCTGGTAGCCGGCATTGAACGGCGCTTTCAGGGGAACGGCCGCTAGCGATTGCAAGGTCAACCAGGGTTTGCCGGCGCCCTGGTGCGTCACCGTCAGCGGCTCCCTGCCGCCACTGGCCCACGGCATGAACATGCTGTTGTTGCGCAGCTTGCCCGGTGCTGCGGGCGCGCCGAAGAAAGTGCCCTGGTGCGCTGCGCCCGATGCATCTGTGGTCTTGATGCGTTCCACTTTTGCCCAGTCCACACTGGCTGTTGCTGCTCCGAGTGCAGCCTTGGTGACGCCGGCCACCTGCGTGGCCTCGAACTTCGCCGAGAAGCGATCCAGCGCCAGCCCGCCCCACAGGTTGGCGGTGGTGGTGTGCCAGGCGCCTTGTTGCTGGCGCGCGATGAAACCGTTGGCGAGACGGCCCATGTCGTCCTTCCAGGCCGGGTCGTCCATCACTGCCAGCATCAGTCGCGCGGTGTTGACATCGCCGTTGGTCATCAGCCACCACCAGTAGTCGTCTTTTTCGGTGCTGAAGACGAGCTTGGTGCCCTGCCAGGACAGGCGCGACTTGAGCACCTGGTTCGCCTCGGCCAGGCGCTGCTCGCGCTGTGGCACGTCGGCCACGCGTTGGAGGATGTTCAGCCAATCGATCACCGTGTGGGTCGGCCACTGGTTGGGCGCAATCGTGATGCTGCCCAGCATGCGGCCCTGGGCCTTGCCGTAACGCGACAGTGCCTCGATGGCTGCCAGCTTGCGCATGTCCAGGTCCTTGCGCGGGCTCCAGAACTCGCGCTGGATGCGGCCTTCGACAAAGGCGATCAGGCCGCGCTCCATGGGCGCACGCGCTTCATCGGGCAGGGCAAACGCCGGATTCAGGGCCGCGGCTTCGTGCGTGGCCGCCAGCAGGTAGGCGGTCAAGGTATCGCTGCCGCGCGAGGCGTCGCCGTCGCGCGGCGGGAAGTAGTTGGCCAGGCCGTCGCGGTCGAGGTAGCCGGGCAACTGCGCCAGCAGGGTCTGCCAGAGTCTCGCGTCACGCAGGCCGACGGCCTTGCTGGTTTTCTGTTCCAGGCAGGCGAACGGGTAGTTGGCCCACCAGTCGCGCACGCCGTCCAGGCCCTCGGCGAGTTTGGGTTGCAGTGACATCTTCAGGCCGCCGCGGCCGGGCAGCGCATCGGCCGGTGGATTCACGGCCAGCGTGAACGAGCCATCGACCTGCACCAGCGTCGCCTGCTGCACCGTGAGCGGCACGGCGGGGATGATGCGCTGGCGCGCCTTCAGGCCGTCGCGCGCGCCGCTGACCGTGTCTTTCGCTTCGATTTCCCAGAGGATGGCCTCGGTTCTCGTCAGCGCGAGTTGGGCCGGCGCCGTCACCATCCACGCCACTTCACGTGCCTCGCCGGCGGGAATGTCCACCGTCTGCGGTTTCAGATCAAGCAGCGTCGCGCGCGGGCTGACCTCGACCTTCATCGTCGCTTTGGTCGTGTTGCGCAAGGTGATCTGCGCGCGGAACTGGTCGTCCTCGCGCACCAGCGGCGGCAGGCCGCTGATGATCTGCAGGTCCTGCGTCGCCTTGATGCTGGTCTGGCCGGTACCAAACAGGCCGGTGCCGCTGTCGGCCACCGCAACAATCTGGAAGGTGGTCAGCGCATCGTTGAGCGGCACCGTGACGACGGCCTGGCCTTTGGCGTCGAGCATGACCTTGGGGTTCCACAGCAGCAGCGTGTCCAGCAACTCGCGCGTGTTGCTGCGACCGCCGCCACCACCGGCCGGCACCGCCTTGCGGCCGTAATGCCGGCGGCCGATGATTTCCATTTGTGCGGTCGAGGTCTCCACGCCCCATGCGCGCCGCTGCAGCATGGCGCCCAGCAGGTCCCAGCTGGTGTTGGGCATCAGCTCCAGCAGCGCCTGGTCCACCGCGGCGATGGCTACTTCGGTGTTCGCTGCCGGCTGGCCATTGGGAAGTTTGGCGGTGATGGTGACCTGGGCCTGGCCGCGCACCGGGTAACTCTCCTTGTCGGCCTTAACCGTCACGGCAAGCTGGTGCGCCTGCGTGCCGACTCGGATTTCCGCGAGGCCGAGGCGGAAGGCGGGTTTGCTCAGGTCCACCAGCGCGGTCGGCGCCACATACTCCCGGCCTTCGTACCAGAAGGAGGTCCACCATTCACGTGGCGCCTTGAAACCCCAGGTGAAAAAGCTGTACCACGGCACCTCGCGCAGGCGGCCGCGCAAGGCCAGCACGCTGACATACACATTCGGCCCCCAGCCGTCCTTGACTTGCAGCTGGATGGTCGGGTCCTGGCCATTGAGCTGCACCACCTGCGTTTCAATAATGCCTTCGCGTTCAATCGCGACCAACGCCGTCGCAAAACGGAAGGGCATGCGCACCTGGAACTTGGCGGTTTCGCCGGGTTGGTAGCTCTTCTTTTCGGGCAGCACGTCCATGCGGTCATGGTTCTCGCCGCCGAACCAGAGCTCGCCCTGTTTGGTCACATAGACCGAGCTGGCCGCCTGGATGGTGTTGCCGTCCTTGTCCTTCGCGGTCACGACCAGTTCCACTTCACCGGGCTCGCCGAGTTTGGCCTCGCACAGCAGCAGGCCGCGCGCATCGCTGGAGCCACTGCAGACAGAGCCGAGGTCCTTGATGTCGGTCTTGTTGTCGTAGGTGTAGAAGCCACCCACCATGCGTTTGCGGCTGGTGGTGACGATGCGCGCCACTGCCTTCACCTCCAGGGGTACGCCGGCCGCCGGTTTGCCGGTCAGGTCCAGAGCCAGCGCCTGGAACCTGATCTTCTGGCTGGCCGAGACCCAGCCCTCGGTCTTGATGCCGGCGACCACGGCGGCCGGCCAGAGCGTGGAGACGCTGCGAATCGTCTGCACCTCACCGTTCGGATCGGCATAGCTGGCTTCGAGCAGCAACTCCCGGGGCTGCTTGCTGGCCGGCACGTCCTGGATGGTGAGCTTGCCGGCGCCGTTGCGGTCCAGGCTCAGGGGCAGCTTGTCGGCAATCACGCGCTGGTCCTGCGCGGCCGTGGCTTCCTCCTCGCCTTCGCTGCCTTCCCCGCGCCGGGCGCGCGGCGGCGAGAAGCTGAAGGACTCGTGATCGCTGTAGCTGAGGGCTTTGCCGCGCACCAGGGCCGACACGCGCACCGGCAGGTTGACGGCCGCTCCGCCGGAGACGTAGTTGACCTGCACATCGGTGGGCACCGAGTTCACGTTGACCAGGGCCTTTTTGTCGGCCGGGGTGATGCGGCCTTCTAGCACCGGCAGGCGAAATTCTTCCACGCGGAACTGGCCGCTGCTGAAGTTGCCGCTTTTTTCGTCGGCCCGCAGTTGCACCTCGTAGATGCCGAGTTTGGCCGCGGGCGGAATGACAAAGGTGTTGTCGGCGCTCTGGCCGCCGGTGGCGGTTTTGCGCCAGATCAGGGGCTGGGTGTACTGCTGGCCGCTGCCGATGTGGGTCACCACCAGCACCGCGGGCGGCGCTTCGACGAGGCCAAAACCGCGGCTGGTCTCGGTGCGCAGGATGTGTTTCATCGACACGGTTTCGCCGGCGCGCAGCAGCGTGCGGTCGAAGATGGTGTGGGCACGTGTATCGGGCTGCGGGTCCTGGCTGGTGGGCACATTGAAGCGCCAGGGTTCTATGCCTTTGTGCCAGTCGCTCCAGGTGAAGGAGAGGTCCTCGATACCGCTGCCACCCTGGCGCGCACTGACAAAGTAGGCGTTGCGGCCGTCATCGCCGCGGCAGCGCGGCGGCTCGGCGGCCAGGCCCTGGAAGCTCGCGATGCCCTGGGTGTTGGTCACGGCCTGGGCAAGTTCCTCGCCATTGCAGCTGGATACCCGTACGGTGGCGCCGGCGACAGGCGCGCCCTTGTCCAGCGTGGTCACCCAGGCCAGCGCGTTTTCGCGGCCGAGCTTGAAATGCACGCCCAGGTTGGTCACCAGCGCCGAGGTGCGGACATACATGGTGCGGCTGGCGCCGTGGCGTTCGTCCAGAAGTGAAGTGCCGAGTTTCTGCGAGGCGATCTCCACCACGTGAAAGCCGGGCGAGAGCGGAATGCCGATGACCTCGAACGGACGCGGGTCCCCGCTGGCGGGCTTGGGCAGGTCCAGCGTTTTCACGCCGGGCTGGCCATTGAGGAGCGAGAGCATGCGTGACTGCACATACTCCTTGCCTTGCGGGTCAATGGCCTTGGGCAGGGCGCCTTTCACGTCCCGGCCAGCCTGGTCGCGGTCCACCTGGTAGTCGTTGTAGTGCTCCACCTTGCGAAACCAGGCAATGATGTCGGCATCGGTTTTGGGCTGCAGGTCGCTGACCTTGCCCGGCGCGAGGCCCTTGACCTGCAGCGCGGCTTCGACGTTGCGCAGTGTGACCGGCAGCAGTGCCGGGTCACCCGCTTTGGCGCCCGGTTCGGCAAAGCGCTCGACGATGCCGAAGGGTGCTGTGGCAAATTTGGCCAGCGGCGGCATGGCGCCACTGGCCACCTTCAGCGGAAAGTTGTCGGCGTTGCGCAGGGTGCGGCCGGAGGCGTCCCTGAAGTCTTTGGGAAGTTCCAGCGTGAAGGCGGTCTGCTCTGCAAAAGGCGGCTTGAAGCTGACACCGTTGACCACGTTGTCATCGTCGCCGCTTTCCGTGTCGAACACCGGCTTGAGCGTGTCTTTGGCCGACTTCAGGCGGATAGCCTCGGCCAGCTTGCGTGGCACCGGGGCGTTGAAGTCCAGACGCATGGGGCGTATCGGCAGGCAGGCCGACTGCGCGTTTTCACGCTCGCAGTTGAAGCTGGCCGAAAACGGCTCGCGCACCTGGAAGTTGTAGCGCCGCTCCACCGAGTTGGCCACGCCGCTGGGCGTGCTCACACCCTTGCCATACACCAGCTGGAGCTTGCTCGCGGGTGTGAGGCGGCGGTTGCAGGCCAGCGTCACCACGCTCAAAGGGGCCTTTTCCGCCGCCTTGTCCAGGTTTTGCGATTTGAGCAGTGCCTCCCTGTCCTTGCCTTCGATCAGCTTGACGGGTACCCGCTCGCCCAGGCCCTCGACCGAGCACCAGACGTTCTCGCGCACGCTGACCAGTGTGGCCGGGCCGTTGAGCTGGAGCACGAAGTACTGTTCTTCGTCGATGCGCTGGTAAGTGCCGGGCCGCAGGTTCTGCACGAAAGGGCCACCGGTGTTGAACTTCCACGACAGCTTGCCGCTGATGGGCTGGTCTTTGGGCGAACGGAAGGTGGTGATGCCCTGCAGCGTGCAGCTGACGCCGGGCGGCAGATCGTTGTCGAATTCAAATGCCCACTGGCGATCGCTGATCCAGCGGCCCGAGCCTTGGGTAGCCTGCGCGTCGCTGCAGCTCAGGCTGACGGGGGCGGGGGCCTTGGGGTCGCCGAAGTTGACGGCGCTGTCATCAAACTTGACGGCAATCTGCCGTACCCTGGCAATTTCCCCTTGGGGCGAGACGCTGGTGACCTGCAGGGCCTGTACGCAGGTGGGCAGGTACAAAGCGGCGGCTGCCGCCAGCGCTGCGGCTGTTCTTATGGTGCTTGTTGCCACGTATCCTCCTCATGAGGAGGTCAAGCGTAGCCGATTTGCATGTAACAAGACAGCGCAGACCCACGGAACAAAGACGCAAAAAAAGGCGGGTACCACCCGCCTTGTCAGTCGAACATCCCGGTCGGCTGGTTCAACCCGGGGTGAGCCGCGCGCGGTGCCGCGCAATCTGCATGCGCACCTGCGCCGGCGCGGTGCCGCCCAGGGTGTTGCGCGCATTCAGCGAGCCGCGCAGGCTCAGCACGTCGTACACGTCTTTTTCGATCTTGGGGTTGAACTGCTGCAGCACGGCCAGCGGCAGCTCTGACAGGTCCACCGCATGCGAGATGGCGGCTTTCACCGCATGGGCCACGGCCTCGTGCGCATCGCGGAAGGGCAGGCCCTTCTTGACCATGTAGTCGGCCAGGTCGGTGGCGGTGGCGTAGCCCTTGAGGGCGGCGCGCTCCATGGCCTCGGGCTTGACGGTGATGCCGCCCACCATCTCGGCAAAAATCCGCAGCGTGTCCTTCAATGTGTCCACCGTGTCGAACAGCGGTTCCTTGTCTTCCTGGTTGTCCTTGTTGTAGGCCAGCGGCTGGCCTTTCATGAGCGTAATCAGGCCCATCAGGTGGCCGACCACGCGGCCGGTTTTGCCGCGCGCGAGTTCGGGCACGTCGGGGTTTTTCTTCTGCGGCATGATGGACGAGCCGGTGGTGAAGCGGTCGGCAATTTCAATGAAGCCGAAGTTCTGGCTCATCCACAAGATCAGCTCCTCGCTCATGCGGCTGATGTGCACCATGGCCAGCGAGGCGGCGGCGGTGAACTCAATCGCAAAGTCGCGGTCGCTCACGGCGTCCAGGCTGTTCTGGCAGACCTGGGGCTGGCCCTGCGCATCGACCATGCCCAGGGTTCTGGCGACACGTTCGCGGTCCAGCGGGTAGCTGGTGCCGGCCAGTGCGGCGGCGCCCAGCGGCAGGCGATTCACGCGTTTGCGCACGTCCTGCAGGCGCTCGGCGTCGCGCGCAAACATCTCGACGTAGGCCAGCATGTGGTGGCCAAAGCTGACCGGTTGCGCCACCTGCAGGTGGGTGAAGCCGGGCAGGATGACCTCGACGTTTTTCTCGGCAATATCGACCAGCGCCTTCTGCAGGTCGGTCAGCAGCGCATCGATCAGGTCGATTTCGCCGCGCAGCCACAGGCGCACGTCGGTGGCGACCTGGTCGTTGCGGGAGCGACCGGTGTGCAGGCGTTTGCCGGCGTCGCCGACGATCTGGGTCAGGCGCGCCTCGATGTTCAGGTGCACGTCTTCCAGGTCCAGCTTCCATTCAAAGGCACCGGATTCGATTTCCGAAGTGATCTGCGCCATGCCCTTCTGGATGGAAGCATGGTCGTCCGCACCCAGGATTTTCTGCGCGGCCAGCATCTCGGCGTGGGCCAGCGAGCCGGTGATGTCGGCTTGCCACAGGCGCTTGTCAAAAAACACGCTGGCGGTGTAACGCTTGACCAGATCGCTCATGGGTTCGGAGAACAGGGCGGACCAGGCTTGGGATTTTTTGTCGAGTTGGCTCACGGGAGGCTTTCTGTGGGGGACCGTCTGGCGGCGGCGATGGCGTGTCGCGGCGACAACATTATTGGAGGAAGTACGGGTTTGACGCCGGTTTCAGGCGGGTTGCCGGTGCAATACTAGGGCCTGATTTTATCTGCGTGCAGGAAAGCCCCCTCAAGGGGGGCGCCCGGGACTTCCGGGCCGGCCCGCGCGCGGAACCGGACACGGAGCAAGCGAGCCTTTTTCATGCAGTTCAAGCCCGACCTTTCGTCCTTTGGCGAGTCCACCGTGCTGGGTGGTTACAGCCAGCCGGGGGATGCGCCTGCGCCTCTGCCGGTCCGTGTCAATGTGTTCGACGCCTGCAATGTCGGCGTGGTACTGCGCGCCGTCTTGTTTGTCGAGGCGGTGGTGGCTGTCGGCGCGATGTTCGGCACCAGCTTGTTTGTTGACTGGCTGCTGCGGTTTTCGCTGCTGACCGGCGGCGTGTTGCCGGCCACGCTGGCCTGGCTGATCGCCGCCTGTCTGCTCAAGGGGCGGCTGGCCCGGCTCGGCACGACGCAGCAGTGGGTGGCCGGCGTGGCCCTGGGCGCGCTGGCGGGCCTGTATGGCTGCGGCCTGCTGGTGCTGCTGAACCTGCTCAATCCGGCGCCCTGGTGGGCCAGCGCTGCGGCCGGCGCCCTGCTGTCGGCGGTGCTGGTGGCCGGGCTGGTCTGGCGCGCCAAGGCGCGCACACCGGCGGCCACCGCGGCGCGCCTGGCCGAACTGCAGTCGCGCATCCGGCCGCATTTCCTGTTCAACACACTCAACAGCGCCATTGCCCTGGTGCGCGCCGAACCGGCCAAGGCCGAAACCGTGCTGGAGGACCTCAGCGAGCTGTTTCGCCATGCGCTGGCCGACCAGACCGAGTCGGTCACGCTGGGGCAGGAAATCGCCCTGGCGCAGCGTTACATGGCCATCGAGCAGATCCGTTTTGGCGAGCGCCTGCAGGTGCAGTGGAGCCTGGACCCCGAGGCCGATCCGGCCAAATTGCCGCCGCTGCTGCTGCAGCCGCTGGTGGAAAATGCGGTGCGCCATGGCGTGGAGCCCAGCGCCCAGGGCGCGCAGATCAAGATCACCACCGAGCGGCGCGGCGGGCTGGTGGTGCTCAAGGTGACGAATTCCACCCCGGCCGGCGTCGGCGAGCGGGGGCACGGGTTGGCGCTGGCCAATGTGCGCGAGCGTCTGGCGCTGCTGCACGATGTGCAGGCGCAATTCAAGACCGTGTTCAAGGACGGTGTGTTTCAAGTGAGGCTGGAGATTCCGCTATGACAGGCAAGCTGAGGGCGCTGATTGTGGATGACGAGGCGCTGGCGCGTTCGCGCCTGCGCACGCTGCTGGGCGACTGCACGGCGCCAGCCGCCTGCGTGGCCGCCGAAGCCGCGCATGCGGCCCAGGCCATGGACGCGTTGCGCCGCGACACCTTTGATGTGGTGCTGCTGGACATCCGCATGCCCGGCGCCGACGGCATCGCCCTGGCGCAGACCATTGCCCGCCTGCCGCAGCCGCCGGCGGTGGTGTTTGTCACCGCGCATTCCGAACACGCCGTGCAGGCCTTCGACCTCGAGGCGGTGGACTACCTGACCAAGCCGGTGCGGCTCGAGCGCCTGCAGCAGGCGCTACAAAAAGTAGAGCGGCTGGCGCAGGCAGGTAAGGGGCTGGAAGGTGATTCGAATGGTGAATTCCTGATCATCCAGGACCGCGGCCGGACCGAGCGTGTGCCGCTGGCCGAGGTGCTGTACCTCAAGGCCGAACTCAAGTACATCACGGTGCGCACGGCGGGCAAAAGCTACATCCTCGACGGCAGCCTCAACGAACTGGAGGAAAAATACCCCCAGCAGTTCATGCGCATTCACCGTAACGCGCTGGTGGCGCGCCGCGCGGTGCGCGCCCTGGAAAAACACTTTGATCCCGAAGAAGGCGAGGGCTGGGCCGTGCGGCTCAATGGCATCGACGAGTTGCTGGCGGTGTCGCGGCGCCAGCTCAGCGCGGTGCGCGAGGCCATCGCCGCTTGAACACGCCGCCTGGCCGGAACCGCCTACCCGTTCCGGCGGCGGCGTCCTGCACCGGCCCGCCACCGGCCGCGATGAAATGAGGCCGGTACACGAATGGAGACTTCGCCCCGGGACGGTTTTGCCAGTGCAAGCCCGTGGAGCGCCAGACAAGGAACACCGATGACTGAAGAACACCTGCCCGAGACCCTGCCGGCAGCGCCCGGCTCCGCGGCGCCTGCCGACCCCGGGGTGACCACCTTCCCGGAGCCGGACCGCCTGCTGCTGCACATGCCGGTGGACATCCGCAACATGTCGCTGATGGTGCTGGCCGGCCTGGCCATCCTGTTCGTGTTGCACTGGGCCAAGGCGGTGTTCATCCCGGTGATGGTCGGCGTGCTGTTCAGTTATGCGCTCTCGCCGGTGGTCAACTGGCTGGAACTCAAACGCGTGCCGCGCTGGCTCAGCTCCGCCGTGCTGCTGCTGGCGATTCTGGGCGCCATCGGTTCGACCGCCTGGTCGCTGCGGGACAACGCGGCGCAACTGGTGGAATCGCTGCCGGTGGCCGCGCAAAAATTCCGCAACGCGACCAAGGTCAAGACCGGACAGTCGGACAGCACGCTGGACACCGTGCAGAAGGCCGCGTCGCAGATCGAGCAGGCCACCCAGGACGGCGCCAAGCCGGGCAACACGCGCGGCGCCATGCGGGTGGTGGTCGAGCGGGCCAGTTTCAACGTCAAGGACTATCTCTGGACCGGCACCATCGGCCTGATCGCGCTGATCGGTCAGACCGTCGCGGTCATTTTCCTGACCTACTTCCTGCTGCTCTCGGGCGACAGCTTCCGGCGCAAGCTGCTCAAGCTGGCCGGTCCCAGCCTGAGCAAGAAAAAAGTGACGCTGCAGGCCCTGCATGAAATCACCGGCCAGATCCAGCGCTACCTGCAGGTGCAACTGCTCACCAGCGCGCTGGTCGGGGTGCTGACCTGGCTGGCCCTGCTGGCCATCGGGCTGGAGAACGCTGCGGTCTGGGGCATTGTGGCCTTCGTGCTCAACTTCGTGCCTTATGTGGGCTCGCTGATCACCGCGGCCGCCACGGCGCTGGTCGGTTTCCTGCAGTTCGGCACGCTCAACATGGCGCTGGTGGTCGGCGGCGCCTCGCTGGTGATCCACACCATCGTCGGCAACCTGATCACGCCCTGGCTTACCAGCCGCGCCAGCCGCCTGAGCCCGGTGGCGGTTTTTGTCGGCCTGCTGGCCTGGGGCTGGCTCTGGGGCGTGTGGGGCCTGTTGCTGGGCATTCCCATCATGATGATGGTCAAATCGGTCTGCGACCGGGTGGACGACCTCAAGCCGCTGGGTGAGTTTCTGGGAAGCTGATGCCCCCACGCTTGTCACTGCGTGTACTGCGCTGCCCCCCGAGGGGGCGCTGCGCCTGCGGCCCGGCGAAGCCGGTTCCGCGGCCCCTGCTGGCAAGGTCCCATGGTCACCGCGTGCGGTCCTGTATAAATGAACCAAAAGAGGTAACCCGATGATGGAACTGCTGACCGACCCGCAAGCCTGGATTGCCTTTGGCACGCTCACCGCGCTCGAACTGGTGCTGGGTATCGACAACATCGTCTTCATCTCGATTCTGGTCGACAAGCTGCCGAAGGAGCAGCAGGCACTGGCGCGGCGCATCGGGCTGTTCATGGCCATGTTCATGCGTATCGGCCTGCTGCTGGTGCTGTCGTGGATCATCGGGCTGGTGGCGCCGCTGTTCACGGTGTTGAACCAGGAGATCTCCGGCCGCGACCTGATCCTGATTGCCGGCGGCCTGTTCCTGATCTGGAAAAGTACCGGTGAGATCCACCAGTCGCTCGAGGGCGAGGAGGGCCACGCCTCCACCGCCGTCAAGGCCACCTTCACCGCGGTCATCCTGCAGATCATGGTGGTGGACATGGTGTTTTCGCTGGACTCCATCATCACCGCCGTCGGCATGGTGGACGAACTGGCGGTGATGGTTGCTGCCGTGGTGGCCTCGGTCGCCATGATGATGCTGTTCGCCGGCGCCATCGGCCGCTTCGTGTCGGCGCACCCCACCGTCAAGATGCTGGCGCTGTCCTTCCTGGTCGTGGTCGGCGTGGTGCTGATCGCCGAGGGCTTTGACCACCACGTGCCCAAAGGCTATGTCTACTTCGCGATGGCGTTTTCCATCGGTGTCGAGATGCTCAATATCCGCGTGCGGCGGCGCTCGGCCAAACCGGTGCACCTGCACGACGCCTATGTGGCCGACGTGCAGCCTGGCGCAAAGCGGGCCGACTGAGCAGTTCTAACCATCTTTTTGGCCGCCAGCCGGCATGCAGCGGTCGCCAGCAGCTATTGATTTGAGAGTGACCGAATCCCTGGACACGTCCACTGCGGCCCGGCCCGGCCGCCCACGCTGCGCGGCCTGCGGGCGACCGCAAAGTGCCTGCCTGTGCGCCTGGGTCACACCGGTGGCGCACGAGGTTGAGGTGCTGATCCTGCAGCACCCGCTGGAGGTCCATCACCCCAAGGGCAGCGCGCGGCTGCTGCACCTGAGCCTGCCGCGCAGCCGCCTGCTGACGGGTGAGGTGTATGCCGACGCGGCTCTGCTGGCCGCGCCGTTTGACGCGGCGGGGCCCGTGGCCGGCGCTCCGCGACACCACGTTTTGTTGTACCCGGACGGGCCGCAGGATCAGGCGCTGGGCGTTCCGGCCCCGCCGGCCCTGCCGGCCGGCTGGCTGCGCGACCCCGCCAGGCTGCGCCTGATCGTGCTCGACGGCACCTGGCGCAAGAGCCGCAAGATGCTTTGCCTCAGCCCGCCGCTGCAGACGCTGCCGCGCCTCTCGCTGCAGAGTCCTGCCGCTTCCAGCTACCGCATCCGCAAGGCGCACCGGCCCGACCAGCTGTCAACGCTGGAGGCGACCTGTGCGGCACTGGCGCAACTGGAAGGCGGCGCGGAAAGCTTCCAGCCCTTGCTGGCGGCCTTTGACGGCTTTGTGGCGCAGCAGCTCGGTTATTTTTCTAATCGCCCAGGTCGATAACACCCGCCAGAGAAACACCGGCTGGCGCCGCATAGTCCGCCACCACGAAGGCGCGTGCCGGATCAGCGGCGGCGTCTTCCAGCAGCGCCAGCACAAAACGAATCGACGCCTTGTCCAGCGCGGCAAAGGGCATGTCCAGCAGCGTGAGCGCCGCACCCGAGGCAAAGGCTGCCGCCAGCCAGACCTTGCGCTTCGAACCGGTGGACAGCATGAACAGCTGCTTGTTCAGCTCCGGCGCCAGCGCCAGGCCATCCACACAGGTGGCCAGCACGCCGTCGTCAAAGCCGGCATGGATGCTGCGCTGCACATCGAAGTAGTGCGCCGGTGTCATCTGGTCAAACGCGTCGGTGCGTGGCTCGGTCCAGAACAGCTGCTGGCGGTAGTCCTTTGTGTGGGTTTGCAGGGTAACGCCGTGGATGCTGAACTCGCCTGTATCGGCCGCCAGATCCCCTGCCAGCAGACGCAGCAGCGTGGTCTTGCCACGCCCGTCGCCGCCGAGCACGAAGGTGAGACCCGGCGAAACAACAAGCGACAGGCCGGTGAAAAGCTCCCGCCGGGGACCTGGCCCGGGATGCGCAAAGCGCAAGCCGTGCGCCTGAAGCACCGCGGACGCGGCCATTGCAGGCGGGGCGGGCGGGTGGGAGCGGTCGTTCGGGTCAGGGTGGGTCATGCCTGTATTGGACACGATGGGCCGAAAGAAAAAAGCCCCGGCCCTTCACAATTTTCTGCCCGCTGCCGTTATGCATGAAGGCAGGCGTCCATGCGCTGCCTGCGTGAACCGCTGCCCTGCAGCCAGACGTGGCCGCGACCCGGCCGCGTCTGTGGGCCTGTGGGTGCGATGGGTGGCGCAAGCCTTCACAACAAGTCATCCGTCAATCCGGATTTTCAGAAATACAGGAACAGTCATCATGAAAAAAATTCTCCAGGTCCTCGTGTTCGGCATGGCCGCCCTGAGCTTCAACATGACAGCGCTGGCCGCCGGCGAACAGGGTTCGGCCGCAGAAGCCAGCGCGCTCGTCAAGAAAGCCATTGCCTACATCAAGGCCAACGGCCGTGAAAAAGCCTTCGCGGAATTCGCCAATCCGAACGGTCCGTTCCGGGACCGCGACCTTTACGTGACCACGGTGGACACGGACGGCAAGATGCTGGCCCATGGTGTCAATCCCAAACTCGTCGGCAAGTCGCTGATCGAACTCAAGGACATCGATGGCAAATATTTCGTCAAGGAATATGTCGACCTGGCCAAGGCCAAGGGCAACGGCTGGGTCGATTTCAAATGGCCCAACCCGATCACCAAAGTCGTCCAGCAAAAATCCATGTACGTCGAAAAAATGGACGACCTGGTGATTGGTTGCGGCATCTACAAGTAAGGCAGCCCCGGCGCCACAAAGCAGCCCTGCGCCACCATGGCGCATGTAAACGGCCGTTGGTCCTGGTGGGGCGGGCGCAAGGTGCTACATAAAAAATAGCACTCGCAGCCCCACGCCTCAGGTGCGGGCCTGCACCAGCACGCTGGCCTGCAGCGGCAGGTCCGCCAGCCGCACCACCTCGCCCGGCGCCAGCACACGGTCCGGCTTGAAGCCTTCTTCCTGCGCCACATCGGCGCGCTGCCAGCGCAAGGTCAGCACGCGTCCATCGAGTCGCAGCGTGATGCCAAACGACGGCCAGTGTGCGGGCACACGCGGCGTCAGTGACAGCTCACCCTGGCGCACCGACAGGCCCAGCAGGGTCTCCAGCGCCGCGCGGTGCAGCCAGGCCGCCGAGCCGGTGTACCAGCTCCAGCCGCCGCGCCCGACGTAGGGCGCTGCGCTGTAGATGTCGCCGGCCAGCACATAGGGTTCAATTTCATAGGCCGGGCCGCGTACCGGGTGGACACTGCGGTGCGCCGGGCTCAGGGCTTCGAAGCTGCGCCAGGCGGCTTCGGTGTCGCCGCTCAGGGCCTGCGCCATCATGGCCCAGACCCCGGCGTGCGAGTACTGGCCGCCGTTTTCACGCACGCCGGGCGGGTAGGCCTGGATGTAGCCCGGGTTGTTTTTCGAATGCTGCAGCGGCGGGTCCAGCAGGCGCAGCAGGCCGGCGTCCGGGTCGATCAGCTGCTGCTTGACGGCCCGCATGGCCGGCACGGTGAAGGCCTCGGTGGAGGCGCCGGACAGCACGGACCAGGCCTGCGCGATCAGGTCGATGCGGCACTCGCTGTTGGCGCTGGAGCCGAGCGGCGCGCCGTTGTCGAAAAACGCGCGGCGGAACCAGGCACCGTCCCAGCCGGCGTCGTGCAGGGCGGCGATCCAGCCTTGTCGGGCCTGCAGCCATTTGTCGGCGCGCGCGGTTTCGCCCCGGGCCTGGGCCAGCGGCGCAAAGTCCTGCACCACGCGGCACAGGAACCAGCCCAGCCAGACGGACTCGCCCTTGCCCTCATGGCCGACACGGTTCATGCCGTCGTTCCAGTCGCCGGTGCCCATCAGCGGCAAGCCGTGCCGGCCCACGGCCAGGCTGCGGTCGATGGTACGCGCGCAGTGTTCGTAGACGCTGGCCGACTGGGTGCTGGTCTGCGGCGGGTAGTAGGCGTCTTCGGCGCCGTCGGGAATCGGCGGGCCGTCGATGAAGGTCACGGATTCGTCAAGCAGGGCCAGGTCGCCGGTGATGTCGATGTAGTGTGCGCAGGCATGGGGCAGCCAGAGCAGGTCGTCGGAAAAGTGCGTGCGCACGCCTTCGCCGCCGGGTGCGTGCCACCAGTGCTGCACGTCACCTTCGGGGAACTGGCGCGAGGCATTGAGGACGATCTGCGCACGCAGCCGCGCCGGATCGGCCAGGCCCAGCGCCATGGCGTCCTGCAGCTGGTCGCGAAAGCCGAATGCGCCACCGGCCTGGTAGAACCCCGCCTTGGACCACAGCCGGCAGACCACGGTCTGGTAGATCAGCCAGCGGTTGACCAGCGCGTCGAACAGCGGGTCGGGCGTGCTGACCTGCACCTTGCCCAGAAGTCCTGACCACCAGCCTTGCACCTCTGCCAGCGCCCGGGCCGTATCGCGTTGCGCCCACTGGCGGGCCAACTGCTCGGCGCCGGCGCCGTCGGCCGCATGGCCGAGGACGAAGCTGAAGGCCACGCCGTCCCCGGGGTTGAGCTCGAACTCGCTTGAAATGGCGGCACAAGGGTCAAATGCGGCGCCGCTGCGCCGTCCCAAAGTGGCCGGCAGCACGAGTTGACCCAGCGTGTCGAAAAATTCGCTGCGGTCGCAGGTCCATTGGGTGCCGCCTGCGGTGCCGACCAGGGCCAGAAAAGCCGTGCTGCCGCCATAGCCGTCGCGGCTTTCGCGCTGCTGCGCAAACACGGCCACCCGCTCGGCGCCGTTCCAGGTGTGAAGGGTGCGCCTGTGGGCCCTGGCTTCGCCCATCTGCCATTCGACCATGGCGACGGCGCGAAGGCGCCGCTGCCGCCCGCCGTCCAGCCGCACACGCACCTGGACCACCTTGACGGCGTCTGCCAGATCGGCAAAAAAAGTGGTTTCCAGCTGCAGGCCGGCATGCCTGCCTTCGAACACCGTGTAGCCCTGCCCATGGCGCACGCGCCAGTCGCTGCCGGGCGCGGCGAGCAGTGATGGGGTCAGGGGAAACACCTCGCCGCTGTCCAGGTCCTGCAGCAGCCAGTGTTCCGATGCGGGGTCGCGCACCGGGTCGTTGGACCAGGTGGTGACCGGATGCAGGCGACTGTTGGTCGCCCAGGTGTAGCCGCTGCCGGTTTCCGACACCTGAAAACCGAAGCCGGGGTTGCTGATCACATTGATCCACGGCTTGGGTAGCCGCTGGCCGCCCTTGAGCCCGAAGCGGAATTCGCCACTTTCTGCATCAAAGGCGCCGGGCCCGGGCCGCTCCGGGTTGCCAGGGGAATGGGCGGCGTCGCCGGTCAGCGCGGTGCGGGTGAGAGCGGTGAATTTTTGCGGCGACCAGTCTTCGCGCATGGCCGCGACCTGCACTTCCAGCGGCCGGCCGTCGGCGCTGAAGACCACGCGTGCCAGGCCGGTGAGGGCGGTTTTTTCGCCGGGGGCCATCTCCTGCTCGCGCAGAAGGAAAAAGCCGGGCGCCGAGCTGGCCGCCTCGTCACGCCTGAAGCTGTGCTGCACGGCCTGCAGCAGCCGGTCGCGCAGCGCCAGGATGTCGCGCTGCAGCGGCATCAGGTAGGAGTTGGCCTCGCTGTTGAGCACCACCACATCCACACCCAGCCCGCCAAAGGCCCACCACGGCTGGGCACGCAGCAGCGCATGCACCAGCGGCACGCCGCTGTGCGAGTGAATACGCAGCAGGACGATGGGTTTGTCGCCGGAGATGCCAAAGCGCCAGAGCAGGCGCTGGTCCAGTGGCGTGCGTTCGGCAGGCCGTGCCACGCTGTACATCAGCGCCGTGCTCATGTCCTGCAGTGCGAGGTTTTCCTCCGGGGTCAGCGCCACGTCGCGCAAGCGCACCTGGGCCAGCGTCGCCGCCATGCGGGTCGCACGCTCCACGTGCATGGGCTGCAGGTATTTGTCGATGCGGGGCACCAGCTCGTCGGCCGTCTCGGCGGCCGTCGTGGCAAAACTCAGGCGGGCCAGGGCGCCGGGCGCCAGCCGCAGCGTCACGCGCAGGCTGGCCACCGGGTCCAGGCCGTTGACGGGCTGGCCCTGCGCGTCGAACGGCTGGTCGCCCAAGGCCGGCTGGTGCGCCGGGTGATGGCGTCCGGCAAACACGCGGCGGTCGGCGATACACGCCACCGAAATCAGGTCGGCATCCGCCTCGGCCAGAAAATGCGCCACCGCCATTTGCGGGTCGCCGTGCAGGCGCGGCCGGCGCGTGAGCAAAAGGGCGCGCCACTGCGGCTCCCAGCGGGTCTGCACAAACAGGTTGGAAAACGCCGGGTGGGCTTCGTCGGCGCGCGGGTCGGCCAGCACCGCCTCGAAGCAGGACACCAGTTCCAGCACCTGCTCGGTGCGCCCGGTGTTGAGCAGCGTCACGGTGCGCAGCTCGGTGTCGTCCTCGGGGCTGACCAGCACGGTCAGCGTGGTGCTCAGGTCCCCGCCCTGCGCGTCGAACTGCACCCGGTCGGCCATGAAGCGGGCCTGGTAGTGCCAGCCCTGTCCCGGCGCAGGCCGCGCGGTAAGCGAACTGACGCTGGGAACACCGGCCTGGTCGGGGTGGACCAGGTAGAAAAAGCTGCCGTAACTGTCACGCAGCAGGTCATCGCGCCAGCGCGTGATGTTGCGGCCGCGCCAGCGGCTCAGCCCGGCGCCGTTGGCGCGCAGCGCGACGTTGTAGTGGCCGTTGGACAGCAGGTGCGTGGGTTTCCAGCCGGTGCCCAGCGGGTTCAGCTCGCGTGACTGGAACACCGGTTCCGGCGCGTAGCCGCCGGGCTCCGGCGGCAGGCGCGGGTCGGCACTGCGGACGATCTGGCGCGGCGTATTTTCATGCAGCAGGGTCTCGTGCGCGCGCACCAGCGGGTCGCCGCAGAACCAGCGCCGCGGGGCGTTGGTGCACAGCACGTTGCACAGCGCCACCAGCGCCATGCCCTGGTGGTGAGCCATGAAGGCTTCCACAATGCTGAACGCCTCGGTGCCCGACTTTTCCGGCTGCCGTGCGACGGTGAAGTCCAGGGCCTCGTAAAACCCCAGTTCGCCGCGGGCGCCCAGTTTTTCCAGGCGCTGCAGGTTGCGCACGGCGCCGCGCGCATCGAACAGCGTCGCCAGCAGGGTGGCGTAAGGCGCAACCACGCGGTCGGTGTGCGGCGTGCGCCGCAGCGCCAGCCGCGGGACACCAAAAGGGGAGTACTGGAAGGCCAGCGAATGGTCCTGCGCGAAATAACCGGACTCTGACACGCCCCACGGGAGTTGCTGAGCGGCACCGTAGGCGCGTTGCTCGGCCACCGCGGCGTGGGCCGCCGTGTGCAGCAGCCCGTAGCCGGGCTCGGACATCAGCAGCGAGGGCATCAGGTATTCGAACATCGAACCCGACCAGGACTTCAGGCCCGGCACCACGCCCACCGACAGAAAAGGCCGGCCGAGGGCGGCCCAGTGGCGCCGCGGCACGTCGCCCTTGGCGATCGCCAGAAAGCTGGTGAGCCGCGATTCGGACGCCAGCAGGTCGTAATAACTCGCGTCCAGCGCATGTTCCTGCACGCGCAGGCCGATATGAAACAGGTGGCGCTTGGCGTCGTACAGCCCGCGAAAGTCCATGGCCGCGTACAGCGCCTGGCAGCGCGCCGCCAGCTGCAGCAGGCTGGCCTGCGCCGGTTTTCCGTCCACGCCGCGTTGCGCCAGGACGGTGCAGGCCTGCGCGACGGCCAGCAACAGGCCGGCCAGGTTGCCGCTGTCGACGACCGACACATAGGCCGGCTGCAGCACCTCCAGCGTTCGCGTGTCGTACCAGTTGAGCAGGTGGCCATCGTGCTTGGGCAGGCGGTCTATGCTGTCCAGCGAGGCTTGCAGCCGGCTGATGACTTCATTGGTGCTGATCCAGCCGAACTCGCGGGCGCAGCAGACGGCCAGCAGGTACAGGCCGATGTTGGTTGGCGAGGTGCGGTGCGCCAGGGTGGGAATCGGCACCAGCTGCAGGTTGTCCGGCGGCAGGTGGTTGTCCTCGGCGCCGACCGATTGCTCGAAAAAGCGCCAGGTGTCGCGCGCCAGCGTGTGCAGGTATTTCCGGTCCTCGTCGCGCAGGCGGTGGGCGGGATCCGGCGGACGCGGCCTGCTGGCCCACCAGGCCGCCAGCGGCGACGCCGTCCAAAGCAGGAACAGCGCGGTGCCGGCCACCGGGTAGGGGCTCCACAGCGCGGCGACTGCCAGCGCCGCGCACAGCAGTGACACCGGTGCGTGCTGGCGCACAAAGGCGGACAGCTCGTGGCGTGCGGCGGCCTGGGCCTGGGCGGCGGTGCTCCACTCGAGCAACCCGCGCCGGCTCACGCGCATGCGCCAGGCAGAGCGCACGATGGCGTCGAGCAGCAGGGCGGCCTGCACCGGCAACTGGCTGAACTGCCAGGCGGCGCCGACCAGGGCACGCAGCATCTCGCTGCGGCCCACATGGAAAAAATGACGCCAGGCGATGCCGCGGCGTGTCGGCACCAGGCCGGCCAGCGCGCCGAGCAGGGGCCCGGCCAGCAAGGCCGCGAAGGTGACGATCAGGGCCGTGGCCAGCGGCATGGCCGCCGTGAAAACGACGCAGACGAGCAGGCCGACCGTGGCGGGGATGACCAGCGAGCGGCGCAGGTTGTCGGCCATTTTCCACAGGCCCAGCGCATCGATGCCGTAGTGCCTGGCGCGCGCCATGAAGGGCAGCAACTGCCAGTCGCCGCGGGTCCAGCGGTGAATGCGCGAGGCGGCCACGCCCGCATGGTGGGGCTGCTCCTCGACCAGCGTCACGTCGCTGACAAAGCCGCAGCGCGCGATGTTGCCCTCCAGCAGGTCGTGGCTGAGGATGGCGCCCGTGGGCAGGCGGTCGTCGAGGACCGCATGCACCGCGGCGACATGCAGCAGGCCCTTGCCGCTGAAGCTGCCGCTGCCGAACAGGTCCTGGTACACCTCGGACACGCCGTTGCTGTAGGGGTCAATGCCGCATTGGCCGGCAAACAGGCGGTGAAAAGGGGTGCGTTCGGCAGGGCCCGGCAGCGGGGTGACCACGCGCGGTTGCAGGATGCCGTAACCGGCCACCACGCGGCGCGAGGCGGCATCGACCTGCGGGGTGTTCAGCGGGTGGGCCGCCACGGCCACCAGGTCGCGCAGGGAGCCGGGCGGCAGGCCAGTGTCGCTGTCCAGCGTCACGACGTAGCGGATGCCGTCGGCCAGCTGCTGGCCGTCGGCGAGCGGCATGAAGCCGGCCATGCTGCCGGTGACCAGCGTGCGCAGCAGCTGTTCGAGCTTGCCCCGCTTGCGTTCCCAGCCCAGCCATTTTTGCTGGGTGTCGCTCCATTCGCGCGGGCGATGGATGAGCAGAAAACGCGCCGCCGCGCCGGCCGGTGCGGGGTGGCGCGTATTGAGTTCCGCCACTTGCGCCAGCGCCGCCTTGAGCAGGGCCGCATCGCCCGCCATGTTTTCGCGCGGCGCGTCCACCCAGTCGGTGAGCAGGGCGAACTGGGCCTCGCGCTCGCGGTTGGCCAGCCAGTGCAGCTCCAGCCGTTCTGCCAGCTCGAGAATGGTCGCGCTGGAGCTCAGCAGCGTCGGCAGGACCACCAGCACGCGGTGTTCGGGCGGAATGCCGGCCGCGAAATCGAGTCGTGGCAGGAAGCGGATCTTGAGCGATTCGGCAATCAGGCGGTGCACGAAGGCCGCAGCGGCCTCGGACGCCGGCCAGGCCAGCAGGAACAGCGCTGCCAGCGCCGGCCAGCTGTGCAGATCCATTCGGTTGGCGGCTGCCAGCATGATGAGGACGGTGCCCAGGATGATGGGGGTGATGTACAGCGGCAGGCGCCAGTTGCGCCAGTGGCGCAGGGCGGCCGGTGCGCCGCGTGTTTTCATGCCCAGGCTCGCCTCCAGGGCGGCCCGGCCACCGCCGAGCAGGTAGTAGCCGGCGGTGCGCTCCACGGCGGTCGCAGGCAGGGTGTGGGGCACCGCGCGCGCGGCCGCGACCACCGCCTCGGCCACCTCGCGCTCGGAGTGGCGGCTCAGGCGCGCCAGGCGCTCCATGGACTGGGTGATCTGCTGGCGCGTCAGTTCGCTTTCCTGGGCAAAGCTGGGCAGCCGCCGGAGCATGCGCAGCGACCGGCTCACCGGCTCGATCAGCTCGACCCAGTCGACTTGCCCGATCAGGCGCAGGGTGGTGACGATGTTGCCGACGGTGAGGTTGGCCGCCACCTGCGCGGTCTGGCTTTCAACCATCAGCGCCGGCCCGTCCGGGCAATGCCGTTCGGTCCAGAGAACCAGGGACGGCGAGATGTCGAGCTTGACCGTGGGCATGCGCTGCCACAGCTGCGTGAGGTAGTTGCGCTGCAGGCCGCGTTGCTGCATCAGGGCATTGATGGCATCCAGGTCTGCGTCGTCGAGCCGGTCCACGCAGTCCCAGACCGCATGGGCGACTTCCCGCGCCACCTTGCTTTGGGCAATGTTGTCGGCCATGCGCCGCAGGTTTTCAAGCAGCACCACGCGCAGCGTGGTCGGCAGGGCCCAGAGCTCGCTCAGCCGGAGTTCGCTGCGCTCCTGGTAGGCGTTGAGAAAGGCGGTGAACAGCTCCGGGTTGAGCACGCTGTCGGTATGGGCGACGTAAGCCCAGGCGATGCCGTAGACGCGGGGCAGGCCTTCCAGCGGCGCGCCCGCCAGCTTGGGCAGGCTCGCGTAATAACGCCGCGGCACGCCTTCGCGGATCTGCTGCAGCTGGGCTTCGACGAGGTGAAAGTTGTCGAGCAGCCATTCCGCGGCAGGGGTCACGTAGTGGCCGCTGCTCGAGGTCAGCGCCACATAGTCGTAGGCCTGGCGCAGCGCGACCAGGTTTTCCTCGACACGGGGAAAAAAGGAAGCGCCGCGCCGCGAAGGGCCGTCGGCCTGCACCGTCTGGGCCGCGGCCAGGCTGCGGCCGTGTTGTTCAAAGCGGTGTATGCCGAACAGCTCGGCGCGGATCGGCGGATCGGCTTCCGACCTCTGGGTCAGGAGGATCTGGCGTGCGTGCGGGGTGAGGGATTCCAGCCGGTCAAGAACAGCGGCGTCCACCCTCTCAAACCACGGCCAGCAAGGCCACGCCGCAGCAGACGAAAACGGCGCCTGTGGTCACAATCCGCGGAGACGCGGTGGCATGCAGGGACTCCAGGGCGGCACGCAGTGCAAAAAAGCGGCCACGCGAAAGCTGGCAATCGTTCATGTGTGCGGCCAGTGCCGTGAAGTCACTGCTCACAAACTCATTGCTCATCGGGTCATGAGAGGCGGAAAGGCGGCTGACCGCCTCGGCGTGTGGCGTAGACATGGTTCAGGCTCCAGGGGGTGGGGTCGCCGGCACTGCCTGAGGCAATGCCGTGTGGCGTTCAACCCATCCTAGGGTTCACCCGCGGTTGCCGCCATCGGATTCCACTGGAAGACCTGTAGGAACAGTCCGACAGTGTGGGCTGCCGACGGGTTGCCGCCGGATCTGGCACCCGGGCTCCTGCACGGCGGCGACGGGGCACCCCCGGCTCAGTGACCCAGGTCGGCCACCAGCTTGTCTGCCGCCTGAACGGCTTCCTCGCGCGTGGGCCAGGTCCTGTGGCTGTCGTGCAGAGGCGGCAATGACTCAACGTGAATGACGGCGATGTACCAGGGACCGTCAGGGACATGACACAGCTGGGCCATGTAGTGCCGGCCGCCCGCGACGCCAGGGACGTATTCCTCCAGCGGCTCCGGTCCTTCCACTTCTTCTGGTTCTTCCATGTCCATCGGGTTTCTTTCCAAATCCTGATTATCCGCAACCCGCCCCGCGCTTGCGGGTCCGAGGCTCAGTCCTTGAGATCCACCCCCAGCAGGGCGAGCTTTTTCGCGTACGAATCCCTGCGTTTGGCGGCCTTGGCAGCGGTTTCGACGGCCGCCTGAATCGCCCTGGGCCCTTTGCTTGCAGCAGCCTGGATCAATCCGGACTTGTGGGCAGCCTCTGCCTGCGCCCTCCGGTACGTGGCGATCAGGTCGGCATGGGCTGCGGATGGATTCACTGGGACTTCCTTGGTTAAAACGCCACGGCCTGCGCTTTTTGTATTCATCAGCGTGGAAGGCGATCAGGATAAAAAAGGGCCGAAAGCCCTTGTGGAAAGGGCGCCAGCAGCTACTGAATAAATAGCAATCACCGCCTGCCCAGCGCACCTCAACCGGTGTTGCGCAAGCCCGCCGCGATGCCGTTGATCGAGATGTGGATGCCGCGCTGCACGCGTTCGTCGGCCTTGCCCTCGCGGTAGCGGCGCACCAGCTCGACCTGCAGATGGTGCAGCGGGTCGATGTAGGGAAAGCGGTGGCGGATGGAGCGCTGCAGGGCCGCATTGTTTGCCAGGCGCTGCTTGTCGCCGGTGATCAGGGTCAGCGCTTCGGCCGTGCGGTGCCACTCGACCTCGATCGCGCTGAAAATCTTCTTGCGCAGGCGCGCGTCGCCGACGAGTTCGGCATAACGCGAGGCCAGCGCCAGGTCGCTTTTGGCCAGCACCATGTCCATGTTGCTGAGCAGGGTGCGGAAAAACGGCCACTGCTTGTACATCTTCTGCAGCAGCGCGAGCGCCTCCTTGCGGCTGGCCGGCGTGCCGCCCTGGTCGAGAAACTGTGCAATCGCCGCGCCAAAGCCATACCAGCCCGGCAGGGTCAGGCGGCACTGGCCCCAGCTGAAACCCCAGGGGATGGCGCGCAGGTCCTCGATCTTCTGCGTGGCCTTTCGGGACGCCGGCCGGGAGCCGATGTTGAGTTCGGCGATCTCGCGGATCGGTGTCGCGCTGAAGAAATACTCGGTGAAGCCCGGGGTCTCATAGACCAGCGCGCGGTAGGCCGCCATGCTGGCTTGCGAGAGCTGGTCGGCGGCTTGCAGAAAGGCCTTGGTGGCCGGCTTGGTGGGTTGCAGCAGGGTCGCTTCCAGCGTGGCGGCGACCAGGGTTTCCAGGTTGCGCCGGCCGATTTCCGGGTTGGCGTATTTGGAGCCGATGACTTCGCCCTGCTCGGTCAGGCGGATCTGCCCGCGCACCGTGCCCGGGGGCTGGGCCAGGATGGCCTGGTAGCTCGGGCCGCCGCCGCGGCCGACGGTGCCGCCGCGGCCGTGGAACATGCGCAGCTGGATGTTGTGCGAGTTGGCGAGCTGGTCGAACAGCTCGACCAGCGCGATCTCGGCGCGGTACAGCTCCCAGTTGCTGGTGAAGATGCCGCCGTCCTTGTTGCTGTCCGAGTAGCCGAGCATGATGTCCTGCTCGGCGCCGCTGCGCTGCACGAGCCGGGCGATGCCGGGCAGGGCATAAAACTCCCGCATGATGGGGGCGGCATTGCGCAGGTCTTCAATCGTTTCAAACAGCGGCACGACGATCAGGTCGTTGCTGGCAGCGCTGTCCAGCGTGCCGTGCATCAGGCCGACTTCCTTTTGCAGCAGCAGGACCTCGAGCAGGTCGCTGACGGTTTCGGTGTGGCTGATGATGTAGTGGCGGATGGCTTCCCGGCCGAAACGTGCACGCGCCGTGCGGGCCGCCTCGAAAATCGCCAGCTCGCCGGTGGCGTGCGCCGAGTAGGTGGTGCCGACCACACGCAGCGGCCTGGCGTCGTTGAGCAACTGCAGCAGCAAGGCGCGCTTGGCCATTTCGTCCAGGCCGGCGTAGTGGGGCTCGATACGCGCGACGGCGAGCAGCTCGGCTACCACTTCTTCGTGTTTGTCCGAGCTCTGGCGCAGGTCCACCGTGGCCAGGTGAAAGCCGAACACCTCCACCGCACGGATCAGCGGATGCAGGCGCTGCGCGACCAGCGCGCCGCCGTGGTTGGCGTGCAGCGAGGATGCAATCGTGCGCAGGTCCACCAGGAAGTCCCCGGACGTCAGGTAGGCGTTTTGCGGCGCCACCGCATGGCGCGCGGCTTCGGTGCCGGTGAGGTCTTTCAGTGTGGCGGCCAGCCGCGCATACACACCGGTCAGCGCGCGGCGGTAGGGCTCGTCAAGGCGGTGTTCGTTGGTGTCGGGTGAGCTTTCGGCCAGCGCCCGCATCTGCGGCGTGAAGTCCACCAGCATGGCCGACAGGGAGAGTTCGCCGCCCAGGTAGTGCACCTCGGTCAGGTAGTGGCGCAGCGCCACTTCGGCCTGGCGGCGCAGGGCGTAGTTGAGGGTGTCGGCGCTGACATTGGGGTTGCCGTCCCGGTCGCCGCCTATCCACTGGCCCATGCGCAGAAAGCTGTGCACCGGCTGGTTGCCCAGTGCACGTTCAAGGTCACCGTAGAGCTTGGGAATCTCGCGCAGAAAGGTCGATTCGTAATAACTGAGCGCGTTCTCGATCTCGTCGGCCACCGTGAGTTTGGTGAAACGCAGCAACCGGGTCTGCCAGAGCTGCATCACACGGGCGCGCAACTGCGCCTCGTTGGCGGCGAGTTCGCGCGGCGTCAGCGCGTCGCGCGCCGCATTGATGGCGAGAGCCAGCGCCTTGATCTCGTCGCGCGCCGTCAGCAACTGCGCAATGTCGCGCTCGGCGTCCAGGATGCTCTTGCGCTGCACCTCGGTCGGGTGCGCCGTGAGCACCGGCGAGACAAAACTGTGCGCCAGCGTGTTTGCTATGGTTTTGGGAGCTATTCCCGCCCAACGCAGGCGGGCCAGCGCCACTTCGATGCTGCCTTCCTGGGTGTCGCCGGCACGTTCGTGAATGGCGCGGCGGCGGATGTGGTGGCGGTCCTCCGCCAGGTTGGCCAGGTGGCTGAAGTAGGTGAAGGCGCGGATCACGCTGACGGTCTGGTCGCCGGACAGGCCCTTGAGCAGTTTTTTGAGCGCCTTGTCGGCCTCGTGGTCGGCATCGCGGCGAAAGGCCACGGACAGCTTGCGCACTTCCTCGATCAGTTCGTAGGCGGCCACGCCTTCCTGCTCGCGGATCACGTCACCGAGGATGCGGCCCAGCAAGCGGATGTCCTCGACCAGCGGGCGCTCGTTGTCCCTGCTTCGGGCGCGCGGGCGGTCACTGTCTTTGGCAGTTCCCCCGGCTTGTTCCTTGGGGGGGGTCGCACGCGCCGTCGTTACCATGGTTCACCTCGTGTTGGCTCTTGTTTTGCAGTGCAGCATGCTAGCATCCGGGCACCCCCCAAGATTACAGACAGGTTACGAGTGAGCGCTGCTTCTTCCCCTTCTCCCCGCGTTGTGATTGCCACGCGTGAAAGCCGGCTCGCCATGTGGCAGGCGGAACACGTCAAGGCCTTGCTGGAGACCCGCCTGGGCTGGCAGGTCGAGTTGCTGGGCATGACCACGCTGGGAGACCAGATCCTGGACCGCTCGCTGAGCAAGGTCGGCGGCAAGGGGCTGTTCGTCAAGGAGCTGGAAACCGCGCTGCTGGACGGCCGCGCCGACATCGCCGTGCATTCGCTCAAGGACGTGCCGATGGACCTGCCAGCCGGCTTCGCCCTGGCCTGCGTGCTCGAGCGCGAGGATCCGCGCGATGCGCTGGTGTCGAATCACTTTTCGTCGCTGGACGCGCTGCCGCCCGGTGCCGTCGTCGGCACCTCCAGCCTGCGCCGGCTGGTGTTGCTCAAGGCCTTGCGGCCGGACCTGAAAATTGAACCCCTGCGCGGCAACCTCGACACCCGCCTGCGCAAGCTCGACGAAGGGCAGTACCAGGCCATTGTGCTGGCCGCCGCCGGCCTGAAACGCTTGGGCCTGGCTTCGCGCATCCGCTGTGCCTTCGAGCCGGCGCAGATGCTGCCGGCCGCCGGGCAGGGCGCACTGGGCATCGAAGTGCGTGCCGACCGGCAGGATCTGCTGGACGCGCTGGGCACACTGGCGCACCAGCCGACCTGGCTGGCCGTGACGGCCGAGCGCACCGTGTCGCGTGCCATGGGTGGCAGCTGCTCGATGCCGCTGGCCGCCTTCATCCGCGAACCGCAAGGCGGCGAGATGACCCTGGAAGCCGCCTGGGGCGAACCCGGCGCGGACGGACAGGGCGTGGCCGGTCAGCCGCTGGTGCGCGCCGAACATCGCGCGCCGGTACGCAGCTTCGCCGACGCCGAGGCCCTGGGTGAACGTGTGGCCGCCGCCTTGCGGGCCGGCGGCGCCGTCTGGGCCGCCCCTGCGCCGCAGCCTTGAACGCTGTGCGAGTCATCGTCACCCGGCCTGCGCGCGATGCCGCTGGCTGGGTGCAGGCCCTGCAGGCGCACGGCCTGCAGGCCGAGGCGCTGCCCCTGATCGAGATCGCCGCGTTGCCAGAGTCACCGGCCCTGCAGCAGGCTTGGCGTGAGATCAGCGTTTATTCGGCCCTGATGTTTGTCAGCGGCAATGCCGTGGACGGATTTTTTGCATCAAATCAGGCTGCAGCCCTTGTGCAGAGAGCGCAAGCAGCTCCTGATTCAGTAGCAAACCCGGGGCCACGTTTTCTGGCGCCCGGTCCGGGCACGGTGGCCGCACTGCGCCGTGCGGGTGTACCCGAGGTACTGATCGACGCCCCGGCGGCAGACGCCGGGCAGTTCGACTCCGAAGCCTTGTGGGCGGTGGTGGGGCAGCGTCACTGGCAGGGCCGGCGTGTGCTGATCTTGCGCGGTCAGGGCGCAGGCCAGGACCCGCAGGCGGGCGGCGTCGGTCGCGACTGGCTGGCGCAGCAGTTCGTTGCTGCAGGCGCCCGGGTCGAGGTGGTGGCGGTGTACCAGCGCCGCGCGCCGGTTTTCACCGTATCGCAGCGCCAGCGCATAGCGGCCGCGGCGCACGACGGCTCGGTCTGGCTGCTGAGCAGCTCCGAGGCGCTGGCCCACCTGCCGGTAGGCGACTGGTCGCGCGCCCGTGCCGTCGCCACCCATCCGCGCATTGCCGAAGCGGCGCGCGCCGCCGGCTGGGGTGTTGTTGTGCAGTCACGTCCGGAGATAGCGGACATCGTGGGCTCGATAGAATCAATGCCACCATGAGCGACAGCGAACCCGTCCCCCCTCCCTTGCCGGTGCCCCTGGCCGAGCTGCCGGCCGCACCCGCGGCGGGTGCGGGGCGTCGCTGGTTGCTGGCGACCGGGTTGGTGGCTGTCGGCGGCCTCGTGCTCAGCATCCTGCTGTGGCAAAAGCTCGGCAACATCCAGGAAGAGCTGGCCCGGCGCAGCACAGACTCGACCGCGCAATCCATCGAGGCCCGCACCCTGGCGCGGCAGGCGCAGGAAGGCACGCGCGAATTGACGGCACGCCTGGCGCTGCTGGAGACGCGGCTCAGCGAAGTCAGCCTGCAGCGCACCCAGCTGGAAGAACTGATGCAAAGCCTGTCGCGTTCGCGCGATGAAAACCTGGTGGTCGATGTGGAGTCCGCGCTGCGGCTGGCCCAGCAACAGGCCCAGCTGACCGGCAGTGCCGAGCCGCTGCTGGCCGCCCTCAAGTCGGCCGACCAGCGGCTGGCGCGCGCGGCGCAACCCCGCCTCAATCCGCTGCAGCGCGCTATTGCCCGGGACGTGGAGCGCATCAAGGCCACTACCGTGACCGATGTGCCCGGCCTGCTGCTCAAACTCGACGAACTGACACGTGCGGTGGACGATCTGCCGCTGGCCAACGCGATGGTCACCGGCGCGGCCGCCGCCCGCCTGGTGGCGCCGGCCGCCGCACCCGCGCCGGCCAGCCCCGCCTCGGCAGCCGGCACTTCCACGGCCTGGCTGGACAGCCTGGCGCTCAGGGCCTGGTGGCAGCGCACACTGCAGGGCACGCTGGACGAGGCCCGCGGCTTGCTGCGCGTGAGCCGCATCGACCAGCCTGACGCGGCCCTGCTGGCACCCGAGCAGGCGTTTTTCCTGCGTGAAAACCTCAAGCTCAAACTGCTCAACGCCCGGCTCGGCCTGCTGTCGCGCCAGACGGCCAGCGCCCGCTCCGACCTGGCCGCCGCCAGCGCCTCGCTGGCGAAGTATTTTGATCCTGCGTCGCGCAGGACCCAGGCGGCGGCCCAGCTGCTGCAGCAGGTGCAAAGCCAGATGAAGTCCAGCGAGTTGCCGCGCCTGGACGAGACCCTGGCCGCGCTGGCCACGGCGGCTGCGGGCCGCTAGGACGCCGGGCCCGGTATGCGCAGCGCTCTCTGGCTCCTGGCCCTGTTCGGCATCGCGGTGGCGGTGGCGCTGGTGGCCGGCAACAACCAGGCGGTGGTCACGCTGTTCTGGCCGCCGCACCGCGTCGACATTTCCTTCAACCTGCTGGTGCTGCTGCTGGCCGGCCTGTTCACCCTGCTGTACCTGGCGCTGCGTGCCGCGGTGGCGGTGTTTTCGCTGCCGGCCGAGGCCAGGCGCTGGCGTGCCCAGCAAAAAGAGCGTGCCATGTACGCCGCCTTCATGGACGCGCTGTCGCACCTGATGGCCGGGCGCTTTATCCGTGCGGCCAAGCTCGCGCAGAACGCCATCACCCAGGAAAAAAGCCTCAGCCTGCTGGCCCGGGCTTCCGGCCATGTCGGCGGCTACAGTCCGGCGCGCGCGACCCAGCTGCGTCTGCTGGCGCACCTGCTGGCCGCCGAAAGTGCGCAGGCCCTGCAGAACAAGGCCGAGCGTGAAGAGCAACTGCAGCAGGCGCTGGAAGTCAGCAGCCACAAGATTGCCCAGGAGACCCGTGAAGGTGTGCAGTTGCGCGCCGCGCGCTGGGCACTCGACGACCGGGACCCGGTCGGTGCGCTGGAGCTGCTCAACCAGTTGCCACAGGGCGCGTCGCGCCGCACACTGGCCCTGCGCACCAAGCTGCGCGCCACGCGCCAGGCCGGGCAGATTTCCCAGGCGCTGGAAACCGCGCGCCTGCTGGCCAAACACCGGGCTTTTTCACCCGCTGCCGCGCAGAGCATCGTGCGCGGGCTGGCACTCGAGCTGCTCGGCGGCGCCCATGACCCGGCGCAGCTGCAGACCGCCTGGCAGTCCCTCGACGCCAGCGAACGCGCCATGCCCGAGCTGGTGATCCACGCCGCCGCGCGCCTGATGGCGCTGCACGGTGACGCCGACCTGGCTCGCAGCTGGCTGCTGCAGGTCTGGGAGCCGGTGATGCGGCCGCACTCCGAGGTCAGCGATTCCCAGCGCATCAAGCTGATCCGGGTGCTCGAGCAGGGGCTGGACTCCATCGACGCCGCCTGGCTGGCACGCATCGAGACGGCGCAGCAGCTGCGGCCGCGCGATGCCAACGTCCAGTACCTCGCAGGCATGGCTTGCCTGAAGCGCCAGCTCTGGGGCAAGGCCCAGCAACTGCTGTCCCAGGCCGTGCTGGCCCTGCAGGACGGCACCCTGCACCGCAACGCCTGGCGCGCGCTGGCGCTGCTGGCCGAGCAGCGTGGTGATGCGGTGGCTGCGGCGCAGGCTTACAAGCGGGCGGCGGAGGTTTAGTTTTTTCTGTCCGTTCGGGCTGAGCTTGTCGAAGCCTGTGCCAGCTTGATCGTTGGTAGTGCTTCAGGCAAGCCGGGTCTCGCCCCGGCGGGCGACTTACTTTTCTTTGCTTCGCCAAAGAAACCTAAGGAAAAGAAAGGCGACCCGATGGTCTGGGACCCCTGCGCTGCGCTTCGGGGCAACCTGCGGTGCTCGACAAAAGCGGGGTCTCGCTCGAACTCGCCTTCGGCTCAGACAATCGCGAGCCCTGATCCGCTTTTGCCTGCGCTCCTCGGCCCAGCCCGACGGGTGGGGGAGAAAAATACCAAGACAAATT
>NZ_CALRVW010000003.1:0-285452 GCF_943371715.1 Polaromonas sp. YR568 | reverse complement strand
GGGCCGGCCGGCGCCTTCATCGTGATCGTCTACGGCATCGTCGAGCAATACGGCCTGCCCAACCTGCTGATCTCCACCGCCTGCGCCGGCGTGCTGCTGTTCCTGCTCGGGTTTCTCAAGATGGGCACCCTGGTGCGTTACGTCCCGGTCAGCATCGTGGTCGGTTTCACCAACGGCATTGCCGTGCTGATTGCGCTGTCGCAGCTCAAGGACCTGCTGGGCCTGCAGATTGCCAAGATGCCGGCGGACTTTTTCTCGCAGATCAAGGCCCTGGCCAACCACCTGGACTCCTTCAACGCCAGTGCCCTGGGCCTGGGCGTGGTCTGTTTTCTGGGCCTGGTGCTCTGGCCCAAACTGTTTGCCATCCGCCCCGGCGCGGGCAATGGCCTGGCCGCGCGCCTGATCAAGCGGGTGCAGGTGGTCGAGGGCCTGCAACTGATGGGGGCCACCCGGGTGGTGTCGCGCGTGCCGGGACCGGTGGTGGCGCTGATCACGCTGACGGCCTTTGCCTGGCTGCTGGGTCTGCCGGTGGACACCATAGGTTCGCGTTTTGGTGGTATTCCGCGTGCCCTGCCGGCCTTTGCGCTGCCCGATTTTTCCTGGGACACGGTGCGGCTGCTGCTGCCGCCCACGCTGACCATCGCCGTGCTGGGCGCGGTGGAGTCGCTTCTGTGCGCGCGGGTCGCCGACCAGATGTCCGGCCTGCCCAAACATGACCCCAACCAGGAACTGATGGCCCAGGGCGTGGCCAACTTCGTCGTGCCTTTTTTCGGCGGCATGCCGGCCACCGGCACCATCGCCCGCACCGTGACCAACCTGCGCGCGGGCGCCACCTCCCCGGTCGCCGGCCTGGTGCATGCGCTGATGCTGGTGGCGGTGGTGCTGATCGCCGCGCCGCTGGCCGTGCATGTGCCGCTGGCCGTGCTGGCGGGCCTGTTGCTGCATGTGGCGTGGAACATGGGCGAGTGGCGCGAGTTTGCCCACCTGCGCCAGTACAGCAACCACTACCGGCTGCTGATGCTGGGAACCTTCTTCCTGACGGTGGTGTTTGACCTCACGGTGGCGCTGCAGGTCGGCATGCTGCTGGCCTGCGTGCTGTTTGTGCAACGCATGAGCAGTCTGTTCCAGGTGGTGGAGACCGCACGCACCGACGACAGCATCCACTTCCAGCTCTACGGTTCGCTGTTTTTTGGCGCAGTCGCCAAGATCGACCCGGTGCTGTCGGTGGTGGAAAGCGCCCCGCAGGGCCTGCTGGTGCGCCTCGATGCCCAGTCGCTGCAGTCGCTCGATGCCTCCGGGCTGGATGTGCTGGGTCAGTTGCACAAGGCCATCGTGCTGCGCGGCGGCCGGCTGGTGATCTCCGGCCTGAACGCCCAGCCGCGTGCAGTCATGGCGCGTTCGGGTTTTCTGGCGAAGGTGGAAGAACTATGAAAATGATAGCTACCTGCGCTTTTCTCATAAGGGCTACAGCCCTTTTTGGCACCTGACTTCAGCGGCTGGGGCCGCTCGGCCCGGTTACCTCCGCATCGACCGAGGCGGTGCGCACGACGCGCAGGTCCCGGTCAAACACCACGGTGAAAATTCTCGGCGTGACCGGGGGCGACAGGTAACGCCAGTCGTAGTGGGTTTCCTGCTGCAGGGCGTACGGCGTGACCCGCATCGGCTTGCCCAGCATCTTGCGCACCTGCTCCATCGGCATGCCCGGCAGCACCAGCGCGAAGTTCTGCGGGGTCAGGACCTGGCGCAAGGCGCTCATCCTGCCGTCCGGGCCGATGGTGATCATGTAGTTGACCTGGCCTTCGGGCTGGCGGTTGTACTCCAGCGTACGCGCACCGGGCTGAGCGGCCACGCCGGGAAAGGGGTTGCCGGCCAGGTCGGCGGCTTCCCAGATTTTTTCGGGCTCACCGAAGCGGGCGCGCACATCGGCTTCGGTGGCCACGCCTTCCTCGAGTTCGGCGATGCGCTGCGGGTCGCAACCCACCATCCCCATCAATACCGACAGCAGTCCCATGAGAGCCCAGCTCCTTGTGTGCGCCCGGCCCGCCGCTGTGCGGCCTGCCCGGAAAACGAAAAAAGGCAGGCGCATGGTGGTCCCCGGTAAAATCAGTCAATTCAACACTTCAGGCAGTTTAGCCCCATGTCCATCTTCGCCCGTCCCCACTACACCTCGGAAGTGACCCTGTTCATTGAGGAACTCAAGGCGAAAAAACCCACACTGGAAGCCGAACAGCGCGCGGGCCGCGCGATCTGGTGGGACAAGAAGCTGGACCGTTCCGAGCAGGCCGACTACCAGGATGCCCGCGTGCCGCAGCAGCCCTATGTCTACGGCACCAGCGGCCACCCGAACAGCGAACAGTCCTGAGATCCATAGTCAAAAAGGCCTCCAGCCCTTTCTGGGTATGCGCTGGCAGCTATTGTTTTCATAGTAACTGACGCGACGATCCCACCCTCATGTCCACTATCACCGAACTGCCGCCCTCGCCTTCCGAGCCGGGTTCGCCGCCCGACGCGCTGGCGCTGGCCGGCATGCCCGGGGTGATCGACCAGGTCGCGCTGGCCCGCCTCTACGGCGAGCCGCTGTTCGCGATGCCGCAGGACCTGTACATCCCGCCCGACGCACTGCAGGTGTTTCTGGAAGCCTTCGAGGGCCCGCTGGACTTGCTGCTGTACCTGATCCGCAAGCAGAACTTCAACATCCTCGACATCCCGATGGCAGCCGTCACGCGCCAGTACCTGGTGTATGTCGACGAAATCCGCGCCACCAACCTGGAACTGGCCGCCGAGTACCTGCTGATGGCCGCGATGCTGATCGAGATCAAGTCGCGCATGCTGCTGCCGCCGAAAAAGGTCGCCGACGGCCAGGAGCCGGAAGACCCGCGCGCCGAGCTGGTGCGCCGCCTGCTGGAATACGAGCAGATCAAGCTGGCCGCGCACAAACTCAACGACATCCCGCAGTTCGGCCGAGACTTTCTGCGCGCCCAGGTCTATGTGGAGCAGGCGCTGCAGCCGCGTTTTCCGGACGTCACCGTGGTCGACCTGCAGGAAGCCTGGCGTGACATCGTCAAACGCGCAAAACTGGTCCAGCACCATGTGATCTCGCGCGAGGAGCTCTCGGTGCGCGAACACATGAGCATCGTGCTGCGCAAGCTGCAGGGCCAGAAGTTCGTCGAGTTCGAGCACCTGTTTGAAACCGCCCGCGGCATGCCGGTGCTGGTGGTGACCTTCATTGCCCTGCTCGAACTCTCCAAGGAAGGCCTGATCGACGTGACCCAGGCCGAGGCTTACGCACCAATCTACGTGCGCCTGGCCTACACGCCGGCCTGATCGGTTCAGGCCTTGTCGGTGCGGGCGTGCCGGCCGCCGTGGATGGCTGCTCCCGCCGCATGCCAACGATTTTTCACGCCCGACCCAATACGGACCTCGGTTGAGACTCGTTGGTCCAAACTGACCGCCGCTGAGACAGGGGCACAGGAACTGACTCTTGCCGAAAGTCCCTGCTCCATGTCACATGACAAAACATCAATACTGTTAATTATTTGATGAAGTGTTGTTATTTATCAATAAAGTAGTTTCTTACTTTTTTTCAGCCTCCCCGCCTACATTTTTTAACACTAAAAGTATTCATGATGACTTGATAACTCAAGGTCAACACCATGCACCAGACGCACCGCCCCGACCGGGCAATCGGCACCCATTTGTCCACCGCTCCCCGGCGCTGCGATTCCTGGCGTTTTCCCCTGAACAAAAGCCTGGTGCCGTTTGCGCTCCTGGTGCTCAGCCAAAGCCTGCTGGCCCAGCAGATTCCCGGCGCCGGCAGCCAGATGCAGCAGATTCCTGCAGCGCCGGCACCCCAAAAAGCACCGCCTGAAATCCGCATCGAAAGAGGCACCCCGCCGGTCGCCTCCACCGCGGATGAGGCAAAAATCCTGGTCCGCAGCCTGCGCGTCACCGGCGCAAAAGCCTATAGCGAAGCCGAGTTGCTCGCGATCACCGGCTTCATCCCGGGAACAGAGCTGACACTGACCGATCTGCGCGCCATGGCGTCGAAGATCACGACCCACTACGCCAAAAACGGTTATTTCGTGGCCCGGGCTTACCTGCCCGCGCAGCAAATCGCAGACAACACCGTCACCATCGAGGTCAGCGAAGGCCAATACGGCAAGATCATCCTGCGCAACCAGAGCACGTTGTCCGACAATCAGGCCTACCGGCTGCTGAGCGGTCTGAACAGTGGCGACCCCATCACCAATGATCCGCTGGAAAGCCGCCTTCTGCTGCTGTCGGACACGCCGGGCGTGAATGTCAAATCGACGCTGGTCCCGGGCGCCATGCCGGGGACGTCCGATCTCATTGTTGACCTCACGCCGGGAAAACGCGTGAGCGGCAGCATCGATGTCGACAACGCCGGCAACCGCTACACCGGCGAGTACCGCGCCGGGGCGACCGTCAACCTCAACAATCCGCTGGGGCTGGGCGACCAGGCCAGCGTGCGTGCCGTCACCTCCGGCTCCGGGCTCAACTACGGTCGTGCGTCCTACCAGGTGCCCTTCGGAAAAACCACCGTGGGTGTCGCTTACAGCCGGCTCGAGTATGAACTGGGCAAGGAATTCGCCCCTCTTGGGGCCAACGGCACGGCAGAGATTGCCAGCATCTATGCCGTCCGACCGCTGATCCGTTCGCGCAACAACAACCTGTACGGCCAGCTCGCATACGAAGCCCGGACTTTCCAGGACAGGATCGATAACACCATCCCTCCATCCGTCACCGACAGGAAAGCGGACGTGTTGCTGGCCAGCCTGTATGGCGACCACCGCGACAATCTGGGCGGCGGCGGGATCAGCGCTTATTCGCTGACCTGGTCGATCGGCAACCTCGACATACAAACCCCGTCGGCGCTGGCTGCGGATGCAGCAAGCGCTCGCACCAACGGCTCCTACAACAAGCTCGCTTTCACCGCCACGCGGCTGCAGCGCGTCACCAACGTCGTGTCGCTGTATGGGTCCATCAGCGGGCAGGTCGCCTCGAAAAACCTCGACTCCTCGGAGAAGATGGACCTGGGCGGCATGAACGGTGTGCGCGCCTATCCACAAGGGGAGGCCTCCGGCGACCAGGGTTACCTGGTCAACCTCGAAGCCCGGCTGCTGCTGGCCGGACTCTCGGAACGCGTGCCGGGCCAGGTGCACCTGATCGGTTTTGTCGATGCCGGCAGCGTCACCATTCACAAAAACCCCTGGTTCACCGGGAACAACCACAGAAACCTCGGCGCTTACGGCGTGGGCGCCAGCTGGGGCGAGCCCGGCAACTTCCTCGTGAGGACGTATTACGCCCGCAAGCTCGGCAACGAAGAGGCGATCTCCGCCCCTGACAAATCAGGCCGGTTCTGGATCCAGGCCATCAAGTATTTCTGACATTTGCCAGCTTCCGCGCCCACCCGACAGCACACAAGGAATTACCCATGAACCGCATTCACCAATCCGTCTGGAGCAACAGCTCTGGCACCTTCGTCGCCGTGTCTGAAAACGCCGGCGGCGCAGGCAAGAAAAAATCCTCGTCCACGACGGGACGCCCCAGCGCCGCGAGCTTCGCCGTTACGGCCCTGTCCACCTGCCTGATGCTCGGCCTGGGTGCCTCGGCGTACGCCTTGCCCACAGGCGGTGTGGTGGCCGCCGGCGGCGCCACCATCGACAGCGGCGCGTCCAAGACGACCATCACGCAATCCACCGCCAGCACGGTGATCAACTGGCAGAGCTTTGGCATTGCCGCCGGCCAGACTGTGCAGTTCGTGCAACCCGGCAGCACCTCTGTGGCCCTGAACCGGGTCACGGGCACCGATGCTTCCAACATCATGGGCAGTCTCCAGGCCAATGGCAGGGTCTTTCTGCTCAACCCAAACGGCGTCCTGTTCGGTAGCGGCGCATCGGTGAACGTCGGCGGGCTGGTCGCCTCCACCATGAGTCTCAGCGATGCCAAATTCATGGCAGGCGACTATGGCTTCACCGACGCAGGAAGCGGCTCGGTCGTCAACCAGGGCAATATCACCGCGACCGATGGCGGTTACGTGGCGCTGATGGGAAAAACGGTCAGCAACCAGGGCGTGATTTCGGCCCGACTCGGTTCGGTGGCGCTTGCCGCCGGCAACGCCGTCACCATGGACGTGACCGGTGACGGCCTGCTCAATGTGTCGGTGGCGCAAGGTGCTGTCAACGCGCTGGTTGAAAACGGTGGCCTGATTCGCGCCGATGGCGGCAACGTCCTGCTGACGGCCCAGGCAGCCGGCAACCTGCTGCAAACCGCGGTCAACAACACCGGCGTGATCCAGGCGCAGACCATTGGCAACCGTAACGGCACCATCCTGCTGCTGGGCGACATGCAGAGCGGCACCATGAATGTCAGCGGCACGCTGGATGCCAGCGCGCCGAACGGCGGCAACGGCGGCTTCATTGAAACCTCGGCGGCCAACGTCAGAATCCGCGACGACGTGCGCGTCACCACCGCCGCGCCGCAGGGCCTGATGGGCACGTGGCTGATTGATCCGCAGGACTTCATCATCGGCGCAGGTGGCAACATTTCCGGCGCCACGCTGTCGGCCCAGCTGGTGAACAACAGCGTGAACATCACGACGGCACCCGGTACCGGCAACGGCGATATTTTTGTCAACGACGCCATCACCTGGACCGCCGCCGGCGCCCCGACGACCCTCACACTCACGGCGGCCCGGGACACCAACATCAATGCGGCCGTTACTGCCACCAACGGAAACTTTGTGGCCTGCTGCGGACGCGATGTCAACGTGAACGCCGCCATGACCACCACCAACGGAAGCATCCTGCTGAGCGCAGGACGCAATGTCAACGTCAATGCCGCGATCACCACCACCGATGGCAACCTCATGATGTGTGCGGCCAACGATGTCAATATCAGCAGCAAGATCACGGTGACCAACGGCACGCTGGATGCCACCCGCAGCCTGAGCCTGCCCCGCGGTCTGACCCTCAGCGCGGACACGGACGGCACAGGCCCTGGCGTCGCGGGCGGCACGGTGATCTTCGCGCCACTCGCACCACTGGTGACCGTGACCAACGCACCGGTCGTCATCACCTACAACCCGGTCTCGTACACCACGCCGACGGACTATTCGACCAAATTCACCTTGACCACGGGTGCGACGCTGACACAGCGCATGCTGGTGTTTCCCGATGTCACCCGATATTTCGACGGCACCAACAATGCCGTTCTCACCACACTCAAAGGCAACCCCGCCGGTGTAAGCCTGATTGCCGGCCCCGGGGCCACCGCCACTTTCGACAATTCAACCGCAGGAACGAACAAAGCCGTCACCTTCAGCGGCTATACGCTGGGTGGGCCGAATGCCAGCCAGTATGCTTTCGCGTCGAATTGCTGCGGGCCCATCGTCCAGAAAACCACCGCGACCATCAGGCCAGCGATTCTCCCGTCGACCGTCAGGGGTTTCAACCCGGATGGAAGTATCGACCTCCCGTATGTCGAACTGGCCATGCCGGCACTGGCCACCTTGGCCTCGTACCGGTCGGGGCTGATGCCAACCTACATGTCTGATGCTGGCGATGTGTTTTTTGTCACCAAGGAAGAAGTGGCGCCCACGGTGATCCCGTTCACCCCGCCGCCTCCGTACGTCGCGCCGCGTTATGCACCCCGGCCAGCGCGCAACTGACCACCGTGGACTTGGTGGGTCACTCGTGAAGCACAGGTGTCCGGCATGCCGATGCAAAACCATCCGATGCAGGTAGCAAAAGCACGCCGGCCGTCCGGCCTGAGACGGGCCGGGCTCTGCCTGGCGCTGCTGGCCGCAAGCCTTGCGTCTCCTGCGGCCTTTGCTGGGGGGGATGTGGGGCAGCCGCCTGGACCCACCCCGCCGTCAGTCAAGCCATCCGGCCCTGCCCTGGCCACCCCTGCTGCGCGAGACCTTGCGGCCAGTCAGCCCAGGCGCGCCCATTTCGGCCAGGAACGCGCGTCCCCGGAGGCCTCCCACATCGCTGACTGGGTCGTCCACTCCGGAGACAACCAGGGCATGCCCTTCATGATCGTGGACAAAGTACATGCGAAGGTGCTGATGTTCAATGCCGACGGCCGGCTGCAAGGCGCGACGCCTGCGCTGCTGGGCCTGGCGCGCGGCGATGACTCCGTGCCTGGCATTGGCGAGCGCATGATGTCGACTATTCGCCCCGAGGAGCGGACGACACCCGCCGGTCGTTTCGTCGCATCCCTGGACCGTGACATTCATGGCCAGGAAATGCTCTGGGTGGACTACGAGACGGCCATCTCGCTGCATCGCGTGGTCAAAGGCAAGCCCAGCGAACAGCGTGCGCAGCGCCTGAGCAGCGTCACCACCGATGACAACCGTGTTTCCTACGGCTGCATCAATGTGCCGGTGAATTTTTACGACAAAGTGGTGAGCCCGGCATTCACGGGAACAAACGGTGTCGTTTACGTCTTGCCGGAAACCCGGTCGGCGCGAGAAGTCTTCGGTTCCTACGACATCCGTGGAGACGCCCTCCAGGTGGCCAGGCAGCAAGCCGCCACACCGACGGACCTCTCTGCCGCCATCCGGAACTAGCCGCGGGCGAGTCCTTGCCAGTCGGGCATGCCGCCGAGCTCCGGAATCCTATGACGCGCCTCAGTGGACTAGAATGGCCATGCTCCGGGGTGCAACCCGACCATGGTGGTCGGGTCGCTGAGATGGCCAACCCAAACCCGTGAACTTGAATCGGTTCGTACCGACGTAAGAAGAGCTGACTGCCACCGGTCCCCGGCCCAGTCAACGACCCACACCACAGCGCTGGTGCGGGCCACACCTTCGGAGCATTTTGTGCCGCAACGCACGTCAAGGAATGCCCCGATGAACGCTCCCGACAAGTTCGCCCAGCTGCTGTCCCTCACCCGCGAGCCTTTCCCCGCCTCGCGCAAGGTCCACGTGCCCGGCCAGATCCATACCGGCCTTCGTGTGCCCATGCGTGAAGTCAGCCTGAGCAACGGCGAATCCGCCACGCTCTACGACACCTCCGGCCCTTACACCGACCCGGCCGCCGACATCGACGTGCGTCGCGGGCTGGAAGCCCTGCGCACGCCGTGGATCGAGGCACGCGGCGACACCGAGGTGTACGCCGGCCGTGCGGCCCAGCCGGTTGATGACGGTACGCGCCGCCAGGACCGCGATGATCCGCAAGACCCGGAAGCCCAGCGCATCGCGGCGCTGCGCACCCAGGCCGCCGGGCTGCAACGCGCGCCGCGGCGCGCCAAAACCGACGCCAATGTTACCCAGATGCACTATGCGCGCCGCGGCATCATCACGCCCGAGATGGAATACATCGCGCTGCGCGAAAACACGAAACGCGAATGGATGGCCGAATACCTCGGCGATGCCGAACGCGCAGCCCGTGTGCGTGGCAACCCCATGGGCGCACAGCTCCCCGCCTTCGTCACGCCCGAGTTCGTACGAGACGAAGTGGCGCGCGGCCGCGCCATCATTCCCGCCAACATCAACCACCCGGAAGTCGAGCCCATGATCATTGGCCGCAACTTCCTGGTGAAGATCAACGCCAACATCGGCAACTCGGCGGTCACCTCCAGCATTGAGGAAGAAGTCGAAAAACTGGTCTGGGCGATCCGCTGGGGCGCCGACAACGTGATGGATCTGTCCACCGGCAAAAACATCCACACCACGCGCGACTGGATCATCCGCAACTCGCCGGTGCCGATCGGCACGGTGCCGATTTACCAGGCGCTGGAAAAAGTCGGCGGCGTCGCCGAAGACCTGAGCTGGGAGATCTACCGCGACACGCTGATCGAACAGGCCGAGCAGGGTGTGGACTACTTCACCATCCACGCCGGGGTGCGCCTGCCCTTCATCCCGATGACGGCCAATCGCCGCACCGGCATCGTCTCGCGCGGCGGTTCCATCCTGGCCAAGTGGTGCATGTCGCACCACAAGGAGAACTTCCTGTACACGCACTTCGAGGAGATCTGCGAGATCATGAAGGCCTACGACGTGAGTTTTTCGCTGGGCGACGGCCTGCGCCCCGGCTCGGGTGCCGACGCCAACGACGAGGCGCAATTTGCCGAACTGCGCACGCTCGGCGAGCTGACCCAAATCGCCTGGAAGCACGATGTGCAGACCATGATCGAGGGACCCGGCCATGTGCCCATGCACATGATCCAGGCCAACATGGACGAGCAGCTCAAACACTGCCACGAGGCGCCTTTCTACACGCTGGGCCCGTTGACCATCGACATCGCGCCGGGTTACGACCACATCTCGAGTGCCATCGGCGCGGCCATGATTGGCTGGTTCGGCACCGCCATGCTGTGTTACGTCACGCCCAAGGAACACCTGGGCCTGCCGGACCGCAACGATGTCAAGCAGGGCATCATTGCCTACAAGATCGCCGCGCACGCCGCCGACGTGGCCAAGGGCCACCCGGCTTCGCGTGCACGCGACGAGGCCCTGTCGAAAGCCCGCTTCGAGTTCCGCTGGCATGACCAGTTCAACCTGTCGCTGGACCCGGACACGGCGCGCGAATTCCACGACGAAACCCTGCCCAAGGAAGTCAGCAAGGTCGCCCACTTCTGCTCCATGTGCGGACCGAAGTTCTGCTCCATGAAAATCAGCCAGGAAGTGCGCGAGTTTGCGGCGCAACAAGGGATTGCGGAAAACGCGGCGCTGGATCAGGGAATGCAGGCAAAATCGGCCGAGTTCCGCGAGGGCGGCAGCGAAATCTACATCCCGATCCAGAAGCGCTGAGCGTCTGGGCGCACCCAAAAAAAGGCGAACATCATCATGCACATCGGCATCGCAGGCGCAGGCCTGCTCGGGCGGCTGCTGGCCTTCGAGTTGTCCCGGGCCGGCCATTCGGTCGAGGTTTTTGACCCCGCGCCGGGTCCACAGCCCCCCGTCTGCGGCCCGGGCACGGCACCCTATGCGGCAGGCTGGACCGCCGCCGGCATGCTCAGCCCCACGGCAGAACTGGAGTCAGCCGACGAACATGTGTTCACGCTCGGCCTGCGTTCGCTGGAGCTGTGGCCGGCCATCGTGGCGGCCTTGGGCGTGCCGGTGGAACTGCACCGGCGCGGCAGCCTGCTGCTGGCGCACCGCGGCGACGAAGGCGCGGCGCACCGCGTGGTGGACCTGCTGCAGCACAAGGCGCCGGCCGGTCATGCGCCGCAGCGGCTCGACGCCGCGGCACTGCGCGAGCTGGAGCCCGACGTCCACGGCGTGGCGCACGCCTGGCTGCTGCCGCACGAGGGACAGATCCATACCGTGCAGGCGATGCAGGCCCTGGCCCATGCCGCCGGTGCGGCGGGCGCGCAGTGGCACTGGGGCGTGGCGGCAAGCCAGTTGCAGGCCGGCGAAATCCACACGCCACAAGGGATCAGCCGGTTCGACTGCGTGTTCGATGTGCGCGGCACCGGGGCCCGTCCCGCCCCCGCCGCCGTTGCACCCAACGACGGTTTCACGCCGCAGGTCCGCGGCGTGCGCGGAGAAATCATCTGGCTGCATGCGCCCGGCGTGGCGCTGCAGAGGCCGGTGCGCCTGCTGCACCCGCGGCACCGGGTCTACCTGGTGCCGCGCGAGGGCGGCCACATCGTCGTCGGTGCCAGCGAAATTGAAAGCGAGGACCGCTCGCCGATCTCGCTGCGCAGTACGGTCGAACTGCTGGCCGCGGCGCACAGCATCATTCCGGAATTGGCCGAAGCGCGTATCGTCCATAGCGAGACGAACCTGCGCCCGGCGCTGCCCGATAATCTTCCACGCGTCGAACAAAGCCCCGGGCTGGTCCGCATCAACGGCCTGTTCCGCCACGGCTGGCTGATTGCACCGGCGCTGGTCGAGCAAACGCTGCAACATCTGACATGACAACCATCAACATCACATTCAACGGCGAGGCCCGGCAGGTGCCGGGCGGCTGTACGCTGGCCGAGCTGCTGGAGGCCAGCGGACAGCCGGCGGCTTCGTTTGCCAGTGCGGTCAACGGCGAGTTTGTGGCACGCGACACACGCGCGCAAACCGTGCTCGCGGAAGGCGACGCGGTTTTCACCTTCCAGGCCATCACCGGAGGCTAGCCAATGACGACCCCCACGCTCTCTTCGCTCGCTGCCCCCCAAGGGGGCCTTCAGAGCCCTTCGGGCGGCCGTGCGGGCACTGCTATGACTTTTTCCATCGCAGGTACCGAACTGAACAGCCGCTTTTTTCTGGGCACCGCCAGCTACCCGTCACCACAGGTTCTGCAGGAGGCGATCGCGGCTTCGGGCGCGCAGGTGGTCACTGTCGGACTCAAGCGCCAGCTGGCGGCCGGTGGCGGCACACAGAACGACTTCTTTCAGCTCATCCGGGACAGCGGCGCCCGCCTGCTGCCCAACACCGCCGGCTGCCGCAGCGCACGCGAAGCCATCACCCTGTCGCAGATGGCGCGCGAGCTGTTTGGCACCAACTGGATCAAGCTCGAAGTGGTCGGTGACGAACACACGCTCCAGCCCGACCCGTTTGAACTGGTGACGGCGGCAGCCGAGCTGGTGCGCGATGGTTTTGAGGTGTTCCCCTATTGCACCGACGACCTCGTCAGCTGCCAGCGCCTGCTCGACGTCGGCTGCCGCATCCTGATGCCCTGGGGCGCACCCATTGGCTCGGGCCAGGGCCTGGTCAACCCCTACGCGCTGCGCACCCTGCGCGCCCGCCTGCCCGGGGTGCCGCTGATCGTGGATGCCGGCATCGGCTCGCCAGCCGACGCGGTGCAGGCCATGGAACTCGGTTACGACGCGGTGCTGCTCAACTCGGCCGTGGCCCATGCACGCGACCCGGTGCAGATGGCACGCGCCTTCAAGCTCGGCATCGAGTCCGGGCGCCTCGCGTACGAAGCCGGCATCATGGCCCAGCAGGACATGGCGGTCGCCTCGACCCCGGTCACCGGACGGCCGTTCACCCTATGACAGCGCGCGCCAACACTCCCTCGGTCTGGACCTTCACGGGCAACGCGAAGGAGATACAAGCGCTGCTGGCCGGCAGCGCGCAGCACCTGCCGCGTCCCGCCCTGCTCTGCCTGAACCGCAGTGAAGCAGCCACCTTGTTGGGCACAGCCGCACTGGACAACCCCGCGGCCGTGACACAGGCCGCAGCCCGTTTGCGCGCCGCCGTTGGCGAGGCGGTGGTGATCACGGGCGACGAAGCCGACTATGCCGACACGCCGCAGGCCAGTGGCTGGCTGGGTCCTTCCGCCGCGGCCGGACACCCCAAAAGCCACCCCGACGCGGGCGCAGTGTTCGCCAACGCTGCCGCACAGGCGCTGGCAAAGGGCTTTGTGGCCATGGAAGCCATCGTATTGGCCTGCATGGCGAGAAACGATGCCTTGAGCCAGCACACGGGGACGGGACCTGTGCAGCCGCGTCCCGACTTTGCGCAGCGTAGCGCCAACCTGCCGCACTTCAGCCTGCCCCGGTCCACGACGGTCAGTGGCTTTGCGGCGCTCAGCGACCCGGACCTGGGGCTGTATGCCGTGGTGGACAGCGCCGCCTGGGTAGCCCGTGTCGTGAGTGCGGGTGTGCGCACCGTGCAGCTGCGCATCAAGGACGCCGAGGCGTCGGAACATCGCGCCATGGTTCGCGAGCAGATCCGGGAGAGCATCCAAGCCGCCACGGCAGCCGGCGCCCAGCTGTTCATCAACGACCACTGGCAACTCGCCATCGAAGAGGGCGCCTACGGCGTGCACCTGGGCCAGGAAGACCTGCACGTCGCCGACCTGGCTGCGATCAAACAAGCCGGCCTGCGCCTGGGCATCAGCACCCATGCCTACTGGGAAGTCTGCCGCGCCTGGGCACTGCGGCCCAGCTACATCGCCTGCGGACCCATCCATCCCACCCAGGCCAAGGCCATGCCGTGGGTTCCGCAAGGCAACGACAACCTGGCCTACTGGTGCGCGCTGCTGCCGACCCCGGTGGTCGGCATTGCCGGCATGGACGTGGCGCGGACAGAACAGGCCGCACGGGCCGGTGCCGCCGGTGTGGCGGTGATCAGCGCCATCACTGCGGCAGCCTCGCCGGAAGCCGCCATCGAACAGCTGCAGCAGGCCGTGCAGCGCGGCCGCAGCCAGCCGCGGGTGACCGCACCGCTGCTGCCCCAGCCCACCCTGTTGCCCACCTGACCTGTCGCCAAGGCCCTGCCATGACCCAGCCCCCTGCCCAAGCTCCCGCCAGCGCCGCCAGCCCTTACGGCACACTGCCCCCCGCGCCGCCCGCGGCGGTACGCAAACCCGTCAGCCTGCCGCGCCTGCGCGAGATGCATGTGCAGGGCGAAAAAATCACCATGCTGACCGCCTACGACGCGACCTTTGCGGCCGTGGCCGATGCGGCCGGCATCGAATGCCTGCTGGTCGGCGATTCGCTGGGCATGGTCTGCCAGGGCCTGTCCAGCACCGTGGGGGTGACGCTGGAAACCATGCGCCACCACACCGAATGCGTGGCGCGTGGCCTGCGTAGGGCCCAGGCCACCGCCTGGCTGATCGCCGACCTGCCTTTTGGCAGCTACCACGAGTCGAAAGAGCAGGCACTGCGCAGCGCCGTGGTGCTGATGCAGGCCGGCGCCCACATGGTCAAGCTCGAGGGCGGCGGCTGGACCACCGAGACCGTGTTTTTCCTGGTCGAACGCGGCATTCCGGTCTGCGCCCACCTGGGCCTGACGCCGCAAACCGTGCATGCCCTGGGCGGCTACCGCGTGCAGGGCCGGGGCGACGAGGCCGCCGCTACCTTGACCAGCCAGGCCCACGCGTTGCAGGACGCGGGTGCGTCCATGCTGGTGCTCGAAATGGTACCGGCCGCGCTGTCGGCGGCGCTGACCAAGGAACTCACCCATTGCGCCACCATAGGCATAGGCGCCGGCGTGGGCACCGCCGGCCAGGTGCTGGTGTTGCACGACATGCTGGGCATGAACCTGGGGAAAATGCCGAAGTTCGTGCACAACTTCATGGCCGAAGCGCACAGCGTGCAGGGCGCCATGCAGGCCTATGTGCAGGCGGTCAAGCAAGGACGTTTCCCCGTTGATGCGCTGCACGCCTGGTGAAGATGCCCCCCACGTTCGCTCACTGCGTGTAGCTCTCTGCCCCCCGAGGGGGCGCTGCGCCTGCGGCCCGGCGGAGCCGGTTCCGCGGCCCTGGCTGGTAAAGAGAGAGTGCCCCACGCGAGTCGCTTGTATAGTCGCCCCTTTTGAACACGCCCTTCGCACCGCATGAAAATCGTTCACACCATCCCCGACCTGCGCGCCGCGCTGGCGCCTTTCGAGCACCCCGCCTTCGTGGCCACCATGGGCAACCTGCACGACGGTCACATCGCGCTGGTGAACCAGGCCAAACCGCTGGGCGACGTGACGGTGGCCAGCATTTTTGTGAACCGCCTGCAGTTTGCGCCGCACGAAGATTTCGACACCTATCCGCGCACCTGGGAGGCCGACTGCGACAAGCTGCAAGCCGCCGGCTGTGACGTGCTGTTTGCGCCGCGCGAAACCGACCTCTACCCCGAGCCGCAAACCTACAAGGTGCACCCGCCGGCCGAACTGGCCGACATCCTCGAAGGGCATTTTCGCCCCGGTTTTTTCATCGGCGTCAGCACCGTGGTGATGAAGCTGTTTTCCTGCGTGTTCGCCGGTAAGCCCGGGGGCACCGCGCTGTTCGGCAAGAAGGACTACCAGCAGCTGATGATCATCCGGCGCATGGTGCAGCAGTTTGCCCTGCCGATCACCATCGTCCCCGGTGAGACTCTGCGCGCTGCGGACGGCCTGGCGCTGTCCTCGCGCAACGGATACCTCAATGTCCAGGAGCGGACCGAAGCCGTGCACCTGTCCCTGGCATTGAAGGCGCTGGGCGAAGCCGCCAGGGCGCAGGGGCTGGACAAGCTCGATGCCCTGGAAGCCCAGGCCATGCAGGCGCTGACCGCCCGCGGCTGGGCACCCGACTACCTGACCGTGCGCCGCCGCGCGGACTTGCTGCCGCCCGGAATCAGCGGAGCAGCGGAAGCGCTGGTGGTGCTGGGTGCGGCCAGGCTGGGCACCACGCGGCTGATTGACAATCTGGAAATCTGAGGCCAGCCAGCAGTTTTTGGAATAAAAAGGCCTTCAGCCCAATAGATACGGGCGCAAGCAGCTATTTATTCAGGAGCACCCAAGGCGCGGTGAACGCGGACGCCGCCGCTCAGCCGCACGATCAGAAGGCCGGCGGCGGGGCGCCCTCGTCAGCCGGCCCGGTCGCAGGCTGGCGCTGATCTGCCAGCCACTGGTAGCCCTTCCACACCAGCAGGGCCGAACCCGCACCGAGCAGGGCGTAACGCAGCAGGGGCCGGCGCGCGCCGGCCAGCACCAGCGACAACACCGGGGCAATCAGCGGCGCACGCTTGAGCAGACCCAGCGCCAGCGGCAGACTTTTGCCGAGCATCCCTCCCGGGACCCCCCCTTTTTTGAGCACCGCCACCGACTGCCGCGCCGCACCGAGGGCCTGGACCAGTTCGGCGCGCTCGGTCGCCGAGTGCATCAGCAGCAACTGCTTTCTCAGCGCCCGCTGACTCTGGCTGGTGGCGCTATCCATGGCGGTCTCCGCCCTGCGGCATGGCACCGACCGAGGCGGCCTGCAGCGCCTCGCGGTCCTGCGCCATTTCGGCAAAAGTGGCCTGCAGGAAAGGCGGCCGCGTGGCCAGCGCGTGCCGCACGCGCCACCAGAACCAGCCGGCCAGCCCGAGGTACGCCGCTGCAAAAAATGCCAGCACCGCGACACGCTGCGCAGGATCCACGGCCAGCACCACCGTCAAGGTGACCGTCAGAACGCCGACCAGACCGAACACCAGCAGCCCCAGCAGGCTCAGCAACAGGCCGATCAGCCGCTGCAGTTCTTCCTCGAGCTCGACACCGGCCAGCGCCACGCGCGTGTGAGCCATGGACAGCGCCGTCAGGCCCAGCTGGCGCAGCGAGGCGAACAGGCGCGGCGGCGGGGGGCCGTCCTGGCGCTCGTGAGAGGGTGTGTTCATGGCAACAACAGGCACACCGGCAAGCCGGTGCTTCCCGCCATGGCAATCATGGTCTGCGGTTGACCAGCAGGCCGATCAGGAAACCGGCCGCGGCCGCGATCCCGACGGCCTTCCAGGGATGGGCGTGGACATACTCGTCCGTGACCTTGGCCGCTTCCTTGCCCTTGAGCAGCGCCGCTTCCTGCAGGCCGGTCAGTTTTTCGGTGGCGAGCTTGAGCTTGCCCGCAGCCTTTTCACGCAGCGCCGCCGCCGTTTCGCCAGTGGCAGCGGTGGCGGCCTTGAGCAGGTCCTCCACGTCGGTGAGGACCACTTTCATGTCGGTGATCAGTTTGTCCTTGCTGGTATTGTCCATGGCATGCTCCCAAGTGCGGTGGTAAAAAGTCAGGCATCGCGCGCGCCTTCGGCGAGTTTAGTCCCTTCCCAAAGCCGCAGGCTGCGCACAGGTTGAAACCTGCCGCGGACTTGATTCACCGCAATAATGCGGGCTGCAAAAATCCGGCAACCCCCTGATCAACCCACACCGAGCCCGCCATGGACCCCAACCTTCTGACCCCCCTGTTCACCCTGTTGGGCACGCTCGTCGGCGCTCTGGTGACCTTTGCGGTGAACCGGCAGCAGTTCAAGCACCAGATCCAGGCGCTGCAGCAGCAGTACCGGACCGAGTTCATGGCCGAGGAAACCGCACGCCATTTCCTGAGCCACAAAAGCTTCACCGACCGGTCCTTCGACGTGCTTAAAAAGCATCTGGGCGGTTTTGAAGACGACGAACTGCGCAAGATCCTGGTCCGCGCCGGTGCGGTGCGGACCTACCGCGATGACGACAGCGAGTGGTGGTACCTGCTGTCGCGCATGGGTGAGCGGATTGAGAAGATGCAACAACGGAGTTGAGCGGGTTCGCTAACCCGCGGATTTCATCGCCGGCATCACGCTGCGTTCCTGGTTCGTGCTGGACAGTAGGAGCAACTCCCCACTCCCTCCCCCCGCCCCTCCCTCGCCCCGCTGGGCGATGGCGGGGAGCTTCATTTGGCCGCGTGTGCTGCAAGCGCGTGCATACATGACAGTCCCGTGAGTCGGACATGACGCGCTTCGCGCGTCATGTCTCCCCGCGCCCGAACCCGCATTTATTCCCCCACCCGTCGGGCTGGGCCGAGGAGCGCAGCCGAAAGCGGATCAGGGCGCGCGAGTGTCTGAGCGTAGCGAGTTTGAGCTCGACCCCGCTTTCGGCGAGCACCGCAGGTTGCCCGTAGCGAAGCGAAGGGCCCCAGACCATCGGGTCGCCTTTCTTTTCCTTAGGTTTCTTTGGCGAAGCAAAGAAAAGTAAGTCGCCCGCCGGGGCGAGTCCCGGCTTGCAGGCACACCTCAAAGCGCGAGTTAGCAAGCATGGATCCCGGATCAAGTCCGGGATGACAAGTCATAAAAAATATTTGCTATAAATTCAATAGCTTCCTGCGCACACTGAATAAGGGCTGGAGCCACAAAACACCATCAACTGGAAACGGACCGAACCGCCGCAGCCCCTAACGCAGCTCAGCCGCCGGATCCCGTCCCATCAGCGCCGCCACCGCCTCAGCCGGCTTCACCAGCCCGTCCAGCAGCGCGACCACGCCTTCGGAAATCGGCATCTCGACACCGAGCCCTTGCGCGCGCTGCACCACCGTGCGGGCACAGTACACCCCTTCTGCCACATGGCCCAGCGAAGCAACGGCCTGCTGCAGGGTCTGGCCCTGAGCCAGGAGCAGGCCGACCTTGCGGTTGCGGCTGAGGTCGCCGGTGGCCGTCAGCACCAGGTCGCCCAGGCCCGACAGGCCAGTGAAGGTTTCGGCCCGCGCGCCCAGGGCCAGGCCCAGGCGCGTCATTTCGGCCAGGCCGCGCGTGATCAGCGCGGCGCGGGCATTGAGCCCGAGATTCAGCCCGTCGCACAGGCCGGTGGCGATGGCCAGCACGTTCTTGACGGCGCCGCCGACCTCGACACCGACGATGTCGTCGTTGGCGTAGATGCGCAGGGTCGGGCTGTGGAAGGCCGCCACCAGTGCGTCGCGCACTTCGGCGTGTTCGCTGGCCGCCACCAGCGCGGTCGGCTGGCCACGCGCCACTTCCTGCGCAAAGCTAGGGCCGCTGAGTGCGCCCGCTCTCAAATCAATAGCTACCTGCGCCCGTATTTCATGGGCCAGGAGCCCAAAAGGCTTGAAGGATAAGGCGGTAGCCGAAGGGGCAGGCAGTGGCGCTTCAAACCCCTTGCACAGCCAGGCCACCGGTACGCGAACGTTCTGCATGCGCTGCAACATGCTGCGCAAGGCCGCGATCGGCGTGGCGATGACGATCAGGTCCTGCTGCGCCAGCACGGCGTCCAGCGAGGCGTCGGAGCCGCCCGCCAGCAACAGGGCATCGGGCAAGGCGATGCCGGGCAGGTAGCGGGTGTTGAGCCGCTGCGCCTGCATTGCCGCCAGCTGCGCGGCGTCACGCGCCCACAGGGTCACCTGATGCCGCGCAGAGGTGCCGCCTGCATGGGCCGCGCTGATGGCCAGCGCCGTGCCCCAGGCACCCGCGCCAATGACGGCAATTTTCATGGGAATGAGAAGGCGAGGGGCAATGCCAGCACCACGGCGCCCTTAAACGATGATTTGCGGGGCTTCCTGGGCTGCCGAGGCTGCCGCGGCCTGCTGCTGCTCGAACATGGCCTGGAAGTTGATCTCCGCCAGGTTGACAGGCGGGAAACCGCCGCGCTGGATCACGTCTGCCACATTGCCGCGCAGGTAGGGGTACACGATTTGCGGGCAGGCAATGCCCAGCACCGCGTTGAGCTGCTCGGGCGCCATGTTGCGGATCTCGAAGATGCCGGCCTGCTTGGCTTCGACCATGAACACGGTCTTGTCTTCGATCTTGGTGTGCACCGTGGCGGTCACGCTGACTTCGTAGAGGCCGTCGGCGATCGGGGTCGCCTCGACGCCGAGCTGGATATCGACCGCGGGCTGCTCCTGATTGAGCAGGATTTCGGGAGAATTGGGCTGCTCCAGCGACACGTCCTTGAGGTAAACGCGCTGGATCTGGAACACGGGATCAAGGTTGGCTTCGGCCATGGTGGTCTTTCGGATTGCTTGAAAAATAAAAGCCCGCTGGACAGCAGGCACGGCACATTATCCCTGTTCGGCCCACCGTCCCCGGGCAGCGTCGCCCGACGAGCGGTCGGGCGGCCTGGGCGCTCAGCCAGCCAGCAGGGGCAGCAGGCCGCCACGGCCGTCCAGCGCCATCAGGTCATCGCAACCACCCACATGGGTCTGGCCGATGAAGATCTGGGGCACGGTCCGGCGACCGGTGATGTCCATCATTTTCTGGCGCTCGTCCGGTTGCAGGTCAACGCGGATCTCCTCGATCTCGGCCACGCCGCGCTGCTTGAGCAATTGCTTGGCCTGAATGCAGTAAGGGCAGGAGGCGGTCAGGTATATCTTCACAGGGGACATCGAAATCTCCGGGTCGGGTCAATGGGCAGCGGCAGGTTTTCAGGCCTTCTCGATGGGAAGGTTAGCCTCTTTCCACGATTTCAGCCCGCCCGACAGGCATTGGGCCTGCTCGTAACCGAGCTTCTTGGCGATCGCCAGCGCCCGGTTCGCGCGCGCGCCGGAGGCACACACCAGAATCAGCGGGAGCGCCTTGTTTTTCACGGTGGCCGGCAGTTTTTCCTCGAATTGTCCCAGCGGCAGGTTCTTGGCGCCGGCGACGTGGCCCGCGGCAAATTCCGTCGCCTCACAGACATCGATGACCACGGCCTTCTCACGGTTGATCAGCTGCACGGCGCCGGCGGCGCTGAGCGAACCGGCTGCCATGCCGCTGGAAATCAGGGGCCAGAGCAGCATGCCGCCGGATGCCAGCGCAATGGCGATGAGCATCCAGTTGTCGATGAGAAATTTCACTGTAAGTCCTTCTTGGGTATTGCAATTAAGGAGTGATTTTAGAATGCAGGGAGCGCTGCCGGCTTTCCCTGGGCTTTCTCTGATGCCTGCCGCAGTCTTTGCCCGCCCTTTTGGACACTTTTTTTTCGCCCCGGGCGCCCCGTCGGGACCCTCCCCTTTTTCCAACTTCACGAAGCTGCCTCACACCATGTACAAACTTGTGCTCATCCGCCACGGCGAATCAACCTGGAACCTGGACAACCGCTTCACCGGCTGGACCGATGTGGACCTGACCGCCACCGGCGTGCAGCAAGCCGTCAACGCCGGCCGGCTGCTCAAAAAGGAGGGTTACGACTTTGACCTGGCCTACACCAGCGTGCTCAAACGCGCCACGCGCACCCTGTGGCACACGCTCGACGAGATGGACCGCACCTGGTTGCCGGTGGTTCACAGCTGGCGCCTCAACGAGCGCCACTACGGCGCCCTGCAGGGCCTGAACAAGGCGGAAACCGCCAAAAAATATGGCGACGAGCAGGTCCTGATCTGGCGCCGCAGCTACGACGTGCCGCCGCCACCGCTGGAGCCCAACGATCCGCGCTGCGAACGCGATGACCCGCGCTACGCCAAACTGAAACCCGGCGAGGTGCCGCTGACCGAATGCCTGAAAGACACGGTGGCCCGGGTGCTGCCCTTCTGGAACGAGTCCATGGCGCCGGCCATCCAGGCCGGCAAGCGCATTGTGGTCGCGGCCCACGGCAACTCGATACGCGCGCTGGTGAAGTACCTCGACAACATTGCCGACAAGGACATCGTGGGCTTGAACATTCCCAATGGCATTCCGCTGGTGTATGAGCTCGATGCCAGCCTCAAACCGCTGCGCCACTATTACCTGGGCGACAGCGAGGCGATTGCCAAAGCCGAGGCGGCGGTCGCCGCCCAAGGCAAGGCCTGAGCCCGCGGAGCGCTGACAGCGCCCCGCTGGCACTCCCGTGTCAACGTGAGGTAAAGCTGGCCCGTTTTTGAAACATTTCAGCCGGCTGGCGCCAGAGGCAGCGCCGGCTGCGGGAACTGTTAGCCAAGGCCTTTCTCCAAGGTGTATATTGTTTCAAATTCTGTGACAACTGCTCCGAAACCGGGGCGAATGAAGGTGTTTATGGGTCAGAAACTCAAGATAGCAGGCTGGATTTCCATCGGCGCGGTCGCCGGTGCGTTGACGACCGTGCAACTGCAGGCGGTGGCACGGGGCGGACTCACGCCCCTGCCGCTGGAAGAGCTGCAGCAGCTGGCCGCCGTGTTCGGCATGGTCAAAACCGACTATGTGGAGCCTGTTGACGAGAAAAAACTCATCACCGACGCGATCTCCGGCATGGTCGCCAGCCTGGACCCGCATTCGGTTTATTTCGACAAGAAGTCCTTCAAGGAATTCCGGGAGGGCACCAGCGGCCGCTTTGTCGGCGTCGGCATCGAGATCTCGCAGGAAGACGGGCTGGTCAAGGTGGTTTCACCGATCGAAGGCTCCCCAGCCGACCGCGCCGGCCTCAAGCCCAATGACCTGATCACCAAAATCGACGACACCGCGGTCAAGGGCCTGAGCCTGAACGACGCCGTCAAGAAGATGCGCGGCGAGCCACGGACCAAGGTCACGCTGATGATCTTCCGCAAGGACGAAAACCGCACCTTCCCGGTGACCATCACACGCGAGGAAATCCGCACCCAGTCGGTCCGCAGCAAGGTGATCGAGCCCGGTTACGCGTGGATCCGCCTGAGCCAGTTCCAGGAACGCACGGTCGATGATTTCGTCGCCAAGCTCGAACAGATCTACAAGCAGGAACCCAACCTCAAGGGGCTGGTGCTGGATCTGCGCAACGACCCGGGCGGCCTGCTCGACGCCGCCGTGGCGGTGTCCGCTGCCTTCCTGCCCGAGAACGTCACCGTGGTGTCGACCAACGGGCAACTGGCCGAAAGCAAGTTCACCTACAAGGCCTCGCCCGAGTTTTACCAGCGCCGCAATGCCGCCGATCCGCTCAAGCGCCTGCCCGCAGCCGTCAAGAACGTGCCGCTGGTGGTGCTGGTCAACGAGGGTTCGGCATCGGCCAGCGAAATCGTCGCCGGTGCGCTGCAGGACTACAAACGCGCGACCATCATGGGCAACCAGACTTTCGGCAAGGGCTCGGTGCAGACCGTTCGCCCCCTGGGTCCCGACACCGGCCTGAAGCTCACCACCGCGCGTTACTTCACGCCCAGCGGCAAGTCGATCCAGGCCAAGGGCATCGTGCCCGACGTGATGGTGGACGAAACGCTGGAAGGTAGCCCGTTTGCGGCCCTGCGCACGCGCGAAGCCGATCTGGAGAAACACCTCGCCAGCGGCCAGGGTGCCGAAGTGAAAGACCCGGGCCGTGAAAAAGCCCGCGAGGAAGCGCTCAAGCGCCTGGAAGAGGAGTCCAGGAAGAGCCCCGAGCAGCGCCGCCCGCCCGAGTTCGGCAGCGACAAGGACTTCCAGCTCGCGCAGGCCATCAACCAGCTCAAGGGCCGGCCCGTGATGATCAGCAAGACCATGGTCGAGCGCAAGGAAGAGAAAAAGGAAAACTGACCGCGTCTGTCTGCCTGGCTGCGGGTCCGGATGGACCGGCCGCCAGGTTGCCCCGCACTGCCCGGGTCACGTCCGCCCATGAACGATACCCAGCTGCTGCGTTATTCGCGCCACATCCTGCTCGACGAACTGGGCGTGGAAGGCCAGAACACCCTGCTGTCGTCGCGTGCGCTCATCGTGGGGGCAGGCGGGCTGGGCTCACCCGTCGCACTTTATCTGGGCAGCGCCGGGGTCGGACACATCACCGTGGTGGATGACGACCGGGTCGATGCCACCAACCTGCAGCGGCAAATCGCCCACACGCTGGCACGTGTCGGCCAGTACAAGGCGCACTCCGTGCAACAGGCCGTCGCCGCCATCAATCCGGACGTCGAGGTCACTGCCGTCACCGCGCGCGCCGACGCTGCCGTGCTCGACGACCACGTCCAGCAGGCCGACGTGGTGCTGGACTGCACCGACAACTTTGCCACGCGCCAGCTGATCAACCGTGCCTGCGTGAAGCACCGCAAACCGCTGGTCTCCGGTGCGGCCATTCGTTTCGACGGCCAGGTGACGGTCTACGATCCGCGCCAGGGCAGCTCACCTTGTTACGCCTGTGTCTTTCCGCCGACGGAGACGGTGCAGGAGGCCCAGTGCGCCACCATGGGCGTGTTTGCCCCGCTGGTGGGCATTGTCGGCACGGTGCAGGCGGCCGAAGCGCTCAAGCTGCTGTGCGGCATTGGCCAGGCGCTCACGGGGCGGCTGGTGATGCTCGACGCACGCAACATGGACTGGCACCACGTGCGGGTTGCACGCCAGCCCGCCTGTCCGGTGTGCGGCAGCCCTCAGGCCTGATCGCCGGCCAGCCCCGGCGCCCCTGAGGCGCCGCTGCCTATTCGGCCTTTCGGCTTATCGTTTGGCCGCCGGGCTGGCCGCTGCGGGCTTTTCCGGTGGTTTCACCGGGCTGGCCACTGCCAGCACCCGTTCGCAATCGGCATCTTTGCCAGGCCCGGTTTCCACCGTCGCGGCCAGCGCGAGCAATGGGTTGATCGCGCCCAGCAGCAGAGCAATACCGGCCCGGCCCGCCAGCGCCGCCTTGTCGGGGCCCACCGCCGGCTTCGCAAATGTGCCGGTGATTTTGAGGGGGGAGCGCAGGCTCAGGATGCTCTGGTCCTTGGGCTGTGGGTACAGCACCAGGTCCAGCGTTTCATTGGCCAGGCTGACCTGGCCAACGCCGTTGACCAGGGTGTCGGTGGTGTCCAGCAGGATGGCCCGGCTGGTCATCAGGCCCTGCTTGACATCAAATGCTGCGGCAGCGCAGCGCAGGGTGACATTGCGGTCACCGCTGGCCAGAAACTTGATGATCTCGCCGCCGTCCAGTCCCATGAACTCGAGCAGGATGTTGCTGACCTGGCCCCGGCCCATCAGCAGGGCCACGCTGCCGGAGGACGAACCGAGCACCTGGGCGCCGGAATTGCCGCGGCCGGTCAGGTCGATCCGCCCGTTGAGTTTGCCCAGACTGCCTTCGGTGCGTTCGATGCGCGGGAACAGCTGGTTCAGCTGCAGCGTGCGGGCTTCGAGCCTGGCCTGCACCAGGGCGGGTTTGCTGTTGGCATCGATGCGGATCAGGCCGGCAAGCCGGCCGCCAGCCACCCCCATGTCCAGCGGATCGAGCTGCAACACGCCGTCCTTCAGGAGAATGCGCGCGTCAAAACGGTCCAGCGGAAAGGCGCCAGCGTTCTTGACGTCCACCACCTTGTAGTTGACGTCGGCATTCATGGTTTTGAGCCGCTCGAAGTCCAGCGTGGCCGTCGGCAACACCTTGCCGGCCGCCTGCACCTGCTTGGCGGCCGAGGAAGGCTTGTCCTTGGCAACGGTTTTGGTCGTTGCGCGTGAATCCCCCGTGGGCACGCCAATCAGCGGGCCCAGGTCCTCGAAATCGAGTGACCGGGACTGCACCTTGCCCGACAGCAGGGCCAGCTGGCCCGAGCGGTCATAGGCGAGATCACCCGACAGGTCGGATTTGCCAAGACGCCCCTGGATGGCGGTTACCTTCCAGACCGCCCCCTGCTTGCCGAGGTGACCGCGCAGGGCATAGGTGGGCGTATCCGGCAACACGACGCCCAGCAGGTTGTACAGGTCGGCCAGCGTGCGGCCCTTGAGGTCGAAATTGGCATCCAGCCCATCGAGCGCGGCCAGATTGCCGATACTGCCCCTGGCCTGCAGCGTGGTTCGGCCCGCACTGGCATTGATTTCGATCGGAAACGGATTGACCTGGGTGTCGCTGAGCTGCAGCACGCTGCCGGTGCGCCCCTGGGCCGAGAAGGCCTCTTTTTTCCAGGTGCCGCGCGCCTGGTAGCTCAGCGGCATGTCGCGCGCCGCCGCCGCTGTTCCGGCCTCGGCCTTACTTGCCGCGGTCACGCCGAACTCGGTCTTGATGTCGGCCCCCTGCGCCTCGGCCAGGTAGTTGAGCACACCCTTGTCCACCAGCAACTGGCCAATGCGTGGCACGGTACCGGCATCGGACGTGTCCTTGCCCAAGGCCCAGGTGCGCCGGCCATCCGGCAGGATCTGCAGCCCCAGCACCGGCTGGCTCAGGCTGACGCGCGGGAGCTCAATCTCGCCGCGCAGCAAGGGCCAGAACCGGATGTCGAACTCGGCGGACTCGGCCTTGACCAGGTAAGGGTCACGTGCCCAGTGGGGATTGGCGAAAGTGATGCCATCGGCCTTGACCGTGATGGTGCGTCCCAGCTGCACATCCAGCCGCCGGGTGATTTCGAACTGGCGCCCGGTCTGGTCACTGACGTAACGGTTCACCGGCCCGCGCAACCAGTCCCAGGGGAAAAACACGATCACCAGCATCAGGACCACCAGCACCAGTGCCGCGCCCGCCACAAACCGAGCCCACATGGGGAGGAGGCGAAGCCGGGAGAGGGAGGTTGCGACACGGGTCATGGGGACGGCCTGCGATTCTTGAATGGGAAGACCGGGAGAGGCCCGACACCTGCAAGTGGTTGGCACCGCGCTGTTGTAAGCGAAGGGGAAATCAACCGACAGTGAAGTATCTGCCGGGAAGCGCTGGTGCACCGTGGGCAACAGCCATCGATGACTGTCAGTGCCTGCCTACAGTCCCCGAGTAGGAAACATCCTACAGGCCGACCACGCCCACCCTGTCAAAATGGCGGTGGAAATGTAGATACATTAGTTAACAGCTAATTGTGTACCCAGCCAGGGGTCGTTGTAACTGTTTGAAAAATGCCGCGGTCAGGGATGGCAGACCGGGATTGAAGCTCAGTGGGACTAAAAACTTATATCGTCGAAGACAACGCCACCATCCGTGACAATCTCATGGCTACGCTGGAAGAGCTGGCCGGTATTGACGCAGTCGGCACGGCGGAGACGGAAAATGAAGGCAAGGCCTGGTTGCTGGCGAACGGTCAGCAATGGGACCTGGCGATCGTGGACCTGTTTCTCAAGCAGGGGAGCGGACTGGGTGTCCTTGAAGCCTGCCGCAACCGTCAGGTGCATCAAAAAGTCATCGTGCTGAGCAACTACGCGACGGCCGACATACGCAAGCGTTGCGCCCAGCTCGGCGTGGACGCGGTCTTCGACAAATCCAACGAGATAGACGCGCTGGTCGACTACTGCATCGAGCAGTGTCGATCCATCAACGCCAGCCAGCCCCAGAAATAGGGCGGGCCGCAGGCGCCAGGGCCTCAGTCGATCAGCTTGTTCTTGAGCGCGTAATACGTCAGGTCGCTGTTGGACGCCAGGCTCATTTTTTCCATCACACGGGTCCGGTAGGTGCTGACCGTCTTGACACTCAAGGACAGCGCCTTGGCAATGTCGCCCGCGGTTTCACCCTTGGCCAGCTTGAGAAACACCTGAAACTCGCGCTCGGAGAGCTGCTCGTGAGGCGTGGCGTCGTTTTTCCTGTTCAGCTGTTGCGCCAGCAACTCGGCCACTGCCGGGGTGATGTAGCGTTTTCCGAGCGAAATCACGCGGATCGCATTGACGATCTCCATCGGATCACACTCCTTGTTCAGGTAACCGCTGGCGCCCTGGCGAATCAGGTTGACGGCGTAATGCTCTTCCGGGTATCCGCTGAGAATCAGGATGCCGACATCGGGGGCCTTGGCGCGGATCATGGCCAGGGCATCGATTCCGCTCTGGCCGGGCATGGACAGGTCCATGACCAGAATGTCCAGTTCGACATTTCGCACCAGGTCAATGGCCTCGCGGCCACTGGCGGCTTCACCCACGACCCTGAAATCGACCTGATCCGAGAAGAACTGCTTGAGCCCGGAGCGCACGATGGCATGGTCATCCACAATTCCAATTTTGATCATTTCATGTCCTCTTGGTTAGGCTGGCATCGCCAAACGGCACAATGCAGCAACACAGCCTCGCGCAATTACGGGCTTCTTTCTTCAGTAGCGATTATTCACGATTATTGATCCATGCCGAACGGAGATCAGGATGAGATGGTTTGCAATCCCAAAAATGGCAATCAGCCTGCCGCTGGCGGTGCTGGCAGCGGTCGTCCTGATTTCCATCAACGAGGCGGGTTTTCGCCTGTCCACCGAGGCCGTCAGCCGGATTGAGGAGTCGCAGGCCACACGCGGCGCCGTCAATGTCCTGTTGCAGCAGATGCTGGATGCCGAGACCGGGCAGCGCGGCTATCTGCTGACCGGGGACCCAAAATACCTGGAACCTTACGACGCGGCGACCGCCGACCTCAACCAGACCCTGGACACCCTGCGCCGGCACTACACCCCCTACCCCGCGGAGCTGGCGGAGTTCGGCCTGCTGTCGCGCAGCGTGTCGCGCAAGCTGGCGGAGATGGACCTGAGCGTGCGCATGCGCAAGCAGGGCAACGAAGAAGCCTGGAAGTTTGTGCTGACCACCGACGTGGGCATGGACCAGATGAACGCCATCCGCAGCCAGATCGTCAAGCTGGTCCACGCCAGCAACAACAAAATGAGCACGGCCCAGGCCCAGATCAGCCGGTCGCTGCAGTTGTCGCGCATCGGCATCGCCCTGATGGCGCTGGCCGGGCTGCTGGCGTTTTACATGTATCTGCGGCAAACCCGGGCCCTGCTGGATGCCGGCAGGCGCGAACAGGAAGCCCTGCAGCGCGAACGCGACCAGCTGGACAAGGAAGTGCGCGACCGCACGGCCACCCTGGCCGAACTGGCTACCCACCTGCAGCAGGTGCGGGAAGACGAACGCGGCCACCTGGCACGTGAGCTGCACGACGAACTGGGCGCCCTGCTGACGGCGGCCAAGCTTGATGTGGCGCGCATCAAATCGCGGCTCGGTGTGATTTCTCCGGAAGCCGCCGAACGCATGCAGCACCTGATCGAAACGCTCAACAGTGGCATTGCGCTCAAGCGCCGCATTGTGGAGGACTTGCGGCCCTCCTCGCTGTCGCACCTGGGGCTGGTCGCATCGCTCGAAATTCTGGCGCGCGAATTCGAAGACCGGTCCGGCCTGAGCATCATCACCGACCTGGAGACAGTGGAGCTCGGCGGCTCGGCACAGCTCACGGTCTACCGGCTGGTGCAGGAGTCGCTGACCAACATCGGCAAATACGCCGAAGCGAAACAGGCAGAAATCAGCCTGCATGATTTTGACGGCTACATCACGGTCGAGGTCCGGGACGACGGCACCGGCTTCGACACCACGCAGATCAAGGGATCGAGCCACGGCCTGGCCGGCATGCGCCACCGGGTCGAAGCGGCAGGCGGACGCCTGACCGTGGTCTCCAGTCCCGGTCAGGGCACCCGCATTTCCGCCGTGTTGCCCAAAACGATTTAAGCGCAGACCCTCCCGCAGCCCCGGCCTCGGGCACAGAGTGGCCTCCTGCACAAAAAAATGCCTATCGGCTGCGTCCTACACGGCATGTTCATGCCAACCGACAAAGGCATCCGGCACTCACCGATGAACACGCGGAGCTTCCACGTTTAATCTTGCTACAGGTGTTTCAACTGCGAGCACCACACATATCAAGGGCGCACCCCTGCAAGGAGATCGACATGCTGCACTATTCCGTTGTTTTCCTCGTGATCGCCCTGATTGCAGCCGTGTTCGGTTTCGGAGGCATTGCCGCTGGCGCCGTCGAAATTGCCAAGATCCTCTTTTTCATCTTTGCCATCATGGCTGTGATCAGCTTCGTGGTCGGCCTGATGAAAAGAAAGTGACACCCCACCCTCTTCCAGTTCCTGCGTGCATCGCGCTGGTACCAGCCTTTTCCCTTCATTTTCCAAGGATCCCATGAAAAACCCCCTCTCCCAATCCCCTGAACAAAACGCCCTGTCGGGTTCGCGTCATCTGTCCGAACAGATGTTGAGCGGTGCCGAGCGGGCCATGGACAGCACCCGCAGCCTGGCCAACGACACCCTGGACCGCGCCGAGGACAAGGTCCGCCATTTGCGCGGCAGCATCGACCCGCTGGTCGACAAGCTGGCCACCCAGGCGCAGAAGCTGGCACGTCAGAGCCTGGACATGGCCTCCGAGGCCAGTGACCGTGCGCAGCGTTCCATGCACCGTTATGCAGACGCCACGACGCGTTATGTGTCCAATGAGCCGGTGAAGTCCGTGCTGATCGCCGCCGCAGTCGGCGCAGCCGTGGCCTTGCTGGTGGCCTCGACCGTGCATCGCGACAAGCGCTGATCTCCGCCGTTTCGCTTTCTTTGCCCCACTACTGAGCGCCCATGCTGCATCCGCTGTTTTCCATTCTCGTCAGACGCCCCGACCTGGTGGTCGATCACCTGTCGGCCTATGGCGCCCTGGTCCAGGAGGAAGCTTCGGAAGCCGGGTCGGAGCTGCTTCAGCGCGGACTGGCGTGGGGCCTGGTCATCCTGTGTGCCGGCGTGTTTTTGACGCTGGCGGGTGTGGCGCTGATGCTCGGTGTGTTGCTGAACCAGTTTCACTGGGTGCTGGTGGCCATTCCTGCCGTCATGTTGGTGCTGCTGCTGATCGCCTTCGGCAAAGCGCGGCAACCCCTGGCCGCCAGCCCTTTTGAAGAACTCAAGGCCCAGCTGGACCGCGATGCGCAGGCATTGCGCGCAGCCGCCTGACCCGATGATGAACGACAACACTGCGCTTTCTCCCCGCGAACGCCTGGCCAACAGCCGGCAGGCGATTGTTCGCCAGATGGGGCATGACACTGCCACAGCGGTCGAGCATGGCGGCAGCGCTGACGAAATTGACGCGTCGGCCAGCACCTGGTCGCTCGTCAAACAGACCGCCCTGTCCTGGTGGCAAGGCCACCCGGCCAGCCTGGCACTGGATTTTGCCCAGCCCAGGATGGAGCGTTTTGCCCAGGAGCATCCCGTGAGGCTGCTGGCCATTTCTGCGGGCCTGGGCGCGGCGGCCGTGCTTTTCCGGCCCTGGCGCCTGATATCGCTGACCGGCCTCGTTTTCGCGGCGCTGAAGTCATCCGAGGTCGCCGGCCTGGCCAGCTCCCTGCTGGCTTCCGGCACCCGGAGCGACCGCTTTCGATGAATTCCATTCGCAAACCGACTGGCGTGGTGCCGTCAGTCGGCCAGCTTCTCAACTCTCCGCACCAAAACATATTTATAAACTTCAAGGAAAAACCATGAAATACGCTCGCGCAATTGCATTCGCCGCCCTGGCTGGCATCACCATCATCAGCGCTGGTTGCGCCGTGACCCGCGGTCAGGAAACTGCCGGTTCTTACGTTGACGACGCCGCCATCACCACCGCGGTGAAAGCCAAGTTCGCCGCAGACAAGACCGTTGCCGCCACGTCCATCAGCGTCGAAACGCTGAACGGCACGGTGCAACTGTCCGGTTTTGCCAAATCGGCTGCCGAAAAAGCCCAGGCTGAAACCATTGCACGCAACACCAAGAACGTCCGCGCTGTGCGCAACGACATCGTCGTTCGTCCTTGAACTAGCCCCGATGGGGTGACACGGGCTGGCCCTGCCAGCCCGTGAAGCGGGGTCCGGTTGTTTTCAACCGGACCCCGCTTTGCTTTTGGCGGGTCAGCATGCGATACCGCGCCCTCGGGGCGAACCGACCCGCTTGCATGAGGCCGGCACCATGCTGCGCCCAGTCCACCAGTCGGAGCTCAAAAAAAAGTCACTGGGCGCTACCCGAAGGTGCGTGCCAGTGACTGATTTGGACAAAAAAGTGACTTAACCGGGTTTGACCACCAGCTGGTTGTTGACCGATGTCACACCCTTGACCTGCTTGGCGATGTCGGTGGCCTTGTCTTTGGCTGCCGCGCTGGGTGCCGGGCCATTCAGGGTGACCACGCCATCCTTGGTGTCGACGTTGATCTTGATCGCGCTCAGATCCGGGTCCTTGGCGAGCCCGGTGGAAACGGTCGCCGTGATGGTGACGTCGTCTATCTTTTCACCCATGGTGGTGCTGGCCTGGCTGCCCGTGGCCTGCACATCCTTGGATGCTTCCTTCATGGCATTGCCGGCATCCTTGGCAGCCTGCTCGGTCTTGGCGATGCCGGAGTCGACCGACTGGCCGACGGTCTTGCCGTCATCCGCCTTGTTGCAGGCCGTCAGTGCCAGCAGGACGGCAGCGGAACACGCCAGCGCCAGTAGCGGTCGCCGCGCTGGAAAAGGGGTCGGGTTCATGAGGGCTCTCCTGTGTTGAGGTGAGATTCGCAACCGGTACGCTCAGATCTTGTCGATCAGCTTCTTGGCGTTGTCCTTGATGTTTTCCTTGGCGTCGCCGTAACCCGCCTCGGTTTTGCCCTTGGCCTGGTCAGCCAGTCCTTCGGCCTCCAGCTTTTCATTGCCAACCACGCGGCCCGCCACTTCCTTGGCTTTGCCCGCAGCCTGGTCCACACGGCCTTCGACTTGATGCTTGTTCATGGTGCTTTTTCCTTTGAAAATGGAGTTCGGCCCGCCAGGATGGCGAGCACAGTTCCACTGTAGGCAGGCCGCTTGGGCCAGCCCGTCAGCGTCTGCGGAATTTTTTGTAGGACGGCAGGCAATCCCTGCGCACCCGGCGCCTAAGGGTGACAGGTGCCGTGCCGCTTGCGGAAAAGGCGGGGCGGCAGCGCCTGCGGATCGGCAAACAGCCCACGCTGCGCCGAGCGGGCCTGCGCCTGCAAGCGCAGGTAGGGCCCGCCCTCACGGCCATACCGGTAGGACCAGGCATGGCCTTGCTCGACCATCCAGCCGGCCATGTCTTCGCCGTTCAGATGCACGGTCGCCACGGCGCGGCCGTAGTCGTCAAAACGGTGCGTCGCCACGACCACCGTGCGGCGCGCCACGCGGCTGGCCAGGGCAACACGCGCGGCACGGCCACCGGCCTGGCAGATCTCGGGCGCATCGATGCCGGCCAGGCGCAGCTTGACCGGCTTGCCGCCTCCGGCGGGCCGGACCCAGAGGGTGTCTCCGTCGGTGACATGGGTGACTTTCATGCGTTCAGCCCATGCACAATGGGCGGTAGCAGCTATCAAAAATATAGCAATTCTGAAGACGGCCATGGTCATGCAGTAACGATCCAGCCCTCGAGCGGGTCGACGCCGGCGGGCAGGCCGTACTGCGCGGCGCCCTGCGCATGCTGCGCCTGGGCCCACGCGGCCTGCATCAGGCAGAGCGTCGCATCCAGGCTGTCGCCGCTGGCGTCGTCGACCAGCGTGTCGCGCTGCGCATGGCTGAGCTTCAGGCGCAGGCCCAGCCGGGTCTGGCCCATCTCCAGCGCGGTGATCAGGTCCTTGCGCGCAATCAGCCGGTCCGGCGTCTGCTTGAGCCGGTCGTCGCTTTTGTAGGAACGCCGCCCCAGCACCTCGCGCGCGAGCAGCCCCGGGTAGGCTTCGAGCGCAACGCGCGACAGGTCGCCCGCGTGCAGGCCAGGCAGGTGAACGCCGGCGGCCAGCAGCCGCGGCACACCGGCGTGCAGCATGAAGGCCACCGGCGGGTTGATCCATTTCATCGACGGGCTGGAGCCGGCCGGCAGGTCGGTGGCGCGGTGCGCAAACTTGCCGCCCACAGGACGCGCCGCACAGAAGGCTGCAAACGTCTGCCGGATCTCTTCCCGGCTGAGGCTGGCGTAGTGGGCCATCAGTTCCGTCCAGGTGCCGGGCCAGCCGAGCTGCTCGACCAGCTCGCGCGGCAGGCCGAACGGTAAGTCAAAAGCGCCCAGCCAGGCACGCGGCTGGCTCAGCCAGTCCCCGAAGGCTTCCAGCGACGCGATGCGCTCCAGTCCGCTCAGCAACACCCGCCCGCTGGAGAGCGATCCACTGGCCAGGACGATGGGCTTGCGGCGTGTCGGGCTGCTGGAAAAATCGCAGCCTATCAGCAGGGGCAGTGTCGGGGTCATGGGCCGCTTCCGTTCAACCCAGCGCCAGCGCACTCACGCCCGCCGCAATCAGGCCGGCGCCCAGCAGGCGCTGCAGACGGTCGCCCTCGCCGAGCAGATGCCCGCCGATCAGCGCAGCGAACAGCATGGAGACCTCGCGCGCCGGCGCCACATGCGACAGCGGCGCCACCTGCATCGCATACAGCACCAGCACGTAGGAGACCGGGCTGATGGCGCCGACCAGCAGCGCGTACTTCCATTGCTGGCGCCACAGCCGCGCCGCCGTCGGCCGGTCACGCAGCACCACCGGCGCCAGCAGCGCCAGCCGCACGAAATTGCCCAGGTAGTCGAGCAGGATGGGCGACATCAGCATGAATTTGACCGCGTAACCGTCCACCACCGTGTAGCTGGCGATGAAGGCCCCGGTGAGCAGGCCGTACAGCATGCCCTTGTGCACGCGGCGACGCTGGGCCGGGTCGTGCGCGGCACGCAGCAGGCCGGGACCGCCGGCAATCAGGAACACGCCAAGCACCACGCCGGCGATGCCGGCCAGCCCCAGCGCCGAAATCTGCTCGCCCAGCAGCGTGATGGCCACCAGCGAGGACAGCAGCGGCGCGGAGCCGCGCGCCAGCGGGTAGACCACCGTCAGGTCGGCCTTGCGGTAGCCGCGCAGCAGGATCACGTAATACAGCACATGCAGCACGCCGCTGACGGCGATGAAGGCCCATTCGCGCCAGCCCCAGCCGGGAAGCACGCCCCAGGCGGCCCACGCACCGACCGGCGCCCAGACCAGCATCAAGGTCACGCTGGTGAAAAAGGCGAAGCGGGCGTCGCCGCCGGCTTTTTTGGCCGCAATGTTCCAGCTGGCGTGAATCAGGCCGGCAAGCAGGACCAGGGCAAAAGCGGACAGCGGCATGGCGCAAGCGGCGGGCAGCGCGCACGAACGCCGTGCGCCCGCGCCTCCGCCTGACCCGCAGGACTCAGACCTTGCCGCAGATGGAAGCGGTGGCCATCAGGTCTTCCAGCAAAGCCAGCGACACCTTGCCCGACACCGAATACGGGTCGAGCTCGGCCTTCTCGGAGTATTTGAGCAGGATGGAGGCGTTGATGCGCTCGACATTGACCTGGCCCATGGTCCAGCCGCCAAAACGCCGCTCGGAGATCTCCTCGTAATGCAGCAGCACCACGTCCTTGTGACGCGGGTCCCTCTGGATGTGGCCGTAGAGGTCGCTGACCTGCATGCGCCCGCCCTCCAGGGCCTGCAGAAAAATGCCGCCGCCGTAGCAGAGGATGCCGGTGATGCCCATGGCCGGGTTGTGGCTGCGCGACTGCGCAAGGATGGATTCGGTGAGATCGCTGGAGCCGGGGTTGACCGAGCGGCTGGCGTAAAGAAGGCGTACCAACATCGTGTGTCCTTAGCTGCTCTTTTTCGGGATGAGCGACAAAAATTCGCGGCGCAGGTTCGGGTCCTTGAGGAACACCCCGCGCATGACGGAATTGATCATTTTGCTGTCCAGGTCCTTCACGCCGCGCCAGCCCATGCAGTAGTGGCTGGCCTCCATGACGATGGCCAGGCCGTCGGGCCGGGTTTTTTCCTGGATCAGGTCGGCCAGCTGCACCACCGCTTCTTCCTGGATCTGCGGCCGGCCCATGATCCACTCCGCCAGGCGGGCGTATTTGGACAGGCCGATCACGTTGGTGTGTTCGTTGGGCATCACGCCTATCCAGAGCTGGCCGATCACCGGGCAGAAATGGTGCGAGCAGGCGCTACGCACCGTGATCGGACCAACAATGATCAGCTCGTTGAGGTGCTCGGCATTGGGGAACTCGGTGACGGTGGGACCGGCCACATAACGGCCCTTGAACACCTCGTTGAGGTACATCTTGGCCACGCGGCGCGCGGTGTTGTTGGTGTTGTGGTCGCGCTCGGTGTCGATCACCAGGCTGTCGAGCACGCCCTGCATCTTGCCTTCCACCTCGTCCAGCAACTGCTCCAGTTCGCCCGGCTCGATGAAGGCGGCAATGTTGTCGTTCGCGTTGAAGCGTTTTTTCGCCAGAGCGAGGCGTTCGCGGATCTTGACGGAGACCGGCGTGCCTTCGTCAAGAAGGGCGGGGGAATCAGGCGTATTGGATTTCATAAGCATGGGCAGATGTTACCAGTCTGCCTCAAAACAGCCATGCCCCTTTTTTGCAAGGGTTTTAGGCCTCCAGCCCTTGATAGCCGTGCACTGACAGCTATGAATTAAGGAGCAATTCCAGCGCCAGCGGGAGAACGGGCCGTGTGCCGCCAGGGAAACGGCGCGGGCTCAATAACGCTGGCCGGCGATCAAGAGGGCCAGGCGCATCAGGGCGTAGGCGATGTAGTCCAGCACCCGCTGGCGCCAGGGCCGGCGGCTGTAGATGTCCGGATCCAGCCGCACGCCGCTGGTGGTCATGGCCAGCACCAGGCGCTCACGCAGGGCCTGCGCAAAGCCCGGGTCCTGCACCACCACATTGGCCTCGCGCGCCAGCAGCAGGCTCAGGGGATCGAGGTTGGACGAGCCGACGGTGGCCCAGCGCCCGTCGATCACCGCCACCTTGGCGTGCAGGAAACCGGCGTCGTATTCATGGATTTCCACCCCCGCGGCCAGCAGCGCGCCGTACACCGGCCGCGCCGCATGGTATTGCATGAAGTATTCGTAGCGGCCCTGCAGCAGCAGGCTCACCTTGACGCCGCGCCTGGCAGCCCGGATCAGGGCCCGGCGCAACTTTCCGCCCGGCACGAAGTAGGCATTGGCAATGATGATTTCGTCCCGCGCCTTGCCAATGGCCTTGCGGTAGGCGCGTTCGATGGTGCGGCGATTGCGCAGGTTGTCGCGCAGCAGCAGGCCGGCGGTGTCGCTGCGCCCGCGCGTCGTGCGAGGAGAGGCGCCGGGACCCAGCCCCCGGGACCGGCCACCGTAACCGGCCGCCTTGACCGCTTCCCAGGCGGCGAGCAGGTGGCGCTGGCGCGCGCTGTAACCGGCTTCCACCCGCCACCAGAGCAGCGCCATGGCGTCGGAAGCTTCCACAGCCAGCGGCCCGGTGACTGCCACGGCAAAGTCGAAACGCGGCTCCGTCAGTGGCCCGTGGTTGGGGTCGTAAAAATCGTCCAGGATGTTGATGCCGCCGCAAAACACGATGTGTTCATCGACCACACACAGCTTGCGGTGCAGGCGGCGCCAGCGTTCGGGGACCAGCAGCCCCAGCGCCGCAAACCGGCCGCGGCCCAGCGGCGCGTAAACCCGCCACTGCACCCCGGCCTGGTCGAACTTCTCCTGCCATTCCGGGGAAATGCGGTCGGTGCCTATGCCGTCGACCAGCACCTGAACCAGCACACCGCGGCGCGCCGCCCGGACCAGCGCCTCGGCAACGTCCGCACCCTGCCCGTGGACATCGAAAATATAGGTTTCCAGCTGCACCCAGCCCGTGCCCGCGTCGATCGCCTGCACCAGCGCCGGGAACAGCGCCTGCCCGCCCTGCAGCAATTGCAGCGCGGACGCGGACGCGGGGGATGGGGACGGGGAAGAAAGCGGGGCCATGGTCTCGGGTGGGGATGGTCGCGCCGGCGTCGGGTTCAGGCCGGCCACAGGCGAGGGTCAAGCGGCAAATTTTGGCAGCATCAGCACGGCCTCGGCATTCGAGGGGGAAAAACACCGGTCTGCCGCTTCGCGCCAGGGCAGCCACTGCCAGGCACGGTGTTCGCGGGGGCTGAGCGTGACGGCCGTGCCCGGCGGCACACACAGGCTGAAGACATGTTCGGTGTTGCGCGTCACGCCCGGCGCGTAGCGATGCCGCCAGACCGGGTAGATCTCATAGACGTTGGCCAGCGCCCAGTCCCGGAAATCTTCCGGCCGCGCTGAAATGCCGGTTTCCTCCAGCACTTCGCGCGCGGCGGTCAGCGCCAGGGGCTCATCCAGCGCGTCCATGGAGCCGGTGACACTTTGCCAGAACCCGGGCTGGTCAGCACGCTCGATCAGCAGCACCTCCAGCGCCGGTGTGTGAATGACAACCAGCACCGACTCGGGAATCTTGAAGGAAGTCATGGGCTGGGTCCTCTTCTGTCTGGACAGACCACGCGGCGCGGGCGCTGAGCGGCCCCCGGCGCGCACCGTACCCATGGCCTGTTTTTACAGGACAAATGGCATCCAGCCCAATAAACACGGGCGCCAGCAGCTATCAATATCGCAGCACGTCGCTGCACCGGCATCAGACCGGCTGCGGATTGCGTAGGCGGATGTGCAGCTCGCGCAGCTGCTTCTCGTCGACCGGGCTGGGTGCGTGCGTGAGCAGGCATTGCGCGCGCTGGGTCTTGGGGAAGGCAATCACGTCGCGGATGGACTCGGCGCCCGTCATCATGGTCACGATGCGGTCCAGGCCGAAGGCCAGGCCACCGTGCGGCGGCGCGCCGTACTGCAGCGCGTCGAGCAGGAAGCCGAACTTCTCCTGCGCTTCTTCCGGCCCGATCTTCAGGGCGTTGAAGACCTTGCTCTGCACCTCGGCGCGGTGGATACGCACCGAACCGCCGCCTAGCTCCCAGCCGTTGAGCACCATGTCGTAGGCCTTGGCAATACATTTGCCGGGATCGGTGTCCATCCAGTCCTCATGGCCGTCCTTGGGCGCGGTGAAGGGGTGGTGCACCGCGCTCCAGCGCTGGCCTTCCTCGTCGAATTCGAACATCGGGAAGTCCACCACCCACAGCGGCTTCCAGCCGGCGGTGAAGATGCCGGTCTTCTTGCCGAAGGGGCTCAGGCCGACTTTCAGGCGCAGCGCGCCTATGCTGTCGTTGACCACCTTGGCCTTGTCGGCACCGAAGAAAAGGATGTCGCCGTTCTGCGCACCGGTGCGCTTGAGGATCTCGGCCACCGCCGCGTCATGGATGTTCTTGACGATGGGGCTTTGCAGGCCGTCGCGGCCTTTGGTGATGTCGTTGACCTTGATCCAGGCCAGGCCCTTGGCGCCATAGATCTTGACGAACTCGGTGTAGCCGTCGATCTCGCCGCGGCTCATCTCGGAGCCGCCCGGCACGCGCAGGGCGACCACGCGGCCGCCCGGTGTGGTGGCCGGTGCGCTGAAGACCTTGAAGTCCACATCGGCCATCACGTCGGTCAGCTCGGTGAACTCGAGGTTGACGCGCAGGTCGGGTTTGTCGGAGCCGAAGCGGTGCATGGCGTCGGCATAGGCCATGACCGGGAATTCGCCGAGGTCGGTGGCCAGCACGGTCTTGAAGATGTTGCTGATCATGCCCTGGAACATGTCGCGGATGTCCTGCTCGCCCATGAAGGACGTCTCGATATCGATCTGCGTGAATTCGGGCTGGCGGTCGGCGCGCAGGTCCTCGTCGCGGAAACACTTGGTGATCTGGTAGTAGCGGTCGAAGCCGGCCACCATCAGCAGCTGCTTGAACAGCTGCGGGCTTTGCGGCAGCGCGAAAAACATGCCTTCGTTGACGCGGCTGGGCACCAGGTAGTCGCGCGCGCCTTCCGGCGTGCTCTTGGTCAACATCGGCGTTTCGATGTCGATGAAACCGTTGGCGTCGAGGAACTTGCGCGTTTCCATGGCCACGCGGTAACGCAGCATCAGGTTGTTCTGCATGTAGGGCCGGCGCAGGTCCAGCACGCGGTGCGTCAGGCGCGTTGTCTCCGACAGGTTGTCGTCGTCGAGCTGGAACGGCGGCGTCACGCTGGGGTTGAGCACGGTCAGTTCGTGGCACAGCACTTCGATCTTGCCGCTTTTCAGCGCGTCGTTGGCCGTGCCGTCCGGGCGGGCGCGCACCAGGCCCTTGATCTGCACGCAGAACTCGTTGCGCACGCCCTCGGCCGTCTTGAACATGTCGGCGCGGTCGGGGTCACACACCACCTGCACATACCCCTCTCGGTCGCGCAGGTCGATGAAAATCACGCCGCCGTGGTCGCGCCGGCGATTGACCCAGCCGCACAGGCTCACAGTCTGGCCCATCAGGGCCTCGGTCACCAGACCGCAATAGTGGGAACGCATTTGGGAAGTCATAGATAAATCGCTTTGCTTGTGGGCGCTCGCGCGCCGGGGGCTGGTACTTGATTATTTGGGCTTGTAGCTGGCGGCGCTGCCGGGCACCACCACACCCATGGAAATCACATAGGTCAGGGCTTCGTCCACACTCATTTTGAGTTCAATGCAGTCGGCCTTGGGCAGCATGATGAAATAGCCGCCGGTGGGATTGGGTGTCGTCGGGACATACACACTCAGGTAGTCCCCCTGCAGGTGGTTGGCCACATCGCCGCCCGGCATGCCGGTCTGGAACGCGATGGTCCAGACGCCTTCGCGCGGCCACTGCACCAGCAAGGCCTTGCGAAAGGCATTGCCGTTTTCCGAAAACAGGGTGTCGGAAACCTGCTTGACGCTGGAATAAATGGACCGGACGATGGGAATGCGGCTGAGCAGGGCATCCCACCAGCTGACCAGCTTTTTGCCGAGAAAATTGGTCGCCAGCGCACCTATCGACAGCACGATGGCCAGTGCCAGCAAGACACCGAAGCCCGGGAGGTGAAAACCCAGCAACTTGTCGGGATGCCAGTCCGCCGGAAGGATTTGCAGCGTCTGGTCCAGCGTGCCGATGATCCAGTTGAGCAGCCAGACCGTGACCGCGAGCGGCACCAGGACCAGCAACCCGGCCAGCAACCATCGACGTATCGGACCCATCAGCTCGCCTTGGCAGGGCCGGAAGGGGCCGGCGCAGGAGCGGGTGCAGCCGCAGGGGCCGCCGCAGTTTTCCCCGCCGGCTCGGCGGGCTTGCTGTCTGCTGCGGCAGCCGGGGCATCGCCGCCGCTGACGGGCGGAACCGCGGTGGCACCGCCGCCGCCGCGAAAATCAGTCACGTACCAGCCCGAACCCTTGAGCTGGAAGCCGGCCGCGGTGAGCTGCTTCTTGAACGCGGGCGCGCCGCACTGGGGGCAGTCGGTCAGCGGGGCATCGGACATTTTTTGCAAAACGTCCTTGGTATGCCCGCAGGACTCGCATTTGTAAGCGTAGATTGGCATGGTTTCAGAGGTTTTGTCAGAGGGGGTGCTGTCCCGAAGTGGCCCTCAGGATGCAAAACCTTCAATTATAGGCGCTGCGGCTCACTGCAGCCGCCCCCAGACTGGCCAAGTGCGGGCACCGGGCGCCCCCACCCGCGCGGGCGAGCGCCTGGCCATCCTGGTGGCGCCGGTCAGCCCTCGGTGGACAGCCGGTGGTGGCTGCCGCGGCTGTTCTCTATCGTCTGCGGCGTCAGGGAGCCCACCAGCATGCCCAGCGTGGCGGCCAGCACACCCGCCAGCTGGGCGGGGAACTGCTCGCCCAGGGTACTGAAGGTGAACAGCAGCCAGGTCGCAATGCCGCAGACCACCGAGAAAATGGCGCCCTGGGTGCTGGCCTTTTTCCAGTACAGCCCAAACACCAGCGGGACAAACGCGCCGACCAGGGGCACCTGGTAGGCGCCCGACACCATGTCGTAGATCGAGGTGCCCTGCATGAAGATGGCGTAGCTCAGGACCAGGGCGCTGAAGATCAGCACGGTGGTCCGCATCAGTTTGAGTTCACGTTTGTCGCTCATGCGCGGCTTGAACTGGCGCCAGATGTTCTCCACAAAGGTCACGCTGGGGGCCAGCAGGGTCGCCGACGCGGTGGACTTGATGGCCGACAGCAAGGCGCCAAAAAACAGCACCTGCATGATGAAGGGCATTTTTTCGAGCACCAGCGTCGGCAGGATTTTCTGCGGATCTTCCTTGAGCAGCAGGGCCGTCTGCTCCGGCATGATGATCAGTGCGCTGGCCACCAAAAACATCGGGACAAAGGCAAACAGGATGTAGAAGATGCCGCCGATGACCGGCCCCTTGGTCGCCGCGCTCTGGCTGTTGGCCGACATCACGCGCTGGAATACGTCCTGCTGCGGAATCGAGCCAAACATCATGGTGATGGCCGCGGCAAAGAAAAACACCATGTCCCTGAAGTTCGGTTCCGGCCAGAACCTGAACATGTCCTGGCTGGTGGCCAGGGCAACGACCTTGTCCGCGCCGCCGGCCAGGTTGCCGGCAAAAATGGCCAGCACGGCCAGGCCGGCGACCAGCACAATCATCTGGATGAAGTCGGTCACCGCGACCGACCACATGCCGCCGAACAGGGTGTAGGCCAGCACCGAGGCCGTGCCGATGATCATGCCGGTGGTGGTGCTGATGGCGCCGCCCGACAGGAGGTTGAACACCAGACCGAGCGCCGTGATCTGGGCCGCCACCCAGCCGAGGTAGCTGATCATGATGATGATGGAGCAGGCCACCTCGATGGTGCGGCCGTAACGCTCGCGGTAGTAGTCGCTGATGGTCAGCAGCGACATCTTGTAGAGCTTGCCTGCAAAAAACAGGCCCACCAGGATCAGGCAGGTGCCGGCGCCAAAGGGGTCTTCCACCACGCCGTTCAGGCCGCTGCTGACGAACTTCGCCGGGATGCCGAGTACGGTTTCGGAGCCGAACCAGGTCGCGAACGTCGTCGTCACGATCATGATCAGCGGTAGATTGCGCCCCGCGATCGCATAGTCGGCGGTGTTTTTGACGCGCCGGGCGGCGTACAGACCGATGATGATGGTGATCAGAAGATAGACAAAAACCAGGGTCAAGAGCACGGCGATCTCCTCAGGAATGCGTGATTATCACCAGATTTTCCGGCTCAAAAAAGCCGGATTCTCAGCACAATTTGCATGGCCAGCAGGCCCAAAGCAAAACCCAGACCACCATAAATCAGGCTTTGCAGCAGTTTGTTGGTGCGCCGCTGCTCCTGCAGCAGCGCCTGAAGCTCCTGGCGGTTTCCGCCGCTCTGGCCCTTGAGGTATTGCTGCAACAGGCGCGGCAGGCCGGGCAACAGCTTGGCGTAGGTCGGCGCCTCGGCCTTGAGTTGCTCCAGCAATTTTTCCGGCCCGACCTGCTCGAGCATCCAGGTCTCCAGAAAGGGCTTGGCCGTGCTCCACAGGTCCAGCTCGGGGTCGAGTTCCCGGCCCAGGCCCTCGATGTTGAGCAGGGTTTTCTGCAGCAGCACCAGCTGCGGCTGGATTTCCACGTGGAAACGGCGCGAGGTCTGGAACAGGCGCATCAGCACCATGCCCAGAGAAATCTCCTTGAGCGGCCGGTCGAAATAGGGTTCGCAGCAGGCACGTATGGCCGACTCCAGCTCATCGACCCGCGTCTGCGGCGGCACCCAGCCCGATTCGATGTGCAGCTCGGCCACGCGTTTGTAGTCGCGCTGGAAAAAGGCGCTGAAATTCTGCGCCAGGTATTCCTTGTCGACCTCGGTGAGCGTGCCGACGATGCCGAAGTCCAGCGAGATGTAGCGGCCGAAGGTCGCCGGGTCCAGGCTGACCTGGATGTTGCCGGGGTGCATGTCGGCATGGAAAAAGCCGTCGCGAAAGACCTGGGTGAAAAAGATGGTGACGCCGTCACGCGCCAGCTTTTTCATGTCCACGCCGGCGTCGCGTAGCCGCTGGGTCTGGCTGATGGGCACGCCGTCCATGCGCTGCATCACCATCACATCGGGCATGCAGAAATCCCAGACCATTTCCGGAATCAGCACCAGGTTCAGATCCTGCATGTTGCGGCGCAGCTGGGCCGCATTGGCGGCTTCGCGCAGCAGGTCGAGCTCGTCATGCAGGTACTTGTCGAACTCGCCCACCACCTCGCGCGGCTTGAGCCGCTTGCCGTCGGCCGACAGGCCTTCGACCCAGCCAGCCATCATGTGCATCAGCGCCAGGTCTTTTTCGATGGCCGGCAGCATGTTGGGACGCAACACCTTGACCGCCACCTCGCGGCCACCGGGCAGCGTGGCGAAATGGACCTGCGCAATCGAGGCGCTGGCGACGGGCTGGCGCTCGAAGCTCGCAAAAATCTGGGCGATCGGCCGGCCGAAGGCCTTCTCGATGATGGCAATGGCCACATCGGAGTCGAACGGCGGGACGCGGTCCTGCAGGCGGGCCAGCTCGTTGGCGATGTCCAGCGGCAGCAGGTCGCGGCGGGTCGACATGACCTGGCCGAACTTGACAAAAATCGGTCCCAGGCTTTCCAGGGCTTCGCGCAGGCGCTCGCCGCGGGGTGCTTTCAGGTTCCGGCCCAGCGACACGACACGCGTCAGCCTCCTGACCCAGGGCCGGGTGAAACTGGAAAGCACCAGTTCGTCGAGGCCGAAGCGCAGCACCGTCCAGACAATGAAGACGCCCCTGAACAGGCGGCTCATGCGGAAGCTTTCGGAGGCTCCGTGACCGGCGGCACACCGGGCTGCGCCGGGACCACGGCTGAAGAAGAAGGCCGCGGTGCCTGGGCCAGAAACTGCCGCAAGCCCGCCAGGCCCTGGCGCGCCGCGCTGGCCAGCGTATGGGCCGGCACGTCGCCGATCAGGCGCGACAGGTCTTCCTCCACATCCCAGCGCAGGTTGTCCGCCAGCCAGCCGAGTTCGGCGGCCAGCTGGACATCGCCCTCGATCTTGACCGGCGGCGCTTTGCCTGCCAGCACCGACTGCAGCACCACGCCCGGTGATTCCGCCACCACCGCGAGCAACAGATCTGGCCTGGTCGCGGCCGGTGCACGGTCCACCAGTCCCGCGGGGGTGATCAGCAAATCCAGCGCAAACACACCCCAGCGGACATGGATCACGCTGCCCTTTTTTCGCAAAAGACGGTTTTGCGCCTCTTTTTCCTGCATCAGGACATGGTTGAGCAACAGCACCAGCTTCTGCTGCCCTTCATCAACCGCCCAGGCGGGGGGCTGAAAACGGGTGGCCAGGGACTGCAGAAAAGAAAATGGGGACGTGGTATTCATACGTCCCCGATTTTGCAGCAGATTGAAAAAGCCCCTTCACCGCGCCAGCGATTGAAGGGGCTTTAGTTCAGTAGGGGCCGCGGATCCGGCTCTGCCGGTCCGCAGCCGCAGCGCCCCGTCGGGGGGGCAGCGACCCGCGCAGCGGCGGAGCGTGGGGGCCTTATTGCAGAGCCTGGACGCCTGCGACCAGCCAGCCGCCACCGTTGCGCGGCTTGGTCATGTTCCAGACTTCGCGGAACGGGCTCGGGCCCGCCGACGCGTCTTCACGGATCATGCCGGAGAACTCCACGCTGGCCATGTAGACGTCGCTGAGCTCTTCAATGCCCAGCAGCTGGGCATCAAGCATGACCACGTCGGTCTTGTTGGCCACACCGCCGGTGTGTGATTCACGGTCGGCCAGCTGCGCCTTGATCTGCTCGAGCATCTCGTCGGTCATCATGGCGCGCAGGCTGTTGACATCGGAGCGGTCCCAGGCGTCCTGCAGGGTCACGAAATTGGTCTTGCAGGCCTTGAGGAAGCCTTCGGCATCAAAACCCGCAGGGACACCCCAGGACTGCGAACCACCGAGGGAGGAACCGATCATCGATCCGCCGGCAGCGGCACCCGCGCCGGTCTTGTTGGCCTCAAACGCCATGCTGCCGCGCTCCCAGGGCCGGGCCGAGGCGTCGTTGCCGACATTTTCGGGGCTGTAGTTGCGCGGTGTGGTGGCGTTGCCCGCCCCCTGCATGGCGTAAGGCGTCGCGCCCTGCCCGTTGTTGGCCTTGAGCCTGCGCATGATGAAGCCGACAGCCACCATCACCAGCATGGCGAGCAGGGCAAACATGATGATCTGCCCGAAAGCGCCGCCCAGACCGAGCGAGGATGCCAGCCAGGCCAGACCCAGACCCGCGGCCAGACCGCCCAGCATCGCGCCCCAAGGCTTCTTGGGCGCTGCCGCAGCGGCCCCGGTGTTGGCCGGCGCAGCCGGTGGTGTCGCCTGCCGTTGCGTCACGTTGGACGATTGCCGTCCGACGGAGCCGCCGCCGCCCATGCGTTTGGCTTCCGCAGGCGCGTACGCCAGCAGCATGGTGGTGGCCAGGACAGCCGCCAGAATCGCAGACCAAAGTTTCATACCGTCTCCTCTAATTAAATATCTCAACACTTGATTCCAACATGCAATGCCACTACCCCGCCGGTGAGGTTGTGATAGTCCACATGGCCGAAACCACCTTTATGCATCAGGGCCTTTAGCTCTTCCTGGCTGGGATGCATGCGGATGGACTCCGCCAGATAGCGGTAACTCGAGTCGTCGTTGGCCACCAGCTTGCCCAGCCGGGGCAAGACCTTGAAGGAATACCAGTCGTAGGCTTTCTCCAGCGGCTTGGCGATTTTGGAGAATTCCAGCACCAGCAGCTTGCCACCCGGCTTGAGCACGCGGTTCATCTCCCTGATCGCCTCGTCCTTGTGCGTCATGTTGCGCAAACCGAAAGCCACCGTCACCAGATCGAAGCGGCCATCGGGAAACGGCAGGTGCTCGGCATCACACACGGTGGTCGGCAAGACCTTGCCGGCGTCGAGCATGCGGTTGCGGCCTTCGCGCAGCATGGCTTCGTTGATGTCGGTGTGCACCACGCAGCCGGTGCTGCCGACCTTGGGGGCGAACGCCAGGGCCAGGTCGCCGGTGCCGCCGGCGATGTCCAGCACGTACTGGCCCTCCCGGACATCGGCCACCATCACGGTGTAGGCCTTCCAGACCCGGTGCAGCCCCATGGACATCAGGTCGTTCATGACGTCGTATTTCGGCGCCACGGAATCGAACACGCCACGCACGCGGCGCGCCTTGTCCTTTTCGTCAACCGACTCAAATCCGAAATGGGTGCTGCTCATAAGGTAATGCTAGGGGTGAATGCCGGCGATTCAAGTGACAACCCTGCCCCCGATTGGGGCATTGCCGCCGATTTATGTTGAAAAACAACAGCTGCGCGCCAACGCCGGGCGCCAGCAGCTATGAAAAATATAGCGAGCGAGGGTTTGCCCGCATCCACCATCAATGGCTGCCGCAGGCATGGCCGCCCGCCGCCATCATGGGCGCATCGCGCTGCATGCCGGCCGCCTCCAGGCGCTGCGTGTAATCGGCCCACAAACGCGCCTGCTCCGACCCCAGAAAGTAGAGGTAGTCCCAGGAAAAAATGCCGCTCTCGTGGCCGTCCGAAAACACCGGCTTGACCGCGTAGTTGCCGATGGGCTCGAGTTCGACCACCGTGACCTCGCGTTTGCCGGTCTGCAGCACCTCCTGGCCAGGGCCGTGGCCCTGGACTTCGGCCGAGGGCGAATAGACACGCATCAGTTCGAACGGAATCCTGAACTCGCTGCCGTCCGAAAACGCGATCTCGAGCACCCTCGACTGGGCGTGCACGGTCAGCGCGGTGGGCGTGGGGGTGTCGGGAGTGAGGCCTGCCATGGTGTTCTTTCTGAAAGGATGCCTAAACCAGCACGCGTTCGATGCCGCCGTTGTTGGCCGCTTCGACATAAGCGGGCAACCACTCCTTGCCCAGGATCTGGTTGGCCATTTCCACCACGATGTAATCGGCTTCCAGCAAACCGTTTTGCAGGTCGTCGCCGTAACGGGTCAGGCCCTGCAGGCAGCTCGGGCAGCTGGTCAGGATCTTGACGTTGCCGGTGTCGGCCACGGCACCACTGGCGCGCAGTTTGGCTTCGTCCTTGCGTAGCTCTTCTTCCTTGCGAAAGCGGACCTGCGTGGAGATGTCCGGTCGCGTCACCCCCAGCGTGCCCGACTCGCCGCAGCAGCGCTCGGACTTGAGCACCTGGTCGCCGAGCAGGGCCTTGACGGTTTTCATCGGCTCCTGCAGCTTCATCGGGCTGTGGCAGGGGTCGTGGTACAGATAACCCTGGCCCGGCTGGTCCGTCCTCAGGGTGATGCCTTTTTCCAGCAGGTACTCGTGGATGTCGATGATGCGGCAGCCGGGGAAGATCTTGTCGAATTCATACCCCTGCAGCTGGTCGTAACAGGTGCCGCAGCTCACCACCACGGTCTTGATGTCCAGGTAGTTCAGCGTGTTGGCCACGCGATGGAACAGCACCCGGTTGTCGGTGATGATTTTTTCGGCCTTATCGAACTGGCCGCTGCCTTTTTGCGGGTAACCGCAGCACAGGTAACCCGGCGGCAGCACGGTCTGCACGCCGGCATGCCAGAGCATGGCCTGGGTCGCGAGACCCACCTGCGAGAACAGGCGCTCCGAACCGCAGCCGGGGAAATAAAACACCGCCTCGGTCTCGGCCGTCGTGTTGGCCGGATTGCGGATGATGGGAACGTAGTCCTTGTCCTCGATGTCCAGCAGCGCACGCGCGGTTTTCTTGGGCAGGCCGCCGGGCATCTTCTTGTTGATGAAGTGGATCACCTGCTCCTTGACCGGCGCCGGACCGACCGTCGCGCGCGGCCTGGCCGTCTGTTTGCGCGCCAGGCGCTTGAGCAGCTGGTTGGCCACACGCTGGGCCTTGAAGCCGACGTCCACCATCGCGCCGCGCATGAATTTGATGGTTTGCGGGCTGGTGGCGTTGAGGAAGAACATGGCGGCCGCATTGCCGGGACGGAAGGACTTCTGCCCCATCTTGCGCAGCAGGTTACGCATGTTCATGGACACCTCGCCGAAGTCGATGTCCACCGGGCAGGGGCTCAGGCACTTGTGGCAGACCGTGCAGTGGTCGGCCACGTCCTCGAACTCTTCCCAGTGCTTGATGCTGATGCCGCGCCGCGTCTGCTCTTCGTAGAGAAAGGCTTCCACCAGCAGCGAGGTCGCAAGGATCTTGTTGCGCGGGCTGTACAGCAGGTTGGCGCGCGGTACATGGGTGGCGCAGACCGGTTTGCACTTGCCGCAGCGCAGGCAGTCCTTGACGCTGTCGGCAATCGCACCGATATCCGACTGCTGCATGATCAGCGACTCGTGGCCCATCAGGCCGAAACTCGGCGTGTAGGCGTTGGTCAGGTCGGCCAACAGACTCTCCGGCGCGGGCTTATCAGTCTTTTTGGCCTTCAGCCCAATTCCGGCGGGCGCAGTCAGCTCCTGATTTCGTAGCAGCTTACCCTTGTTGAAACGCCCCTCGGGATCGACCCGCAGCTTGTAATCGGCAAACGGCTGCAGCTCGGCGTCGGTCAGGAACTCCAGCTTGGTGATGCCGATGCCGTGTTCGCCGGAGATCACGCCGTCGAGCGAACGCGCCAGCACCATGATGCGGGCCACTGCCTCATGCGCGGTCTGCAGCATCTCGTAGTCGTCGCTGTTGACCGGCAGGTTGGTGTGTACATTGCCGTCGCCGGCATGCATGTGCAGGGCGGCCCAGACGCGGCCCTTGAGCACCTGCTTGTGGATGGCGCTGCACTCGGCCAGGATGGGCGCAAAGGCCGCGCCCGAAAAAATCGTTTGCAGCGGCGCGCGCAGCTGGGTTTTCCAGCTGGCGCGCAGCGAATGGTCCTGCAGCTGCGGGAACAGCGTGTCCACATCGCGCAGCCAGCCCGACCACAATGCGCGCACCTCGGCGATCAGCGTGACGGCCTGGCCGACGCGGTCTTCCAGCAGTTCGGCCGAAGGGATTTCGCCGGCGTCGTCCGACTTGCCCAGCGGCAGCTTGCCCTTGAGGAAAAACGCCTCCAGCGCATCGCACAGCCTGACCTTGTTGGCCAGGCTCAGCTCGATGTTGATGCGTTCAATGCCGTCGGTGTATTCGGCCATGCGCGGCAGCGGAATCACCACGTCCTCGTTGATCTTGAAGGCGTTGGTGTGGCGCGAAATCGCCGCGGTGCGCTTGCGGTCCAGCCAGAACTTCTTGCGGGCATCGGGGCTGATGGCAATGAAACCCTCGCCGCGGCGCGAGTTGGCGATGCGCACGACTTCCGAGGTCGCGCGCGCCACCACGTCGGCGTCGTCGCCGGCGATGTCGCCGAACAACACCATCTTGGGCAGGCCGCCATGGGTCTTGGACTTGGTCGCGTAACCGACCGCTTTCAGGTAGCGGTCGTCGAGGTGTTCCAGGCCGGCGAGAATGGCGCCGCCGCGCTTCTGCTCGGCGAACATGAAATCCTTGATTTCAACGATGCTGGGCACCGCGTCCTTGGCATTGCCAAAAAATTCCAGGCAGACGGTGCGGGTGTGCGCCGGCATGCGGTGCACGATCCAGCGCGCGCTGGTGATCAGGCCGTCGCAGCCCTCCTTCTGGATGCCGGGCAGGCCGCTGAGGAACTTGTCGGTCACGTCCTTGCCCAGGCCTTCCTTGCGGAAGGTCTTGCCGGGGATGTCGAGGCGTTCGGTGCGCACCGGCGTTTTGCCGTCCGCCTCGAAATATTTCAGCTCGAAGCTGGCCATCTCGGCGTCGTGGATCTTGCCCAGGTTGTGGTTCAGGCGGGTGACTTCCAGCCACTGCGCTTCGGGCGTGACCATGCGCCAGGAGGCGAGGTTATCCAGCGCCGTGCCCCAGAGCACGGCCTTCTTGCCGCCGGCATTCATCGCGATGTTGCCGCCTATGCAGGAGGCTTCGGCCGAGGTCGGATCCACCGCAAAAACATAACCACCGCGTTCGGCCGCATCCGCCACACGCTGCGTGACCACGCCGGCTTCGGTCCAGACGGTGGCCACGGGATGGTCCAGCCCGGGCAGGGCCACCTGCTCGACCTCGGTCATGGCCTCGAGTTTTTCGGTGTTGATGACGGCCGACTTCCAGCTCAGCGGAATCGCGCCACCGGTGTAGCCGGTGCCGCCGCCGCGCGGAATGATGGTCAGCCCGAGCTCGATGCAGCCCTTGACCAGACCGGCCATCTCGACTTCGGTGTCCGGCGTCAGCACCACAAAGGGGTATTCGACGCGCCAGTCGGTGGCATCGGTCACATGCGAGACACGCGACAGGCCGTCGAACTTGATGTTGTCCTTGAGCGTGAATTTGCCCAGCCGGCGCGCGGTCTGACGGCGCAGCTCGGCCATATCCTCGAACGAGGTGGAAAAACGGCTGACGGCGGCGCGTGCGGTTTCGAGCAGTTCGCCCACAACGGCATCGCGCTGGCTGTCCGCCTCGGGCGTGCGGCGTTTTTCGACTTCGGAGAGGCGGTGCTGCAGGGCTTCGACCAGCATCCGGCGGCGTTTGGGGTTGTCCAGCAGGTCATCCTGCAGATAGGGGTTGCGCTGCACCACCCAGACATCGCCCAGCACCTCGTACAACATGCGGGCCGAACGGCCGGTGCGGCGCTCGTCGCGCAGCAGGTTCAGCAGGTCCCAGGCCCGTTCGCCAAGGAGGCGGATCACGACTTCGCGGTCGGAAAACGAGGTGTAGTTGTAGGGAATCTCGCGGATGCGGGCTTGCCCATGCTCCGCGTCGGGTGTCGCGTCGGCAGCGAAAACGTTCAGGTCTTGGAGGGTGTCAGGGGCGTTCATCGTGGGGGAAATTCCGCCGCGCTCAGCGGCCGTGCGTGCTGTGGGCCTATGTTACCGCAGTGCCACAAGACCCTGAGGCTGTCGCCCGCCTCATGGAAATCCCGCTGGTGAAAGCCCCGCGGATCCGATTAAATCCCTTTGTCACAATCAGTTTGTACACTGACCGTTACCCCAACTCAGGAGTTTTGATGAAGAACCGTTTTACGGCGGCGGCCCTTGCTGCCTGCGCTTTTTGCCTTCCGCTTGCCAGCCAGGCACAAACCGAAGTCCAGTGGTGGCACTCCATGGGCGGCGCCCTCGGCGAATGGGTCAACGACCTGGCCAAGGACTTCAATGCCAGCCAGAAAGACTACAAGATCACGCCCACCTTCAAGGGCAGCTACGCTGAGTCGATGACCGCCGGTGTGGCCGCCTACCGCGCCGGCAATGCGCCGCACATGATCCAGGTGTTCGAGGTGGGCACCGCGACCATGATGGCTGCCAAGGGCGCCACCGTGCCGGTCGCCAAGGTGATGGCCGACGCCGGCCTGAAATTCGATCCCGCCGCCTATGTGCCGGCCGTCGCCGGCTACTACACGGCCCCCAACGGCCAGATGCTGAGTTATCCCTTCAACAGCTCGACGCCGGTGTTCCATTACAACAAGGACGCGTTCAAGGCTGCCGGCCTGGACCCCGAGAAACCACCGACCACCTGGCCTGAAGTCGCGCTGGCCGCGGCCAAACTCAAGGCCTCCGGCCACAAGTGCCCGTTCACCACCAGCTGGATCAGCTGGACGCAGCTCGAGAGCTTCTCGGCCTGGCACAACGTGTTGTACGCGACCAAGAACAACGGCTTTGGCGGCACCGACACGCGCCTGGCCTTCAACAGCCCGCTGCACGTGCGCCACATTGAAAACCTGGGCAACATGGCCAAGACCGGCCTGTTTGTCTACAAGGGCCGTGAGAACAAGGCCGACGCCACCTTCGTGTCGGGCGAGTGCGCCATGGCCACCGGCTCGTCCGCCCTGGCGGGCAGCGTCAAGCGCAACGGCAAGTTCGGCTACGGCACCGGCACCCTGCCCTACTACCCTGACGTGCAGGGCGCACCGCAGAACACCGTGATCGGCGGCGCCAGCATCTGGGTGATGTCCGGCAAGAAGCCCGAGGAATACAAGGCTGTGGCCGCTTTCCTGAACTACCTGTCCAGGCCGGAAGTGGCGGCCGCCAGTCACCAGCGCACGGGTTACCTGCCGGTGACCAAGGCCTCGTTCGAGCTGACCGAAAAATCCGGCTTCTACAAGCAGAACCCCGGCGCCGATGTGTCGGTCAACCAGATGATCCGCAAGACCACCGACAAATCGCGCGGCGTGCGCCTCGGCAACTTCGTGCAGATCCGCACCATCATCGACGAGGAACTCGAAGGCGTGTGGCAGGGCAACAAGACGTCGAAAGATGCGCTGGACAATGCGGTCAAGCGCGGCAACGAGCAACTGGAGCGTTTCCAGAAGGCAAATAAGTCGTAAACTTCTGCGATTCTCCCCAAAAAAACAAGGCCCCATGAGGGCCTTGTTCGTCAATAGGCCTCCATGGAAAAACGAGTTCTTTTTAAATCGCCCTGGCTGCCGTGGGTGCTGATCGCGCCGCAGATGGCGATCATTCTGGTGTTCTTTTTCTGGCCGGCCGGCCAGGCGCTGTACCAGAGCGTGCTGCAGGAAGACGCCTTCGGCTCGACCCGGGAATTCGTCGGCCTGGAGAACTTCCGCCGCCTGTTCGCCGACCCCGGGTATATGGATTCGTTCCGGATCACAGCCGTTTTCTCCGCGCTGGTCTCCGTCGGCGGCCTGGCCATTTCGCTGCTGCTGGCAGTGATGGCCAACCGCGTGGTGCGCGCCGCCGGCATCTACAAAACGCTGCTGATCTGGCCTTACGCGGTGGCCCCTGTGGTTGCCGGCGTGTTATGGCTGATGATGTTCGCTTCTCCCTACGGCGTGATCCGCTACGCGCTGATCGAGATGGGCTTCAACTGGGACCACGTGCTCAACGGCAACCACGCCATGGCGCTGATTGTCATGGCGGCCATCTGGAAGCACATCTCCTACAACTTCCTGTTTTTCCTGGCAGGGCTGCAATCCATTCCGCACTCGCTGATCGAGGCCGCCACCATTGACGGCGCCAGCCCCTGGCGGCGCTTCTGGACCATCGTGTGGCCACTGCTGTCGCCCACCACCTTCTTCCTGCTGGTGATCAACGTGGTGTATGCCTTCTTCGAGACCTTCGCCATCGTGGACGCCGCCACCAACGGCGGGCCGGGCAAGGACACATCGATCCTGGTCTACAAGGTGTATTACGACGGCTTCAAGGCCATGGACATCAACGGCTCGGCCGCCCAGTCGGTGGTGCTGATGGTGATCGTGATCGCGCTGACCGTGGTGCAGTTCAAGTTCGTCGAGAAGAAAGTGAACTACTGATGGTTCAGAAAAATCCCGTCCTCGACTTCTTCTCGCATCTGATTCTCATCATCGGTGTGGTTGTGGTTTTCTTCCCGATCTACGTCACCTTCATCGGCTCGACGCAGACCGCCACGCAGATCATGACCAGCAACCCGATCTCGCTGCTGCCGGGCAGCAATTTCCTCGAGAGCTACCGCCTGGCCCTGTTCGGCGGAAAGACCGAAGCCGGCGCCAGCATAGGCGCTGCCGGGCCGATGATGCTGATCAGCCTGTCCAGCGCGCTGATCATCGCCATCGGCAAGATCGCAATTTCGCTGCTGTCGGCCTTTGCCATTGTCTACTTCCGCTTTCCCGCCAAGAACCTGGTGTTCTGGATGGTCTTTGTGACGCTGATGCTGCCGGTGGAAGTACGTATCGGGCCGACCTACGAAGTCGTGGCCAGCCTCGGCATGCTCAACACCATGCAGGGCCTGACGGTTCCGCTGATCGCTTCGGCGACGGCCACCTTCCTGTTCCGCCAGTTCTTCCTCACGGTGCCTGACGAGCTGGTCGAAGCGGCACGCATGGACGGTGCCGGCCCGATGCGGTTTTTCAAGGACGTGCTGCTGCCCCTGTCCAAAACCTCGATGGCAGCGCTGTTCGTGATCCAGTTCATCTATGGCTGGAACCAGTACCTGTGGCCACTGCTGGTGACCACCGACGAACGCATGTACCCCATCGTCATGGGCATCAAGCGCCTGATTTTCGGCGAGGTCTACGTCGAGTGGAACGTCGTCATGGCCACGGCCATCCTGGCCATGCTGCCGCCGGCGATCGTTGTCATCCTGATGCAGAAGTGGTTCGTCAAGGGCCTGGTAGACACTGAAAAGTAAAAAAGATATGGCTTCAATCCAACTCAAAGACGTCGTCAAGAAGTACGGCAAGGGCAAGCAGGAACTGCAGGTCATCCACGGCGTCAATGCCGACATCGCACATGGCGAATTCATCGTCATCGTCGGGCCGTCAGGCTGCGGCAAATCCACCCTGCTGCGCATGGTGGCCGGCCTGGAGGAAATCTCCGGCGGCGAGATCTCCATCGGCGAACGGGTGGTCAACGAACTGGAGCCGGCCGAGCGCGACATCGCCATGGTCTTCCAGAATTACGCGCTGTACCCGCACATGAGCGTGTTCGACAACATGGCTTACGGCCTGAAGATCAGGAAGATGCCGATCGCCGAGATCAAGCAGCGCGTTGACAAGGCTGCCGGCATTCTTGAACTGGGCCACCTGCTGGACCGCAAGCCGCGCCAGCTCTCGGGCGGCCAGCGCCAGCGCGTGGCCATGGGCCGCGCCATCGTGCGCCAGCCGCAGGTGTTTTTGTTCGACGAGCCGCTGTCCAACCTGGACGCCAAGCTGCGCGTGCAGACCCGCCTGGAAATCCAGAAGCTGCACCGCGAACTCGGCATCACCTCGCTGTTCGTCACGCACGACCAGGTCGAGGCCATGACGCTGGCGCAGCGCATGATTGTCATGAACGCTGGCCGCATGGAGCAGTTCGGCACGCCCGAAGAGGTCTACAACCGCCCGGCCACCACGTTCGTGGCGAGTTTCATGGGCTCACCGCCGATGAACCTGCTCAAACACGCGCCCAACGCCGACTTCGGCGGCCGGCCCGGCACCATCCTCGGCATCCGCCCCGAACACCTGCAGGTCGGCAGCACGGGCTGGGCCGTCCAGGTCGACACGATGGAGATGCTGGGTGCCGAGCGCCTGGTGTACTGCCGTTTCGGCGACGAATTCCTGATTGTCCGCACCGATGAAAGCCAGGCCACGCCCGAGATCGGCGCCACCATCCATGTCGCCCCTCGCGTCGACCGGCTGCACTGGTTCGACGCCGAAACAGGCAAGCGGCTTTGACACCCTGGCCCTATCCGCGCTGGATCGCCCACCGCGGAGCGGGCAAGCTGGCGCCTGAGAACACACTGGCCGCCTTCCGGCTCGGTGCCAGCCATGGCTACCGCATGTTCGAATGTGATGTGAAGCTCAGCGCCGACGGCGTGCCCTTCCTGATGCATGACGCCACGCTGGAACGCACCACCAGCCGCCGGGGCACCGGCGGTGACCACCCCTGGGAAGCGCTGTCGCGGCTGGACGCCGGCAGCTGGCATTCACGCACTTGGGCCGGCGAGCCGCTGGCCAGCCTGGACAACGTCGCGCGTTATTGCCTGCGCAATGGCTATTTTCTGAACATCGAGATCAAGCCCACCCCGGGCGCGGAAGCGCAAACCGGCACCGTCGTGGCCAACGCCGCGGCCCGCCTGTGGGAAGGCGCCGCCGTGCCGCCGCTGCTGACCTCGTTCCAGCCCGCCGCGCTGCAAGCCGCCCAAGCCGCGCAACCGCAGCTGCCACGTGGCCTGCTGCTCGACAGTTTGTGGAAGGGCTGGCTGGAAACAGCACTGACGCTGGACTGCGCGGCGCTGGTCTGCAACCAGGCCCTGTGGGACAGCTCCTCCGTCCTGCAGGCCAAAAGCGCCGGATTTCGCTGCCTGAGTTACACCGTCAACGATGAATGGGCGGCCCAGCGCCTGCTCGATCTGGGGACCGACGGCATCATCACCGACCGGATCGACCTGTTCGCGCCCGACGCCTGAACAGCGTTCAGGCTTTCCAGCCGCGCAGCAACAGCCACTGGCAGGTCGCCGCGCCCACGACCAGCAGGGCATAACTGGCCATCTTGCCGTCGCGACCAAAAATGGCCAGCCCGGCCACCAGCAGGATCAACGATGCTACAAAAACAATAGCTATCTGCGCAGGTACGGAAAGGGCCAACGGCCTGTTTGATCTGAAAAATCGGGCAAAAACCCGGGCCATCAGCACCACGAACAGCGCCACAAAGGCGGCCGGAGCCATGAAATTGAGCAGCTGGTTGGTCAGGTTGAGTGCGGTCATGCCGGTGGCGGATTGGGAGAGTCGTTCGAAAGGGCCGGTCGCGCCTTCGGCATCCCCGCTTGCCCTGTATCAAGGGCATTGAAAGAATGTCCGCGTCCGGCCACCCCTTCAATTTTATAATCGGGCCATGTCAGTCTGGACCTTGGGCATCAACCATACCACCGCACCGCTCGATTTGCGCGGCCGGTTTGCGTTCGCCATCGACCAGATCGAGCCCACTTTGCGGGGCTTGCGCGAGTCGCTGGCGCGCCAGCCCGAAGCCACGCTGCTGTCAACCTGCAACCGCACCGAGATCTATTGCGCCGGCGACAAGTCCGACCTCGAGCACACGCTCGAATGGCTGGCGCACCGCGGCGGTGTCTCGCCGGCCCTGCTGCGCTCGCATGCCTACACCCTGGAAAACGACCACGCCGCGCGCCACGCCTTTCGCGTCGCCAGCGGGCTGGACTCCATGGTGCTGGGCGAGCCGCAGATCCTGGGCCAGATGAAGGATGCCGTTCGTGCCGCCGAAGACGCCGGTGCCATGGGCACGACACTGCACCAGCTGTTCCAGCGCTCCTTCGCGGTCGCCAAGGAAGTCCGCACCAGCACCGAAATCGGCGCGCACAGCATCAGCCTGGCGGCCGCTTCGGTGCGGCTGGCCGGCCAGCTGTTCGAGGATTTGAGCGACATCAAGGTGCTGTTTGTCGGCGCGGGCGAAATGATCGACCTGGCCGCCACCCACTTTGCCGCCAAAAACCCGAAAGCCATGACCGTGGCCAACCGCACCCTGGAACGCGGCGAAAAACTCGCCGGGCGCTTCGGTGCCGAGGTCATGCGCCTGGCCGATTTGCCGAGCCGCCTGCACGAGTTCGACGCCGTGATCAGCTGCACCGCCAGCACCCTGCCCATCATCGGCTTGGGCGCGGTCGAGCGCGCCGTCAAGCTGCGCAAGCACCGCCCTATGTTCATGGTCGACCTGGCCGTGCCGCGCGACATCGAGCCGGAAGTCAAGGAACTGCCGGACATCTACCTCTACACCGTCGACGATCTGGCGCATGTGGTGCAGACTGGCAAGGACAGCCGGCAGGCCGCAGTGGCCGAAGCTGAGGTCATCATTGATGCCGGTGTGCAGAACTTCATGCACTGGCTGGACCAGCGGCGCACCGTGCCGCTGATCCAGCAACTCAACGCCCAGACCGACGAATGGCGTGCGCTGGAAATTGCCCGCGCCAAAAAACTGCTGGCCAAAGGCGAACCTGTGGACGCGGTCCTCGAGGCCCTGTCGCGCGGGTTGACGCAGAAAATGCTGCACGGCGCACTCGCCGAACTGCATGCCGGCAATGCGGACAACCGCGAAGCGACGGCGCAAACCGTCTCACGGCTGTTTTTGCGCGGCAACCTGCCCAGGGAACAGAAAGAGCGTTAGCGCCACTTTCTTCGCCAGCCAGGCGGCCCGCGCACCGGGCTGCATGCGGCGCCGGCCCGGCCGGCGACCTGTCCTGAACGTTTTGCCCCTGAGGCCTTTTCCCAATGAAACCGTTTCTCCGCCAGACCCTGGACCGCCAGATTTTCCGGCTGCACGAGCTCGACGCCCTGCTGTCGGCCGCCGACGTGGTCAGCAACATGGAGCGTTTTCGCAACCTGACGCGTGAACACGCCGAGGCCAGCATCGTGGTCACGCAGTACCAGCAGCTGACAGCACGCGAGGCTGATCTGGCCAGTGCGCAGGCCATGCTGGCCGAGGCCAAAGACGACCCCGAGATGGCGACCATGGCGGAAGAAGAAATCACCGCCGCGCAGGCCGACATTGCCCGGCTGGACGAAGCCCTGCAGCTGATGCTGATCCCCAAGGACCCGGACGATGCGCGCCCGGCGTTCATCGAGATCCGCGCCGGCGCCGGCGGCGATGAGTCCGCGCTGTTCGCGGCCGACCTGTTTCGCATGTACACGCGTTACGCCGAGCGCAAGCGCTGGGCCGTCGAGATCATCAGCGAATCGGTCAGCGAGCTCGGCGGCTACAAGGAAGTGGTGCTGCGTCTGGACGGCCCGCCCGATGCCCTGGGCGTCGGCGTTTACGGCAAGCTGCGTTTCGAGTCGGGCGGCCACCGCGTGCAGCGCGTGCCGGCCACCGAAACCCAGGGCCGCATCCACACCAGCGCCTGCACGGTCGCCGTGCTGCCCGAACCCGACGAGGCGGTGGCCATCCAGATCAACCCGGCCGACCTGCGGATCGACACCTACCGCGCCAGCGGCGCCGGCGGCCAGCACATCAACAAGACCGACTCGGCGGTGCGCATCACCCACCTGCCGACCGGCATCGTGGCCGAGTGCCAGGAGGGCCGCAGCCAGCACGGCAACAAGGCCCAGGCGCTGAAGGTACTGACCGCCCGCATCCATGAAAAAGACCGCTCCGAACGCGCCGCCAAGGATGCGGCCATGCGCAAGGGCCTGATCGGCAGCGGTGACCGCAGCGACCGGATACGGACCTACAACTTTCCGCAGGGGCGGCTGACCGACCACCGTATCAACCTGACGCTGTACAAGCTGCTGTCCATCATGGAAGGCGATCTGGACGACGTGGTCACCGCCCTGCAGGTGGCACGCGGCGCGGAACTGCTGGCGGAGCTGGAAACCTCGTCGAACGGTTGAGGGCTGAATCTTCAATGCAAAATTGGCCGTCAGCCCTTGATTGACAAGCGCCATCAGCTCCTGTTTTCATAGCAATTCACCGTGTCTGAACCTCTCCCCGTGAACACCCTCACCTGCGCGCAGGCACTGACGGCCGCCCGCACATTCGGGCTGGAGCGTCTGGACGCCCAGCTGCTGCTACTGCACACATTGGGCAAACCCGGCGCTGACCGCGCCTGGCTGCTCACGCATGACACAACGCCCTTGCCGCAGGAGGCAGCGCGGTGGTTTCAAGAACTCAGCCTGCGCCGCGCCGCCGGTGAGCCGCTGGCCTATCTGGTCGGCAGCAAGGAGTTCTTCGGCCTGGAACTGCAGGTCGATGGCCGCGTGCTGGTGCCGCGTCCGGACACGGAAACCCTGGTGGAATGGGCCCTGCAACAACTGGCCCAAGCGGGCATGCCGGCGTCCGCCCGGGTGCTCGACCTGGGCACCGGCAGCGGCGCAATTGGCCTGGCACTGAAAAAAACCCGGCCCGCGATCGACGTCACGGCGGTGGATGCCAGCAACGACGCGCTGGTGGTAGCGGCCGCCAACGCCGGGCAGCACCAGTTGCCGGTCCATTTTCTGCAAAGCAACTGGTTCGAAAATGTAAGCGGCCGCTTTCACCTGATCGTCAGCAATCCGCCCTATGTGGCCGACGCCGACCCGCATTTGCCCGCCTTGCGCCATGAGCCCCTGCAGGCCCTGACAGCCGGGAAAGACGGCCTGGACGATCTCCGGCGGATCATCGCGCAGGCGCCAGCCTACCTGCAGCCGCAGGGCTGGCTGCTGCTCGAACACGGCTACGACCAGGCCCGGGCGGTGTGCGAGCTGCTTGAGCAACGCGGTTTTACCGATGTGCAGAGCCGGACAGACCTGGCCGGCATCCCCCGCTGCTCGGGAGGGCGCTGGCCCGACCCTGCTCCGGGCACCGGCAGCGAAACGGCAGGATAATCACCCATTGATTTACCGCTTCTGACATCCATTTATTCGAGCAAAGGCCGGCTTTCTTCGGTCGCCCAACACCCCATCCAAAGGACCCCCTCATGAGCGATACCCAGCAACGCATTGACCAGATCGTCAAATCCAGCGAGGTTGTGCTTTTCATGAAAGGCACGGCCCAATTTCCCATGTGCGGTTTTTCCGGACGCGCGATCCAGGTGCTCAAAGCCTGCGGCGTGACCAAGCCCGTGACGGTGAACGTGCTCGAGGACGAAGAGATCCGCCACGGCATCAAGGAATACAGCAACTGGCCGACCATTCCCCAGCTGTATGTGAAAGGCGAATTTGTCGGCGGCTCGGACATCATGATGGAGATGTACCAGAACGGCGAGTTGCAGCAGGTGCTGGGCACGCCCGCCGAGTAAATAGCCTCCCGGCCCTTTCCGCAGACCTTCCGGTCACCGGCAGGTCGTCCTGCACTCGGGCCTGTGCCGACGTCTACTGGGGGTTTACTGGGTATACCCTTCACACGCCCCGGCATTGACCCGCCCCTTGCACTCGCGCTTGAGCCTGGCAGAGCGCTCTCTGGCGGTTTCCTGTGACCCGGGCATGAATTTGACGCTTTTGCCCGGTGGGGCGCTGGCTTTTTTTGGGGTCTTCTTGCTGGCCGCCAGGCTGGGGCCTGCCGCAAAGCCAAGCAGCAGGGTCGCTGCCAGCACAGCCGCCGCGCGGCGTGCCAAGGATGTTTGAATCATGTCCTGCTCCTCCCGTTGACCGACGGGCCTGCCATTTTTCCGTCCTGTCGTCTTGCCGTCTTGCCGTTTTTACACGATGACAGGCGCTATTGCAATCTGGCGTCGCCGTAAACCTGGTCATCTGGCGGTGCGTCCGCCGGCATGCGAAAACTCTCGCTGGCCCAGGCGCCCAGATCGATATTTTTGCAGCGCTCGCTGCAAAACGGCCTGAACCGGTTTTCGGGCGCATAAATGCTGGGGCCGCCACAGGTGGGGCAGACCACTGTTTTGGGTGGGGTCTGGTCTGGATTCATCGTCACAAGCTCAAGCTGGAAATCAGGGGTCAGGACGGGCGTCCGGCGGCCAGTCTCAGGAACAAAGCGTCAGTTCAAACGCGGCGTCGTCGGTGCAGGCGTGCAGCCGGTCGTCACTTTCATGGCGCATGAGGCGCACGGACACCATCAGGCGGTTGCCGCTGATCTCCGGAATCATCCCCAGGCCCGGATCGATCAGCAGACGAAGCAGCTGGAAGGTACGCCCCTGCGGCAGGGTTTGCTGGTATTGCCCGCCCGCCGCCACCACTTTTTGCGGCAGGCCGGAGTCGCGCAACAGCTTGAGCAACATCCGGACCGACTCGGCCAGTGGCACCAGCGTGGCGATCCAGCGCTGCAGGTCCCGCTGCCGCTGCTGCGCGTCAAAGTGTTGCCAGGCGTAATACGCCGGCAGATCGAATTCACAGGTTCCGCCGGGGATGCCGATGCGGCTGCGAATGCTCATGAGCCAGTCGTTTTCGGTCAGGGACTGCCCCGCTTTTCCGGGCAGGCTGTTCAAGGCCGCAAAACAGCCATCCAGCCGGCCGGTGACCTCATCCAGCACCGCCTCGGAAATCGCCGGGTTGCCGCGGTAGCCATTGAGCGTGTGTTTCTGCCGGTCCAGGTCCTTCAGTACATCGGTCTTCAGGTCGGCACGGGCCGCCACGTCCATGATTTCGAAAATGGTCGTGATCGCGTAGTGGTGGTCGGTCGGGTGCTCGCGCGCGGCCAGTTCGCCCAAGCGGTGAAACAGATGCTCAAGTCGCAAATAGGTACGAATGCGTTCGTTGAAGGGATACTCGTAAAGGATCACTGCGATATATCTTTTTCAGCGGGTTGGTGGTCCGTCCATCATAGCCCGAAGCGTTGCGACAGTTGCTGCACCATCACTGCCAGCGCCGCCAGTGACAGGGGTGCATCGTTGTAAATGCAGATGTCGGCGGCGGCTAGCCGCTGGTCGCGGCTCGCCTGTCCGGCCATGACACGCTCGACCGCTTCACGCGTCCATCCATTGCGCGCCATCACCCGGCTGACCTGGGTGGCCTCGCTGCAGTCCACCACCAGCACCTGGTCCACACGCTGGCGCCAGCGGCCTGACTCGACCAGCAGGGGAACATCAAACACGATGCAGGCACTGGCGGCCTGCGCTGCCTGACGGGCGGTTTCTTCGCCGACCAGCGGATGCACAATGGCTTCCAGCTGCTTTTTTGCCCCGGCATCCGCAAAAACCAGTTCGCGCATCGCGTCGCGGTTCAGGCCGCCTTCCGGCGTGATGAAGCGGGCACCAAACTGCCTGGCAAGCCCCTCCATGGCAACGCCCCCCGGCGCCGTGACCTGGCGCGCAATGGCGTCGGAATCAATCACCGCGGCGCCGCATTCGACCAGCATGGCGGCAACCGTGCTTTTTCCACTGCCAATGCCGCCCGTCAAGCCCACACGCAACGCCCGCATGCGGCTACAACCCGATGAAACGCAGGATGGACTGGGGACCAAACACCATGGCCGTCAACCCCGCACCTGCGAGGAAAGGTCCAAACGGCACATACCCGCCTTCGCGCAAGCCGCTGGAAAACTTCAACGCAATGCCGACCAGGGCACCGATCACCGACGCCATCAGGATCATCGGCACCAAGGCGCTCCAGCCGAACCACGCGCCCAAGGCCGCAAAAAGCTTGAAATCGCCGTAACCCATGCCTTCCTTGCCGGTCACCAGCTTGAAAGCCCAGTACACCAGCCACAAGGACAGGTAACCGGCCACCGTTCCCCACAGCGCATCCATGAGTTGTACCGCCGGGTTCCAGCCCAGCGCGGCGACGATCAACCCCGCCCAGAGCAGCGGCAGGGTCACGTCGTCCGGCAAAAGCGTGGTATCCCAGTCAATCAGCGCCAGTGCCAGCAAGGCGGCCGCAAAACCGCTCCAGGCCAGTCCGGTGGCGGTCAGGCCCCAACGCCAGGCGCAAAAAAAGAACAAGGCACCGGTGACAGCCTCCACCAGCGGATAGCGCCATCCGAATTTCGCGCCGCAGACAGAACATTTCCCCCGCAGAAAAAGGTAACTCAGGATGGGAATGTTTTCATACCAGGCAATCACATGACCGCAGCTTGAGCAGCGGGAACGGGGCACCATCAAGTTGAATTTTTCGGCGCTGTCTGCGACCTTGCCGGCAAGCTCGGCGCACTCGGCCGCCCACTGCCGTTCCATCATTTTCGGCAAGCGGTAAATGACCACATTGAGGAAACTGCCGACCAGCAGCCCCAGAATACCGGCCAGCGCAGCGTTGAATTCGGCCGACAAACCGAGCGCGAGCCCGGGCATCAGACCACTTGGCCCAGTTTGAAGATCGGCAGGTACATGGATACCACAATCCCGCCGATCAGGCCACCGAGGAACACGATGATGATGGGTTCCATCAGGCTGGACAGCCCGGCCACCATCTCATCGACCTCGGCCTCGTAAAAATCTGCTGCTTTGCCGAGCATGTGGTCCACGGAACCCGACTCTTCGCCGATGGCGCACATCTGCAGCACCATGGTTGGAAACAGGTTGGCATTGCCCATGGCCGCTGTCAGGCTGGTGCCGGTCGAGACTTCCTGCTGGATCTTCCGGGTGGCGTCCTCGTACAGGGAGTTGCCGGAAGCGCCACCGACCGAGTCGAGAGCCTCCACCAGCGGCACACCTGCGGCGAACATGGTCGACAGCGTGCGCGTCCAGCGGGCGATGCAGGATTTTTCAATCAGGGCGCCAAACACCGGCACCTTCAGCAGGAGCCGGTCCATCACCCGTTGCACTTTTTCATTGCGCTTCCAGGCCTGCATGAAAAAATAAATCCCACCCCCTACGCTGCCAAAAATAAGCCACCAGTAAGCCACAAAAAACTCGCTGATGGCCATCACAAACAATGTCGGGGCCGGCAAATCCGCACCGAAAGAGGTGAACACCTCCTTGAACGCGGGAATCACGAAAATCATGATCACCGCAACCACCACAAATGCCACCACCACCACCGAGGTCGGGTACATCAGTGCCGACTTGATTTTCGACTTGATGGCCTCGGTTTTTTCCATATAGACAGCGAGGCGGTCCAGCAGCTGCTCCAGGATACCGGCGGCCTCGCCGGCCTCCACCAGGTTGCAATACAGTGCATTGAAGTACAGCGGGTACTTGCGGAAGGCGGCGCTCAGGGAGGTGCCGGTTTCCACATCGGTGCGCACGTCATTGAGCAGTTTGGTCACGCTGGCATTGGCGTTGCCGCGTCCGACAATGTCGAAAGCCTGCAGCAGCGGCACGCCTGCCTTCATCATGGTGGCCAGCTGGCGCGTGAAAATGGCGATATCCCGGGGCTTGATGGACTTGCCCGAACGCATGCTGCGCTTTTTGATCTTGGTTGCCAGTACGCCCTGACGGCGCAGGGAGGCCTTGACCTGGTTTTCCCCCACAGCCCGGGTTTCACCCCGCACCTGCTTGCCGTTGCGATCCTTGCCTTCCCACTCGAAGACAAATTCCTTGATGTCTCTGGATGCTGCAGTTGCCATGGTGCCTTCTTCAGTAAGGAAGTGATGTTGGGGACTCGAAATGTCCAGCGACGCGACCGACCCGCTTGTTGAAGTGCAAGTGCCTACACATTGGTGCAGGCCAGCACTTCCTCGAGCGAGGTCATGCCGAGTTTGACTTTGTGCAGCCCCGCTCCGCGCAGGCTTTTGACACCTTCGCTCTCTGCCTGCGCAGCGATTTCGAGCGCGCTGCCATCACGCAGGATGATGCGCTGGAGTTCCTCCGTGATGGGCATGACCTGGTAAACCCCGACCCGGCCCTTGTAACCGTTGTTGCACATCGAGCAGCCGACCGGCCGGTAAGGCGTCCAGGACCCGTCCACATCCTCTTCCTTGAACCCGGCTTCCAGCAGGGTTTCGCGCGGGATGTCGGCGGGTGCCTTGCAGTTGGGGCACAGACGCCGCGCCAGACGCTGGGCCGTGATCAGGATGACGCTCGATGCGATGTTGAAAGGGGCAATACCCATGTTGCGCAGGCGCGTCAACGTGGCCGGCGCATCATTGGTGTGCAGGGTGGACAGCACCAGGTGGCCGGTCTGGGCCGCCTTGATGGAGATTTCGGCGGTTTCCAGATCACGGATCTCACCCACCATGATGATGTCGGGATCCTGCCGCAAAAAAGCCTTCAGCGCCACAGAGAAAGTCAGGCCAGCCTTGTCATTCATGCTGACCTGGTTGACGCCAGGCAGGTTGATCTCGGCCGGGTCCTCGGCCGTGGCGATATTCACGCCCGGCTTGTTCAGGATATTCAGGCAGGTGTACAGGGACACGGTTTTGCCGGAGCCGGTCGGACCGGTCACCAGCACCATGCCGTAGGGACGCTGCACTGCCTTGAGCAGGCGCTCCTTTTCAATGGGCTCGTAACCCAGTGCATCAATGCCGAGTTTGGCGCTGCTCGGATCCAGGATACGGATCACGATTTTTTCACCAAACATGGTGGGCAGGGTGCTGACGCGGAAATCGATCACTCGGTCGGGACCGATTTTCAGCTTCATCTTCCCGTCTTGAGGAACCCGCTTTTCCGAAATGTCCATCTTCGAGATGACCTTGATCCGCGAGGCCAGCTTCTCCTTGATGGCCACAGGTGGCGAGGCAATCTCGCGTAGCTCGCCGTCGATGCGGAAGCGCACCCGGTAGGTGTGCTCGTAAGGTTCGAAATGCAGATCCGAGGCCCGCATGCTGAATGCGTCAAGCAGCATTTTGTGCAGGAATTTGACGACCGGCGCGTCCTCGACCTCCGAAACACCGGTGTCGTTGCTGTCCGCGCTGGCCGCCTCAGCGGTGGACTCATCAAATTCAAAATCATCACCAATGATGCTGTCCATGGCTTCGGACGCGGTGGTGGCAGACGCCTCCACCATCTTGGACAGCTTGTCGTATTCGGCGATGACCCAGTCCACGCCCATCTGGGTGGAAAACTTGATTTTTTCTGCAGCTTCCTGATCGGACGGATCGGCGGTGGCGACGATCAGGCGATTGCTGCGCTTGCTCAGGACCACAATCCGGTATGCCTGACAGATTTTGGCGTCCAGCAAACCTTTGGGCAGGCGCTGTGTGTCTATCGCGTTCAGATCAAGCAGGGGGGCCGCAAACGCGGTGGACATGGTGTGTGCGAGGTCCGACGGGGATACCGCACCGGAACCGGTCAATTCGGCAATAAAGCTGGTACGCCCGCTTTGGGCCTTGCGAAAGATGTCTTCCGCGGCCTTCTGCCCCAGCTTGCCGGCAATGACCAACGCCCTGCCCAAGCCGGGCAATGCCAGCGCGGCGGGTGCATTGCTTACAGAATCGACAGCTGCCATGGTTTAGAGAATCCAGCCCGAATTGATAAAATTGACATCATCGTCGATAGATCTGGCGGTGTAAATCTAAAAGCGTTCTGTCTTTGACCCGGTGTTGGAACAAAGCAAAGATCAGGCATCCGCGGACGGGATGAGGGGGAACGGGAGCGGACCATGAATGGTCGGGGTGAGAGGATTCGAACCTCCGGCCTCTACGTCCCGAACGTAGCGCTCTACCAGGCTAAGCTACACCCCGAAAAGTGCCGAACCAGGCGTCAGGAACGACGCTGCAGCAGCTGAGAAGCCAATTGTAGCAAGGCCCCGCTGCAGGGGTTATCCCCAAGTACTGCCAATGCCTGGACAGCACGTTGGGCCTCCGCAGCGGCCGCATCCCGGGTCGCCTGCAAGGCACCGGTCTTGCGGACAATGGCCACAATTTCGGCCAGCTGAGCCGTCCCGCCGGTCTCGATGGCCTGCCGGATGGTGGCCTGCTCATCGGCGGTGCCACGCTGCATGGCGATGATCAGCGGCAGGGTCGCCTTGCCCTCGCGCAGGTCGTCCCCGAGGTTTTTCCCCATTTCCTCGGCATCACCGTCATAGTCCAGAACATCGTCAATCACCTGAAAGGCGGTTCCCAGCGCCTGTCCGTAGTCGGCGCAGGCAAGCTCTATCTCAGCCGGCGCCTGCGCGAGCAAGGCAGCCAGCCGGGCGCTCGCCTCGAACAGCTTGGCGGTTTTGGAGCGGATCACGCGCAGATAGCCTTCTTCGGACAGGCCGGCATCGTGCATGTTCATCAATTGCAGCACTTCACCTTCAGCAATGATGTTGGTCGCCTCGGCCAGGGTTTGCATGATGCGCATGTCGCCGGCATCAACCATCATCTGGAAGGCCCTGGAATAAAGGAAATCTCCCACCAGAACACTGGCCGGATTGCCAAAGGCAGCATTGGCGGTGGCCCGGCCCCGGCGCAGGGCGGACTCGTCCACCACGTCGTCATGGAGCAAGGTCGCCGTATGTATGAATTCCACCACAGCGGCCAGATTGAAACGCTGCTCGCCCCGATAACCCAATGCGCCGCACATCAGCAGCAGCAACGCAGGGCGCAGGCGCTTGCCACCGGCGGCGATGATGTACTGCGATATCTGGCTGACGAGGGGCACCTCGGTGCTCAGGCGGCGTGCGATCACCGCGTCCATGGCCTGCATGTCATCGGCAATCAGGGCCAGTGCGGCGGCGGTGCTAGAAGAATTTACAGACAAAACGGTCCAGACATGAGATTTCAGGAATTATAGAAAGCAAGCACACCGGCCGGCACATCCAGCGGCGCCGAACCGAGGTCGTGTGACAAATAATCGCGCCGTGCTAGAATCTAGGGCTCTGTGGAAATCCGTCCGCAGAACTCACATACGAGGTCTCACATGTACGCGGTCATAAAAACCGGCGGCAAACAATACAAAGTTGCCACTGGTGAAAAAATTAAAGTAGAACAGATTGCTGCGGACGTAGGCCAAGAGATCGTTATTGACCAGGTATTGGCAGTCGGAAGCGGCAGCACAATCACGGTTGGTACGCCCTTGGTGTCCGGCGCTACTGTTACGGTAACTGTCCTGTCTCACGGCAGAGGCGACAAAGTGCGCATTTTCAAAATGCGTAGGCGCAAGCACTACCAAAAACGTCAAGGTCACCGTCAGAACTTCACGGAACTGCAAATCGGCGTCATCGCCGGCTAAGCAGCGACGCACCAAGGAGTATTGAAAAATGGCACAGAAAAAAGGCGGCGGCTCTACGCGAAATGGGCGCGATTCCAAGCCAAAGATGCTGGGCGTCAAGAAGTTTGGCGGCGAAGTGATCAACGCAGGCAGCATCATCGTGCGCCAGCGTGGCACCAAGTTCCATCCGGGCGTCAATGTCGGCATCGGCAAGGACCACACCCTGTTTGCACTCGTGGACGGTTCGGTCTCGTTTGCAGTCAAGGGCGCGCTGAACAAGCACACCGTCAACGTGACACCAGCGTAAGCTGATCACTTCGATGGCATCGAAGCCCCGCTTGGTCGGGGCTTTGTTGTTTGGGTCCCTCTTGTTTTCCAGTCTTTGTAAACTATCTTAAGGATACAAGCAGCCCCTGCTGCCGACCCCCTTTCAAAATCATGAAATTTGTTGACGAAGCCTATATTGACATCGCCGCGGGCGATGGCGGGAGTGGCTGCGTCTCCTTCCGCCATGAAAAGTACAAGGAGTTCGGGGGCCCGAACGGGGGTGACGGCGGACGCGGCGGGCATGTGTATGCCCTCGCGGACGTGAACCTGAACACCCTGGTGGATTTCCGTTTTTCGCGCCGTCACCATGCGCGCAACGGCGAGCACGGTATGGGTTCGGACATGTTTGGCGCCAAGGGCGACGACATCATCCTGAAGATGCCGGTGGGCACCATCCTGACCGACGCTGAAACCGGCGAGGTGCTGTATGAGCTGCTGGTGCCCGGTGAGGAAGTTCTGATCGCCAAGGGCGGCGACGGCGGTTTCGGCAACCTGCGCTTCAAGAGCTCGACCAACCGCGCGCCGCGCAGCAAGACGCCAGGCTGGCCCGGTGAGCACAAAAGCCTCAAGCTGGAACTGAAAGTGCTGGCCGACGTGGGCCTGCTGGGCATGCCCAATGCCGGTAAATCCACCTTCATTTCGGCGGTTTCCAACGCCAGGCCGCGAATTGCCGACTACCCCTTCACCACCCTGCACCCCAACCTCGGTGTGGTGCGGGTCGGCCCGGAACAGAGTTTTGTCGTTGCCGACTTGCCCGGCCTGATCGAGGGCGCCTCCGAAGGTGCCGGTCTGGGCCACCTCTTCCTGCGCCACCTGCAGCGCACCCGCCTGCTGCTGCACATTGTGGACATGGCGCCGTTTGACGACAGCGTCGATCCGGTGGCACAGGCCAAGGCGATTGTCGGCGAGCTCAAGAAGTACGATGCGGCCTTGTATGACAAGCCTCGCTGGCTGGTGCTCAACAAGCTCGACATGGTGGATGCGGACAAGCGTGCCGCGCTGGTCAAGGACTTCGTCAAGCGTTTCAAGTTCAAGGGCCCGGTTTTCGAGATCTCGGCCCTGACCCGCGAGGGCTGCGAGCAGCTGGTCAAGACGATTTACCAGCATGTCAAGTCGGTGCAGAAAAGCGAGCAGGAACCGGAAGAGGTCGACCCGCGTTTTGCGGACTTGCCGGCCGAGCCGCCGGCGGCCGGCTGAAACCGCCTGCCACCTTCTTCTTCCGCGCTACATAAACAGTAGCTACTCGCGTCCAGCCAGCTTGGGCTGGAGCACTAAAATACCCTGAACATGCAGGAAAAAACAGCGTCCACCGTCCTTCTCCACGCCAGACGCATCGTCGTCAAGGTCGGCTCCAGCCTGGTCACCGACGAAGGCCGGGGGCTGGATGCGCAGGCCATCGGGCAGTGGTGCCAGCAGCTCGCCGTGCTGGTCAAAAGCGGCCGGGAGGTCATCATGGTCAGCAGCGGCGCCATCGCCGAGGGCATGAAGCGGCTGGGCTGGGCGACGCGTCCCAAGGCCATCCATGAACTGCAGGCCGCTGCCGCGGTCGGCCAGATGGGTCTGGTGCAGGTGTACGAAAGCCAGCTGCGTGAAAACGGCGTCGGCAGTGCACAGGTGCTGCTCACCCATGCCGACCTGGCCGATCGCGAACGTTACCTCAACGCCCGCTCCACCCTGCTGAGCCTGCTGCAGCTCGGTGTGGTGCCGGTCATCAATGAAAACGACACCGTGGTCACCGACGAAATCAAGTTCGGCGACAACGACACCTTGGGCGCGCTGGTCGCCAACCTGGTTGATGCCGATGCGCTGATCATCCTGACCGACCAGAAGGGCCTGTACACCGCAGACCCGCGCAAGGATGCCTCCGCGCGGTTTGTCCATGAAGCCCAGGCCGGTGACCCGGCGCTGGAAGCCATGGCGGGCGGCGCCGGCTCCAGCATCGGCAAGGGCGGCATGATCACGAAAATCCTGGCGGCCAAACGTGCCGCTGGCTCCGGCGCCTCCACCGTGATTGCCTGGGGCCGTGAACCGAATGCCCTGATCCGCCTGACGCAGGGCGAGGCCATCGGCACGCTGCTGGTTGCCCAGACGGGGAAGAACCAGGCCCGCAAGCAATGGATTGCCGACCACCTGCAGCTGCGAGGCGCCGTGACGGTGGACGCCGGCGCCGCCGTCAAGGTGCGCGATGAGGGCAAAAGCCTGCTGCCGATCGGCATGACCACCGTGCAGGGCGAGTTTTCCCGGGGCGACGTGATTGCCATCCGCGACGGCGACGGTACCGAAGTCGCGCGGGGGCTGGCCAACTATTCCAGCGCCGAGGCCCGGCTGATCTGCCGCAAACCCTCTTCAGAATTTGAAAAGCTGCTCGGTTACACCGGCGAAGCCGAAATGATTCACCGGACCAACCTGGTGCTTACGGCCTGAGCCCCTGGGTCTTGAGCAGGCGGACCATTTCCTCGACCGAGGTCGGGGGCGCCGAGTTGTTGCAGGCACCTGCCCTGGCCAGCTGCAGCGCATGCCGCGTCGCCGGGTTGCCAAAAAGCGAGCGCCACTGCGGCTCGTTCACCTTGACCCAGGCACCCTCCGGGGTGTAGCGGGCATAGGTCTTGAGCTCCCCGCTGACGCAGCGCAGGCCTTCGTAAAACACATTGCGCGCACCGCTGGCGCTGCTGGCGACCATCACGTAGCGGACGATCCCGTCGTCCGATATGCGCAAGGTGGCCGGATCCACGCCAAACACCAGCGAGGAACCCGTCACTTCAAACGTCAGCAATTTGCGCGTGTCAAAAGCCGGCGGCGCCGGCACCTCGCCCTCTTTCCAGTCGAGCGGATCGGTGTTGATGTTCGGTTGCGCCGAGGCCGTCAAAGACAGGCCCAGCAAACATGCTGCCCCCCAGGATTTAAATGTCATGCTTGTCTTTTCTGGCAGCCGCCATGAAGCTGGTTTGGGGATCGGGTTCAAAGGTTGCGCCGGGCGGCAACTCGAAGGATGCGCCGGGCATGCCGGCACCGCGCAAGCCCTGAAGCCCCGGTTCGCCAGCACCGGCATCGGCCGGATCGCGGTGGCGCATGCCCCCACGCAAATAGCGGTTGCGGTGGTCGGGCCGCGGCTCGAAGCGATGGTCGAAACGCGGTACAAAACGCGACAGCTCGGTCAGCGCCATTTCATAGACGCCGCGCTTGAATTCCACGACCACGTCCAGCGGGACCCAGTAGTCGTTCCAGCGCCAGGCGTCGAACTCCGGATGGTCGGTGGCGCGCAGGTTCAGGTCCCAGTCGTGACCGACCAGCTGCAGGAGAAACCAGATCTGTTTCTGGCCTTTGTAATGTCCGCGCGCATCGCGGCGGATAAACCGGTCAGGCACCTCATAGCGCAACCAGTCCCGGGTCCGGGCAAGCAACTGCACATGTTGCGGCATCAGCCCCACTTCTTCATGCAGTTCGCGGAACATGGCCTGCTCGGGATTTTCGCCCCGATCAATGCCACCCTGCGGAAACTGCCACGAGTGGGTACGGATACGCTTGCCCCAAAATACCTGACTTCTCTGGTTGAGCAAGATGATGCCGACGTTGGGCCGAAAGCCGTCCCGGTCAAGCATAATCAAACCTCAATTTTTTAAACTGAGTCCATTATGCACAGCAGAATGCTCAGAGCCAAGCGCACGCCGGGGCGGCAGTCCCAAAAACCTCACGAAGCCCGGAAAAACCGTCCATGAAAGCCTCCCAGTTCTTCATTTCCACCCTCAAGGAAGCGCCCGCCGACGCCGAGGTGGTCAGCCACCAGCTGATGATGCGCGCCGGCATGATCAAGAAACTGGGCGCCGGCATCTACAACTACATGCCCATGGGCCTGCGCGTCATCCGCAAGGTGGAAGCCATCGTGCGCGAGGAAATGAACCGCGCCGGCGCCGTTGAAATGAGCATGCCGGTGATCCAGCCGGCCGAGCTATGGCAGGAAACCGGCCGGTTCGCCGCCATGGGGCCGGAACTGCTGCGCATCAAGGACCGCCATGGCCGCGACTTTGTGGTGCAGCCGACCAGCGAAGAGGTCGTGACCGACGTGATGCGCCAGGACATCAAGAGCTACAAGCAGCTGCCGAAAAACCTGTACCAGATCCAGACCAAATTCCGCGACGAACGCCGGCCGCGTTTCGGCCTGATGCGCGGGCGCGAGTTCATCATGAAGGATGCCTACAGCTTTGACCGCGACCAGACCGCCGCCAAAGCCAGCTACCAGGTGATGGCGCAGGCCTACCGCCGGATTTTTGACCGCTTCGGGCTGACCTACCGCGCCGTCGCGGCCGACAGCGGCGCGATTGGCGGCGACCTCAGTGAAGAATTCCAGGTGATTGCGGCCACCGGCGAAGACGCCATCGTTTACTGCCCGGAGAGCAGCTACGCCGCCAACATGGAAAAAGCCGAGGCGCTGGCGCCCCAGACGGCGCGCCCAGATCCGGCGCAAGCCATGACCCGGACACCGACGCCGGGCAAGGCCACCTGTGCCGACGTGGCCGAACTGCTGGGCCTGCCGCTGGCACGCACCGTCAAGTCGCTGGTGCTGGCCACCGATGAACTCAACGACTACGACGAAGTGGTCAAGACCCAGGTCTGGCTGCTGCTGCTGCGCGGTGACCACGACATGAACGAAGTCAAGCTTGGCAAGCTGCCGGGGCTCAATACAGGCTTCCGTTTTGCCACCCTGGAGGAGATCGAAGCGCACTTTGGCTGCAAGCCGGGTTACCTCGGACCGGTGGGCCTGAAGAAGCCGCTCAACATCGTGGCCGACCGGGAGGTGGCGGTGATGAGCGACTGGATCTGCGGCGCCAACGAAGCTGACTTTCACCTCACCGGCGTCAACTGGGGCCGGGACCTGCCCGAGCCCGACCTGATCGCCGACATCCGCAACGTGGTGGCGGGTGACGCCTCACCCGACGGCCAGGGCCTGCTGGCGATTGAACGCGGCATCGAGGTGGGCCATGTGTTCCACCTCGGCACCAAATACAGCCAGGCGATGAACGCGACCTTTCTCGACGAAAACGGCAAGCCGCAGTTCCTCGAAATGGGCTGCTACGGCATCGGCATCACACGCCTGCCGGCCGCCGCCATTGAGCAGAACCATGACGAGCGCGGCATCATCTGGCCGGACGCGATTGCACCGTTTACCGTGGTGCTCTGCCCCATCAGCCCGGACCGCTTTCCCGAGGTGAAGACAGCGGCGGAGAAGCTGCATGACGAGCTGGCCGCGGCCGGCGTGGACGTGATCCTGGACGACCGCGGTGAGCGGCCCGGGGCCATGTTTGCCGACTGGGAGCTCATCGGGGTGCCGCACCGCGTCACCATCGGCGACCGCGGCCTCAAAGACGGCCAGCTGGAATACCAGCACCGCCGCGACGCCGCATCGAGCAAGATCGACGTGGCCGACGCCTTCACTTTCCTCAAGGGAAAGCTGACCCTCTGAGCGCAATGAGGCCGTCCCACGTCTTCCTATCGCCACCGGCACCTGCGGCAGCCGCCCTCCCGTCGGCTGCCGGACTTTCAAGAAGAAAGTGCCTGCAGTCCTTTTCCGCTTTGGGGGGAGTGCTCCTTTTTTCGGAGCAATCCTGGGCTGGCGCGCAGATCGAAGAACCCCTGATCGACTCGGTTCGCACGGCGCTGAGTTCAGCCATCGCCAGCCAGGCACCGCCGGTGCCCGAATTTCGCGACACCGAAAGCCGCCTCGCCTACCTGCGCTGGCTGGGCGCCATGAGCGACCGGCTCTGGAAGAAAAAGCCGGAATGGCAGATCCGCAAGGAGTTCCTGCAGACGGTCTGGTACGAAAGCAAACGCGCCGGCCTGGACGTGGCGCTGGTGTTGGGCCTGATCCAGGTCGAAAGCAACTTCCGTAAATTTGCGGTCAGCCGTGTCGGTGCCCGGGGTTACATGCAGGTCATGCCCTTCTGGACCCGGGTCATTGGCGACGGCGACCCCGGCAAGCTGTTTCACATGCAGACCAACCTGCGTTTTGGCTGCGTGATCCTGCGGCACTACCTGGACCGGGAAAAGGGCGACCTGTTCCTGGGCCTGGGCCGCTACAACGGCTCGCGCGGCAAGGCGCCCTACCCGGATGCAGTGCTGGGAGCGAGAAAACAGTGGGAGCTTGCAGCCTGAGGCCGAGTCTCCGGCAGCAGCCGGATTGACCAGTCAAAAGTACCTCAAGCCCTTATCCAGCAAGCGCAAACAGCTATAAATAACATAGCAATTCAAGGCCGCCTGTGACCGAACCGGTCAGCCGGCGGCGTACGTGGCCCCGGCAAACTGGCGTTCGGTGGCGAACCACGCCAGCACCGGCAGCGTGCCCGGCAAGACCGGCTGGACCGCCACCGGCAGGCGCTGCCAGGCAAACTGCTGGCCCTCGTGCATCTGCAGCTCACCCGTCCAGTCGAACACCTTGCAGAAATGCAGCCGCACCAGCGCATGCGGGTAGTCCACCACTTCCACCTTCCAGGGCTGGACCGCGCCTATCGTGATGCCGATTTCCTCGTGAAGCTCGCGGCGCAGGGCCTGCTCCACCGTCTCGCCGGCCTCCAGCTTGCCGCCGGGGAACTCCCAGTAGCCCTCGTAGACCTTGCCCGGCGGGCGCGAGGTCAGCAGGAAGTCGCCATCCGGCCGCAGCAACACACCCACGGCGACATCGACCACCTTGCGGTCAGCGCCGCCCTCACGCGGACGTTGGCCGTCGGCGATCAGCACACTCATGTTGCGTGATCAGCCGCCTGGTCGCCAGGTTCAGACGCCGCAGCCGCGCTAGCAGCGGCAGCGGGCCGCTCGTAGGCGGCGATGGACGCCGGGGCGGTGGGCCGTTGGTCACTGTCGCGGCCGGCGTAGTCGCGGGCGAACTGGTAGGCCACGCGGCCGCTGCGTGAGCCGCGCTCCAGTGCCCAGACCAGCGATGCCGGTTTCGCTGCGTTGATCGCCTCCTGGCCCACGCCAAACGACGACAGCCACTGCGCAACGATGGTCAGGTATTCGTCCTGGCTGAACGGGTAGAAGCTGACCCACAGGCCGAAACGCTCGGACAGCGAAATCTTTTCCTCGACGACCTCGCCGGGATGCACCTCGCCGTCTTCGCTGCGGCTGTAGGTCAGGTTCTCCGTCATGTACTCGGGCAGAAGGTGGCGCCGGTTGCTGGTCGCGTAAATCAGCACGTTCGGCGTGGCCGCGGCGATGGAGCCGTCGAGAATGGACTTGAGCGCCTTGTAGCCGGGCTCGCCTTCCTCAAAACTCAGGTCGTCGCAGAACACGATGAATTTTTCGCTCAGGCCGGAGACCACGTCGACGATGTCGGGCAGGTCGGTCAGGTCGGTCTTGTCGACCTCGATCAGGCGCAGGCCGCGCGCCGAATAGGCGTTGAGACAGGCCTTGATCAGCGAGGACTTGCCAGTGCCGCGGGCGCCGGTCAGCAGCACGTTGTTGGCGGGCTTGCCGAGCACGAACTGCTCGGTGTTGCGCCGGATCTTTTCCTTCTGGTCCTCGATTTCCTTGAGGTCCGTGAGGCTCATGTTGCCGATGTGGCGCACCGGCTCCAACGAGCCGTGGCCGGAACTGCGCTTGCGGTAGCGGTAGGCGACCGAGGCGCTCCAGTCCGGCGCCGACAGCGGTTGCGGCAACACGGATTCAATACGCGCCAGCAGGGATTCCGCACGCACCATCAGGCGTTCAAATTGCTCGTTCATGTCGGTGGTGGCAGCACTCAGCTGCGGTAATCGGCGTTGATCTTGACGTAGTCGTAGGACAGGTCACAGGTCCAGACCGTGTCAACGGCCTGGCCGCGGCCCAGCACCACGCGCACCGTGATTTCGCTTTGTTTCATCACGCGCTGGCCGTCGGCCTCGACGTAACCCGGATGGCGTCCGCCGTGTTGGGCCACCAGCACTTCGTCCAGGTAAAGATCGATTTGTGTCTGGTCCAGATCGGCGATGCCGGCGTACCCAACCGCCGCCAGGATGCGGCCCAGGTTGGGGTCGCTCGCAAAAAACGCCGTCTTGACCAGCGGCGAATGCGCAATCGCGTAAGCCACCTGGCGGCACTCGGCGCCGGTCTTGCCGCCCTCGACGCGGATGGTGATGAACTTGGTCGCACCCTCGCCGTCGCGCACAATCGCCTGCGCCAGCTTTTTCGCGATGTCCAGCATGGCCGACTTCAGCGTCTGGCCGTCGGGGCTGTCCAGCGCGGTGATGGGCGCATGGCTCGCGCGGTTGGTGGCCATCACCACAAAGGAGTCGTTGGTCGAGGTGTCGCCGTCCACGGTGACGCGGTTGAACGAGCCCTCGGCCAGTTCGGTGGCCAGTTGCGCCATCAGGCCCTGGGCCACACAGGCGTCGGTCGCCAGGAAGCCCAGCATGGTCGCCATGTTGGGCCGTATCATGCCGGCGCCCTTGCTGATGCCGGTGATGGTCACGGGCACGCCGCCCAGGGTGATGCGGCTGGAAAACGCCTTGGCCACGGTGTCCGTGGTCATGATGGCTTCAGCGGCCCGGCCCCAGTGGTCGGCTTGGGCATCGGCCAGAGCGGCGGGAAGGCCTGCGGCAATTCGCTCATGCGGCAGTGGCTCCATGATCACACCGGTGGAAAACGGCAGGATCTGCTCCGGGGCGATATTGAGTTCGCGCGCCAGCGCGATGCAGCTGGCATGTGCCCGGCTCAGGCCGTCCGCGCCGGTGCCGGCATTGGCGTTGCCGGTGTTGATCAGCATGGCGCGTATGCCCAGGCTCTGGCCGCCGTTTTTGGCGAGGTGCTCGCGGCATATCTGCACCGGTGCGGCGCAAAAGCGGTTTTGCGTGAACACCGCCCCCACCGAGGCGCCCTCATCGAGCAGCAGCACCGACAGGTCCTTGCGGCCGGCCTTGCGTATGCCCGCCTCGGCAATGCCCCAGCGCACGCCAGGCACGGGATGGAGCTGGTCGGCAGGCGTGGCAAGCAGGTTCACGGGCATGGTGTCTTGGCTCCAGAAGCAGGCCGACGGACGCTACTCAATTGAGTTTGCCGTGGCAGAGTTTGTATTTTTTCCCCGAGCCGCAAGGGCAGGGGTCGTTGCGGCCCACGCGTGGGACGGCGCCGGCCGGCATGGCCTGCTTGTAACGCAGCGATTCCTCGTCCACCGTGGTTTCCACCTCGCCGGTTTCGGTCGGCGCCGTGTAGGTCACGTTGGCGATCCGCTCGGCGCGGTCTTCCATTTCCTCGGCGGCCTGGCCAAGCTGTTCGCCCGACTGGACCTGGACCGTCATGAGCAATTTGGTGACTTCGTTTTTCACGCTGTCGAGCAGCTGGCCGAACAGCTCGAAGGCCTCGCGCTTGTACTCCTGCTTGGGCTGCTTCTGGGCGTAGCCGCGCAGGTGAATGCCCTGGCGCAGGTAGTCGAGCGAGCTCAGGTGCTCGCGCCAGTGCGAGTCAATGCTCTGCAGCAGCACGATGCGCTCGAACTGGGTGAAGTTGTCCGCGCCGATTTTCTCGACCTTGTCGGCAAAGGCGGCATTGGCGGCGGCGATCACCTTTTCCAGCAGGTCCTCGTCGGTGATGGCGCTGGCCGCCTGGACCTCGTCGTGCAGGGAGATCTCGATATGCCATTCGTCACGCAGCACTTTCTCCAGGCCCGCAATATCCCACTGCTCTTCCACGCTTTCGGCCGGGATGTACTGGCGCACCAGGTCGGTGAAGCAGCCCTCGCGCAGCGAGGCGATCTGCCCTTCCAGGTCGGCCGCGTCCATGATGTCGTTGCGCTGCTGGTAAATCACCTTGCGCTGGTCGTTGGCGACGTCATCGTATTCCAGCAGCTGCTTGCGGATGTCGAAGTTGCGTGCTTCCACCTTGCGCTGGGCAGACTCGATGCTGCGTGTCACGATGCCGGCCTCGATGGCCTCACCGTCCGGCATCTTGAGCCGCTCCATGATGGCGCGGACCCGGTCGCCGGCAAAAATCCGCATCAGCGTGTCATCGAGGCTCAGGTAAAAACGCGAGGAGCCGGGGTCACCCTGACGGCCCGAGCGGCCGCGCAGCTGGTTGTCGATACGGCGGGACTCGTGCCGCTCCGTTGCAATGATGCGCAGTCCGCCGAGCGCCTTGACCTTTTCGTGGTCCTGCGCCCACTGCGCGCGCAGACGGGCGATTTCAACGGCTTTGGCATCAGCGTCCAGCGACTCGTCGGCCTCGACGGCTTCGACCAGTTTCTCCACGTTGCCACCCAGCACAATGTCCGTGCCGCGGCCGGCCATGTTGGTGGCGATCGTGATCATGCCGGGACGGCCGGCCTGGGCCACGATGTCGGCCTCACGCGCATGTTGCTTGGCGTTGAGCACCTGGTGCGGCAGGTTTTCCTTGTCCAACAGCTGGTCGATGATTTCCGAATTCTCGATCGACGTGGTGCCCACCAGCACCGGCTGGCCGCGTTCGTGGCATTCGCGGATGTCCTTGATCGCCGCCTCGTATTTTTCACGCGTGGTCTTGTACACGCGGTCGAGCTGGTCCTCGCGCCGGCTCGGACGGTTCGGCGGAATCACCGTGGTCTCGAGTCCGTAGATTTCCTGGAACTCGTAGGCCTCGGTGTCGGCGGTGCCGGTCATGCCGGCCAGCTTGCCGTACAGGCGGAAGTAATTCTGGAAGGTGATCGATGCGAGGGTCTGGTTCTCGGCCTGGATCTCCACGCCCTCTTTCGCCTCGACGGCCTGGTGCAGGCCCTCGCTCCAGCGCCGGCCCGACATCAGGCGGCCGGTGAACTCGTCGACAATCACAATCTCGCCGTCCTGCACCACGTAGTGCTGGTCGCGGTGGTACAGGTGGTTGGCACGCAGGGCTGCGTACAGATGGTGCATCAGCGAAATGTTCGCCGGGTCGTACAGCGTGGCGCCTTCGGGAATCAGGCCCAGGCTGAACAGGATGCGTTCGGCGTTTTCGTGGCCCTGCTCGGTCAGGAACACCTGGTGGGTCTTTTCATCAAGCGTGAAGTCGCCGGGCTTGATGATGCCCTCGCCAGTGCGCGGGTCGGCTTCGCCTTCCTGTCGCGTCAGCAGGGGAACCACCTTGTTGATGGCCAGGTACATCTCGGTGTGGTCTTCGGCCTGGCCGCTGATGATCAGCGGCGTGCGGGCTTCGTCAATCAGGATCGAGTCCACCTCATCAACGATGGCGTAGTTCAGCCCACGCTGAACGCGGTCGGCCACTTCGTAGACCATGTTGTCGCGCAGGTAGTCAAAGCCGAATTCGTTGTTGGTGCCGTAGGTAATATCGGCAAGGTAGGCCTCCTGCTTCTCGGGGCGCTGCATGTTCGGCAGGTTGATGCCGACCGTCAGGCCCAGGAAGTTGTAGAGCTTGCCCATCCAGCGGGCATCGCGGTTGGCGAGGTAGTCGTTGACCGTGACCACATGCACGCCCTTGCCGGTCAGCGCATTGAGGTAGACCGGCAGCGTCGCCGTCAGGGTCTTGCCTTCGCCGGTTCCCATCTCGGAAATCTTGCCGTTGTGCAGCGCCATGCCACCCAGCATCTGCACGTCGAAGTGGCGCATCTTCATGACACGCTTGCTGCCTTCCCGGACCACGGCAAAGGCTTCAGGGAGGATTTCATCCAGGGTCTCGCCCTTGGTCACGCGGTCTATGAATTCCCGGGTCTTGGCACGCAGCTGCTCGTCATCAAGGGCTTCCAGTGGCGCTTCCAGCGCATTGATTTGCTCGATGGATTTGCGGTAGGTTCTGAGCAGGCGGTCGTTGCGGCTGCCGAAGATTTTGGTCAGGATATTGGAAGCCATAAATGCGAGGCCGCGCTGACAGCTCCCATGAGCGGGCAGTGCGGCCGAAATCCTTATTGAGTATCGACTTAGGTAGGGGCGCTGCCAGCTGGTTTCAACTGCGCGCGAAGCGCCGATTTTACCTCTGCCGCGCCCTTACTTCGGCCGGACCGCCTGAACGGACGCTCCCAGGGCCGGAGGAACAGTGGCAAGCGCCACCGGCGCGGGCAGTTTCTGGCCCGCCGTCAGGAATTTCTGGGGATCCTGGAACACGCCCTGCACCAGCACTTCAAAATGCAGGTGCGGCCCGGTCGAGCGCCCGGTCGTGCCCACCTCGGCAATTTTTTGGCCCCGCCTGATCAGGTCGCCCTTTTTGACCATCACCCTGGAGGCATGGCCATAACGCGACACCAGGTCGTTGCCGTGGTCGATTTCGACCATGTTGCCGTACGCCGGGTGATATTCCTGCGTGACCACCACGCCACCCGCTGCGGCAAGAATCGACGTGCCGGGTTCTGCCGGGAAATCCAGGCCCGTGTGCAGCGCGGAGCGCCCGTTCAGCGGATCAATCCGCCAGCCGAAGGCCGACCCGAGCACGCCACCTGCGACCGGCTGCTGGGTGGGCACCATCATTTTCTTGATCTTCTGGTCAAACAGCCTGGATTCCATCACGGTCATGAGGTCCACGCGTTGATCCGTCAACTTGTCGAGATCGGCCAGGGTCACCTGCAGCTCTTCCATGCTCAGCGAACGTCCTTCCACCAGCGCGCCGCCGCGCCCGGGCTGGCTCCTGATCTCGCTGGGGTTGACACCTGCCAGGCCCGACACCCGTTCACCGAGCGATTCGAGCTGAATCATCTTGGCCTGCATCTCGCCCAGGCGTTTGGCCATGGCGTCGAGGTTTTCCCGCATGAAGCGGTCCCGTTGTTCGAACTCGTCCTTGACCACCAGTTTGACGAGGCCACCAATCACCGGCCAGCCCTCGCGCGCGCCCTTGAGGAAAACCCAGTGGTACATGCCCGCCGCCACCAGCATCAACGCCAGTGCCGCGACAAAACCCGCCACCACCAGCTTGGTCCCGCTCAGATAAATGGCACGGCTTTGCGCCAGCCAGGCATCCGTGATAATCAAATGCACGTGTTCGTCTCCTTCACAATCAGAGCCTGATAACCTTGACCTCCAGCCCCCGCCTTCACCAGGCTGTCACGTTCAGCCAGGCTGTCGAGAACTCGCCATCGCTGGCGCGGCTGGCCGGGCTCGTCCAGGAATCCAGCGACAGGCTCAGGGCTGTCGAGTCCCTGATTCCCGAAGCCTTGCGCCCCGCGATTCAGGCCGGTCCAATCGAAGACGGGGTATGGTGCCTGCTGGTCAGCAGCAATGCCGCTGCAGCCAAAGTACGCCAGTTGTTGCCCCTGCTCCTGACTCGCCTGACCGACAAAGGTTGGAAGGTTACCTCAATTCGGTTGAAGATACTAATCAGCCGAAAGTAGCAGGAAGCCTGACCCTGTGCATGGCGAAGGCGTGACCTGCCTTCGGCAGGCTGCTATCAAAAGAGTGGTTGGCCCTGCCCTTGGGCACATGACCGGGGCAGGAGGAAATGAATGGTGCCGCTTGTCGGATTCGAACTGACGACCTACCGCTTACAAGGCGGTTGCTCTACCAACTGAGCTAAAGCGGCACAAACTCTATCTTACTTGACGCGCGTGAGTGAAGGGCGCTTGCCCTGCGGCGGTTTGGGTGGTTCGGGCGGTTCCGTATCATCGTCGCGCGCCGAAGAGGTGGTGTTGGCTGGCACCAATTGTACGATCTTCGCTTCTGCCGCTGCAGACGGATCCGCCTCCGTTGCGACCGACTGCGCTTCTTCCGACTGAACCGGTGACTGGGAAACGCCCACCGACGGACCTGCCGCCAGCGGAAACGCCATCCCCTGGCCATTTTCGCGGGCGTAAATCGCAATCACACGGCCGATGGGCACCATGATCTCGCGGGCACTTCCGGCAAAACGCGCCTTGAACTCGATGAAGTCGTTGCCCAACTTGAGCGAGCTCGTGGCATCAAAACTGATGTTGAGCACGATCTCGTTGTTCTTGACGTATTCACGCGGCACCTGAACGGTTTCATCCACCGCCACCGCCACATAAGGCGTGAGTCCGTTGTCGGTACACCAGTCGTACAGCGCACGTATCAGGTACGGGCGTGTGGAGGTGGAGTCCAGGGCGTTCATGAAATCAGCCACGCGAGATCCGGGCCAGCGCGATCAACGAAGCTGCAAGTCTGGGGCCCCGCTCCTTCAAGCAGGGGCCGCGGGTCCGGCTCTGCCGGCCCGCAGGCGCAGCGACCCCCTCGGGGGGCAGCGCAGTACGCGAAGCGACAAGCGTGGGGGCCATTTATTTCCTCATGACCTTCTCGGACGGCGTCAGCGCCTCGATGTAGGCCGGACGCGAGAAGATGCGCTCGGCGTACTTGAGCAGCGGCGCGGCGTTCTTCGACAGGTCGATGTCGTAGTAGTCCAGGCGCCAGAGCAGCGGCGCAATCGCCACGTCGAGCATGGAGAAGTTGTCACCCAGCATGAACTTGTTTTTCAGGAACACCGGGGCCAGCTGCGTCAGGCGGTCGCGGATGTGCGAACGGGCCTTTTCGAGTGCCTTTTCATTGCCCTTGGACGCGCGTGCTTCCAGCGTGCTGACGTGGACGAACAGTTCTTTCTCGAAGTTGAGCAGGAACAGGCGAACCCGCGCACGGTCGACCGGGTCGCCGGGCATCAGTTGCGGGTGCGGGAAACGCTCGTCGATGTACTCATTGATGATGTTCGACTCGTACAGAATCAGGTCACGCTCCACCAGAATCGGCACCTGGCCGTAGGGGTTCATGACATTGATGTCTTCGGGCTTGTTGTACAGGTCCACATCGCGGATTTCGAAATCCATGCCCTTCTCAAACAGCACAAAACGGCAGCGATGCGAAAACGGGCAGGTCGTGCCTGAATAAAGGACCATCATGGTTCGGAACTCCTAAATGCAAAGGAGTGGAAGCGTTGAAGGCATCCACTCCAGAAGGTGCCGGGAAGCCAGCCCCGGCGAAAAAAATTACTTGATGTCTTTCCAGAACGCCGCGTTCAGGCGCCAGGCAACAAAAGTCAGACCCAGCAGAAACAGCAGCACCCAGGCACCCACCCTGACGCGGGTGTTCTGTGCAGGCTCGGCCATCCATTGCAGGTAGCCCACCAGGTCACCCATGGCCTGGTCGTACTGCAGGTTCGTCATGGTGCCGGGTGTCACTTGCTGCCAGCCCTTGAAGACCGCGACCTTGTGGCCGTGCTCTTCCTTTTCCTCGTACAGCGGCTTGCGCTCGCCGGACAGTTCCCACAACACATGCGGCATGGCAACAGAGGGGAACGCCAGGTTGTTCCAGCCGGTGATAGTGGTGTCGTCGCGGTAATACGTACGCAGATAGGTGTAGAGGTAATCCGCACCCGTGCCCCCCGCGCCGGCGCGTGAACGCGCGACCACGGTCAGGTCAGGCGGGTTAGCGCCAAACCAGTCCTTGGCCTGCTTCGGGTCGATCGAGGCCTTCATGGTTTCGCCCACCTTGTCGGTGGCAAACAACAGGTTGTCCTTGATCTGCTGCTCGGTCAGACCGATGTCGCGCAGGCGGTTGTAGCGCATGAACGCAGCGGAGTGGCAGTTCAGGCAGTAGTTGACGAACAGCTTGGCGCCGTTCTGCAGCGCGCCCAGGTCGTTGGTCTTGTTGGGCGCCTTGTCCCAGGCAATGCCCGTGGACGCCGCGTGCGCGCCCGTACCGGCCAGCGCCAGCACGACGGCAAAACCCAGAGCCAGTTGTTTCAGTGTCTTCATCATGTCAGGAGTCTCCGGCTCAATGGGCAGCAAAAGTCACGCGGTCAGGAACCGGCCGGAAAGTGCCCAGGCGGCTCCACCAGGGCATCAGCAGGAAGAAGCCGAAATAAAACAGCGTTCCGACCTGCGAGACACGCTCGTTGATCAATGAGGGGGGGTTGATGCCGAGGTAACCAAGCACCAGGAAGTTGACGACAAAAATGCCGTACAACCACGAATGCCAAGTGGGCCGGTAACGGATCGATTTGGCGGCGCTGTTGTCCAGCCAGGGCAGGAAAAACAGGATGATGACCGCGCCACCCATGACAACCACGCCCCAGAACTTGGCGTCAATCGCCAGCATCGCGGCGATCAGCACCACGGCGGCGCCAACAATCACCAGCTTGAACAGCGCGGAGATTTTTGCCTTGAGCACACCCAGCACCGCACCCGCCAGCACGCAGGCAATCAGCGCATACATCATCTCGCTGGTGATCGCGCGCAGCATCGAGTAGTAGGGCGTGAAATACCAGACCGGCGCGATGTGCAGCGGCGTTTTCAGCGGGTCGGCCGGGATGAAGTTGTTGTACTCGAGGAAATAACCGCCGGCCTCGGGGGCAAAAAAGATGATGGCCGAGAAAATCATCAGGAACACGCTGACGGCAAAGATGTCGTGCACCGTGTAGTAGGGATGGAAAGGAATGCCATCGAGCGGCTTGCCGGCAGCGTCTTTTTTCGCCTTGATTTCCACGCCGTCGGGGTTGTTGGAGCCGACTTCATGCAGCGCAATCAGGTGTGCGACCACCAGGCCGAGCAGCACCAGCGGCACGGCGATCACGTGGAAGGCGAAGAAGCGGTTCAGCGTGGCGTCACCGACCACGTAGTCGCCGCGGATCAGCAGGGCCAAGTCGGGACCGATGAAGGGAATGGCGGCAAACAGGTTGACGATCACCTGGGCGCCCCAGTAGCTCATCTGGCCCCATGGCAGCAGGTAACCCATGAAGGCCTCGGCCATCAGCGCCAGGAAAATCGCGCAGCCGAAAATCCAGATCAGCTCGCGCGGCTTGCGGTAGCTGCCGTAAAGCAGGCCGCGGAACATGTGCAGGTAAACCACGACAAAAAATGCCGAGGCGCCTGTCGAGTGCATGTAGCGGATCAACCAGCCCCAAGGCACGTCGCGCATGATGTACTCGACCGAGCCAAACGCCAGCGCGGCATCGGGCTTGTAATGCATGGTCAGGAAGATGCCGGTGACGATCTGGATGACCAGCACCAGCAGCGCCAGCGAGCCGAACACGTACCAGAAGTTGAAGTTCTTCGGTGCGTAGTATTCGCTCATGTGCTCTTTGTAGAGCTTGCTGGCCGGGAAGCGGTTGTCGACCCAGTTCATCAACCTGGCGGCAGCCGGCGCATCGGGGGAAATTTCTTTGAATTCAGCCATAAGGGGTCCTATTTGCTACTCGATGGGGGACTTGGCGGGCGCCACGCGGCACCAGCGGCTTGTCCAGCAAAGCTTCAGGCTTTTTTGTCCTCGCCAATCAGCAGCTTGGCATCTGACAGGTACATGTGAGGCGGCACTTCGAGGTTGTCCGGTGCCGGCTTGTTCTTGTACACGCGGCCGGCGATGTCGAAAGTCGAACCGTGGCAGGCGCACAGAAAACCGCCCGCCCAGTCGTCAGGCAGCGATGGCTGGGCACCAGGGGTGAACTTGTCGCTGGGCGAGCAGCCCAGGTGGGTGCAGATACCGACAGCCACAAAATATTCGGGCTTGATGGAGCGGTTTTCGTTGCGCGCGTATTCGGGGGTGAGTTCGCCGGGCTTGCGCTCGGACTTCGGGTCGGCCAGCTGCGGGTCCAGCTTGGCCAGGCCGGCCAGCTGCTCGGGCGTACGCCTGACGATCCAGACCGGCTTGCCGCGCCACTCCACCGTGAGCTTTTCGCCAGGCTTCATGCTTGAAATATCAACTTCCACCGAAGCACCGGCGGCTTTGGCACGCTCGGAAGGCTGGAAAGTGCTGACAAAAGGCACAGCGACAGCGGCCACACCGGCACCGCCGACGGCGCAGGTCGTCACGATCCAGTTTCTTTTGTCTTTGTCAATCGGTGCGCCGGGCGGCACGTTAAGGCTTGCTTGGGTCATGGATGTCCTACAAGAACAGGGCTTGAAAAACTTGAAAGAGGGCTTATTGGGGTCAACCCGGGATTGTAACGGAGCGCGAATGGCATTTTCAAGCGGCGAGCCCCATTCCGACAGCGCGGCTGCGACATCGGCAGGGCCGCCGCGTTGGCACCGTGCGAAGCTGCATCGTTACGTTCTCGCCTCGCCGCCCGGGCACAATGACGTGTGTTGACCAACCACACAAGGAGCACACCATGGGAATGATGAAGGAATTCAAGGAATTCGCCGTCAAGGGCAATGTCATTGATCTGGCTGTGGGCGTGATCATAGGCGCCGCCTTCGCCAAGATTGTTGACTCTGTGGTTAGCGACCTGGTCCTGCCACTGGTCGGGGCGGTGATTGGCAAGCTCGACTTCTCGAATCTTTTTGTGGTCCTGGGCACGGTGCCCGCGGGCACGGCCATGACGCTGGACGCGCTGAAGAAAGCCGGCGTTCCGGTGTTTGCCTATGGCAACTTCATCACGGTGGCGGTCAACTTCGCCATCCTCGCGTTCATCATCTTCCTGATGATCAAGCAGATCAATCGCCTGAAAAAGGAAACGCCGGCGGCGCCCGCCGCCACGCCTGAAGACGTGATGCTGCTGCGCGAGATCCGCGACAGCTTGAAAAACCGCTGACCCCCCGTTTGGCGCAGACAGTTGCTATCGAATTGGTAGCTTTCTGCGCCCACCCCTTCTGGGCTGCAGGCACTTTTACCTTGAACTTTCGGGCAATACAGCGGTTCAGGCCACCAACTGCCGCGCCATGCGAATGGCCGCCAGCAGGCTGGACGCGTCGGCCCTGCCCGTGCCGGCGATGTCAAACGCCGTGCCGTGGTCCGGGCTGGTGCGCACCAGCGGCAGGCCCAGCGTGACATTGACGCCCTGCTCCACCCCCAGGTACTTGACCGGGATCAGGCCCTGGTCGTGGTACATCGCCACCACCACGTCGAACTCGCCGCCCTGACCGGCCGGGGCGCGGGCCCTCATGAACACGGTATCGGGGGCGAAGGGGCCGCTCACCTCCAGCCCCTCTTCCCGGGCCCTGGCGATCGCCGGCGCGATGATGTCCACCTCTTCGCGGCCGAACAGGCCGCCTTCGCCGGCGTGCGGGTTCAGGCCGGCGACCGCGATGCGCGGCCGGGCGCCCGAGGCGCTGCGCACAGCCTGGTGCGTGATGCGCAGGGTCTGCAACACGTTGTCGAAAGTCACGGCAGCTATCGCCTCGCGCAAGGAAAGATGGATGCTGACCAGCACGGTCTTGAGCTCATCGTTGGCCAGCATCATGCGCACCGGCAACGCGGACACTTCCTTGCCGAGAAAAGCCGCGGCTTCGGCCTGCAGCAGTTCGGTGTGGCCGGGGAAACGGGCAAACGCCGCGCCAGCGGCGGCCAGCGCCTCCTTGTGGATGGGTGCGGTGACCATCGCCGCACATTCGCCGGCCAGCGTCGCCCGGGCCGCCCAGACAATGCAGTCCGCTGCCGCCTTGCCAGCCAAAGCACTGATTCGCCCAAAAGGCACGGGCGCAGCAAGCTCACATTTTTGTAGCACGGGAATGCAGCGCGGCGGCGCCGACTGCCAGTGGCTGACCGCTTCAAGCTGGACCACGGGTGAGGCCAGGGCCGGACCACCGCCCACCAGCTGCGCGGCGCGGCGCAGGGTGGCGACATCCCCGATCACCACGCAACCGGCCAGTTCGGCCGGCGCGTCGCGAAAGGCCTTGGCAATGATTTCCGGCCCGATCCCGGCCGGATCGCCCATGGTGATGGCCAGTGGCCGGTTTCTCAGGTCCTGCATCTCTTCCCCTGGCGGTCTGTACGTCTCATAATGGTTTGCATGGCGCGGCGCGCCATGGTGTCCACCAGCTGCTTGCCGGCCCACCTGACGGACAGGCAGCCGGCAAGGCCACTGAACAGGGGAAAGCGAAGACATGCATCCTGCCGGTATTCTCGCGCAAACCCTGGACCGCGCCCCTGCACTGTGGCGAAAGGCGGCATGAATACGGCCGAAACCATCATCTGGAGCGCCGCCGCCGGATCGATTGGCCTGGTGGTCCTGCTCAGCGCGGCAGATGCGCTTTTCAGCCGGAGCCGCGCCAGTGCGCAGAGCCTGATTTACCTCACGGCCTGCTGGCTGTTTTTCATGCTGCTCAGCGGTCTGGCGGCCACCATGCTGCCAAACCCCAATGCGACTTGGCTGCATACCGCCCAGGTGCTGATCGGGCCCCTGTGCGGGGGCCTGGGCACTTACGGTGCGGGCCAGTGGCTGGCCGCCGCCCGACGCGACCGGCTCACCGACCTGAGCCTTCGCACCGTCAGCACCCTGTGCCTGGCAGGCGGGCCGCTGTGCCTGCTGCTGGCACCCGGCCTCCAGCTGCCCGCCTCGGCGGGGCTGGCCGTGCTGAGCCTCTCGGTGTCGTTGTGGCTGGCCGTACGCGCGGCGCAACAGGGGGACCGGCTCGCCTGGGGGCTGGCCGGTGGCTGCCTGTTGACGCTGCCGCTCCAGCTCGGCCTGTACTGGCTGGTGCTCAACCCCAGCCGACCCTCGGTCCTGTTGCAGGGCGGCGTGGCCCTGCTGGGCTTGCTCAGCGTCTCGGTGATCGCCGTGACCCTGTGGCTGCGCAACCACCAGGACCTGGCCATCCGCCATGCCGGCCAGTCGCGACGCGACCCCACCACCCAGCTTTACAGCAGTGTCGTGCTGGTGCAGAAAATCCTGAAGGCGCAGCGCCGGCTGGCGCGCACCCGGCGCGACGGCGCGATCATGGCGGTGCGGGTGTTCGAGCCCGAGCGGCTGCTCGACCAGGTCGGTCAGCACGGCCTCAACGAAATTTACGCGCAGCTGGCGCGCCGCATGCAGCGCCACACCGGCGTCGTCAACCCCGCCGGGCGGTACTACGACCGCTGTTTTGTGGTGCTGATCGAAAGCCTGCATTCGCCCGGCTGGATACGCACCCTGGGGCTGCGCGTGGCCTCCAGCCTGCGGCGGCCGCTGGAGATCAGCGCACTGAACGGCGAGCGCATCCGGATCAGCGCCGACATCAGCGTCGGCATGGTCCATCTGACGGGCGCGGGTCGGGACGTGGCCCAGCTGCTGCACGAGGCCGAGGAAATGGCCATGGCCGCCCGCAGCATGCGCTCACGCGCCGCGCTGCTTGACGAGATCAGCCGCGAGGCCGTGCCGGTGGAAAATGCCCAGCTCGGCGCGAGCTGGCATGCCATGCGCTCAGGTCGGCCGCACCACGCACGCAACGGCCGCGGTGCCCGGCTCCGCAGGACACCCGTCTGAGCCGCGGCGCTCAGGCCGGGTTGTCGATGTCGATGAACTCGTGCGCCAGCCCGAACTGCGCGGCCACGTGCGCCGCCACCGCGGGCGCGCCGTAACGCTCGGACGCATGGTGACCGCAGGCAATGAAGGCCACGCCCATTTCACGCGCGTAATGCGCCTGCGGCTCGGAGATCTCGCCGGTGATGAAGGCGTCGGCCCCGGCGGCAATCGCGTCCTCGAAGTAGCCCTGCGCGCCGCCGCTGCACCACGCTATGTTTTTAATAGCTGTCGGCGCTCGTCCAACAAGGGTGACAGGCCGATTTAATGCATTTTTGACATGGGAGGCCAGGCTCTCGGCGCTGTCAAAGCCTTCGACGCTGCCGCTACGCCCACCGAGGAAACCCAGCTTGTTCTCGCCGAACCAGCGGTCCGCCTTCAGCCCGAGCTGCAGACCCAGCTGGGCGTTGTTGCCGAGTTCGGGGTGGGCATCGAGCGGCAGGTGGTAGGCGTAGAGGTTGATGTCGTGCGCCAGCAGCAGGCCCAGGCGCTGCTTCATCCAGCCCGTCACGCGGCCGTCCTGGCCGCGCCAGAACAGGCCGTGGTGCACAAAAATCGCATCGGCCTGCGCGGCCACCGCCGCTTCAATCAGGGCCAGGCTGGCGGTCACGCCGGAAACGATCTTGCGCACCTCGGCCTTGCCCTCGACCTGCAGGCCGTTCGGCCCGTAGTCCTTGAAACCGTCGGGCTGCAGCAGCTGGTCGAAAGCAGCCAGCAGCAGCGCGCGCGGCGCTACCGGTGCTCCGGAAGCCTGGGGGGAGTTCAAGGAAGAAAGCCCTCGATGGACAGGTAACGCTCACCGGTGTCGTAGTTGAAGCCCAGCACCGTGCTGCCGGGAGGAATCTCCGGCAGCTTCTGCGCGATGGCCGCCAGCGTGGCCCCTGAGGAAATGCCGACCAGCAGGCCCTCTTCGGTCGCGCTGCGTCGGGCATAGTCCTTGGCGGCATCGCCTTCGACCTGGATCACGCCGTCCAGCAGGCCGGTTATCAGGTTGGCCGGAATGAAGCCCGCGCCTATGCCCTGGATCGGGTGCGGCGAAGGTTTGCCGCCGCTGATCACCGGTGAGGCCGAGGGCTCCACCGCAAAGACTTTGGTGTTCGGAAATCTGGCCTTCAGCACCTGCGCCACGCCGCTCAGGTGGCCGCCGGTGCCGACCCCGGTGATCAGGTAGTCCACGCCGCCGGGGAAGTCCGCCAGGATCTCCTCGGCGGTCGTGCGCACGTGAATGTCGATGTTGGCCGGATTTTCAAACTGCTGCGGCATCCAGGCGCCAGGGGTCTGCGCTACCAGCTCTTTGGCACGGGCAATCGCGCCGTTCATGCCTTTTTCGCGCGGCGTCAGCTCGAAACTGGCGCCGTAGGCCAGCATCAGGCGGCGTCGCTCGATGCTCATGCTGTCGGGCATCACCAGCACCAGCGTGTAGCCCTTGACCGCCGCAACCATGGCCAGGCCGACACCGGTGTTGCCCGAGGTCGGTTCGATGATGGTGCCGCCGGGCTTCAGCGCGCCCGACTGTTCGGCCGCTTCCACCATGGACAGCGCGATGCGGTCCTTGATGGAGCCGCCCGGGTTGCTGCGCTCGGACTTGATGTAGATCTGGTGGGTCTGGCAGGCCGCACCAAAAAGCCGGTTGATCCGGATATGCGGTGTGTTGCCGATGGTGGCGAGGACGCTGGCAGCTTTCATGACGGATTCCTTGTGTTTGGGCCCGGAACCGGAGCGGTCGCGCGGACGCCGGGGTGCTGCAAATTATGTCCCCTCCCACGGCTGCGCGCAGGACACCTGGCGCGGGCCGGCAGCGCCCGGCCAAAGTGGGGGAAAATCGCAACTCTTGGTAATTTGCTGGCGGCCCCCAACTTTGCTGTCCAGCCGCATTTTTTGTTTTCTGCTCTGTTTTTCTGTCTTCACGGCCGTTTCCTTCTGGACCCACCATGCGTAAATTCTGGCTTCTGTTCTCCCAAACCGTGACGGTTCTCCTGGCCGCCTACTTTGTCGTGGCCACGCTCAAGCCCCAGTGGCTGAACCGGCCTGGCATGGGCGCGGTGGCGGTGATCGAAGCGCCGGCAGGCCTGCCGGGCGCCCCGGCGCCGGCCGGCAGCTTTGCCGCGGCGGCCAAGTCGGCTTCGGCGGCGGTGGTCAGCATCAACACCAGCAAGGCGGCAGCGCGCAACCCGAACATGGACGACCCCTGGTTCAAGTTCTTTTTTGGCGACCAGGGCGGGCAAAACGAGCCGCAGGTCGGGCTGGGCAGCGGCGTGATCGTCAGCCCCAACGGTTACATCCTGACCAACAACCACGTGGTCGAGGGCGCGGACGACATCGAAGTCATCCTCAACGACACGCGCAAGGCCAAGGCGAAAATCATAGGCACCGACCCTGAAACCGACCTGGCGATCCTGAAAATCGAACTCGACAAGCTGCCGGTCATCGTGCTCGGCAGCTCGGACACCCTGCAGGTTGGCGATCCGGTGCTGGCCATCGGCAACCCCTTCGGCGTCGGCCAGACGGTCACCAGCGGCATTGTCAGCGCGCTGGGCCGCAACCAGCTGGGCATCAATACCTTCGAGAACTTCATCCAGACCGACGCGGCCATCAACCCCGGCAACTCGGGCGGCGCGCTGGTCGACACCCAAGGCCGGCTGCTGGGCATCAACACCGCGATTTATTCGCGTTCGGGCGGCTCCATGGGCATCGGTTTTGCCATTCCGGTGTCCACCGGCAAGCAGGTGCTGGAAAGCATCGTGAAGGACGGCCAGGTGACACGGGGCTGGATAGGCGTGGAGCCGCAGGACCTGAGCCCTGAAGTGGCCGAGACCTTCGGCATCAAGCCCGAGGCACTGGGCGCGGGCGGCGTGATCATCACCGGCGTGCTGCAAAACGGCCCGGCTGCGCAGGCCGGCATCGTGCCGGGCGACGTGATCACCACCGTGGCAGGCAAGCCGGTCCGAACCGTGACCGAACTTCTGAGCGCCGTGGCGGCCCTTAAGCCTGGCGTGGCGGCACCGCTGGGGGTCCTGCGCAAGGACAAAAAAACGGAAATCGCGGTGGTTCCGGGGACCCGGCAGCGGCCGAAAATCCAGCGTTGAACGCTCCTAACGCTATCGATTCAGGAGCTTCCTGCGCCCTTCAGAAAAGGGCTGCAGGCCTTTTTCTCTTAGGGAAGCGCTGAATAAGTCCTTGCGGAGGCGCGGCAGCCGGATCGGGATGGGATGCAAGGCGGATGTCGCAGCCAATAGTTGGCTATTGGCAAGAAATTCAACGCAGCAGGCCGCCCGAGCCCGGCTGATCGCGCGCCGCAGGGGACTTATTCAGCGCTTCCTTACGGCTTGGCGGCTTCGGTATCGCTGTCGGCGTCGGGTTTTTTGGTGTGTTTGGCGAACATCTGCGCGGCCACAATGCCGACTTCGTACAGACTGCCGACCACCAGCAGCAGGATGATCATCGAGCCCGCATCGGGCGGCGTGACCAGCGCCGTGGCAATCGCGGCGATCACCCAGAAATAACCGCGGTATTCGCGCAGCTGCGCCACGGTGAGCACACCCATGCGCACCAGCAGGATCACCGCGATCGGCACCTCAAACGCCAGGCCGAACGCCAGGAACATGCCGAGCACGAAGTTGAGGTATTCCTCGATGTCCGGCGCGGCGGTGATCGACTTGGGCGCAAAGCTCTGGATGAAGCTGAACACCTGACCGAACACGAAATAGTAGGAAAAAGCCACGCCGATAAAAAACAGCAGGGTGCTCGATACCACCAGCGGCATCACCAGCTTTTTCTCATGCGAATACAGGCCGGGCGCCACAAAGGCCCAGACCTGGTAGAGCACCACCGGCAGCGCAATCATGAAGGCGGCCATGAAAAGAATCTTGATCGGCACCACAAACGGCGAGATCACGTTGGTGGCGATCAGCGTGGCGCCCTTGGGCAGGGCTGCGACCAACGGCGCCGCGAGCAGGTCGTACAGCGCGCCGGGGCCGGGGTACAGCGCCAGCAGGGCGGCACAGACCCCAATGGCGATGACCACCTTGATCATCCGGTCGCGCAGCTCCATCAGGTGCTGCACGAAAGGCTGCTCGGTGCCCGCGAGTTCGTCGGGCTTGTCGGTGTTGGGGTCGCTCATGGGAGGTGTTTGCGCTGAGGAGGTGGCGCCGGAAGGTGCGCGGGAAAGAAAGATCAGGAAGGATCAGGCATTGCGCCCGGAAGAGGGGCCGGACCGGGGGCGATAACGTGCCACACGCGCGGCGCCGGACTGCGCGCGCGTACGCGTGCCCGAACGCGCCTTGTACCACTGCGGCGTGGCGCCCTGCTTAAGGCGCCAGTTCTTTTTCGGGTGTTTGTACTCGGGGAAACTGATCATGCCGGGCAACTCGTCGCTGGCGGCCGTACCGGTGGTTTCCGCCCATGATTTCTCGAAATCACTGGCATTGGTCTGGATGGAGTTTTCGACGTCGCGGGCGGCGCCCTCCATCGTTTCCTTCATCTTCTTGAGTTCGTCGAGCTCCATCGAGCGGTTGACTTCCTGCTTGACGTCGGCCACATAACGCTGCGCCTTGCCCAGCAGGGTGCCCACTGTGCGTGCCAGGCGCGGCAGTTTTTCCGGACCGATCACGATCAGGGCCACAGCGCCGATCAGCGCGATTTTTGAAATGCCTAGATCAATCAATGCCGTTCAGCCCGGTAGGCCGCCAAGAGGAAAACACTGCGCGTCAAGACTTCTGCTTGGCTTCCACGTCGATCGTGGCTTTGTCGGTAGCCTGGGCGTGGCTGACCTGGCCGGGCGGGGTGTCCTTGGCATCGGCGGCGCTCTGACCGCCCTCTTTCATGCCGTCCTTGAAGCCCTTCACGGCGCCACCGAGGTCGCTGCCCATGTTCTTGAGTTTTTTGGTGCCAAACACCATCACGACGATCAACAGCACGATCAGCCAGTGCCAAATGGAAAATGAGCCCATGGTTCTCTCCTAAACTTTAATTGCAAGCTTGCACAACATTGTGTCCATTCTAAAGGCCTTGTCAGGGGGATGGACGGGAATGACCCGCATTGACCACCCTGGCAACACGCCTGCCTTAATTGGGGTCCGGTCCGACCGCTGCAAGTGAGGATTTACCCTGCGAACAAGCGGGGACGTTTAACGCAACCGGGGCCGCGGGTCCGGCTCCGCCGGCCCGCAGGCGCAGCGCCCCCTCGGGGCTGGAGCCTGCGGCTCCAAAGCTGCCTGCGCAGCTTTGGACAGGCGACAGAAGCGAAGCCTCTGGCGAGCGGCGGCCTGCAAGGTACAGCGACCCGCGCAGCGGCGGAGCGGCGGAGCGTGGGGGCTAACCCTTCAACCAGGGCCGCGGCCCACCCATCACATGAATGTGCAGGTGGTGCACTTCCTGGCCGCCTTCTGCGCCGGTGTTGCTCACCATGCGGAAGCCGCCTTCGGGGTAGGGGTTGCAGCCCTGCGCCACCGCAAGCCGCGGGGCCAGCACCATCATGCGGCCCAGCAAAGCCTCGTGTTCAGGCCCGACCTGCGCCAGCGACGCAATGTGCGCCTTCGGGATCATCAGGAAATGCACTGGCGCCCAGGGATGGATGTCGTGGAAAACGAAAATCTCGTCGTCCTCATACACCTTTCGGCTGGGGATCTGGCCGGCGGCAATCTTGCAGAAAATGCAGTTGTCGGGGGCGTGGGGGCTGGGCTGGCTCATGGCAGGCTCTTGCGGGAAAAGGGGTCAGAGGGAGGACACGCTGCGGGCGGGCCGATGGCTGTTGAAACGCATCCAGCCGCGCACGCAGCGGTACAGGTACCAGAGCCAGACGATGCCGTAGGCAATGGCGCCCGGCAGGACCAGTAGCAGCCACAGCGGCGACAGCAGGACCAGCCACATCAGCGTCCACCAGAAGGTCTGGATCATGTAGTTGTGGTGGTCGATGTACAGCGCGTCGGACTCCTCGCCACGCCGGATGTAGTTGACGATCAGCGCAATCACCGCAAAAACGCCGCCGCTGAACCAGGCCAGCGTGTGCAGGCCGTAAAGCACATGCATGACGATGCGATCGTTCGGGTTCTTGGTGTCGAATTCGGCCAGGTCGGTCTCGCTCATGGTTTCCCTTTCTTGCTTCGTTTTATTTTTCGGTCGCTTCACGCGCCTGCACCTTGCGCAGGGCTTTTTCCTCGATGCCACTGGTGCCTTCGCGGCGCTCCAGCTCGGCAATCACGTCGGCCGGCGACAGGCCGTAGTGCGCCAGCGCGATCAGGCTGTGAAACCACAGGTCGGCGACTTCACCGACCAGTTTGGCGCTGAGTTCGGGGGTGGCGCCGCCGTGGTCCATGTCCTTGGCGGCCATCACGGTTTCGGTGGCCTCTTCGCCGATTTTCTTCAGGAAAGCGTCCGGACCCTTGTGCAGCAGCCGCGCCACGTAGCTGGTTTGCGGGTCGCCGCCGCGGGCCGGCTTGCGGCTTTCGATGATTTGCGCCAGGCGTTGCAGGGAGTCGTTGGAAGTCATGGCTTACTTGTAAATGGTGGTCGGGTCTTTGAGGACCGGCTCGGTCACCACCCATTGGCCGTCTTTGTAGAGGCTGAAAAAGCAGCTGTGGCGCCCGGTGTGACAGGCAATGCCGGGTTCGTGGCCGAGCTGCGTCACTTTCAGCAAAATCACATCGTTGTCGCAGTCCATCCGGATCTCGTGCACGGTCTGCAGGTGGCCGGACTCCTCGCCCTTGTGCCACAAGCGCCCGCGCGAACGGCTGAAATACACGGCCTGGCCGAGTTCGGCGGTCTTTTGCAGCGCCTCGCGGTTCATCCAGGCGAACATCAGCACGTCGCCGCTCGATGCCTCTTGCGTGATGACCGGGATCAGGCCCTTGTCGTCCCATTGAATGTCGTCTAGCCAGTTCATGGAAGTATTATCGCCCGCCATATAAGGTCCCCACGCTGGTCACTTCGTGTACTGCGCTGCGCCCCGAGGGAGCCGCTGCGCCTGCGGCCCGGCAGAGCCGGTTCCGCGGCCCCGACTGGAATGGACACCAGCACCGCCGCCTGCCGGCATTACTATCGAATTTATAGCTGTTTGCGCCCGTCAGCTATGGGCTGGGAGGCTGAAAGGCTTGAAACTAGAGACGAACGGGGATACCACGGGCCGCCATGTGCTGCTTGGCCTGCTGCACCGTGTATTCGCCGTAATGGAAGATGCTGGCGGCCAGCACGGCATCGGCGCCGCCGAGCTGGATGCCGTCGGCCAGGTGGTCGAGGTTGCCGACGCCACCGGAGGCGATCACCGGCACGCTGACCGCGTCGCTGACCGCTCGGGTCAAGGCCAGGTCGAAGCCGGACTTGGTGCCGTCGCGGTCCATGCTGGTCAGCAGGATTTCGCCGGCACCGCGCCGCGCCATCTCGGTCGCCCAGGCCACGGCGTCCAGCCCGGTGTTCTTGCGCCCGCCATGGCTGTAGACGTCCCAGCCCGGCCCGCGTGTCAGCGCCTCCTCGTCGGAGCGGCGTTTGGCGTCGATGGCCACCACGATGCACTGCGCGCCGTATTTGCCGGAGGCGTCTTCGATCACCTGCGGGTTGGCCAGCGCGGCCGAATTGAAACTGGTCTTGTCGGCGCCGGCGTTGAGCAGCCGGCGCACGTCATCCACGGTGCGCACCCCGCCGCCCACCGTCAGCGGAATGAACACCTGCGAGGCCACCGCTTCGATGATGTGCAGGATCAGGTCCCGCCCGTCGCTGGTGGCCGTGATGTCCAGAAAGGTCAGTTCATCGGCGCCCTGCTCGTTGTAACGCGCGGCAATTTCCACCGGATCGCCGGCGTCGCGCAGCTCGACAAAGTTGACACCCTTGACCACGCGGCCGCCGGTCACATCAAGACAGGGAATGATTCGTTTAGCGAGCATGCTGATCGACGGGTAAGGGCTGTCGATCAGCCGTTCAGCTCATCTGCTCTGGTCTGGGCCGCGGCGAAATCAAGGTCACCGCTGTATATCGAACGGCCGCAAATCACGCCTTCAACGCCTTCATCTTCCACCGCACACAGCGCTTCAATGTCAGCCATGTTGGACAGGCCGCCCGAGGCGATCACCGGAATGGTCAGCGCCTGCGCGAGCTTGACGGTGGCCTCGATGTTGATGCCGGTGAGCATGCCGTCGCGGCCGATGTCGGTGTAGATGATGGATTCGACGCCGTAGTCCTGGAATTTCTTGCCGAGGTCGACGACTTCATGGCCGGTCATCTTGCTCCAGCCGTCGGTGGCGACCTTGCCGTCCTTGGCATCGAGACCGACGATGATGTGGCCGCCAAAAGCCGTGCAGGCGTCCTGCAGGAAGCCGGGGTTTTTCACCGCGGCCGTGCCGATGATCACGTAGCGCAGGCCGGAGTCGAGGTAACGCTCGATGGTGTCCAGGTCGCGGATGCCGCCACCGAGCTGCACGTCGATCTCGCTGCCGACTTCGGCCAGTATCTTGCGGATGGCCGCCTCGTTTTTCGGCTTGCCGGCAAAGGCGCCGTTCAGGTCCACCAGGTGCAGGCGGCGCGCGCCCTTGTCGACCCAGCTGCGCGCCATGGCGGCCGGGTCTTCGCTGAAGATGGTGGACTGGTCCATATCGCCCTGTTTGAGGCGCACACAATGGCCGTCTTTCAAGTCAATCGCGGGGATGAGTAGCATGGGCAATGAGGCAACGGTGGATGAAAGTGGGACGTGAGGAAAGCGATGCGGCAGAGATGGCTGGGACAGGGGCAGGCATGCCGGGTAGTGAATCAGGGATTCCAGTGCAGGAAGTTGCGGTACAGGGCCAGCCCCTGGTCGGCGCTTTTTTCGGGGTGAAACTGGGTGGCGAAAATATTATCGCGCGCAACCGCCGCGGTAAAGCGCGCGCCGTAGTCGGCCTCGCCCGCGGTGTGGCGCGCATCCGACGGGCGCGCGTAGAAGCTGTGCACGAAATAAAACCAGGCGCCATCAGGGATGCCCGCCCACAGGGGATGGACCGGCACCGACTGGAAGACCTGGTTCCATCCCATTTGCGGCACCTTGTAGCGGCTGCCATCGGGCTGCAGCCGGCCGGCCAGCTCAAACTTGAGCACCTCGCCCGGAATCAGGCCCAGGCCACGCGTGCCCTCAGCGCCCCGCCCTTCCGCGCTGTGGTCCAGCAGCATCTGCATGCCGACACAGACGCCGAACAGCGGCTTGCTGGCGGCCGCCTGCAGCACGGCCTCCAGCATGCCCGAGGCCTGCAGCTCGTGCATGCAGTCGGCAATCGCGCCCTGGCCGGGCAGCACGATGCGGTCAGCGTCCAGCACGTCCTGCGCGCTGGAGGTCACGACCACCTCGAAACCGCTGTCGGCCGTGACATGCTGGACCGCCTGCGACACCGAGCGCAGGTTGCCCATGCCGTAGTCCACCACCGCGATTTTCTTGAATTTGGCCATCAGGACGAAAGTTTGCTACTGTTTTTATAGCTGTCTGCGCAAGTACAGCATGGACTGGAAGGCAAAAACATACAAGGTTTTGCCTACAGCGAGCCCTTGGTCGAGGGAATCACGCCGGCCGACCGGGGGTCGATCTCGAGCGCCATGCGCAGGGCGCGCGCAAAGGCCTTGAAGACGGTTTCGGCCTGGTGGTGCGCGTTGTCACCCTTGAGGTTGTCGATGTGCAGGGTCACAAAGGCGTGGTTCACAAAGCCCTGGAAGAACTCGTAGGCCAGCTGGCTGTCGAACGCGCCTATCATGCCGCTCTTGAAGGGCACATGCATGTCCAGCCCGGGCCGTCCTGAAAAGTCGATGACCACGCGCGACAGCGCCTCGTCCAGCGGCACATAGGCATGGCCGTAGCGGCGCAGGCCCTTCTTGTCGCCGACGGCCTGGGCCACGGCCTGCCCCAGGGTGATGCCCACGTCTTCCACCGTGTGGTGGCCATCGATGTGCAGGTCGCCCTTGGCCTGGATGTCCAGATCGATCAGGCCATGCCTGGCGATCTGGTCCAGCATGTGGTCGAAAAAGCCGATGCCTGTGGACAGGCTGGCCTTGCCCGTTCCGTCGAGGTTGAGCTTGACGGTGATCTGGGTTTCGGCGGTGTTGCGCGAAACTTCGGCCGTTCTCGGGGCAAGGGGGGCCAGCGTGGTGGGGGTGGTCATAGGGATTCTTTGAGGGCTGCCAGCATCTGCACATTGTCGTCGGCGGTGCCAACGGTCAGGCGCAGGCAGTTGGCCAGCAATGGATGCATTTTAGAAACGTTTTTGACCAGCACCTTGCGCGCCCGCATGCCCTCGAAGGTTTTCTGGGCATCGGGCACCCGCACCAGGATCATGTTGGCATCGCTTTTCCAGGTCTTGAGCCCCGGCAAGGCCTGCAGCGCTTCGAAAAGAATAGCACGTTGCGCCCGTATGTCCTCGGCTTGCGCCGCAAACACCTCGGCATGTTCGAGCGCAAACAGCGCGCACTCGTAATTGAGCGCACTGATGTTGTAGGGCGGGCGCACCTTGTCGATCTCGGCAATCAGGGCTTTCGGGCCCATCATGTAGCCGATCCGCACGCCGGCCAGGCCGAACTTGCTCAACGTACGCATCAGCAGCACGTGGCTGTGCCGGCCGATGCGGTCGATGTAGCTTTTGCTCGAAAAGGGCTGGTAGGCCTCGTCGATCACCACCAGGCCGGGCGCCGCGGCAATGATTTTTTCAATCACCGCGTCGTCCCAGAGGTTGGCCGTCGGGTTGTTCGGGTAGGCGATGTAGATGATGGAGGGTTGGTGTTCGGCGATGGCGGCCAACATGGCGGCCTCGTCGAGCTCGAAGTCTGCCGTCAAAGGCACACCGATGAATTTCAGCCCCTGCAGTTGCGCACTCATGGCGTACATCACAAAACCGGGCAGCGGCGCAAGAATCGAGGCGCCGGGCACGTCGCAGGCCATGGCCAGCAGCGAGATCAGCTCGTCGGAGCCGTTGCCCAGCATGATGTCGAAGCCTTCGGGCATCTGCGCGTAGGAAGCCAGGGCCGCGCGCAGGTCGTTGACGCGCCCATCTGGATAGCGGTTCAGGGCCAGTGCGCCCAGGCGCTGGCCCAGCTGTGCCTGCAGGGCGGGCGGCAGCCGGTGCGGGTTTTCCATCGCGTCGAGCTTGACCATGCCTGCGGAATCCTGGATGGCGTAGGCGTGCATGGACTGGACGTCCTGTCTGATCAGCTTTTTCAGTCCGGGCGCGACATCGTTCATTTTTTCATTCTCATTTCAGCGGCGCGGGCGTGCGCCTGCAGGCCTTCACCATAGGCCAGTTCGGCAGCAATTTTTCCCAATGTCTGCGCGCCGGCTTCGCTGACCTCGATCAGGCTGGAACGCTTCTGAAAATCGTAGACACCCAGCGGGCTGGAGAAACGCGCGGTGCCGCTGGTCGGCAACACATGGTTGGGGCCGGCGCAGTAGTCGCCCAGCGATTCGCTGGTGTAAGCGCCCAGGAAAATCGCGCCCGCATGTTTGAGCAGCGGCTCCCAGCGGTGCGGGTCGCGGCTGGAGACTTCCAGGTGTTCGGGCGCAATGCGGTTGCTGATGGCGCAGGCCTCTTCCATGCTGCGCGTGTGGATCAGCGCACCGCGGCCGCTGAGGGACTTGGCGATTATGTCCGCACGCGGCATGGCGGGCAGCAGGCGGTTGATCGCTTCCTGCACCGCATCGATATAAGCCGCGTCCGGGCACAGCAGGATGCTTTGCGCGAGTTCGTCATGTTCGGCCTGGCTGAACAAATCCATCGCCACCCAGTCGGCCGGCGTGCTGCCGTCGGCCAGCACCAGGATTTCGCTGGGGCCGGCAATCATGTCGATGCCCACCGTGCCAAACACACGCTTTTTGGCGCTGGCCACATAGGCGTTGCCGGGGCCGGTGATCTTGTCGACCTTGGGCACGGTCTGCGTGCCGTAGGCCAGCGCCGCCACCGCCTGCGCGCCGCCGATGGTGAAGGCGCGCGTGACGCCCGCCACATAAGCGGCAGCCAGCACCAGCGCGTTTTTTTCGCCTTTGGGCGTGGGCACCACCATGATGATTTCGCCGACACCGGCCACATGGGCGGGAATCGCGTTCATCAGCACCGACGACGGGTAGGCCGCCTTGCCGCCCGGCACGTAAATGCCGACGCGGTCCAGTGGCGTGACCTTCTGGCCGAGCAGGCTGCCGTCTTCGTCGCGGTAACTCCAGCTCTCGCCATTGGCCCTTTTCTGCGCCTCGTGATAGCTGCGTACGCGGCGCTCAGCGGCTTGCAAGGCGTCGCGCTGCGCCGCGGGAATCGTGTCGAAAGCGGCCTTGAGTTCGGCCTGCGTCAGTTCCAGCGCGTGCATGCTGGCTGCGCTGAGCCCGTCAAAACGCGCGGTGTATTCCAGCACGGCGGCGTCGCCGCGCTGCTGCACATCGGCCAGGATGTCAGCCACACGCTGCTCGATCGCGGCGTCGGTGTCCGCCGACCAGTGCAGGCGCGCCGTGAATTGGGCCTCAAACGTGGCCTCAGCCGTTGACAGGCGGGCAGGAGAAGCTATTAAATTCATAGCAACCTCATGCAACAGGTCGGACGATGGCCGACGAGAAAGCATCGATGATGGCGCGTATCGGCGCCTGCTTGAGCTTGAGCGCGACCTGGTTGACCACCAGGTGCGAGCTGATGTCCATGATGCGCTCGACCTCGACCAGGTGGTTGGCCTTGAGGGTGTTGCCGCTGCTGACCAAGTCGACAATCGCGTCGGCCAGGCCCGTCAGCGGCGCGAGTTCCATGCTGCCGTACAGCTTGATCAGGTCCACATGCACGCCCTTGGTGGCGAAAAAATCGCGCGCGATGCTGACAAACTTGGTCGCCACCTTCAGGCGCGAACCCTGCTTCACCGCCGCTTCATAGTCGAAACCGGCACGCACCGCCACACTCATGCGGCATTTGGCAATCTGCAGGTCCAGCGGCTGGTACAGGCCCTGGCCGCCGTGTTCGATCAGCGTGTCCTTGCCGGTCACGCCGATGTCGGCGCCGCCGTACTGCACATAGGTCGGCACGTCGGTGGCGCGCACCAGCACCACACGCACGTCGGCACGGCTGGTGCCGATGATCAGCTTGCGCGATTTTTCCGGGTCTTCCAGCACCTCGATGCCGGCGGCCTTCAGCAGCGGCAGGGTTTCGTCGAAGATGCGGCCTTTGGACAAAGCAAGCGTGATCACGATGGCGCCTCCTGTTGATCGAGCGTGATCATGACTTGATCCGTTCGATATCGGCACCGATGCCGCGCAGCTTGGCTTCCATCTGGTCGTAGCCGCGGTCCAGGTGGTAGATGCGGTCAATCAGCGTCTCGCCCTCCGCCACCAGGCCGGCGATCACCAGGCTGGCGGAGGCACGCAGATCGGTCGCCATCACGGTGGCGCCGGAGAGTTTTTCCACCCCTTCGATGACCGCGAACTTGCCGTCGATCTCGATCTTCGCGCCCAGGCGCACCATCTCGTTGACGTGCATGAAGCGGTTCTCAAAAATCGTTTCCGTCACCTTGCTCGGGCCCTCGGCAATCGCATTGAGGGCCATGAACTGGGCCTGCATGTCGGTCGGAAAACCCGGGTACTCGGTGGTGCGGAAGGACTGCGCCTGCATGCGTCCCGACGCCTGGACCCGGATGAAGCCGTCACCCGCGGAGATCACCGCACCGGCTTCGCGCAGCTTCTCGATCACGGCTTCCAGGTGCTCGGCGCGGCCGTGGCGCAATACCACGTCGCCGCCGGCCGCCGCCACCGCGCACAGAAAGGTGCCTGTCTCGATGCGGTCGGCCACCACCTGATGGGTGCAGCCGTGCAGGCGCTCCACACCCTGGATACGGATGCGGCTGCTGCCATGGCCTTCAATTTTCGCGCCCATCTTGATCAGCATTTCGGCCAAGTCGCCGATTTCCGGCTCCTGCGCCGCGTTTTCGAGAATGGTTTCGCCCTCGGCCAGGCTGGCCGCCATCATGAAATTTTCGGTGCCAGTGACCGTGACCATGTCGGTCAGGATGTTGCAGCCCTTGAGACGCCCGCGTTGACCATTGGGGCCGGCCGGTAGCTTGGCAATCATGTAGCCGTGTTCGACCACGATGTCGGCACCCATGGCCTGCATGCCCTTGATGTGCTGGTCCACCGGCCGCGAACCGATGGCGCAGCCGCCGGGCAGCGAGACCGTGGCCTCGCCAAAACGCGCGAGCAGCGGGCCCAGCGCAAGCACCGACGCGCGCATGGTCTTGACCAGCTCGTACGGTGCTTCCGGCGAACTCAGGGCGCCCGCGTTGATGACCACGCTGCCGGGCGCGCTGTCGCTGCGCTCGGCCGTCACGCCCATGTTGCGGATCAGCTTGAGCATGGTGGCCACATCCTGCAGGCGCGGCACGTTTTCCAGCGTCACCGGGTCGGCGGTCAGCAGCGCCGCACACAGCTCCGGCAGGGCCGCGTTTTTGGCACCCGAAATATCGACGGTGCCGGCGAGCGTCTTGCCGCCCTTGATCAATAGTTTGTCCATGGTCTTACTCTGCGGGGTGGTTGGCCCATTCGGCGGGCGTGTAGGTTTTCATCGACAGGGCATGCACCTCGTCGGTCTGCATGCGCCCGCCCAGCGTGGCATAGACCCGCTGGTGCCTCTGGATCAGGCGCTGGCCTTCAAAGGCGCTAGACACGATGGTGGCATACCAGTGCCGGCCGTCGCCGGTGAGTTCGATGTGTTCGCAGGGCAGGCCTGCGGCAATGATGGTTTGGAGTTCTTCGCTGGTCATGTTGTGCAGGGATCCGGTCAATGTCTTATTTTGTAGCCAATGCGCAGCAAGTTCACCGCGATGCCGCTGACCACCAACAGCGCGCTGCCCACGATGGCCAGGCTCAACCACGGAGACACGTCGCTGACGCCGAAAAAGCCGTAACGGAAGCCATCAATCATGTAGAAAAACGGATTCAGGTGGCTGACGGTCTGCCAGAACGGCGGCAAGGAGTGGATGGAGTAGAAAACGCCGCTGAGAAACGTCATCGGCATGATCACGAAATTCTGGAACGCCGCCATCTGGTCGAATTTTTCAGCCCACAGGCCGGCGATCAAGCCCAGCGAGCCGAGCAGCGCCGCACCAAGCACTGCAAACACGATGATCCAGACCGGCGCCACAAAGCTGGGCTGGCCGAAATACACGGTGACCACAAACACGCCCAGGCCGACCGCCAGACCGCGCACGACCGAGGAGCCAACGTAGGCGAAAAACCAGTGCCAATGCGACAGCGGGCTGAGCAGCACAAACACCAGGCTGCCCATGATCTTGCTCTGGATCAGCGAGGAGGAGCTGTTGGCAAAGGCATTCTGCAACACGCTCATCATGACCAGGCCGGGCACCAGAAAAGCGGTGTAACTGACCGATCCGTACACCTTGACCTGGTCCTGCAGCACATGGCCGAAGATCAGCATGTACATGACGGCGGTGAGGATGGGCGCACCGACGGTCTGGAAGCCGACCTTCCAGAAGCGCAGCACTTCCTTGTAGAACAGGGTTTGCCAGCCGGTCATGCCTTTACCCCTTCGGCCACACCGATTTTTTCAGCCATCACTTCGAGGAACACGTCTTCGAGGTCCGCCTTGCGGATCTCGACATCTTCGGCCACCAGGCCGGCCTCGCGGATGGCGCTCAGGTATTGCTCGATTTCATGCGCATTGTGGGCGGGGAGCTGCACGATGCGGCCAGTGATGCGGGCCTTGTCGGCCAGCGCCTTGGGCAGTTCGCTGTCGATCTTGAAACGCAGCACGTTCGACGACGCGGACTTGAGCAGCTCGGAGGTCTGGGCCAGCGCCACCATGCGGCCATGCTTGAGCATGGCGATGCGGCTGCACAGCGCCTCGGCCTCTTCAAGGTAGTGGGTGGTCAGCAGCACGGTGCTGCCCTGCTTGTTGAGCCGGGCGACAAATTGCCAGAGGGTCTGGCGCAGTTCCACGTCCACGCCAGCGGTGGGTTCGTCCAGCACGATGACCTGGGGTTTGTGCACCAGCGCCTGCGCCACCAGCACGCGGCGCTTCATGCCGCCCGACAACTGCCGCATATTCGAATCGGCCTTGTCGGCCAGCCCCAGACTGAGCAGCAATTCATCGATCCAGGCGTCGTTGTTCTTGACGCCGAAATAGCCGGATTGAATGCGCAGCGCCTCACGCACCGTGAAAAAGGGATCAAACACCAGCTCCTGCGGCACGATGCCGAGCTTGCGGCGGGCCGCGGCGTAGTCGGTCACCACATCGCTGCCATGCACCAGCACACGGCCGCTGCTGGCCCGCGACAGGCCGGCCAGGATGCTGATCAGCGAGGTTTTGCCGGCCCCGTTGGGGCCCAGCAGCCCGAAAAATTCGCCCTGCTGAATGTCAAAGCTGACATTGTCCAGCGCCCGGACGCCGGGACCAGTCTGGCTGCGAGTCGAGGGATAGATTTTGGAGACGGACTGGAATGAGATGGCGGGCATGAGCGAGCTATTTTAAGGGCTGACGCCTGATTCTTCCGGCCCGGCAGCGTAAATGCCCTAGGGCCGTGCCCCCAGGCAAGACCCCAACTCCTCAAACCCGCCCGCCTCCGGGTTCAGGCCGTGGCAGCCGCTGCGGGCGGAATCAACTCCGCGACGCCATACAGCTCGGCCAGTTCCAGCAGCCGCGCGGGCGCACCCCGCACAGAAAAACGCTTGCCTGCGGCCAGCGCATGGCGCCGGCACTCCAGCAGAACCGCCAGCGCAGAGGAATCAAACTGCTGAAGCGCACCGGCATCGGCCACCACCTCGGCGGGCCCGGCAAACAGCTCGGGCTTGAGGCTGCGGGCAAAACCGGCCGCCACAGCGTGGGTCAGGACAGGAGGAAGCGTCAGCACGGCAATGGTTCTGGTCAGGACTTTTTCTCGCCCACGTTGGTTTTCTCGCTCGCGTTCGACTTGTTGCGCTCGGACAGGGCGGCGATCAGTCCATCCACGCCCTTGGTCGAGATTTCCTGCGCGAACTGGGTCCGGTAGGTTTCCACCATCCAGATGCCAAGGACGTTCAGGTCATAGATCTTCCAGCCGGTGGGGGTTTTTTCCATGCGGTAATCCAGCTGGATCGGCTCGCTGCGGCCAATGACCTCGGTACGCACGATCACTTCCTTGTCCGTTGGCGCGGCCCGCAGGGGTTTGACATTGACCGTCTGGTCCTTGACCTGGGCCAGCGCCCCGGAATAGGTGCGCACCAGCAAGGTCTTGAACTCTTCCTGCAGGCGTTTTTGCTGCTCGGGTGTCGCCTGACGCCAGTTCCGGCCCACGGTCGCCGCCGTCATGCGCGTGAAATTCACATGGGGCATGACCTTGCCATCGACCAGGGCGATGACTTTCCCGGTGTCGCCGGACTGGATGGCCTTGTCGGCCTTGATGATGTCCAGCACTTCGGTGGACGTGCGCTTGATCAGCGCATCCGGGGCTTCGTCGGCAGCAGCTGCGACAGGGCCCGCGACCAGCAGGACGCCGGCGAGGCAGACACCCAGGACATGGCTAAAATTTCGACGGTTCATGGTGTTCTTTCGGTTCGAATCACAGGCCTGCCGGGCCGGAGCGGTCGCTCTTTGGCACAACTGGCAGACAAGTGCTTGATTTGACAGCGTTTTTCAGGCTTTCGTTCACACGATTCAGTGAAGTTATGGCACTGGGTGTAAGTGTTCTTTACCTGGCGGGTGCCGGCGAAGGCGCTTCGGGCAGGTCATAACGCTCCTCGGTGTCGCCGTTGGTCTCTATCACCACGCCGCGGCGCTGCAGGTAGGCGTCGCGCGTGAAACTGTATTTGTCCAGGGCGGCCTGATCCAGCACCTCGCCGGCGCGCAACAGACTGGAGCGAAGATCCACCGCGCGCAGGACATACAGCGAATTACGGACAGGCACCTTGTCGATTTGCATCACCAGGTCGCCTTGGGCGTCGACCACACGGGCAGCCGCATCACGCACTGTGGAGGGGCCCAGCACCGGCAGCACCAGGTAAGGGCCGGTTGCCATGCCCCAATGGCCCAGCGTCTTGCCAAAATCCTCGCTGTGACGCTCTATGCCCATGGGGGTGGCCCAATCGAGCACGCCACCCAGGCCAATCAGCGTGTTGACGCTGACACGCATGAAGCTGTCGACGGCGGCTTGCGGCTTGGCCTGGAGCACGTTGTTGACGAACGACCAGACGTCCGACAGGTTGCCGAAAAAATTGTTGACACCGGTACGCACTGGCGGGGGCACCGTATTCTGGTAAGCCTGCGCCACCGGTTTGACGATGGCTTCGTCGAGGCCGTCGTTGAAACGGGTCACGCTGCGGTTGAACGGTTCGAACGGGTCGCGCGGGTTGAGGCCGATGGCGCAGCCCTGCAACAGCGCCAGCGCCAGCAGCCCAGTCCAGAGGCCGGCTTTGTTCATTGTGATTCGTGGTTTCATTTTTTTTCGTTGCTCCCTGTGGGCGGTGCAGTCACCGAGCCAGAACTGCTGTCCGCCGCCTTGCTGTACAAAAACTGGCTAATGAGATTTTCCAGCACAACTGCTGATTGCGTACTGGAAATGGTGTCGCCAGCCACCAGATTCTGCTCGCTGGAGCCGGCCTCGATGCCGATGTACTGCTCACCCAGCAAACCGCTGGTCAGAATTTTCAGCGAACTGTCCTTGGGGAAGGCGTAACGGCTTTCCATGGCCAGCGTCACGCTGGCCTGGAAGGCCTTGTCGTCGAACACCAGCGACTCGACACGGCCGACCACGACACCGCCGCTGCGCACCGCGCCCTTGGGCTTGAGGCCACCGACGTTGTCAAACTTGGCCGTGATCCGGTAGGTGGACTGGAAACTCAGGTTCAGCAAATTGGCGGCCTGCAGCGCCAGAAACAGGATGGCCGCAGCGCCAATCATGACAAAAATACCCACCCACACATCAATTTTTGAGCGTTGCACAACACCCTCCTCAGGTAAACATCATCGCGGTCAGGATGAAATCCAGACCCAGGACAGTCAGGGAAGCCACCACCACCGTGCGCGTCGTGGCGCTGGCCACGCCTTCCGGTGTGGGTTGCGCCTCGAACCCCTGCAACAGGGCAATAAACGTGACGGCAAAGCCGAAAACAACACTCTTGATCACGCCGTTGCCCACATCTTTCCAGACATCGACCCCCCCTTGAATCTGGCTCCAGAAAGACCCTGCATCGACGCCAATCATGACAACGCCCACGGCCCAACCGCCAATCACGCCCATCGCGCTGAACACGGCAGCCAGCAGGGGCATGACAATCACGCCCGCCCAGAAGCGGGGCGCCAGGATGCGTTGCACCGGATCGACGGCCATCATCTCCATGACGCTGATCTGCTCGCCCGCCTTCATGAGGCCGATTTCAGCGGTCAGCGAGGTGCCGGCCCGCCCCGCGAACAGCAAGGCCGTCACCACCGGCCCGAGTTCGCGCACCAAGGTCAGGGTCACCAGCAGGCCCAGCGCATCCGACGAGCCAAAACGCTGCAGCGTGTAATAACCTTGCAGTCCGAACACAAAACCCACAAACAGGCCGGACACCGCAATGATGACCAGCGAATAGTTGCCCAGGAAATGGATCTGGTCGCGCACCAGGCCAAAACGCCGGAACGTGGAAGGCAGGGACACCAGGAGCCGCCAGAACAGGCGCGCGCCCAGCCCCAGATCAGCCAGTTTGGTGCGGGTGGCAAAGCCGACATCCGAGGGCTTGTACCAGCTCATGGTGTTACTCCCGGCTGCCGGGCGCCGGACTTGGGGCTGGCGCCAAAGTCCTCTTCAACCGAGAGGCCGGGATAGTGGAACTGAACCGGGCCGTCCGGCAGGGCATGGACATACTGATAAACCAGCGGATCGGTGCTTTGCCGGACCTGCTCGGGCGTCCCCTCGGTTGCAATTTTCCCGTTGGCCAGGATGATCACATGGTCGGCCACGGCAAACGTCTGCTCGAGCTCGTGCGAGACAAAAATGCTGGTCAGCCCCATGGCGTCGTTCAGGTGCCGGATCAGCCGCGCCGCCGTTCCCAGCGAGATCGGGTCCAGGCCGGAAAAAGGTTCGTCATACATCACAAGCTCCGGGTCCAGCGCGATGGCGCGGGCCAGCGCGATACGCCGCGCCATGCCGCCGGACACCTCGCTGGGCATGAGATCGCGCGCACCGCGCAGGCCCACCGCGTTGAGCTTCATGAGCACAATGTCGCGAATCAGGGCTTCGGGCAGGTCGGTGTGTTCGTGCAGCGGAAATGCCACATTTTCATAAACGCTCAAGTCGGCAAACAGGGCACCGAACTGGAACAGCATGCCCATGCGGCGCCGCGCCGCATAGATCTGCTCCTGATCCATCCGGGTGACATCCTGGTCATCGAACAGCAATTCGCCGGATTGCGCACGGATCTGGCCGCCAATGAGACGCAAAATGGTCGTTTTACCGCCGCCGGACGCCCCCATCAGCGCCGTCACCTTGCCCCGGGGTACCGACAGGGAAATGTCGTCCAGAATGACTCGCTCACCGTAACCAAAGGTAAGGTGACGCAGTTCAACAAGGGAGGGATTGGAAGAGGAGGCCATAAAAAGACAAAAGCCGGTTATCCGGCTTGAGGATCATAAGGGATTACTCTGACCCACGTGGGCGGTCGGAATGGTTCATTTTTCACAGGAATAGCCTGCAAAGCCGCTCGGTTCAGGCCTACCGCCCGACTTTCCTTCCCCGCGCCACCGATAGCGAAGGAAAGCCTGCCGTTACGCGCGACAGGTCGCGGCAAGGCTCAAGGTCGTTACATTTTCCTGCCGTCACACCGGTTTCTCGGCAGTGGGTTGGGCGCAGTCTCCACCCAATCGGAGACCGCCGGTAAAAAGCTCAGCGCGCACCCCGCGGCGCTGCCAGCACACCCCGGACTTGCTGTCGCCCACCCTCGGCCACTCGCGAGGGGGCTGCCGCTTTCAGCGCGGCAAGTCGCTGAAGCCCATCAGGAACTCGTCGACCGAACGGGCCACCTGGCGACCCTCGCGAATCGCCCAGACCACCAGGCTCTGCCCACGACGCATGTCGCCCGCCGCAAATACCTTGGGGACATTGGTGGCATAACCGCCCGTGAAGTCGGTGGTTGCCTTGGCGTTGCCGCGTGCGTCTTTCTCGACCCCAAAGGCCTCCAGCACCGGCGCAACCGGCGCCACAAAACCCATGGCCAGAAGCACAAGATCGGCCTTGAGCAACTGCTCGGACCCGGGTACTTCCTGCATCTTGCCGTCTTTCCACTCCACGCGCACTGTTTTCAGGCCGGTGACCTTGCCCTTCTCGCCGATGAATTCCTTGGTGGAAATGGCGAATTCCCGCTCGCAGCCCTCCTCATGGCTGGAACTGGTACGCAGCTTGATGGGCCAGTAAGGCCAGGTCATGGGACGGTTTTCCTCTACAGGAGGCTGCGGCAGCAGTTCGAACTGCGTGACGCTGGCTGCGCCATGGCGATTGCTGGTGCCGACACAGTCCGAACCGGTGTCACCGCCGCCGATCACGATCACATGTTTGCCGTCGGCGCGCAACTGGTCCTTGACCTTGTCGCCGGCGTTGACCTTGTTTTGCTGCGGCAAAAACTCCATCGCGAAATGGATGCCGGCGAGTTCACGGCCGGGCACGGGCAGGTCACGCGACTGCTCGGCTCCTCCGGACAGCACGATCGCGTCGAAATCCTTTTGCAACTGTTCGGGCGTGATGGTTTCCTTGGCCCAGTTGATGACTTTCGAGTCCTTCCCCAACGCGTCCTTCGCACGCCCGATCATGACGCCGGCACGAAAGGTCACCCCTTCGGCCTGCATCTGCTCGACACGGCGGTCGATATGGATTTTTTCCATCTTGAAGTCGGGAATGCCGTAACGCAGCAGGCCGCCAATGCGGTCATTCTTCTCGAACACCGTCACATCGTGGCCGGCCCGCGCCAGTTGTTGCGCCGCAGCCATGCCCGCCGGACCCGATCCCACCACAGCCACCTTTTTCCCGGTCCTGTGCGCGGGCGACTGCGGCTGGACCCAGCCTTCGGCCCAGGCGCGGTCGATGATGGCGTGTTCGATGGACTTGATGCCCACCGCGTCGTCGTTCACGTTGAGCGTGCAGGCGGCCTCGCAGGGTGCGGGGCAAATCCGGCCGGTGAACTCGGGAAAGTTGTTGGTGCTGTGCAGGGTGTCAATGGCACTTTTCCAGTTGCCCCGAAACACCATGTCGTTGAAATCCGGAATGATGTTGTTGACGGGGCAGCCGCTGTTGCAGAACGGCGTGCCGCAGTCCATGCAACGCGCCGCCTGCTTGTTGGCCTGCGCATCGTCGAGCCCGATCACAAACTCCTTGTAGTTTTTCAGCCGCTCGGGCACAGGCTTGTAGCCTTCCTCGATGCGCTCGTATTCCATGAAACCGGTGACTTTTCCCATGAGGCTACTCCAGATACTTCTTGTTTAGGCTGCGGCTTTGGCGGCTTTTTCGCCGGCCGGTTTGGACGCCGCTTTTGCGGGTGCGGCGGCAGCGAGCTTCCTGGCCGCCATTTCGCCGAGTGCCCGCTTGTATTCCAGCGGGAACACCTTGACGAACTTGCCGCGCGCTTCTGCCCAGTTGTCCAGCAACTCGCGGGCACGCTTGCTGCCGGTCCAGCGGTTGTGGTCTTCAAGCAGTTTCTTCAGTTGCGCTTCATCGGTCTTGCCGCCGTGCCACAAGCCGTGGTCGGTCCCGGCCTCCTGCTGGGCAACAGGCTGGACTTTTTCCAGCGACACCATGGCCGTGTTGCAGCGTTTGGCAAACTGGCCGTCCTCGTCGTACACGTAAGCCACGCCACCGCTCATGCCGGCCGCGAAGTTGCGCCCGGTTTTTCCAAGCACCGCGACGGTGCCGCCGGTCATGTATTCACATCCGTGGTCGCCCGTGCCCTCAACGACCGCCGTGGCACCCGACAGGCGCACTGCAAAACGTTCGCCGGCCACACCACTGAAAAAAGCCTCGCCGGTGGTCGCACCGTAAAGCACGGTGTTGCCGACGATGGTGTTCTTGACCGCGTCGCCACGGAAATCGATGCTGGGCCGCACCACGATGCGGCCACCCGACAGGCCCTTGCCGGTGTAGTCGTTGGCATCGCCGATCAGGTACATGGTGATGCCCTTGGCCAGGAAAGCGCCGAAAGACTGGCCGCCCGTGCCTTCGAGCTGGATGCGCAAGGTGTCGTCCGGCAGGCCCTCCGGATGGCGCCGCGTCAGCTCCCCGGACAACATGGCGCCGACAGTGCGGTTGACGTTGCGTGCCACCTCGATGAACTGGACTTTTTCACCCTTTTCGAGGGCTGCTTTCGATTTCTCGATCAGGCGCACGTCCAGCGCCTTTTCCAGCGCGTGATCCTGCTCCATGACGTGTTTGCGCGGCACATCGGCCGGCACGTTGGGCTGGTAGAAAAGACGCGAGAAGTCCAGGCCGTCTGCCTTCCAGTGCTCAATGCCCTTCTGGGTATCGAGCAGGTCGGCACGACCAATCAGTTCGTCGAACTTGCGCACGCCGAGCTGCGCCATCAATTGGCGGGCCTCTTCGGCCACGAAGAAGAAGTAATTCACGACGTGTTCGGGCTTGCCGCTGAATTTCTGGCGCAACACCGGGTCCTGCGTGGCGACGCCGACCGGGCAGGTGTTGAGATGGCATTTGCGCATCATGATGCAGCCCTCGACCACCAGCGGCGCCGTGGCAAAGCCGAATTCGTCGGCACCGAGCAAGGCGCCGATCACGACGTCACGGCCGGTTTTCATCTGGCCGTCGGCCTGCACACGGATGCGACCACGCAGGCGGTTGAGCACCAGCGTCTGCTGGGTTTCCGCCAGGCCGATTTCCCAAGGTGATCCGGCATGCTTGATGGACGACCAGGGCGAGGCGCCGGTGCCACCGTCGTGGCCGGCAATCACCACGTGGTCGGACTTGGCTTTGGCCACGCCGGCAGCAATCGTGCCGACCCCGACTTCACTGACCAGCTTGACGCTGATGCTGGCGCGCGGGTTGACGTTTTTCAGGTCGTGAATCAGCTGCGCCAGATCCTCAATCGAATAGATGTCGTGGTGCGGCGGCGGCGAGATCAGGCCCACACCCGGCACGGAGTAACGCAGCTGGCCGATGTACTCGCTGACCTTGCCGCCCGGCAGCTGGCCACCCTCACCCGGCTTGGCACCCTGCGCCATCTTGATCTGGATCTGGTCGGCCGACACCAAGTATTCAGCCGTGACGCCGAAACGTCCCGAAGCGACCTGCTTGATGCGCGAACGCAGCGAATCCCCGTCCTGCAAGGGCAAGTCCACTTCGACCACGCTTTCGCCAATCACACTCTTGAGCGTCTCGCCCTTTTTGATCGGGATGCCCTTGAGCTCCTGACGGTAGCGGTTCGGATCTTCGCCGCCCTCCCCGGTGTTGCTCTTGCCGCCAATGCGGTTCATCGCCACGGCCAGCGTGGCATGCGCCTCGGTGCTGATGGAACCCAGCGACATCGCGCCGGTGGCGAAACGCTTGACGATTTCCTTGGCCGGCTCGACCTCATCAATCGGGATGGCTTTCGACGGATCGATCCTGAACTCGAACAGGCCGCGCAAGGTCATGTGGCGGCGGTTCTGGTCGTTGATCAGCTGGGCATATTCCTTGTAGGTGTTCCAGTTGTTGGAACGTGTGGAATGCTGCAGCTTGGCTATCGCATCCGGTGTCCACATGTGGTCTTCACCACGCACGCGCCAGGCGTACTCGCCGCCGGCGTCCAGCATGTTGGCCAGCACCGGGGCGTTGCCGAAGGCGGCCTTGTGCATGCGCAGCGCTTCTTCGGCGATTTCAAACACGCCCATGCCTTCGACCTGGCTGGCGGTACCGGTGAAAAACTTGTCGATGGTCACACGGTTCAGGCCGATCGCCTCGAACAGCTGGGCACCGCAATAACTCATGTAGGTGGACACGCCCATCTTCGACATGATCTTGGACAGTCCCTTGCCAACCGCCTTGGTGTAGTTGTAGATCGCCTTGTCGGCACTCAGGTCCCCGGGCAAATCCCTGGCGAGTTCGACCAGCGTTTCCATGGCCAGATACGGGTGCACGGCTTCCGCACCATAACCGGCGAGCACCGCAAAATGATGAACTTCCCGGGCCGAGCCGGTTTCCACCACCAGACCTGCCGTCGTGCGCAAGCCTTCCTTGACCAAGTGCTGGTGAATCGCCGACAGAGCCAGCAAGGCCGGAATGGCGACTTGGGTCGGGCTGATGCCACGGTCGCTGACGATCAGGATGTTCTTGCCGCTTTTGATCGCATCGACCGCCTCGGCACACAGCGACGCGAGCTTGGCTTCCACCCCTTCGTGGCCCCAGGCCAGCGGGTAGGTGATGTCCAGCGTATAGCTCCTGAATTTGCCCTGGGTGTGGGTTTCGATGTCGCGCAGCTTGCGCATGTCGGCGACATTGAGCACCGGCTGGCCAACCTCCAGCCGCATTGGCGGGTTGACCTGGTTGATATCGAGCAAATTGGGCTTCGGTCCCACAAAGGACACCAGCGACATCACGATGGCCTCGCGGATCGGGTCGATGGGCGGGTTGGTGACCTGCGCGAACAACTGCTTGAAATAGTTGTAGAGCGGCTTGTTCTTGTTGGACAACACGGCCAGCGGGCTATCGTTGCCCATGGAACCGGTGCCTTCCTCGCCATTGACGGCCATGGGCGACATCAGGAACTTGATGTCTTCCTGGGTGTAGCCGAAGGCCTGCTGGCGGTCCAGCAGGGAGTGGGACTCGGTCAGGCCGGAGCTCGACGCCGAGGTTGCGCTCGCCTCGTCGGCGCCCATCTTCAGTCCATCCGTTGGCGCAGGCACTGTCGTCGCCTGCACATCGTCGAGCCGGATGCGCAGGTTTTCAATCCATTGTTTGTAGGGCTTGCTGTGCGCCAGCGTGGCCTTGATCTCTTCATCGTCGATCATGCGGCCTTGTTCCAGGTCGATCAGGAACATCTTGCCGGGCTGCAGACGCCATTTGCGCACGATCTTGTTTTCCGGAATCGGGAGCACGCCCGATTCGGATGCCATGATGACCAGGTCGTCGTCGGTCACGCAGTAACGCGAAGGGCGCAGACCGTTGCGGTCCAGCGTCGCGCCGATCTGGCGACCATCGGTGAACACGATGGACGCCGGACCATCCCAGGGCTCCAGCATGGCAGCGTGGTACTCATAAAAGGCCTTGCGGCGCTCGTCCATCGTGGTGTGCTGCTCCCAGGGCTCGGGAATCATCATCATCACGGCCTGGCTGATCGGGTAACCCGCCATCGTCAGCAGTTCCAGGCAGTTGTCGAAGGTGGCGGTGTCGGACTGGTCGGAGAAGCTGATCGGGTAGAGCTTTTGCAAGTCGGCACCCAGCACCGGCGAGGACATCACGCCTTCGCGTGCTTTCATCCAGTTGTAGTTGCCCTTGACGGTGTTGATCTCGCCATTGTGGGCGACATATCGGTAAGGGTGGGCCAGCGGCCACTCGGGAAAGGTGTTGGTCGAAAAACGCTGGTGCACCAGGCCCAGCGCTGACACGCAACGCGGGTCGGTCAGGTCCAGGTAATAGGTACCGACCTGGTCGGCAAGCAGCAGGCCCTTGTAGACCACGGTGCGGCTGGACATGCTGGGAACGTAATATTCCTTGCTGTGCGTCAGCTTCAGGCGCTGGATCGCGGCGCTCGCGGTCTTGCGGATCACGTAAAGCTTGCGCTCCAGCGCGTCCTGCACGATCACATCATTGCCGCGGCCAATGAAAATCTGGCGCAGGATGGGTTCTTTCTCGCGCACCGTCGGCGACATCGGCATGTCGCGGTTGACGGGCACATCACGCCAGCCCAGCAACACCTGGCCCTCCATGCGCACGGCACGCTCGAGCGCCTGTTCACAGGCCAGCCGCGAGGCATGTTCTTTGGGCAGGAACACCATGCCCACGCCATACTCGCCTGGAGGCGGGAGATTGACGCCCTGTCTGGCCATCTCTTCGCGGTAAAGCGCATCGGGCAGCTGGATCAGGATGCCGGCACCGTCACCCATCAGTTTGTCGGCACCCACAGCGCCCCGATGGTCCAGGTTCTCGAGAATCTTCAGGCCCTGCTGAACGATGGCATGGCTTTTGTGGCCCTTGATATGCGCCACAAAGCCGACGCCGCAGGCGTCGTGCTCGTTGGCCGGGCTGTAAAGACCGTTTTGTTCAAAATGCTTGATTTCAGCAGCCGTGGTCATGGCTTACTCCTGGGTCGGTAGGTAGAACAGCGCTGGTGCACGTTGCACACCGGCCTGTCCTGCCAAGTTTCGTAAAGGGTCGCGGGGAAGAAGAGCATAGTGCAGTGCAACAACAATGCCAAGCACAAAAATTGGGGTCAGATTCCAATTAAAATACACACGATACTTTTTATATTTAATTGGGGACAGATCATAGGAGAGGTTGCTATTGGAAGCGGTAGTTATCGCGAGTCCTATTCAAGGGATTTTTGGCTTTCGCGTTGGGCGCCCCACCCGCGCTTTGACGACCCGGCGTTCCGTGCGCTTTTGCAGGTCCCCCAGGAAGTCAGCATCTCCCAAGGCCCAACCGCTCAGGGCCGACTCCGTCAGTGCTGCCTGCTGACTGGCGGACACACCGCTGCTCACCATGTCGGCGTAGGCCGCTTCCCGCGCAAAAGGTGTGTTCCCCAAAGTCCAGAACAGGGGATGCGGCGTGACCAGTTTGTCGCTGCGCAATCCGACGTAGTGGCCGTGGCTGGACCAGGGATAGTCGCGCGCCTCGGCGACCAGCCCGGCCCGCACCGGATTGAGATCGATATAGGCCATGCAGGCCAGCAGATAGGTTTCGGTCTGGATGGGCGTGGAACGGTAGCGCCCCTCCCACAGGGTGCCCGATCGCCCCTGCCTGTCATTGAAATAACGCACATACCGCCTGCCCACGGCCTGCATCATGCGTGGCAGGGAATCGGCAGCCTCCGGTGTGACCAGCAAGTGAACGTGGTTGCTCATCAGCACATAGGCGTGCACGGCAACGCCTGATTTTCTCGCGTGTTCCTCGATCAGGTCCAGCAAGGTCTGGTAATCAGCGGGACACGAAAATATGGCCTGCTGGTTGTTGCCGCGCAGGATGACGTGGTGCGGATAGCCGGGAAGGCTCAGACGGGGAAGGCGGGCCATGACAATGTGCGCTGTGATTCAGCGCCATCATAGGGGCACTCGCGTCCCCGGATGCACTTCTCGATCAGACGCGCGTGCGCCTAGCGGACCACTTTGCCGTCCGGGGTGATGGTCACCAGATCCACCAGACGGACCGATTCGTATTTTTTGGCACGCAGATTGACGCGAAAGCCGCCCACGTCATAGTCGGTCATGGATTCAAAGGCTTTCTGGAGCCCGGCGCGATCGGCTTTTCCACCGCCAGCGGCACTGCGCCGAACACCCTCCGCAAAGGTGCGTGCTGCAATGTAACCCTCGACACTCTCGTAACTGGGCGTCTGGTCGGTCACGTTCAGGGCGTCCAGGTACTCCTTGATGATGGGGGTTCCCGCGCTGCGCGGCGAAGGTACAACTTGCGAGATGACCACGCCGCCGATTTCCTTGCCCAGCGCGGTGAACAACGGGTCAATCCCGACTACCGAGAAGTTGAGAAACTGGCCGGCAAAACCCGTCTTGCGCATGGCGCGGATAAAGGCCGCGGAGGTGTTGAACAGACTGACCTGAATGATGGCCTGGGGCTGGGCCTTGGCCAGCAAGGCAACTGCAGTTCCGACCTTGTCGCTGTTGACCGGCGCGAAGGCGCTTGCCACAAGAGGGGGGCGTTTCAGATCAGCCAGCGCCTGGTTCACCGCTGCCAGACCTGCACGACCCATGGCATCGTCTTCAGCAAAAACAGCGATGCGGTCCTGACTCAGCGTCGCGCAATGGCGCACCATTTTGTAGGCCTCGTCAGCCAGCGCCGGACGGACATGAAATGCGTTGGTCAGCGCGGCTTCACGCAGTGCGTCCGATGCGGCGAATGGAGCCACAAACAGTGTGTTGGCCGGTTTGGCGACGGCAAAAGCGGCATCGCAACTGGCCGTTCCCACAAAACCAAACAAGGCATCCACACCCTCGTCAATCAACTGCCTGGCGTTGCTGGCAGCCTTGGCCGGGTTGTAGCCATCATCCATCGCCTTGACCTCTATCCTGTAGCCTGCCGCACCGTTTCTGGCATTGATCGCATCAAAATAGAGCTTCGCACCATTGAGGTAGGCCAGTCCGATCTGGTCGGCCGCCCCCGTCAAGGGAACCGATTGCCCGATCACCAGTTTGCGGCCACCCTTGCCGGTCTGTGAATGCGCCAGCGAGGTCAGCGTCGCCACGCCAGCTGCCAGTCCGCCCATCACGAGCGCACGTCGATTGAGTCTCATGCCATGCCTTTTGAAATGTCATGTCCTTAAGCACGATGGATGCCTGAATGCGGTCCAGGCTCTCTTCGTAACAAATTGAACAGGTCCTGCAGGGTAGTCGTTCGGGACGAAAAAAGGCGGTGCGGAAAATGCCAACACGTCATAAGCCTATGCAAGGGCGGGTTACCGGCCATGGGTAAACCCGGCCAGGCCATGGCGCATGGCATGACCACTTCGTGCGGGTGACCCTGGAGCGGGTCGGCACAAAACTAGCGCTCGCGTCCCAGCAAGCCGTGAATCTGCCAGGCCAGCCCCATGCCGGCCAGCGCGCAGGCACCGGTCACCGTCCAGGTCAGCTGCCAGTGTCCCGCCCGACCAGCCACCCACGCCACCAGCGGGGGCCCGCAGAACTGGCCAAAGGCCGACCATTGCTGCATCCAGCCCACCGTGGTGGGCACGGTGGCCGTGCTCGGGGCCAGACGAACCGCGAGGCTGAACAGTGTCCCCGGGATCAGCCCCCCCAGCATCGAGAAAGCCAGCACCGCCAGATACTGAAACCACGGACTGGCATCCACCCCGAAGGCCAGCAAGGCGCCCCCGCCCATGGCGGCGAAACCTGCAACAAGCAAGGCCAGCGGAGGTACACGCCGGTGCAGCAAGCGGCCAGCCGCGAGGTTGCCGATGATGTTGACCGCCGCCGCCAGTGCGGTGAGCCAGGCGGTGGCGCCGGGCGCCAGCCCGGCCTGCGCGTAAATTGAAGGCAAAAAGCCGACAACAGCCAGCCACTGACCCGAATACATGGAAAAGCACAGCGCCACCAGCCAGACGCCGCGTGAGCGCAGCGTTAGCTGCAGGAGACCCAAGCCGCCGGGAAAAAACGACGTCGCAGGGGATGGGGTTCGCGATGGTTCCACCCCCAGAGACTGGTCCGCCGGGACACTGCGATACAACAGGACGGCGAGCAGAACGGATAAAGCAGACAGGAGCCACCACCAGATTCGCCATCCCCAGGCGAGATCGGCCTGCGCCATCACCCACGGCCCCAGGAGCATGGCCAGTGCTGCGCCCAGCGGCATGTAGGCCCCCCAAGCGCCCAGCGTGCGACTCAAACGCCCGGCAGGCACCAGCGCGCGCAGCAGCCCGGGCGCAGGCAAAACCACACACAGAAACCCCAGCCCCTCAAAGACGCGGCTTGCCAGCAGCCCGGCCGTCCCCTGCGCTGCGCCGCCCAAGGCGCTGGCCAGGCTGAGCACCAGCAAACCGGCGAGCATGCTGCGCCGCGGACCGTGGCGCTGAATCAGCAAACCGGCAGGCAACCCCAGTGTCATCCCGGCGAGCTGGAACAGCGCCAGCAGAAAACCCGCCTGCACCAGGGACACACCCAGCACCTGTTGCAGCGCCGGTAGCGCTGGGGGCAGCTTGCCTACATGCAGCGCCGCCACCACGCCGGCGGCGATCACCAGGCTGGCAGGGTGAACGGCCTTCACACAGGAAACACCACGCGGCCGTTCAGGCGCTCGTGTTCCTTCGCGGCAAAACGGTCTGTCATGCCGGCAATGTAGTCGGCCACCACGCGCTCGGGCCTGGCCTGGTGTCGTGCACTGCCGGCCGGCCGGCTGTCAAGTTGATCGAAGCGATCGCTGTGCGCCTGCGGCATCTGCGCCGGGTCGGCCATGTAAGCGGCAAACAGGTCACGCACCACCTGCTGGGCAGTCTGGGTGGTCTCCACCACCTGCGGATGGCGGTATAAATTTTGTAGCAGAAACCGCTTGAGGGTCGCGGACTTCACGGCCATTTCATCACTGAAGCAGACCAGCGGCGGAAGTTGACGCACAGCCTGCACATCGACCGGCATCGCAGCGCGCAAGGCGGCGCCGGTGGCGTCCATCACGTCGTAAACCTGGGCACTGAGCATGCGGCGTATGGTTTCAAACAACAACCGCCGTCCCTGTAAACCAGGGTGACTGGCGAGCGTTTCCCGGTGGTAAGCCTCAAACAACTCGACCTCCTGGAGCTGCTCCAGGCTGAGCAGGCCGGAGCGCACACCATCGTCGATGTCATGGGCGTTGTAGGCAATCTCATCGGCGAGATTGGCAAGCTGGGCTTCGAGGCCGGGCTGCTGCGTGTGCAGGCCGTCGCCAGAAGGCTCCAGGAAACGCTGCGCCACGCCACCGGGCTCGCGCCCTTCCATGCGCCGGGCGTTGCGGCGGGAGCAATGCTTGAGAATGCCTTCCCGGGTTTCAAAGGACAGGTTCAGGCCGTCGTAGTCCGGGTAGCGTTCCTCCAGCGTGTCCACCACACGCAGGCTTTGCAGGTTGTGCTCGAAACCGGCACTGTCCGGGTTGTAGCTTTTCAGACAGCTGTTGAGCGCATCCTGACCGACGTGGCCAAACGGCGTGTGGCCGAGATCGTGGGCCAGCGCGATGGCTTCGACAAGGTCTTCGTTCAACTGCAGCGTGCGGGCGATGGAACGGCCAAGCTGCGCGACTTCGAGCGAATGAGTCAGGCGGGTGCGAAACAAATCGCCCTCATGGTTCAAGAAGACCTGGGTCTTGTAAACCAGGCGGCGAAATGCGGTGGAATGCACAATGCGGTCGCGGTCACGCTGAAAGGCCGAGCGGGTCGGCGCAGCGGGCTCGGGGTAGCGACGGCCGCGCGAGCGGGCCGGGTCGCAGGCGTAGGGAGCCAGTGCAGTCATGAATCAAGCATCCAATCGGGCTTCTGCCCTTTTAAAACGTGCGCAGATAGCTATTGTTTTCATAGCAATTGATCGGGAAAGCATTCATTCGCAGCTCACGTCGATCACCTCGCGCACCAGTGCATCCGGCGCACTGCGCACAGTGGCGTGGCCAGGGCCGCTGATCACGACAAACCTGATTTCGCCAGCTTCTGCCTTTTTATCCACGCGCATCAGTTCCAGATAACGCCCCGCGTTGTCGGCGGCAGACAGCTTGGGGCCAACCACCGGCAGGCCGGCGCGCTGGACAAGCGCGTCCAGGCGCTCGACAAACGCCGCGTCGACGAGGCCCAGCCTTTGCGACAGCCGGGCAGCCATCACCATGCCACAACCCACACCTTCGCCATGCAGCCATTGGCCGTAACCCAGCCCCGACTCGATCGCATGCCCGAAGGTGTGCCCGAAATTCAGGATGGCGCGCAACCCGGCTTCACGTTCATCTTGGCCCACCACCGCAGCCTTGATCTCGCAGCTGCGCCGCACGGCGTGTGCCAGCGCCGCCGGTTCACGCGCGAGCAGGGCCCCGATGTTTGTCTCGATCCAGTCCAGAAAAGCCATGTCGGCAATCGGTCCGTACTTGATGATCTCCGCAAGCCCGGCGCTCAACTCGCGCGGGGGCAAGGTCTGTAGCACGTCCAGGTCGCAGATCACCCGCTCCGGCTGGTAAAACGCGCCCACCATGTTTTTGCCCAGCGGGTGATTGATGGCCGTCTTGCCACCGACCGAAGAGTCCACCTGCGCCAGCAAGGTGGTGGGCACCTGCACAAACGGCACACCGCGCATGTAGCAGGCCGCCGCAAATCCCGTCATGTCACCGACCACGCCGCCGCCCAGGGCAAAAAGCACGGTCTTGCGATCGCAGCCGTTGGCCAGCAGAGCGTCGAAAATCAGTTGCAGGGTGGGCCAGTCCTTGTGCGCCTCGCCATCAGGCAGGATCACCTGCAGCACCCTGTTGTAATGCCCCTGCAGTGACTGCTGCAAGGCCTGGGCATACAGCGGCGCCACCGTGTCATTCGACACAATCAGCGCGGTGCTTGCGGTGGGCAGATTCAGGTAGGTGCCGGGGTCACCGAGCAGGCCGGCACCAATGGTGATGGGGTAGCTGCGCTCGCCCAGGTCAATGAAAACCTGTTGCGTCGCCAAGGGAGAATTTGAAGCCATGAGCCAAGTGTAGAGGCTCCGCTGGCCTGTACGGCGTCCGGTGGCCTGCATCACGGCGCTGCGCCCTCTGTCGAGTGGCGCTGTATCTGCAGCAGATGGGTGTCAGGCGCCGGGAGCAGGAAGGACACCCGCCAGTTCCAGCTGCATCACCACCATGTTCACCAGAGCAGCCACCGAAGGCCGCCCGGTTTCCACCACAAACCGAGCGCTTTCGCGGTACAGCGGGTCACGCACCGCATACAGTTCACGCAAGCGCGCCAGCGGGTTAGGCACCTGCAACAGCGGGCGATTCCGGTCGTGCCTCAAACGGCGAAAAACCTCTTCGGGCGCCGAATGCAGGTACACCGCCTGGGTGCGCTGCTTCAAATGCTGGCGATTGGCCGGCCGCAACACCGCCCCACCACCCGTCGATATAACGCAGGGCTCACCCAGCGTCAATTCGTCGATGACGCTTTGTTCAAGGTCACGGAAGGACTCCTCGCCCTCCCGCTCAAAAAACTCGCGGATCGACAAGCCGACGCGTTGCTCGATGAGCTGGTCGGTGTCAATGAATGGTCGGCCGAGACGTCGGGCCAGTTGCCGCCCGATGGTGGACTTCCCCGAGCCGGGAAGACCGATCAGTGCCACATGAGCAGGCCCGCTCATCGGCTTCTCCAGTCAGGATGAATCACGGCGACAAACAATGAAGAAAGAAGGCGTCGTTGAACATATCTGCCGCGGACCGGGTCCATGCAGAATTTTCCTGCAACGTACCCAGGCCATACCGCAAGCCTGCAATAACGAGCCGGGAGGCCATCCCGGTTTCGCTTCGCACAGCCAACGCTCAGCGCAGGGCCGCGCCGTTGGAAATCATTTTGGGCGAGATGAAGACCAGCAATTCGGACTTGTTGGCGGTACGTGTCCTGGTTTTAAACAGGTTGCCCACTCCGGGCAGATCACCCAGCAACGGAACTTTGGTTTCGTCCTCACGCTCGTTCTGCTCGAAAATGCCGCCAATCACCACCGTGCCACCATTTTCAACCAGTACCTGGGTCTGGATGTGTTTGGTATCGATCGCAAAACCGTTGGCCGTCGACCGCCCCACGCTGTCCTTGTTCACATCAACATTCAGGATGATGTTTCCTTCAGGCGTGATTTGAGGGGTCACTTCCAGCTTCAGGTTGGCCTTGCGGAAGGCGATGGAGGTCGCACCGCTGGAGGTCGCTTGCTGGTAAGGCAGCTCGGTACCTTGCTCGATCAGGGCCTTGACCTGGTCGGCCGTCACGATACGCGGGCTAGACACAATTTTGCCTTTGCCATCGGCTTCCATGGCTGAAATTTCAAGGTTCAGGAGACGGGACAGATTGGAACTGAACAGGGAGACGGCAAAAGTGGCGGCCTGAAAACCATTTTGTCCAACACCCGGCAAATTGACAAAGTCGCCGCCTGTCGTTCCAAAATTCCGCCCGAGTTGGGGAGCTTCGCCTGTCACGTTCCCCGCAGCGTCTATGGACTGCCCAAATTCCGGAGTTATATAAGTGGCACCAAATTGAGAGTTGCGGCTGTTGTTCAAAGTGAAGGGCCGCCCGCCCAGCCTCACACCCAATGACTTTCCGAAAGTATCCGCGGCTTCCACAATACGCGCCTCGATCAGGACCTGCCGCACGGGGATATCGATTTTCGCGATGAAGGCCTGCACCTGCTCAAGCTTGGAGGGAATGTCGGTCACAAACAGCTGGTTCGTTCTGGCCTCGGCAATCGCGCTGCCGCGGTTGGACAGGATGCGAGCACTGGTCGGCCCGGTGCCGCCCGCGGTGATTTGCGCGCCGATATCCGCTGCTTTTGCATAGTTGATCTGGAAAGACTGCGTGCGCACCGACTCCAGGGTCTGGATCGCGTTGCGCGACTCCAGCTCGAGCTTGTCTTTTGCGGCCAGTTCGTCCTTGGGCGCTATCAGCAACACATTGCCCGTTTTCCGCATCCCCAGACCTTTGGCCTGCAAAATGATGTCCAGGGCCTGATCCCATGGCACATCCTTGAGGCGCAGGGTCACGGCACCCGACACACTGTCGGACGTGACGATATTGAAATTGGTGAAGTCGGCGATCACTTGCAGCAGGGACCGTGTCTCGATGTTCTGGAAATTCAGGGACAGTTTTTCACCCGTGTAGCCCGGCCCCTGCGATAGCTTGGAGGCGTCCACTTTTTGCTGACGGACTTCCAGCACAAACTGGTTGTCGCTCTGATAAGCACTGTGTTCCCACGAACCTTTGGGCTCGACGACCATCCGAACCTTGTCGCCCAGCTGGGAGGTGGTCACGCTTTGAACCGGCGTGCCGAAGTCGGACACGTCCAGCCGGCGACGCAAACCTTCGGGCAAAGCGGTTTTCAGGAATTCCACCACCAGGGTCTGCCCCTGCTGCCGGATGTCGACGCCCACCTGGTTGTTGGCAAGATCGACCACAATGCGGCCGGAAGCGTCCGTCCCTCGCCGGAAATCGATGTCTTTCAGCGGCAAGGTGTCGCGGTTGCGATTCTCGGCAAAAACAGGTGCAACGACGGGTGAGGGTGTGGCAACGGCGACAGGGTCCAGCGTGATCAGCAAGGATTTCCCCTGAATCTGCGCCGTGTAGGCCGTCGAAGCCTTCAGGTTGAGAACGACACGCGTTCTTTCGCCCGCTTGGACCACGTTGGCAGACCGGAGATTGCCCAGGTTCAGGTCAAGGGCCGAGCGCCCCATGGAGTTGCTGACGCCAGGAAAATCAAGCGCAATCCGAGCGGGAGACTGAATCGTGAAGCCAGTGGGAACGGCGGTCAGGGCTTCTTTCAGATCGATGCGAATAACTTCCGAGCCTCCCTGGACGGAACCCGACACTGCCTCGATGGCATTGGGCGTCTGGGCCCATGCGTGCGGCGCCAGCGCAAGCGTCACCCAGGCAGCAGCGATGGCCAGGCCACCCGATATCCGCGCCCACGCACCCCGCAGCGGGACTGCCTGCATCGTCCAAACATTCTTGTTCATTTCGACCCCTCTTGAAGCTGTAAAGTCGCTGTCCGCTCTAACCACTCGCCTGCAGCGTCCTGCACAATTTCCCGCAGGGCGACCTCAGTCTCAGAAATTTTGGTGATGCGTCCGTAGTTCTGACCCAGGTAGTTGCCCACCCGCACCTGATAAAGCAGGTTATCCACCCGCACCAGTGCCACTGGCTGACCCTGCTTGATCAGGCTGCCTACCATGGCGACCGCATCGAGTGGCATGGCTTCCAGTGGCTCCTTGCGTCGGCTCAACTCAGGCGCAATCAGGCCGGCGTTGGCAGTCGCCCGATTGGAGTCGCGGTTCAGCGCCTGGGTCAATTTCTGGGGACTAAAGGGCTCGACAGCCCCCTCCTGCGTATACGCTTGAGGTGAAAACCTGGTGGGCTCCGGCAAGGGTTCCACCTTGGGTTTTGTCAGGTTGCGTTGCTCGGTCATCCACTGCTGCAGTTCCTCCTGCTCGGAAGAACTGCAGGCTGTCAGAACCACGCACACCACGGCTGTCGACACCAGCGCAAGCGCCTTTTCAATACCTGTCCGCTTCATTTTTTGGGGCCTTTCGCGGGCGCCGCTTTACGCTGCAAGGCAACTTCTTCGGGATCGAGATAACGGAAGGTCTTGGCGGTGGTGTCCATGCTCATCATCCCGTCCTTGACCGGCACAATTGTCATGTTGTTGAGCGTCACAATGCGCGACAGATTGGCGATATCAGCTGCAAAAGCCCCGATATCGTGATAACGCCCAGACACCTTGATCGCAATGGGCAGTTCCGCGTAATACTCCTTGACGCTGACCTGCCCGGGTCGAAACAGCTCAAACTGCAGACTCCGGCCCAGTCCGGCCTGGTTGATATCCGACAGCAGTGCGTCCATTTCAGCCTTGCTCGGCAGCTGTTTCTCCAACTGGGTCACATACTGCTGAACCTGTTCGCGCTGCTTCTTCAAAGCCTCCAGATTGACCGCTTGCGCCAGCTTTTTCTTGAAATCTTCGCGCAACTGCACTTCTTTGGCCTGTTCGGCCTTAAGTTCATCGTCAGAATCGGCAAGCCATACAAACCAGAGCGCAACCACCACGGCGGCGGTCACAAACACACATAGAAGAAAACGGGGGAACGCCGGCCAGGAAGAGGGGTCGTTCGGGTTGAGGCCGACAAACTGCGCTTTCAGACCGTCCTGAAGCGCAGAAAAATTCACATTGAATTTGGGGTTACGTGCCATAGTCAGTGTTCGTTCTGGACCGGTGGGTCAGCTCTTCGCCGCAATCGGGCTTGGCAGGGCGGGCTTGCCCGCGGCGGCACCGGAAGGCCCCGCCGCTGATGCGGCAGCGGCGGCTTTCTGCACATCCGTGGCCCGCTTGAGCCCCACACGCATCGAAAAATTCGCCACACGCCTCTGGTCGCGTGCACCCAGCGTGATCGTTCTGCCCGTGATTTCAATCAACTCGGGCCGGGTCAGCCAGGGACTGTTGTTGCCCAGATTGCGCAGCAACTCGGAGACCCGCTCATTGGACTGCGCCACACCAGTCAACAGCACCACCTGGTTCTCCTGTTTCATGCTGGTGATGTAAACACCATCAGGCAATTGCCTGACCAGCTCATCGAGCAGGTAGACAGGCAGATTCCGGTTGCCCTGCAGGTCTTCCACCGCCATTTGTCGGGCACGCAAGGCGGCGATTTCCTGCTGCAAGCCTGAAATTTCCTTGATCTGGTTCTCAAGACGGGTAATTTCGGTTTTAAGAAACGTATTCTTGTTTTGCTGCCCCGAAATTTGGGCCTGATACCAGGAATAGACCGCGCCACAGAGCAGACCGCCGGTGAGTGCAGCAATACCCAAGGCGACGAAGAAAGCCTCGCGACGGCGTTTGCGCGCCGCTTCGCGGTGGGGAAGCAGGTTGACCAGAATCACTGGAAGAACCTCCGTAAAGCCAGTCCACAAGCGGTCAGGTAAGACGCTGCTTCACGCTTCACTTTGCTCTCCCTTACATTGTTGCCCAGAACCATGCCCTCAAAGGGATTGGCGACCATGCAGGCAAATGAGGTCTGCTGGGTTACCGCTTCGGTCAATCCCGGCAGTGCCGACGAGCCACCCGCCAGCATCACGTAATCCACCTTGTTGTGGGGCGTGCTGGTAAAAAAGAACTGGAGCGCGCGGCCAATTTCCTGCGCCATGCTGTCGACAAAGGGCTTGAGCACGCTGGCATCGTAGTCATCCGGCAAGTCGCCGCTGCGCTTTTTCCCTTCGGCCTCTTCCGGAGAAAAACCATACTGGCGCACGATCAACTGGGTCAGCTGAGCCCCGCCAAAAGCCTGATCGCGCTCATAAAGCACTTCGTCGTTCTTGATCACCTGCATGCTGGTGGTCAGGGCACCCACTTCGAACAGGGCCACCATGGTGTCCAGTCCCTTGTTCGGCAGGCTTTCGATCAACCGGGCTGTCGCCAGCCGTGAAGCATAGGATTCCACATCCACCACCACCGGTTTGAGACCTGCCGCTTCGGCCAAGCCCTGCCTGTCGTTGACTTTTTCCTTGCGCGATGCAGCGATCAGCACCTCGACGTCACCCGCCGAGCTGGCGCTGGGGCCGATGACACAAAAATCCAGACTGACTTCATCCAGCGAAAAGGGGATGTATTGATTGGCCTCGGCCTCAACCTGGATCTCCAGCTCCTGCTCGCTCATTCCGCCGGGCAGGATGATTTTCTTGGTGATCACGGCCGACGCGGGCAGGGCCATGGCCACATTTTTGGTCCGTGTCCCGCTTTTTTTGACCAACCGGCGCACGGCCTCGGCAACTTCGTCAAATTTCTCGACGTTGCCGTCGGTGATCCAGCCACGCTCCAGCGGCTCGATGGCGCACCGGTCCAGCACCAGATTGCCGGCCTTGTCGCGGCTGAGCTCCACCAGCTTGACGCTGGACGAACTGATGTCCAGACCCAGCAAGGCTGACGATTGACGGTTGATTAAAGACCCCAGAGAGATCAAAACGGTCCCCAGATGACGGCTAATATGTAGCCCTACAAACTTAAGAAATCACTTGAATGCTATCAGTAAGGTCCTTGTACAACAAAGGATTTTCCGGTTTTAGCTTACTATTACCGTTGTCAAAAGTTGACGCTTTCGATAGCTTGGCCGGGTTGGTTCCGGCGCGGCGACAAGGCCACAATTGCAAAATGTGAAATCCCTGACAACCTGCCAAGTCTTCCAGCATCGGGGATTTTTACAATGCTGGCGCGAACTTACGTTAAACCCATGCCGTCAAATTCATCGACATCTGAATCCCGTCCCTCCTCTGTCCACCAGCTGTCCTGGCTGCGCAAGCTGCTCAAGGTCCTGGCATGGGGCTTGGGTCTGGCGCTGGCAGGTTTTGTCTCACTTCTGATCATCATTGCGGTTGCGCTGGCGGTCGCCTACCCGAACCTGCCGGATGTGTCCGATTTGCTGGACTACCGCCCCAAGCTGCCTCTGCGCGTCTATTCAGCAGACGCCGTTCTGATTGGGGAGTTTGGCGAGGAGCGCCGCAACCTGACACCGATAGGCGAGATACCCAAAGTGATGAAAGATGCGGTGCTGGCCATTGAGGATGCACGCTTCTTCTCGCACGGCGGGGTGGATTACATCGGCGTGATCCGGGCCGGCCTCGCCAATGTGGGGCGCGCCAAGAGTCAGGGCGCCTCGACCATCACCATGCAGGTCGCCCGCAACGTCTACCTGTCTACCGAAAAGAGCTACACGCGGAAGATCTACGAGATTCTGCTGACCTTCAAGCTGGAACACCTTCTGAGCAAGGACCAGATTCTGGAGATCTACATGAACCAGATTTTCCTCGGACAACGCGCTTACGGCTTTGCCGCCGCGTCCGAGATTTATTTCGGCAAGCCGCTGAAATCCATCAGCATTGCGGAGGCCGCCATGCTCGCGGGCCTGCCCAAGGCCCCGTCCGCCTACAACCCGGTCAGCAACCCCAGGCGGGCCAAGTCGCGCCAGCTCTACATCATTGAGCGCATGGAAGAAAACGGATTTATCACGCCGCAACAGGCGGTGGCGGCCAAAAACGAGGACATCAAGGTCAAATCCGGCCCTGACACCGGGCGGGTACATGCCGAATTCGTGGCAGAAACTGTGCGCCAGCTGGTGTACAGCCAGTATGGCGACGAAACCTACACGCGTGGCCTCAATGTGTTCACCACCTTGCGGGCGGCCGACCAGACCATGGCTTACAAGGCGCTGCGCAAAGGCATCATGGATTACGAAAGGCGGCAGATCTACCGCGGCCCCGAAAAATTCATTGCCCTGTCCAGCGACCCCCGGGAGAACGAAGACGCGATTGACGATGCACTGGCCGAAAGTCCGGACAATGATGATGTGATGTCGGCGGTGGTGCTGGAAGCCGGCCCGAAAAAAATCGTGGCACTCCGCCAGAACAGCGAAACCATTGAAATCACTGGCGATGGCCTGAAACCGGCCCAGTCAGGCTTGTCCGAAAAAGCGGCTCCCAACATCAGGATCCGTCCCGGCGCCCTGATCCGCGTGACCAAAACGCCCAAAAACACCTGGGAAATCACGCAGCTACCGGAGGTCGAGGGCGCTTTCGTGGCACTTGATCCGCGCAACGGCGCCATCAAGGCACTGGTCGGCGGCTTCGACTATGAAAAAAACAAGTTCAACCATGTGACGCAGGCCTGGCGCCAGCCTGGCTCCAGCTTCAAGCCGTTCATCTATTCAGCCGCCCTCGAAAAAGGCTTCACCCCGGCGACGGTTGTTAACGACGCCCCCCTGTTCTTTGATGCCGGTGTCACCGGCGGCCAGCCCTGGGAGCCCAAAAATTACGACGGCACCTTCGAAGGCCCGATGAGCCTGCGACGGGGTCTGGCCAAGTCAAAAAACATGATTTCCATCCGGATACTGCAGGCCATCGGTCCCAAATATGCCCAGGAATGGGTCACCCGGTTTGGTTTTGACGGCGAGAAGCACCCCGCCTACCTGACGATGGCCCTGGGTGCCGGTTCGGTCACACCGCTGCAAATGGCCTTGGGCTATTCCGTGTTTGCCAATGGCGGCTACCGCGTCAATCCCTACCTGATCACCAAGATCACCGACCAGAAAGGCAAGGTCGTGGTCGACAGCCCGGCGCCGACGCTTGACGAGTCGGTGCGGGGCATCGAAGCGCGCAATGCCTTCATCATGTCCAGCCTCTTGCAGGAGGTGGCCCGCAGCGGCACCGCCGCAAAGGCCCAGGCGACCCTGAAACGGCCCGACCTCTACGGCAAAACCGGCACCACCAACGATTCGATCGACACCTGGTTTGTGGGCTTCCAACCGACCCTCACCGCGGCCGTATGGATGGGCTACGACACACCGAAAAAACTCGGTGATCGGGAAACCGGTGGCGGCCTGAGCCTGCCGGTCTGGATCAACTTCATGGAGTACGCGCTCAAAGGCGTACCTGTGACCGAGTTTTCAGCGCCCGAAGGTGTGGTCAATATCGGGGGTGAATGGTTTTATGACGAATACGCCAAAGGGTCCGGCATCAGCAGCGTGGGTCTCGGAAACCGCCCCGCCGCCGGCGCTGGTGTGGAAGACCCGGTCACCGGCCAACCCGTGCCGCCCGGCGCCGTCATCCAGACCCCGCCACCGAGCGACGAACGCCGCCGGATTCTGGACCTGTTCAAGAACTAGCGGAGCGCGCGCCTGACGGTGACGGTGCGCTGAAAACCAGCGGCTGCCCGGCCTGTGCGCTCGCATAACGCGAGAGTTCCGCAAACAGCGCGCTGCCATCCTTGGTGTCTATCCACTGGCCCTGGCTGAACCGGTAATGAAAACCACCCGCGCGGGCGGCCATCCAGATTTCCTGAAGCGGCTTCTGGAGGTTGATGATGATCTGGCTGCGGTCGGAAAAAGTCAGCGTGATCATGCCCCCGGTCCTCTGGTTGTCGACGTCGGCATCGGTCTCGTCGTTGATGCGGTCACATGCCATCTCAATCGCCTTGAGGGCGGCTTCGGCATGGTCCAGATATTCCAGGTCGGTCATTACAATCCCATCATGTTTGCAAGATTTCAAATCCAGCGTCAAATTCTAGGCCGCCGCCAGGCGACCTCCTGTGCTCATGGCCTTTCAACCGTGGCCGCGGCCCTCGCCATGACCCTGGGTCTTGCGGCTTGCGGCCAGAAGGGCCCCCTTTTTCTGCCCCCGCCGCCCAAAGCGCGTCCGGCGGGCATGGCCCCTCTTGCGGCGCCCGTGCCCGCCTCCGCCGCCAGCGCGCCGGAAAGCGCCGCAGCCACCCCGACCGATCTGCCGGCACCGCCACCCGCCTCCGGTCCCGCGACCTTGCCGCTGCGATGAAAGCACCGGCCATGACCTCCACCGCACCATCGTCTGAACTGCCGGGCGCACCCCAACTGGCCTATCGCCAGGACGGTCTGTACCTCGAAGCGGTCCACCTCGATGCCTTGGCCAGCCAGTACGGCACGCCGCTGTTCGTGTATTCCAAAGCGGCGATGCTGGCGGCCCTGGCGGCCTACCAGCAGGGCTTTGCCGGACGCGATGCGCAGATCTGTTACGCCATGAAAGCCAATTCCTCGCTGGGTGTGCTGCAGGTGTTTGCCCGTGCCGGCTGCGGTTTTGACATCGTGTCCGGTGGCGAACTCGAGCGGGTGCTGGCGGCTGGCGGCGACATGCGCAAAGTCATTTTTTCCGGCGTCGGCAAAACACGCTCGGAAATGCAGCAGGCCCTGACCGCAGGTATCGGCTGCTTCAACGTCGAAAGTGAAGCCGAACTGGATGTGCTGTCCGGGGTGGCGCTGGCCATGGGCCGCGTCGCGCCGATCAGCATCCGCGTCAATCCCAATGTCGACCCGAAAACCCACCCCTATATCTCGACCGGCCTCAAGGGCAACAAGTTCGGCGTGGCGCACGAGGATGCCCTGCGGATTTACCGCCACGCGGCGTCGCTGGCGGGATTGAAAGTGGTCGGCATCGACTGCCACATCGGCTCGCAGATCACCGAGACCACGCCTTACCTGGACGCCATGGACCGGATACTGGACCTCGTCGATAGCATAGAAGCGGCGGGCATCCCGATTGAACACATCGATTTTGGTGGCGGCCTGGGCATCAACTACAACCAGGACGCACCGCCCGCGGCAGATGTGCTCTGGCAGGAACTGCTGGCGAAACTGGATTCCCGCGGCCATGGCGGCAAAAAGCTCATGGTCGAGCCAGGCCGCTCGCTGGTGGGCAATGCCGGCGTCTGCCTGACCGAGGTGCTTTACCTCAAGCCCGGTGAGCAGAAGAATTTCTGCGTGATCGACGCGGCGATGAACGATCTGCCGCGTCCCGCCATGTACCAGGCGTTTCACGCCATCGTTCCGCTGGAACCGCACCAGGACAGGCCGCAGGCGTCTTACGACGTGGTGGGCCCGGTCTGCGAAAGCGGCGACTGGATAGGCCGCGACCGCACACTGGCTGTGACCGCCGGCGATCGCTTGGCCGTGCTTTCAGCGGGAGCCTACTGCATGAGCATGGCCAGCAACTACAACACCCGGGGCCGCGCCGCCGAGGTGCTGGTCGATGGTGCACAAGCCCACCTCATCCGCGAGCGCGAGACAGCAGCCGACACTTTCCGCGGCGAAAAATTGTTGCCCTGAGGACAACGTCTCTTGATGCCCATCAAGAGACGTCTGCCGAGGTGGACGTACAGTCGGTTTCCTTCAAATCGACGTTACGCACTGACATGCCTCTGGAACTTTACCGCGACAAAAATCACGCCTGCCTGATGTTCACCGACCTCATCGAGGAAGATGGACAGGCGGTTCAGGCCAACCAGTTTCTGATCGTGGACCACGGCACGGGGGCCATCATCGATCCCGGCGGCAACCTGGCCTACAACGAACTATTCATGGGCATGACGCAGCATTTTCCGCCGCACAAGCTGTCTTACATCATCGCTTCGCATGCCGACCCCGACATCATCGCGTCCTTGGATCGTTGGCTGAGCAGCACCCAGGCCATGCTGGTGATCTCGCGGGTATGGGAGCGTTTTGTTCCGCATTTCACCAAGGTCGGCAAGACCGACAAACGGGTGATCGGCGTGCCCGACGGTGGCGGGCGCCTGCCTCTGGGCGCCAATGAACTGTGGTTGATCCCGGCGCACTTCATGCACTCCGAAGGCAATTTTCACTTCTACGATCCGGTCAGCCGTATCCTGTTCACCGGCGATCTCGGGGTGTCGATGATGTCCGGCGCCCAGGCGCGCCAACCGGTCACCAGCCTCAAGCCGCACATTCCGCTGATGGAAGGTTTCCACCGCCGCTACATGGTTTCGAACAAGATCCTGCGGCTGTGGGTCAACATGGTGCGTCCCCTGGACATCGCCATGCTGGTGCCGCAACACGGCGCGCCCATCGTCGGCAAGCAGGCCGTGAACGAATTCTTCGACTGGATTGAAAACCTGGTGTGCGGGATCGACCTGTTTGACGATCGCGCCTACCAGTTGCCTGTGGCAGGCATTGATCCGGTCGCACGTCAGACCCGGCCGGCATTGCGTGCGGTGAACGCCTAAGTTTCAGGTAAAAACCCGCTCCAGCCCTTATCAGCCGTGCGCTGGCAGCTCCTGAATCAGGAGCAGTCAGTCACTGCAGGCGCGTTGCTGCGGCAGGACTGGGGCCCGCGGGACGCTTGCCCCGCCCCCAGCGTTGCCAGACACGCCAGCCCAGCAAGGCCGCGATGATGGCCGCATAAACCGCCACCTCGGCAAAGTCGTTTTTGCCGGAGCGCATCCAGAAAAAATGCAGCAGGCCCAAGCCCGCAATCAGGTACACCAGTTTGTGCAGCATCTGCCAGCGCTTCGCGCCAAGCCGGCGGATGGCCGCATTGAAGGAGGTTGCGGCCAGCGGCGTCAACAACAGGAAAGCGGCAAATCCCACCAGGATGAACGGGCGCTTGATGATGTCCCTGACAATGTCGGCCACATCAAAGCCCATGTCGAACCAGCTGTAGCTGAGCAGGTGGACCAGCACGTAAAAGTAGACAAACAGGCCCAGCATCCGGCGAAAACGCGCCAGCGCGGGCGTGTTGCTGATCACCCGCAGCGGCGTGACTGCCAGCACGATGCACAGGAAACGCAGGGTCCAGTCGCCCGTCGCGCGGATCAGCGCCTCGGCGGGGTTGGCGCCCAACTGGTTGGTCAGCGCGCTGTAGAACAGCCAGGCGAAAGGCAGCAGGCACGCAAGAAATACCACCGGCTTGGCCGCAGGATGGAGGAGAAGTTTTTTCATGATGTAGAAGCCGAATCGGCGCCGGAGTGCCGGACAACGGGTCGCATTCCGGCCAGCCCCGACGGCGAATCAATAAAACTTCTTCAGGTCCATGCCCGCGTACAGCTGCCCCACCTGAGCCTCGTAGCCGTTGAACATCAGGGTTTTGCGCTTTTTGGCAAACAGGCCGTCTTCGCCAATACGGCGCTCGGTCGCCTGGCTCCAGCGCGGATGGTCCACGGACGGGTTCACATTCGAATAAAACCCGTACTCATTGGCCGCGGCCTTGTTCCACGCGGTGCGCGGTTCCTTGTCGGTAAAGCGGATCTTGACAATGCTCTTGCCGCTCTTGAAGCCGTATTTCCAGGGTACCACCAGGCGCACCGGCGCACCGCTCTGGTTGGGTAGCACTTCGCCGTACATGCCGAAGCTCAGGAGAGTCAACGGGTGCATCGCCTCGTCCATGCGAAGTGCCTCGACATAGGGCCAGTCAAGCACACGCGAGCCGACAAACGGCATGGTTTTCGGGTCGGCCTGGGTGATGAACTCGACATATTTGGCGTTGCCCAGCGGCTCGACCTTCTTGATCAGCTCCGCCAGCGAATAGCCGACCCAGGGAATCACCATGGACCAGCCTTCGACGCAGCGCAGGCGGTAGATGCGTTCCTCCTGGGCACTGAGCTTGATCAGGTCTTCAATGGCATAGGTCCTCGGCTGCTTGACCAGACCTTCGATGGCCACCGTCCAGGGCTTGGTCACCAAGGTGTGGGCATTTTTCGCCGGATCCGACTTGTCGGTACCGAATTCATAGAAGTTGTTGTAGCTGGTGACGTCCTTGTAGTCCGTGACTTTCTCCATGGTGACCGCGCCGGCCACCCCCGATTTGGCGCCGGGCAAAGCGGCCAGCTTCCCGGGTTTGATAACCGCCTGCGCCAGCGCTTCCCGACCGGCCCAGGAGGCGATGGTCGCACCAGCGGCGCCAGTGGCCATCAGCTTGATCAGATCACGCCGCTGCTGGTAAACGCCCTGGGGCGTGATGTCGCTGGGAACGGCGTGGTCGAAGCCACTGTGGTCGGTCTTGATCAGCATGGTGTGTCCTTGTTGTGGCGTGGATGGTGAAAGTTAGTCTTGGTACGCAGCCATTCCTTACAAGGATTCAAACCCCGGCTACAAGGTTCCGTAACTGTGCAGGCCGGACAGGAACATGTTCACCCCCAGGAAGGCAAAGGTGGTGACGGCCAGCCCGACCAGCGCCCACCAGGCGGCCACGGTACCGCGCAGGCCCTTCATAAGCCGCATGTGCAGCCAGGCCGCGTAGTTGAGCCAGACGATCAAGGCCCAGGTTTCTTTCGGGTCCCAGCTCCAGTAACCGCCCCAGGCCTCGGCCGCCCACAAGGCGCCCAGCACGGTGGCGATGGTGAAAAACGCAAAACCAACGGCAATCGCCTTGTACATCACGTCGTCGAGTACTTCGGCGCTCGGCAGACGTGCCGCGATGCGCTGGCGGCCCAGCAGAATCGCGGCGGCAATCAGGCCGGAAACCAGCAGGTAACCGAGCCAGTAATTGGTGCCGCCGATTTCGGTCGACTTGCGAAACACGATCGGCACAAAACACAGGACCACGCCCAGCAGCCACAGCGGCGTCAGCTTGTACCATCGTGTCTCCAGCGCCTGCTGCTTGATCAGATAAGCCAGCGAGACCATGGCCGCCAGCGAGAACATGCCGTAACCGATGAAGTTGGCCGGCACATGCAGCTTCATCCACCAGCTCTTGAGGGCGGGCACCAGCGGCTGGATTTCATGCGCCTCGCGGACCACGGTGTACCAGAGCAGAAAACCCACGGCCGCACTGACCACCAGCATCACGAACGCACCCATGGTGCGGGTCTTGTACTGCGCTTCGAAGTAAAGGTAAAACGCCGCGGTCATCCAGCTGAACAGCACGAACACCTCGTAGAGGTTGCTGACCGGAATGTGGCCGACGTCGGCGCCGATGAGGTAACTTTCGTACCAGCGCACCATGGTGCCGATCAGCGCCATGCCCACAGCCACCCAGGCGATCCGCGAGCCCAGCAGCTCCATCGTGCCGCTCTGCCCCCGGGCGAACATGCCTATCCAGTAAAACGCAGTGCTCATGAAAAACAGCACACTCATCCACAGGATGGCCGACTGGCTGGACAGGAAATACTTGAGCCAGAACACCTGTTCGGCGCGCGCCAGATCACCCTGGTAGGACATGATGCCGAGCAGGGAGAAGCCCGCGACCAGCAGCATCAGCGCGCGCAACGGACGCCAGAACCAGCCCATCGCGATCACGGCAGGAATGGCGCCCAGCAAAATGCCTTTTTCATAGACGTCCATGAAAGCGCTGTAGCGGAAAAAACCGTACAGCCCGCCAGCCAGCGCGATGGCCGCAAAAATCCAGTCCAGCGCATTGCGTTTGGCGAAATAGCCTTCCTGCAGGCTGATGGTGGTCGCGTCCGTGGTGCGCGAGCTCAGGGTGGTGGTGTTCATCGTGGCACCTGTAAAAGTTTGGTTTTCAGCATTTCGAATTCCTTGCCGCCATCCATGGTCTGGCGGTTGGTCGACATGGCCATGGTCGCCTGACTGCCTGCGCCCGATTCTGGCCCCTTTTCAAGCCCTTTTCCGGGTTCCGTGGCGTCCGCACTGTCTCCGGCCGGCGCCAGCCAGACCCAGAGGCGGCGCTCACGCACATACAGCATGGCAAAGATGCCCAGAATGAGCAGCGCACAACCGAGGTAGACGATATTTTTTCCGGGTGTACGCGCCACCTGGAACACACTGGCCTGCAATTGGGTGAAGTCCTTCAGCTCAAACGCCATGGGCGCCGGGTAATGGTGGGCATCGCTCAAAGACAACACGGCCTGCGCCATGAAAGCCTGGGTGGTGTCGTCGCGCGGCAGTGGCGGCAAGCCGTTTTGCTCACGCGTGAGCTGTGCCAGTTCGAACAGCACACCATTCAAAATACGCACCAGCACTTCGCCGGCACGGCTGCGCTCGTCTTCCGGCACGTTGGTTTCCATGAAGTCGGAAATCGCCTGCAGCCCGGCCAGCGGCTTGGTCTGGCCTGCGGTCACGGGCTGGTCGGGGCCCGCGAACAGGGCCAGGGCCCGCGACGCGGACGCGGACAGCTGCTCGGCCAGATCAGGCCGGTCCGTCGCGATGGCCTGGCGAACATAACGCTGGACGGCTTTGTCGCGCTGAGCCGGGTCGGCCAGCGCGCGACGCAGGCGCAAGAAACCCTCCATGCTGCCCTGCTCGTCGGCAGGGATACGCAGGTACTGGAAAGGCTCGGCTGGGGTTTCGCGCACACCCAGCAAAAACAGCGCGGGGCTGGCCTCGGCCGTGTCCATCTTGACCGGCAGCATGTAGTTGTGAAACTCCCTGGCCTGGCCGGACGCGTCGCGCAGCTTGTAGGTCACGCTGGGACCGACGTTGCGCAGTTCCTTCTTTTCTCGGGTCTTGTTGGCCGCGCCCAGGCGTGAATCGAGGGCCTGGCGCAAATCGACCTTGCGCACATCCGCACCCGACGTCGCACCCATGCTGCCCGAGCCGCCAAAATTCTCGACGTTGATGACACGCAGCGCGGTGTACTCCAGCGTCATCTTTTCGGCCCCGTTGGTCAGGCTGCTGGAGCCGCCAATCGTGCCCTGGATTTCAAAAGCCTTGCTGGCCCCCTGGCTGCCGGTGGCCAGCGGCACCGCCTTGAGCGTGACACTGGAACCCCCATCGTCAAAACTGGACTGGTAGATTTCGATGCCCTTGTGACGGGCCGGATGGTTGACCTCGACCCGGGCCGGAATCTTCTCGCCGGTTTCCTTGTCGTGAATCACGATCTCGCTGGCAAACAGCTTGGGCATGCCGGTCGAGTAGTACTCGACAATGAATTTTTTCAGCTCCACCGCAAAGGGCAGATCCTGCAGCAGAACGCCGCCGGGCTGGTTCAGGATGGCGGTGCTCGACTGCGTGCCCTCGGCAACCAGCAGGTTGGCGCGGAAGGTGGGATTGCGCTCGCTCAGCCGGTGCTGGGCCGGTACGTCAGCAATCAGTCCGCCGCCGGCGTATACCGTCTTGTTGTTGAACCACATCTGCGCACGCACGATCAGATCGCCATCGAGCAGGCCGCCCACACACACCAGCACGATGGCGCTGTGTGCCGCGATGTAGCCCAGCTTGTTGGCAGCCCCGGCCTTGGCCGCCACCATCCAGCCTTCGCCGCCGGACGTGGTTCTCTGCTGCAGCTTGACCTTCCAGCCGCCCTGCACCAGCGTCTGCCCGATGCGCCGCGCGGCCGCTTCAGGTCCTTCATCCAGCGCCGCTTCGGCGCGGTGCCCGAAAGCCTTGAGGCTTTGTTCGCGAACGTTTTCCTTGAGCTGGTTCAGGTCCGCGAGGATTTTCGGGGTGTTGCGGCTGATGCACAGGGAGGTGGAGATCACCAGGAAGGCCAGGATCAGCATGAACCACCAAGCGCTGTACACCGTGTACAGGCTGACGGCGCCAAACACCTGGGCCCAGAACGGGCCGAACTGGTTGACGTAGTTGCCGATCGGCTCCTGCTGCTTGAGCACCGTGCCTATCACCGAGGCGATGCAGATCACCGTCAGCAGCGAGATGGAAAAGCGCATCGACGACAGCAACTCCACGGTGGAGCGCAGGGCGTGCGAGCCCGCCTTGAGCCTCAGGCCGTGGGTGGAAACTGCGTGGCTGGGAACGGTCATGCGTGGTGTTCGGTAGGGCGGCAATAAAAAAGGCGGGTCTTCTGCAAAAGACCCGCCCTGTATGGAGTGATTATTCTGGCTGGGGTTCAATACAAACTGGGCGAGCCCCTGTATTTTCCCGGGAAAGAGGTTTCCCCCTTGCCCCCAGCCATGGATCCCATGGGTTTTTCAGGGAATTCAGCGCAAACCGGCGATGTAGTCAGCCACGGCGCGGATTTCCCTGTCGTTCAGTTTGGCCGCAACCTGCGTCATCTGAAGGTTGTTGTTGCGCCCACCGTCGCGGAAGGTCGTCAGCTGGGTCGCGGTGTATTCGGCATGCTGGCCGCCCAGACGCGGGTATTGCGAAGGAATGCCGGCGCCGTTCGGGCTATGGCAACCGGCGCAGGCCGGCACCTGACGGTCGGCGATGCCACCACGGTAAATGCGCTCACCCAGCGTCACCAGTGCCTTGTCCTTCGCGAAACCGGGCTTGGCCTTCTTGCTGGTCACCCAGTAAGCGATGTTTTTCATGTCGTCGTCGCTGAGGGCGCTGGCAAACCCCTTCATGACGGCATTGTTGCGCTTGCCCGACTTGAATTCCTGAAGCTGCTTGACCAGGTATTCGGGGTGTTGCTGCGCCAGTTTCGGATTGGCGGCAATCGCGGAGTTGCCGTCCGCCGCGTGGCAGGCGACACACACTGCGGTGTAGGTGGCCTCCCCCTTGACCAGATCCGGCTTGGCCACCTTGGCCGGAGCGGCCTCGCCGGCCGCCCGCGAGACAGCTGGTACCAGCAGCAGGGCGGCAAATAAATAAGTAATCAACGAAGTGGAAACAAGCTTCATATCGGGGGTTTAATAGTTGACTCTAAAGTGGACCAGGCAATCGGCGCACAGCCTTGGGCTGAAAATAACAGCCCGCTGGGGCGCCGACCAACGCAAAACTCCCTGATTTTACAATGGCTTGGGGGACAATCCCAAATATGAGCATATCTCCCCGATCTACACCCGTTAAAACGCAGAAGCCGACCGCCAAGCGGGCGCCGCCCAAGGAAGCAGCGGCCAAAATGGCTGCCGCGCTGGCCGCCCAGCCGCCCCAGTCGGCCGAGGCGAAGATTGCCATGGGCTGGCTGCACACGGCCAAGTTCCTGACCACGGCCCCCGAACTCAAACACCTGCCGGTGTATGAGTATCCCGAGATTGCCTTTGTCGGCCGCTCCAACGCGGGCAAGTCCACCTGCATCAACACGCTGACGCAGATCAACCGCCTGGCTTTCGCCTCCAAGACCCCGGGCCGTACGCAGAGCATCAATTTGTTCTCGCTCGGCAAACAGGGGGTGACCGATGCGGTGCTGGCCGATTTGCCGGGTTACGGCTACGCAGCCGTGCCCAAGGCCGCCAAATACCGCTGGCAACAGGTGATGGGCAACTATCTGCAGACGCGTGACAACCTCAAGGGCGTGGTGCTGCTGTGCGACCCGCGTCTGGGGCTGACCGAACTCGACGAAATTTTGCTGGATGTGATCCGCCCGCGGGTCGCGGAAGGCCTGAAGTTTCTGGTGCTGCTGACCAAGTCCGACAAGCTCAACAAAACCGAGGCCGCCAAGGCGCTGTCCATTGTGCGACTGCAGGCTGGCGGCGGCGATGTCAAACTGTTTTCTGCGCTCAAGCGGCAAGGCGTGGAAGAAGTGGCCCAGCACCTGTGGCAGTGGGCCCATCCGCCGGTCAAGCCTGCCAAAGCAGCCAAGGCGGAGACAAGCCCGCCACCGGAAGAAGAATCCGGCGACGCCTGAGTTCCGCCCCGGCCGGCCCTGCCGCTTGTGCATTTTCAAGCAAAAACTGCCCTCAGCCCATACCCCATGGGCACGAGCAGCTACTGAATGCATAGCATCATGATCGACACCCGCCTGATCCCCCTGCCCCACGGCATCACCCTGTCCTGCCGCGTGGCGGGTGAATCGGGCCGACCGGTCCTGATGTTCCTGCACGGCTTTCCGGAAGGCGCGTTTGTCTGGGACACCCTGCTGGCGCACTTTGCCCGGCCCGAAAACGGCGCCTACTTCTGCATCGCGCCCAACCTGCGCGGTTTCGGGACGTCGAGCGCACCGCCGGAGGTGGACGCCTACCGGCCCAAACACCTGATGCAGGACATCGCCGCGCTGGTGGGGGCTGTCTGTCCGGCCGACCAGCCCCAGCTTGAATGCCTGGTGGCGCATGACTGGGGCGGCGCGATTGCCTGGAACCTGGCCGCCGCCATGCCGCAGCTGATGAAAAAACTCGCCATCATCAACTCGCCCCACCCCGGCACGTTTCTGCGCGAGCTGCAGCAGTCGCCGGCCCAGCAGGCCGCCAGCGCCTACATGAATTTCCTGATCCGTCCGGACGCCGAGGCGCTGCTGGCCAAGGACGACTTCCGCCGCCTCTGGCAATTCCTGACCAACGGCAGCGACCACGTACCAGCCTGGCTCACTGACAGCGTACGGGACCAGTACCGCGAAGTCTGGCGCGCCGGGCTCACCGGCGGCTGCAACCTGTACCGCGCATCGCCCCTGCGCCCGCCCCGGCCCGGGCCACCGCACCACGACCCGGCCGCCGCCGCCGTCACGCTGGCGCGCGAGCGCTTGATGGTCCTGCTGCCCACGCTGGTGATCTGGGCGCTCGACGACATTGCCTTGCCGCCGGCGCTGATCGAGGGTCTGGCCGACTACGTGCCTGACATGCAGTTACAGCAGGTGCCGGGCGCGTCGCACTGGATCGTGCATGAGCAGCCCGAACGGGTGGCCGGCTATCTGCAGGACTTTCTGGGTCAGGTCCGTTAGCTACTGTTTTTATAGCTTCCCGCGCTTTCCCCATCAGGGCCGGAGACCAAAAAAACCTGCAAGCTGGGTGATCCACCTAATACAACGAAGGCTGCTCCTCCGGCCGGGTCTTGAAGCGTTTGTGCACCCAGTAATACTGCGCCGGCATGGTGTCGATGTAGGCCTGCAGCTGGGCATTCATGAAGGCGGTATCCGCCACCGGGTCCTCCGAAGGGAAATGGGTCCAGGCCGGCAGGACCTCCACCTCGTAGCCCGAGGGCGTCAGGCGCGGCACCAGCGGCACCACCTTGGCGCGGCCCAGGCGCGCAAAACGCGACAGCGAGGGCACGGTCGCTGTCGGCACACCGTAAAACGGCACAAACACCGAATCGTCGGGACCGAAATCCATGTCGGGCAGCAGGTACAGCGGCTGCCCTTCGCGCAATGCCGTCACGATGGGCTTGACGCCGTCGGCCCGCCCGAACAGGCGCAGGTGGCCAAAACGCCGGCGGCCGCGCAGTATCCAGCGGTCCACCAGCTTGTTCGACTGGTCGGTATAAATCGTGGTCGAGGGGCGTGGTGAATACAGGGCGGCGGCGGCCCAGGCTGCGTCGAGGCCGACAAAATGCGGCAGAAAGATCACCGTGGGCTCGTTGCCGGCGAGTTCATGCACCGCACCGGTCAGCCGCACGCGGCGCCGCACCCAGGCTTGCGGCGCGTGCCACAGCCAGGCGCGATCCAGCCAGGCCTGGGCAAAATACACAAAGGTCTGCCGGGTCAGTTGGCGCCGTTCCGCCGCATCCAGGGAGGGAAAGCACAGCTGCAGATTAGCCTGCACCACACGCCGGCGCGCCCCGACCAAGCCATACAGCGCCCAGCCCAGGGCGACGCCGAGCGCCCGCGCCAGGGGCAGCGGAAATACCGCCAGCACCTGCATCAGCCAGATGCCGGTTCGGGTGACCAGACGGCCAAGCCACTGGCGGGCGGGCTTCAAAACGCGTCCTTGCGGGGTGTCTTGTAGCGCGCGTAGCCCCACAGGTATTGCCCGGGCTGGCTCAGGACGATGGCCTCAATCGCCTGGTTGATGCGTGTCACGACATGCAGAATGTCGGCCTGCGATGGCCCGCTGCGCGGGCCACCTTCAACCGGCGGCAAGGCCTGCGCCTGCAGGCCGGCCACAGACGGCCAGATCTTGAGGAAATAACCTTTGCCGCGCGGCAGGCGCTCGCAACTCACCGGCAGCAGCACGGCCCCGCTTTGCAGCGCCAGCCGGGCCGCCAGCGTCATGGTGTACGCCGGCTGGCCGAAAAACGGCGCCCACACTCCCAGGCCCTCGGGCGGCACCTGGTCTGTCAGCAGGGCCACGGCCTGGTTGGCCTTGAGCGTCCGGTGCATCAGCCGGATACCGCTGAGGCTGGCCGGCACCACCGTCAGTTGCGGCCGCTGCCGGGTCGCTTGCTCAAGCGCCGCCAGCCAGGGCTTGCGGGCCGGCCGGTAAATCGCGGTGATCGGGCCATACAGCTCGGCCAGCGCCTGCGGGCCCAGCTCGAAGCTGCCACAATGCGGCCCGAAAAAAATCACCCCGCGTCCTTGGCCAAAGGCCTGCTCGGCATGGATCTGGCCTTCAACCTGCACATTGCCCAGGCAGGACTCGGTCTGCGGCCGCATCCAGAGCTTGGGCAGTTCGCCCACAAACCGTCCGGCCTCGGCAATCGCCGGCCGGGCCGCCTCGAAAGTGACGCCGGCCTGCGCCACGTTGGCGCGAAACTGCCGGCGGTAGCTGGGGCTGAGCAGCCAGACCAGCCAGCCCAGGGCCGCGCCCAGTGCATGCAGCGCGCGCAAGGGCCAACGGGAGAAAAAACGGAACAGCAGGATCATGGAAAGACTGGAAGCGGGAGGCCGAGGTGGGCGGACTGAGCCGGCGGAGGGAAAACGATATAATGAGCGCTGTCGCCGAGTTATTGAACTACTTGCAGGGCGACATTAAACCAAACTGCTAAAGCGTTCGCCGAGGCACCCCAAGCCGGCAACGCGCCGACTAACTTCATGGAGTGTACGCAATGGCGAACGATTTTCTCTTTACTTCCGAATCCGTCTCCGAAGGCCATCCCGACAAGGTTGCCGACCAGATCTCCGATGCCATCCTCGATGCCATCTTCAAGCAGGATCCGCTGTCACGCGTGGCCGCCGAGACCCTGACCAATACCGGCCTGGTCGTGCTGGCCGGTGAAATCACCACCAACGCCCATGTGGACTACATCCAGGTCGCACGTGACACCATCAAGCGCATCGGCTACGACAACACCGAATACGGCATCGACTACAAGGGTTGCGCCGTCATGGTCTGCTATGACAAGCAGTCCAACGACATCGCTCAGGGCGTGGACCATGCCTCCGACGACCACCTGAACACCGGCGCCGGTGACCAGGGCCTGATGTTCGGCTACGCCTGCGACGAAACGCCCGAGCTGATGCCCGCGCCGATTTATTACGCGCACCGCCTGGTCGAGCGCCAGGCCCAGCTGCGCAAGGATGGCCGCCTGCCTTTCCTGCGCCCGGACGCCAAAAGCCAGGTCACCATGCGTTATGTGGACGGCAAGCCGCACAGCATCGACACCGTGGTGCTGTCGACCCAGCACAGCCCGGACCAGTCCGAGTCCGCCACGAAGATGAAAGCGTCATTTACCGAGGCCATCATCGAGGAAATCATCAAGCCGGTGCTGCCCAAGGAATGGCTCAAGGACACCAAGTACCTGATCAACCCCACCGGCCGCTTTGTCATCGGCGGCCCGCAGGGCGACTGTGGCCTGACCGGCCGCAAGATCATTGTGGACACCTACGGCGGCGCCTGCCCGCACGGTGGCGGCGCCTTCAGCGGCAAGGACCCCTCGAAAGTGGACCGTTCCGCCGCGTACGCCGCCCGTTATGTGGCCAAGAACATCGTCGCGGCCGGCCTGGCGCGCCAGTGCCAGATCCAGGTCGCTTACGCGATTGGCGTGGCACGCCCGATGAACGTCACGGTGTACACCGAAGGCACGGGCGTGATGTCCGACGAGAAACTCTCGGCCCTGGTCAACGAACACTTCGACCTGCGTCCGAAAGGCATCATCCAGATGCTGGACCTGCTGCGCCCGATTTACGAGAAGACCGCCGCCTACGGCCACTTCGGCCGCGACGAACCCGAATTCACCTGGGAAAAGACAGACAAGGTGGCTGCGCTTCGCGCGGCCGCAGGCCTGTAAGGCCTCGAGCAAAGCGAGCTTGTCTGCTTTCAGCGCAGGCTAACTTCGCGAAGCGGAGTTAAGGGCCGTCGGCCCGGCCGAAGCTAACGTACCGATAAAGTTGCAGCCCTCCGGGCTGCGGCCGGCCTGTAAGGCACTGAGCGCCCCGCGGGGCAAGAAAAAAGCCACCCAACAGGGTGGCTTTTTTCTTTGAAGGAGCCGGTGTCAGCGGACAGAAGGGGCTTCGGTCAGGGATTTGTTTTGTTCGTGCCGGCTTGTGCTGCAGTCACTTCATGCAGAGGCGATTTTTGGAGAATGCCTGCGACCGGCTCAGCTTGAAAAGCTCCGGAGATCGTCATGGTCCGACACTTGGGGCTTTTCATGATCACGTTTGGCGGCGACGAGAAACGGCCAGACCGGCCGGGAGAAACCCATACGGCCGGCGCCAGCGGAATTCTTACGGTCGTGGGAGGCCCTGTCACCCGAGCGAACTCCGGCAGACCTGCTTGCCAAGTCGGCGGGGAAGTGGTTCATGTGATTCATCGCTGTTCCTTGGTAAGGGGGCCACACCGTCCATGAAAGGATGACCATGAGTTTGACTATAGGCAAGCAGGCTGGTTACCTGCTGTCAGAAGGTGATGAAAGCGGTGTAGGACAAAAACACAGCCAGCCGGGGGAGCCGGTAGCGGCGTGCGGCTTTCGCCACGCGCGCGTGGCAGACCAACAGATCGCCCCTTGACGCTGTTTTGCAGGGACAGGCTTGAAACCGCCGTCAAACGGCCTTATGATTAGCACTCGCTAGTTTGGAGTGCTAACAACAGCAACTTCACTCCAGCCCATTCACAGACAGCACGCTAGCGCGTGGTGTTTTTTGATCCCAAACCCACTGTTTCAAAACAAGGAGCTCCCATGAAACTTCGTCCCCTGCACGATCGCGTGATCGTCAAACGTGTTGAAAACGAAACCAAAACCGCCTCCGGCATCGTCATTCCTGACAGCGCCGCCGAAAAGCCTGATCAAGGCGAAGTGCTGGCTGTGGGCCCCGGCAAAAAGAACGACAAGGGCGAAATCAGCGCCATGGCTGTCAAGGTTGGCGACCGCGTGCTGTTCGGCAAATACAGCGGCCAGACCGTCAAGGTCGACGGCGACGAGTTGCTCGTCATGAAAGAAGACGACCTGTTTGCTGTCGTCGAGAAGTAATTCTCCAGCGACCTTCAGTCACTATCAAATTAATAGCTGCTTGCGCCCGTTTTCATTGGGCCGACGGCTTAATTGACCCTTATTTAACTTTTTAGGAGCCACACATGGCAGCAAAAGACGTAATTTTCGGCGGCGAAGCCCGCGCACGCATGGTCGAGGGTGTGAACATCCTGGCCAACGCCGTCAAGGTCACCTTGGGCCCCAAAGGCCGCAACGTGGTGCTTGAGCGCTCTTTCGGCGCTCCTACGGTGACCAAGGACGGTGTGTCCGTCGCCAAGGAAATCGAACTGAAAGACAAGCTGCAGAACATGGGCGCGCAGATGGTCAAGGAAGTCGCTTCCAAGACTTCCGACATCGCTGGTGACGGCACCACGACCGCTACCGTTCTGGCACAAGCCATCGTCCGCGAAGGCATGAAGTATGTCGCCGCCGGCATGAACCCGATGGATCTGAAGCGCGGCATTGACAAGGCTGTCACGGCCCTGGTCGAAGAGCTGAAAAAAGCTTCCAAGCCCACCACCACCAGCAAGGAAATTGCCCAGGTCGGCACGATTTCCGCCAACAGCGACGAAGAAGTCGGCAAGATCATCGCCGAAGCGATGGACAAGGTTGGTAAAGAAGGCGTGATCACCGTTGAAGACGGCAAGTCGCTCAACAGCGAACTCGACGTCGTCGAAGGCATGCAGTTTGACCGCGGCTACCTGTCGCCCTACTTCATCAACAACCCAGAAAAGCAGTCCGCGATTCTGGACAACCCGTTTGTGCTGCTCTACGACAAGAAAATCAGCAACATCCGTGACCTGCTGCCGACCCTGGAGCAAGTTGCCAAGTCCAGCCGTCCGCTGCTGATCATCTCGGAAGACGTCGAAGGCGAGGCCCTGGCCACGCTGGTGGTCAACACCATCCGCGGCATCCTGAAAGTTGTGGCTGTCAAGGCCCCTGGTTTCGGCGACCGCCGCAAAGCCATGCTGGAAGACATCGCCACCCTGACCGGTGGCAAGGTCATCGCTGAAGAAGTCGGCCTGACGCTCGAAAAAGTGACGCTGGCCGACCTCGGCCAGGCCAAGCGCATCGAAGTGGGCAAGGAAAACACCATCATCATCGACGGCGCCGGCGCAGCTGCTGACATCGAAGCCCGCGTCAAGCAGGTTCGTGTCCAGATCGAAGAAGCAACCAGCGACTACGACCGCGAAAAACTGCAGGAGCGTGTTGCGAAACTCGCCGGCGGTGTGGCCGTGATCAAGGTTGGCGCTGCCACCGAAGTCGAAATGAAAGAGAAAAAAGCCCGCGTCGAAGACGCCCTGCACGCTACCCGTGCTGCTGTGGAAGAAGGCATTGTGGCTGGCGGCGGCGTGGCTCTGCTGCGTGCCAAGCAGTCGGCTGGCACCATCAAGGGTGACAACGCTGACCAGGACGCCGGCATCAAGCTGATCCTGCGCGCCATCGAAGAGCCGCTGCGCATCATCGTTTCCAACGCCGGCGAAGAGCCAAGCGTTGTCGTGAACGCAGTGCTGGCCGGTAAAGGCAACTACGGCTACAACGCCCAGAACGGCCAGTACGGCGACATGATCGACATGGGCATTCTGGACCCCACCAAGGTGACCCGCACGGCCCTGCAAAATGCAGCGTCTGTCTCGTCGCTGATGCTGACGACCGAGTGCATGGTTGCCGAGGCTCCGAAAGACGAGTCCGGCGCTGGCGGCGGCGGCATGGGTGGTGGCGATATGGGTGGTATGGGCGGCATGGGCGGCATGGGCATGTAATCCGGCTACTGCGCAGGCGCCATGCGTCGTTGGGCGGTGCTCGGAATCCTCACGTACCCCAAGGTACGCTCCGGTTCCTGCGCTCCGTCCGCCTAGCCTGACACCTGCTCGCTACGCCGTCCGGACTTCCGGGCAGCAAACAAAAAACCCGCAGGGCGCGCGCCCTGCGGGTTTTTTCATGTGCGTTCGAAACTCAGGCCGACGCGTATTCGCTGCCCGCGTCGCGAGCCGGCTGCGCCCACCAGTAAACCAGCACGAACCAGCCGATACCGGTCAGCATGATGAGTTGCCACCAGCCGCTTTTGCCAATGTCGTGCAGGCGGCGCGCGCCGGCAGCCAGGGCCGGCAGCAGCAGGACCAGACCTACCAGGCCGCTGAGCATGTCACCCATCATCGAAGCGGCAATGGAGACCAGGACCTGAAACAGGAAAAACCACCAGAATTCAGGGCGCGATGCGCGCCCTGAAAAGGTCGCGTACTTGGCGAAACAGGTGGAAATGGCTTGACCGAAGTTCATGTTTTTTCTCCTCCTCAGGATAAAGACGGGGCAAATGCCCCGCGCCATGATAGGCCAGACCTGTGTCCGTGCTGCGGCTGTCCTTAGCGCAGGCGCTGCAACAAGCCCGCCGTCGAGGCGTCCAAGCCCGAAACATCCCCACTGCGCAGACGCGGCTCAATGTCTTTGGCCAGCACCTTGCCGAGCTCGACCCCCCACTGGTCAAAGCTGTTGATGCCCCAGATGGCGCCGCTGACAAACACGCGGTGTTCCTGCAGCGCAATCAGCGCGCCCAGGCTGGCCGGGTCCAGCGCTTCGAGCAAGAGGAAGGTGCTGGGCCGGTTGCCCGGAAAATGCCGGTGGCCCCCTGCGTCGCTCTGCCCCAGCATCAGCGACTGGCCCTGGGCCAGCACGTTGGCCAGCAGCTTGTCGTGGTGGCCCGGCAAGCCATGGGAGGATTTTTTGACTGCGACAAACTCGACCGGCACCACGTCGGTTCCCTGATGCAACATCTGGAAATAGGCGTGCTGGCCGTTGGTGCCGGGCTCGCCCCAGAGCACCGGTGCGGTGGCAAACGGCAGCGTCCGGCCCTGGGCGTCCACGCGTTTGCCGTTGCTCTCCATCTCCAGCTGCTGCAGGTAGGCCGGCCAGCGGCGCAAGGCGCTGCTGTAGGGCGCGATGCTGCGGCTGGTGAAACGGTGGAAGTTGCGGTACCAGACATCGAGCAGACCCAGGCGCACCGGCAGGTTCTGCGCCAGCGGTGCCGTGCGGAAATGATCGTCCATCGCATGGGAGCCGGCCAGCAACTCGCGAAAACCCTGGGCGCCTATGCTGATGGCCAGCGGCAGGCCAATGGCCGACCACAACGAATAACGCCCGCCTACCCAGTCCCAGAAGCCGAAGGTCGTGCGGATGCCAAAGGCCTGGGCCGCGGCGACGTTGGTCGTCAGTGCCGCGAAATGACGCGCAATGTCCTGGCCACCCTGTGCCTCGAACCATTGCCTGGCCGACAGGGCATTGGTCATGGTTTCGGTGGTCGTGAAGGTTTTTGACGCGATCAGGAACAGGGTGTTCTGCGGCTGGAGTTGCGCCAGGACGCCGGCGAGCTCCTGCCCGTCGACGTTGGAGACGAAGTGAAAACGCTTGCCGGGGATGCGGAAGGCGTCGAGCGCCAGCACCGCCATCTGCGGACCGAGGTCGGAGCCGCCTATGCCGATGTTGACGATGTCGGTGATGCCAGGGTCTGCACGCACCTGCTCGGCGTAGGCCAGCATGGCAGCCAGGGTCTCGTGCACCCGGAGCAGCCCGGACGCTATATTTTCAGGAGCTTCTGGCGCCCGTCCCGTCTGGGCTGGAGCCGAATTTCTCAATAAAAAATGCATGACCGCACGGTCTTCGCTGCGGTTGATTTTCTCACCGGCAAACATCGCGTCGCGGTAGGGCTCCACGCCACGCTGGCGCGCCAGGTCCAGCAGCAAGGCCTGGGTGGGCGCGTCGATCAGGTTTTTGGAGAGATCGGCAAAAACGTGCGGTGCCTCCTGGCTGAACGCAGTGAACCGGCCGGGATCGGCTGCAAAAGCCTGGCGCAGGTCGAAACTTTTCCCTGTCGCCTCAAACTGCGCCTGCAGCGCAGCCCAGGCCGGGGTCTGGTGGCAAGGGGGTCGGTTCATCGGCCGGACTCAGGCGGCCAGCATCAGCTGTTCAAGTTTGACCGCATCCGCCGCAAAGGCGCGTATGCCTTCGGCCAGCTTTTCGGTGGCCATCGCATCTTCGTTCAGTGCGTAGCGGAAAGTCACCTCATCAAAGCCGGCGGCCGGCAGGTCCAGCGCCTGCGCGGCCCGGGCGTCCAGCGCGCGCACCAGTGGCGCCTCGCTGGCAGCGAGCTGGCCCAGCAGCTCGGGGCTGATGGTCAGCAGGTCGCAGCCGGCCAGGGCGGTGATCTGCCCGATGTTGCGAAAACTCGCGCCCATGATCTCGGTCTTGATGCCGAATTTCTTGTAGTGGTTGTAGATCTGGCGCACCGACTGCACGCCGGGGTCGTTGGCGCCGGCATGCGCGGCCTCGTCCCACGCGGCCCCGGCCGACTTCTTGTACCAGTCGTAGATGCGGCCGACAAAGGGTGAGATCAGCTGCACCCCGGCCTGGCCGCAGGCCACCGCCTGGCAGAAGGAAAAAAGCAGCGTCAGGTTGGTGTGGATGCCCCTGTCTTCGAGCCGGCGCGCCGCCTGGATGCCCTCCCAGGTAGCCGCCACCTTGATCAGCACACGGTCGATGTGGATGCCTTCGGCCTCATACAGCTCGATGATGCGTTCGCCACGCGTGAAGGTGGCGTTGCTGTCGAAGCTCAGGCGCGCATCCACTTCGGTCGACACCCGGCCCGGGATGATGGACAGGATCTCGCAGCCAAAACGCACCAGCAGCCGGTCCATGGTTTCATCCAGCGCGCGGCCGCGAAACTTCGCCACGGTGTCACGCAGCAGCGGCTGGTAGTCGGGCTTCTGCACGGCCTTGAGGATCAGCGACGGGTTGGTTGTCGCGTCCTGGGGCTTGTAGGCGTCGAGCTGTTTGAAATCACCGGTGTCGGCCACCACCGTGGTGAACTGCTTGAGGGCTTCGAGTTGGTTCATGGTGAAAGTGTAGAGGGATCGCGGCCAGGGCCCTGTAAGACCAGAACCTGGTTGAGTTACGATTATGGCAACATCCTATGAAACTTTATTACATATCGGCCGTTCGGCAAGGTTGGGCGCATGAGTTTTGATCTGGTCCTGTTTGGCGGCACGGGCGACCTGACCTGGCGCAAGTTAATGCCCGCGCTGTTCCAGGCCTTCCGGCACGGCTCGCTGCCCGCCGACGGCCGCATTGTGGGCGTGGGCCGTGACGCCATGAGCGATGCAGAGTACCGTGCCCTGATACGCGCACGTTTTGACAGTGTCGAGTTGGCCAAACGCCCCACCGGTGACGAGTTCGAACGGTTTGCCGCGTTGCTGCATTACCTGCGCATGGACCTGTCCGGCCCGGCCGACTATGCGGCACTCGCCACCCTCCTCCAGGCGCGCCAGGCCGACACCGTGGTGATGTACCTGGCCACCGCGCCGACGCTGTTCCAGCCGATCTGCGAGCACATGGCGGCCGTCGGACTCAATGGCCCGCAAACCCGCGTGGTGCTGGAAAAACCACTGGGCCATGACCTCGCTTCGAACCGCGCCATCAACGAAGCCGTGCTGCGTGTGTTGCCGGAAAAGCAGATCTTCCGCATCGACCACTACCTCGGCAAACCTTCGGTGCAAAACCTGTTTGCGCTGCGTTTCGGCAACTCGTTGTTCGAACCGTTGTGGCGCCGCGAGACGATTGCCAACATCCAGATCACGATTGCCGAAGAACTCGGCGTGGAAAAACGCGGTGCCTTTTACGACAGCACCGGCGCCCTGCGCGACATGGTGCAAAACCATGCGCTGCAACTGCTCTGCGCCATCGGCATGGAGCCGCCGATCAACGCCCACGCCGATGCGATCCGTGACGAAAAGCTCAAGGTGCTGCGCTCACTCAAGGCCTGGACACCGGACACCCTGAAGCACCACGTGATTCGCGGCCAGTACACCGCCGGCAACATCAATGGCGAGGCCGTGCGCGGCTACCTGCAGGAAAGCGGTGTCAGCCCGGACAGCCGGACCGAAACCTTCGTCTCCCTGCGCGCCGAGATCGCCAACTGGCGCTGGGCCGGCGTTCCGTTTTACATACGCACCGGCAAGCGCCTGGCCGACCGCGACGCCCACATCGAGGTGAACTTCCGCCCGACGCCGCATGCCATCTTCAAATCGCCCCTGGGCGCCGGCAACCGGCTGGTGATCAACCTGCAGCCCAAGGACGGACTGGAGCTGCACCTGCTGGCCCAAGGCCAGGACAACCGGCTGGGCGCACGCGCCGCCAGTCAGACGCTGGCACCGGTGCAGCTGGATCTCGACTTTGACAAGCGTTTTGGCACCGAACGTGTCGGTGCCTACGAGCGACTGCTGCTGGACGTGATTGATGGCCGGCTGAACCTGTTTGTGCGCAGCGACGAACAGGAAGAAGCCTGGCGCTGGGTCGAACCGATTCTGGACGCCTGGCAACACGACACCGACGGCCCGCGCCCCTACACGGCCGGCACCTGGGGCCCCAGTGCCTCCAGCGCGATGATTGCGCGGGACAGCCACTGGTGGAGCGAAGAGAGTTGAGCCCCCACGGTCGCTCACTGCGAGCCTGCGGCAACTCCCTGCCCCTTGCACGGAAAAAGGGGCCGCTGCGCCTGCGGTGTGGCAAAGCCAGTCCCGCGGCCCCTGCTTGCAGTTTCCATCCGCTGCCGTTTGGGGGTCGCCGTGCTTGACCGCATCAAAGCCTGCCTGCCGTCGTTGGCACCGGCCGAGCAGCGGGTGGCGCAACTGGTGCTCAGCGATGCGCGTGCCTTTGCCAGCCTGCCGGTCACCGAGCTGGCCGCACGTGCCCATGTCAGCAAACCGACGGTGATCCGGTTTTGCCGCAGCGTCGGGTACGACGGCCTGTCGGACTTCAAACTCAAGCTGGCCGGCAATGTCAGCGAAGGTGTTCCCTTCATTCACCGCAGTGTCGACGCGGATGACAAGACCGGCGACGTGCTGGTCAAGGTGATTGACAACACGGTGGCCGCCTTCCTGAAGTACCGCAACGACGCCAGCTCGGCGCTCATCGAAAAGGCCGTGCTGGCCCTGGTGGCGACCTGCTCCAGCGGCCAGCGCATCGAATTTTTCGGCGTCGGCAACTCCGGCATCGTGGCGCAGGACGCGCAGCACAAGTTCTTCCGCCTCGGGGTGCACGCCATTGCCTACAGCGACGGCCACCTGCAGGTCATGAGCGCCTCGTTGCTCAGGCCGGGCGACTGCGTGGTGATCATCTCCAACTCGGGCCGCACGCGTGACCTGATGGACGCCTGCGACATCGCCCGCAAGAACGGCGCCACCACCATCGTGATCACGGCCAGCGGCTCGCCGCTGGCCGCCGCCGGCCACATCCACCTGGCCGCCGACCACCCGGAGGGCTACGACCGCTACAGCCCCATGGTGTCGCGCCTGCTGCATCTGATGATCATCGACATCCTGGCGACCTGCGTGGCGTTGCGCATTGGCAGCCCGACCCTGCATCCTTTGCTCAAGGAAATGAAGAACAATTTGCGGAGCAAGCGCTACACCTGAGTTTTTTGGCTCTGGTTGCGCCTATGAGGCCTGTGCAAGCTTGCTCTTTGGTGGGTCTTCAAACAGGCCGGGTCTCGCCCCGGCGGGCGAGGCACTTTGTCTTTGCTTCGCCAAAGAAAAGTACCCAAAAGAAAGGCGACCCGATGCTCTGGGTCCCTGCGCTTCGCTACGGGCAACCTGCGGTGCTCGCCAAAAACGGGGGCTGGCTAAACTCGCATGCGGCTCAAACAACGCCAGCCCTTATCCGCTTTTGCCTGCGCTCCTCGGCCCAGCCCGACGGGTGGGGGAAACGAATACGGATGCGGGGAGACATGACGCGCAAAGCGCGTCATGTCGGACTCAACAGACCGTCATGTTTGCACGCGAGCGCAGCACACACGGCCAAATGAAGCTCCCCTCCATCGCCCCGCGGGGCGAGGGAGGGGCGGGGGGAGGGAGTGGGGAGTTGCGCCTACTGTCCCAAGCGAACCGGGAACGCAGCGTGATGCTGCAAAGGACTTCCTCCGAATTCATGATTGAAATCGGCCTCCGGCCCATACCCAACAAGCGCAAGCAGCTACAAAAACAGGAGCAACTAGATGCGTCCCTCTTCCACAGCGTGGCAGGCGATCTTCACACCCTGGATGGTCAGGAGCTGCGGCCGCTCGGCGCGGCAGCGGTCGTTAACATGCGGACAGCGCGGATGGAAGGTGCAGCCGGTCGGCGGGCTCAGGGGGTTAGGCACCTCGCCCTGCACCGGGGTGCGGGCGCGGCCGGTGTCGTGCATTTTCGGGATCGCGTCCAGCAGCATGCGTGTGTAGGGGTGCTTCGGGCTGGCAAACAGCGTCTGCTTGTCCGACAGTTCAACCAGCCGTCCCAGGTACATCACGCCCACCTGGTCGCTGACATGGCGCACCACTGCGAGATTGTGCGAGATGAAAAGGTAGGTCAGCCCGCGCTCGCGCTGCAGGTCTTTCATGATGTTGAGCACCTGCGCCTGCACACTCACGTCGAGCGCGGAGGTTGGCTCGTCGCAGACCAGGAATTCCGGCTCGGTGGCGAGCGCCCGGGCAATCGAGATGCGCTGGCGCTGGCCGCCTGAAAACTGGTGCGGAAACTTGACCATGTCCAGCGGGGACAGGCCGACCGACTTGAGCAGTTCGCCCACGCGCGCCTTGAGCTCGGCCTCGTTGGTGATCAGACCGTGTTCCTTGAGCGGCTCGCCCACGATGTCTTCCACGATCCAGCGCGGGTTCAGGCTCGCGTACGGATCCTGGAAAATCATCTGGATGCGGCGTCGCAATTGCCGGCCCTGCGGCGTCTTGAAGGCGGCATGGGCATCCTGGCCGTCGAAGGTCAGGCCGCCACGGGTCGGCTCGTACAGCCCCACCAGCAAACGGGCCACTGTGCTTTTGCCACAGCCCGACTCGCCGACCAGGGCCAGGGTCTTGCCTTTTTCGATCTCGAAGCTGACGCCATCGACGGCATGCAGCATCAGCCGGGGCTTGCCTTCGAGCACGCGGTTTAGCCAGGGCGGGGACACATCAAAGGTCTTGGCCAGGTCAAAGGCCTGAACGAGGGGTGCCCCCGTGTTTGTCGTCATTTCACTGTTGCTCATGCGGTCACTCCCACCGTGGCATCGTGCAGCCAGCAGGCAGCACGTGTGGCACCGGCAGGCAGCAGGTCCGGCCTGTCCTGCGTGCAGCGGTCAAACACCTTGGGGCAACGTGGATTGAAGGCGCAGCCTTGCGGAATGGCGTTCAGACGCGGCATGGCGCCGTCAATCTGGTTGAGCCGTTCGCGGTCCAGCGTGATGTCGGGGATCGCTTCCATCAGGCCGGCGGTGTAGGGATGCGAGGGGTGGTTGATCACCTCGTGGACCGGGCCGATCTCGGCAATCCGTCCCGCATACATCACGGCCACACGGTCACAGGTCTCGGCAATCACGCCCATGTCGTGGGTGATCAGCATCACCGCGGCACCGCGCTTCTTGCAGATGCTTTTGAGCAGCATGATGATCTGTGCCTGAATCGACACGTCCAGTGCGGTGGTCGGCTCGTCGGCCACAATCAGTTTGGGCTCGGCGGCCAGCGCCAGGGCAATCACCACGCGCTGGCGCATGCCGCCCGAGAACTGGTGCGGGAAATGTTCGATGCGCTGCTCGGCCGCCGGAATGCCGGTGTCCTGCAGCAGGGAAATGGCGCGCTGGCGCGCTTCCGCATTGCTGACCGGCAGATGCGCCTGTATCGTCTCGATCAACTGTCGCCCTACCGTGTACAACGGGTTCAGCGAGGTCAGCGGGTCCTGGAAAATCGCCCCGATCTTGCGGCCGCGGATGTGGCGCATCTGCTCGTAAGGCAGGTTGTCGATGCGCTCGCCTTCGAGCAGGATCTGCCCGCCACCGATGCGGCCCGGCGGCTCCAGCAGTCCGATGATGGCGGCGCCAGTCAGCGACTTGCCGGCGCCCGACTCGCCGACCACGCCCAGGATTTCACCGGGGGCGATATCGAACGAAATGTCGTCCAGCGCCCGCAGCGTGCCACGCCGGCCGGGAAACTCGACGATCAGGTTCTTGACTTGTAATAGGCTCATTGATTGGACGGGTAGGTTCTGTTCGAGCAGTCACCGCGGAGCCGGCTTGGCCGGGCCACTGGTGGCGCCGCCTCGAGGGGAGGCTGCCGCGGGCTGCTTCGGGGTCTCATCGTAGTCTCGGGTTCAGCGCGTCGCGCAGCCAGTCACCCAGCAGGTTCACGCTCAGCGAAATCAGAACCAGCATCAGGCCGGGAAACACCGTGATCCACCACTCGCCGGAAAACAGGTAGTCGTTGCCGATGCGGATCAGGGTGCCCAGCGAAGGCGAGGTGGGCGGCGCGCCCACGCCCAGAAAGGACAGGGTGGCTTCGGTGATGATGGCCGTGGCCACCTGGATGGTCGCCAACACCAGCACCGGCCCCATCACATTCGGCAGCACATGGCGGCGCATGATGCGCATCGGTGTCACACCGGTCACACGTGCCGCCTGCACGTATTCCTTGTTGCGTTCGACCAGGGTCGAGCCACGCACCGTTCGGGCGTACTGCACCCATCCGGTGAGCGTGATCGATATGATCAGCACCCCCAACGCCAGGGAATCTTGCGCATTGGGAAACAGCGCCCGCCCCACCCCGGCAATCAGCAGGGCCACCAGAATGGCCGGGAAAGACAGCATCACGTCGCACAGGCGCATCAGGGCTGAGTCAATCCAGCCGCCGTAGAAACCGGCCAGCAGACCCATGCCGACGCCAAACACGACCGACAGGATCACCGAGGCAAAACCCACCGCCAGCGACACGCGGGCACCATACATCAGGGCCGAGAGGATGTCTCGCCCCTGGTCATCGGTGCCCAGCAAATACTTGCTCGAGCCCTCGGCCGACCAGGCCGGTGGCAACCGGGCATCGCTCAGTTCGAGCGTCGTCAGGTCAAACGGGTTGTGCGGCGCCACAAAGCCCGCAAACACCGAACAGAAGATGCAGATGAGGGCGACTGCAGCTGCAGCCATCGCCACCGGGGAGGTGCGAAAGCTGTAGCCGATGTCGCCATCCCACCATCGGAATAGCGCGCTTTTCATCAACCCGTGTTACTTGTTGACTTTGACGTATTTCCAGGGCATGCCGTTGTCGGGCCACTGAACCATTTCGATATTCTTCCTGGACGCCCAGTTCAGCGCCTGCTGGTGCAGCGGCAAATGGCCGACCTCGTCCTGATGGATTTTCAGCGCTTCGTGGATCATCTCGTTGCGCTTCTTGTCATCGGTCTCGGAAGCCACGAGGTCGGTCAGCTGGTCAATCCGCGCATTGCTGTAAGCGCCCAGATTGAACTGGCCGCGGCCACCCTCACCTGGCGTGGACATGATGGGGTAGAGCACGTTGTGGGCGTCCACCGTGCTCGGTGTCCAGCCCAGCATGTAGAAGCTGGTGTCGCGGCGCAGGATTTTCGGAAAGTAGGTGCCCTTGGTTTCGGCTTCCAGATTGATCTTGACCCCGATACGCGACAGATTCGCGGCCACGGCCTGGCAGATTTCACCGTCGTTGACATAACGGTCATTCGGGCAGTTCATCTTCAGCTCGAAGCCGGCGCCATAACCTGCGTCGGCCATCAGCTTCTTGGCGGCTTCCACGTCAAACGGCAGGCGTTTGGCGAGGTCGGGCGCGTAACCCTTGATCTCGGGTGCCAGCAGCGTGGCCACCGGCGTGGAGGCACCACGCATCACACGGTTCTTGATGGCTTCGATGTCGATGGCCTGGTAGAAAGCCTGGCGAACACGCTTGTCCTTGAAGGGGTTTTTGCCCTTGACGCTGGAGAACTGCAGTTCGTCGCGCTTCTGGTCCATGCCGAGGAAAATGATGCGCAACTCGGGGCCTTGCAGCACCTTGAGTTCGGCATTGGCCTTGATGCGGGCCACGTCCTGCACCGGCACCGGTTCCATCACGTCAATTTCGCCGGACAGCAGTGCTGCAACGCGGGTGCTGTTGTTGCCGATGACGTTGAAGACCACTTCGTCCACATTGCCGTCGATCTTGCCCCAGTAGCTGCCGTTGCGGGTAAAGGTGGTGCGGACATTGGGCTGGCGCTCACGCACGCGGAAAGGGCCGGTGCCGTTGGCGCGGAAAGACGCAGCATTTTCGATGCCTTTGCGGCGGTCCACTGGCTTGGTGGCCTGGTTCGTTTCGCACCACTTCTTGCTCATGATGTGCCACTGCGTGAACAGTTCGGGCAGGATCGGGAAGGGGGTGTTCAGCACGAAGTCGATCGTGTGATCGTTGATCTTCTTGATTTCCTTGATCTGGCCGACATAACTCTTCATGTCGGAGCCGTCACCCTTGGCGCGTTCGTAGCTGAAGATCACATCGTCTGCGGTGAACGGCGAGCCGTCGTGGAACTGCACGCCCTTGCGCAGGTTGAAACGCCAGACCGTTGGGGAAGTCTGCTTCCAGTCGGTCGCCAGCGAGGGGGCCAGCTTGTAGCTGCGGTCGCGCGTGACCAGCGGCTCGTACACGTTGCCCACCACTGTCAGTTGCAGCGATTCGTTGAGCGAATGCGGGTCCAGCGAGAGGGCGTCACCCTGGTTTCCGACCCGCAGGGTCACCGCGGACGCTACAAAAGTTGTAGCTGCCAGCGCTGTACCCACAAGGGCAAAAGCGGCTTTTTTCGTGAAATTCATGGGACTCTCCTGTTGAACAAAAAATAATCAGCGCGGCACGGACAAAGGCATGGACTGCTCCACCAGCCCGGCATGCAGGGCGGCACCCAGCGGCAGGATGTCGTCGTTGAAATCGTAACGGCTGTTGTGCAGAAAACAGCTGCCGACACCGTTTTCGGCCCCTTGGCCGATGCGCATGTACGCGCCGGGTTTGACCTGCAGCATGAAGGAAAAGTCTTCGGCGCCCATGCTGGGCTCCATGTCGCGCACGACATGGTCCTCGCCCAGCAGGGTTTCTGCCACATCGGCTGCAAACATCGCTTCCTCGAAAGAATTGATGGTGGCCGGATAAATGCGTTCGTAGTGCACGGCGGCAGTTGCACCAAAGCCGAGCGCGACTGCGGTGCAGAGTTCGTTGAGACGCCGCTCTATCAGGTCCTGCACCTCGGGGTTGAAGGTGCGGACTGTACCCACCAGGGTAGCCTTGCCCGGCACCACGCTGAAGGCGCCCATATCGCCGGCGTGCATCGCGCACAGGCTGATCACGGCGCTGTCAATCGGCTTGACGTTGCGCGAAACAATGCTCTGCACCGCCGTGATGATGTGCCCCGCCACCAGCACAGGATCGACCGTCATGTAGGCGTGGGCGCCATGACCGCCGCGGCCGGTGATGTCGATGGTGATGCGGTCAGCCGCTGCCATCATGGGCCCGGGGTTGATGCCCACCGTGCCCGGCTTCATGGACGGCCAGTTGTGCATGCCGTAAACCGCCTGCACCGGGAACCGGTCAAACAGGCCGTCTTCAATCATGACCCGCGCGCCGGCAAAGCCCTCTTCGCCCGGCTGGAAAATCAGCACGGCCGTCCCGTCAAAATTGCGTGTGGCTGCCAGGTAGCGGGCTGCGCCCACCAGCATGGCCACGTGCCCGTCGTGGCCGCAACCGTGCATCATGCCGGCGCGCGAGGATTTCCAGGCAAAGTCGTTGTGTTCCGTCATCGGCAACGCGTCCATGTCGGCGCGCAAGCCGATCATCTTTCCGCTGCCACTTTGCTGGCCCTTGATGACGGCCACCAGCCCGGTCTTGCCGATGCCGGAATGCACCTCGTCCACGCCGCAGCGCTGCAGCGCTTCCTTCACACGGGCGCTGGTGTAGACCTCTTCAAAGCCGAGTTCCGGATGGGCATGCAGGTCGCGGCGAAAAGCCGTGATTTCGGGGTGGAACTCGCTGATGTGTGCAAAGGCGCGGCCGTTGGCCTTGAGCGCCGGAGCAGGCCGGGGCGACAACATCAGTGCCCCCCCGCCGAGCCGACACGCAAGCGTGGGTCCACCGCAAAATACAGCAGGTCAACCACCAGGTTGATCACGACAAAAATCAGGGCGATCAGGCACAGGTAGGCGGCCATCACGGGAATGTCGGCAAAAGTCACAGCCTGGATGAAGAGCAGGCCCATGCCCGGCCACTGGAAAACGGTTTCGGTGATGATGGCAAAAGCAATCAGCCCGCCCAGCTGAAGGCCGGTGATGGTCATGACCGGCACCAGGGTGTTTTTGAGCGCGTGCCCAAAATGGATGGCGCGGTTGGACAAGCCACGCGCGCGCGCAAACTTGATGTAATCTGTACGCAGCACTTCGAGCATTTCGGCGCGGACCAGCCGCATGATCAGCGTGAGCTGGAAGATCGCCAGCGTCACGGCCGGCAGCACGATATGGTGCCAGCCCTTGGCCGTCAGCAGGCCGCTGCTCCACCAGCCCATCTGCACCACGTCGCCACGACCGAAACTGGGGAACCAGCCCAGACCCACGGAGAAACCCAGAATCAGCAGGATCCCGATCAGGAAGGTCGGGAGCGACACGCCCACCAGCGACACCGTCATGAGCAGCTGGCTCATAAAGGTTCCACGGCGCAGTGCCGCATACACACCCATCGGGACACCAATCGCCAGGGCCATGACAGCCGCCACCAGCGCCAGCTCAAGCGTCGCGGGAAAACGCTCTGCGATCAGGCGCGAGACCTTGGCTCCCTGGCGCAGGCTGAGGCCGAACTCGCCCTGCACGGCATTGACCAGAAAGTGGCCGAACTGCACGAAAAAGGGCTTGTCCAGCCCCAGATCGGCGCGCAGCTGGGCAATCTGGTCAGGTTGCGCATCCTGCCCCAGCAGAAACACCACCGGGTCGCCAACATACTGGAACAGCATGAACGCAATAAAAGCCACAGCGACCATCACGATCACAGCCTGAAGCAGGCGACGGAGAATAAATGCAAACATTCGGTGTACGGTTTTGAGCGAGAGCCAATGCTAGCAGAGCAAGCCCTGTGCCGGCACCGGGATTTCCTTTAGGCCTAAAGAAAAGAACTGCAAAAAAGGGCCCCGCAAGGCCCTCTTTGACAACACGTTCAGTTGACCTTGATCAGACGCCAGTCGAGCCGGTTGTCGGCGCGGTGCACGACGTCAATGTTTTTCTTCATCGCCCAGGGAATGATCTGGTTGTGCAGCGGAATATGCGAGACCGTGTCGTTCGACAGTTGCAGGGCCTCGGTCAGCAGGCGGTTGCGTACCGGCAAATCGGTCTCCACCTTCACGCGGTCCACGATGTAGTCCATCCGCTGGTTGCTGTAGCGGCCCACGTTGTAGTTGCCATCACCGCCGGTGCCCACGCTGCGGACGAGCGACTGCAGACTGTAAAGCGCATCAAAGGTGGGCACACCCCAGCCCAGCATGTAGATGCTGGCTTCGTAGCGCTGGATCATCGGAAAATAGGTGACCAGCGGCAACGTGCGCAGCTTGGCTTTCACGCCGGCCCGTGCCCACATCGCGGTGACGGCCTGGCAGATTTCCTCGTCGTTGATGTAGCGGTTGTTCGGGCACGCAAAATCCACCTCGAACCCATTGGGGTAACCGGCCTGGGCGAGCAGCTTCTTCGAAGCCTCGGGGTCATAAGGGTGACGCTTGTGCACACCTTCGGTCCAGCCGTTGACCTGCGGCGCCACGATCGCTCCCGTCGGCTGGCTCAGGCCGCGCATGGTGACGCGCTGGATGGCGTTGATGTCTATGGCCTGGTACAAGGCCATGCGCACGCGCTGGTCCTTCAACGGGTTCTTGCCCTTGATGTTGGATCCGGGCAGTTCGTCGCGGGACTGGTCCATGCCGAAGAAGATGGTGCGATTTTCGATGCCGTCGATGACCTTGAGGTTGCCGGTGCTGCGCAACCGGCCCAGATCCTGGATGCTGGGGTCAAGGACTAAATCGACTTCGCCCGACAGCAGGGCAGCGACCCGGGTGGCTTCCGATTTGATCGGTGTGTAGACGACTTCGGTCACATTGGACTCGTTCTTGCCCCAGTAGTTGGGGTTGGAAACAAGAACCAGCTTCTGGTCAGGCTGCCACTCCTTGACCATGAAAGGGCCGGTGCCCATGGCATTGCGGTGCGCAAAGGTTTCGTCTTTGGCACGGATGTCTTTCGGCTCGGTCGACTTGTTTTTCTCGGCCCACGCCTTGCTCATGATGCGCAGTTCGGTCAACTGGTTGAGCAGCACCGGGTTCGGGCCTTTCATCATGATGTCCACGGTCGAATCGTTGACCTTGACCACCTTGTCGATTCCCTGGGTATACACCGCATAGTTGGAGGTTTTGGCCGTCGCGCGGGTCAACGAGAAAACCACGTCTTCTGCCGTCAGTGGTGTGCCGTCACTGAACTTGACGCCTGAGCGCAGGGTAAAGCGAACCTGCGTCGGCGAGACGTCACGCCATGAGGCGGCCAGCTGGGGTTCCACCTTGAAGGTGCGGCTGTTGTAGTAGACGAGTGAGTCGTAAACGGCTGCGTGGACGCCATTGCCCAGCGCATTATTCTGCGAGTGGATGTCGAACGTGGGGATGTCGCTCGCGCTCGACCATTTGAAGGTCTTGGCTTGCACGGCAGGAACAACAGCAAACGACGCGGCCGCAGCAGCAGCGATAAAAAGCGGGTGGAATTTCATGTGGTTCTCTTTGAAGTAAGCGACGAATATACAACCGGCCCATCAGGGCAACACGAGGGGTTTCCCCTGAAACAAGCGCCTCGGAACATGCACTAGACCCAGGGCTGCGCGATGATGGTGCGCGCCTTTCAGATGCCTGCAAATGTCGGGCCAGGCAGGCGGCTAACGCGCGTGCGCGACCTTGTCGAGCGTGACCGGCCCGTACCAGGCAGAGGTCGTCGAGCGTGTGTTGTCACTGTCGGTCATGATGCCTATGCCCACCAGCGCACCCGGCGCTTCGCCGAAAGCCTTCTCATAGTCAGCACGGATATTGCGCTCGTAGTCGACCCATTGGCGCAACTTGCCGGCACCGGATTCGACGACAAGCTTGCGTATCCTGTCGGTGCGCGGATTGACAATCACCGTGCCCGGCGGGCGCGTGTTGCACCAGACATACATCAGCGTTGCATAAGGCAGCTCTTCGCCGGTCAACGCTCGTGCCAGTTCGGACAACATGGCGTTCTTGCTGGAGAACTTGCTGCGGTCGCCTTCAAATACCAGCACCACGCGCACCGGCGAATCATCGGCCTCACGCAAGGCCATATCGGCTTGCGCCATCAGCTCGGGCACTTTCCATGAAAAGCGCACACTGGCCAGCTCATCCGGTTCCACGCGCAGCACCTGGCGCACCATGCTTGCCGACGAACTGGAAGTGGCAGCCATCGCCTCGCGCCCATCCTTGCGTTCATAACGAAACTGGCTAGGCTTCTTGCCCGGAAAAGGGTAATGCCGCCAGTCTGGCGTGACCTGATTACCTGTGGACGCAGTCACCCAGGGGGTGGCGCTGAGTCTTGCCGGACCAGCCGGGGCAGACGGCGGCATTAACGAAGCACAGCCGGCCAGTTGCAGCAAGGCCAATAACACCACGCCACCACCCGACCTGCCCCACAGCCACGCCCTGTCAACCTGCGACATGAGCATCTCCCAAAGCGGCATATTTTTGCATTTTCCATGAAAAAAGCCGCCCGAAGGCGGCTTTTTAAACTCTCTTGATTGAAGCTGGCACAAGACCAGCCGTCAATTAGAAGGAGTGCTTGATACCGAAGTCGTAACCGGTCGAACGTGCGTTCGCTGCGGTCACGGCACCGTTCAGAGCCTGGGCTGCGCCGCCGCTGTTGGTCACGCGAGCGAACGTGGTGTACAGAGCCGTACGCTTGGACAGGTTGTGCACATAACCCAGAGCCCATTTTTTGGACTTAGGTGTACCAGCAGCGTCGGTTTTGTAGGTGGAGTAAGCCACACGGATCTGGCCGGCACCCATTGGAACCAAAGCACCGACCAAAGCGCCCTTGCCCGTCACCGAAGTGGGGGTAGAAGAAACTTTGTCACGGGTCACCAAAGCCATGGCTTGGGCGACGCCGAAGTCATACGAGCCACCGAGGTTGGTGGAGCGAATCTTGCCAGTGGTGGCGGTCTCAGCAAACTTGGTGCTGGAAGTTGCCATGGCAACGTTGACCGGGCCGTTGGCATAACCGAGACGGATGGCAGAACCGTTACCGTCTTTTTCAGTCGCTGCGCCGGTTTTGTTGTTCTCACCGAGGTAGTGCTGGAACTGGCCGTAGAAGCCGCCCAGGTTGCCTGGCAGGAAGTAACCAATGCTATTGGAAGCGCGAACTGCAGTGTTGCCACCGAGGCCGGAATTCAGGGTCTGGGTGGTGCCCACGCCGTTGGTGCCGAACGGATCAAACACGGTCTGGTTCCAGAACTGTGGCGTGTAGTCACGGCCCAGACGCAGTTCACCCAGGCCGCTGGCCAAGCTGACCGTCGAACGACGGTTGAACGTCAGACCACCACCACCGGTAGTGCCGCCGGTTTGGTTGTTCAGGCTGGTCAGGTCGCCAGAGCCATTGTCGTTGTTCAGACCAGCTTCCAGCCAGAAAGAAGCAGACATGCCACCGCCGAGGTCTTCCGTACCGCGGAAGCCGAGACGGCTGGAGTTGTAACCAGAGTCAGTCAACTGGCTCTTGCTGGAAGAACCAACACCGGAGCCGGAGCCGTGAGCGTAAACCGCGTCAACAACACCGAACAGGGTCACAGAAGACTGGGCCGAAGCCACGCCAGCAGCAGCCAGGATAGCCAAAGCGACTAGGGATTTTTTCATTGCGAGTTTCTCCAAGGTTAAACATAGGGCTCCAGGATTTTGGATCCCCGGGCCAACCTCCGTTTAGGAAGTTGTATGTATTGCACCAGAGGCTGCGAGGTTTCGCAAAGGAATTGGCCCGATAAATTCAATTCCGTTGCACCTCTGCAACAAACGCAAAAACCCCTTGCGCGGCGTTAAGCCGTCTTTCCAAAGCATGTCGTCGCCGATCGTGATGTACTACAATTTGTACTACATTTACAAATCACCCGAAAAAAGCCGCAATTAATAACTTTCCGGCCCACCCTTTCCTATGCCATTCCAGCTGATTTCGCTGCGCGACGCCAACCAGAATTTCTCCAGGCTCATCGCCGCGGTTGAGCGTGGCGAGGCTTTCTGCATCACCCGGCGCGGGCAGGAGGTGGCGCGATTAACGCCTGCGCCTCTGGAGAAATTGCCTGGCGCTCAAAACCGGCTACCCGCCGACATACCCGCACTGGACACCTCCCTCGGGGACCGCGTCCGTCAGCTGGAAGTCCGACTGGATAAACTTTCATCTGCCCTTCCGCCTACTGACAAGCGATAAATACCACTATGGATGCCCTGCTCACTTCCGCCGACAGCGCCCTGCGCACCCTGTTTGCCAAGCCCCGTGCCAGCCGGACATGCCCGACCGTGCCGGCACACGACACCGAGCTGAGCGCGGCGGACAAGGCGCTGGCCGGCGCGCTGATGCGGGTCAACCATGTCGGTGAGGTCTGTGCGCAGGCGCTCTACGCCTCGCAGGCCCTGAGCACACGCAATCCCGCGCTGCGCCAGCAGTTTCTGGAGGCCAGCAAGGAGGAAGGCGACCACTTGGCCTGGACGCGTGAGCGGCTCGACGAACTCGGCGCCCGCCCTTCGCTGCTGAACCCGCTGTGGTACGCCGGGGCATTCGGGCTCGGCCTGTTGGCGGGCCGTCTCGGTGACCGGGTCAGCCTGGGTTTTGTGGTGGAGACGGAGCGGCAAGTCGAAACGCACCTGGCCAGCCATCTCGAACGCCTGCCGGAAGGCGACCATGCCTCCCGGGCCATCGTGGCGCAAATGAAAGACGACGAGGCGCGTCATGCGCAGGAAGCGCAAAGTACCGGCGCATTGGCGCTGCCCGCACCGGTCAAGGCGTTGATGCGGGCCTCCGCCAAAGTCATGACGACCACCGCACACTACATTTAAGACGCTATCTTTTCAATAGCTTGCAGCGCTTGATTCAAAAGGGCTACAGCCCAATTTATGTTGTACGTCAGGCTTCAATCAGTTCAAAACTGGTGGTGATGTCGGCCGTTTTTCCGAGCATGATGGTGGCCGAGCAGTATTTGTCATGGCTCATCGCAATCGCGCGTTCCACCGCGCTGGCCGCGATGCCGCGTCCCGTCACCACAAAATGCATGTGGATTTTCGTGAACACCTTGGGGTCGGTTTCGGCCCGTTCGGACGTCAGTCGTACCGTGCAGCCGCGCACATCGTGGCGGCCCCGCTTGAGGATCAGCACCACGTCGTAGGCGGTACAGCCACCGGTGCCGGCCAGCACGGTTTCCATGGGGCGTGGCGCCAGGTTGGCACCGCCGTTTTCCGGCTTGGCGGCATCAGGCGCGCCGTCCATCACCAGCGTGTGGCCGCTGCCCGTGGTAGCCAGAAAACTCATGGCCGAGCCAGAAGTTTTGGTTGTTGTCCCCGCTCCGGCGGCAGGGCCGGTCCAGCTCACTGTGCATTCCATGAATTGCCATCCTCAAAAGTCAGAAATTGTTGTCAAAAGTAGCGGCGAGTGTTTATTTTTCGCAACAAAACATTGTTGCAGCGCAACATGCCTCCGCTATACTGAAATCATCGCATGAAGACATCTCTGTTTTCATGCACCACTTGTCTCCTCCATCCCTGAAAGGGTGGATTTACAGGCCCAGACCGCAAGGTCTGGGCCTTTTTTCTTGCCCACTATGATGACGGGTTGCGAGAAAAACACATGCCCACTGCCGCCAAGCCCGCTCCCCGCCGTTCATCCGGCACCTCCCGGCCATCCGCCGCTGGGGCACTCACGCCCGCCGACTACCTGAAAAAAATCCTGACCGCACGCGTCTACGACGTGGCGGTGGAATCCCCGCTGGAGCCGGCGAAAAACCTCAGCCGCCGGGTGCACAACACCGTGCTGCTCAAGCGCGAAGACCAGCAGCCGGTGTTCAGCTTCAAGCTGCGCGGCGCCTACAACAAGATGGCGCACCTGAGCCCCGCCCAGCTCAAGAAAGGCGTGATCTGCGCCTCGGCCGGCAACCACGCGCAGGGCGTGGCGCTCGGCGCGCACAAGCTCGGCACACGCGCGGTGATCGTGATGCCGGTCACCACGCCGCAGGTCAAGGTCGATGCCGTCAGGGCGCTGGGCGGCGAGGTGATCCTGCACGGCGACAGTTACTCGGACGCTCACCTGCATGCCGTCACGCTGGAGAAAAAAAACGGCCTGACCTTTGTGCACCCGTTCGACGACCCGGACGTGATTGCCGGCCAGGGCACGATTGCCATGGAAATCCTGCGCCAGATCCAGACCATCGGCAAGGGCTCGCTCGACGCGGTGTTTGTGGCTATAGGCGGCGGCGGGCTGATTTCCGGCGTCGCCAACTACATCAAGGCCGTGCGTCCCGAGGTCAGGATCATCGGTGTGCAGATGAACGATTCCAACGCGATGGCCCAATCGGTCGACGCCGGCAAACGTGTCACGCTGCCCGATGTGGGCCTGTTCGCCGACGGCACGGCCGTCAAGCTGGTAGGCGAGGAAACCTTCCGCATCAGCCGCGAACTGGTCGATGAATTCATCACGGTGGACACCGATGCCGTCTGTGCCGCGATCAAGGACGTGTTCATAGACACGCGCAGCATTGTCGAGCCCTCGGGCGCCATGAGTGTGGCCGCTATCAAGCAGTACGTCGCCACGCACAAGACCAAAGGCGAGACCTACGCGGCCATCCTGTGCGGTGCGAACATGAATTTCGACCGCCTGCGTTTTGTCGCCGAACGCGCCGAAGTGGGCGAGGAGCGCGAAGCCTTGTTTGCAGTGACGATTCCCGAGGAGCGCGGCAGCTTCCGGCGCTTTTGCGAGCTGATCGGCGGGCTGCCGGGCGGCCCGCGCAGCGTGACCGAGTTCAACTACCGCATCAGCGACGCGAGCCAGGCACACGTGTTTGTCGGCCTGACCACCCATGGCAAGGGCGAAAGCACAAAAATCGCCACCAACTTCAGCAAACACGGCTTCAAGTCGCTGGACCTGACCCATGACGACCTGGCCAAGGAGCACATACGCCACATGGTGGGTGGCCACAGCGCGCTGTCGAAGGACGAGCGCCTGCTGCGTTTTGTGTTTCCCGAGCGGCCCGGGGCGCTCATGAAGTTCCTGGGCGCCATGAAGCCGGGCTGGAACATCTCGCTGTTCCACTACCGCAACCAGGGCGCAGACTATGGCCGCATCCTGGTCGGCCTGCAGGTGCCCCAGGCCGACAACAAGGCCTTCAAGGCCTTTCTCGACACGCTGGGCTACCCCCACGTGGAAGAGACCGACAACCCGGTCTACCGGCTGTTTCTGCAGAGCTGACGGGGGATTGCATGACGGCAGCAGGCGCACCCGTGCCACCCAACTCATCGTGCCCCGGCTGCGGCGCGACTTTTCGCTGCGGCATGGTCGGTGGGGACACGGAATGCTGGTGCGTCAAGCTGCCCCATGTCATGCCCGTACCCTCCGCTTGCGCGCCCATCACCGGCACGTCGGGAGCCTCCTGCTTTTGCCCCGCCTGCCTTCAGAAAATCACCGATGACCGACAACAAGATACTTCTCCTGCCCGCGATTGAACCGACCGCGGACGCCGCGCTGGCCGCCCGGCTGCAGCACAAGATCGACCAGAAAACCAAGCCGCTGGGCGCGCTCGGCCAGCTTGAAGCGCTGGCTCTGCAGCTCGGCCTGATCCAGCACAGCGAGGCCATCACTTTCCAGTCGCCGCAAATGGTGGTGTTTGCCGCCGACCACGGCATTGCCGGCGAGGGCGTGTCGGCCTTTCCGCAGGCCGTGACGGTGCAGATGGTGGGCAACATGCTGGCCGGCGGTGCCGCCATCAATGTGTTTGCGCGCCAGCACGGCTTTGCCCTGCAGGTGGTGGATGCCGGCGTGGCCGCCGATCTGCCCGACCACCCGCAGCTGCAGCAGCGAAAAATAGCGCCAGGCACGCACAACCTGTGCGAAGGTCCTGCCATGTCGCTGGCGCAGGTCCACGCCGCGCTGCAAGCCGGCATGGATGTCCTGCGCGGCCTGCCCGGCAACGTCGTCGCCTTTGGCGAAATGGGTATTGCCAACACCTCGCCGGCCGCCCTGCTGCTGGCCCGGCTGGCCGGCCGGCCGATCAGCGAGGTGGTCGGGCGCGGCACCGGTCTGGACGATGCGCAACTGGCGCACAAACAGGCGGTGCTCACACGCGCCCTCGCCCGCCACGCCGACGTGCGAGAGCCGCTGGCTGTGCTGGCGGCGCTGGGCGGCTTTGAAATCGCCATGATGGCAGGCGCCATGCTGCAGGCCGCCAGCGAGCGCCGCGTGGTGCTGGTCGACGGCTTCATTGCCAGCGCCGCCGCGCTGGTGGCCTGCGCCCTGCTGCCGGCCGTGAAGGATTACCTGGTGTTTTGCCACCGCTCGGCCGAGCGTGGTCACCACCTGCTGCTGGCGCATCTGCAGGTCACGCCGCTGCTGGACCTGGACATGCGCCTGGGCGAAGGCACGGGCGCCCTGCTCGCCTGGCCGCTGCTGCAGTCGGCCGCCCTGTTCATGGCCGAGATGGCGAGTTTTGATTCGGCCGGGGTCAGCGGGCGGGAGTAACCACGCATGTTGCAGTTCATCCGCCACTACCTGCTGGCCGTGCAGTTTTTCACCCGCATTCCGGTGACCGGCGCGCTGGCGGCGTGGACCGGTTACAGCCCGGCCATGCTGCGCGCCAGTGCCGCGCACTTCCCCGGCATCGGCTGGCTGGTCGGCGCCGTGGCGGCCGGCGTGTACAGCCTGCTGATGGCGCTGCTGCCGGCCACCGACTCTGCGCCGCTGGTGGCCGCCGTCCTGTCCACGGTGGCGACGGTGCTGCTGACCGGCGGCTTTCACGAAGACGGGCTGGCCGACGTGACGGACGGGCTGGGTGGAAGTTACGACCGGGACCGCGCCCTGGAGATCATGAAGGACTCGCGCGTCGGCGCTTTCGGCGCGATGGCACTGGTGCTGGCGCTGCTGGGCAAGGTGGCGCTGCTGGGCCTGCTCGGTTCGGTCGACAGCGCGCTGTCCGGTGGGGAGGAAACGCCGGCCGACCTGCCCCTGGACGGCTGGCTGGTCGCCGCAGCCCTGTTTAGCGCGCATGTGGTCTCGCGCATCCTGCCGCTGCTGCTGATCCGCGTGCTGCCGCATGTCGGCGACGCTGCCGGTTCCAAGTCCAAACCGCTGGCCGACCAGATCACGCTGACCAGCCTGGGGGTTGCGTTTATATGGTCATTTTCGGCCCTGGCCCTTGCCAGCTATGCACTGCCAGCTATGACTTTGATAGTGGCCTGCAGCTTCTCCGCGATCGCCCTGCTGTGGATGGGCCGCCTGTTCACGCGCCGTCTGCAGGGCTTCACCGGCGACTGCCTGGGCGCCACGCAGCAGGTCTGCGAAATCGCCTTCTACCTTGGCCTGGCCGTCGCCTTATGACCCTCTGGCTGGTGCGCCACGCGCAGGTGCTGCTGGCGCCGGGCACCTGTTACGGCGCGCTGGATGTGGCGGCAGACCTGGAGGCGACGCAACACAGCGCCGCGTCCCTGGCCGCGGCGCTTCCCGCCGGGGCCCGCATCAGCACCTCACCGCTACAAAGATGTGAGCAGCTTGCGCATGCGCTACATGGTCTGCGGCCCGATTTAACCCTTCAAACCGATGCCCGGCTGCAGGAGATGAACTTCGGCGCCTGGGAAGGCCGGCGCTGGAGCGACATCGCGCGCAGCGAGTTCGACGCCTGGACGGCCGACTTTGCCGGCCACGCCGTCGGCGGCCACGGCGAAAGCGTGCACGCCGTGATGACGCGCGTGGCCAGCGCTTTCGACGAACTGCCGGCCGGACCGGACACCGTCTGGATCACCCACGCCGGCATCATCCGGGCCGCGCAGCTGCTGGCCGGCGGCGTGCGCGAGGTCACGCAGGCCGACCAGTGGCCGACCGAGGGCGTGGCCTGCGGACAATGGCGCACACTTGAGCTATCGTTGAGTCCACCCCCGCAGTAAACAGGTAAACCCATGGCAGCAACTCTGGACGGACAACTGGTGGTGGCGATTTCATCGCGCGCACTGTTTGATTTCGAGGAAGAAAACCGGGTGTTCGAGGACGGCCTGGGCCAGCCACCCGCGCCCGGCACCAAGCGCGATGCCGCCTACATGCAGCTGCAACTGGACCGGCTCGACGTGCCGGCCAAACCCGGCGTGGCCTTCTCGCTGGTCAAAAAACTGCTGGCTTTCAACGACGCGCCCGACAGCCTGGACGACGCCTCGCCGCAAGCCAAACTGGCACAGCGCGTCGAGGTGGTGATCCTGTCGCGCAACGACCCGGTCTCGGGCATGCGGGTGTTCCGCTCGGCGCAGCACTACGGCCTGAACATCCAGCGCGGCACCTTCAACCGCGGCGAGCCACCGTGGCGCTACCTCAAACCGCTGCATGCCAACCTGTTTCTGTCCACCCACCTCAGCGATGTGCGCGAGGCACTGGCGGCCGGCGTGCCGGCCGCACAGGTCTACCCGCAGTCGGCCCATGCCAGCGACCAGCACCCGCACGAGGTGCGCATCGCCTTCGACGGCGACGCGGTGATCTTTTCCGACGAGGCCGAACGGGTGTTCCAGGCGCAGGGCCTGTCGGCCTTCCAGGCGCACGAACGCGACAAGGCCACGCAGCCGCTGCTGGCCGGCCCCTTCAAGCCGCTGCTCGAGGCCCTGCACCGGCTGCAGCAAGTCGGCACCTCGCGCATGCGCATCCGCACGGCGCTGGTCACGGCGCGCAGCGCGCCAGCGCACGAACGCGCGATCCGCACGCTGATGGACTGGAACATCGAGGTCGATGAAGCCATGTTCCTCGGCGGCCTGGCCAAGGGCGAGTTTTTGCGCGAGTTCGAGCCCGACTTCTTCTTCGACGACCAGACCGGCCATGTCGATTCGGCCTCGCAGCATGTGCCTTCGGGCCATGTGGTCAGCGGCGTGTCCAACCAGCTATCGTGAGACCGCATTGCCAAAGGTTTGTCATTGCGGACTTGATCCGCAATCCATGCCTGCAGACCGATAGGCCGGTAGTTCATACGGCATGGATCCCGGGTCACGCCCGGGATGACAGATAAAGCCTAACGCCCTACAAACCGCGCCGCGCGTTTTTCCACAAACGAACGCACACCCTCCGCCGCGTCCTCGCTGCGCGACAGGCCCTGCTGCACCGCTATGAAGTCCTGCATGGCCAGCAGCGGGCCGTGTTCCACCGCCTTGAGTGCATTTTTTCGCGTCGCCACCACCGCCAGCGGCGCCTGGGCGGCAATGGCGTCGGCAATCCGCAGGGCCTCGTCCAGCGCCTGCCCGGCGGGCACCACCTTCTGCACGAAGTTCAGCCGCAGGGCTTCGGCGCTACCGAACTCGTCGCCGGTCAGCAGGTGCAGCAGTGCATTGCCCAAGCCGGCGCGTTCGGCCATGCGCAGGGTCGCGCCGCCGGTGGCCATGATTCCGCGCTTGACCTCGAGCTGCGAAAACCGGCAGTCGTCGGCGGCCACCACGATGTCGGCCGCCAGCATCAGTTCGATGCCCAGCGTGTAGGTGATGCCCTGCACCGCGACCACCATGGGTTTGCTGCGGCGCCGGTAAGCTTCCATGCCCAGGTCCAGCGGATCGACCAGGCCCGGCGGCACGGCTTTTTCGCCGCGCTGCATCAGCGGCGCAATCGTCGGCAGGTCCAGCCCGGCGGTGAAGTGGTCGCCCAGCGCATGCAGCACGCCCACGCGCAGCGCCGGGTCGTCGTCCAGCCGCGTGTAGGCTTCGCCGAGTTCACGGAACATCTTCGGCGTGAAGCCGTTGCGTTTGGCCGGGCGGTTGATGGCGATCAGCAGCAGGGGCCCGCGCACGCTGCAGTCGATGCTGCCTTCGGGGGAAGGGGACGTGGAGGTGTTCATCCTGCCATCCTAGCGAATTCCCGCGCTGCGCCCATGCACTCGCGCGACAGGGCGCGGCACTACACTGGCTTTCATTTCCGCCTCCAAGGATGACTCCCATGCCCCTGACGCCCCTGGTCCCCGCCGTGCACGGCAAGTTGGCCGCTTTCAAGGACTTCTGCCGCAAGGCCTGGGCACTGACGCGGCCCTACTTCGCGTCCGAGGACAAATGGAAGGCGCGCGGGCTGCTGGTCGCCATCGTGCTGCTCAACCTCGGCGCGGTCTACATGCTGGTGCTGATCAATGAATGGAACCGGGTGTTTTACGATGCGCTGCAGGAGAAGAACCAGCCGGTGTTCTGGGAGCAGCTCGGGCGCTTCACCTACCTGGCCTTTGCTTTCATCATCATCGCGGTCTACCGCTTTTACCTGACGCAGCTGCTGGAGATCCGCTGGCGCGCCTGGATGACCGCCCACTACCTGCAGCGCTGGCTGGCCGACCACGCCTTCTACCGCATGGAGCTGGCCCGTTATGCGAACACCGGCACGAACGGCACCAACAGCACAAATGGCGGCAATGGCACGGCCGCACCGGACAACCCCGACCAGCGCATCCAGGAAGACCTGAACCTGTTCACCACCTACACCATCTCGCTGAGCATGGGCCTGCTCAACGCCGTGGTGACGCTGCTGAGTTTTGTCGGCATCCTGTGGAGCCTGTCGGGGCCGTTTGGCTTCACCCTGGGCGGCACCAGCTTCAACATTCCCGGCTTCATGGTCTGGATGGCGGTGCTGTACTGCGCGGCCGGCAGCATCATCACGCACTACATCGGCCGGCCGCAGATCCGTCTCAATTTCCTGCAGCAGCGTTACGAGGCCGATTTCCGCCACCACCTCGTGCGGGTGCGTGAGTACAGCGAATCGATTGCGCTCGACAAGGGCGAGGCCGTTGAACGCGTGCACCTGGAAAGTCGCTTTTCCACCGTGCTGGGCAACTACCTGACCCTGATCAGGAAGCAGAAAAACCTGATCTGGTTCACCAACTTTTTTGGCCAGGCCGCCGTGGTGTTTCCCTTTGTGGTGGCCGCGCCGCGCTTTTTCAGCGGCGCCATCCAGCTCGGGCAGCTGATGCAGATCTCGTCGGCCTTCGGCCGCGTGCAGGACTCGCTGAGCTGGTTTGTCGACAACTACAGCAGCCTGGCTGCCTGGCGCGCGACGACCGACCGCCTGACCAGTTTTGAAGAGAGTTTTGCGGCCCTGGCCCAGGCGCGGCAAGCGCAGACAGCTATGAATTCCGTAGCAACCAGCGACTCCGCCACCGGCCTGGACACGCAGGACCTGACTGTGGCCCTGCCCACCGGGGCGGTGTTGCTGGAAGGGGTCTCGCTGCATGCCGAAGCCGGAGAGAACGTGTTGATCAAGGGCCCGTCGGGCAGCGGCAAATCGACGCTGTTTCGCGCGCTGTCCGGCATCTGGCCCTTCAGCCGCGGCCGTACCGTGTTGCCGGCCAACACCATGTTCATTCCGCAACGCCCCTACTTTCCGAACGGCAGCCTGCGCGACGCGCTGGCCTACCCGCAACCGGCCGCTAGCTACAGCGATGCGCAACTGCGACAGGCGCTGGAAGACGCGCTGCTGCCCAAGCTGGTGCAGCGCCTCGACGACGAGGACGCCTGGAGCCAGAAACTCTCGGGCGGCGAGCAGCAGCGCCTGGCGATTGCCCGCGTGCTGCTGAAAAAGCCGGCCTGGCTGTTTGCCGACGAAGCCACCAGCGCGCTCGACGAGGATGCCGAAAAAACACTCTACGAACGACTGCTGGCCCAGACCCGGCAAGCGGGAGGCGCTATTGTTTCAATAGCGCATCGACCGACGGTGGCAGCTTTTCACGGCAAGCGCTGGGAGCTCGAGAAACTGCCCGACGGCGCAGCGGCGTTGTACCGGCTGACCGAAACCCGCGCCTGATCAGCGCCCGGCCGCCGCACCCGCGTAAGCCGCATACCCGCGCAGGCGCAGCTCGCACGCCGGGCACTGGCCGCAGCCGTAGCCCCAGGCGTGGCGGTGTGTGCGGTCGCCCAGGTAGCAGGTGTGGGTGTGTTCGATGATGAGTTGCACCAACGCCTGACCGCCCAGTGCCTCGGCCAGCGCCCAGGTCGCCGCCTTGTCTATCCACATCAGCGGCGTCTCGATCAGGAAACGTTTGTCCATGCCCAGCGACAAGGCCAACTGCATGGCTTTCATCGTGTCGTCGCGGCAGTCGGGGTAACCGGAGAAATCGGTCTCGCAGACCCCGGTGACCAGCACCTGCAGATCGCGCCGGTAGGCCAGCGCCGCCGCCAGCGTCAGGAACAGCAGATTGCGCCCCGGCACAAAGGTGTTGGGCAGGCCCGAACTCTCCATCCTGAACGCCGTGTCGCGTGTCAGTGAGCTTTCGCTGACCTGGCCCAGCACGGCGAGGTCGAGAACATGATCCTCACCAAGCCTGGACGCCCACTGCGGAAACTGCGAGCGGATCTCGCGCAGCACCACCAGGCGCGCCTGCAGCTCCACGCTGTGGCGCTGGCCGTAGTCGAAACCCACGGTTTCCACACGTTCGTACTTTGACAGCGCCTGGGCCAGGCAGGTGGTGGAGTCCTGCCCACCGGAGAACAGGACGAGGGCGGTGGTGTGCATGGGGGGAAAGCAGTCAGGGCATGGTGCGGAGCGGCTATTGTGCCGCGCCGCCTAAAACCGGTAACTCGCCGACACGCTCAGCACATGGTTGCGGCCGGCGGCCGGTTCGAAATAGCGGCCATTGCCTTCATTGACGATGACCGACCCTGCATAACGGCGGTTGGTCAGGTTGTCGAGGCGGGCTGCGGCCGAGAGGGTCCAGCGATTGATCTCGGCCACGTAACCGACATGGGCGCCCAGCGTGACAAAAGACGCCGCGGCATCGCTGTTGACATCGTTGACAGCCACGCTGCCGAGGTAACGCGCGTCGACGCCGGCACGCCAGCCGGTGGGCGGCCGCCAGCCGATCTCGGCCGCCAGCGCGGTGCGGGCCGTGCCCGGGATGCGGTTGCCGGCGGGCACCAGCGCGGCCGGACACAGGACAACATTGCCCACGCAGGCGAAACCATCGCGGTAGCGGGCATCGAGCAGCGTGTAGGACAGCTGCGCCAGCCAATGGCGCGCCGGCGCGATGCTGCCGGCCAGCTCCAGCCCGCGGCGGCGCGTGGCCCCGGCGTTCTGGAAGGTGCTGCGACCACCGACGTTGCTCTGCGTGACGATTTCGTCCCGGGTCGCGGTATGAAAAACCGCCAGCGTGGATTCGATGCGCGGCATGGCGCCGGCGACACTGCGCCATTTGAGACCCGCCTCGAGGTTGTCGCTGCGTGAGGGACGCAGCGCAAAGTTCAACCCGGTGCCGGACGGCCGGTAAGCCAGCTCGTTGAAGGTTGGCGTTTCGAAGCCGCGCCCGGCGGCCGCGTACACCCGCCACTGCGCCGAGGGCGCATAGGTGATGCCAGCGGCAGGCAGGGTGGCGCTGTAGCGCACGCTGCCGCTGTCATCGCGATTGGTCCCAACGATGTAGCGGTCGGCGGAACTGAAACGCACCAGGCTGTGGCGCACACCGGCATTCACGGTCCAGTGCGGCGCCGGCTTCCAGGTGGCTTGAACGTAGGGGTCCAGGCTGGTAACGCGGTTGTCTTCCTCGCGCCGCAGGGCGCCCTGCACCCCGAGTTCGGCACCCTGGAAGTTCTGCCAGCCGCGCCGCGTTTCCTTCATCGCGTCATAGGCCAGGCCGCCAACAATTTCAAGTGGGCGCTGCGCCAGCTGGGTGCGGCTGGTCCAGCGCAGGTCCAGCCCGCCGTAGTCGCGCGCCAGGCCGATCACGCCTCCGGGGTGCAGCGGATTGGCCTGCACGCCAGTGGGGATGGCCTGGAACTGCGTGGTGGACCGCTCGCCGCCATACACCATCAAGCGCCACTGGTGGTCCGTATCGACCCGCTGCTCATACACCGCACCGAGCTGGCTCTGGCGCACGGTCTTGCGGGTGTTGAAGGTGGTGGCCGAGGCATCGGCACTGCGCGGCGCGGCATCGAACTGCGCGCGGCTCAGGCCCAGCGGATCCTGCGCATCCACCGACACTGTGTTGGCCAGCAGGGTCAGCTTGCGGTCGCCGTCCAGCGCCCAGTCCAGGCGCAGGTTGGAGCCCTCGCGTTCGGCGGCGCTGTGCGCGCGGTAGCCGTCGGTGCTCAGGCGCCCGGCGCTCAGCACATATCCCAAGGCCCCGGTGGCACCGCTGGCCTTGATGTCGAAACGCCGGAGGCCATCCGAGCCGGTCGCCGCGCTGCTGCTGACCACCGGGCTGCCCTGGCCTTCTTCGGTGAAGACCTGCATGACGCCGCCCGACGAGTTGCCGTACAGCGCGGAAAAAGGGCCGCGCAGCACCTCAATGCGGCCGACCGATGCGAGGTCGATGTGCGAGAGCTGGCCCTGGCCATCGGGCATGGTTGCGGGAATGCCGTCCACATACAGGCGCACGCCGCGCACGCCAAAGGTCGAACGTGCGCCAAAACCGCGCACCGACAGTTGCAGGTCCTGCGCCTGGTTCTGCCGGTCGCGCGCCAGCAGGCCGGGCACCAGCGCCAGGCTTTCCGACAGGTTGACCTGCGCGCGCCCATCGCTGCGCAAGCGCTCGCCGTCGATCACGTCCACCGAGGCCGGCACGTCGAAGGGCGGCAGCTCGGTGCGTGTGGCGGTGACGCTGATGGGCGCGAGCGTCTGGGCGCCCGCCGGCGCCGACATCACGGAACCCGCCACCAGGGCGGCAGCAAGTGTGTGCGGACAGGAAAATAAACGGGTCATGGTGCTTCCTGCGCCATCTCCCCCATGGCAAATGGCAAACGACAAAAGGCAGATGCCGGATGGTAGGGCAAGCGCGCGCGAAGGAGGTGCGGCCTTCCCGATGCCCCCTTACTTCGGGGTCACTGAAATCTGTATCGACGCGTACCAGGCTGCCAGGTCTTCGATCTCCTGGTCGGTCAGCGGTTTGGCAATCACGGCCATCACCTCGTGCTGACGTTTGCCGCTGCGGTAGTTTTTCAATTGCTCCACCGTGTAGATGGCGGGTTGTCCGGCCAGGTTGGGCGCATTGGGCAGCTGGCTCAGGCCCAGCGGGCCATGGCAGGTGACACACAGGGCCGCCGCCCGCGCCTGGCCGGCCACCGGATCACGCGCCTGGGCGACCAGAGGCTGCGCCAAGGCGCAGCCCAGCAGCAGGCCCAGCCGCGCCAGCGTGGAAAAGGAAGTCATCGCAGGCCTTTCAGAAAAGCAGCGCGCCCGGACCGCTGTTCGGGCGCGCCGATGACGGGATCAACCAGCCCAGCCCGGCTCAGGGCCCGGTGTAGCTGATGCGGTAGATCGCGCCGGCAAAATCGTCCGACACCAGCAGGGACCCATCGGGCAGGTTGGCCACATCCACCGGCCGGCCGCGGTACTGGCGCGTCTCGGGGTCCAGCCAGCCTTCGGCGAACACCTCGGTCTTGTCGGCCGAGCCATTGGGCTTGAGGCTGGTGAACATGATGCGCGCGCCTATCGGCTCGGTGCGGTTCCAGGAGCCGTGTTGCGCCGAGAAGATGCCGCCCTGGTATTTGGCCGGGAATTTCTTGCCGGTGTAGAAGGTCAGCCCCAGGTCGGCCGCATGGGCGTCCATGTAGACCTCGGGATTCGTCACATTGGATGGCAGCGGGTCCTTGTCGTAGCCGTGTTCGGTGATGCGGGTCTTGCCCTGGATCCAGGGGTAGCCGAAGAACTGGCCGGCCTTGGTGGCGCGATTGATTTCTCCGGCGGGAATCAGGTCGCCCATACCGTCAGTCTGGTTGTCGGTGAACCACAACTCATTGTTCTTCGGATTGAATTCCAGGCCCACGGAGTTGCGGATGCCGCGCGCATAAACCTCGCGCTTGCTGCCGTCAAACGGATTCATGCGCACAATGCCGCCTATGCCCAGCTCGTCATACAGCTTGAGCTTGTCACGCGGCTGCACGTTGTGCGGCTGGCCCAGCGTGATGTAGAGCATGCCATCCTTGCCGACCCGGCAGGTGCGCGCGCCGTGGTTGTAGCTTTCCTCTTCCACCGGTATCAGCTTGCCCTGCGGCACCACCTCGATCACCGCCACGTCCGGGCCTTCATAGAAAAATTCGGCCGCCGGGAAATTGAGCACCCGGTTGTGCTCGACCACGATCAGGAAGCCGTCCCGGGTCCAGCAGACCCCGTTGGGCACACTGAACTTCAGCGAAGGCGCAAACGACTTCACCTCGGTGGCCATCTCGCCGCTGTTGCGGTTGGTCACAGCCCAGACCGTGGTCTTGCGCGTGCCGACAAACAGCATGTTGGTCGAAGGTGCCACCGCCATGTGGCGGGCATCGGGCACCACGGCATACAGGGCGATCTTGAATCCCGGCGGCAGCTTGATGCGCTTGAGGTTTTCGCGGATGGCGTCAGCATTGGGACCGCTCTGCGGCACGACCGGAATGTTCAGATCGGTTGTTGCCACCTTCATCTGCTTGAGTTTTTCGATGTTCGCCGGTGGCGCCACCGGCGCCGGCGGCACCTGGGCCATCGCCGCGCCTGCCAGGCCCAGCACGGCGGCGGCAAGCATACAAGACCTTGTTGTTGTATCCACAGCTGTCTCCTCGAGGTAAACAGGTGCCGAGTTCCGCGGGCGGAGAGTCGCCCGCGCAGCACTGAACCTGTAAACGCAGGAAGCACTTTGCTTGCAGGAACGCTGCGCGAAGGCAGGGCCTTCTGCGCCCGTCCCGACGCGCCCAGCCGGCCTTGACAGGTTGGAGGACATGCTAGTCCTGGCGTTTTTTCATGACAAGCCGGCGCGCGGGGCGTACGGCCCGGATTTCACGCCAAAGCGGTGTTTACCCTAGGGGCTATTTCTGCGCCGCATGATCCATGTCAATTCCGCGGCGAAGCCTCACACCCCAAGGAAGCCAAACGTCAGGGCCGGCCGCTGGCCGTCGATCAGCTCGGCGATGGCCTTGCCCGACCCGGCGCCATGGGTCCAGCCCAGCGTGCCGTGGCCGGCGTTCACCCAGAGCTTGCCGACCTTGGTCCTGCCGATGTAGGGAATGTTGGTCGGGGTGGCAGGGCGCAGGCCGGTCCAGAAGTTGGGCTGGCCGCCCTGTGCCTCATTGCGGGTGTCGCACACGCCCGGCAACACCTGCTCGATGCGGTCGGCCAGCATCTGGCAACGCGCCCTGGCCAGCGGCGTGTCGAGCGAAAGGTCGTAACCCGCCACCTCAATGGTGCCGGCGACACGCAGGGTGTCACCCAGACGGCTGATGGCGCACTTGACCTCGTCGTCGATGGTGCTGACATACGGCGCGAGCTCAGGCTTGAGCAGCTTGAAGGTGGCGCTGTAGCCCTTGCCGGGGTAGATGGACAGGTCCACGCCCGCCGTGCGCAGCAAGGGGGCCGACCAGGAACCGCAGGCCACGACGAAGGCATCGGCCTGACGGGCCAGCAACTCCCCGGTGCTGCGTTTCCTGAGCTGGACCGCGCTGATCTCGCCGCCGGTTTTCTCCAGCCGCACGATGTCGTGTTCGTAGACAAACTGCACGCCGGCTGCCTCGCAGCGTTGCGCCAGCTCCTGGGTGAACACCCGCGCGTCCCCGCTTTCATCGCTGGCGGTGTAGGTGCCACCTACGATGTGATCGGCAAACGAGCGGTAGGCCGGTTCGATCTCGAACAGCTCGCTGGGGCGGATCACCCGGCGGTCCACACCAAACCCCCGCATCAGCGCGGCGGCCTGCGCTGCCGCGTCAAACGATTGCTGGTCGGTGTAGTAATGCGCGATGCCGCGCTCCAGCCGGTTGTAGTCAATGCCGGTCCCCTGCACGATGTCCTTGAGCGCCGCATGGCTGTAGGCGCCCAGCGCCACGATCTGCTCGACATTGCGGCGAAAGGCCGCGTCGGTGCACTGGCTCAGGAACTGCAGACCCCAGCGCCACTGGCGCCAGTCCAGCCGGGGCCGGAACAGCAGCGGCGCGTCCTTGCGAAACATCCATTTCAGCAGCTTGGCCGGCGCCTCCGGGTTCGCCCAGGGCTCGCAGTAGCTGACGGAGATCTGCGCTGCATTGGCAAAACTGGTTTCCATGGCAGCGCCGCTCTGGCGTTCGACCACCGTCACTTCGTGCCCGCGTTGGGCCAGGTGCCAGGCCGTGCTGACACCGATGATCCCCGCGCCCAAAACAATGATTTTCATGGGCGCTAGTCTGGATGAGCTTGCCGCAAATTAACAGCCTCGTTAAACTCTTTGGCAAATCATTAGGAAGGCTAATAAGCCTATGTACGATCCCCTTGCCCTCGAATGCCTGGCCGCCATCGTCGAAGAAGGCGGTTTCGAGCGTGCCGCCCAGCGCCTGAACGTCACGCAATCGGCCATCTCGCAGCGCCTGCGGGTGCTGGAGGGCCAGGTCGGGGCCATCCTGATCGTGCGCAGCCGGCCGCTGAAGGCCACCTCGGCCGGCAAGCTGTTGCTCAAACACACCCGGCAGCTGCGCCTGATACGCGCCGACCTGGAGCGCGACCTCAAGGAACTGGCGCCAGGCTTGTCGGGCGGCGTGCGCGAGGAAGAACGCATCTCGATTGCGGTCAATGCCGACAGCATTGCCAGCTGGGCGCTCGATGCCCTGACCGGCCTGGTCAGGCAGGGGCTGCCGGTCGAGATCATCGTCGACGACCAGGATTTCACGCACGACTGGCTGCGCCAGGGACATGTGCTGGGGTGCGTCACCACCCTGAAGCAGGCACTGCGCGGCTGCAAGGTGGCCCAGCTCGGTGCCATGAACTACGTCGCCGTGGCCGAACCGGCTTACGCGAAAACACATCTGCCCGGCGGGCTGGACGCATCGAATTTTCGCGCCCTCACCTATGTGGCGTTCAACCGCAAGGACGACATGCAAAGCGAGTTTGTCGCCCGGGCCGTCGGCCTTAAGCGGGTTTCGCTGAGCCAGCTGTTTGTCCCCAGCTCCGAGGGTCAGCTGCGCGCCGCCCTGGCGGGATGGGGGGTCAGCGTGCTGCCGGAACTGCTGGTGCGGGGCTTGATCGACGACGGCAAACTGGTCAATGTCGCGCCCCGGCACACGCTGCCGGTGCAGCTGTTCTGGCACTGCTGGAACCTGGAATCGGCGGTACTGGACTCGATTTCCGCCGCGCTGGCTGCCGAGGCCGACAAACTGCTCCACTGAGACCCCGGCCGTCTTTGCGCGAAAATGGGACTTTGTCATTCCACCAAGACCCGCCATGAACATCGAAAAAGACACCGCCGTGACCCTGCGCTTCAAGGTCTCCGAAATCGGGGGCAAGCTGATTGAAGAAAGCAAGGAGCCCATGGTTTACCTGCACGGGGGTTATGGCAACACCCTGCCCAAGATCGAGGAAGCCCTGGAAGGAAAGACGCGCGGCTACCAGACCACGCTGGAACTGCAACCCGAAGACGCCTTTGGCCTGCGTGACGAAGCGCTGCTGCGGAGCATTCCCAAAAGCCAGTTCCCGCCCGGCGTGAAAGTCGGCGGCCAGCTCGAAGGGCGCGACAACGACGGCAAGGTGCACGCTTTCACCGTGACCAAAATCAAGGGCGACACCGTGCTGATGGACGGCAACCATCCACTGGCCGGCAAGGCGCTACGCTTCAGCCTGACCGTCACCGATGTGCGCAAGGCCAGCGATGAAGAAATTGCGCACCGCCATGTGCATGGCGAGCACGGGCACCATCACTGAACTGCAGGATCAGGCCTTCCTGAGGTAACAGGCCTTGAGCATGAAGCTGCCGGCGTCCATCTTGCAGTCCACCTCATGGTCGCCGCCGGTCAGGCGGATGCTCTTGACCTTGGTGCCCATCTTGAGAGTGATGGACGACCCCTTGACCTTGAGGTCCTTGATCAGCACCACGGCATCGCCGTCGGCCAGCACCTTGCCGGTGCTGTCTCTGACCTGAGCGATCCGGCGGTGGAGGAGGCGCTGTACAAGTCCACCTCGATGCGCGAGTTCGTGGACATCAACCTGGGCCACGAGCATGTGCCCAACAACACCACGGTGCTGAACTCTACTGGAGCGCCATGAACTGGGCCATCAGATCTACAAGCAGGCGGGCGCTTACCTGCAGGCCAAGGGCTTCAAGCTGTCCACCGGCACCATCGCCGTCCCCGCGTGGCAGACATCAATACTTGATCAGGGTTTCCCTAACCCCTCGCTCGAGCAGAATGTTAAACGTCCGCTTTTAGACCTTTGTACATTATTCATAAACAAAATTTCTGAGCCCACTCGCTGGTGACTGCCCTCCGAGAACGCTCAAGAGAGGCGCATTTCGACCACCGGCTCTCCGAATCAACTGGCCGGCTCGCGCGTCACGGCCTCATCACGCGCGATGCGCCCATCGATCAGCTCGACCAGCCGGTCGCAGCGGGCGGCCAGGCGCGGGTCGTGGGTGACCACCACAAAGGTGGTGCCGAGTTCGACGTGCATGCGCCGCAGCTGCACAAACACCTCGTCGGACGACGCGGTGTCGAGGTTGCCGGTGGGTTCGTCGGCCAGCACCAGCGCCGGCTCCATCACCAGGGCGCGGGCAATCGCCACGCGCTGCTGCATGCCGCCCGACAGTTCGGCGGGCCGCTTGTCCATGGCGTTGGCCAGGCCGACCGAGGCCAGCAACGCGCGCGCATGCTCGCGTTGTTTGGCGCTGACGTGGCCGCCGCGCATCAGCGCGGGCAGCGTGACGTTTTCCAGCGCCGTGAAGGCCGGCAACAGGTGATGGAACTGGAACACAAAACCCAGCGTGCTGCGCCGCAGCAGCGTCAGGGCTGCGTCGTCCAGGCCGTGCACCTCCTGGCCCTGCAAGCGGTAGCTGCCGGCCGTCATGCCCTCGAGCAGGCCGACGATGTTGAGCAGCGTGCTTTTGCCGGAGCCGGAGGGCCCGATCAGCGCAATGAATTCGCCGCGTTGCACCTGCAGCGACACGCCGTGCAACACCTCGGCCTCGCTGGGCAGGCCGATGTTATAGCGCTTGCGCACCTCGCCCATGTCGATCAGCGCGCGGGAGTCGGTGGCGGCCGTCATGGGCTCACATCCGTATCGCCTGCGCCGGGTCCAGCGCGGCGGCGCGGCGTGCCGGCGCCACCGCGGCCAGCACGCCACACACGGTGGCAATCAGCGCCACCTGCACGGCCGTGGCCAGCGGCAGGCCGATGACAAACAGCGGCAGACCGTCGGAGCCGCGCACGAATTTCGTGAACAGCCAGATCATCAGGACGGCCAGCGCAATCCCGAGCGCCGAGCCAAGCGCGCCCACCACCGCGCCCTGCACCAGGAAGAGCCGCAGGATCTGCCCGCGGGTGGCGCCCATGGCGCGCAGGATGCCGATCTCGCGGCGCTTTTGCACCACCGACACGACCAGCACGCTGGCAATGCCCAGCACCACGACCACCAGCACCACCCCGCGTATCAGCGCGGTGCTGACCGACTGGGCGTTGAGGGCCGACACCAGCTGCGCGTTGCTCTCCTGCCAGCTTTCGATCTTGTAAGGAAACTGCTGGCGCAGGTCGCTGGCCAGCGCCTGCGCCGACCAGACGTCCTTCACCGTCAGGTCCAGGCTGGTGGCGCCGCCCGGCAGCCCAAGCAGGTTTTGCGCTGCGCGCAGCGGCACGATGACGGTGCGCCGGTTCAAGTCCTTGACGCCCAGGTCCACCAGCGCCGTGACACGCACCGAGTCGCTGACCAGGCCGGTCTGCACGGTCAGGCGGTCACCGGCGCGCACGCCCAGGTCGGCCGCCAGCTCCTTGCCGACGATGGCCTCGCCCGGCGCCAGCCGCGCAGTGCCGCTGATCACCTTGCTGCGCAGCCCGACGACGCGGTCGTAGCGGTCCAGGTCCACGCCCAGCAGCGCAATCGCCTGGGTGGCTTCGCCGCGCAGTGCCAGGCCGGCGCCCGACACCATGGGCGACACGCCGGCAATCGCCCGCATGGCCTCGAGCAGCGGCAGCAGGGCCTGCCAGTTGGCGACCGAGCGCAGGCGCTGGGCGCGCGGCTGGGTGTCGGTCAGCGTGGTGCTGCCGGGCACGTCCGGCCACGCGGGCGTGACGATGTCGTCGGGCGCACGCAGGCTGATGTGCGCCTGCGCGCCCAGGGTCTTGGTCAGGGTGCTGCCCTGCAGCCCGCTGATCAGCGCCGAAATGTAGGCAATGACCGCCACGCCGGCCGCCACGCCGACGATGATGAGCACGGTCTGCATGCGGCCCTCGCGCAGGAAACGCAGCGCCACGCGCCATTCGAAACCGAGCCCGGGGATCATGCCGCTTCAGCGCCCGATGGCGTTGCTCATGGCCGAGCCGGCTTCGGACGTGGCCGCAGTTTTGGCGACCGGCTGCCCCGGCGTCCAGGCCACGGCCCGCGCGCGAATCCGGGCGCCGGCGGGGACGCTGCTGCCCAGCAGCACGGCATCCCCCTCCGCCAAGCCCTCCAGCACCTCGGCCGCGTCCAGCGAGCGCAGGCCCAGGCGCAGCTGGCGCTCCTGCGCGCGGCCCGCCTCGGCAACCAGCACCGTCGCCGTGGTGGATGACGGCTGCGTGCGCAGGGCGCTCAGCGGCAGCACCAGCGCACGTTCGCGCCGGCCAGTTTCGACCTCGACCGACAGCGTCATGTCTTCGCGCAAAAAGGCCGGCGCCTGCTGCTCGAGGGCAAACTTGACTTCGATCGCACCACGCTGGGCATCGACGGCGGGGGCGATCGACAACACGCGGGCGGCAAACCGCTGGTCGGCAAACGCGTCGGCCACCACCGCCGCCTTCTGCCCCGGCTGCAGCTGGTCGAGGAAACGCTCGTCCACCTGCGCGCTGAGTTGTGTAGGGCCGGCCAGCGCCAGGCGTATCAGGGCCTTGCCGGGCTGCACGATCTGGCCCGGCTCGACATCGCGCGTCAGCACGCGCGCATCGGTGGGTGCCAGTACGGCCGCCTGCGCCAGGCGCGCGCACGCAGCTGCCGTGGCGGCGCTGGCGAGAGCCAGCTGCGCCTGGGCCTGGGCCACATCGGTGCCGGCATCGGCATTGGCCTGGATCTGTGCACGTGCGCCGGCCTGCTGCGCCCGGGCCACTTCGACGGCGCGCCGCACTTCATCAAGCCGCGCTTCGCTGAGAAAACCCTGCTTCACGAGTTGTTGCGTACGTGCCAGCTCAGCCTCGGCCGCCTTCAGCGTCGAATCGGCCTGCGCCAAGCTGGCTTGGGCGGCCGAGCGGCCGGTGCTGCGCAAGCCGGCCAGCCGTGCCTGCGCCTGGCGCTCCGACGCCAGCGCCTGCGTCACCGCGGCACGCAGCTCCTCGGTCTCCAGCTGGACCAGCACCTCGCCCTGGCGCACCTGCGCGCCTTCGGCGACACGTACCTGCGCGACGCGCCCGGTCACGGTGCTGCCCACGTCCACGCGCGACAGGGTCGCCACGCGGGCAGAAAACTGCAGGGTCCGCAGCAGCGGCGCGTAACGCAGTTCCAGCACATCGACCCGGGGACTTTTCTGGACAAACCAGGCTGCGCCGGCCGCCACCACGATGATGGCCACGACCCCCATCCAGATCCAGCCGCGCTTCAGGGAAAAGGTGTGGGCCAGGCGCATGGGGAAATCAGGTTCCGGGTTCAAACAAGCCGGCGCCGGTTCCGGGCGGTGTCACGCCCAGATGCCGGTAGGCCGCCAGCGTGGCAATACGGCCGCGCGGCGTGCGTTGCAGATAGCCCTGCTGGATCAGGTAGGGCTCGATCACGTCTTCGATCGTGTCGCGCTCCTCGCCGATGCTGGCGGCGATGTTGTCGAGGCCAACCGGTCCGCCGTCAAAGCGGTGGATCACGGCTTCGAGCAGTTTGCGGTCCATCACGTCGAACCCCTGGGGATCGACATCCAGCATGGCCAGCGCCTTGTTGGCGATGTCCAGGGTGATGTGGCCGGCGCCCTTGACCTCGGCGTAGTCGCGCACGCGGCGCAGCAGGCGGTTGGCAATACGGGGTGTGCCGCGCGAACGGCGTGCAATTTCAAAACCGCCGTCTTCGTCCATGGGCACGTTGAGCAGGCCGGCGCTGCGCCGCACAATGCGCGCCAGCTCGTCGGAACTGTAGAACTCCAGCCGCGCGACGATGCCGAAACGGTCGCGCAGCGGATTCGTCAGCATGCCGGCGCGCGTCGTCGCGCCCACCAGCGTGAAGGGCTGCAGGTCGAGCTTGATGGAACGCGCTGCCGGGCCTTCGCCGATCATGATGTCGATCTGGTAGTCCTCCAGCGCGGGGTAGAGGATTTCCTCGACCACCGGGCTCAGGCGGTGGATCTCGTCGATGAACAGCACATCGTTTTTTTCGAGGTTGGTCAGCAGCGCCGCCAGGTCCTTCGGCTTTTCCAGCACCGGCCCCGAGGTCTGGCGCAGGTTCACGCCGAGCTCGTGCGCAATGATGTGGCTCAGCGTGGTTTTGCCCAGGCCGGGCGGGCCGAACAGCAGCACATGGTCCATCGCCTCGCTGCGTTTGCGGGCCGCGCCGATAAAAATCTCGAGCTGCTCGCGCACCTTGGACTGGCCCACGTAGTCGTCGAACAGCTTGGGCCGCAAGGCGCGCTCGATCGCCTCCTCGTTGGGCGAGGCCGGCGCGGCGGATATCACCCGTTTGACGGGTGGCACGCCGGACATGTCGAAGTCGTCGGTCTGGATGGTCATGCTTCTGGGGCCACTAACATTGCCCCTTGTCGTTCAATTGAAAGCCAGCGCTGACGCATAGCTCCTTTACTCGCCGTTGGTAACTCAAAGAAATGCAATTGGCATCGTATTTGCAAGAGTTTCGATCTTTCAGCCAAGACGCCTGTTTTTGCTTTTCACCAGCGCCTTCACCCGCATATTGCCAAAGCTCTGCTACCCGGAAGTCAAGCTTTGACAAATCCCAATTCAGACATACCAATTGCTCGGCTGGCTGGTTCGCCTTCGAGCAGTTGAAGGAGGGAGTAAATGGGAATCCTGCATTCCCGCCAAAGGAGATGGACCCCACATTGTTATTCATGCCGCACATTCCGCTGCACAAAGATAGTTCTTGGAAGGCAAACCCTGAGAAGCCTTTAGGTTTTGCGCTATTCCAAGTCAGAGACACCTTGCATAGTTCGGTTAGCTCTTTTCGCTCGAAGTCATAGAGGGCTCCAACAATTGAACGTCCTTTTTGTCGCCCTAATCCCATGACTGTGCAATTACTTTGAGTGGTGGCAAATTGGGAGTAGTCCGCATAAAAACCAAATACACCATCAGCAAACTCTCTAATCAACAAAGTATTGATCGGTGGCGTCTGGCAAGGTTGGTAGGGTTGAGGGTCGTTATCCAGTGATCCGTTACCTCTGCGCTCTGCGCAGCTCGACAATTCCTGCACAAGCACTTCTTTGGGAGTTTGAGAAAAACCAGGCAAACTGAAGAAGCCCAGCCAAAGCACAAAAAAAAAGCTTTTTGCCCAAGAACTTTGCCGACTTTCTTTTGCGCTCATGGTCACGTTTTTCCCCTGGCGTCATTTCGCCAGCGCCTTCAGCGCCAGCTTGATGCCGTCACTGACCCCAATGTCTTTCGGCAGCGCCTTCAGCGCCAGCGCCGCATCGCGGTCGCTGTAACCCAGCGCCACCAGGGCCTGCAGGATGTCGGACTGGGCGTCGTCAGCCACGCTGACGGTGATGCCCATGTCGGCGCCGAGCTTGCCCTTGAGTTCGAGCAACAGGCGTTCGGCGGTTTTTTTGCCGATGCCGGGCACCTTGATGATGCAGCCGGCTTCCTGCTGGGTCACCGCCTGCGCCAGCTCGTCCACACTCATGCCGCTGAGCACGCTGAGCGCGGTGCGCGGGCCGACGCCGGAAATCTTGATCAGCTGGCGGAAGGCCGCACGTTCGCTGGCGCTGCCGAAGCCGTAGAGGATCTGCGCGTCCTCGCGCACGACAAAATGCGTGAGCAGCGAGACTTTTTCGCCGAGAGCAGGCAGGTTGTAGAAGGTGCTCATGGGTACCAGCACCTCGTAACCCACGCCATTGCAGTCCACCAGCAGTTCCGGGGGGTTCTTTTCGGCCAGCAGGCCAGAGATGCGTCCAATCATGGGCAAATCTTATCAGTGCGTCGGCGCCCCCAGCGACTTGAATATCGGGGGACAATCACCCATCTGCCTGCCTTGCCCCAAGGAAAACACCCTTTTGATCCTCCGCCACACTTTCACCCCGCCGAACAACACCCGCATGGGTCACCTGTGCGGCCCCATGGACTCGCACATCCGCACCGTCGAGGCGGCGCTGCAGGTCACGATTGCGCACCGTTTCGAGCAGTTCAAGATCGACGGGCCCAAGGCCAAGGCCCAGCAGGCGCTGGAAGTGCTGCAGGCGCTGTATGAAATGGCCCAGCGCCCGATTCCCGAGGAAACCGTGCAGCTGATGCTGGCCGGCGACACCGCGCTGAGCATTGCGCCCGATGGCGCGATGGCGCTGTCCACCCGCCGCGCCGACCTGCGCGCGCGCACCACCAACCAGGGCGCCTACCTGGAAAACATCGCCACGCACGACATCACCTTCGGCATCGGCCCGGCCGGCACCGGCAAGACCTACCTGGCCGTGGCCTGCGCGGTGGATGCGCTGGAACGCAGCGCCGTGCAGCGCATCGTGCTGACGCGGCCGGCGGTCGAGGCCGGCGAGCGCCTGGGTTTTCTGCCCGGCGACCTGAACCAGAAGGTGGACCCTTACCTGCGTCCGCTCTACGACGCGCTGTACGAGCTGATGGGTTTTGAACGTGTGCAGAAAGCCTTCGAACGCCAGCAGATCGAAATCGCGCCGCTGGCCTTCATGCGCGGCCGCACGCTGAACCACGCCTTTGTGATCCTCGACGAGGCGCAGAACACCACCCCCGAGCAGATGAAGATGTTTTTGACGCGTATCGGCTTCGGCAGCAAGGCCGTGGTCACCGGCGACGTCAGCCAGGTCGATCTGCCGCGCACGCAGCTCAGCGGGCTGATCGACGCCGAACGGGTGCTCAAGCGCATCAAGGGCATTGCGATCATCCGCCTGACCAGTGCCGACGTGGTGCGGCACCCGCTGGTGGCACGCATCGTGGACGCCTACGATGGCTACAAGGGCAACAGCCCGGGCATCGACGATGCTATTGATTCGATAGTGCCTGTCGCCCGTCCCACAAGGACAAAAAGCCGAAATGGCTCTTAAACAGCTGAGCCTGTCACTGCAGTTCGGTGATCTGCAGGACGCGAAGCGCCACCGCGCCGCCCTGCCGCGCCACAGCGTGGCGCGCTGGATTCGCCACGCGCTGGACAGCGATGCCGAGATCACGGTGCGCATCGTGGACGCCGAGGAAGGCCAGGCGCTGAACCGCAGCTACCGGCAGAAGGACTACGCCACCAACGTGCTGACCTTCGACTACACCCGGGAACCCGTGGTCACAGCCGACCTGGTGCTGTGCGCGCCGGTGGTGGAACGCGAGGCCCGCGAGCAGGGCAAAACCCTGCAGGCGCATTATGCGCACCTGTTGGTGCACGGCACGCTGCACGCGCAGGGCTGGGACCACGAAACGGGTGACGCTGATGCGCAGGCTATGGAGGCGCGCGAGATCGAGATACTGGCCGGCCTGGGTGTGCACAACCCGTACGACTGAGTTTTCATGCGTCAAACCGGCCTCCAGCCCTTGCTGGACGGTCGCCAGCAGCTATCCAATCGATAGCGAATTCATGCGCAGCGGAATTGTCACCGGCCCGTCATTGACCAGCTGCACCTGCATGTCCGCGGCAAACTGGCCGGTCTCGACCTTCGGGTGCGCCAGCCGCGCCTGCGCCACGAAATAATCGTACAGGCGCCTTCCTTCGTCCGGCGCCGCCGCGCCGGTGAAGCTCGGCCGGTTGCCGCCCGACACATCGGCTGCCAGCGTGAACTGGCTCACGATGAGCAGGCCGCCAGCCGTGTCCTGCACGCTGCGGTTCATCTTGCCGGCGTCGTCTGAAAAAATGCGCAGCTTGAGGATTTTGGCGAGCAGCTTGTCGGCCTGCGCATCGGCGTCCCCCCGCTCGGCACACAGCAGCACCAGCAGGCCGGCGCCGATCTCGCCGATCACCTCGCCGCCCACCCTCACCTGCGCCTGGCTCACGCGCTGCAGCACGCTGATCAAATCAGGTCCTTCTCGTCGTCAAAATGCGCTTCCACATCGGTGGGCAACAGCTGGATGGTGGCGCGCAGGCCAGGCACCGCACTCATGAGCGCCTGCTCGACGCTGGCGCGAACCGCCGCTGCGCGCCCCAGCGTCCAGCTGCCCGGCATGTGCATGTGCAGGTCGACAAATCGCCGCTGGCCGGAGCGGCGCGTGCTGATGTGGTCGAAGCGGATGGTGTGGTGCTGGAACCCTTCCAGGGTCTTGTGAATGTCGGCCTGCACCTCGGGCTCCACCGCCTCGTCCATCAGGCCCTGCGACGAGCGCCACATCAAATGGCCGCCCTCCCACAGAATGTTCAGTGCCACCCCGATCGCCACCAGCGCATCGAGCCACAGCCAGCCCGTCAGCGCGACGGCACCCAGGCCGACCACCACGCCGGCCGAGGTCCAGACGTCGGTGACCAGGTGCCTGGCATCGGCCTCCAGCGCGATCGAGCGGTGCTCCCTCGCGGAGCGGAACATGATCCAGGCCAGCAGGCCGTTCAGACCCGAGCTGACCACGGACAGCGCCAGGCCCCACCCCACCTGCTGCAGGGGCTGCGGGTCAAGAATCCGGTGGCCCGCCGCCCAGATGATGGCCAGGGCCGCGGCGATGATCAGCACCCCCTCGAAGCCGGAGGAAAAATACTCGGCCTTGTGGTGACCGTAGGGATGCTCGTCGTCGGCAGGCCGCTGCGCAATCGTGACCATGGTCAGCCCGAAGATCGCGCTGGCCAGATTCACGAAGGACTCCATCGCGTCGGCCAGCAAGCCCACCGAATCGGTGATGTACCAGGCCCCGGTTTTCAGCACGATGGTGACCAGCGCCACCACCACCGAAGCCATCAGCAGGCGTTGCGGGGTCAGGGATTGCAGGGTGGGCCACTTCATCCGGCCATTGTCCCCGATGCGCGGCACGCTATGCAAAAATGCAGCGATGGTCAAAGCTCAACAACACCGCTGGATCGGGCTTCTGCTCTGGGGCCTGATCACGGCGCTGGGGGGCGTGGTACTGGCGCGCATGGAACTGACACGACAACGAGAGGCCTTTGAGACCGACGCGCGCATTGTTCACCGGCTGCTGAGTCAGCGCGTCGTGCAGCACGATGCGGTGATGGCCACGCTGGCGCTGCTGCAACCCGCCCCCAATGCATCACAGCCCGAGCAGCGCCTGACTTCGCTTTATCCGCAAATCCTCTCGGTGCAGCGTCGCGACAGTGGCGCCAACTGGCCCGATGAGCGCCTGCGTGTCGCGGAAACCCTGTCACGGGCGCTGCGCCGCCCGGCGCTGGCCGGTGTCGACTTTGCGCGCGGGCGCTACCAGCTGGTGCTGGCAGCTGAACCCACCAGTTTTGCGCTGCAGATGGACTTGCGCGCCGTGGTCCCCTGGAGTGAGTGGCCGATGGCGCCGGAGACCAGTCCGGTGCGTGTGATGCTGGCGCACGAAGGCCAGGACTGGGTCGTGCAGCCGGGCCGGCTGGGAGAAGGCGGCTGGCTCTTCGACTTCCACAAACACCTGGCCGCGGACAGCCAGCCTTTCGACGTGGTCGCCTCGCGCCAGGTCGGCTGGCGTGAGCTGCCCTGGGCCTGGATGCTGACGTGGGCCGCGCTGGTGGCAGCGGTGCTGGCCGGCTGGCTGGCCTGGCTGCGCCAGCGTGCAGCGCGCCGGCGCGCCGAAGAGCTGCTGCGCCTGGGCCAGGTCGCGCGCCTGAACACCCTGGGGGAGCTGGCCGCCGGCATGGCGCACGAGCTGAACCAGCCGCTGACCGCCCTGCTGGCCAACACCCAGGCCTGCACCCGGCTGCTGGACGAGGAACCGCCGGATCTGCCGGTGGTCCGTGGCGCGATGGCCCAGGCGGTCGAGCAGGCCCGCCGCGCATCGTCGGTGGTGAACCGGCTGCGCCGTGCGGTCGAACGCCCGGACCTGGCGGCGCAACTGCAGCCCGTCGAGCTGCAGCAGGCCGTGCAAAACGCGCTGTACCTGCTGGAGCCGGAATTCAAACGGCGCGAGGTGGTACCCAGGCTGGAGCTGCCGGCGGCGCCTGTCGCCGTACGCGCGGATCCGGTGGCACTGGAACAGATCATCCACAACCTGCTGATGAATGCACTGCAGGCGTTGGAGCAGGTCCCTGTCAACGAGCGCCAGTTGACCGTAACCGTGCAGGCAGGCGGCACCCAGGGCAGCATCACCGTCACCGACACCGGACCGGGCATGACCGAGGCGGTGCTGGCGCGCATCTTCGAGCCGTTTTTCACCACCCGCGAAGCCGGCTTGGGACTGGGCCTGAGCCTGTGCGACACCCTGGCCACCGGCATGGGAGGCATCCTGAAAGCCGCACAGCATGCACCACGCGGCGCCGAGTTCCGGCTCTTGCTGCCGCTGGCACAGGGCGCGGCCGAAGGCCAGCCATGAACAGCGCCGGTGCGAGCGCCACGCTGTCGCCGCTAATCCACCTGATCGACGACGACGAGGCCGTGCGCAGCAGCCTGGCCCTGCTGATCGGTACGGTGGGCCTGCGTGTGCAGGCATGGCCGGACCCGCAGATGTTCATGGCCAGCTTTGACCGCCAGACTATTGGCGCCATCGTTCTCGACGTGCGCATGCCCGGCATCAGCGGCCTGACGGTGCTGGACACGCTGGTGGCCCAGGGCGTGGACCAGCCGGTGATCATGCTGACGGGGCACGGCACGGTGGAGATGTGCCGGCGCACCTTCAAGGCCGGTGCTGCCGAGTTTCTGGAAAAGCCGGTCGATGACGAAGCCCTGCTGGAAGCGCTGCAGAACGCGGTGCGCCAGCATGTCCAGTCGCGCGAACGCAGCCAGGCCGACCGGCACGCGCAGGACCGGTACGCACAGCTCTCCGCACGCGAACGGGAGGTGCTGGGCCTGATCGTGGCCGGCCTGACGAACAAGGAAATCGGCCGCGCGCTCGATGTTTCGCCGCGCACCGTGGAAACCCACCGGGCCAACCTGTTCGCCAAGCTGGAGGCCGAATCGCTGGCGCAGCTGATCAGGCACTACGCCTCGCTGGTCGAAGCCAACCCCTGAAAACGCCGGCCGGGCCGCCACACTCCGTAGTTGTACGGAGCCGCGCGCGTAGCGCTACGAATGGCCGGAACAACGGCACTTTTTTAAAGTTCTCCCACGGTTGATTGAACCGTAACCACCCCCAGGAGAACACCATGCACCCCATCATCATCAAGGCTTCCGCCGTCTGCCTCGCCCTCTTCGCCGCCGCGGCGTCGGCCCAGGGCGTGCGCACCGAGAAAAACATGTCGCTGGAGCTTGCCAACCAGATCGCCGCCGCCACCGTCGCGGCCTGCTCGGCCAACGGTTATGCGGTGGCCGCCACCGTGGTGGACCGCGCCGGCAGCGTGCGCGTCGTGCAGCGCGCCGACAATGCCGGCCCGCACACGCTGGGCGCCAGCCTGCAAAAGGCCTTCACCTCGGCATCAGCCAAAAACACCACCCTGGCCATGATGGACGGCGCCCAGAAAAACCCCGCCGCGGCCAACCTGGTCCACATTCCCGGCTTCCTGCTGCTCGGCGGCGGCGTGCCGGTGAAGGCAGGCAACGAAGTGATTGGCGCCGTGGGCGTCGGCGGTGCACCCGGCGGCCACCTGGACGAACAATGCGCCATGGTCGCGCTGGACAAGGTCAAGGACCAGCTCAAGTAAGCGCAAACACCCTCAACCCCTCAACCGCCAGGAGAGCCACCATGAGCACCCGCCTTTCACGTTCCTTGTTGTCCCTGCTGCTGGGGGCGGCCTGTGGTATCGGCGGGGTGGCGCCCAGCCCGGCCGCGGCCCAGACCGCGCCGGGCGCGCAGGAAATCGCCGCCTACACCGGTCTGCATGCGGCCGCGCATACCGGCGATGTCAAACGCATCGCCACATTGGCGGCGGCAGGCGCGTCCCTGGATGCACGGGACAGCAACGGCCGCACACCGGTTCACGTGGCGGCTTTTGCACGGCAGCGCGAGGCGATCCGCGCGCTGGTCAAGGCGGGCGCCAACATCAACCTGCTGGACAAGGATCGATATGACGCGGTCACCATCGCCTCGGTGGCCGACGACGAGGAAACGCTGCGCACCCTGCTGGCGCTGGGGGCCAGTGCAAAACAGGTGACCAGCCGCTACGACGGCACTGCGCTGATCGCTGCCGCCCACCTGGGCCATGACGGGGTGGTCCGTCAGCTGATCGCAGCCGGCGCGCCGCTGGACCATGTCAACAACCTGCACTGGACGGCGGCCATCGAGGCGGTGGTGCTGGGCGATGGCGGGCCGCGCCACCAGAACACCCTGCAGGCACTGATCACTGCCGGGGCGAACCTGCAACTGGCAGACCGCCATGGCCAGACGCCGCTGCAGCTCGCCAGGTCGCGCGGTTATGGCGAAATGGTCAGCATGCTGGAAAAAGCCGGCGCGCGTTGACGCTGCCCTAGGCCAGGGTCACGCGCGCAAACTTGCGCTTGCCGACCTGCACGACATAGGTGCCGGCGTCCAGCTTGAGCGCCTTGTCGCTGACCACGCTGGAGTCCACACGCACACCGCCACCCTCGATCAGGCGATTGCCTTCGCCGGTGGAGGCGGCCAGGCCGGCCATCTTCAGCAGCGCGGCAATGCCCAGCGGCGCGCCGCTCAGGGACACTTCCGGGATCTCGTCGGGCACGCCGCCCTTGCTGCGGTTGATGAAGTCCTGCTCGGCGGCATCTGCGGCGGCAGCGGAATGGAAACGGGCCGTGATCTCCTTGGCCAGCGCCACCTTGGCGTCTTTCGGGTTGCGCCCGCCCTCGACTTCTTTCTTCAGCGCGGCGATCTCGGCCTCGGTCTTGAAGCTCAGCAGGGTGAACCACTTCCACATCAGCACATCGGAGATCGACAGCACCTTGGCAAACATGGTGTTGGCTTCCTCGGAAATGCCGATGTAGTTGTTCTTGCTCTTGGACATCTTCTCCACGCCGTCCAGCCCCTCGAGCAGTGGCATGGTCAGGATGCATTGCGGCTCCTGGCCGTATTCGACCTGCAGGTGGCGGCCCATCAGCAGGTTGAACTTCTGGTCGGTGCCGCCGAGTTCCAGGTCAGACTTCAGGGCCACCGAGTCATAACCCTGCATCAGCGGGTAGAGGAACTCATGCACGCTGATCGGCGTGCCGGCCTTGAAGCGGTCATGGAAGTCGTTGCGCTCCATCATGCGCGCCACCGTGTATTTGGCCGCCAGTTCGATCATGCCGCGTGCGCCCAGCGGGTCGCTCCACTCGCTGTTGTAACGAATCTCGGTCCGGGCCGGGTCCAGCACCAGGGAAGCCTGACGGTAGTAGGTGTCGGCATTGGCCTTGATCTGCTCCGGGGTCAGCGGAGGACGCGTGTTGTTGCGGCCCGACGGATCGCCGATCAGGCTGGTGAAGTCGCCGATGAGAAAGATAACGGTATGACCCAGATCCTGGAGCTGACGCATTTTGTTCAGCACCACGGTATGTCCGACATGAATGTCAGGCGCCGTCGGGTCCAGCCCCAATTTGACGCGCAGCGGAACGCCGGTAGCCTCCGAACGCGCGAGTTTTTTCAGCCATTCATCCTGGGGAATCAGTTCTTCACAGCCCCGCAGGGACACGGCCAAAGCCTCCCTGGCTCGGTCCGTCACGGGAAAGGATGTAACAAGCTCTTGATTCATAAGGGTTTTTCACAGGTCGGGCAGTTGTCTGACAGATATAATCGGTTTCTGCCATTGCAGGGGCCCCTAAATAGGTTGGCCCGCAAATTGCAAACCGATTCTAAGTTGTTGCACCGCCCGTCTTTTACAGGGCAGTGCACAACACCATCATCAGTCGCTATCGGGCTGCTTCTGCGGCCTGAAGCCTACAAAGGTTGGGAACCCCAGTTTTGATCAAAACCGATCTCGCTTACGCGCTGCAAGCACTCACAACCCTGCTTCGCCGCCATCCTAAAAGAATCACAGGCACGCTGGCCGCCTTGCTGCTGGGAACCGGGGTCACCGCCTTCGGCGTCGCACCGCTCGCACCCGATGCTGCCGACCTGCCGGTCCGCCAGGTCCTGGAAGCCGTCCAGAGCTTGCCCACCGAGGCTCAGTCCGAAGCCCTCGACAACTTCCAGTTCAAGCTGTTTCGCACCGAAACCACGCGCAGCACCGACACCGCCGACGCCCTGCTCAAGCGCCTGAACATTGACGACGCGGCAGCCGCTGCCTTTTTGCGCAGCGATCCTAACGGCCGCCTGACCCTGATGGGCCGCCCCGGCAAAAATGTAACGGTTGAAGCGACCGACAACAACCAGCTGCTCAAGCTGACGGTGCGCTGGGCCACCGACGACGAGGAAAAATTCACCCGGCTGGTGGTCGAACGTGCGGCAGACAACCGTTTTGCGTCCCGCGTGGAAACTGCGGCCTACACCAGCTCAACCCAGCTGGCCAGCGGCACCATCCGCACCTCGCTGTTTGCCGCCACCGACGATGCGGGCATCCCCGACGCCGTGGCGGTGCAGATCGCCGAAATTTTCTCGGGCGACATTGACTTCCACCGCGCCTTGCGCAAAGGCGACCGTTTCAGCGTCGTTTACGAAACGCTGGAAGCCGACGGAGAAGCATTGCGTACCGGTCGGGTGGTCAGCACCGAGTTCATGAACAACGGCAAGACACTTCAGGCCATGTGGTTCCGCGACCAGGCAGGCGGCAACAGCGCGGCCAAAGGTGGCTATTACACGCTTGATGGTCAGAGCCTGCGCCGCGCCTACCTGGCCTCGCCGATGGAGTTCTCGCGTGTCAGCAGCGGCTTCAAGATGCGTTTTCATCCCATCCTGCAGACATGGCGCGCCCACCTCGGTGTCGACTACGCTGCGCCGACCGGCACGGCCGTGCGCAGCATCGGCGATGGCGTGGTCGAGTTTGCCGGTGTGCAAAACGGGTTTGGCAACGTCGTGTTTGTCAAACACCGCAACAACCACACCACCGTTTATGCCCATTTGAGCCGGATTGACGTACAAAGAGGCCAGAACGTGAACCAGGGGCAGAACGTCGGCGCCGTCGGCTCGACCGGCTGGGCCACCGGGCCGCACCTGCACTTCGAGTTCCGCGTCAATGGCGCCCACCAGGACCCGATGACCATTGCCCAGCAGAACGACACGATTCCCCTGTCGGCGGCAGCACAACCCCTGTTCCGCAAACTCGCCGGCCAGGTCAAGCAACAGCTGCAAGCCGCGGCGGACATCTCGCAGACCCGGGCTGAATAAGCAGAGCCCCCACGCTTTTCACTTCGTGTAATGCGCTGTCCCCCCGAGGGGGCCGTTGCGCCTGCGGCCCGGCAAAGCCGGTTCCGCGGCCCCGGCTTGATTTTTTAGCTCACGTAGCGTCCCTGACGGACACACGGCCCTCTTGCTTGCTCGTCCCATGGAGCGTTGCCTCTGGCAACCGTACGGCAAAATGAGGCATGGCTGATTACTACATGGGGTTGATGTCGGGCACCTCGCTCGATGGTGCAGACGGCGTTCTGGTGGATTTCGACCCGCCGGTGCCGCGTGTCATGGCATCGGCGTCCGCCCCCTTCCCGGCCGCCTTCCGGGCCGAACTGATGGCTCTCAACACCGCCGGCCACAATGAACTGCACCGCGCAGCGCTGGCGGCCAACCAGCTGGCCATGCTGTACGCACAGGTGGTCCATGCCCTGATGGCTCAGGCGGGCCGACAGGGCATCACGGCAGACCAGGTGCGCGCCATCGGCGCCCACGGGCAGACCGTGCGCCACCGGCCGCGGGAATTCGGCGACGACCCGCTCAGCGGCGGAGCAGACGCAGGCTACACGCTGCAACTGAACAACCCGGCTCTGCTGGCTGAACGCACCGGACTGGACGTGGTGGCCGATTTCCGCACCGCTGACCTTGCGGCCGGCGGCCAGGGCGCGCCGCTGGTGCCGGCATTTCACCACGCTGTTTTTGCGCATGCTGAACGCAATGTCGCGGTTCTCAACATCGGCGGCATCAGCAACCTGACGCTGCTGCCGGCGCATGCTGGCCCGGTGACAGGCTTTGACTGCGGACCTGGCAACGCCCTGATGGACTTCTGGTGCCTGAAGCACACCGGCCAGCCGTACGACGCGAAGGGCGCCTGGGCCGCGTCGGGGACCGTGGTTCCCGGCCTGCTGGCGCGCCTGCTGGCGGCGCCCTACTTCGCCAAGGCACCGCCCAAAAGCACGGGGCGCGACCTGTTCAACCCCGAATGGCTGGCCAGTCAGCTCAGCGGCCAGGAGGTCAGCACACCGCAGGATGTGCAGGCCACCCTCACCGCGCTGACGGCACAGGCCTGCGCGCGCGACCTGATGCACCACGCCCCCCGTACCACCGAACTGCTGGTCTGCGGTGGCGGCGCTTTCAATGACGAACTGATGCGGCAACTGGCCCAGGCCCTGCCGGGGGTGAGCGTTCAGCCCACCACCTCGCGCGGCCTGCCTCCCCTGCAGGTGGAAGCCGCCGCCTTTGCATGGCTGGCCCGGGCCTGGCACCACCGGCAGCCAGGCAATTTGCCAGCCGTCACGGGCGCCCGCGGCCCGCGCGTGCTGGGCGCCTTGTATTTGGCCCCCACTGTCACTCACTGCGTGTAGTTCCCTGCCCCCCGAGGGGGCCGATACGCCTGCGGACCGGCACAGCCGGATCCGCGGCCCTGGCTCGAAGTGAAAACCCCAACGGTGTCGACTGCTCACGCTGAGCGGCGGACATGAAAAAAGGACCCGCAGGTCCTTTTTTTCGAAGCGGGAAGACTCAGGCCGAAAAGCTGGAGCCGCAACCACAGGTGCTGGTGGCGTTGGGGTTCTTGATCACGAACTGGGCGCCTTCGAGGTCGTCCTTGTAGTCAATTTCAGCGCCCACCAGGTACTGGTAACTCATGGCATCGATCAGCAGGGACACGCCATTCTTGGTCATGGTGGTGTCGTCTTCGTTGGTGATTTCGTCGAAGGTGAAGCCGTACTGGAAGCCGGAGCAGCCGCCGCCCTGCACAAACACGCGCAGTTTCAGGTCCGGATTGCCTTCTTCGGCAATCAGGTCCGCCACCTTGGCCGCCGCGCTGTCGGTAAAGACAAAGGGGGCGGGCATTTCGGTCTGGATGTTTTCAGCTACTGCGCTCATGGGGGACTCCGTTTTTCAGAACTTGACGTTTTCAATACTACAGCAATTCAATCAACCATAAGGCCCATACTGGCTTCCACCAGACCGTGAGCACTTACTGACGGGAATTCGCCCTCAGGCGTTGTTGGCTGCCAGCTTCAGGAGGGGCTTGTCGCTGACCTCGTGGTTGGTGGGACGCAACTGACCAAAAATGACGGCGCCCTGGTGCATTTCAAGCGCTTTGTAGGCCACATCGCCCTGGATCCTCGCCTTGGGCTGCAGCTCGAGCAGTTCCGCTGCATGCACCGGCCCCATGACGCGACCATTGATAATGACGTGGTCGGCATGGATGGCGCCGGTGACACAGGCCGACTCGCTGATCACCAGAATGCTGGGGCTGCCTTCGTTGGCACGGATGTCACCAATCACTTCGCCATCGATGCGCAAACCGTCGGTGAACTTCAGGTTGCCTTCTATACAGCTGCCTTGGGCAATCAGGCTTTTGATCGGGGGCTGCGATTTTTTACCGAACATGGGCACATCCTGTGAGGTTCTGGGTGTTGAAGCGGGGGGTCAGAGCTTGATGGTCTGCACGGAGCGGACGACCGTTCCTTCGAGGACCTTGGCGGTCACCGTTTTTACCACGGCCAGGGGGGGCAGGTCGAGCACCCCTTCAATGCGGCGGTACTGCTTGAACTGCAGAGGCTGGGCGCCACCCGGCAAGCCTGTTGTCCATGGTTTGCCCGCCAGGGTGCCGCTGAACGTCAGTTCCAGCTTGCCATTGAACACCGGGGCGTCCTTGACCGGCTGGATCACCAGCACCTGCCACTTGACCTGCATGTCGGTCAGGGCTTCGGCCTGCAGGCCGCGGATGGCGGCGTTTTCCGCACCGCCAGCAGGCAGGAGCTTTTCAAAGAAACCGAGATCGTCGCGCAGCAGCCGGTTGTCCGCCTCGAGCTGGCGGATCTGGGCCACCATCTTGTCCTGCGCGGCCTTTTCGGCGGTCAGCAGACTGCCCGAAATATTGGCGATTGATTGCGATTTGTCGCGTTCCGCGCGCAGCGCGGCAACCTCTTCCCGCAGCCGGGTCAGCTCCAGCTTGGCATCCTTGTCCAGGCCCGCGATGCTGACCCCGAGTTCAAAGGTCCACAGCGCGATGGCCGCAGAAAAGCCCAGCATCATCGCGCCCAGCGCCCAGCGCAGCGGCCAGGGCAAGGATGTGCGAATGGCCATGCGCGGAGAGCTGATGGTCAGGCGACGGCGAAACAAACGGAATTTCAAAAGCGACCTTGGGTTGTCTTCCAGGGAGTGCATTGTGCACTCAGATGCGGCCTGGGCTGGACGCTGCCGGACAGGCAGCGGCAAGGATGTGTATCGGCAGCAACCCCGAGTGCTGGCTGCAAACGCCATGAAAAAAGCCGCCAGGCGCAAACCAGGCGGCTTTTCGGGGACAGCAAAAGCGGATTAACGCTTGCTGAACTGCTTGCGACGGCGTGCCGAACGGAAGCCGACTTTCTTACGCTCGACTTCACGTGCATCACGCGTGACAAACCCGGCCTGGCTCAGCGCCGGCTTGAGGGTGGTGTCATAGTCGATCAGCGCGCGGGTAATGCCGTGGCGGATTGCACCGGCCTGGCCGGACTCGCCGCCACCATGCACGTTGACCATGATGTCGAAGGTTTCGACATGGTTGGTCAGGTACAGGGGCTGCTTGCAAATCATGATCGAGGTTTCGCGACCGAAGAAGGTCTGGATGTCACGGTCGTTGACCGTGATCTTGCCAGTGCCTTTTTTGATGAACACACGGGCGACGCTTGATTTGCGACGGCCGGTGCCATTGTTCCATTCACCAATCATCTCAAGGCTCCTTAAATTTCCAGCACTTTAGGCTGTTGGGCGGTGTGCGGATGCTCTGCACCACCGTACACCTTGAGTTTTTTGATCATGGCGTAACCGAGCGGGCCCTTGGGCAGCATGCCCTTGACGGCTTTTTCCAGGGCGCGGCCCGGGAACTTGGTCTGCATGTCGCGGAAATTCGTAGCCGAGATACCGCCGGGGTAACCCGAATGGCGATAGTAGATCTTGTCGGTCGACTTGGCGCCGGTGACACGAAGCTGGGCTGCGTTGATGATGACGATGAAGTCACCGGTATCGACGTGAGGCGTATAAATGGCCTTGTGTTTGCCGCGTAAACGGAGAGCAACTTCGCTGGCTACTCGTCCGAGGACCTTGTCGGTCGCGTCAATCACAAACCACTCATGCACCACGTCAGCGGGTTTTGCGCTGAAAGTTGTCATGGTTTACTTTTCAAAAGTTGGTTTGAGCAGCCCTTTTCCACGGTCGGTGTTTCTCTGATGGAAACCTCTTAGGTGGGGTTCAAGCCTCGCCGCGGGGCCAGCCGATCGCTGCGAAGCCTTCCATTATACAAAATCCGGGGCTGCGCGGGCGGCATGGCGGGGCCGGGCCGCCAAAGCACCCCGTTTCGGCCATTCGGCGGCCATTTTTGGGCGTTTTCAAGCCTTTTTGGAGCTAAAGCCCGTCGGCCCGCCGGCTGTTCTGCAGCCGGGCGTTGTTTTCAACACACAGGGGGAGCATGGCCAGCTCCGGTTTCTGGCACTGCCGGAAAAGGGTCGGGCCACGAAATTGCTGTCGGCACACAAGGCGAGCGGATCGGGGGGCTTCACACGCGGCAGCAGCTCCACCCGTTCCGGTGCCACCGCAACCACCGGCGGCGGTGGCGGCGACGAACTCGCGGTATCGACAGTCGGCGCCGTCTTTTTCGGGGGCGCGCGCCTGGCGGCGGGGCTTGGCCGCTGCTCCGTTGGCAGAGGCGCCCTGGCAGCAGCGGCGACCTGCGGCACCGGTGCAAGCGCCACCGCCATGGGTGCGGCAAGTGGGGCGGGTGGCCGATCCGCGACCCGCTGCACGGGCGCAGCAAGGGCCGGGAACTGCGCGATCCCGGTCTCGGACACGCGGGCGCCGCTTCCCAGCATCAGTCCCAGCAACAGGGCCACGACGGCCACGGCCAGCACGCCCGCACCCATACTCCACGAGGGGCCGGCCCGGGCGGGCGCGTCCGCGGCGGGCGTCGACGCCGGGACGGAAGCAGCCGGCCGCGGGGCAGCAAGATCCCGTCGCCGGGGCGCAGCCGCCATGGGCTGTGTCGGATCATTGCGAGGCACCGCTGCCGGGGGCGGCGGTGAAGGCAACGGCGACTCCGCCCTGGCCGCCGGCCGCGGGGCAGACAAACCCGGCGGTGCCCAGATCGGGCCCAGCTCGGCGCGCCAGTCGAAACGGGACATGCCATTGGGCGTTTCGAGCGCCATGAGTTGCACCAGGGCCCCTACGCTTTGCGGCCTGTCCTTGACCTCGATCGCCAGCGCCTGGCTGATCGCCTGCACAAACGGCTGCGAATAACCGAGGCCAAACTGCTCCTGCACCGTGCGCGCCACACGGGCAAACGGCGGCAGGCGGTCGCGCACGGCCCGAAAGGTCGCCGGCAGCGGCGGCTTGTTGCAGAGCACGCCGTGCACGACGGCGGCCAGCGCATACAGGTCGGTCCACGGCCCCTGGCGCATGTCGGGGGCGCCGGCGTGCTGCTCCAGCGGCGCGTAACTGAGCTTGAGGGCATCGGTCAGGTCCTGCGTCTTGCCGCCCATGGCATGGCGCGCCGCGCCCAAGTCCAGCAGCACCGGCGGGCCGATGTCCTGCAGGAAGATGTTGTCGGGCGAGACGTCGCGGTGCACCGCCCGCCCCTGGTGCAGGGTCTTGAGTGCGCCCAGCACCGCCCAGAGGACCTTGCGCAGCCAGGCCTCGGTCGGCGGGCTGCGCATCTGGCTGCGCGCCGCCTGCAGCGTGATGCCTCGGTAGAGGGGCATCACCATGTAGGCGGTCTGGTGCGCCTCCCAGTAACGAAAAACCTTGACCAGCGACGGATGATCGAACTGCGCCAGCAGCCGCGCCTCGGCCACGAACGACTGCAGCCCGGCCTGGAAGGCCGCCTGGTCGGCCGGGTCGCGAACCACCACCGCGCCGTCCGCGCCGCGGCAGGCCAGCGTGGCCGGCATGAACTCCTTGATGGCCACCGGCCGCTGCAGCGAGTGGTCAAACGCCTGGTAGACCATGCCAAAGCCACCGGCCCCCAGCAAGCCCTGCACCTCAAACTCGGCCAGGCGCGTGCCCACCGGCAAGGCATCCACATGCGTGATCAGTGAAACGGGGGTCGGACTGGGCGGGGCGGTCATGAACGGGAGCGGGCTGAGGCAGCGTAAGGGCTGTCATTAGGCATGGACACCCTGCTGCCGTCAAGGCGCCCGGGCGGCCGCAACGCCGCGCCCGTCGGTATTGTGTTGCAGATTGCAAGCAGCCGGCCTGGCGGCCCGGCGCGATTAAAAAGAGCCTGTTGGGCGGCGCCCGTTAACATAGCGACATGTTCAGTTATCGCCACGCCTTCCATGCCGGCAACCATGCCGATGTGCTCAAGCACACCACGCTGATTGCGTTGATGAAGTATTTGACCCAGAAAGACACGGCATTGACCGTGATCGACACGCACGCCGGCGCCGGCCTGTACCGCCTCGACGGCGACTACACCGAAACCAGCGGCGAGGCGCAGGAAGGCATCTTCCGCCTGGTTTCTGCATCAAAAACACCTGTAGCCGTTTCCGGATCAGCGCCAGCAGCTATAAAAAAGGTAGCAAACCCCAAAGCCCCGGGCACCGCGAAAGCCCCGGCCGACGAGCCCCTGGCCCCTGCGCTGCAGGACTATGTCGACCTGTTGCGCGGCCTGAACCCGCAGTTCGCCGCAAGCGGCGATCCGGCGCACCTGAAGATTTACCCTGGCTCGCCGTTCATCGAGCAACAGTTTCTCAGCGGCCGCGACAAGCTCAAGCTGTTTGAACTGCACCCGACCGATTTCAAGTCGCTGACCGGCAACATCGCGCAACTGGGTGTGGGCCGCCAGGTCACGGTGGCCTGTGAGGACGGCTTCGAGGTGCTGAAAACCTTTCTGCCGCCGCCGGCGCGCCGCGCCATGGTGCTGTGCGACCCGAGCTACGAGATCAAGAGCGACTACGCCCGCGTCGCGGCCTGCATGGGCGATGCCGTCAAGCGTTTTGCCACCGGCACCTACGTGGTCTGGTACCCCATCATTCCGCGCCCCGAGGCGCATGACCTGCCGCGCAAGCTCAAGACACTGGCGACCAAGGCCGGTCGCAGCTGGCTCAATGCCACGCTCACGGTCAAGTCCAGCAAGCTGACCACCGACGAGGCCGGCGACGTCAAACGCCCCGGCCTGCCGGCCAGCGGCATGTTTGTGATCAACCCGCCGCACACGCTCAAGGCCGACCTGCAGGCGGCCCTGCCACAGCTGGTGGCGCGCCTGGGGCAGGACCGCAACGCCGGCTTCACGCTGGACCACGGCGGCTGACCGAAAACTGCCACGGGTAAAGGGTCAGCGCATGCATGTGATCCTGGTGGTGGAGGACGACGACGCGATTCGCAGCAACCTCGCCCGCCTGCTGGCGCTGGAGGGTTTCGAGGCGGTGGCGGCCGCCGATGGCCGGTCCGGCCTCGCCCACGCCAGGGCCCGCACGCCGGACCTGATCATTTCCGACGTCAACATGCCCGGCATGAATGGCTTTGAGCTGCTGGCTGCAGTGCGAACCGACCCCACGCTGGCGACCACCCCGTTCATGCTGCTGACCGCGCTGGACGACCGCGGCAACATGCGCCGCGGCATGACCGGTGGCGCCGACGACTACCTGTCCAAACCTTTCACGCGCACCGAGCTGCTCGAAGCCGTCAGCGCGCAGTTACACAAGAAGAGCCTGGTCGACACACGTATTGCCGCCAGCCTGGTGGCAATGGAGGCGCGTCTGCGCACGGCCTTCGGCGGCGACATTGGCGGCAGCCGGTCTGAAGCCTTTCCAGTGGACATCCCGGCGGGCAGCGAGAACGGGCTGGCACTCGATGCCACAGTGCTGGTGTCGACGATCCGCCACTTCACCTCGCTGGCCGAAAAACTCGAAGCCAGTGAGGTCTCGGAATTGCTGACCGGCTACTTCGAGCGCAGCTGCCAGCCGGTGCTCAAGAACGGCGGGCGCCACCTCAAGTTTGTCGGCGACGGGCTGATGGCCGTCTTTGCCAATACGCTCAGCGACTCGCCGCTGTCGGCGTCGCGCCGCGCCGTTTCCGCAGCGCTGGCGATGGCCCTGGCCGCCGACGAGTTCCGGCACTGGCTGGCCCGGCGTTTCCCGGACCGTGGCCTGCCACCCTTCGCCATCGGCATTGGGCTGCACAGCGGCGAAACCACACTGTGCCGCATCGGCGCGCCGGGCAGCCCCGAGCTGATGCCGGTGGGCGAGACCGTCAGCCTCGCCGCGCGCCTGGAGGCGGTCACCCGCGAGCGCGGCTGGACCGTCCTGGCCAGCCGCGCTGTATTCGCCGGGGCGGGCGCCGGCATCCAGACGGGAACCCAGGACAGGCTGGCCGTGACCGGCAAACACCAGACCCTGGACGTGGTGGAAATCACTGGCCTGGTGACCGGCCTGGACGACAAGATCCACGGCATGGCCAGCCTGACCGAAAGGGCCGAAGAAATCAGCGCAGCGGTACGGACCAACTCCTCAATCACGGCCCGGGCCGTCAAGGACGCGCTGCAGTCCAAGTTGGCCGCGCTCAAAGGCCTGCGCTTCGAAGACGACGCCGAACCGGTACGCCTCAAGGGTTACCGCGTCACGAAAAAAATCGGCGCCGGCGGCATGACCGAGGTTTACCTGGCCGAACGCGAGACCGACGGCCTGCCCATCGTGCTCAAGGTGCTGGATTCACGCGGCAAGGAAGCGTCGGAGCATCTGGTCCGGTTTATCCAGGAATATGCGCTGCTGAGCCAGATCAGGCACCCCCATGTGATCCGCATCCACGACCAGGGCTTCAGCGACGAACACGCCTACATTGCGATGGAGTATTTCGAGCGCGGTGACCTGCGCGGCCTGTTCGGCCCCGGCATGACCCGCGAGCGGGCACTCGCCGTGGTGCAGCAACTGGCGCTGGCCTTGGCGGCGATCCACAGCCACGGCATCGTGCACCGCGACCTCAAGCCGGAAAACGTCATGCTGCGCAACGACGGTTCGGTGGCGCTGGCCGATTTCGGCATCGCCAAATCCATGCTGCAGGCCGAAAGCCCGGGCCTGACCCAGACCCGGCACGGCGATGTGGTCGGCACGCCCTATTACATGAGCCCCGAGCAGGTCAGCGGCAAAGCCGTGACGGCCCGCTCCGACCTGTACAGCCTGGGCGTCATGCTGTTCGAGATGCTGGCCGGACAGCGGCCCTTCATCGCGGAATCGCTGGAACTGCTGCTGGCCAGGCACCTGCACGCCGACACACCGGTGCTGCCTGCGGCCCACGCCGCGCTGCAGCCCATGGTCAACAAACTGATGGCGAAAAATCCCGACCACCGCTACGCATCGGCCGACGCCCTGCTCGCGGACCTCGCACGGGCGAACTGAAAGCCCCCTCCAGCGGAGTCAACAATTAACCGACCGATCGGTCGGTTAATTCGCTATACTCCGGCTGACCCCGTCCTGCAGACCGGGTGACAGGAGACAAGACATGTACACACAATCACTCGACGTGCCTGACGCGTCGGCCCCGGCCTTGGCGTCGGTGCCGGCCGCCCCCGATGCGTTGCAGACCCGCTTCGACGAAAAAATCGACGCCGACCAGAAGATCGAGCCGCAGGACTGGATGCCCGACGCCTACCGCCGCACCCTGGTGCGCCAGATCAGCCAGCACGCGCACAGCGAGATCATCGGCATGCAGCCCGAAGGCAACTGGATCTCACGCGCGCCCTCGCTCAAACGCAAGGCGATTTTGCTGGCCAAGGTGCAGGACGAAGGCGGCCATGGCCTTTACCTGTATTCGGCCGCCGAAACCCTGGGCGTGGGCCGCGACAGCCTGCTCGATGCCCTGCACACCGGCAAGGCCAAGTACAGCTCCATCTTCAACTACCCGACGCTGCAGTGGGCCGATGTCGGCGTGATCGGCTGGCTGGTCGACGGCGCGGCCATCATGAACCAGGTGCCGATCTGCCGCTGCTCCTACGGCCCGTATGCGCGCGCCATGATCCGCATCTGCAAGGAAGAAAGTTTTCACCAGCGCCAGGGCTTTGAAAGCCTGATGGTGCAGATGCAGGGCACGCCCGAGCAGCGCGCCATGGTGCAGGACGCGGTCAACCGCTGGTGGTGGCCGGTGCTGGCGATGTTCGGCCCGCCCGATGCGGCCAGCACCAACACCGCGCAAGGCATGCGCTGGGGCATCAAGCGCATTTCCAACGACGAGCTGCGCCAGAAGTTTGTCGACGCCACCGTGCCGCAGGCCGCGGTGCTGGGCGTGACCTTGCCCGACCCCGACCTGAAGTGGAACGAGGAACGCCAGCAGCACGACTACGGCGCGATCGACTGGGATGAGTTCTGGGCCGTGGTCAACGGCAACGGCCCCTGCAACAAGGAGCGCCTGGCGAACCGCGTGAAAGCGCATGAGGATGGCCAGTGGGTGCGCGATGCAGCGCAGGCCCATGCGGCTAAACAGAAAGCCCGCCAGATGAAGGAAGCAGCATGAGCAACACACACAACGACTGGCCACTCTGGGAAGTGTTTGTGCGATCCAAACAGGGTCTGGAGCACAAACACTGCGGCAGCCTGCACGCCGCCGATGCGCAGCAGGCGCTGCAGATGGCGCGCGACGTTTACACGCGGCGCCAGGAGGGCGTGAGCATCTGGGTCGTGCCCTCCAACACCATCACTGCCAGCGAGCCCGACGACAAGGCCGCGTTTTTTGAGCCCATGGCCGACAAGATTTACCGGCACCCCACCTTCTACGAAATCCCTGACGAAGTGGGCCACATGTGAAAACCGTTGAAGCTCCTGTTGGAACGAGAACAGCTGCGCCGGGCTACCTGCTGCACCTGGCCGACAACGCGCTGGTGCTCGGCCAGCGCAACGCCGAATGGTGCGGCAACGGCCCGGTGCTGGAAGAAGACATCGCCCTGGCCAACATGAGCCTGGACCTGATCGGCCAGGCGCGCATGTTGTACCAGCACGCAGCCGCCGTGGCCGGCAATGGTGCCACGGAAGATTCGCTGGCCTATTTCCGTAGCGCCGAGGAGTTCCGCAACTACACCCTGCTGGAACTGCCTCATGCGTCCGACAGCTCGGAGCGCGACTATGCAGTGACCATCGTCCGCAATTTCCTCTACAGCGCGCTGATGCTGCTGCTGTGGGATGCCTTGCAGAAATCGAAGGACGCGCAGCTGGCCGCGATTGCGGGCAAGTCGTTCAAGGAAGTGTCTTACCACTTCCGCCACTCGCGCGACTGGCTGGTGCGCCTGGGCGACGGCACTGCCGAATCGCAGGCCCGCACCCAGGCCGCCTTGGAGCATTTAATGCCTTACACCCAGGAGTACTGGGCGCCATCAGCTATTGAAAAGATAGCAAACGAGGAAGGCCACGGCATTGAAGCCGACGCGCTGAAAAGCAGCTGGGACGATCTCGTCAACGACGCCCTACAGGAAGCCGGGTTGCAGCGCCCCACCCTTGGCACAGGCTTGCCGCAGGGAAAGAACGGACAGCACAGCGACCACCTGGCACCGCTGCTGGCCGAGATGCAAAGCCTGGCGCGCGCTCACCCGAACGCACTATGGTGAGCGCTTCGCACCCACCACGAGCTCCGGAGAGCGGTTATGGAACACCTCCCGCAAGCGGGAAGGTGGTGGTGAACACCCTGCAGCAGGTCTGGGACGTGCTCGAAGCCGTGCCCGACCCGGAGATCCCGGTGGTGTCCATCCGCGAACTGGGCATCCTGCGCGACGTGCGCCACGTCAAGGACGGCGTGGAAGTGATCATCACGCCGACCTACAGCGGCTGCCCGGCCATGGGCCAGATCGAGGACGACATCCGCGCCGCGCTGGCGCAGCACCAGCTCAGCGCGCGCATCACGACCCAGCTGGCGCCGGCCTGGACCACCGACTGGATGACTCCAGCCGCCAAGGCCAAACTGCGCAGCTACGGCATTGCGCCGCCGCACACCACCACGCCCGGCAGCGACAAGGTCATCCGCTTTGCGCCCCGGCACCAGGCGGCGGAGGCCGTGGCCTGCCCGCAGTGCGGCTCGGTCAACACGACCGAAACCTCGCACTTTGGCGCCACCGCCTGCAAGGCGCTGTACAAGTGCCTGGACTGCCTGGAACCCTTCGACTACTTCAAACCTTATTGATTAAAGCGTCCATGTCTGTTCCCCACTTTCACCCGCTGGTCGTCACACGCGTCACCCCCGAAGCGGCCGGTGCCGTGGCCGTCAGCTTTGCGATTCCGGCGGAGCTGCAGGACCTTTACCGCTTCACGCCGGGCCAGTTCCTCACGCTCAAGGCCACGATAGACGGCGAGCCGGTGCGCCGCAGCTACTCGATCTGCAGCAGCACCCAGCGCCTGGCCGCAGAACACGACATCGAGGTCGGCATCAAGCCGGTCGAGGGCGGCGTGTTCTCCAACTGGGCCACGCACTTGCAGCCCGGCGACACCCTGGATGTGATGCCGCCGGACGGCCGCTTCACGCCGCGCCTGAGCGGCGCGGTGCACCGCGTCGGCTGGGCGGCCGGCTCGGGCATCACGCCGCTGCTCTCCATCATCGCCAGCACCCTGGCCGGCGAAGCCGCCTCCACCTTCACGCTGGTGTACTGCAACCAGCGCACCGGCAGCATCCTGTTCAATGAAGCGCTGCAGGACCTGAAGGACCGCTATCCCTCCCGCCTGAGCCTGGTCCACCTGCTCTCGCGCCAGTCGCAGGATGTGCCGCTGTTCAACGGCAGGCTCGACGCGGCCAAGGTCAGCGAACTGCTGGCCACGCTGATTCCGCCGGCCAGCATCGACGAGACCTTTGTCTGCGGTCCGGAAGCCATGATCGAAGGTTGCCTGCAGGCCCTGCTGGCGGCCGGCGTGCCCAAGGAACGCATCCACGCCGAACGTTTCACCAGCGCAGCGCAGCCCGCAAACGCTATGAAATCAGGAGCCATTGACGCAGCAGGGACGGGCGCTGGAGGCCAAAAAGGCTTGAAGAATGAGGGCAACCTCGGCGCCATCCGCCTGTCGGTGCAACTCGACGGCAAGGCGCACGAGTTGCGCATGCACCCGCATGAACGTGTGCTGGACGTGGCACTGGCCGCCGGCCTGGATTTGCCCTACAGCTGCAAGGGCGGCGTCTGCTGCACCTGCCGCGCCAGGGTGCTCGAGGGACAGGTCGCCATGGAAAAAAACTTCACGCTGGAAGACTGGGAAGTGCAAAAAGGTTTTGTGCTGAGCTGCCAGGCACGGCCCCTGAGCGACAGCGTGTCCATCAGCTACGACGACAGGTAGACCAACAGCCCCCCGGCTTTTCACTGCGTGTAATGCGCTGCACCTTGCAGGCCGCCGCTCGCCAGAGGCTTCGCTTCTGATGTCTGTCCAAACCTGCGCTGGCAGGTTCGTTTCCGCGGCCCCTGCTTGAAGGGGAAGTGCCCCTGCCGTGGGGCGGGCTCAGTGGGTTCTCGAATTCCAGACGTGCAACTCGAAAAACGCATTCTGGGCTGCAATTTTCATCTGGCGGAAAACTGCACGCGTGGCGTGGTCGGCGGCCTGTTCCCAGCGGACAATCGCCAGGGTTTCTTCGGCCGAACGCGGGACATCGGGGTTTTCGGCGCGAATCGAACGCGCCGCCAGCCATTCCACATAGGCGCCGCGCACCGCGGACGCGCCGCCCAGTACGTATTCCAGCACCTCAATAAATTTTTGCTCGGCGGTCTGGCGCTGCTCGTCGGTCAGCCCGTTGGCCGACTGCAGGGAGGCGTTGTATTTGCTCTGCATTCTCATGAGGATGGGTTGGCAAACGTGAGGAGAGCCTGATTTTATCGCCAGCCGGCCGCAACGCCCTCAATATTTCAGCGCCGTGCTTTTGCCCCAGAAAACGCGATAGGCAAACACCGTGTAGCCGATGATCATGGGCAGCACCACCAGCGCGCCCACCAGAATGACGCCCATCGCCTCAGGCGCGGTGGCCGCCTTCCAGATCGTGATCCGGTCGATGACCAGCCACGGAAACAGGCTGTAGGCCAGGCCGTAAAACGCCAGCAGAAACACACCCACCGTCGCACCGAAGGGCACCCAGGCGCCGTATTCGTTGCCCTGGCCCAGGCGCACCGGCAGCCGCTGCAGGCTGCGCCAGATCACGGCAAACAGCACGGCGGTGGCCACCGGAATCGGCAGCAGCAGCACGATGTTGGGAAAGGAAAACCATTTCTCGAAAATGCGCTGGCTGACCAGTGGCGTGGCGATCGAAATGGCGGCGACGCCGGCCATGGTGAACAGCAGGCTGGCCCGCGCCCAGCGCACCGCCCGCAGCTGCAGCGCGCCTTCGGACTTGATGATGAGCCAGCCGGCGCCCAGCAGGCAGTAGGCGGCCACCAGCGCCAGCCCGATCACAGCGTTGAACACCAGAGTCCACCAGGTGTCGGCAAAGCCCGTGATCAGCGAACCCAGCATGTAACCCTGACTCCAGCTGGCCAGCAGGGAGCCGGTGTAGAAGAGGCGGTTCCACAGCGGCTTGTGCGCGGCGCGCGCCTTCACGCGGAAGTCGAAGGCCACCCCGCGCAGCGTCAGGCCGATCAGCATGAAGGCCACCGGCAGGTAGAGCGCGCCGAGGATCACGCCATGTGCCACCGGGAACACGGTGAGCAGAATGCCGACGCCCAGCACCAACCAGGTTTCATTGGCATCCCAGAAGGGACCGATGCTGGCAATCATGGTGTCCTTGTCGTCGTCGCTGGCGCGGCGCATCAACACACCCACCCCCAAGTCGTAGCCGTCCAGGATCACGTAGGCCAGCATCGCCAGGCCCATGACCACCAAAAAAACAATCGGCATCCAGCCCGCGGCTTGGGTGAGGTCGGGCGCAAGGTCAAGCACGGGGAGCTCCTTCCTGTTCCGGGTAGGTCACGGGATTGGGCGTGTCTTCCAGGCCGGTGCCAAACGGCTTGTCCGCATGTTTCCGGTGGCGCGCCAGGTAAAACACCACCGAGACGTAGGCCACGATCAGCGCCGCATACAGCGTGAGGTAGAGGGCCAGCGTGAGGGCGATGCGCGGCGCGGGCACGCTGGATGCCGCCTCGGCCGCCGTCAGCACACCGGTCACCAGCCAGGGCTGCCGGCCGATCTCGGTGACGTACCAGCCGGCGATCAGCGCCACCCAGCCGGCAAACGTCATGGCCACCAGCAGCCTGGCCTGCCAGGTGCGCAGGGTACGCGTCGGATCACGCTTCCAGGGCGCGAACTGGAAGGCCGTGGACCAGCTGACCAGCAGCATCAACACACCCACGCCGACCATGATGCGGAAGGCCCAGAACACCGGCGCCACCGGCGGGTGTTTGCCCTCGAACTGGTCCAGGCCCTTGACCTCTCCGTCCAGCGAATGGGTCAGGTACAGCGAGGCCAGTTTCGGAATGGCGATTTCATAACGGTTCTCCTTCGCCTTTTCGTCGGGCAAGCCAAACAGCACGGCGGGCACACCTTTTTCGGTTTTCCAGATGCCTTCCATCGCGGCCAGCTTGGCCGGCTGGTGCTCCATCGTGTTCAGCCCGTGCAGGTCGCCCGCGATGATCTGCAACGGGATCAGCAGCGCCGCCATGTAAACACCGGTCTTCAGGCTGGCCATGACCTCGGCGCTGCGGTCCTGGCGCAGCCAGCGGTAGGCGGAGATGCCGGCCACCAGAAAGGCCACCGTCAGCCCGGAAGCCAGCAGCATGTGCACCAGGCGGTAGGGAAACGAGGGGTTGAAGATGACCTCGAACCAGCTGGTCACATGGGCCTGGCCGTTGATCATTTCAAAGCCGGCCGGCGTCTGCATCCAGGAGTTGAGCGCCAGGATCCAGAAGGCCGACAGCGTGGTGCCGCCCGCCACCAGCAGCGTGGCCACGGTGTGCATGGTTTCGCTGACGCGCTCACGCGCAAACAGCATCACGCCCAGCATGGTGGCCTCAAGGAAAAAGGCCGTGAGCACCTCATAGGCCAGCAGCGGCCCGGCAATGTTGCCGACCTTTTCCATGTAGCCCGGCCAGTTGGTGCCGAACTGGAAACTCATGGTGATGCCGCTGACCACGCCGAGCGCAAAGGTCAGCGCGAAAATTTTCACCCAGAACTGGTAGGCGTCCATCCAGTGCTGCTCGCCGGTCTTGACGAAGCGCAGCTTGAAGAACAGCAGCACCCAGGCCAGCGAAATGCTGATCGTCGGAAACAGGATGTGAAAAGTGATGTTGGCCGCGAACTGGATGCGCGCCAGCAGGAATGCGTCGAATCCGTCCATCATCAGCTCCGGTTGTTTTCTTCGGGAACAGCGGCCGGCGGTTCCACCAGCTTGGGTGCCGCGGCGCGGCCTGTCAAGCCGGCCTTCATCGTGCTGGCCACCTTGTCCTTGACCTCCAGCAGCTTCTGCACCTTGGCACCCATCTTCATCAGGCTGACCAGCGTGGCCGAGTCCATCTTCTGCACGTCGGCCAGCCAGCCCGTCATGAGTTCGATCAGGTCGTGCATCTGCTTCATGCGCGCCTGGGCGTGAATGTCATCTGGCGCCGAAGGCTGCTCCATCAGCGCGTCGCGCAGCATGGACAGCGTGGGGTCGATCTCGCGCTTGCGCCGCTCCTCGGCCAGCGTGCGGAAAATGGCCCACACGTCTTCCGGCGCCTGGAAGTACTCGCGCCTGTCGTTGGGCAGGTGCTGCAAGCGCACCAGATTCCACGACTGCAGCTCCTTCAGCCCCATGCTGACGTTGGAGCGCGAAAACGCCAGCGCCTCGCCGATGTCGTCGGCATTGAGCGCGCGCGGCGAGACGTACAGCAGCGCGTAAATCTGCCCCACGGTGCGGTTGATGCCCCAGCGGCTGCCCATTTCGCCGAAGTGAAGGACAAAACGCTGGGTCAGGGGGGCGAGGTTCATGGCGGTCCGATTTACTGAGTTTTCAGGAATTACTGAAATTCTAGTAAGCCAAGGATATTGGTGCCGACACCGAGGCCTTGCCATACCTGCACAAGGGGCTATTGCGGATTCGGCCGATAACGAATCGTGTAGTTCAAGTGGAGGGATGCACTGGGCGCGAGCAAACCCCAGACGCCAGACTGTAGGCGGGTCAGGGTTGCCCGTGGCCTGGCGGACCACGTTCTTCCATCGCGGTTGTTTGTCTGCAGTCGATCAATCCGCACTCGTGCGATTCATCACGGCCAGCCTGTTGCTATTTATTCAGGAGCTGCAACCACCTGCAGAATATGGGCTGAGGGCCAATTTCATATTCAGATGTTTAGCGTACCCTGGGCACCGGCAACCGCCTGACACTGCCCCGGGATTTTCTGACAGGTCGCAACGGTGCGGCAGCCACAGCCGCTGTGGATTCCGGCACCAGCAACACCACCTCCTTGAAGCCCAGGCCCAGCATGCCGAGTTCCGCCGCGGCCGCGCGGCTCACGTCGATGATGCGGTTGTGGCTGAAAGGGCCGCGATCGGTGATGCGCAGATCCACTTCGCGGCCGTTGACCAGGCTGTGGACCCGCACCATGGTGCCGAACGGCAAGGTGCGGTGCGCGGCCGTGAAGGCGTTCATGTTGTAGCGTTCGCCGTTGGCCGTCAGCCGGCCATGAAACCCGGGGCCGTACCACGAGGCGGCACCACGCTCGAACTCGCGCGCGGGTTCCCCCGCCAGCAACGCTGGCCGCGGCCGATTGCTGAAGGGCTCCAGGGCTAAGGGCGGTGGCGGTGGCGGTGGGGCAGCGTCCGTCGGCATGCCGCCGGCCTCGGCGCTGGCTGGTGCGGGTATCGGTGCGGCCACCGGCACAGGGCCGGGCGCGGCGCGGCCAGGTGACGACGGCGCGGTGGTGCAGGCCGCCAGCAGCACCAGCAGGCCGAGCGCGAAGGCCTGCCCGATGGAGCGCGTCTTCAGCAGGCCGGCCAAAACAGGGCTCGCTTCAAACCGGCTGCAGACGCCGGATGATCTCGGACGTCGCGCCGGCCTGGTTCATCGTATAAAAATGAATGCCGGGCACACCCGCGGTATGCAGCTGGTCGCACAGGTCGGTGATCACGTCGAGGCCGAAGCTCTTGATCGATGCCGTGTCGTCGCCGAAACCCTGCAGGCGCAGGCGGATCCAGCGCGGAATCTCGGCACCGCAGGCATCGGAAAACCGCATCAGCTGGGTCGAGCTCGTGATCGGCATGATGCCGGGCACCACGGGCACATCCACGCCTAAACGGCGGGTGTCCTCCACAAAGCGGAAGTAGGCGTCCGCGTTGAAAAAATACTGGGTGATGGCCGAATTGGCACCGGCCTTGACCTTGGCGGCGAAGGCCTGCAGGTCGGCATCGGCCGATTTGGCCTGCGGGTGGATCTCCGGGTAGGCCGCCACCTCGATATGAAAGGCATCGCCGGTGAACTCACGGATGAAGGCCACGAGGTCGCTCGCGTAATGGAACTCGCCACCCATGCCGTAACCGCTGGGCAGATCACCGCGCAGGGCGACCAGGCGCTTGACACCCATGGCCTGCAGGGCGGCGAGCTGCTCGCGCACCGTGGCCTTGGTCGCGCCGACACAGGAGAAGTGGCAGGCGGCCGCCATGCCTTCCTTCAGGATTTCGCCGACGGTGCCAAAAGTGCCCTCCTGGGTGGAACCGCCCGCGCCAAAGGTGACCGAGCAGAAGTCGGGCTGGTGCGTGTACAGCGCCTGGCGTGTCAGGCGCAGCTTGTCGGCGCCTTCGGGGGTCTTGGGCGGGAAAAATTCAAAGCTGATCGGAAGATTCATCACCAGTCTCACTTGTTCTTGGGAGCGCGCAACGCGGCTCAGTCGTCTTTGTCGCGGCGCTTGCCGCGCGCCGGGCCGTGCTGGCCCGCGTGGGCTTCTTCAGAGTCCTCATGCGCCTCGTGCAGCGCGCGCAGTTCGGCGCGCGGTGTGCGTTTGGCGGCCTTGCGCGGCGGCGCCGCCGGCAGCGGCTGGTCTTCACCGGTCGTATGCAGGCCTTTGACCGCATGAATGAAAAACTCGCGGTTGCCGTCCCCACCTTCAATCGGCGAGGCCAGCCAGGCTTTCACGTCCAGCCCCAGCGCAGCGCAGGCGTCACGCAGACGCTTTTCGACAAATTCGAAATGCACGGCATCACGCACAATGCCGCCCTTGCCGATCTGGCCGGGCTGCAGCTCGAACTGGGGCTTGACCAGCATCAGCAGATGACCGCCGGCTTTCAGCAAGCGCACCACGGCGGGCAACACCAGCGTCAGGGAAATAAAGGACAGGTCGCCGGTCAGGAAATCGAAATCGGCGTCGACGGCCTCGCCCTCGTCCGCCTCGAAATCATCATCGTCAAATTGGCCTTCAGCCTCCGCCGCATGGGCGGGGCCTGCTATCAAATCGGAAGCGGTCATGGACCGGGCGTTGAGGCCTTCGATACACACCACGCGCGGATCGCCGCGCAGGCTGGGGTGCAGCTGGCCATGGCCCACGTCCACACCCACCACCTGCACGGCGCCGTGCTGCAGCAGGCAGTCGGTGAAGCCGCCGGTGGATTGGCCGATGTCCAGGCAGCGCAGGCCCGCCACGCTGAGGCCGGTGCTTTTGAGCGCTCCTTCGAGCTTGAGCCCGCCGCGCGAGATGTACTTGGCTTCGGTCGTGTCGGGAATTTCGACCTCGGCGCCCGCCGGAATCTCGTCGCCATTCTTGGCAACCTTCTTCCAGGGCGAACTTTCCTCGGCGCGCCATTGCACTCCCGACGCAATCAGGCGCTGGGCCTGGGAACGGGTGGCGGCGTAGCCGTTGTCGACGAGGAAAAGGTCAGCGCGCATGATGGCTTTCAATGACGCCACACGGCATGTCATTGCGGGCTTGACCCGCAATCCATGCCGCATGCATCGCCAGGGGTGGAAGACATGGATGCCGGATCAAGTCCGGCATGACATGGCTTGTGATCAATACCTGTAGGTATCGGCCTTGTACGGACCGGCTTTCGAGACGCCGATATACGCAGCCTGCTCGTCGCTGAGCTCGCTGAGCATCGCGCCGACCTTCTTCAGGTGCAGGCGCGCGACTTTTTCGTCCAGGTGTTTCGGCAGCACGTAGACCTTGCCCACTTCGTAGTCGGCCTGTTTCGTGAACAGTTCGATCTGCGCAATGGTCTGGTTGGCAAAGCTCGACGACATCACGAAGCTCGGGTGGCCGGTGCCGCAGCCGAGGTTGACCAGGCGGCCCTTGGCCAGCAGGATGATGCGTTTGCCGTCCGGGAAGATCACGTGGTCGACTTGCGGCTTGATCTCTTCCCAGGTGCATTTTTCCAGCGCAGCGACGTCGATTTCGTTGTCGAAGTGGCCGATGTTGCAGACGATGGCCTGGTCTTTCATGGCCGCCATGTGTTCGTAGGTGATGACGTTCTTGTTGCCGGTGGCAGACACGAAGATGTCGCACTTGTCGGCGGCATATTCCATGGTCACGACCTTGTAGCCTTCCATCGCGGCCTGCAGGGCGTTGATCGGGTCGATCTCGGTCACCCAGACCTGGGCGGACAGTGCGCGCAGCGCCTGGGCCGAGCCCTTGCCCACGTCGCCGTAACCGGCCACGCAAGCCACCTTGCCGGCGATCATCACGTCGGTGGCGCGCTTGATGGCGTCGACCAGCGATTCGCGGCAGCCGTACAGGTTGTCGAACTTGGACTTGGTCACCGAGTCATTGACGTTGATGGCGCGCAGGGCCAGCGTGCCCTTGGCCGACATTTCGTTCAGGCGCAGCACGCCGGTGGTGGTTTCTTCCGTCACGCCAATGATGTTGGGCAGGCGGCGGCTGTACCAGGTCGGGTCGATGGCGAGCTTGGCCTTGATGGCGTTGAACAGGCAGATTTCCTCTTCGCTGGTCGGCTTGGAGATCAGGCTGGCGTCTTTTTCGGCCTTGGTGCCCAGGTGCATCAGCAGCGTGGCATCGCCGCCGTCGTCCAGGATCATGTTCGGGCCTTCTTCAGGCGTGCCCTTGGCACCGCTGAATTCGAAGATGCGGTGGGTGTAGTCCCAGTAGTCGGCCAGGGTTTCGCCCTTGATGGCGAACACCGGCGTGCCGGCTTCGGCAATCGCAGCGGCCGCATGGTCCTGCGTCGAGAAGATGTTGCACGAGGCCCAGCGCACATCGGCGCCCAGGGCTTGCAGGGTTTCGATCAGCACGCCGGTCTGGATGGTCATGTGCAGCGAACCGGTGATGCGCGCGCCCTTCAGGGGCTGGGCCTTGGCGAATTCTTCGCGGATCGCCATCAGGCCGGGCATTTCGGTTTCGGCGATTTTCAGTTCCTTGCGGCCCCAGGCGGCCAGCGAAAGGTCGGCAATCACGTAGTCAGCGGCGGTCTGGGCGGGTTTCAATACGGCGTTCATGGGGTATCTCCAGGATCAAGGGTCCAATTGGGCAAAATAGCCACGGCCACAAGGCGACAGGTCGGCGGGGAGTTGGTTGGATCTCACCCGGCTTGACAGCACATGCGGGTGAGCGTGGTTGCAAATGAAAGTCCTGAGCCTAGACCACATGTCGTGGGTTGCAACGCTCCTCAGGAACTCGCTATTGTAGCCAACCCGGGCGGGCGCCGCAAAGTCCCGACAACCCGCTGCGGTACTCGTGCGAAAATTTCACCATGCAAGAACTGAGCACCTGGCCGGCCGCCGAGCGCCGCGCCATCACCGGCGTTTTCACCGACATCGACGACACCCTGACCACCGACGGCGCGATCACGCCCGACGCGCTACAGGCCCTGGGCGACCTGAAGGCCGCCGGCCTGCATGTGATTCCCATCACCGGCCGCCCGGTGGGCTGGAGCGAGCCTTTTGCCCTGCGCTGGCCGGTCGATGCCATCGTTGCCGAAAACGGTGCCGTGGCCCTGCTTGCAAGTGAAATCGGGCACCAGCCCATGACTGGCGGGCACCAGCAGCTATCAAAACTGTATCAACAGGATGCCCCGACACGCCTGGCCAACTACGCCCGCATGCAGCAGGTGGCGCGGCGGGTGATGCAGAACGTGCCCGGCGCCGTGTTGTCCGAAGACAGCCCCGGCCGGGAAACCGACATTGCCATTGACCACAGCGAGTTTGTGCACCTGCCGCCGGCGCAGATCGCGCAGGCGGTGCAGATCATGCAAAGCGAAGGCATGAACGCCACGGTGAGCTCCATCCACATCAACGGCTGGTTCGGCGCCCACAACAAGCTCGAGGGCGCGCGCTGGATCGTCCGCGAGCTGTTCGGCCGCGACCTGGCCGCGGAGATGGGAAGCTGGGTCTACGTTGGCGACTCAACCAACGACCAGCTGATGTTCGAGGCCTTTGCGCACTCGGTGGGCGTGGCCAACATCCGCCGCTTTGAAGCGGACTTGAGCCACAAGCCGCGCTACATCACCGAGGGCGAGCGTGGCGCGGGTTTTGCCGAAGTAGCGGCGGCGCTGCTGGTGGCGCGAAGTCTTCCGGTCTGAACAGACTCAGCGCGCGGCGACCGACAGGGTCGAGGGCTTGGCCGCACTGAGCACCTTGCCGTCTGCGGCATTGCTGATCATTTCCAGCCGCACGTTGTAGTCGCCAGCGGGCGGGTTGAGCCAGGTTTCGGTCTGGCCGCCGGTGAAATTGAGCACTTCCGGCTTGCGCCCGGCACGCTCCATGGTCAGCCGGAAATGCCCTGTATCCGCAGCCTTGGCAGCCGCATGCGACACGCTGTAGCCGCTGGCATGGAACTGCACCCGAAACGGCCCCTTGACGGTCTCACGGTCCGCCGGGCTCAGCAGCTCGACGCGTGGCGGCCCCTGCACCGCCGCCGGTGCCACAGCCTTGTTCTGCTTGCTGACGGTCAGCTGGAGCGGCTTGCTGTAGACGAAGTAGGGAATGTGACCCTGGTCAGCGAGCAACAGGCGGAACTGGTACTTGCCGGGCGGCAGGTTGACCAGCATTTCCATCTGTCCCTTGCCGAAGTGGATGTACTGGTCGGTGAAAGGCAGGGGTTTATTGAAGTCCAGCGGCAAATCCTGATTCACCAGCAAATGGTGGTGGCCGGCGCGGCCTGCGGTCTTGCCCGCAGGCACCAGTCCGCGCATGGACAGGCCAAACCGCGCGACAAAGGGCGCTTCATACACGCCGCCATCCTGCAGATTGGTGAAGTAGGTTTCAGCCGAACGAGGCGATGGCACCTCCCAGGGATGAAACGTGACTTCCGCCTCGTCCGTTGGCGATGCGGGGGTCTGCGCGGCAGCAGGCAGGGCGATGGCCAGCAGCAAGGCGGAGAGTAAAAAACCGGGCATGCAACGGTTGAGGGAAGTCAGTGTCATGGTGTTTGCCGTTCGAATGAAACAAAGAGTAATAATATTACTGGTTGGTAATTTTATGGCCTTGCCATTCTTTTTCCCTGACACCCCTACATATCCCGCCGGTTTTGCAGGTCTTTCCTTTAGGGCCTGTTCACACTATTTATACAAGATGCGTTGCGAGTCGAAAAAGTCATGCACGAGGCGCAAAATGCAGCCGGGCTGATGCCCGGCAAGGCTTTGTAACGCTGCGCATGGCCTTTTTGGCCGCAACCCCGAGGGAACGGGGTGAAAACAACGCCACTCCGCGTTGCACTCCTACGCCAGACGCCCTAACGTGCCAGTACCGGTGCCAGCGCCTTCCCGGTCGCCGTGCCCAGCTTGACCACCTGCTCCGGCGTCGTGGCCGCGACCACCTGGCCGCCGGCGTTGCCGCCGTCCGGCCCGAGGTCGATGACCCAGTCGGCTTCGGCAATCACGTCCAGGTCGTGCTCGATCACCACCACGCTGTGACCGCCGTTGACCAGTCTGTGCAGCACATGGATGAGTTTTTCGACATCCGCCATGTGCAGGCCCACCGTGGGCTCGTCCAGCACATACAGGGTGTGCGGCGCCTTTTGGCCGCGCCGTGTGATGTCGTCACGCACCTTGGACAACTCGGTCACCAGCTTGATGCGCTGCGCCTCGCCGCCCGACAGCGTCGGCGACGGCTGGCCCAAGGTCAGGTAACCCAGGCCCACGTCCTTGAGCAACTGCAGCGGGTGCGCAATGCTCGGCATGGAGGCAAAAAACCCGACGGCCTCGTCGACCTCCATGGTCAACACGTCGCCGATGTTTTTGCCGCGCCAGGTCACCGCCTGGGTCTCGGGGTTGAAACGCGCGCCGTGGCAGGTTTCGCAGAGCACCTTCACGTCCGGCAGAAAACTCATGCCGATGGTGCGCACACCGGCACCTTCACAGGTCGGGCAGCGGCCTTCGCCGGTGTTGAAACTGAAACGCCCGGCGCCGTAACCACGCGCCTTGGCTTCCAGGGTGTCGGCGAACAGCTTGCGCACGGTGTCCCAGAAACCGATGTAGGTCGCCGGGCAGGAGCGCGGTGTCTTGCCAATGGGCGTCTGGTCCACCTCGAGCACGCGGTCCACCACCTCGTAACCCTCGATGTGGCCGCAGCCGGTCCAGGCCGGGTGTTTGCCGGCATCGTCCGCGTCACGCCCGGCCCGCGTCGAACGTTGCGCCACGCCGGCCTGCACATTGGCCAGCAGCACATCGCGCGCCAGGGTGGATTTGCCGGAGCCCGACACGCCCGTCACCGCCACCAGCCGGTACAGCGGGACCTGGACTGAAACGTTCTTGAGGTTGTGAAGGTCGGCCCCGACCACGGTGAGCCAGGAGGTGAAAGGACTGGCTGCCGCCGGCGCGGCATTGTGCAGCGCGCTGGCGCTGGCCGCCGCTGCTTTCAGCGCCTGGGCCTTCAGCGCCGCGGCCTTCTGCTTGCTGACCGGTTTGGCGTCGGCAGCGACGGGCAGGGCCACCACCTCGGCGGGTGCAGCGCCGCTGCGTGTCTCGCGGCGGATCTGCAGAGGGTGAATCAGCGGGTTGGCCAGGTAACGCCCGGTCAGTGAATCGGGCAAGGTGGCCAAGTGGGCCGCCGTGCCCTGTCCCACCAGCTGGCCGCCGCGTTTGCCGGCGCCCGGCCCGATGTCGATGATGTTGTCGGCGCGGCGAATCGTGTCTTCATCGTGTTCGACCACCACCAGGGTGTTGCCACGTTCGCTGAGTTTGCCCAGAGCACGCAGCAGGATCTGGTTGTCGCGCGGGTGCAGGCCGATGGTCGGCTCATCCAGCACATAACAGACGCCCTGCAGGTTGGAGCCGAGCTGCGCGGCGAGCCGGATACGCTGCGCCTCGCCGCCCGACAGGGTGGGCGCACCACGGTCAAGCGTCAAATACCCCAGACCCACGTCTTCGAGGAATTCGAGCCGGCTCTTGATTTCGGGAATCAGGTCGCGCGCAATGCCGGCTTCACGCCCGGACAGCGATAGTTGCTCTACCCAAGTGCGGACGTCCGTCACAGACAGTGCGGCGATGTCGGCAATGCCCACGCCCGCAAACTTCACGGCACGCGCCTGCGCGTTCAGGCGTGAGCCCGCACAGGTCGGGCAGACGGCGTCCAGCATCTCGTCCACATCGGCTTCGACAAAACTTTGCTCGCGGCCCTTGTTGTCGTCGTCACGCACCGAGTCGTCGAACACCTTGCGCTGTTCCTTCGTCAGCCTGACGCCGGTGCCCACGCAGTCCGGGCACCAGCCATGTTTACTGTTGTAGCTGAACAGACGCGGATCGAGTTCGGGGTAGGAGGTGGCGCAGACCGGGCAGGCCCGCTTGGTGGACGAGGCCTGCAAGCTGCCGATCTGCCGGGTGGACGTGCCGGCCAGCATCGCACCGCGCAAGCCATCCAGCGGCGCCAGCACATGCACCACACCCTTGCCGTGCTCCAGCGCCGTGGCCAGCGCCTGGCGCAGCGCGGCCTCGTTGGCGGGGGTCACGTGGATGTCGGCAATCGGCAGCTCCACCGTGTGCTCCTTGAAGCGGTCGATGCGCGGGAAGTTCGTCGTCGGCAGAAATTCGCCGTCCACGCGCAAATGCGTGTAACCGCGCGGCCGCGCCCAGTCGGCAAGTTCCGTGTAGACGCCCTTGCGGTTGATCACCAGCGGCGCCAGCAAGCCGATGTGCTGGCCGCGGTGGGCCTTGAGCAGTTGTGCGGCAATACTTTCGGCGCTTTGCGGCATCACGGCCGCACCGTCCTTGGTGCAATGCTGGATGCCCAGCTTGACGTAAAGCAGGCGCAGGAAGTGCCAGACCTCGGTGGTCGTGCCCACGGTGGACTTGCGCCCGCCACGCGAGAGGCGCTGCTCGATCGCGACCGTCGGCGGAATGCCGTAAACGGCATCGACCTCGGGCCGGCCGGCCGGTTGCACGATGCTGCGCGCATAGGCGTTGAGCGACTCGAGGTAACGCCGCTGACCCTCGTTGAACAGAATGTCAAACGCCAGCGTGGACTTGCCGGAGCCCGACACGCCCGTCACCACATTGAACTGGCCGCGTGGAATGTTGACCGACAGGCTCTTGAGGTTGTGCTCCTTGGCGTTGACAATCTGGATCAGGTTGGAGAACGCCGGCTTGGTGCTCCAGGCCTTGGGCCGCGCCTCCTCGACACCATGCACCTTGCCCATGGCCTGCTCGTATTCGCGCAGGGCCAGCGCGGTGTGGGAGGTCGGGTGCTGGCGCACCTCTTCGGGTGTGCCCTGGGCCACCAGCAGGCCACCGGCCTCGCCGCCTTCGGGACCGAGATCGATCAGCCAGTCGGCCGAACGGATCACGTCGAGGTTGTGCTCGATGATGATCAGCGAATGGCCCACGTCGAGCAGCTTGCGCAGCGCGCGCATGAGTTTGGCGATGTCGTCGAAATGCAACCCGGTGGTCGGCTCGTCGAACAGGAACAGCGTGCCGCGGTTGATGTTCTTGAGGGCCAGCGGCTGGCGACTGGCGCTCGCGGTTTTTGACGCGCCGGCCAGGAAACCGGCCAGCTTGAGCCGCTGCGCCTCGCCGCCCGACAGCGTCGGCACCGGCTGGCCCAGTTTCACATACTCAAGCCCCACATCCACGATGGGCTGCAGCGCACGGATCACCTCGCGGTCCTGCGCAAACAGCGCGCAGGCCTCGCTCACAGTGAGGTCCAGCACGTCGGACACATTCATCAGGCGCGCGCGCACGTCGCCGATGGCCTTGCGTTCAATGGTGACTTCCAGGATCTCGGGCCGGTAACGCTTGCCGTCGCAGTCGGGGCAACGCAGGTAGACGTCACTGAGGAACTGCATCTCAACATGTTCAAAACCCGAGCCGCCGCAGGTCGGGCAACGCCCGTCGCCGTTGTTGAAACTGAACTTGGAGGCGGTGTAGCTGCGCTGGCGGGCCATGGGCGCCTGCGCAAACAGCTCGCGCACTGCGTCCCAGGCGCCAACATAACTGGCCGGGTTGGAGCGCGCCGTCTTGCCGATCGGCGACTGATCAACAAACACGACATCCGTCAGATAATCCGCGCCCATCAGCCGGTCATGTTGACCGGGCGTTTCCGTGGCCTTGCCGAACTGGCGCAACAGCGCGGGCGCCAGGATGTCCTGCATCAGCGTGGACTTGCCGGAGCCGCTGACGCCGGTGACGCAGACCAGGCGCTGCAGCGGAAACTCCACTGTCAGGTTTTTCAGGTTGTGGTCGCGCGCGCCTTCGAGGATCAGGCGCGGCGTGTTGTCGGTGACCGGGCGCTTGAAGCCCATGCCGACCTGCTTGCGCGAACCGAGGTAGGCGCCGGTCAGGGTATCCGCATGTTTGAGGTCTTCCGGCGTGCCGTCGAACACGATCTGGCCGCCCTTCTCGCCCGGGCCCGGGCCCATGTCGATCATGCGGTCGGCCGCCAGCATCACTGCCGGGTCATGCTCGACCACCACCAGCGTGTTGCCGGCATCGCGCAGCCGGTGCATGGCCTGGGTGATGCGGTTCATGTCGCGCGGATGCAGGCCGATCGACGGTTCGTCGAGCACAAACAACGTGTTCACCAGTGAAGTACCCAGCGCCGTCGTCAGGTTGATGCGCTGCACCTCGCCACCCGACAGCGTGCGGCTTTGCCGGTCCAGCGTCAGGTAACCGATGCCGACATCGCAGAGGTATTTGAGCCGGGTGTGGATTTCCTCGAACAGCGACTTGAGCGCCTTGAACTCGGCATCGGGGGCGCTGCCGTCCTGCAGCGCGGCCGGCGCCAGCCCGTTGAAAAATTCGCGCAGCCGGTCGATCGGCAGCTGCATCAGGTCATGCAGGCTCAGGCCGGGCAGGGCCTCGAGCTGCGCGCGGGTCCAGTCCACGCCGACCGGCATGAAACGTTTGGCTGGTGGCAGCGCCGCATCGGCGGCTTCCTTCGAGCCCAGGCGCCAGAGCAGGGCTTCGAGCTTGAGGCGCGCGCCACCACAGGTGTCGCAGGGCGTGTAGCTGCGGTACTTGGACAGCAGCACACGAATGTGCATCTTGTAGGCCTTGCTTTCCAGGTAAGCGAAAAAGCGCTTGATGCCGAACCAGTGCTGGTTCCATTTGCCATTCCAGTTCGGCGAGCCGTTGATGACCCAGCCCTGCTGTTCGGGTGTGAGTTTGTACCAGGGCGTGTCGCGCGGGATGCCGGCCGTCTCGGCATGACGCATCAGGTCGTCCTGCGCTTCTTTCCAGGCCGGCGTCTGCATGGGCTTGATGGCGCCCGAACGCAGCGTCAGCTTGTCGTTGGGAATCACCAGGCCGTAGTCCACGCCAATGACGCGGCCAAAACCGCGGCAGGTGTCACAGGCACCCATGGCAGAGTTGAAGGAAAACAGCGAAGGCGTCGGCTCGCCGTAACGCAGGTCGCTCTCGGGGCAATGCAGGCCCGTGGAAAAGCGCCACATCTCCTCCACGGCGCCCTCCTGTGCCGGCTGCACATAGACATTGAGGCGACCACCGCGTTTGAGCGCCAGCTCGATGGCTTCAACCACGCGCGCCTTCTCGGCGGTCTGCACACGGAAACGGTCGGCCACCACGTCGAGCAACTTATGCGGCCCGGCGGGTGTCGCCACGTCACGCTCTGCATGCACACGCGTGAAGCCACTGGCCGACAGCCACTGCGTCACTTCCTCGGCGCTGGTATTGCCCGGAAGTTCCACCGGGAAAGTCATGACGACTCTTGCATCGCTGCCTGCGGTGCGCGCCATCAACTCGGCATAAATCGACTCCGGCGTGTCATGGCGCACGGCCTGCGCTGTCTTCTTGTCGAATAACTGCGCGGCACGTGCATACAAAAGTTTTAAGTGATCGTTGAGTTCGGTCATGGTGCCCACGGTGGAGCGCGAACTGCGGACCGGGTTGGTCTGGTCGATCGCAATCGCCGGCGGCACCCCTTCCACCTTGTCCACCGCCGGCTTGTCCATGCGGTCCAGGAACTGCCGTGCATAGGCCGAAAAAGTTTCCACATAACGGCGCTGGCCTTCGGCAAACAGCGTGTCGAACACCAGTGAGGACTTGCCGGAGCCGCTGGGGCCGGTGACCACCGTCATTTCCCCCGTGCGGATATCCAGGTCAATGTTCTTGAGGTTGTGCTGTCGCGCGCCGCGAATGCGGATGGTTCCCTGGGTCATGGGTGGGGGGCTTTCCTTGTAGGTCAAACATTCTAGACAGCGCTCGTGCGAATCGGCGGCGTAGGGTTAAGCCGCCCGCCAGCCCGTTGCGTGGACCCGTCTTCTGGTTATCCCGCCCGTAGTTTCCACACCGAAAGGTCACATTGACAGCGTAAACTCGACCGCCCAAGGAGATATGACATGAAACAGCTGAATTTCTGGTGCGCTGCACTTTTGCTCGCGGCTGTGAGCCACGCCAGCCAGGCACAAATCCTGATCGGGCAGACCGCAGGCTTTACCGGCCCCGTGGGCGCCGGCGTGAAGGAAACCACGGATGGAGCGAAGCTCTACATTGATGCCACCAATGCCAAGGGCGGTGTCAACGGGCAGAAGATTGAACTGATTTCGCTCGACGACAAGTTCGACCCCAAGCTGGCCGGCGAAAATGCCCGCAAGCTGATCGAGGAACAGAACGTCGCAGCCATGTTCCTGACCCGTGGCACACCCCATACGGAAGCCATGCTTCCTCTCCTTGAAAAGCACGGCGTACCGCTGGTGGGCCCGTCCACTGGCGCCATGGTGCTGCACCAGCCGGTCAAGAAGCATGTGTTCAACGTACGCGCCACCTACCAGCGCGAAGCTGAAAAGGCCGTCACCCACCTGAACTCGATGGGCATCACGCGCATCGGCCTGGTGTATGCCGACGACAGCTTTGGCGCCGACGGCGTGGCCGGCGCACAAAAAGGTTTCGCTGCCGCCAAGCTGCAGCCTGCGGTGCTGGAAAAATTCAACCGCGGCAAGCCTGACTTCGGGCCGATCGCGCCCAAGGTGGTCCAGTCCAATGCACAGGCCATCATCATGGTGGCCTCCGGCCAGGCGGTGGTCGATGGCATGAAGGCCTTTCGTGCCGCCGGCTCCGCTGCGCAGATCGTGACGCTGTCCAACAATGCATCGAGCGGCTTCATCAAAAGCCTGGGTGACAATGCGCGCGGCGTGATCGTGACCCAGGTCTTTCCTTATGAACGCTCCATTGCCTATTCCATGGTCAAGGAAGCCCAGGAACTGTCCAAGGCCAAAGGCACTGGCGACATCAGCCCGGCCATGCTCGAAGGCTTTGCCGCTGCCAAGGTGCTGGTCGAAGGCTTGAAACGGGCCGGCGCCAAACCGACGCGCGAAAAAATCCAGGCGGCCCTGGAAAGCATACGCAAGTTCGATATCGGCGGTCTGGAAGTGAATTACTCCCCCGAAGACCACACCGGACTCGACTTCGCCGACCTGTCCATCATTGGCACAGACGGGAAATTCAGGCGCTAGAAACTTCCGGGGCCCTCAGCCCTTGAGGGCCTGTTCCAGCGCGCTGCACTTGCCCGCCCCGACGGCTTCCCTGATCTTTGGAAGCAGCACGAGCAGGGCCTCGACATCTGCCGCACCTTCGACGGCCAGGTTCAACCTGAAACCCCTGAGCCCCAGCGCCCCGGTCAACTGCGCAGCAATGGGGTAGGCCTTCTTGTAGCGGTCATTGCTGGCGTCGCTGTCCTCCTGCCGGGTCACCACGGCGGCCGCACGCGCGGTCGCCGCAGCAGCCTTCTCGACCGACTGCTGGCTGGGGGTGAGAAACCCCAGCTCCACCAGCTGTACCAGCTCCTCCAACGTGACACCGAGGCCGGCGGTCGCCTCCAGCACCTGAGGAACAGAACGCTTGCCGTCAAACAGGATGAAGGCCGAGCGCTGTCGGGGCGTCAGCAGGGACCGGTCTTTCAAGGCCTGCTGTCCGGCCTCGGTCTTCGCATAAATCATGACGCTGGTCCGGTGCGGGGAGCTGGCTAACGTGCAGGCGTGGACGCGGCAGACGCGGCGGCTGAAGCAGCCGATGCCGGCGGCGGGGCTTCCTGCGTGACCTCGATGCCGTGCTTTTCGCCCCCCATGTCGATGTCTCCGCCCTTGCTCAGAATGAAGATGGCCAGACCGGCAAAGGCCACGAAGGCAAGTGCAATTTTCCACATGTGATTTCTCCAGAAAAAAACCCCCGGCAACGCGGGGGTTAGAAAAAAAATTGTTGGGTGGTTCTGTCCGGAGATCGGGCAGAACCACAGGGCTGTCATTTCCGGGATCAGTCGTCAGCGTAGATGTCGACGTCCTTGGTTTCCTTGATGAACAAGGTGCCAATCACGACGGTCATGCCGGCAATGATGATCGGATACCACAAGCCGTTGTACATGTTGCCGGTCTGCGCCACGATGGCAAAGGCCGTGGTGGGCAGCAAGCCGCCAAACCAGCCATTGCCAATGTGGTACGGCAGGCTCATGGAGGTGTAGCGGATGCGCGTGGGGAACAGCTCCACCAGCATGGCCGCGATCGGGCCGTAGACCATGGTCACGAGCAGCACCAGGTAAGTCAGGATGGCAATCACCATGAACTTGTCCACCTTGGCCGGATCGGCCTTGGTCGGGTAACCGGCAGCCTTCAGGTCGTCAGCGACCAGCTTCTTGAACGCGGCGTCCTTTTTCTTGGCTTCGTCCGCAGGCAGGCCCTTGGAGGAATAGCTGGAAATGACCGTTTCGCCAATCTTGATGGTGGCGGGTACGCCAGCGGCGCCAGGTGCGTTCTCGTAACTCACCGATGCACCGGCGAGTACCTGCTTGGCGATGTCGCAGGAGCTGGTGAACTTGGCGGTGCCAGTCGGGTTGAACTGGAAGGAACACTCGCTCGCGTCAGCCGTCACGACGACCTTGTTCTTGGCCTGTGCGGCAGCCAGATCAGGGTTGGCGGCTTTGGTCAGCGCGGTGAAAACCGGGAAGTAGGTCAGCGCGGCCAGCAGGCAACCGGCCATGATGATGGGCTTGCGGCCGATCTTGTCTGACAGCGTGCCGAACACGACGAAGAAAGGCGTGCCGATCAGCAGAGAAACAGCGACAAAAATGTTGGCTGTGGCGCCGTCCACCTTGAGGGACTGCGTCAGGAAGAACAGCGCATAGAACTGGCCCGAATACCAGACCACCGCTTGACCAGCGGTCAGGCCGATCAGCGCCAGGATGACGATCTTCAGGTTTTTCCACTGGCCGAAGGATTCGGACAAAGGTGCCTTGGAGGTCTTGCCTTCGGCCTTCATTTTGGTGAAGGCAGGCGACTCGTTCATGCTCAGCCGGATGTACACCGACACGCCGAGCAGCAGGATGGACACCAGGAAAGGAACGCGCCAGCCCCAGTCGGCAAAAGCCGCTTCGCCCAGCGCAGTGCGCGTACCGAGAATCACCATCAGCGACAGGAACAGGCCCAGCGTGGCCGTGGTCTGGATCCAGGAGGTGTAGGCACCGCGCTTGCCGTGCGGCGAGTGTTCTGCCACATACACGGCGGCACCACCGTATTCGCCACCAAGCGCCAGGCCCTGCAGCATGCGCAACGCAATCAGGATCACGGGCGCTGCGACGCCGATGGTCGCGTAGTTGGGCAGCAGGCCGACGATGAAGGTCGACAGGCCCATGATCAGGATGGTGATCAGGAAGGTGTATTTGCGGCCAATCATGTCGCCGAGACGGCCGAACACCAGTGCGCCGAACGGACGCACGATGAAACCGGCCGCAAACGCGAGCAGGGCAAAAATGAAGGCCGAGCCTTCATCGAGTCCGCTGAAGAACTGCTTGGCAATGATGGCTGCGAGCGAACCGTAGAGGTAAAAGTCGTACCACTCGAAAACAGTGCCGAGTGACGAGGCGAAGATGACTTTCTTCTCCTCGGCGCTCATCGGCCTGGGAGCGACTGCTGTTGACATAGTTGTTTGTCTCCGTTTGGTTGATTGGCTGGCACCCGAACAGTTGCCAGGAGAGGACTATCGCGGGAGTGACTGACGGAGCTCTGACGTATTTCTTGCAAAAACTTACGCTCGCCTGAATGAAGTCTTACGGTTTTGGCGTTAACCCTTTGTCCAATTTTCTTGATATGGAATTCATCACCCAAACAGCCCGCAAACAGCGCTGTCAACGCATGCAAAAAAGTTCGCGAGTTTTTGTTTTTTCTCAATAAATCGCGTTTTGACCCGTTCCTCGCGCCTGCTGCACACCGTAGTCTGTAAGAGCCCGGTCAGTGCCTGTTTCGAAAATCGCGTTTTCTGCTCCATCGTCGCAATCTGCAATTTCCAATCTGCAATCTGTTTCAAGCAACTTGAAGGAGACCAACATGAGTGATCCTGTGGTGGACAAAATCCAGAAACATCCGAAGTATCTGGAGCTTCGAAAAAAGCGCAACAGCATCGGCTGGACCCTGACGCTTCTGATGATGGTCGTGTATTACGGCTACATCGCGCTGATCGCGTTCAACAAACCCTTCCTCGCCCAGCCCATCGGGACGGGCGTGACCACGCTGGGCGTGCCCATCGGGCTGGGTGTCATCATTTTCACGATCGTGATCACGGGCATCTATGTGCGCCGCGCCAATGGCGAGTTTGATGATCTGACCGCCGACATCCTGAAGGACGTCTCCAAATGAACACCCTGACTTCCACCTTTGGCGCTCTTCTTCTGACACTGTTGGCAGGTTCGGCGCTGGCCGCCGGCGCCGACCTCGGGCAGGTCGAGAAACAACCGACCAACTGGGTCGCGATCAGCATGTTTGGCGGTTTTGTGATCGCCACCTTGTTCATCACCAAATGGGCGGCCGCGAAGACCAAGTCGGCGGCAGATTTTTACACCGCCGGCGGCGGCATCACCGGCTTTCAAAACGGCCTGGCCATCGCCGGGGACTACATGTCGGCGGCGTCCTTTCTCGGGATTTCCGCCGCTGTCATGGCTTCCGGCTACGACGGCCTGATTTATTCGATCGGCTTTCTGGTGGGCTGGCCCGTGATTACCTTCCTGATGGCTGAGCGACTGCGCAACCTGGGGAAATTCACTTTCGCGGACGTCGCCGGTTATCGCTTCCAGCAGACACCGATTCGTATTTTTGCGGCTTCGGGCACGCTGGTGGTCGTCGCCTTTTACCTGATCGCCCAGATGGTGGGCGCCGGCGCGCTGATCAAACTGCTGTTTGGCCTGGACTACTGGCTGGCCGTGGTGATCGTCGGTGCACTGATGATGGTGTATGTGCTGTTTGGCGGCATGACGGCCACCACCTGGGTGCAGATCATCAAGGCCTGCCTGTTGCTGGCCGGTGTGACCTTCATGGCCTTCATGGTGATGGCGCAGTTTGGCTTCAGCCCCGAAGCGCTGTTTGCCAAAGGTGTGGCTGTCAAGACCCAGCTTGCGGCCAACACCGGCAAGAACCCGGACGAAGCCGCCAGAATCGGGCTCGCCATCATGGGGCCGGGCGGCTTTGTCAAGGATCCGATCTCGGCCATCTCCTTCGGCATGGCGCTGATGTTTGGAACCGCCGGGTTGCCGCACATCCTGATGCGCTTTTTCACCGTGCCCGACGCCAAGCAGGCACGCAAATCAGTGCTCTGGGCAACCACCTGGATCGGCTATTTCTACGTGCTGATCTTCATCATCGGTTTTGGCGCGATCACCCTGGTGCTGACCAACCCCGAGTTTTCCGACACTGCCAAGGGCATCATCAAGGGCGGCGGCGGGTCGGCCAACATGGCGGCGGTGCTGGTGGCCAAGGCGGTCGGCGGCAACGTGTTCTTCGGCTTCATCTCGGCCGTCGCTTTTGCGACGATCCTCGCCGTGGTGGCGGGCCTGACCCTGTCGGGCGCTTCGGCGGTTTCGCATGACCTCTATGCCACGGTGATCAAGAAGGGAAAAGCCGACAGCAGCTCCGAACTCAAGGTCTCGCGCATCACCACGCTGGTCCTGGGCGTGGTCGCCGTCGTCCTCGGTATCGCGTTCGAGAAACAGAACATTGCGTTCATGGTGTCGCTGGCCTTCGCGATTGCCGCGTCGGCCAACTTTCCGGTGCTGTTCATGGCGGTGCTGTGGAAAAACTGCACCACCCGCGGCGCGGTGATAGGTGGCTTCCTGGGCCTGATCTCTTCCGTCGCCCTGACCGTGGTGTCACCGTCGGTCTGGGAGGCCACGCTGGGCAACCCCGCGGGGTCGGCGCTGTTTCCTTACACCTCGCCGGCGCTTTTTTCCATGACCATTGGTTTTGTCGGCATCTGGCTGTTCTCCATCCTGGATCGCAGCCCGAACGCGGCCCGGGAACGCGCTGCCTTCCCCTCGCAGCAGGTGCGCTCGGAAACCGGCTATGGCGCTTCAGGCGCTTCCGGCCACTGAAAAGCAGAGATGGCACGCGGGGGCCGCCCGCGCTGGTGAGGATTTCAACCGGGCCATGGGCCCGGTTGTTGTTTGCGCCCGCTCAGTCGCCACGCAGCTGGCGCAGCTTGACGAAGGCCAGCGCCGCCATCACGGCATCGTTGAGCGCATCGTGCGCCTCGCGCAGCGGCAGCCCCAGATCCTGCATCAGGGTGGAAAAATGCAGGTCGATGTCGGCATGCACCTGGCGCTGGTAAGGCGAGAGCTGCCTGAACTTGTGGTCGTAATACAGGCTGGAAACCTCGATTCTGGTTTGCGGCAGCCCCTGCCCCAGCAGCGGCCAGATGGCCCGGTTGAGCATGGCCACATCAAACTCCAGGTAATACCCGACCAGCGGCCGGCTGCCGATGAAACGCATCAGCTGCTTCACGGCTTCGTCGATGGGCAGGCCCTGCGCCACGTCGCGTTCACGCAGCCGGTGAATCCGCACACTCCCGGCGGACACCCCGCGTTCCGGCCGCACCAGCAATTCGAGCCGCTCGCTGGTCATGATGCGGTTACCCACAATACGCACCGCCGCGATGGCAATGATCTCGTCGGTGCGCACATTCAAGCCGGTAGTCTCGCAGTCCAGCGACACCCACTCCTGGTCCGGCGGCGGGTCAAACATGAAGCGGAATGCCGGATCACCGAGGTGGTACAGCAGCCACTCGCGCTTGAGCGTTCCCCACCAGCGCGGCGGTGACAACAGCCCCGCCATCACATCACGTCAAGATGAAAACGCTGCCGCAGCAGGGACTTGAAGCGCCGCACCACACCGAGCGTGTCCTTGAGCAGGTCCCGGTCCAGGCTGCTGAGCCGGGCGACGTCGATCGCGCCACTCACAGGTTTGCCCATCTCGAGTTCGGCCAGCCCGACCTTGAGCCTGAGCCCCATGAAGAAGTGGAGGCTGTCCGTCAGGTCGGCGCCCATGTCAGTGCTCAGCCTGCCCTGGGCCACCAGCGCCGCGATGCGCCCGGCGGTGCTGGTTTCCGTGACATGGTGTGCGAGCGCCAGGCTGCGCACACCATGCACCAAGGGGAAAATGCCTTCTTTTTTGAGGTTGAGCCGCTGCTCGGTATCACCCAGGCCCAGCAGCCGGTTCCACCAGCCCGGGTGGCTGCCCACCAAATCGATGGCCGCAGCAAACCGGTTCAGCATGGCGTCGTTGTCAGTGGCCAGTGACCTCAGGCTGCGCTGCACCTCTTCCAGCAGCCCGGCATCGCCGCAGACCGCATGCGCGTCCATGAAGATCGCCAGGTGCATCAGGCTGTCGGCATCGGGCATGATCAGCCAGCGCCTGGCCATCTGGCCGAATTCGCTGGCGCTCTTGCACCACTGCGGATTGCTGACCATGATGTGGCCCGGGCATTCCGGGTAGCCGAAATCGGCCAGTGCGCCGGAAAATTTCCGGCAAATCTCGGCCAGGTCAACGGGTGGCACATACGCATCTCGCAGGATCAGGCCGTTGTCCTGGTCGGTCTTGAGGATCTGCTCACCGCGGCCCTCGCTGCCCATCACGAACAGGCAGCTGTTGGCCACCAGGTCCGGCGGCGCGATCAGTTGCCAGGCCCGTTCGAACAGGCGCGCATTGAGCTGCTGCACCAGTTTGGCAATCAGGTTCACACGGGAGCCGCTGCGGTACAACAAGGCAATCATGCGGTTGATCCGGGCCGCCGCCTGACTCAGGCCGGCCAGGTCTCTGGCCTCCTCGATCTGCACCGTGATCAGGTGGGACTGGTTGGACAGGAAACTGAACAGGTCCAGCGCCTCCAGAACACCCACCACATGCTCACCGTCGGCCACGACGACCCGGTGCACCCGGCGGCGCAGCATCACGGCCATGGCATCACCGAGCTGGTCGGACGGCCGTACTTCGATCAGCGAAAAATTGGACAACTCCCCCACGCGCAGCTGGTCCAGCGGCCGGCCGTCCAGAATTGCGCGCTGTAGGGCCGTGGCGGTGAAAATGCCCAGCCGGGGTGGCTGGGTGTGCCTGTCGCGCACCAGCACATTGGACGTGCGCTGCGCCTGAAACAGTTTGACGACCGAAACAATGTCGGTATCTGAATCCACAAAGTGGGGCGGCCGCAAAAAGGCCTCGTCCACACGCGACATGGTCAGCGACTGCAGCTCGTGCTGGCTTTTTCGCTGCGACAGGGCGCTCAGCTTGCTGCTGAGATCGGAAAACAGCAGCGCGCCAAAGGTGGCGTTCGAGGCGATCAGGTCGCTGACCGCCTGCCGCGCCAGCTGGTAGGCCACGACTTCCTCGGCCGCCACAAAACGGCTGCTGACCTTGCCCGCCATCAGGCTCCGGCCATCGAAGCAGTCGTCCGGCCGGTAGGTCGTGGTGACCTCGTTGCCTTCCAGCTGCGTGACGTAGCCCTTGATGATGACGAACAGATGGGTGGGCGCTGTCCCGACGTCGAGAATCGTCTCTCCTTCCTTGAAATAGACAACGTCGACGCTGTTGCGAACCAGTCGCTGTTCGTCCTGGTTCAGGCAGTCAAAGGGCGACGCGGAGAAATTGAAGGCGTTGGGCATGGGACATCCAAACTTCCTGGGCGTTTATCCCGCTGCTGGTTCAGCGCCGCACGCCCTGAACCACGCCGGCCACCGCATCCCAGTCCGGGCCGTCAAACCAGGCGTCACCAAGCAGAAAGGCACGCAGCATGGGCAGCGCGTCCAGACCCCAGAACAACTTGCCGTCCACCGCCAGCGCGGGCACGCCAAACACGCCCTGCGCAATGGCCTCATCGCTGTGCGCCTTCAACTGCGCTTTCACCTCCGCACCGTCGGGGTCGCGCTGCGGCGCCAGCTGCGCCGTCAGCACCGCCAGCCGCTGCGGATCGGCCGCCTCCAGCCCGGTCTGCCACACATGCCGAAACACGGTCTCGCAGACATAACGGTTGGGCGTGCCGTGCGCATCGCAGGCCACGGCCAGCCGCAGCAGGCCCAGCGGGTTGAACGGATGGCTGGCCGGCAGTTGCAGCTTGATGCCATGCTGGTGGGCCAGCCACAACACCTGGCGGTAAGTCCAGTCGCGCTTGGCAGGGATTTCTGCGGGGCCGAGCTGGCCATGGTGCTTGAGCAGGCCGGCAAACAGCAGCGGCCTGTAGGTCACGCTGTAGCTGAGGCCCTTGAGCGCCTCGGGCAGCTTCTCGAAAGCCAGCCAGGCGTAGGGCGAGATGAAGTCGAGGTAGAAGGTGATGTGTTTCATGGCACGCTCCCCGGGATGGATGTATGGAGGACGGTGTCGGTCAGGTCAGGCTTGCAGCGCGGCCATGCGCTGCTCGATCAGGGTCCAGACTGCACGCTTGCCCGCATCCGTCGCCCCGCTCCAGCCGGCGATTTCGTCGCGGGTGCGAAAGCAGCCCTCACACCAGCCGCTGACCGCGTCCATGCGGCAGACCGAGATACAGGGCGAAGGAAGATTTTCGGTCTCTCCCCTTATTTCCTGGGCGCGGGCAGCTACCAGAAAGATAGCACGCTGCTGCGCGGCCTGTTCCTGCACCGGGTCCACCACCACGTCGGCCACAGGCGCACCGGTGAGAACGACGAGCGCCTGGGGGCTGAGCTTGAACACGCCATGCGGGTGGCCGGCCGCCGCCCAGACCTCTTCAAAACGGAACAGGCTCTGGTCAATCAGCGTGACGGGCGGTGTGGCATGCGCCAGCGGCGAGACGCCGCCTATCGAAAAACCGGTGCGGGTTTTGACGAACTCCGCATCTGCACGGCCCAGGCGCTTGCCGTCGGAGCAGACCAGAGCTTCGACCTTGCGTTCGTCGACCCGCTGATCACCGGCCGTGATGACCAGCACCGCCGCGTCGTCGGACTTGCGGCGAAAAATGATGCTTTTGGCGATCTGGCCCAGCGCAATGCCCAAGGCATCCGCCGCCTGCTGTGCGGTGCGTGCCGCGTCGTCCAGCATCACCGGCAAGTGCGGGTGGCCCCTGGCCTGCAGTTCCGCCGCGACGCGCTGCACGCCTTCAGGCAACGCCTTGAGCTCACCACCACACATCATCCCAACCTCTTGTTGAGGAGCGCCGTGGCGGCGCGCGAATTGGGCTTGCGCTCCAGGTAGTCGCTGATGAACTTGCCGGCATCGATCAGCTTGTCGAGATCGATGCCGGTGTCTATGCCCATGCCCTGCAGCATGTAGACCACGTCTTCGGTCGCCACGTTGCCGGTCGCGCCCTTGGCATACGGGCAGCCGCCCAGGCCGGCCGACGAGGTGTCGTAGTTCCAGATGCCCATTTCGAGGCAGATCAGCGTGTTGCTCAAAGCCTGGCCGTAGGTGTCGTGAAAATGCCCGGACACCTCGTCGATGGCGTAGTGTTTCAGTGCGGCTTCCATCGCGCGCTGGACCTTCAGCGGCGTGCCCACGCCAATCGTGTCGGCCACCCCGATGTGCTGCACACCGATGTCCTTGAGCAGGCGCGCCACCATCTCGACACGCTCCGGCGCGACCTCGCCTTCGTAGGGACAGCCCACGGTGCAGGAAATCGCGCCGCGCACGCGAATGTTGTGCGCCCGGGCGGCCTCGGCCACGGGACGGAAACGCTCAATGCTTTCAGCGATGGAGCAGTTGATGTTGCGCTGGCTGAAAGCCTCGCTGGCTGCGGCAAACACGACAATTTCATCGGGTTTGGACAACACCGCGGCCTCGAAGCCCTTCATGTTGGGCGTCAGCACCGAATAACGCACGCCGGGCTTGCGCGTGATGCCGGCCATGACCTCGGCAGCGTCGGCCATTTGCGGCACCCATTTGGGCGACACAAAACTGGTGACCTCAATTTCAGTGAGACCGGCGTCCTGCAGGCGGTGCACCAGCTCGATCTTGACGGCGGCCGGCACCTGCGCTTTTTCGTTCTGCAGGCCGTCGCGCGGACCGACATCGACAATTTTGACTCTGGAGGGGTATTTCATGGAATCAGTATCCTTTTTTCGGGTCAACCACACCGGCAAGGCTGGAAATGAGCTGCCCCGCCTGAAGCGCCGCGATCTTGCCCGCAATCTGCGCGATGCTTTCCTCGCGCAGGGTCCGGGCCGAGGTGTGTGGCGTGACCGTGATGAGGGGGTGTTTCCAGAAGGGATGGGCAGCGGGCAGCGGTTCGGTGCGAAAGACATCCAGCGTGGCACCGGCCAGATGGCCGCTGTCGAGCAGCGCGATCAGGTCCTCGTCCACCAGGTGCGTGCCGCGCGCCACGTTGACGACATAGCCGCCGGGCCGCAGCCTGGACAGGGTTTGCCGGTTCATGATGTCCTGCGTGTCGGGGGTGAGCGGCAGCAGGCAGACCAGCACGCGCGTGCCCGAGAGAAAATCATCCAGCCCGGCCTGCCCCGAAAAACAGCGCACGCCAGCGATGTTCTTGGCGGACCGGCTCCAGCCGAGCACCGGGTAGTCAAACTGCGCCAGCGCCTTGGCCACCCGTTCGCCGAGTACGCCCAGACCCATGACGCCCACCGGAAAATCCTGGCGCAGCCGTGGCTTGCGGTAAGACCATGTGCCCTGTTTGACATCGGCCTCGTAACCGTCGAACTCGCGGAAATGCCGGATCACCGCATGGCACACGTACTCGGCCATCTGCACCGACATGCCGGCATCGTCCAGCCGTACCACGGCCGCTTGGGGCGGCAGGCGCAGTTTCATCAGGGCATCCACGCCCGCCCCGATGTTGAACAAGGCCTTGAGCTGCGGCTGCTCGTCCAGAAACTGCTGGGGCGGCGCCCAGACCACTGCATAGTCCGCCGGCGGAGCGCCCGGCGCCCACTGTTCAACGTGAGCGTCCGGGAAGGCAGCGCGCAATCCGGTGAGCCAGGGCTCGGCCTTGGTATCGGTACAACAAAAGGAAATTTTCATGCCGTGATTGTGCCGCGGGTGCGCACTGTCGGCAGCAGGTGCAGGAACCAGCGTCCCTAGGCCACCATCTTGAGCAGTTCCGCGCCCTCGGTGACCTGGTCGCCGGGGGCGTACAACACCTCCTGCACCACACCGTCGGCCGGTGCGGCAATCGTGTGTTCCATCTTCATGGCTTCCATCACGGCCAGCGCCTGGCCTTTGCTGACCTTGTCACCGGCCTTCACCGCAAACGACACGACCTTGCCCGGCATGGGGGCGGTCAGGCGGCCGGCTTCGCCATGGGCTTCGCCGGCATGCGCCAACTGGTCGATCACGGTGATCTGCGTGGCGCCCTGCCGGGCGAACACATGCACGGTTTCGCCGCGGCGGTAGATGTGCGCGCTGAGCCGTTGCTCGCCGAAACGGATGTCCACCGCGCCGCCGCTGCCGGTGAACACCAGCACCTCGTCCACATCGCCGACGGCCAGGCGCAGTGCACCGTCGTGCAGATAGGTCAATGCGGCCTGCGCCGGCTCGCCATGGAACTCGAATTCGAAACGCCGCAGATTCAGACCATGCGAACGCCAACCATCCCGTTTGCTGAACGGGTCGTCTGTTTCCTGTGCTTTTTCTTCCAGCAGGCTCAGGGCCACGGCGGCGGCGGCCGCCAGGGGCAGGCCGAGTTTTTCCTGCTTGAACAGCACCGCCTCCTCGCGCGGGATCAGCGCGGTGTCCAGATCGGCCTGGGCAAACGAGCGGCTTTGCACCACATGGCGCAAAAACTGCACATTGGTGCTCAGGCCCACGATGTGCAATTGCGCCAGCGCTTCGTCCATCCGCGCCAGCGCCTGCTCGCGGTTGTCACCATGCACGATCAGCTTGGCGATCATCGAGTCGTAATACGGCGAGATCGCATCCCCTTCGCGCACGCCGGCATCCACACGCACCAGGCCGCGCTCGAACGCGACCGAGGGCGGCAGGCCGTAGACATGCAGCGTGCCGGTGGCGGGCAGGAAGTTGTTGTCGGGACTTTCGGCGCAGATGCGCGCCTCGATCGCATGGCCGTGGATGCGCAGTTGGTCCTGCGCCAGCGGCAGCTTTTCACCCGAAGCCACGCGAAACTGCCACTCCACCAGATCCAGCCCGGTGATGGCTTCGGTCACCGGGTGCTCGACCTGCAGGCGGGTGTTCATTTCCATGAAGAAGAAGTTCATCGTGCCGTCGGGGCGCTGCTCGACGATGAACTCCACCGTGCCGGCACCGACGTAGTTGACCGCCCGCGCCGCCGCGACAGCAGCCTCGCCCATCTCGCGGCGCATGGCTTCGGTCATGCCGGGCGCCGGCGCTTCTTCCAGCACTTTCTGGTGCCGGCGCTGCACCGAGCAGTCGCGTTCGAACAGGTACACATAGTTGCCGTGGGTGTCGCCAAACACCTGGATCTCGATGTGTCGCGGGCGCTGCGCATATTTCTCCACCAGCACCGCGTCGTCGCCAAAACTGCTGATGGCTTCGCGCTTGCAGGACGCAAGCGCAGCCGCGAAGTCTTCCGACTTCTCGACCGCACGCATGCCCTTGCCGCCACCGCCAGCACTGGCCTTGATCAGCACCGGGTAGCCAATGCTGTCGGCTTCACGCTGAAGCAGCGCCGGATCCTGGTCGCTGCCGTGGTAACCAGGCACCAGCGGCACACCGGCTTTTTCCATCAGCTGTTTGGACTCGGCCTTCAGGCCCATGGCCTTGATGGCCGAGGCCGGCGGGCCGATGAAAACCAGGCCGACGTCGCCGCAAGCCTGGGCAAACTCCTCGTTTTCGCTGAGGAAGCCGTAGCCCGGGTGGATCGCCTCGGCACCGGTGGCTTTGGCCGCGGCAATGATTTTTTCCCAGCGCAGGTAGCTGTCCTTGGGCGCGCTGCCGCCGATGTGGATGGCTTCGTCGCACACACTGACATGTTTGGCGCCGGCATCCGCGTCGGAATACACGGCCACGGTCTGGATCGCCATGCGGCGCGCTGTGGCCGCGACGCGGCAGGCGATTTCGCCCCTGTTTGCAATCAGAATTTTTTTAAACATGTCGGTCGTTCTTTGAAAAAGGGGATTTCAGGGTGAAGGGCGGTGGCAAACCGGTATCGGGCTTGCCGCTGAAAATGCGGGCCACTCGGGCAAACAGCTGCGTCAGGAAGCGCCAGCAGAGGCGGATCAGCCAGACGCTGACCACCAGCACGAGCAGCAGCACGACCACAAACACCAGCGGATGCGCAATCGCCAGCCACAGGCCGGCCGGCACCAGGCTGTCTTCGACCAGCGAGGCGCCCACGTTGCTGAAGGGTTCGGGCGAGGTATTGATGGCCGCGCGGGTCGTCGCCTTGGTCGCATGGCTGGTGGCGGCCAGCGTGCCGCCCGCCAGCGCCGCAATCAGGGCCATCAGCCCGCTGTCGGCGCCGAACACACCGGCCGCCAGGGCCGCACCGGCGGGGATGCGAATCAGGGTGTGCACCACGTCCCACAGCGAATCCAGGCCCGGAATCTTGTCGGCAAAAAATTCGACAAACACCATGAAGCCGCTGGCGCCCAGCACCACCGGATGGGCCAGCAAATGCAGGTCGGGCGGCAGCGCGATCCAGCCCATGAAGCCGGCCAGGCCGGTCAGCAGCACCACCAGGTACAGCCGCACGCCGCTGGCCCAGCCGAGCGCGCCGGCGAGGGCAATCAGTTGGGCGGTGTCCATGGTCTGCATTGCAATCCGCTCCTGTTACCACACGACAAAGTCGTCGACCGAATACAGCCGGCACTCGCCCTTGCTGTGTCGCTGGCAGTTGTCCAGCGCCCGTTTCAGCGGGTCTTCGCCCCCGTCGGCCCAGCCCCAGGCGCCGTCTGGGCCGATGGCAAACGCGCGCGGAATCAGTTTTGTCAGATAGGCCTGGTAGCCCGCACGGCCTGCGCTTTTGACATGCGGGAGCTTGACGATATTTTCCAGCGCGGCAAAATCCGTTTCCGGCGGAAGGGGCGTCAATCCGGCGGTTCCATATTTCGCAAACTTCGCCTGTCGCTCGCTCGGCAGCCCCACGGCGGCCAGCAGGCGCGTGACTTCGGGCTGCCAGACCGGTTGGCCGGCACGCGACCCAAACAGGTGGTGCGCATCGCTTCCGAACTCGCCAAAAGCCACCAGCCTGGCCTGGCCGCCCGCGGCCGTGTACTGCGCGTGCATGGCGCGGAAGGTGCTGGTGCTGAAGTAGCTGTCGTTGTCGCCGTAAAACCAGAGCGACGGCAGGCGGGTGTTCCGGGCATAACGGCCGGCGCCAAGCGCCAGGGCCTGCTCCCAGCCCGGACACTTTTCCTGCCGCAGGCCGCCGGCAAAGTTGACCAGGGCCTTGACGCCGGGATAGGCTTGCGCGCCAAAGGCCAGCGTGGTCCAGCCGCCGTGCGACTGGCCCAGCACGACGATGTTGTTCCGGTCTGCCCACGGCTGCGCGGTCACGTAGTCGAGCGTGGCCTTCACGTCACCGGCATGCGCCAGGCCGTTGCCCTCGAGATCGCAGCCGGCCCCGGCATAGTTGCCGCCTGAGTTGGAGAACCCCTGCCGCATCGGGACAATGACCGCGTAGCCGCGCTGCAGAAAATAGCGGGCCGCGATCGCCGGGCGATAACGCGCCTGCTCACGCGCCTTGCCAAAGGCCTTGCCGTGGTTGATGATGGCCAGGGGAAAAGGCCCCGCGCCCTCGGGTTTGTAAACGGTGGTTTCCAGCGCAAGCGCCGGCGACCCGGCTTTGGGAATCTGAATCACCATCTCGTTGAGCGAGGCATCCAGGTCGCCGGACTGCGCCGCGGCCGGGGACAGCGAGGCCCCCAGCAGCGCAGCAACAAGAAACAGCGTCTTCAGATTCATGGTCGGAGCGCCGCGGCTTCAGGCCGACGGCAGCCAGTTCGGCTTGCGCTTTTGCAGGAAGGACTGCACCCCTTCGCGCCCTTCCGGGCTGACGCGGATGTCGGCAATGCCTTCCACCGTCATCTGTACCAGCGCCGGGGTGATGGCCTGCTCCGCCACGTCCTGTACCAGCTTCTTGCACAGGCGCACCGCCTGAGGGCCGGCGTTGACCAGCGTTTTCGCGAGCTCGGCCACCGTGGCGTCAAGCTCCGCGGCACTCACCACCTCATGCACAAACCCGATGCGCAGGGCTTCCGCAGCACTGAAACGTTCGGCGGTCAGGAAGTAGCGGTGCGACGCCCGCGCGCCCATGGCGCGAATCACATACGGGCTGATGGTCGCGGGAATCAGGCCCAGCTTCACTTCGCTGAGGCAATAACCAGCCGTGTCCACCGACACGGCGATGTCACAAGCCGCCACCAGGCCGGTGCCGCCCGCATACACGTCGCCCTGCACACGCGCGATGGTCGGTTTGGGACAGGCATAAATCACGCGCAGCATTTCCGCCAGCGCGCCCGCATCGGCGAGGTTTTCCTCGCGCGAATAGGTGGCCATGCGTTTCATCCAGTTCAGATCGGCCCCGGCACAGAAGGCCGTGCCATTGGCCGCCAGCACGATGCAGCGCACGTCATCACGCGCACCGAGGTCCTGAAAACATGCGGTCAGCTCGGCGATGACTTCGTCGTTGAACGCGTTGCGAACGTCGGGGCGATTGAGGGTGACGGTGGCCACGCCGCCGTCGCAGGCCAGTTGCAGGTGTTCCATCATTTCTTCCTCAATACCTTTTGGCTACTTCTTCCAGCATCACTTCGGTGGCGCCACCGCCGATCGCCAGCACGCGTGCATCGCGCCACAGGCGCTCGATCGCAGTTTCGCGGATGAAGCCCATGCCGCCGTGGAACTGCTGGCAGGTCTGCACCACCTCGTTGACCAGCTCACCGGTCAGTGCCTTGAGCATGGACACGTCCTGCACGATGTCGTGGCCCTGCGTGACGCGCCAGGCGCAGTGGTACATGAAGGCGCGTGCGGCACGCGTCTTGGCGTCCAGCATGGCCAGCCGCTGGCGGATCACCTGCTGGTCCCACAGCGGGCCACCAAAAGCCTGGCGCTGGCGCACATAGTCGATCGTGAGCTTGAGCGCCTGCTGGCAATGGCCCACGGCCATGGCGCCCAGCGCGATGCGTTCGGTCTGGAAGTTTTTCATCACCGAATAAAAGCCCTTGCCCTCTTCGCCCAGCAGGTTCCAGGCGGGGATGCGCACGTTGTCGAAGATCAGTTCCGCCGTGTCGGACGACAGCCAGCCGGTTTTCTTCAGCGCGCGGCCGACGGTGAAACCCGGCGTGCCCTTCTCGACGATGAACATCGAGATGTCGCGCTTGCCCGGCCCGGTCTTGGCCGCAACGAAGTACAGGTCGGCATGCACACCGTTGGTGATGAACATCTTGGTGCCGTTGAGCACCCAGTCGTCGCCGTCACGTTTGGCCGTGCTACGGATGCCCGCCACGTCGGAGCCGGCGCCCGGCTCGGTGATGCCGACGGCGGTGATCAGCTCGCCGGCAATCACCTTCTTCAGGTACTTGTCTTTTTGTTCCGCATTGCCCGCGTGGTGCAGGTGCGGGCTGGCCATGTCGGTGTGGACCAGCACGGTGATGATGAAGCCGGCAAAGGTGGACTGCGACAGCGCCTCGGCAAACACCAGGTTGGTCATGGCGTCACTGTCGGCGCCACCGTATTTTTCCTCGTACATCAGGCCGAACAGGCCGGCGGCGCCCATGCGCTTGAGGACGTCGCGCGGCACAAAACCCTGCTCTTCCCAGGCGGCGGCATGCGGCTCGACTTCCTTGGCGATGAAGCGGGCGATCTGGTCGCGCAGGGATTCGTATTCGGGCGTGTCGTAAATGGAGGCGTTGGACATTTTTCTTACCGGTGGCGTTACATGCGGAAGACGCCGAACTTCGGCTCGGGAATCGGGGCGTTCAGGCTGGCGCGCAGGCCCAGCGCCAGCACGCGGCGCGTGTCGGCCGGGTCGATCACACCGTCGTCCCAGAGCCGGGCGCTGGAGTAATACGGGTGCGACTGGTGCTCGAACTGGTCCAGCATCGGTTGCTTGAAGGCTTTTTCTTCGTCGGCGCTCCAGCTGCCGCCCTTGGCCTCGATCGCGTCGCGTCGCACGCTGGCCAGCACGGAAGAGGCCTGCTCGCCGCCCATGACACAGATGCGCGCGTTCGGCCACATCCACAAAAAGCGCGGGCTGTAGGCGCGGCCGCACATGCCGTAGTTGCCGGCGCCGAAGCTGCCGCCGATGATGATGGTGAACTTGGGCACCTGGGCGGTGGCCACGGCCATCACCATCTTGGCGCCGTGGCGCGCAATGCCTTCAGCCTCGTACTTGCGGCCGACCATGAAGCCGGTGATGTTCTGCAGAAACACCAGCGGGATCTTGCGCTGGCAGCACAGCTCGATGAAGTGCGCGCCCTTCTGCGCCGACTCGCTGAACAAAATGCCGTTGTTGGCGATGATGCCAACCGGCATGCCTTCGATGTGGGCGAAACCGGTGACCAGCGTGCTGCCGAAACGCGCCTTGAACTCGTCGAACTCGCTGCCGTCCACGATGCGGGCAATGATCTCACGCACGTCGTAGGGCTTGCGGGTGTCGGTGGGCACCACGCCGTACACCTCGTCTGCTGCATATTCAGGAGCACGCGGCGCACGGCTGGCGAGGACTTCAGGCACTTTTCGATTGAAATTGGCGTTCAGGTTGCCCACCGCCGAGCGCGCCAGCGCCAGCGCGTGCGCGTCGTTCTGTGCCAGGTAGTCGGCCACGCCCGACAGCCGGGTATGCACGTCGCCGCCGCCCAGGTCCTCCGCGGTGACGATCTCGCCGGTGGCGGCTTTCACCAGCGGCGGGCCGCCCAGGAAGATCGTGCCCTGGTTCTTGACGATGATGGTTTCGTCGCTCATGGCCGGCACATAGGCGCCGCCAGCCGTGCAGCTGCCCATGACCACGGCGATCTGCGCAATGCCCTGCGCGCTCATGTTGGCCTGGTTGTAGAAGATGCGGCCGAAATGGTCGCGGTCGGGAAACACCTCGTCCTGGTTCGGCAGGTTGGCGCCGCCCGAATCGACCAGGTAAATGCAGGGCAAGCGGTTTTGCTGCGCCACTTCCTGCGCGCGCAAATGCTTTTTGACCGTCATCGGGTAGTAGGTGCCGCCCTTCACCGTCGCGTCGTTGCAGACGATCATGCAGTCCACGCCGTTGACGCGGCCAATGCCGGTGATCACGCCGGCGCAGGGCGCGCTGTCGCTGCCGTCACGGTCGGGGTACATGGCCAGCGCCGCCAGCGGTGCCAGCTCCAGGAAGGGTGTGCCCGGGTCCAGCAGCATCTGCACGCGCTCGCGCGGCGGCAGCTTGCCGCGCGCCACGTGTTTGGCCCGGGCGGCTTCACCGCCGCCGGCAGCGGCCTTGGCCACCTGCAGCTTCAGGTCGTCCACCAGCGCGCGCATGGCGGCGGCATTGGCCTGAAAGTCGGCCGAGCGGGCGTTGAGTTTTGTCTCCAGAACAGGCATAAATTCCTCACAGCGGCGCGGACGGCCGCGCATGGGCCACACCTTAACGCCAATACCGCAGCTTAGGCGCAAAAGCCGCCATGCGGCCGCCACACAGGTTGCAAATCGTGCCAGCTTGCGCCAAACTTGGCCCATGCCTGTTCGTTCACCGCCCGCCACCCCGGCCCAGCCGGCTGCCGCCACCCCCATGGCCTTTGCAAGGGTGATGGCGGCGGCCTACGAACTTTACGGCCGCAGCCCCGCCAACGCCTTGAAGCTGGCACAGATCACGCCATCCCGGCTGCACCAGCCGGAGGCCCGCATCACCGCGCGCCAGATGGAGGTGCTGTCCGGCACGGCGATGCAGGAGCTCGACGACGAAGCCCTGGGCGCCTTCTCCAGAAAACTGCCCTGGGGCAGCTACGGCATGCTGGCCCGCGCCTCGCTCAGCGCGCCTGACCTGGGCGTGGCCCTCAAACGCTGGTGCCGCCACCACGCCCTGCTGGCGGGCGACATTGCCCTCAAGCTGGTGATCACCGGCGACAGCGCCGCCATCACGATCGAGGAGCGCACCGACCTGGCCCGGCATGGCCAGGGCGCGCGCGAGTTCTGCCTGGTGCACGTGCTGCGCAACATCCACGGCCTGGCCTGCTGGTACATCGACTCCCGCATTCCGCTGCAGGGCGCGCGCTTCCCTTTCCCTGCGCCGCCACATACGGATGCCTATGGGCTGATGTTTCCCGGCCCGCTGCGCTTTGATGCCGCGCAGGCCGAGATCCGCTTCGATGCGCGTTACCTCGCCCTGCCCCTGCGCCGCGATGAAAAAGCCCTGCAGCACATGCTGCAACGCGCCCTGCCGCTGACGGTGCTGCAATACCGGCGCGACCGGCTGCTGGTGCAGCAGGTGCGGCAGGCCCTGGCCGCCCACCCCGACCAGGCGCACAACGCCGATGGCGTGGCGGCGCTGCTGAACATTTCCGCGCGCACGCTGCACCGGCAACTGAAGGAAGAAGACGCCACCCTGCAGCAACTGAAAGACGAGGTGCGCAGCGAACGCGCGAAAGACCTGCTGTACCGCAGCGACAAACCGGTCAAGCAGGTGGCGGCGGCGGTGGGATTTTTGAACGAAAAAAGTTTTACGCGCGCATTTCGCGCATGGACGGGCACGAGTCCGGGGGAGTTTCGCAAGGGCTTTCAGGGCTGAGCAGCGTGCCGGCCAGCGCCTCAGGCAGCCGGTGGTTTTGGGCCTGCCAACGCCAATTCCTCAAACAGGAGTAAAATACCCAAATTGTTGCAATTTAGCTTTCCTTTGCAGCACTCCAGTCTGACACGGTCTGCGGCACTTCATACCTGCCCCTCCGCACCTTTTGGCCGATAGTTCCGGCCCTCCCGGTCGTCAAACTCCCCCAGCGGCGAGCTTCACCCCGGTCCCTATATTCCCTATTCCGACCGAATTCATAACCTGGTCCAGGTACCGGATTGCCCTGTGGCACCCCGATACACGGTCCAATTACAACGCTGCCCTTGGCAAGCGTGCATTTCGTTGAACGGTTTTCTAACCAGAACCGTCACACCCGCTTCGCGTGTTTGATCCCAAACGTGCAAGCATTTTTGAAAGGTCCCAAAATGGGCAAGAAACTTTACGTCGGCAACCTCTCCTACTCGGTGAACGACGACTCCCTCCAACAACACTTTTCTGAATTTGGCGCGATCACTTCCGCCAAAGTCATGATGGACCGCGACAGCGGCCGTTCCAAGGGCTTCGGCTTTGTGGAAATGTCCAGCGACGCAGAAGCCCAGGCAGCCATCAGCGGCATGAACGGCAAGTCCGTTGATGGCCGTGACATGGTGGTCAATGAGGCCCGTCCGATGGAGCCACGTACCGGCGGCTTCGGCGGCGGCGGTGGCGGTCGTCGTGAAGGCGGCGGCGGCGGTGGTGGCGGCTACGGTGGTGGTGGCGGCGGCGGCTACGGTGGTGGCGGCGGCGGTGGCCGCGGCGGCTACTAAGCTCTGCTTCTCCAATAAAAAAACCGGCTTCAGGGCCGGTTTTTTTTCGCCTGTCCCCGGTTGAAGGGCCAGGAGGCAAACCCTTTCCCGCCATGGCGCCCACCCCTGCGTCATTCGCACCTCACTTAAACTGCCCCCATGACGGACGCCCCCACCGATTCCACCTTCTTTGACGTTGTGGTCGTGGGCGCGGGGCTCTCCGGCGTCGCGGCAGCGCACTATCTCCAGACGCTGTGCCCGACACGCAGCTACGTGATCCTGGAAAACCGGCAGGCCATAGGCGGCACCTGGGACCTGTTCCGTTATCCCGGCGTGCGTTCCGACTCCGACATGTTCACCCTGGGCTACAGCTTCCGGCCGTGGGAAAGCGACGCCAGCTTTGCCATGGGGCCGGCCATCCGCGAGTATGTGGCTGCCACGGCGCGCGAAGAAGGCATCACCCCACACATCCGCTTCGGTCACCGCGTCACCGGCGCCGCCTGGGACTCGCAGCAGGCACGCTGGCACGTCACGGCGGCCCTGACCACCCCCGGCGAGCCGGCGCGCGAAGTGCTTTTTGACTGCCGCTTCCTGTTCTTCTGCAGCGGCTACTACAACTACGAGCAGGGCCACACACCGCCATGGCCGGGCCGCGAGGATTTCAAAGGCCGCCTCGTGCACCCGCAGCACTGGCCGGCCGACCTGGACTACCGCAACCGCAAGGTGGTGGTGATCGGCAGCGGCGCCACCGCGGTGACGCTGGTGCCCGACATGGCGGCCAGCGCAGCCCACGTGACCATGCTGCAGCGTTCGCCCAGCTACATCGTCGCCCTGCCGGCGCGCGACCGCGTCGGTGCGCTGCTGCGGCGCTGGCTGCCCAGCCGGCTCTCGCACCCCCTGATTCGCTGGAAAAACATTGCGCTGGCCAGTGCGTTCTACCAGTTCGCGCGGCACCGACCGGCCACCGTCAGGCGCCTGATCCTGCGAGAGGCCGCGCGCCTGCTGGGCCCCGGCTTCGACGTGCAGCGCCATCTGGCGCCCCGCTACAACCCGTGGGACCAGCGCCTGTGCATCGCGCCCGACGCGGACATCTTCCGCGCCGTGCGCACCGGCAAGGCCGACATCGTGACCGGGCAGATCGAATGCTTCACGCCCACCGGCCTGCGCCTGAGCTCGGGCGAAGAAATTGCGGCGGATGTGATCGTCACCGCCACCGGGCTGGAGCTCAAGGTGCTGGGCGGCGCCGCGCTCAGCGTGGACGGCGCGGCGGTAGACCTGTCCAAGGCCGTTGTTTACCGGGGCGCGATGTTCAGCGGCGTGCCCAATCTGGCGGTGGCCTTCGGCTACACCAATGCCTCGTGGACGCTCAAGTGCGAGCTGGTGGCGCGTTATGTCTGCCGGCTGCTCAATGAGATGGAGGCGCGCCAGCTGGACGCGTGTGTGCCCGTCAATGACGATGCCCAGCTGCCGACGCAACCCTTCCTGGACCTGAGTTCGGGCTATGTGCAGCGCTCGGCCCACCTGCTGGCGCGCCAGGGCCTGCGCCGGCCGTGGCGCATGTACCAGAACTACCTGCTGGACCTGCTGGCGCTGAAGTTCTCGCCGCTGCGCGACGGCGTGTTGCGCTTTTCAGCCAAACCGGCGCCGCGTGACTAGCTCGCCAGACCCTTGTTCGGGTTGAGCAGGTATTTGGTGCCGGTGGCGCGCTGGCCGTACACCGCAATCTCTGCGGGCTGCAGCGCCTCGGTCAGCGAGATCTCCTTCGAATAACTGCTGGCAAAGGTGGTTTTCAGCTCATCGGCGACCCGCTGGCGCAGCGCCTGCGCGGCATCGTTGCCAATGCGCTGCAGGAAAGGAAACAACAGCCAGCCGCCCATGCCCCAGGCCATGCCGAAGTTGCGGTTGAACTCGGTGGGGCCGGTGTCCAGGCCGCCGTAAATGTAGACCTGCTTGTGCGTGGTGGAACCGTAACGGCTGTATTCCTTGGCCGTGCGGTTCAGCGCGGCCTCCATGCAGCCGAGAATCTGCCCCGCCAGCTTGCCGCCGCCGGTGGCATCAAAAGCCAGCGTGGCGCCGGTGGCCACCAGCGCCTGCGTGAGGTCTTCGAGGAAGGTGGGCGCCGAGGCGTCGCACACATGTTGGGCGCCCTGCGACTTCAGCAGCGCCGCCTGCTCCGGCTTGCGCACGATGTTGACCAGGCCGATGCCGTCCTTGAGGCAGATGCGATTCAGCATCTGCCCGAGGTTGGACGCCGCGGCGGTGTGCACAAGGGCCGTGTGGCCCTCGCGGCGCATGGTCTCCACCATGCCCAGCGCCGTCAGCGGGTTCACAAAACACGAAGCCCCCTCGGCCGGCGTGGTGCCTTCGGGCAGCAGCAGGCATTGCTCGGCCTTGACGCAGCGGTATTGCGCATACATCGCGCCGCCCAGCGTGGCCACCGTCTTGCCCAGCAGCGCCTGCGCAGCAGGTGCGCTGCCGGCGGCCACCACCACGCCCGCGCCTTCGTTGCCCACCGGCAGCGCCTGGCCCAGGCGGCCGGCCATGGCTTTCATGGCTGCCGGCGGAATCTGCATCGTGACCACCGGGTGGCTGGCCGTGCCCGACAGCTTGGCGGTACGGATGTCACCCGCGCCGAACAACAGGCCGATGTCCGAAGGGTTGATGGGCGTGGCCTCGATGCGCACCACCACCTCATCGTCGGCAGGGGTGGGCGTGGGCACGCTGACCAGCGAGATCTCCAGCACGCCCTCGGGTTTGACGAGGGATTGCAGTTGCAGGCCGGTGGGGGTGGGGGGTGTTGTCTTCGTCGTCATGGTTATCTCCGTTGATCCAAATCCAAATACATCTCTATCTCAGCTGCCGGCAAACACGTCCTGGTAAAGCGCGCGCAGATCCCGCTTCAGCAGCTTGCCGCTCGGGTTTTTCGGCAGCGCGTCGGTGAACACAATCGCCTTGGGCGCCTTGAAGTTGGCAATGTGCTCGCTGCAATGCGCCAGCACCTGCTGCTCGGTCAGCGTCTGGCCGGCCTTGACCACCACCACGGCGACCACGGCCTCGACCCACTTCGGGTGCGGCACGCCGACCACCGCCACTTCCGACACGGCGCCCAAGCGGTAAATCATTTCCTCCACCTCGCGGCTGGCCACGTTTTCGCCGCCGGTCTTGATCATGTCCTTCTTGCGGTCCACCACGGTGATGAAGCCTTCGTCGTCGATGGTGGCCAGGTCGCCCGAATGGAACCAGCCGCCCTGGAAGGCGGCCCTGGTTTTCTCCTCGTCGCGAAAGTAGCCCAGCATCAGATGCGGCGAGCGGTGCACGATTTCGCCGACCTCACCCACTGCCACGTCGTGCATGGCGTCGTCCACCACGCGCGTTTCCACATTGAGCACGGCGCGCCCGCAGGAGCCGGGCTTGCGCAGCTGGTCGTCGGGGCCGAGCATGGTGGCCAGCGGGGCGATCTCGGTCTGGCCGTAGAGGTTCCAGAAGCCCACGTCGGGCAGGCGCCGCGCCAGCTCGCGCAGCACCTCCACCGGCATGATGGACGCGCCGTAATAACCCTTGCGCAGGCTGGACAGGTCGGTGCCGTCGAACAAGGGTGAGCGCAGCAGCGCAATCCACACCGTGGGCGGCGCAAAGAAGGAGGTGATGCGGTGCTGCGCCATCAGCGGCAGCAGGTTGTCCGGGGTCGGCTTGGCGGTGATGATGCTGGTAGCCCCCACATAAATGGCCGGGCCAAAAAACACGTCGAGCTGCGCGCAGTGGTACAGCGGCAGCGCGTGCAGCATCACGTCGCCATGGGCAATGCTGGCGTCCACCGCGCAGCTGGCGTACTGCGAGATCACCGCGTCGTGCGTCAGCATTGCGCCCTTCGGACTCGACTCGGTGCCGCTGGTGTAGACGATCTGCGCCAGGTCGGTGCTGCCCAGCGCCACCTCGGGCGGCGTGCCTTGCGTTGCAGCCAGGTCGTTGAACGAAACCATGCCCGCCGCCGGCGGCGTGGCCTCTTCCGACGGCAGCCAGACAAACTGCGTCACTTTCGTATCCAGCGCCGCGGCGCTGCGGGCCAGCTCGGCCAGGCCCGAGTCGGTGGCCAGCATCTGCGCCTCGGCATGACGCAGGATGAAGGCCACCTCTTCGGCCTTGAGCATGAAGTTGATCGGCACCAGCACCGCACCCAGCCGCGCCAGCGCAAAACGCATGGCCGCAAACCCGTGCGAGTTGCGCGCCAGCACGGCCACCCGGCTCGCATGACCCACGCCCAGCCCAGCCAGCCCGGCCGCCACGCGGTCCACCACCGCGTCAAACTCGGCAAAGGTCCAACGCGTGTCGCCGCAGATCAGGCCGGTTTTTTGGGGGTAACGCTTGGCGGTGCGGTGCAGCAGGTCGGCAATCGTTTGCCGGCGGATGGCGGGGTTCATGGTGTCTCCTTTTTATGTGTTCCAGGCCCAAGTATCCGTCCAGAAGGGCCTTGCCTGCAGCGGCCCGGGCTTGCGCAGAAAAGGGCATGACGGCGTGCCGCAAAGTCCACTAGACTCGCCAGACACAAAAAATCAAGGAGACAAGATGCGCCACCTCGTGATCAAACCCCTTTTCAAACCTTTTCTCTCCGCAGCGCTCGGCCTGGCCGTCCTGTTCGGCGCCGCCAGCGGCGCGCTGGCCCAGACCAAACCCAGGGTGATGGACGGCGGCGACAAGCCCGCCTCGGCCATCTACATCGGCAACAGCTTTTTTTATTACAACAACAGCCTGCACAACCATGTGGGGCAACTGATCCGGGAAGGCCAGCCCGGCTTCAGGCACCGCGCCAGCTCGGCCACCATCAGCGGCTCGGGCATGAACTGGCATGACGTGGACAGCTACTTCCGCCCCAACGCCGTCGGCTCGTATTCGTTTGGCGCCAACAACACCGTCAGCTTCAACAAACTGGACCGGCTGTTCGACGTCGCGATCATGATGGACTGCAGCCAGTGCCCGCTGCACCCGCAGCTCAAGCCCCTGTTCCATGAATACGCCAAAAAACACGCCGACACCGTGCGCAAACATGGCGCCAAGCCGGTGTTCTTCATGTCGTGGGCCTACAAGGACGTGCCGTCGATGACGGCCGAACTGGCCGAGGCCTACACCCAGGCCGGTAACGACAACAACGCACTCGTCATTCCCGCAGGCCTGGCCTTCGGCAAGTCGATTGCCAAAATGCCCGAGCTGAATTTGTACGTCGCCGACCTGCGCCACCCCAGCGTGGCCGGCAGCTACCTGGCCGCGTGCACCACGTATGCGACGCTGTTCAAGGCTTCACCGGTGGACCTGAAATACACGGCCGGCCTGGACCCGGCGATTGCCAAACATCTGCAGACGGTGGCCTGGGAGACGGTGCAGGAGTATTTCAGGCCTTGAGAGGCCTGATCAGCGTCGCTTTAATCCACAAGACTGAGACTGCCATGATGCGCTGCCTTGGGCCAACTGTTGCACTTGCGTTCACCCTGATGACTCCGTTCACGGCGGGCGCCCAGACAACTGGCGACGATGCTGTGCGGATCATCGAAGATCTACATAAGAAAATTCTGTGGATCAGCAAGCAAACAGCCACCCAAGCGGAATACCGGTCCGCCGAGGCTGAATCAGCGGAAGAGCTTCGTCAACTCGTTGCGAAAAATCCGTCGGATGATGCCTTGACGAAAAAGAATGCGGATGGCGTGACGCCGTTGATGCTGGCGTCTGCACGCGGCTTCGCGGATCTGGTCATCGCGTTGCTTGAATCGGAGAAAGTCAGGGCGACCATCAATGAAGTCGGACAAAAAAACACGACTTCCTGGATGTTTGCCAACTTTGCTTTGCGCCAGACGTTTTGGGCTTGCCGACCGCAAATACTTGGTGACCCTTTCTCCTGGATTCCCGTCTTTGAAGTTCAACGCTATTACAAGTTTCCTGTTGATCAAAAGCCGTACGTACGCACTCGCCGCGCGCTTGAGGCCGCGGGGGCCAACATCGATCTCTCTGGCGCAAAGAGTGCATGGCTTGAACGTTGCGGAAATAGCACCGCAGATACCCAAGCCAAAGTCAAGGAGAGCCCAGACCTCATGATGACTCTGGAAGCCGAAGGTGACAGGCTTTTTGAACTTCACCATGGCCGAACACTGGCGCAGGCAGCCCTCGGACCAGAGAACATTGCGCCACAAACTGTGAAGCTTGTACTTGACGATGTGGAGCTTCCGGAAGGATTTTCAATCAAGGCGCCTTCGCCATCGCTGGGTCAGCTGCCTGCGACACTGACGGGCTGGTGGTCCGTAAACATTTTTGCGCTTGGCGAAATTCTGTTCGCGTTCGAGGAATTCGTTTCGCCGCAGGAAGCACGTGTGTTGATGATTGCAAAGGGACGAAAAAAACCTCACAGAGGCAGGCGACTCAACATGGCCATCGAGGGAAATACTCTCTCTTCACCCCTTTCTGCGGAATCCAGAATTACCATCACTGTGAGAGAGGATGGCAAGCCTGTTGCAGCGTTTGCCGGCTCCCAACTAAACGCCACCGTTCTCCTCCGAAAAGCCCAGTAAATCGTTTTTGTAGAGTCCCAGTCGTGAAATAAAAACTCGATCGGCTCGGGATCCTGCGATTGCCAAACATCTGCAGACGGTGGCCTGGGAGACGGTGCAGGGGGTTTTCAGGCCTTGAGGCTGCCATTGCTGTGGGTCTAAAGGCCACCCCGACCACCAGAAGGAGCGGCCAAGGCAGCCTCAGATTTGGTCTGGGTACAACTCTTCGTGGAGTTTCCCCACGCGCTGAGAATCCGCGTGCTGCCAATCTTGTCGATTGACGAACTAGCAAAACGTAATAGACCAGCTGGACCAGGATGTACATTCAGCTGTAAGAATAAAACAATGGGGAACAAGAATGGACGGCACCTTTAAGACGGTCATCAACAAGTTGTTGATAAAGCTGCTGGTCATAACGGTACTGACCAACTGGTTCATTTTGGGCGGTTACTACGTCAAGTTTGGGGAGTGGAAATGGTTTGAGTTTTCCGCAGACCAAGAAACTTGGGCGCACTTTGGTACCTTCTACGGCGGCCTTATGGGGCCGTTCGTTGGGCTGCTAGCGTTTGTTGGAATCTTCATCACGATCCTGCTACAGATGAAGCAACTGGAAATCGCAAAGCAGCAAGCAGAAGTGCAAGAGATGCAACGCGCCATGGCAAGCATTTCTGCGCAACTCGATCAAATGTTGAGCACTGTTCCAACGTACTACGCGGCCAAGGAAAGGGTGCGTGATGACGTGGCGCCCTTGACTCTTTTCAATCACATTGCGGCGCTAGGCAATGAGTACGCCAAGACGGATGAGAATCGCGAACACAGACGCGTATTTGAAGGACTGAACGAGGTGATGCAGGACATCCACTTGAGCGTAAATGCAGTCGGACTTGAGTTGCATTCGCTAAGTTGGGCGCTGGAAAAATATCAAGAAGCAGGGGGAAGCGCGTCGATGGTCGAGTTCTATCAGCTACGGTACGGCGCGCTAATTGGGTACTTGGAGGCGATGGGTAGGCTAGACAAAGGGTCGTTTGTGCGCAAGGTCTTTGACGTGGAGATGCTGAGGCAGATCATGGCGGGGAAAACAGCTCCAGATTGACCTAGTCGCTGAACAAATATGCAGATCAGCGTCGCAAACGCGCCTTCCTAGCTTCGTCCGATTTTTCCCTGTGAGCGGGCGCGTTGAGTGCTCCAACGTCATCAACATGGATCCCGGATCAGATCCTGAATCACATAGGGGGCCGGGATTACATGCAAGGGTCCGGGTCGCAGCGCGGGCCGGATGCCATGCGCAGGTCGAGGCTGTCTTGCGATGCCAGGCCGCTAGGCGGCACGCAAATTGCTGCTTTTTTGCATGCGGCCAGACAAGTTCTCGGCGCGGATGCCTGTCCTGCCATGACCACCTCCACTCTGAAAGCGAACCATGTCCATCCTTCGCACTTCCTGCCTGGCGTTTTGCGCCGCCTCCAGTTTGACCCTCACCCTGCCTTCGATGGCGCAGGACACCTACCCCAACCGCCCCGTCAAAGTCATCGTCGCGCTGCCTGCCGGCGGCAGCGTGGACATGGTGGCGCGGCAGCTCAGCCAGCAAATGGCGACTGACCTGGGCCAGCCTTTTGTGGTCGACAACCGGGCCGGTGGCTCGGGCCAGATTGGTGTCCCGGTGGTGGCCAAGGCGGCGCCGGACGGCTACACGATCATGGTGTCGCCGGCCTCCTTTCTCACGACGAACAAGAGCATTTTCAAGACCCTGCCCTACAACCCCGAAACCGCCTTTGTGGCGGTAACCAAGCTGGTGAACCAGGCCATGGTGCTGGTGGTGAGCGACAAGGCCAAATACGGCACACCGGCCGGCATCCTGGCGGCGGCCAAGGCCAGCCCCGGCAAGCTAACCTATGCGTCCTCGGGCGACGGCAGCCCGCAGCACCTGGCGGGCCTGATGTTCGAAAGCCGGGCCGGCGTCAAGCTGCTGCACATTCCGTACAAGGGCGGCGCGGCGGCGATCACCGACCTGATCGGCGGCCAGGTGGACATGGCGTTTGCCCCGTTGCCGGAAGCGCTGCCGCACATCAAGTCGGGCAAGTTGTTTGCCGTGGGTGTGCTGAGCGAGAAACGCGCCATTTCTGCGCCGGACATTCCGACCCTGCGCGAAGGCGGCGTGAACAACGTGGTGCTGTCGGCGTGGATAGGCCTGCTAGCACCAGCCAAAACGCCGCAGCCGGTGCTGGACAAGATCAGCAAATCGGCAAAAGCCTTTCTGCGCGGCGACGCCAAAACGAAGTTGATCGAGATCGGCATGGAGCCGGCGGCCGATGAAGTCAAGCCGCTGGCGCAGGTGATCTCGGAAGAGATCCGCATCCATGCGGACCTGGTGAAAGCCGCGGGACTGGTGCCGCAGTAACAGCGGCACCCTTCGCTGCTACTTTTTCATCTTCACCGAACACACCCCGATCGGGTGCACCTCGATGCCCCAGCCTATCCCTTCACCCAGCGTGGCGGCGGGATGCAGCGAGGCGATGCGTATGGCTTCTTCCTTGTTGGGCGCTTCAATCAGGATGACGCCGCCCACCAGCTCCTTGGCTTCGGCATAAGGCCCGTCGGTCACGGCCGGCTTGCCGCCGCGCGGGCGCAGCGCGAAGGTGGCCTGGGGCCCTTCGAGCGAGGCGCTCCAGACCAGGCAACCGGTTTGCGCGAGCGCGGCGTCTTTGGCCGGCAACTGCGCGGCCAGCGCCTGCATGTCGGCGGGCGCCATGGCGGCCATTTTTTCGGGGTCGTAATAAGCAAGGCAGAGGTATTGCATGGAGATGTCCTTGGGTCGGTGGTTGAGGGTCACACCTGCACGACGAACGGCTGGCCCGACTTTCGACATCTTGCCCCAGGCTGTCAAATAAACTCCCGCAGGAAGGCTTTTCTGCGGAAGGGCTGGCTTGCGCTTCGGCCGGCCAAGGCCTCGGCGATTGGACCAGCCCGCCGTTTTGCTATTTTTTTCATAGCTGCTTGCGCTTGCCTCACAATGGCTGGAGGCCGATTTGATGCACAAGTTTCGCCCGCAGCCCCCTTCACTCTGCGTCGAATCCCCTCACCGCCGCCAGCTCTCACAGTGCGCGCGGCGGCTACGGCCTGTCAGTGGGCTGCGTCCAGAAACGGCGTGTTGGGGTCGCTCACGTAGAAGATGACCACCCGCAGCGGATCGGTGGCGCTTTTGTTGTAGCCGGTCATTTTCACGTTGGGCGGTTCGACGAAGGCCTGGCCGGCGCTGAGGACCACCGGTGCCCTGCCCTCCAGGTCCAGCGTGAACTGGCCTTCGAGCACGTACACCGTCACCGGGGAGCGGTGGGTGTGGAATACCGTCCTGTCGCCGGGCTTGAACGCGGCGGTCATCACCCTGACTTCCTGCGTGTCGCCCCTGGGCATCTGCAGCACGTGTTCTCTCAGCACCAGCTGGGGCGCGGCCAGGCCGGGCGCCTGGGCGTGGGCTGCCGGCACGCAGCAGGCGGCGCCCAGCAGCAAGGTCAGGCCGGCGCGGCGGGCGAGGCGTTTGGGTTCATGGCGGGGGTTCATGGCAAGGCCTTTCATGAGAGGAAAGATGCGGCCAGTTTAGGCAGCGCCCTCGCTGGGCGCCAGCCGCAGAACTGCATAATGGGGCCGCACCGACGCGGAGCTCACATGTTCGATTGGGATGACCTCAAGCATTTCCTGGCGGTGGCGCGCCATGGCAGCACCACCGCAGCGGGGCGCGCGCTGAACATCGACCAGTCCACCGTGCAGCGGCGCATCACCCGGCTTGAACAACGCATCGGCCAGCCCCTGGTCGAGCGCCACCCCAGCGGCTACCGGCTGACCGCTTACGGCCAACAGCTGCTGCCGCATGCGCAGCTCGTCGAGCAGCAGATGCTGGCCCTGCAGAACGTCGTGCAGTCTTCCGCGCGCGAACTGAACGGCGTCATCCGGCTGACCTGCCCGGAGCCGCTGGTGGCACGCATCACCCGATCCCCCTTGCTGGAGCGTCTGCAGACGCGGCACCCCGGCCTGCGCGTGGAGTTTGTCGTGAGCGACCATTACGTGGACCTGGGCCAGGGCGAAGCCGATGTGGCGCTGCGCTCGGGCGACACCGTGGACAACCAGCTCATCGGCCGCAAGGTGGCCGATTCGCTGTGGGCGGTGTACGGGGGCCGCGACTACCTGGCACGCCAGGGCAGCCCGGCGCGCACGGAAGACCTGGCGCAGAACGCCTGGGCAGGTTTTGACGAAAGCATGGGCAAGCACCGCGCGACGCAGTGGCTGCGCCAGGTGGCGCCCGGCGCACGCATCGTGGCCACCAGCGGCAGCGTGCTGGGCCTGGTGCAACTGGCGAAGGCGAATGTGGGTCTGGCCGCACTGCCGACGGCGCTGGGCGATGCCGAGCCCGACCTGGTGCGGGTGCTGGGCCCGGTGCCCGAGCTGACGCGCATCTGGCGCCTGCTGACCACGCGCCCGCTGCGGCGCACGCCGCGGGTGTCGGCCTTCTTCGCGTTCATGGCCAGTGAGGTGGACACGCTGCGCCCCATCCTCACCGGCTGAGCGCCGCCCTGCCGGTGAAGGCGGCAGGTGTATTTACTACAAGTTTGATAGCGGCTAGCGCACGCCGCACAAGGGCTGAAGGCCAATTTGATGCACAACTTTGGCCCGCAGTCGCCTTGACCCGCCCTGAAGCCCTCACCGCCGACAAGCCTCGCTATGCGCGCCTACGCAACAGCAGACGGCAAGGTCACGTGAAACACGGTGCACCCGGGCACGGACGCGTAACCGATGCTGCCACCCATGCGCTCGATCATCTCCTTGGCAATCGACAGGCCCAGGCCCGACCCGCTTTTTTGCCGGCTGGCCGTCATCTGGGCCTGGGCAAAGCGCTGGAAGATGCGCGCACGAAACTCGTCGGGAATGCCGGGGCCCTGGTCTGTGACCTGCAGGCGCACACCGGTGCCGGGGCCGGCCTGCGACGCCTCCACCCGCACCTGGCTGCCCCGGGGTGCGAACTTGAGCGCGTTTGAAATCAGGTTGGCCAACACCTGTTGCAGGCGCTGGGCGTCGGCGCGCAGGTGCAGGCCGGCGCCGCCCGAGACGGCCAGTTGCACGCCGGCGGTGCCGGCCACGGCTTCAAAGGCCTGCGCGGCGCGCTCGAGCAGGGGCGCGGCATGCAGGGACTCGATCTGGAACACCATCTGCCCGGAAGCCATCTTTTCCATGTCCAGGATGTCGTCCACGATGGTGCGCAGGCGCTCGGAGTTGCGTGCGGCCAGTTTCACCAGCCGCGCAGCGCCTTCCGGCAGCGAACCGGCGATGCCGCTGTCGAGGAGCTTGACGGCACCGTGGATGGAGGTGAGCGGCGTGCGCAGTTCATGGCTGACCACCGAGATGAACTCGCTTTTCATGCGCTCCATTTCCTTGCGCTGCGTGATGTCCGTGACGATGGAAAGAATGACCGGCCGGCCGAAGCTGGACACCAGTTGCCAACGTGCCTCCACCGGATAACTGCCGCCGTCGCTGCGCTGTCGCACCCCTTCAAACACGACTTGCGGCGCGCCTTCCTGCAGCTGCCGCACATAGGCGTTGAAGGTTGCGTGGTTCTGGCCCTCCATCACGTCCATCGGCGTCATGCCGCGCAACTGCTCCAGCGAGTAGCCCAGGCTGCGGACCGCGCTGGGGTTGGCGTAGAGGTAGCGCAGGGACTGCGGGTCGGTGACCAGGATTTCGTCGGACACCGTGTCCACCAGCGCGCCAAACCAGTTGAGCATGCGGCTTTGCCGCCCGGCTTCGAGCACGGCCATCATCACATCGGCGAGCTGGTTCAATGAATGCCGCTGAGCCAGGCTGAGTTGCCGGGGTTCGGAATCGAGTACACACAACATGCCGATGGCGTGGCCCCGGCCGCTGCGCAGCTGGCTGCCGCAGTAAAAGCGGATGCCGGCGTTGGTGAGCACGGGGTTGTTCGCAAAGCGCTCGTCGCGCTCGGTGTCGGGCACCTCGAACACCTCGTGCTCAAGGATGGCGTGGCCGCAGACACTTTCATCGCGGGTGGTCTGGCCGACGGCCAGGCCGTACTCGGCCTTGAACCACTGCCGGTCACGGTCGATCAGCGTGACGGCCGCGTACTGGGTACCGCAGATGGCCGCAGCCAGCTCGGCAAATTCGTTGAACAGCTTCTCTGAGGGTGTGTCCAGCACGCCAAAGTCGTGAAGGTCGGCGAGCCGATCAGCTTCGTTGGGGGGAAGGGAGGGCGCGCGCATGGGGCAGTCTGGTGATCCGTCATCTTATCGCGTTGGCCTGCACTTCAGGGCGAGCCCAGCAATGCCGGCAGACCGCTCATGTCGGCAAAACACTGGAGGGCGCCGGCCCTGATCAAGGCGTCCGGCGCGTCATGCCCGGCTTCGGGCGGGCTGTAGCCAAACACGGTGGCACCGGCGGCCACACCGGCGGTGACGCCGGTCACGGTGTCTTCCACCACGGCGCAGCGTTTCGGGTCCACACCCAGCGCCGCGGCGGCCGCGAGGTAAACATCAGGCGCGGGTTTGGAGCGCGGCAGTTCGTGGCCGCTGAAGATGCGGCCCTTGAAAAAGGGCATGAGCCCGCATTTTTCCAGCTGCAGCTCCACCTTGAAACGGTCTGCACCGGACGCGCAGGCGATGCGGCCCTGGTACAGCTCGTGAATCTGCGCGGCCGCCTCCACGGCGCTGCGGATCGGTTTGACCCCGTGCATCAGCCCGAGGTTGCGCCGCTCGCGAAAACGCACCATCCAGTCTTCGGTCAGCGGCTGGCCGGTGTGGGCTTCAATCAGGCCCGCTTCGTCCTTCACGGCCTTGCCAAGGAAGATGCGCATGCACTCCTGCGGACTGAGCTTCCACCCCAGTTCTTCCAGCATGTCGCGCAACACGCCGTTGGTGATGGGTTCGCTGTCAACCAGCACGCCGTCACAGTCAAACAACACGGCTTCGAATTTCAACAAAGGTGGCCTCTTTTCAGAATTGCTATTTATTTGATAGCTGGCGGCGCAGGCGGGCAAAGGGCTGGAGGCCATTTTCACTCATGCTTTTCGGGGCGGCCGGTATGCCGCCGTGCAGGCTGCGCCGGGCTGGAACCTGGCGACGCATGGCAACCCTTGGCCAGGCTCAGGGCGAACGGCGGAAGCGGGAACGGGGTGCGAGAGAGCTGGACAGACCGCCGGGCCAGGCCGGACGCCCCAGCGCTACAGCTGGTCGCCGTCCACATAGTACCAACGGCCGGCGTCGCGCACAAAGCGGCTGCGCTCGTGCAGGCGCACGGCGGGGCTGCCCGGGCTTTTCTGGCGGGCGACAAATTCAACTTCGGCGTGGCTGCCGTCCAGAAGCCGGTGCTGGCGCACGTCCAGCCCCAGCCACTTCACGCCGGGGTCGAACTCAATGGTGGGCGGGCGGTGGCTGGTATGCCAGGTGGCGAGCAGGTGGTCGGCGCGTTCGAGCACGAAGGCGGTGTAGCGCGAGCGCATCAGCGCCTCGGCATCGGGCGCCGGCGTGTCGTGGTCGAGGTAGCGGGCGCAGCAGGCGGCGTAGGCCAGCGGCCGGCCGCGCGCATCGGCCCGGCCGCAGGGGCAGGCAGCCACCGTCACCCTTTGGCAGGCTGGCGCGCCGCGTGGGCCTGCTTATGCGCTTCCAGGGTTTCCATCGGTGCGCCCTGCTTTTTCCACTCGGCAAAGCCGCCGTCGATGTGGGCCACGTTGGTCATGCCCATGTCCTGCAAGGTCTTGGTGGCCAGCGCGCTGCGCCAGCCGGCGCCGCAGAACAGGATGAACTGCTTGCTCTCGTCGCCGAACACCGGCTTGAAATAAGGCGAGGCCGGATCGACCCAGAACTCCAGCATGCCGCGCGGCGCCAGCAGGGCACCGGGCACGGTGCCTTCACGCTCGAGCTCGCGCACGTCGCGGATGTCAACGATCTGCACCTTCGGGTCGGCGAGTCTGGCCTGGGCTTCGGCGACAGAATACGTGGTGACCTGCGCCATGGCCTCATCGACGAGGGCGCGGAATCCTTTGGTGATGGGCATGGGGTTTTGTCTCCGATTGTGGATGGCGGACGGGCGGTCAAGTTTACGGCGCCCGGGGCTCGATTCAAGCAGGGGCCGCGGGACCGGCTTTGCCGGACCGCAGGCGCCGCCCCCCGCAAGGGGGGAGGAGGCTACACGCAGTGAGCCTCAACGGGGGTGTGCCTACAAACTGCGTTGAATGATGATTTTCTGCACGTCGGAAGTGCCTTCGTAGATCTGGCAGACACGCACGTCGCGGTAAATGCGTTCCACCGGAAAGTCGCTGACATAACCGTAGCCGCCCAGGGTCTGGATGGCGGCGCTGCAAACCTGTTCGGCCATTTCGCTGGCGAAGAGTTTGGCCATGGCCGCTTCCTTCAGGCAGGGCAGGCCGGCGTCGCGCAGGCTTGCGGCGTGCGAGATCAGCTGGCGTGCGGCTTCCAGTTTGGTGGCGCAGTCGGCCAGGCGGAAACCGACCGCCTGGTGGTTGAAGATGGCGGTGCCGAAGCTCTGGCGCTCCTTGGCGTACTGCACGGCAAATTCAAACGCGCTGCGCGCCATGCCCACGCTTTGCGCGGCGATGCCGATGCGCCCGCCTTCGAGCGCGCCCAGCGCAATCTTGTAGCCTTCACCCTCGGCGCCGATCAGGTTCTCCGCCGGGATGCGGCAGTTGTCGAAGTTGATCTGCGCCGTGTCGCTGGAGTTCTGGCCCAGCTTGTCCTCCAGCCGCGCAACGACGTAACCGGGCGCGCTGGTGGGCACCATGAAGGCGCTCATGCCTTTTTTGCCGGCGCCCTTGTCGGTGACCGCAATCACCACGGCCGCGTGGCCGTTCTTGCCGCTGGTGATGAACTGCTTGACGCCGTTGATCACGTACTCGTCACCCTCTTTCACCGCGGTGGTGCGCAGCGAGGAGGCGTCGCTGCCCACATGCGGCTCGGTCAGGCAGAACACGCCCAGCATCTGGCCCTGCGCCAGCGGCGTCAGCCACTGCTTTTTCTGCGCAGCATTGCCGTAACGCAGAAGGATGGCGTTGACCGGGCAGTTGGTCACACTGATGGCCGTGCTGGTGCCGCCGTCGCCGGCGGCGATTTCCTCGATCACCAGCGCGAGCGTCAGGTAGTCGAGGTTGGCGCCGCCCAACTCCTCGGGCACGCAGATGCCGTAGGCACCCAGCGCCGCCAGGCCTTTGTGCGCCTCGACCGGAAAGTGGTGCTCTTTATCCCACTTCGCGGCGTGGGGCCAGAGCTCGGTCTGCGCAAAGTCGCGCACCGCGTCGCGGATCATCTGCTGGTCCTGCGTCAAAATCATGGCTGTTTACCAGGTAGCAAAACGCGAACCGTCGTGGTCGAGGAACGCGCCTTTGTGTTGAGGGCGCAGGCCCGAGATCGTCTGCCGCATGCTGGCCACGCTTTGCGCCACCGTCAGCGGGGCGCCCGCGCCGCCCATGTCGGTCTGAACCCAGCCAGGCGACATGGCGACCAGGATGGCGCCGGGGTAGTCGTGCTGCGCCGAGGCGACCGCCATGTTCAGGGCGGCCTTGCTGGCGCGGTAAACCCAGCCGTGGCTGTTTTCAACGCCACCGATTTGCGCCATCGCGCTGCTGATGAAAACAAAGCAGCCACGGCCTCCACCCCCCGACCTTGCCGCTTCGACCATGGGCGTCACCTGCGGAATGGCCTGCATCGCCCCCAGCACATTGGTGCGCATGGCCTGGTCGAAGACCTCGCGCGTGGGCGGTGTCAGCGCGTCACCCTGGGGGAAAACACCTGCCACGTAGAGCGCGAGGTCGATCTCCTCGCCGTCCAGCATCCAGGCCAGGCTACTGATGCTGGCCGGCTCGGCCACATCGACGCGCAGGGCTTTGGCGCCCAGCGCTTTCAGGCGCTGCAGCCCCGCGTCGTCGCGGGCCGTGGCAATCACCTTGGCGCCGTCGGCCAGGTACTGGCGCACAAACTCCAGCCCGATGCCGCGCGAGGCGCCGATGACGAGCACCGTGCTCACGTCATGCCTTCATGCATCAAATCGGCCTCTAACCCTTGATTGATGTACGCCATCAGCTATACAATTTATAGCAGTTCAATCGCGATGGCCGTGCCTTCACCGCCGCCGATACACAGCGTGGCAACACCCTTCTTGAGGCCGCGGGCCTTGAGTGCATACATCAGCGTGACGATAATGCGCGCGCCGCTGCAACCAATCGGGTGGCCCAGCGCGCAGGCGCCGCCATTGACGTTGACGATGTCGTGGCTGATGCCGAGTTCCTTCATGGCGGCCATGGGTACGACGGCAAAAGCCTCGTTGATTTCCCACAGGTCCACGTCTTTCACGCTCCAGCCAGTTTTCTTGAGCAGCTTCTGCACCGCGCCGACCGGCGCGGTGGTGAACCACTCGGGCGCCTGGGCGAAGGTGGCGTGGCCGACGATGCGGGCCAGCGGCTTGGCGCCCAGCTCCTTGGCCGTCGATGCGCGCGTGAGCACCAGGGCGGCGGCGCCGTCGTTGATCGACGAGCTGGAGGCGGCGGTGATGGTGCCGTCTTTCTTGAAGGCGGGGCGCAGCGTGGAGATCTTGTCGAGCTTGACCTTGCCCGGACCTTCGTCGATGGAAATCACGGTGTCGCCGCTGCGGCCCTTGACGGTGACGGGGGTGATTTCGTCCTTGAAGGCGCCGGACTCGGTGGCGGCCTTGGCGCGGTTCACGCTGGTGGTGGCAAACGCGTCCTGCGCTTCACGCGTGAACTGGTACTTCTCGGCGCACTGCTCGCCGAAGGTGCCCATGGCGCGGCCGGGTTCGTAGGCGTCTTCCAGGCCGTCGAGCATCATGTGGTCGTAAATGCGGTCATGGCCGATGCGGATGCCGCTGCGGCCCTTGAGCAGCAGATGCGGTGCGTTGGTCATGCTTTCCATGCCGCCGGACACCATCACGTCGCGGCTGCCGACCAGCAGCTGGTCGTGCGCAAGCAGGGTGGCTTCCATGCCGGAGCCGCACATCTTGGACAGCGTGACTGCGCCCGCGCTGGCGGGCAGGCCGCCCTTGAAGCCGGCCTGGCGCGCCGGCGCCTGGCCCTGGCCGGCCATCAGGCAGTTGCCGAACAGCACTTCGTCGACTTTTTCGGGGGCGATACCGGAACGTTCGATGGCGGCCTTGATGGCGGCGCCACCGAGGTCGTGCGCGGCGAGGCTGGAAAAGTCGCCCTGGAAGCCGCCCATGGGGGTGCGGGCGGCGCCGAGGATAACGATGGAATCAGTGGTGGTCGTGGACATGGTTTTCTCCTGAGTTGAACAAGTTAAACAAGTTAGGCAAGTTGAATGACTGCGCCGCGCTCCTCCTGAGCGACACGCAGGATATATTGCTGAAAGCCGGGGTCTTCACCACGCAGCAACAGCGGCAGGGCATTGAAAAAATTCTCGCGCTGGCACCACTCGCGCATGTAGTCGTCCCAGCTGTTCCAGCGGCGCGCCTCGACCTCGCTCATGCGCTCGCTCCAGGCGACGATGTAGGCGCGCTCGAACAGCGAAATCAGCATGTCGTAGATGATCATGGTGCGTTCATTCTGCTCGCGTGTGGGGCTCTCCAATGGTTCGTTGGTGCGCAGGTGCAGGTCGGGGTTGGCCAGCACGACTTTCAGAAAGTCGTTGTAGGCGTCGGACAGCAGCTGGTAGGCCGCTTCTTCCTCGTTGTTGCGCTCCTTTCGCTGCTCGAGGGCAAAGAAAAATATCGCAAACGGCAAGGCCAGCGCGGTGACCACGAAGCTGGCGTATTCCCAGGCGTCCCGCATGGCCGTCCTCAGGCTTTCTGCGGCGCATGCCTGCGCACAAAACGCCGCTCGCGCTCGTAGGGAAACACGTCGTGCACATGGCCGGCGGCAATACGCTCCTTGTGGCCCTGCCAGAAAGCGGCGTCAAGCAGGTCGGCGTGGTACTTCATGAAGACCTCGCGCACGGCGGGGTTGCCCAGCAGGAAGGGCTCGAAGGTCTCGGGGAACACGTCCCTGGGACCGACCGAGTACCAGACCTCGCCGCTCATCTCTTCCTCCTCGTTGCGCGGCGTCGGCACCTTGCGAAAGTTGCAGTCCGTGAGGTATTCGATCTCGTCGTAGTCGTAGAACACGACCTTGCCGTGGCGCGTGATGCCGAAGTTCTTGAACAGCATGTCACCCGGGAAGATGTTGGCGGCCACCATGTCCTTGATGGCGTTGCCGTATTCGACCACGGCGCGTTCGATCTGCGCCTTCGCCGCCGGCTCGTCCACGCCGGTGTCGAAGGCTTCCTGCAGGTAGATGTTGAGCGGGATCATGCGCCGCTCGATGTACACATGCTTGATGATGACTTCGATGTTGCCGTCGCCGTCGCGGTCGCTGATCTCGAGCTGGCTGGGCGCGAATTTCTCGATCTCGGTGATCAGCTCGTCGTCGAAACGCTCACGCGGGAAGGCCACCTCGCTGTACTCCTGCGTGTCGGCCATGCGGCCGACGCGGTCGTGCTGCTTGACCAGCAGGTACTTGGCCTTGATCTGCTCGCGCGTGGTGTCCTTCTGCGGCGGGTAGTAGTCCTTGATGACCTTGAACACATAGGGAAAGGACGGCAGGTCGAACACCAGCATGACCATGCCCTTGATGCCGGGGGCAATGCGGAACTTGTCGGTCGAATGGCGCAGGTGGTAGAGGAAGTCGCGGTAGAACAGCGTCTTGCCCTGCTTGGCCAGGCCCAGCGCGTTGTAGATTTCGGCACGCGGCATGCGCGGCATCATGCTGCGCAGGAACTGCACATAGGCCGAGGGAATGCCCATGTCCACCATGAAGTAGGCCCGGGCAAAACTGAACAGGATTAGCAGATCGTCTTCGCCGATCAGCACGGCATCAATCGCCAGCTTGCCCGATTTGGTGTGCAACAGGGGCAGGGCAAAAGGCAGCTCGTTGAAGCCGTTGATCAGCTTGCCGACAATGTAGGCGCCCTTGTTGCGAAAGAACAGGCCCGAGAGCACCTGGATCTGGAAGTTGGCGCGCAGCTTGACGTCGCCGAGCCGGCCGCCCAGTTCCTCGACCACGTAGCCGGCGTCGCGCGCCAGGTCTTCAAATTCGATGTGCAACTCGAAATCGTTGACCAGCCGGACCAGGTGGTCGTGCAGGGTATCGCGCTGGGGGTAATAGGCCCGGTAGGTGGGCCGCGCGGCGGGCTCGGTGTTTTCGATGTACTCGGTGCTGATGGCCGGCCGGACAAAAATGAAATCGTTCTGGAAATAGCTGCGGTGCAGGATCTTGGTGGTGACCGAGTTGAAAAAGGTCTCGGCCAGTTCGGGCTGGTGATGGTCGACCAGCAGCCCGATGTAATGCAGCTTGACCTGGTGCCAGACGTCCATGGACTGCTCGCCGGCCTTGAACTCGCGCTCCAGCCGCATCGAGGCCTCGCGCACGCGCAGGTCGTAGAACTCGATGCGCTCGCGCTGGGCTCGCTGCTGGCCGTGCCAGTCGGCGGTTTCAAAACGGTGTTTGGCGCGCGCCGACTCGGTACGGAACAGCTGGTAATGCCGGTTGAAGCCGTCCATCATCGCCTTGGCGATGTCGTAGGCAAGCGGCGAGTCGAGGCGCTGCGGAAACATGGCCGTCAGGCGGGGCGCCGGGAGTCCCAGACGCGCTCGACCGCCAGGCGGTACAGCGCATCAAGATCGGTGGGGTCGGAAATGGTCATCTTCAGGTCCTGCAGCAGGCCGTCGTGCACGCCAAAGGCCCAGCCGTGGATGCTGACCTTCTGGCCCTTGGCCCAGGCATCGACCATGACGGTGCTGACGCAGACGTTGACCACCTGCTCGATGACATTGAGGTCGCACAGCGCGTCGGCGCGCAAGGCCTCGGGCAGGCTGTCGAGCAGCTGGCGGTGGCGGTGCCGCACGTCCTGGATGTGGCGTATCCAGTTGTCGGCCAGGCCGATGCGTGCGCCGTCCAGCGCCGCCTGCACGCCGCCGCAACCATAGTGGCCCACCACCATGATGTGCTCGACCTTGAGCATGTCCACCGCGAACTGGATGGCCGAGAGCGCGTTGAGGTCGGAGTGCACCACGATGTTGGCCACGTTGCGGTGCACAAACACCTCGCCCGGCTCCAGGCCGGTGATCTGGTTGGCCGGCACGCGGCTGTCGGAGCAGCCGATCCACATGTACTTGGGCTTTTGCTGCTTGACCAGCTTGGTGAAAAAGCCGGGACGATCCCGCTCCATCTGCTCGGCCCAGGCGCGGTTGTGGGAAAAGAGGTCGTTGATCGAAGAGGTCATAAATGCCATTTTCACCTGCTTTGGCTGTCATGCCGGACCTGATCCGGCATCCATCCTGGTTCACTTACATGGATTGCGGGTCAAGCCCGCAATGACAAGTTCAGAGAGTCACATCGTCTCGGCAAACAGCTCGCGTCCGATCAGCATGCGGCGGATCTCGCTGGTGCCGGCGCCAATTTCATACAGCTTGGCATCGCGCCAGAGCCTGCCCAGCGGGTAGTCGTTGATGTAGCCGTTGCCGCCGAAAATCTGCACGCCCTCGCCGGCCATCCAGGTGGCCTTTTCGGCGCACCAGAGAATGACGGAAGCGCAGTCCTTGCGCACCTGGCGCACATGCTCGGTGCCCAGAAGGTCGAGGTTTTTGGCGACCGTGTAGGCAAAGGAGCGGCCGGCCTGCAGCACGGTGTACATGTCGGCCACCTTGCCCTGGATCAACTGGAACTCGCCGATGCTGGTGCCGAACTGCTTGCGGTCGTGAATGTAGGGGATCACGCTGTCCATGACGGACTGCATGATGCCAAGCGGCCCGCCGGTGAGCACCGCACGTTCGTAGTCGAGCCCGCTCATGAGTACCTTGGCGCCACTGTTGAGGCCGCCCAGGATGTTCTGCGCCGGCACCTCGACGTTGTTGAAGACCAGCTCGCCGGTGTGCGAGCCGCGCATACCCAATTTGTCGAGTTTCTGCGCGACCGAAAATCCCTTCATGTCTTTTTCAATCAGGAATGCGGTGACGCCGCGCGCGCCGAGCTCGGGTTCGGTCTTGGCGTAGACCACCAGGGTGTCAGCATCGGGGCCGTTGGTGATCCACATCTTGCTGCCGTTGAGCAGGTAATAGCCGCCCTTGTCCTCGGCTTTCAGCTTCATGCTGATGACGTCGCTGCCGGCGCCGGGCTCACTCATGGCCAGCGCACCGACATGTTCGCCGCTGATCAGCTTGGGCAGGTACTTTTTGCGCTGCTCTTCGGTGCCGTTGCGCTTGATCTGGTTGACGCACAGGTTGCTGTGCGCCCCGTAGGACAGGCCGACGGAAGCGCTGGCGCGGCTGATTTCTTCCATCGCGATCATGTGCGCCAGGTAACCCATGTTGGCGCCGCCGTACTCCTCGCTGACGGTGATGCCAAGCACGCCCAGGCTGCCCATTTTCTGCCAGAGGTCCATGGGGAACTGGTCGTTGGCGTCTATTTCAGCAGCGCGCGGCGCGATTTCGGCCTGGGCGAATTCGCGCACCGCATCGCGCAACGCGTCAATGTCTTCGCCAAGCTGGAAGTTGAGTCCGGGCAGGTTGTTCATGAGGGTCTCCTTTGTTGTGTTCAGTTTTTCACGTCGTCACGGCCGGTGATGGTCATCAGCGTGGCGCCCATGGTGGCAATGAGTTTTTCGCGGCCGTCGTCGATGGCGTAGGCGCGCCCCTCGGTCACGGTAACGGTGCGCCCGGGCTTGATCACCTGGCCGACCATGCGAAAACGCTGGCCCTTGGCGGGGGCCAGCAGGTTGATCTTGTATTCGATGGTCAGCACGCCGGCGTCAAGCGGCATCAGCGTGAAGCCGGCGTAGCCGCAGGCCGAGTCGAGCGCCGTGGCCACCATGCCGGCATGCAGAAAACCGTGCTGCTGGCTCAACCCGGCGGCCCAATCGAGTTCGATGACGACCCGACCGGGCTCGATGTCCCCAAGTGAGGCGCCCAGCGTGGCCATGGCCCCCTGGCGCGCAAAACTGTCCTGCACGCGGGCCGCATAGCCCGGGTCCCTTGGCTCGAAATGGGGAAGTTCCATGGCCGGTTCCTGGTTGACGTTTACGTAAACGTCAATTATGGCCTATTTTGCGGTTTTGGCCGTCTTGGCCAGCAGGGCGCGGGCTTCCTTTTCATGGAGCCTGACCTCTTCCAGATTGGCCTGCAGGTCAGCCATCTGTTCCTCGAGCTGCTTGCGGTGCTGGGCCAGCACGGCCAGGAATTTCTTCAGCTGCGGGCCGGTGTCGCGCGGGCTGTCGTAGGTGTCGATGATTTCCTTGGCCTCGGACAGGCTCAGCCCCAGGCGCTTGGCGCGCAGGGTGAGTTTGAGCCGGGTGCGGTCGCGCGCGCTGTACACGCGGTTGCGCCCGCCGGGCCCCTCGCGCTGCGGCTGCAACAGGCCCATGTCTTCGTAGAAACGGATGGCGCGTGTGGTCAGGTCGAACTCTTTGGCCAGATCGCTGATGGAGTGCGTGGTCGTGGTTGCCATGTGATGAAACCCTGGTGACAGGGCCCTCGTGAAGCCGCTCGGTAATTCAGGTGTAATGCAGGAATCAAGCTTACGTTAACGTAAACGTCAATTCAACCCGGCGATCTTACAAGATGAATCCACAGGAAGCCCAGCTGCACTACCCTTTCGGCGATGCCCTGCCGCCGTCCGGCGGCGCCATGGAGGTCGCCCCCGGCGTCAAGTGGCTGCGCATGCGCCTGCCCTTTGCGCTGGACCACATCAACCTCTGGCTGCTGCGCGACGAGCGGCCCGGCCCCGCGGGCAGCGTGCCCGGCTGGACGGTGGTGGACTGCTGCGTCAGCCGGGACGAGGCCAAGGCGCAGTGGGAGCAGATTTTTGCCAATGAGCTGGAAGGCCTGCCGATCCTGCGGGTCATCGTGACCCACATGCACCCGGACCACATTGGCCTGGCGCACTGGCTGTGCCAGCGCTGGAACGCGCCGCTGTGGATCAGCGCCACCGATTACCACACCGCCCGCATCGCCACCGGGAACAGCACCGGTTTCGGCGGCGAAAGCGCCGCCGCGTTTTTTGCCTCGCATGGGCTGAGCGACCCGGAATCGCTGGCGCAAATCCGGGCGCGCGCCAACTACTACCCCGGGCTGGTGCCCGACGTGCCCGCGCACTTTCACCGCATGATGGACGGCCAGACCATCAGCATCGGCGGGCGCCGCTGGACCTGCATCAGCGGCTACGGCCACGCCCCCGAACACATTGCGCTGCACTGCGCCGAAACCCGCACGCTGATCAGCGGCGACATGGTGTTGCCGCGCATCTCGACCAATGTCAGCGTGTACGACACCGAGCCCGAATCCAACCCGTTGACCCTGTTTTTGCAGTCCATCGACAAGTTCGCGCCGCTGCACGCCGATACGCTGACCCTCCCCTCGCACGGCAAACCTTTCCGGGGCCTGCACACGCGGATTGCGCAGCTGCACGAGCATCACCGCGACCGCCTGGCCGAGGTCATGCAAGCCTGCCAGGCCAGCCCCTGCAGCGGTGCCGACATCCTGCCCGTGATGTTCAAGCGTGCACTGGACCTGCACCAGACCACCTTCGCGATGGGCGAGGCGGTCGCGCACCTGCACACCCTGTGGTTTGAGGGCCTGCTGCAGCGCCGGCTGGGCGATGATGACATTTACCGGTTTGCACCGGCCTGACACGATGGCTGCCACCGGGGGAGCGCAGTGGCTCAGATGATATCGGCGGTCAATTGACGGAAACGGGCGCCAATTCGTCCACTACCTGCTGAATCAGCGCCGCATCAACGCCATTTGCGATTGGCCCCGATCAGGGCGGTCACGTACCCGTGCAACCAGTCAAAATTGATTGGCTTGCCATGGAAATGGGCGTCGGACGGAAGGCCGCCCCTGGCCTGAATGGCCTCCATGGACAACCCGCTGATCACCAGAATCTGCATGGCGGCCAGTTGCTGGTTGCGCTTGATGCTGCGCAGCATCTCGATGCCATCGACGCCGGGCATATTCAGATCGGTGATCAGCAGGTCCGGCCGCATGCTGGCAATGTCCATCAGCGCTTCCATGGCCGACGGCATGAAGGTGCAGTCCATAGCCAGGTCCCATTCGTCGAAATGGGCGAGGTACAACTCGCGGGTCAACTCTTCGTCTTCCACCACCAGGACGCTCAGGCGCTGCCGGGGATCGGGGTCGGCCTGGGTGAGTTGCGGGCTGTGTTTCTTCAGGTAGTTGTTGATCGCACGCAGAGACAGCCGGCGATGGCCACCCAGTGTTTTCCAGGCCGGGATTTCTCCCCTTTCAACCAGCGACTGCACCGTCGCCACCGACAGCCCCAGCAACTTGGCAGCATAGGTGGTGCCGCAGTAGTCGTCACTGGAAAACTCTTTCGCCGTGATGGCGCTCTCAGAAGATTGAGGGTCCCGCGTCACGAGAAAGTCCGGAAAGATTGGCATCCGGCACATTGCGCCTGGCGCATTTTGGTGGATTTGTTCATAAATTTCACTATTTCCAGCGTATTTGACACTTTTCGGCTGAATTCACCCGCCATGGTAACGTGGTTCTTCAGCCACGCCGGGAGCGGCCAATATGCCGGACGGGACTGCATCACCACCAGACTGCAGGTCTGGGCAACCTGGCTGAGCATCAAGAGAGGATCGGCCTGGTTTTTGCTCGAACCTCTGACGCGTCTAGCCCCGCTGGCCTGCCTTTTCGCGGTTGATCCGCTGCACTGCCACGACATCGATGATCAGCGCGACGTTGCCGTCGCCCAGAATCGTCGCCGCGGAAATGCCCGGCACCTTGCGGTAATTGGTTTCCAGGTTCTTGACCACCACCTGATGCTGGCCGACCAGCTGATCCACCAGCAGCGCAAAACGCGTTCCGTCGGCCTGCACGATGACCGCGATGCCCTGCATCGGATGGTTCACCGCATCGGCGACCCCGAACAGCTTGTGCAGCTCAATCAGCGCCAGGTACTCGCCGCGTACATGCATGACATGTTCGTCGCTGGTGATCGAGTGGACATCCTTTTCCAGCGGCTGCAGGGATTCGATGACGTAGTTCAGCGGAAGAATGTAGATCTCCTTGCCAACTTTGACCGACATGCCGTTGAGGATGGCCAGCGTTAGCGGCAGGACGATCCTGATGGTCGTGCCCTTGCCCTGCGCAGACGCGATTTCCACATGGCCGCCCATCTCGTGGATGTTACGTTTCACCACATCCATGCCCACTCCGCGGCCGGACACGTCCGTCACGGCCTCTGCGGTGGAAAAACCGGGCGCAAAAATCAGCTGCCAGACTTCGTCATCGGAAATGGTCTCGCTGATTGCCATGCCCTGCTGGATCGCCTTGGCCAGAATCCTTTCCCGAACCAGCCCGCCGCCGTCGTCCTTGACCTCGATCACGATGCTGCCGCCCTGGTGCTGCGCCGACATGGTCAGGCGCCCGACCGGGTCCTTGCCTGCGAAAACGCGCTGCTCGGGACTTTCGATGCCATGGTCCAGGCTATTGCGGACCAGGTGGGTGATCGGATCGATGATCCGCTCGATCAGGCTCTTGTCCAGCTCCGTTTCCTTGCCGACCGTGATCAGCTGGACCTGCTTGCCGAGCTTGGCCGACAGGTCGCGAATCAGGCGCGGAAAGCGGCTGAAGACATAGTCCATGGGCATCATCCGGATCGACATCACCGATTCCTGCAGATCCCGGGCATTGCGCTCCAGATGGCCCATGCCGCTGAGCAGGCGCTCGTGCAGCACCGGGTCCAGCGTCGAAGCAGTCTGCGTCAGCATCGACTGGGTGATTACGAGCTCGCCGACCAGGTTGATGATCTGGTCGACTTTTTCGACATCCACCCGGATGGAACTTGACTCCTTGGCACTGCCGGCCGCAGGAGGCGCAGCAACACCCGCGGCAGGCCTGGCAGGAGCCGGCGCGAGCGCAGACGGCTCGGGGGAAACAGCCTGACTCGCCGGGACGCTGGCGTCCGGGGCCACGGTTGCAGCATCGGGAGCGGCCGGGGGCTCCGTGCTGATTTCCATCTGATCCGCCTCGATGATGAAGCAGCAAACGGCAATGATGTCGTCAGCCTCACAGGTGGTCTTGAGCCAGATGCTCAGGCTGTCCTCCGTCTGGGTTTGCGCAGTCACCTTACCCAGATTAGCCAACTCCTCGCTGAGTACCCGGCAATCGCCTTCGGAGACTTTCAGAAAGCGCACCTTCAGCGTCCGCCCGTCCGTGGCGGCCGCCGGCTCGGGAGCAGGCGGGGCCGGCGCGGGAGCCGCCGCCTGCGCCGGGGCGGCTGCAGCGCCGGCAGCCGATCCACCCTCTTCCTCCGCCAGTTGCCGCAGCACCTCGCAGATTCGCACAACCGTCTCGCGGTCAGGTTCGCCGCCATCCCGGTAGGCACTCATTTGTTTTTGCAGCACGTCTTTGGTCTCCAGAAAGGCATCCATCAGCCTGGTGTTCAGTTTGAGTTCGCCGTGACGCGCACGGTCGAACAGGTTTTCGAGCAGGTGGGTGGTTTCCGTCAGCGCGAGAAAGCCAAACGTGGCCGCGCCGCCCTTGATCGAATGCGCGGCACGAAAAATCGCATTGAGGTGTTCGCTGTCCGGCGCCTCCAGATCGAGCCCCAGAAGCAACAGCTCCATTTCGGCCAGCAACTCGTCGGCCTCCTCAAAAAATGCCTGGTAAAACTGGGTGATATCCATCGCTCTAGGTCTCTCGTGTTAGGTGCGGTCTGTCCCCGGCAGGCAACAGATGTCGTACGCCGGGGCGGAAGCCGGTGTCAGGCCATCAGGCTGCCCACCACTGCCAGAAGGGTTTCGGATTCGATGGGCTTGCACAACCAGCCGGTTGCGCCGGCTTTCCTTGCCTCTGATTTGCTGGCGTCATTGCTGACCGTGCTCAGGACCAGGATCGGCACCTGCATGCAATCGGGCCGTTGCCGCAGCTGGCGCGTCAATTCGCCGCCATCCATGGGAATCATGGTCCAGTCGGTCAGCACCAGATCGACGGCGGACTTGTTGACCTGCTCCAGGGCAGCACTGCCATCCTCGGCAAGCAACACGGCGTAGCCAGCCTGCTGAAGCACGGCGGAATTGAGATGGCGCATGACGGCAGAGTCGTCAACCACCAGTACGGTTTTCATGTTCATGATCAGATTCGGCTTCCGGGTTTTGCGGCTGGGGCGTCGACCGCGGCTTGTTTGCCGCCGCCCGGCCTGACGCTGGCCTGCTTGAGGGCGGACGTGGCGGTGTTGCTGTTTTCGATATCTGCTTGCGCGCGGCGGTTCAGCACCACGATGCTGATGCGGCGGTTGACCGGCGCATACGGGTCATCCTTGTTCAGGTGGACACTCGAAGACACCCCCACGACCCGCAACACCTTCGTATCCTGCATGCCGCCGGCGAGCAACTCCCGCCGCGACGCGTTGGCCCGGTCCGCCGAAAGTTCCCAATTGCTGTAGGACTTGTCACCCTGCGTGTACGCCGTTGCGTCGGTGTGTCCGGAGAGCGTGAGTTTGGTGGGTTGTTCGTTGAGCACCGGGCCGAGTTCGCGCAGGATGGTCCGCATGTAGGACACGACCACAGCGCTGGATCGGTCGAACATGGGCCGGTTGCTGCTGTCAACGATCTGGATCCGCAGGCCTTCGGGCGTGATGTCAATCAACAGCTGTGGCCGGAACTGCTTGAGTACCGGGCTGGACTCGATCATGTCGTCGAGCCGCTGCTTCAGGTCTTCCAGGCGCTTGACGTCATCGGAATCGTTGCTGCTCTCCTCTTCGGATTTCTTTATTTCCCCGTCCACACGGGAAGTCGGGTCGGAGCCGCCGCCCGGAATCACACTGGTGCTGTTGCTGCTTTTCTGGCCGCCGTTGATGGCCACTTTCAGAGGCATCTTGAACTGCTCCGCAATGCCTGCCAGCTGCTTGGGCGACGAGGTGCTCAGCAGCCACATGACCAGGAAAAACGCGAACATGGCCGTCATGAAGTCGGCAAACGCGATCTTCCATGCGCCGCCGTGGTGGGCGGCTGCCCGCACCGGCCGCTTGATGATGATGATGGGACGTTTGCCGCCGGCGTCGCTCATGGCAGACTCCTCCCGCCGGCCTTAACGGCTCTTGACGTCACGGACGTGCTCGTCAAGCTCGGTAAACGACGGGCGTTCGGTCGAACACAGAATCTTCCGGCCGAATTCCACGGCCAGCTGAGGTGCATAGCCGTTCAGGCTGGCCATCAGGGTGACCTTGATGCACTGGTAGACCTTCAGGGACTCGACCACCTTGTGCTCGATCAGTGTGGCCAGAGGAGACACAAAGCCATAGGCCATCAGGATGCCGAGGAAGGTGCCGACCATCGCATGCGCGATCAATTGCCCCATCTCCGCAGGCGGCAAGTCGGCAGACGCCAGCGCGTGCACCACGCCGAGAACCGCAGCCACAATGCCCAATGCCGGAAGCGCATCGCCGACCCGCATCAGACTGTGCGCCGGAACTTCTGCCTCGTGTTTGTAGGTTTCGAGCTCGTGCTCCATCAACTCGCCAATCTCATGCGCATCGGTGTTGCCACTCACGATCAGGCGCAGGTAGTCGGTCATGAACTCCAGCACCCGCTCATCCTTCAGAATCACCGGGTAGGGGGCAAAAATGGGGCTGTTCTGGGGGTCGTCGATGTCCGATTCCAGCGCCATCATCCCTTCCTTGCGGCCCTTGGACAGCAGCACATAGAGCAATGCCAGCAGTTCCATGTAGAGCGCCTTGTCGTGCTTCTTGGAGTTGCCCAGCAACTTGGGAAGCTGCTTCATCGTGGCGCGTATGGTCTTGCCGTCGTTGCCCGCGACGAATGCCCCCACGGCGGCCCCGCCAATGATCAGCACCTCAAGAGGCTGAAACAGCACGCCGAAATGCCCGCCCATCAGCGCATACCCGCCGAACACGGACCCCAGCACAACCAGATAGCCAACAATTACCAGCACAGTGTTCTCCCACTAATCATTCAAATCAGGCGGTTGGCAGGCCAGCCGCCTGTGCCCCGCGCGCGCCGTTCATCACGTCAGCCAGCCATTGCGAGGATGACGCCGCGCGCTGGTTGCCGGTGACGGCGATTGGCATGTCGGCATGGTCGTGCTGCAAGCTGACCTTGCGTGTCTTGCCCGCACGCGAGGGGGGGCGACACAACACGCAGACGTAACCGGACTGGGAGTCGTGGGCATGGGCGACAAAAAGACCGGTGCAACGGGTGCAGGTGCTCAGTTGCAGCATGTCACTGTCAAAGAAGCGCACCAGCGTCCAGGCCCTTGTGAAGTCAAGAACCGGCTCACCGCCCTGCTGCTGCACCTGCTCGAGATAGAGACGGTAGCTCTTGATGATGGCCGCAATCCGGGTACATTCCCCGTGCGTGACCATGAAGCGGTAGATGTTGTAAAACATCGACGAGTGGATGTTGGACAGCCAGGTCATGAACCAGTCGGTGGAGAAAGGCAGCAAGCCTTTGGGGGGTGAAGCGCCCTTGATCTCCTTGTACAACTTGATCAGGCGGTCCCGGCTCAGGCTGGTTTCGGCTTCCAGGAACTGCAGGCGGGCACCCAGCTTGATCAGGTCAATGGCCAAATGGATTTCACGTGCCTCCAGAATGACACTCTTAGTGGCCATGAGGAAGGCTCCCGCAAATATCAAGCGCGGTGGCGATGCGGTCAGGGCGGAACATCACCGGACCGCCTCGACCTGCTGGCCGGACAGCAAAATGGCGGTGTGCGCCTGCTGCAAGGCCAGATTCTTCCCGTCCAGTGTCAGGGCCGACAAAATGGGTTGGTCGTCAAACCTGAAGCGGCACAGCAGCAGGCTGGAACCTGCCAGCTTCACTATCTGAGACAGCGACAGATTGCCGAGCAGGTCGGCCAGCTCCCGGCTCATGCCCAAGCGGAACATGGCAGTAGCTACATCTTCCCTGACCAGTCGCTGGGCGAGCAACAGGTAGGACAAATTCAAATCACCAATCTCGTTGGCGGTACCAGTTTCAATCACGTCTGAATTCCTCTTGTATCTCGTCATGTTCTCTGCGGAGGAGTCAAAAGCAAATAGCAGTACTTTTGTCATATTTCCGCGGTATCACAAATTTCTAATCACTTATGTCAGTAAAAATCGGCTTTACGATTTTTAACATATGGACTTCAAAAATTACATGTAGGGGTCAAATTTATCATTTGAGTATCATTTTTACGTCAATTATCAGATCTGATAAGTGATACAAACTGACTAAACAAAACTTTTAATTATTTAAAATGTCGTCCTGGCGACTTAATAGCTATTTGGCCTACTTTTGCTGCCTCTCGAGTTGATGCACCCACGCCAGCATTTGCGCGACGGCCAAGTACAACTTAGGAGGGATCTGGGAATCGAGGTCCACATGCATCAGCAGCTTCACCAGATCAGCCGAAGTGTGGACATACAGCCCGCTTTCCTGCGCGCGCCGGACGATGGCCTCAGCTGTTGCGCCGTAGCCCTTGGCCACGACCCTGGGTGCACCATTTCCGACTGCAGCAGAGAGCGCCACCGCGCTTGGCCTGGCGGACAGCAAGCTTTCGGCCGTGGAGCCCGGGGGTGGGTCAAGCAGCGGCATTGCCTGGCCCCGGAATATTCAATGCTGCGGTATCTTCCGCCAAGGCGCCGATCTGTAATTCGGCCAACTGCAGCCCCAATGCATCGAAGCGCTCTGGCAACCCATCGCGGCCAGCGTCGAGCAGCGCAACGGTGGTCTTTTCCGATGCCAGCACATGCAGCCGTAGCGCGGTGTCGGCAAGGCTCAAACGGAGGTCCACGGTGCCCAGCTTGGGCAGTTGCATGGTGATCCGGGTGGTCCAGGTGGACACTGCCGGGAGATCACCATCGTCACTGCGGCCCTCCGCCTGTTCCGGCTGCTCACCGCGCTCCTCGCGTATTTCCCAGTCCATGGGCACGCCCGGCCAGCCTTCGCCGCTCCAGCGAAAGACCGGCAGCGTCAGCATCTCGAGCTGCTGGCGCACCAACGCAACAGCCTCCGGATGAATGGCTGCGACCGGTTCGCCACGCTCCGGAACCGGTACGGCGCCTTTGCCAGTGTTCCCATCGTTGAATTCCTGTCCGCCAGCGCCATGAAGGGTGGGCAACCCGCTTTCCGGCATTCCCACACGGCTGTAGGCTGCGGCAAATTCGGCTGTTTCAGGGTGAACCGCCCTGCCCGATGGTTGCGGCATGGGGTCGGCAAGGTCACCAGCTTCGGCGCTGCTGTCTGCTGAATCAGAAACGGCATCCTGCGGCACCACCACAAGCGCAGGCGTACCGACGTCAGGCACTGCAGGGACAGCCCCCGTGAGCGCCCCGGCAGGTGCCGGAACAGCTGGCGTCGGGAGAGCCCCGGCGCCGCCAGCTGCCAGCTCCGGCGTTGCGAGAGGCGCAGCCGGAGCGGTCATGACGCGACTGCCGGCAGACGACAGCCCGGCTTGGGGTTCCTGCACCATTTGGGCCAGCGTGCGCGTACCGGCGGCATACTGCTGCAGGTGGGATTCGTAAAACAGGCCCGAGGCGGCGACCGTCCGGGCCAGCGTGGCCGCCAAGGCAGGAACCGCCAGCGTGGCAACCTGCGGCGAGAGGGGTAACACTCCGCGAATGGCGGGTGCTGCATCCGCCGGCAGCTTCAGAATGATGCTGACCACACGGGCGGCAGCACTCAGGGTAACGGCACCGCTTGCCCGGCCCAGGGCGCTGCCCTGCGCGCTTTCACCCCTGTCGGGAAGCACCCCCGCCAACTGACGCTGCAGGGCTTCGCGCGATGGCAAGCGGACGTCATTGCTGATTTTTTCGACGTTCGTCACGGCGCCAGGACCGGCAATTTCAACCTGCGCCTTCAGCGGTACCAGGTCCACGCGCTGACCCAGCCGCGTGGCCAAAAGGGTATCGACCAAAGGCGTCACACCGCTCATGACAAGACATTGCCCTGACCGTAGGCACGCTGAAGGCTCTGCTGCTGCTCCAGGCTCTGCATCACCGTCACCAGCTTGGTGAGTTGAGGCATGAGCATACCGAAAATCTCGTTGGAATTGGCCGTGATCCGGCTGAGCAACTGGTACTTCCGCGCCAACTGCGCTTCGTCCAGCACATGCAAGGGCTCTATCTCCCTGAGGCGATCCACCATGCCGCTGTACTGCGTTTCCAGCACCGGCAACTCGGCCCATTGCTTGGTACGGGCCAGTATCAGCATGCGTTCCGTCAGCGGTGCAATCTGCTCGTAACAGTGCATGACTTCACTTTGGGAACCCATGTCACGCTCCAGCAGAAAAACGGGCCGCCCCTGGCTCAGGGGAAGTCGCCGGCAGCAGTCGCGACTGCTGGGGATCAATTTCGCGCCACGCGGAACTGATGTTGTCCAGCAAGCGGTCCGCCTCGTCCAGCAGCGCAGGGTCGTTGCGCAGGTTGGCAAACAGAAGGCGCTGGGTGACATAGTCGTAAAACGCCGACAGATCCGCCACCAGCTCGGCGCCGGCCATGCCGCCGGCTTCCGGATCCAGGCTCGCTTTCAGGCCGTTGTCGACGATGTTGATGGCCTTCGAAATGGCATGGCCCTTGGCGCTGATTTCGTTGTTGGCCATGTGGTGACGCGCCATGGCAATGGCCGTTTTCGCACCATCGAACAACATGGTGATCAGCTGGTGAGGCGAGGCACTCATGGCCCCGCTTTCGGTGCCAACCTTGGCGTAGGCGCTCGCGCCGGAATTGTAGGAATGGGAGGGGGTGTACATAAACCTTCAGGCCTATTTGTTTGAACTCATGTTGGTGAACTGCTGCGTCAGGTAACTGGCGGTGGAAGTCATGCGGGAAACAAGCATGTCGAGCTCGGTAAACTGAGTCCGGTAGCGCGCCACGGTGGCCTGCACCCGGGTCTCGGTGGCGGCGTACTGGTTGTCCAGGGATTTCAGGGTGGTCTTGACGCCGGTGGTGGCTGCATTGAGCATGCCGCTGGCACTGGTGAAGGTATCGACCAGTGCCGAAACCTGCTTGCCCACACCTGTGCTGCCACCTCCGCCCGCAAACAGCTCCGCGACAGCGCTGCGGTTGTCGGCAAACGCCGTCTTCAACTTGGCGGCGTCCAGGGCCAGCGTTCCATCCTTCTGGAAACTCACACCAACCTTGGACAGGACCTTCAGTTCGCCAACCTGCGGCGTATTGAGTGCGGCCCGAATTCGGGTCTGGATAGTGCGCAATGTCGAATCGCCGACCAGCGCTGCGCCGGTGTGCTTTTCCGTGTCGTATCTGCTCAGCTGGCCGGCTGTGGTTTGCAGGCTGTTGTAGGCAGTGACGAAACTGCTGACCGCGCTTTCCACCGAACCGGCATCACGGTTGACCGTCAGGGTGCTGGCACCCGTCCTGGCCAGCGTCATAGTGACACCCTGAACGGCCTCTGCCACGGTATTGCTTTTCGATGTCACGGCAATGCCGTTGACCTTGAGGGCTGCGTTGCGGGCCGCTGCGGTCTGCTGCAAGGCTTGGGCAGCCGAGGGATCATGGTTCAACAGTGTCTGCAGGCTGGCGTCGCCCGTCACTGCAATGCGCATGCTTGACGCTTCGCCCGTCTGTTTGGAACTGAGGACCAGACGGTAAGGAGATGTACCGCCGTCATTGACGATGCTGGCCGTCACCCCCATGGCGGCATTGCCGTTGATGGCGTCGCGCAGGCCTTCGAGCGAATTGTTGCTGTCGTCGATCACGATGGATTGCGCCGCGCGGCTGGCATCCGGCGAAAAGCCTGCCCCGCTGTAGGTGCCGCTGACCGGGTCGAGCGTGCCGCCGGAGATGCTGCCGAAATCAAGGGTCACCGTGCCTTTGCCGATGACGGCCTTGGGGTCCATCACACCGACGGCAGCGAGCGATTGCGACTGCGCCAGCTGGGTCACCTCAATCGAGTAGCTGCCGGCGACACCGGTTGCCGAGGCCGAGGCTGTCAGCACATCGGTTGCACTGGATGCGACCTTGACACCCTGGAACAACGTGGCGTCCGCCAGCTTGCTGGCTGCCGACTGAAAGCTGCTGAGCGCGTTCTGCAACGTACCGTAAGCCGACAGCTTCGCCGTATAGCTGATCTGCTGCTTCTGCAGCATCACCAGCGGCTGGCTCTCGGCGGTGGTGAGACTGGTGAGCAGACCGCTCAGATCGAGATTCGATCCGACACCCAAACTTGCAACTGAGGCCATGAAAACTCCTGAAATTCCTTGCGTTAAACGGTCTGGTGCACCAGCAGGCCCTGCAGCCTTCCAAGCGCCCGGGAGATCCGCACCACCTCTTCCGATGGCATCTGCCGGATCAGCTCGCCGCTCTCCACGTCCACCACCTTGACGATCATGGTGTCGGCCTCCTTGTCGAATTCGAACTGCACACCGATGGAGGCCATCCTCAGGGTCTGGTTGATCTCCGCCAGCGCGGCACGCTCCTGCACCTGCCCGGGCGCCGTTTTTTTGCCAGCCTGAACTGTTGTCCCTGGTTCGCCTGGCACGCTGGCACTTCTGCGGGATCCCACGGAGGAAGGCACAGCTTCGCGCGACGGGGCGGTGGTCACTGCGGTTGCGGGAATCGTCACAGCTTGCTCTCCTGAAAATTTCGCTAGGCACTCCCGCCTGATGCCAGGCGGGACGGCTTAACGCAGGCGGTTGGACCGCCTGAATTGCACATAAATCCAGCAGCGTGCGCCCCGGGGCGC
>NZ_CALRVW010000002.1:0-287618 GCF_943371715.1 Polaromonas sp. YR568 | reverse complement strand
TCCAGTGCAAAAGCGTCGACATCGGCGCGGCTGAAACCTTCGATCGTGGCAATCAGGTCGGCGCCTATGCCTTGCGGCACAAAGGCGGTGGCGCTGTTGGTTTCCGGGTCCTGCGCCCAGGCGCCGCCGTCCGAACCAATGGGCACGCGGCTCATGCTCTCGACGCCGCCGGCCACCACCAGGTCTTCCCAGCCCGAACGCACTTTTTGCGCGGCCATGTTCACGGCTTCCAGGCCGGAGGCGCAAAAACGGTTGATCTGCACGCCCGAGGCGCGGAAGTCCCAGCCGGCTTTTAACGCGGCGACCTTGGCAATAACGGAGCCCTGCTCGCCAATCGGCGACACCACACCCATCACCACGTCATCGACTTGCGCCGTGTCGAAGCCGTTGCGGCGCTGCAGCTCGGTCAGCACGCCGGCCAGCAGGTTGACCGGCTTGACCTCGTACAGGCTGCCGTCCTTTTTGCCTTTGCCGCGCGGTGTGCGGATGGCGTCGTAGATGAATGCTTCGGTCATGGGGTGCTCCTGCTGGATGGGGGGAGGGCAGTGCCGGCAAGGGAAGGTGCCGGTTCCTGCGCCGAAAAGCCGCAGGAACGAGTATATTCATTTCACCAAGCAAACGCTTTGCATAAATCAGCATCCCGCTGCCTTTTATTTCCTCCAACAGGTGACCCGATGATCGAACGCACACTTTTCAGCAGTGACCACGAGGCCTTTCGCGACAGCTTTCGCCGCTTCATGGACAAGGAAATTGCCCCTTTCCACGCGCAGTGGGAAGAGCAGGGTTATGTGGACCGCGCCGTCTGGAACAAGGCCGGGGAGAACGGCTTCCTGTGCATGACCATGCCGGAGGAATACGGCGGCGCAGGTGCCGACAAGCTGTATTCCGTGGTCCAGATGGAAGAGCTCAGCACCGCGGGCTTCTCCGGCATCGGTTACGGCCTGCACAGCGAGATCGTGGCGCCTTACCTCCTGCACTACGGCACCGAGGCGCAGAAGAAAAAGTACCTGCCCAAACTCGCCAGCGGCGAGATGGTGGGGGCCATCGCCATGAGCGAGCCGGCGGCTGGCTCCGATTTGCAGGGCGTCAAGGCCACGGCGATCCAGCAGGCCGACGGCAGCTACCTGCTCAATGGCAGCAAGACCTTCATCACCAACGGTTGGCATGCCGACCTGGTGATCGTCGTGGCCAAGACCAACCCGGCGGCCGGCGCCAAGGGCACCAGCCTGCTGCTGGTCGAACGCGGCATGCCCGGTTTTGCGGTGGGCAAACGCCTGAAAAAGCTGGGCCTGAAGGCGCAGGACACCTCGGAGTTGTTTTTTGACAATGTGCGTGTTCCCGCAGAAAACCTGCTGGGTGGCGCGGTCCAGGAAAACCGTGGCTTCATCTGCCTGATGGAACAGCTGCCCTGGGAGCGGCTGCAGATCGCGATCGGTGCGGTTGCTGCGGCGCAGGCCGCGATCGGCTGGACGGTCGACTATGTGAAGGAGCGCAAGGTCTTCGGCCAGCCGGTGGCCAGCTACCAGAACACCCGCTACACCCTGGCCGAGCTGCAGACCGAAGTGCAGGTGGCACGCGTGTTTGTCGACAAGTGCACCGAACTGCTCGCCGTGGACAAACTCGACACCGCGACGGCCAGCATGGCCAAGTACTGGTGCTCGGACCTGCAGTGCAAGGTGATGGACGAGTGTGTGCAGCTGTTCGGAGGCTACGGCTACATGTGGGAGTACCCGATCACCCGCGCCTATGCCGACGCACGCGTGCAGCGCATCTACGGCGGCACCAACGAGATCATGAAGGAAGTGATCACCCGGGCCATGGGCCTGGGGGCCAAGCCGTCCTGACGGCGCCGCCGGGGCATAAAAAAGGGGTTCCGGGATTTGTCCCGGAACCCCTTTTCAGCGCTTACAGCTGCTTAGTTGCCGCGGCGCTCGATGACGATCTCCTCGACTTCAGCGCAGGCACGCTGGGCGCCTGGGAGGGGTGGCGAAAGGATTGCCAACCTGCCAGCGCGGTCCCATGCATGCTTTTTTCTTTATGAGGGATCCTTGCTGCGGGTGCGACCAACGGCACTGAAGATGCCTATGCCCAGAATCACGAGCGCGCCGATACCGATGTAGACGTGGGGAATGCCGGCCTCGAACGCCCCCCAGACCAAGCCACCCATAAAAATTGCAAAACCGACCATATAAAGCGCAAAAGACATAGCTTCCTCCAGAAGTTGATGAGAAAGTATCCGCAATGAGGCGCGTCGCGCCTATCGGGCGCAGGCTTTTGGGCGTGTCGGAGAACACCGACGGCTGTGAGCCGCGAGCTTGATCCAAAAGTTTTACTGAACCAGCAAGGTCTGATGCCTTGGGATCTGTTTCTGACATTTGTCACAGCCTCCTGCCATCAGATTTACCTGTATCAGAAGATGACAGGCTGTAACTAAAAGCATACGATGGCTATGTTGTCAAGCTGGCTTCTCCCAGAAAGCCCCCATGACAGCACCAAAACTACATTGACAACAGGGTAGGCATACGTCATTCAACAGTCAGCACGCCATGTCGTTCTTCCAAAACTTGTTTTCTTCCTCGCAGGGCCAGAAGGAAGGCGGTTCGGGACCGGAGACCGGTCCCGTCAAAATGAATCTCGACGAACGCATGGCGTTTCGCCGCGAGATGCTTTTCGATTCGGTCAAGGCCACCATGGAAAGCCGGGGCATCCTGAGCGCAAGCTACCGGTTCAAGGTCGTACGCGCCGACAAGCGTGGTCACAGCTTTGTCGTGATGGTGGACCTGTCCACTGATTTCATGGAGAGCGAGCAGGGGCAGCAGAAGTCCCTGGCCGCTCTCGGTGCCATCATCGGGAAAAATGCGCTGGCCCGTTATGGCCTGGGCGTGCCCGCGGTGTACTGGCGGGTCAACGAGGAACTCAAGGGCTTCGATCCCCAGCGCGCCGAAGCCAAGGCCAACCCGGACAACATCAGCGCCGAGGCGATGCGGGCCTCGAATCTGCGCCGCTATGAACGGGCAACGGCGCAGGAGCTCGCGGCTTTTGAGTCCGCCTGGCAAAACAGCAGTGAAATGACCATCGGCGACCGCACCTACTCGTCCGACCTCGCACCGCTGACCGCCGGCGACGGCAAGGACAGCCGCTAGGAACCTGGTGGCTGCACGGCACGGGATAATGGCGCTCTGTTCACCGTCCGGGTTTGTCCGATGCCTTTTTACACTCCGCTTTTGCCTGCCCGGGCAAATGCCCCCACCTCCGTTCCTGCATCGAAAGCCCTGGCATGCACGCCATGAGCGAGCCGGCCCGCATCCACTGGGTCGAGGATGGTCAGGCCCGCTCGGCCCGCTGGCGTTCCGAAAGCGGGGCGTCGCCACCCAAACGGGTGCAGGTGGCCGATGACACCCTGACCGCGGACGCGGCGTTTCGCCTGGCCAGCGAGGGGACGGCCATTCTGTGGCGCGGGGATTTCCAGAATGCGCGGCAGTTGCTGCAGGCCCTGGCCCGACGCATCGACAAGCCCAAAAAAATCAAGAAAGCCAAGGCCAGGGCGGACGTGGCCGCGGGTTCGCCGCTCGATGCCTTCAACCAGCACCGCCAGGCCCAGTCGCAGCGCGCGCGCACGCTGGCCATGTTGGTGCTCGAATTCGATGGGGCGCATCACATCAGCCTGCGGCGGGCACCGGATGTGACGCAGGCCTGCAGCGAGGCGTATGGTGCTGGCGACGCGGCGCAGGGCAACTATGTGAGCGCGCTGCGCGAGCTGCTGGGCCTGATCGGTGCGCACGAATGGCGCAAGAAAGGTGTGGAGATCGCCGCGCTGGGCGGCGCACGCATTCATCCGCACTACGGCGTGTTTGCACCGGTGCGCGGCGAGTACCTGGCCCTGGTGGCCGAGACCGCCTTGCCGCCGGCCGTCCTCGCCAGCAGCCTGGCGTTTGACATCGGGACCGGCACCGGCGTGCTGGCAGCGATCCTTGCGCGCCGCGGTGTGCAGCAGGTGATCGCGACCGACCAGGACCCGCGCGCGCTGGTCTGCGCCCGCGAAAACCTTGAACGGCTGGCCCTGGCCCGGCACGTCACGCTGCAGGAAGCCAACCTGTTTCCCGAAGGCCGCGCGCCGTTGATTGTCTGCAACCCGCCCTGGGTGCCGGCGCGTCCGAGCTCGCCGGTCGAACATGCGGTGTATGACCCCGAGAGCCGCATGTTGCGCGGTTTCCTGCAGGGGCTGGCCGCGCATCTGACGCCGGGCGGGGAGGGCTGGCTGATCCTGTCGGATCTGGCCGAACACCTGGGTCTGCGCTCGCGCAGCGAACTGCTGGACTGGATCGCCGCGGCGGGGCTGCAGGTCCTGTCGCGGGTGGACGTGAAGCCCCAACATCCGAAAGCGGCCGATGCCAGCGATGCCCTGCATGCGGCCAGGGCGGCCGAGGTCACCTCGCTCTGGCGACTGGCTGCCGTGTCGAAGAGAGCTTCGGTTGCTATGAATTAAATAGCTGCTTGTGCCCGTGAATAAAGGGCTGCAGGCCTGTTTCTTGTAAATTTTCGGGTGGCGCAAGGAGAAGTCCATGCCTTATGAGTTGCACTACTGGCCTACCATCCAGGGCCGCGGCGAGTTTGTCCGGTTGGCGCTGGAGGCGGCCGGCGCCGACTATGTGGATGTGGCGCGTGGTCCCGCCAGCCGGGGGCAGGGCGTCGCGGCCATGATGCATTACCTCGACAGCCCGAAGGTCGTGCACCCGCCGTTTGCGCCGCCCTTCCTGGTGGACGGCAAGGCCGTCATCGGTCAGACCGCGGCCATCCTGCTCTACCTCGGCCCGCGCCTGGGCCTGGTGGCCAAAAACGAGTTGCAGCGCCTGTGGACGCACCAGCTACAGCTGACCATTGCCGACGTGGTGATGGAAGCCCATGACACCCACCACCCGATTGCCACCGGCCTGTATTACGAAGACCAGAAAAAAGAGGCCTTGCGGCGAGCCAGGGCCTTTCGTGAAGAGCGCATCCCGAAATTTCTGGACTGGTTCAACAGCGTGCTGGCGCGCAACCCCAAGGGGCACACCTGTCTGGTGGGCGCACGCCTGAGTTACGCCGATCTGTCGCTGTTCCAGCTGGTGGCAGGGCTGCTGTACGCCTTTCCGCTGGCCACCGGGCGCGCCCTGCAGAACGCCCCGCTGGTGGCCGGTCTGCACGTGCGGGTGGCACAGCACCGGCGCGTGGCCGCCTACCTCGCCAGCGAGCGGCGCATCCCCTTCAACGAAGAAGGCATTTTCCGGCGTTATCCCGAGCTGGACGGCTGAGCCTGGTGTCTGACTGAACCTGGTGAGGGCGCAGGCGGCCGGCATTTACTGCAGAGCATCCTGTACGGCGTCCTCTCCTACAGGCCGGGTTGTCCTCGCCTGACCGCGAGCCCCCGGAGCGCGTACCACGATGGCCTCCCGAGCTGGAAAAACTGCATCAGCAGCAAGTCACCCGGTATCGCCGGAGAGGCTGTCCAGTCCTTAACCTGACCCATCCCATTACCCTTGAAGGAGCTTCACCATGTCACTTGACGAACACGACAAGAACCTGAATCTGGACCCCATCACCGACGCCCCGGGTGCCCACCCGGTCGGTACCGGTGTGGGTGCGGCCCTGGGCGGCGCAGCTGCCGGAGCCGCCGCCGGTGCTTTGGGCGGACCGCTGGGCGCCGCGGCCGGTGCGGTGGTTGGCGCGGTTGCCGGCGGGCTGGGCGGCAAGGCTGTGGCCGAAGCCATCAACCCCACGGCGGAAGAAGCCTACTGGCGCGAGCAGTACACCCGCGAGCCTTATTACGATGCGAACCGCAGCTACGACGACTACGCACCGGCTTACCGCCTCGGCCTGTACGGACGCAGCAACTACATCGGCACGTTTGACGATGCGCAAAGCGACCTGGCCGTCCATTGGGACAGCCGCAAGGAGCGCTCGACCCTGAGCTGGCCCGAAGCCGAAGCGGCTAGCCGCGCCGCCTGGGCGCGGGTGGACGAGCAACTCTCGCCGCGCACCCTGGCCGGCGAAATTGCCGACAACGACGACGTGATCGACACGCTCAACGAGTTGCTGGAGTCCTGCCGCGACGGTGAGTACGGCTTCACCGAATGCGCCGAACACGTGAAGGCGCAGGACATCAAAACCCTGCTGTTGCGCCATGCCGACGAATGCCGCGGTGCCGCTGCCGAGCTGTCCGCACAGATCCGCCAGCTGGGCGGCGAGCCCGAAGAAGGCGGCACGGCCAGCGGTGCCATGCATCGCGGTTGGGTGTCGGTGCGCGGCACGCTCAGCGGGTATACCGACCTGGCCATGCTGGACGAATGCGAGCGCGGTGAAGACGCGGCAAAAGCCCGCTACCGCAATGCCCTCAAGGAGAATCTTCCTCCGGCGATCAGGACGCTGGTGGAGCGCCAAGCCCAGGGCGTGCAGCGCAACCACGACCAGGTCAAGGCCCTGCGTGATGCGCTGAAGACGGCCTCTTGAACGGACGTTTTGTTTCACCCATAAAAAAAGCTGGCACCTGTGCCAGCTTTTTTTTGGCCCGTGAGAGCCGGGTCAGTTGTCAGTGACGATCGCCGTGGCCTTTGCCATGCCCGTTGCCATGCCGTTTGTCATCGTGCTTGTCGTGCTTGTCATGTTTGTCGTACTTGTCCTTTTTGTCTTTTTTATCCTTGACATATACATAGTTGGCATCACGCACCCAGGTGCCCGGCTGACGGTAATAACCTTCGCCTCGTTTCTCCCAGCGGTCCGGCGCCCAGCGGTAGCCGTCGCGCTTCTGGATGGCGTGGCCGCGCACCCAGACATGGCGATCGCCATTCCAGGCCCAGTAGCCCGGCGCCCAGACCTGCGCGGGCGCAAGCGTGGGGACGGCCTCGTACTGCGGCTGGGGTGGTGCCAGGTTGATATTGATGCTGACCTGCGCGATGGCAGGTGCTGCAGCAGCGCCGGCCAGCAACAGGGCCAGCATGATTTTTTTGAACGGGGCGGTGATGATCATGAAGATCTCCTTGGGTGGTTGATGCGAGTGTGACGGGGCGCCTGCAGCGCCGTACCGCACGACGCGTAAAGTTGCGTCTGCCGCAGATGCGAAGGTGTAAGGCTTTGTGCGGGGCCTAGACTGCTATTGATTCAATAGCAGTTTGCGCTGACTGTATATAGGCCGCAGCGTGATTCGTCTAGTTCTTCAGCCTGCTGCCACAGTCCACCTGGGCGTTGAGCGCGGCGCCACCGGTGCCGTAGCTGCTGTCGGTCACCTTGCAGTTCGAGGCCTTTTCAACCGCCCGGACCAGGCTGGCCGTTTTCTGGGGACCGTCCGGCAGATGGCGCGGCGCCTGCGCCGACCAGGTGCTGGCCGTGATCTGCTCGACCCGGTAGGCGTCACCATCGAGCAGCACGGTTTGCGGCGGCGACTCCAGCTGGGACGTCGGCGCCACACATGCGGACAGCAGGGCGGCCAGGCACGCCAGCGCCAGACCGGCTACGGGTTTGCGCCAGGAAAGGCAGGGAGCAGGAGAAGTTTCAGATTTCAAAGGAGTAACCCGGGTGGTTGTTCATGGTGTTCAGGGCCGCTTTCGGCTCGGGTACCAGCGAGGGTTTGTCGGGCACCTTCGACTGCGGACAACCGGTGAGCAGGGTCAGTGCAAAAAGTACAGGCAGTGCCGTCAAAAAATGCTTCATGGTGTGTTCCCGAAAGAATCATCAAGGGTCCCAACCGCCGGCCATGCAGGGCGCACGGCTACAGGGAGCTGGTACGTGGGACGAAGATACGCCGATACCGGCCGCGGGCGAAGCCGGCGGCAGCCCGGGCGTCTGTCAGGAAGGCGCGCGTGCCCGTGTCAAGACGGGTCCTACACTGCGGCCCCAGCCCAGCCCCAGTCCCAGCCTCAGCCTCAGCCTCAGCCTCAGCCTTTGCCTTTGCCGGGCTTGGCTGCTGGCCGGGTCCGCGGCGGCTTTGCTGCAGCAACCGGGTTTTCCGCCTTGAAACCGAGCGCCTTCATGGCAGCGGGCAGGGTGCAGCGGGCCTGCTCGTAGCCGTCCCAGGGCGAGTTGCCGGTGGCGATACGCCCGGCGATGTTGGCAGCCGTCCAGTGTGCCGCGCCGCTCAGATCGTCCAGCTCGTCCCAGCCCACCGGCACCGACACGCCCAGCCCGGGCCGCGCCCGCAGGGACCAGGCACACACCGTGGTGGCGCCGAAACCGTTGCGCAGGTAGTCGGGGAAAATTTTTCCAACCCGGTTGCGCGGCCCGCTTTTGGCCACAAAGCGCTGGGGGATCACCGCGGACAGATGCTGCACGATGGCCTGCGAGAAATCTTTCACCGTGTCCCAGCCGAAAGCAGGTTTCAACGGCACCACCAGATGCAGGCCCTTGCCGCCGCTGGTCTTGAGAAACGCCGGCAGGCCGAGTTCCTTCAGCAGCGCCTGGACCAGTTGCGCGGCCTCGCGGATCTGCGTCCACGACACGCCTTCCCCCGGGTCCAGGTCGAAACTCATGCGGTCGGGTTTGCTGATGGAACGCGTGGTGGCGTTCCAGGTGTGGAACTCCATGACATTGAGCTGGGAGGCGGCCAGCAGCACTTCGGCCTTGCTGATTTCCAGCAAGGGCGCATGGCCGGGGTCCAGCGCCGGGTCCAGCAGCTTGAGGCCGGGGATGGCCGTCGCCTCGGCGTGTTTCTGGAAAAACAGCTCGCCCTTCACGCCGTCCGGCGCCCGCACGAGTGCCACCGGCCGGGCCCGGAGGTGCGGCAGGATCAGCGGCGCCACCAGCGCGTAGTAGTGCACCAGGTCGAGTTTGGTCAGGCCGGTGTCCGGATCCACCACGCGTTCGGGATGTGTGACGCGCAGCGTGCCGGTGTCTGGAGCGGGGGCGGGGCGGCTGGCGCTGCGTTTGCCGGCGGCCGGGGTGCGCGGCGCGGCTGCGGATTTTTTTGTCGCTGGCAGGAGGTCCTGAAGGGTCTGCGCCGATTCGCGGGTGACCTTGCGCGCGTCCTTGTCGGTGCGCAGGCCCTTGAACACCGCGTGGCGGATGCGTCCGGTGTGGGTCCATTGCGCAAAACTGACCTCGGCCAGCAGCACCGGTTGAACCCAGTGGCCTTTCACCGAAGCGGGCAGGCCGGCAAAAGCCGGGCGGGGTGTTGCCAGCGCGGCCAGTTGGCCTTGCAGGTTTTTAAGGGTGGTGTCATCAAACCCGGTGCCCACGTTGCCCGCATAACGCAGGGCGCCTTCGTTGTCATAGACCCCCAGCAGCAGGGCGCCCAGGCCGGCGCGCGAGCCCTTGGGTTCGGTGTAGCCGCCAATCACGAACTCCTGGTGCAGTCGCGTCTTGAGCTTGATCCAGCTCGGCGAGCGGCGCGACACATAGGGTGACGATGCACGTTTGCCGATCACACCCTCCAGCCCCAGGCTCCGTGCGGCAGCCAGCAGGTCCTGCGTGCCGGCCTCCAGGGTTTCGCTGAAACGGACCAGACCCGGCGGCGCGGCCTGCACCAGCGTGCGCAGGAGCTTGCGCCGCTCCACCAGCGGCAGCGGTCGCAGGTCGTAGCCGTCATAAAACGGCAGGTCGAAAACGTAGTACACGATCTGCGCCGTGCTGCCACTGTCAAACGCGTTTTGCAGCGCGCCGAAGTCAGGCAGGCCCTCGCTGTCATGCACCACGATTTCACCGTCCAGCCAGCCGGAACGCAGGCCCAGCCGCGACAGCACCTGCACCAGCGCCGGCAGCTTGGCTGTCCAGTCGTGCCCGTTGCGTGTGAAGCAGCGAATCGACGAGCCCTCCACGCGTGTCAGCAGCCGGTAGCCGTCGAACTTGATTTCGTACAGCCAGTCCTGGCTGTCGGTTGGCAACCGCGTGACCAGCGTCGCCAGCTCGGGGGACAGCGTTGGCGGCAGGTCGTCCTTGAGCGCACCCGGCGGCAATCGGGGTTTCGCTGCGCTCTTTTTGCTGGTGGGAGCGCTGCCGGTGGATGTGGCTTTGGCGGCAGTTTTTTTGGCTGCCGTTCTTTGGCGCGGCGTCAGCGGGCTGTCGGTGATCACGCTGTCGGGCAGGGCCTGCAGCACGTCGTAGTCGGCGGCAGGCCGGGCCGCGTCGTCCTTGTCCTTGATCAGCAGCCAGGGCGGCTGGCGCTCTGCGCCTTTGCCATGCATGCGCACCAGCGACCAGTGACCCTTGAGTTTTTCGCCCTGCAGCTCGAATTTCAGTTTGCCGTTCTGAAGCCCCGCCACCGGGTCGCCCACAGGCCGCCAGGTGCCGCGGTCCCAGACGATGACATTGCCGGCGCCGTATTGGTTGGCGGGAATGGTGCCCTCGAAGCTGGCGTAGGAGATCGGATGGTCTTCCACCTGCACCGCCATGCGTTTGACGCCGGGGTCCAGGCTGGGCCCTTTGGGGACCGCCCAGCTTTTCAGCGTGCCTTCGAGCTCCAGGCGAAAGTCGTAATGCAGGTGGCTCGCGTCATGTTTCTGCACCACGAAGCTGAGGGCCCGGGAGCGTTTTCCACCGGCGGCCGGTTCCGGCGTGTTTTTGAAGTCGCGCTTGGCGCGGTAAGCCTGGAGCGGATCGTCGGCAGCCATGGGTGCGGTGGGGGCCCGGCTTCAGCTTCAGGCGGCGCGGCGCCGGCTGGCAGCCGTGGTTTTGGCGGCCGGCTTGCGCGCCGGCGCTTTGCTGGCGGCTTTCGTCGCTGGTTTTTCCGCGGCGGCCTTGGCCGCACCGCCTTGGTGGCGCAGGCTGCGCTGCAGCAGCTCGGTCAGGTCGATGATCTTGGCGCCGCCGCTGCCGGAGGATTCATCCGCCGCTTCCGGCTGCTCGACGGTTTCGACCTTGCCTTGTTTCACCTTCTGCTGGACCAGGGCCAGGATGGCGTCGGTGAACGAATCCTTGAACTGCTCCGGCTTCCAGCTATCGGTCATGTCGTCGACCAGCTGCCGGGCCATGGCCAGCTCCTTCTCGGACAGGCCGGCCGCCTTGGCGCCTTCGGGGGGCAGGTCGAGTTCGTCCCAGTTGCGGATTTCAGTGCCCCAGCGCAGCAGGTTGAGAATCAGGCCGGGACCGGACGGCACCAGCACGGCCAGATGCTGCTTGGTCTGGATCACCACGCGGGCAATGCCGACCCGGCCGGTCTTGAGCAGGGTGTCGCGCAGCAGCGCGTAAACCTTTTTTCCCTTGTTGATGGGTGCGATGTAGTAGGGACGTTCGAGGTAGACAAAAGGGATGTCGGTGTTGGCGACAAAACTCTCGATTTCGATGGTCTGGGTGGTCCGGGGAAACGCTGCCGCGATTTCCTCGTCGCTCAGCACCACGTACTGGCCGTCCTCGTACTGCACGCCACGGACGATGTTTTCCTTGGTGATTTCCTTGCCGGTCTTCTTGTTGATGCGTTTGTAACCCACCGGGTCCATGCTGCGTTTGTCCAGCCAGTCGAAATCGACTCCGTTGTCGGTGGTCGCTGAATGCAGTGACACCGGGATGTGCACCAGGCCAAAGCTGATGGCTCCTTTCCACAAGGCGCGCGAGGCCATGCCTATCGCCCCCGCTGGCTGCACCCGGCGTGCATAGGGTCGAGAGGGGCGGCCCTGCCGATGCGGGGCTTGCCCGCTAGGTGTGGATGTCTGTTTGGCATGGTGAACTCTCCAGTACGTGGGTTACCCGGTCTGTGACCTTAATTCGGAGGCACCGGGGGAGGGTGTCGGCAGCCGTCCGTTGCTGCCGTAGGACGACGGCGCAGGCCCGCCGCGGTCGGTGGACGTGCGGTGGACATGCGTGGTTTGCTATGAAAAAAATAGCTGTCAGCGCTCGCACCTGTTGGGCTGCAGGACACTTTCGTCCATCGATCTGGGAAGATGAATGGGAAAGGGAGACCACCGGGCTGCCGCCTTGGGTCAAGCCGGCGTCCTACAGCGCCCCCTGCCGTGCAGGCCTAAGATTGAAATTTCCTTCTTCCCCATTGGAGACAACCATGATGATTTCCCGTCGCCACGCGTTTCGCTGTACCCTGACGGCCGCCGCCGCCGCGGTGGTTCTGGTGTCCGGTTGCAGCATGATGCCGTCGCAGTCCAATCTGCTGGCATTCACGACGCAACTGCGCGGCGCCAACGAGGTGCCGGCGGTGGCCTCCAACGCCAGCGGCCAGGTGGACGCGGTGTTGAACAAGGACACCAACCTGTTGCGCTGGCAACTGAGCTACGAAGGCTTGAGCGGCCCTGCGACTGCAGGCCACTTTCACGGCCCGGCCCCGGTGGGCGCCAACGCCGGGGTGGCCCTGCCTTTCACCGGGCCCATTACCAGTCCGATGACCGGCCAGGCCACGCTGACCCCGGCCCAGGTGGCCGACCTGATGGCGGGCAAGTGGTATGCCAATATCCACACCGCCAAATTTCCGGGTGGTGAAATTCGCGGGCAAATGACGGCCCGCCCCTGAATATTCACCAGCGCCTCGCCTGGACCCTGCGGGTAAGGCGGCATGGTTTTTCCTGATCCCTTCAAAGTCTGCACAACGGTCCCGCTGTCCTACAGCCAGGGTACCTTGACGCTGACGGGCTCGCGCTTCATCCCGTAGTAGCGTGGTCAGGAACGTCAACACCCCCAGCGGGCAACACAGGAGAGCAGCCATGAACCATCATCCCGCCCTGTCCGGCCACAAGCCGGCGCAAAACACGCCCAAGGGGCCCCAGCCGGCCAATGGCAGCCAGCAGGCCCTGGCCGAAAAAGCGGCCAACAGCCCGGCCAGCGTGAAGGCGCGCATTGAATCGACCAACATGCCGGACAAACCGCCGCTGGATCACCAGCACACGCCCAACAGTTCGGGCCGGAAATAAACGCCAGCCCTGCCACCGTCGCCAACACCAGATTCAAGGATGCCACCATGACCCGCAAACTCTCCACTTTCGTTGTTTCAGCCCTGCTGCTTGTCGGCGGCTCCGCCGTGCTGGCCCAGCCTGCGGCGATGGAAGAACGGCTGCTTGAGCGCGGCGCCGTCGCCGACAGCACGCCGCAGCAGAAATACCGTACCGCCATCAATGAAGCCGGAGGGGGCTACAAGCTCTATCTCGAGGAATGCGCAAAGATGGCTGCCGCTGAACGCACCGCCTGCCGGCGCGAGGCCAAGGCGGTTTACGACCGCGAGATGGCCGCTGCGCGCCAGTTGTTGCGCAAGTAAAAAGCAGAGAGAAGGGGGGCGCGCTGCGCTTGCATGCCACCCCACTGGCTGTCGCTTTGCCTCTGCATCAGCCGCCGCTGTGGCAAAGCCAAGTCCTGGTTTGTTGCGCTGAATGGCGCCCGGCAGGGACTTACTCCGCCGCCTGCTGGCGCCGGTGTTCGCTACGCTTCATGGTCAGGTAGGCCGTGCGCTCGATTTCATGCAACTGCCGCGGATAACGTTCGGTGGCGTCAAACCATTGCTGCAGGCGTTTCTCAAGCTGTTCGGCGGGTGGCGCCGACAGCGATGCCATGTAGGCGTCAATCGCCAGGTAGTAGCGCATGGTGTTGCGCTCGACCGCACCGCGCATGCCATCCACATAGGTTTTTTCGCCACCGGCGGGGCTGTCCACCAGCGTGAACCCGGTTTTGCCGCTGCCGACCGTGGACAGGTAACCCTGCATGGCCATGCGTCCGGCCATGCCGTAGCCGTAGGAATATTGCAGGTGCATGAAGGTCTTGCCGGCGGCCAGCGGGACCACCCGCAGGTTGATGCGGTAGTTGTTGGTGCCCAACGGGCCTTTGTCGGCGTTGAGCTGCACCGCCATGTAGTCCGGCGTGGCGCTGGCCAGCTTGAAGTCAAAGGCCAGGGTGTAGGCGTCCTTGACTTCCTGCGGGCCCTTTTTGCCGATGCTGACTTCCAGTCCCGTGGGGCTGCCGTTGCTGCCCGTGGTGCGGCAGAACTTGGTGTTGAGGTGCAGCATCAATACATCGCACCAGTTGTCGGGGCTTTTGAAAGCCGTGGTGACCGCTGAAAACGGATAGTTGATGACCGCGTAGGCGTTGCCGCTCACGGCATTGCTGGCTTCGGTCGATTCAATGACCAGCGGCCTTTGAAACTCGTTGCGCGCCAGCTGGGGGGCGAGGGCGGTGTACTTGGGCTGCAACGCCGCCGCGCCCGAGTCGTTCGGCGCAGCCAGGGCGCTTCCGACACAGACCGTGGCGGCCATCAGGCCGGCGGCCGCTTGTTGGGAGATGGATTTTCTGCTTGCTTGGGTCATCGTGACAGTTTGCCTTCCCGAAAGCCGGTGTTTGGCGGCTTGCTCTTCTGTCCTACATGGTTTGGGCGCCAAGGAGAAAGTTAAAGAGGCCCATCAGGACAAAACCCTGTCCGGGCGTCGAAAAATGCAACCAGCGGTAATTTTGCTCAGTCCAGGTATTTGCCGCCATTGATCGACATCGTGATACCAGTGATGAAGCCGGCGTCGTCCGCAGCGAGGAAAACAACGGCGCGGGCGATCTCCGCCGGAGTGGCCAGACGGCCGACCGGCACGGTTTTGAGGATCTGCTCCATCACCTCGGGCCGCACCGCGCTGACCATGGCGGTGTCGGTGTAACCCGGTGCGATGACATTGGCCGTGATGTTGCGGGAGGCGCCTTCGAGCGCCAGCGACTTGGTGAAGCCGATCAGCCCGGCCTTGCTCGCGGCATAGTTGGTCTGGCCGGCCTGGCCCGAGAGTCCGTTGACCGAACTCATGTTGATCACCCGGCCAAAGCGGCGTTCGCGCATGCCTTCGATCACCGCTCGGCACATGTTGAAGCAGCTGCCCAGGTTGACGTCGATCACCTCGCGCCATTGCTGAACACTCATCTTGTGCAGCATCGCGTCGCGCGTGATGCCGGCGTTGTTGACGAGAACCTCGATAGGACCCAAGGCGGCCTCGACTTGCGCGACACCCGCCATGCAGGCATCAGCGTCGGCCACGTTCCAGGCAAAAGCCGCGATGCCGTTACGGGCCGTGAAGGCCGCGGCGGCAGACTGGTTGCTTCCGTAATTGACCGCCACGCGGTAGCCCGCAGCGAGCAGGGCTTCGGCCGTGGCGGCCCCAATGCCGGCGGTGCCGCCGGTGACCAGTGCAACCCGCATGTCAGGCCTTTCCGGCAAGGTGTTTCAGGACGGCCATGTCGGCCGCGGCGGTAAGGTTCTTCGTGATGGTTCTGCTGCCTGCCATGGTTTTCTCTGCGTCGTTGACAGGCTTGACACAGAGGTCGCGCCCTTTCATGTCACTGTAGGAAAGGCCGGGTTGGCCAGCGTTGAGATGGATCAAGTCAAGAGGCCGAAACGGCCGATTTTTGCGCCGTCGAAGCAGGGCCGTCCGGGCTCGCCGGGCGGCCCGCAGGCATCGCTTGCGCTGCATCAAGGCGGGTGTGGCTGCGGGGTGCGATGCTGCTTCACTTCAACCCATCCTGGAGTGACCGTCATGAACTTCAAACGCTTCCTGATCCTCATCACACTGGCCGTGGCAGGGTCTGCAGGTTTTGCGGCCAGCGACAGCGCGCTGGAGCGCGCCAACGCCACGGCCAGAAAGGCTGCCCAGGAGGCCGCCGAGGCGGGGCGCAAGGCGGCCTCCAGTGCCAAGACCGCGCTGGAAAAGGCCGAAACCGCGCTGAGCAACGCAAGCAAGCGCGCCGCCGATGCCACGCGCCGCGCGGCTCAACAAGCCGAGGTCGCCGCCCGAAAGGCGGAACAGCTGGCCACGGTGGCGGTGGAAAAAGCCAGCGCTGAGGGCAAGGAACTGGCCCGCAGCGCCGAAAGCAAGGCCAAGACGGCTGCAGAGGTCACCCGGGAAGCTGTGCAAAAAGCGGAAGAGGCCGCCCGGCAAGTGGGCCGCGCCAGCAAGGAAGACGCGCTCAAGGCCGTCCAGGCCGCCCGGGACGCCCTGCACAAAGCCGAAGAAGCCAGCCGCGACGCAGCACGCGCGACCAAAGAGGCCGCTGACAAAGCCACGGAAGCTGCCCGCAAGAAAGCCGATAAGGACGCTGCGCCGTCCAAATAATAATCAGCGGACCAGGCGGCATGGCTGCTGTCCGCAAGGAGGGCGGGGTGGTGGAGGTGCGGCACAGGCCTTGCCTGCCATGCAGTGCCGCTACAGGTCGAACAACCTTTGCACCAGCCACCAGGCGGCCAGCATGGCCACCAGCACCGAGCCAGCCTTGAGCACACCCATGCGGTAGAACGGCGTGCCGCGCAGCGCAAACGCCAGCGGCAGGAACACGGCGACGATGGCCAGCTGCCCGAGTTCCACCCCCGCATTGAAGCCCACCAGCGCCAGCACCAGCGCGCCCTGCGGCAAACCCAGGTCAGCCAGCACGGAGGCGAAGCCGAAGCCGTGGATCAGCCCGAAGACAAAAGCCATGACCCAGCGTTTCGACTCGATGGTGCCGCGCAGGTTGTTCAGGGCTGCAAACACGACCGATGCGGCAATGGCGGACTCGACCAGGCGCGAGGGCAGGCTGATGATTTCCAGCGCGGCCAGGCTCAAGGTGATCGAATGGGCCAGCGTGAAGGCGGTGACCACCTTGAGGACCTCCCTGCTTGCGCCGCCGAAGCGGGGCGCGCCGACCCACCGGCCATCCTGGCGCACCAGCACCGCCGGCAGCAACAGCGACAGCAGGAACAGGATGTGGTCGTAGCCGATCCAGATGTGCCAGACGCCGTCGACCAGGTACTGGCGCAGCGTGTCCCAGGCGCCCGCGGGCTGCAGGGCCAGCGGCTGTTCGGCCGACTCGGTGCCGAAGATCAGCGCCTGTGCGGCGGTGCCGCCCGGCGCAATCCACTGCACCAGGCCGCGGTGCGAGGGATCAACGTCAAAGAACAGGGAATAGCGGGCCCTCAGCCCGGCGTCCAGGCTCGGGCAATGTGCAGCGAGGCTCAACACCGCATAAGTGCCGTCGCTGTGCTGGTCCAGTTGCAGCGGCGCCGTGGTGTCCCAGGCGCAGGCCTGGCCCGCGACCGAGAGGGCCAGGTGGCTGGTGGCCAGGCGCGTGATCTCGGCTTCCCGCTGGCGCACCTCGCCCCAGGTCAGCTCGCCGTTGTTGTCGCGGTCCAGCTGCAGCACGTAGTCCAGGTCGCGCAGGGCCACATCCCAGCGCACCGCGATGTCGCTGCTGCCCCCCGTGCCGCGCAGGGTCAGGTAACTGTCGCTGGGTTTGTGGGCGAGGGCGCCGGTGGCGGCCAGCAGCAGGGACAGTCCAGCCAGGCCGGTGCGCAGCACGCGCATCATCGGGTCGCTCCCTGTGCAGCGAGCTGGCTGGCCAGCTCGGACAGGCGGGCGTCTTCGTAGCGGCTGGTCCGCAGCCAGTCGAGCGCGGGCTGGGCGGCCTTTGCGTCCTTGGCCGCCAGTGCCGCGCGCATCAGGATTTCGGCGTCGCGCGGCTCTTTTTGCACCTGGTAATTCAGGCTGGCAAAGGCCAGCGCCTTGCGCGGCTGGCCTTCGATGTCCAGCTCGAAGCGCGCGGCTTCCTGTTCATGCAGGCGGTCGCCGCGCTGCGCGGCGGCGTCAAACCGGTCGCGCAATTGCGTGGCCCAGCCAGCGGCGCGCGGGTCTTTCAGCGCCTGACCGGCCAGTGCCAGCCGCAGCAGCAACACATCGGAGCGTTCCCAGCCTGCCAGCAGCGTCAGCACCTCGGCCGGCCGTCCGCGTTCGAGCAGAAAGTCGCTCCAGGCCGCCAGCAGGAACTGGTCGATGATGCCCAGCGCCAGCGCCCGTTTGAAATAGTCCTCGGCCTTGTCAAACCGCTGCAGCCGCACGGCCATCTCGGCAAGCCGGGTATTGGTCCACAACAGCAGCTCCGGTGGGGCACCGGTGCTAGCGGCTGCGGCCGCCGCCAATTGCTCATGGGCTGCAGCCAGTTGCCCGGTGGCGGCCCGCACGTAGGCGGTGCAGCCCGCGCCGAAGAGCGGCAGGCTCAGGGGCGTCAGCCTGGCGCATTCGGCCAGCGCCTCGGCATGACGTGCCTGCACCATGAAAATCGCGGCACGCCAGGCCAGCGGCTCCACCGCCTTGTCGTCCGCCAAGGCCGCGCGCTCCAGGCTGGTCAGGGCCGGCCCGAAGCTGTGGCTGTACTGCTCGAGCTGGCCGCGCACCAGCCAGTAGCCGGCGCTGTTCTGGCCGCTGGCAGTAAGCGGCGCGATGGTGGCCGATGCGTAGCCGATGTAGCGCGGGTCGCCCTGCGCCATGGCCATTTCGAAATAGCGACGGGCGATTTCTACCCTCAGCCGGGCGTCATCCGGATGGGCGGCCAGTTGCCTGCGCAGGGACTCGACGCGGCGCAGTTCGGGGTCGCTGGCGCGTGCCGGCAGGCGCTCGACAACGGCGCTGTCCTGCGCAGGGGTGAACGGAGCGGCGGCGGCGCCAACGGCCACGCCGGCACACAACGCCGCGAACAACACGCGGGCAAACAGCTGGCGGGCCAAACGTTTACTTGGTGCCGAAAATGCGGTCGCCCGCATCACCCAGGCCGGGCAGGATGTAGCCATGCTCGTCAAGCTGGCGGTCGATGGCCGCGGTGTAGATGTCAACGTCGGGGTGGGCCTTCTGCATGGCCGCAATACCCTCGGGGCAGGTCAGCAGGCAGACGAACTTGATGGACTTGGGTTTGAGTTTCTTGAGCCGGGTCACGGCGGCAATGGCCGAGTTGCCAGTGGCCAGCATGGGATCGACGATCACGATGTCGCGCTCTTCCATTTCCTGCGGCATCTTGAAGTAGTACTCGACCGGCTCCAGGGTTTTCGGGTCGCGGTACAGCCCGACGTGGCCGACGCGGGCGCCAGGCACCACGTTGAGCATGCCCTCCAGGATGCCGTTGCCGGCACGCAGGATGGACACAAACACCAGCTTCTTGCCGTCGATCATGGTGCCGGTGGTGGTTTCCAGCGGCGTCTCGATTTCGACCTCCTGCACCGGCATGTCGCGGGTGACTTCATAGGCCATCAGGCTGCTGAGCTCGTTGAGCAGGGTGCGAAAGGTGTTGGTGGAAGCGTCCTTGCGGCGCATCAGGGTCAGCTTGTGCTGCACCAGCGGGTGGTCGATCAGGTGAACCTTGCTCATAAATATCTATCCGTTTGCTTTTCTGTTGTCGGTTGGGTTGGAAATAAAGAGTTCAGCGCTTCTTGCTGCCCAGGATGCTGCCCAGCGCGCCGCGCAGCACCTGGCGCGCCAGGTTGCGGGCTTCCGACTTGAGCACCTGCTGTACCAGTCCGTCGCGCGCGCCGCCACGCGGACCCTTGGAGCCGAACAGCACGTCGCTGATGCCGCCCATCAAGCCACCGGAGGCTTCGGCAGCCTTGGCGGTTTCAGCCAGCGCGGTTTCGGTGCGGGCCTTCAACATTTCGTAGGCTGATTCGCTGTCGATGGCTTTTTCATACACGCCTGCCACCAGCGAGCTCTGCATCAGGGCCTGGCGCTGCTGCGGCGTGATCGGGCCGATCTGGCTGCCCGGCGGCAGCACATAGGCGCGCTCGGTGACGCTGGGACGGCCCTTGCTGTCGAGAAAACTCACCAGGGCCTCGCCCACGGCCAGTTCGGTGATGGCGGTTTCAATGTCCAGGCCGGGCTTTTGCCGCATGGTCTGCGCCGTGGCCTTGACGGCTTTCTGGTCGCGCGGGGTGTAGGCGCGTAGCGCGTGTTGCACCCGGTTTCCCAGCTGGGCCAGCACCGAGTCAGGAATGTCCAGCGGGTTCTGCGTGACGAAGTAGACGCCGACGCCCTTGGAGCGCACCAGGCGCACGACCAGCTCGATGCGGTCGATCAGCGCCTTGGGCGCTTCGTCGAACAGCAGATGCGCCTCGTCGAAGAAAAACACCAGCTTGGGTTTGTCGGGGTCGCCGATCTCGGGCAACTGCTCGAACAGCTCGGACAGCATCCAAAGCAGAAAGGTTGCGTACAGGCGCGGGGAGTTCATGAGTTTGTCGGCCGCCAGGATGTTGACCACGCCCTGGCCGTCAACGATCTGCATGAAGTCGCTGATGTTGAGCATGGGCTCGCCGAAGAACTTGTCGCCGCCCTGGGTCTCGATCTGCATCAGGCCGCGCTGGATGGCGCCCACGCTGGCGGCGCTGATGTTGCCGTACTCGGTGGTGAACTTGCTGGCGTTGTCGCCCACGTGCTGCAGCATGGCGCGCAGGTCTTTCAGGTTCAGCAGCAGCATGCCGGCGTCGTCGGCGATCTTGAAGACGAGGTTGATCACGCCGGCCTGAGTCTCGTTCAGGCCCAGCATGCGGCCCAGCAGCAACGGCCCCATGTCGGACACGGTGGCGCGCACCGGGTGGCCCTGTTCGCCGAACACATCCCACAAGGTGGTGGGGCAAGCCAGGGGCACGGGCTTGTCGATGCCGCGCTCCTTGAGCACGGCCGCCATTTTTTCGCCCATGGTGCCGGCCTGGCTGATGCCGGCCAAGTCGCCCTTGACGTCTGCCATGAAGACCGGCACGCCGATTTTGGAGAAATTTTCGGCCAGGGCCTGCAGCGTCACCGTCTTGCCGGTGCCGGTGGCGCCGGTGATCAAGCCATGGCGGTTGGCCAGCCCGGGAAGCAGCTCACAGTGGGTGGATGCATTCCTGGCAATCAAAAAGGGCTCGGCCATGGGGTGTCCTCGGGTGAAAAGTAAAATGTGCTTTGTAGATTAAATCAATTCCAAAGGATTTCCGTGGCTGGTCACAGTAAATGGGCGAATATTCAGCACCGCAAGGGTCGCCAGGACGAGAAACGCCAGCGTGTCTGGACCCGTGTCATGCGCGAGATCATGGTCGCGGCCCGCATGGGCGGCGGCGATCTGAGCACCAACCCGCGCTTGCGCTTGGCGGTGGAAAAGGCCAAGGCGGCCAACATGCCCAACGAAAACGTCAAATACGGCATTGCCAAGGCAACCGGCAGCCTGGAAGGCGTGCATTACGAGGAAGTCCGGTATGAGGGTTACGGCATAGGCGGCGCGGCCATCATCGTGGACTGCCTGACCGACAACAAGGTACGTACCGTGGCCGAGGTGCGCCACGCCTTTTCCAAATACGGCGGCCACATGGGCACCGAGGGTTCGGTGGCTTTCCAGTTCAAGCACTGCGGCCAGCTGATTTTTGCCCCGGGCAGCGACGAAGACAAGATCATGGAGGTGGCGCTGGAAGCCGGCGCCGACGACGTGATCACCGACGAGGACGGCGCCATCGAGGTGCTGACGCCCTACACGGCGTTCGAAGCCGTCAAGAACGCGCTCGAAGCAGCCGGCCTGATGCCCGAAGTGGCCGAAGTGACCATGCGCGCCGACAACACCATCGAGCTCACGGGTGCCGAGGGCCAGAAGATGCAGAAGCTGCTGGACGTGCTGGAAGACCTGGACGACACGCAGGACGTCTTCCACAACGCCGCGATTTCAGAATAAATACCCAACCATGAAAGTTTCCGCATGAAAGTTCTAGTGGTCGGCGGCGGTGGCCGTGAACACGCGCTGGCCTGGAAGCTGGCGCAGTCCCCCAAGGTGCAGGCGGTCTACGTCGCGCCGGGCAACGGCGGCACCGCGCTGGACCCGCGTCTTGAGAACATCAATATCACGGATATCCAGGCGCTGCGGGAGTGGGCAGCTACAGAAAAGATAGCGCTGACGGTGGTCGGCCCGGAGCAGCCGCTGGCCGCCGGCATCGTCGACGAGTTCCGCGCACACGGCCTGCGGGTATTCGGCCCGACCAAAGCCGCCGCGCAGCTGGAAAGCTCGAAAGCCTTTTCCAAGGCCTTCATGAAGCGCCACGGCATTCCGACGGCCGAGTACGAAACCTTCACCGACGCCACCGCGGCCCATGCCTATGTGGACGAAAAGGGCGCGCCGATTGTGGTCAAGGCCGATGGCCTGGCCGCCGGCAAAGGCGTGGTGGTGGCCATGAGTCTGCATGAGGCGCATGAAGCCATCGAGTTCATGCTGGCCCCCGACCCGAGCTTCAACCCGCTGGGCGTCACGCACAACGCCGGTGGTGCGCGTGTCGTGATCGAGGAGTTCCTGCAGGGTGAGGAAGCCAGCTTCATCGTGATGTGCGACGGTAAAAACGTGGCCGCCATGGCCACCAGCCAGGACCACAAACGCCTGCTGGACGCCGACCAGGGCCCCAACACCGGCGGCATGGGAGCGTATTCGCCGGCACCGGTGGTCACGCCTACGGTGCATGCCCGCGCCATGCGCGAGATCATCCTGCCGACCATCAAGGGCATGGAAAAAGACGGCATTCCCTTCACCGGCTTCCTGTATGCCGGCCTGATGATTTCCGCCGACGGCAAGGTCAAGACGCTGGAGTTCAACTGCCGCATGGGCGACCCTGAGACCCAGCCCATCATGATGCGGCTCAAGTCCGACCTGTTCGATGTCATGATGGCCGCCACCTCGGGCAAGCTCGACGAGGTGGAGCTGGAGTGGGACCGCCGTGTGGCGCTCGGCGTGGTCATGGCTGCGCACGGCTACCCGCTACAGCCGCGCAAGGGCGACCTGATCACCGGCCTGCCGGTGGTGCATCCGTCCGAGGCGCCGGAAGACGTGGTGGTGTTCCATGCCGGCACCGCCACGGCTGCCGGTGGCATCAAGGCCGGCGTGGTGACCTCCGGCGGCCGCGTGTTGTGTGTCACGGCGCTGGCCAGCTCCGTGCGTGAGGCCCAGCACCGGGCCTACGAAGTCGCACAGGCGATTCATTTCGACGGCGCGCAGTACCGCAGGGACATCGGATTCCGGGCCATCAAGTCCTGATGGGCATGGATTTCCAGCCGCCGCATCCCGTGCAGTTCCAGGGGAGCGGGCCGGCCCGGGCGGTGGTTCGGGCGCTCGGCTGGCGCATTGATTTTGCAGGCCTGCCGACGCTGCAAGGCGTGATTCTGGTCTACCCGCACACCTCGAACTGGGACTTCCCCATCGCCGTGTTGCTGAAGTGGGCAGTCGGCCTTCCGGTGCAGTTCTGGGGCAAGGACACGCTGTTTCGCATTCCGCTGTTCGGGTTGTGGCTGCGCTGGCTGGGCGGCGTGCCCGTCAGTCGCTCGTCGCCCCGGGGCGTGGTCGGGCAGATGACGGCGATGATGAAACAGAAAAAGGCCGACGGGCAGTACTTCTGGCTGGCCCTGTCGCCGGAAGGAACACGTCGGCTCACCGCCGGCTGGCGCAGCGGTTTTTACCGGCTGGCGCTGGAAGCCGATGTGCCGGTGGGCCTGGCCGGGCTCGACTATTCGCGCAAACGCCTGGTCTTTCGCGATTTTGTGCGGCTGACCGGCGATGAAGACCGCGACCTGGAGCGCATGGCCAGGTCCCTGCAGGACTTCCGCGGCTTCCGGGCCGGCGCCGCGGCCCCCGTGCGTTTGATCAATTCAGGCCTGCCCCAGGCCGATACCATCGTGAAATGACCACCATGACCGATTCTTCCCACGTCCGCAGCTACTTGCTGGAGTTGCAGGAGCGCATCATCAGCACCGTCGCCGCACTTGACGGCCAGCCCTTTGTGGCCGATCACTGGCACAAGGAGCCCGGCGAGACGCTGCAGGGCAACGGCATCACCCGGATTCTGGAGCAGGGCAGGGTGTTTGAGCGCGCCGGCTGCGGGTTCTCGCATGTGCGCGGCCCCAGGCTGCCGCCTTCGGCCACGCAGCACCGGCCCGAGCTGTCCGGCGCGCCCTTCGAGGCCATGGGGGTGTCGCTGGTGTTTCACCCGCGCAACCCCTATGTGCCCACCGTGCACATGAATGTGCGCATGATCGCGGCGACGCCGGCGTCCGGCCCGACGGCTTACTGGTTCGGTGGCGGCATGGATTTGACGCCGTATTACGGGTTTGACGAGGATGCGGTGCATTTTCACCAGACCTGCAAGGACGCCCTGGGCCCGTTTGGAGAGGACAAGTACCCGCGCTTCAAGACCTGGTGCGACGAGTATTTCTACCTGAAACACCGCGAGGAGCAGCGCGGCATAGGCGGCGTGTTTTTTGACGATTTCCAGGAACTGGGCTTCGAGGGCAGCCTGGCGATGATGCGTTCGGTCGGCGATGCCTTCCTGGCCGCCTACCTGCCCATCGTCGAGCGCCGCAAGGACATGGCTTACGGCGAGCGCGAGCGCGATTTCCAGCTGTACCGCCGCGGCCGTTATGTGGAGTTCAACCTGGTCTGGGACCGGGGCACCCACTTTGGGCTGCAGTCGGGCGGGCGCACCGAGTCCATCCTGATGTCGATGCCGCCGCTGGCCGCCTGGTCCTACCAGCGTCCCGTCGAGGCCGGCTCGGCCGAGGCGCGGCTGACCACCGAGTTTCTGGTCAGGCGGGACTGGCTTTGAGTGCTGAGCCGTCAACGGGCGCAAAACGTATCGGCATTTTTGGCGGCGCGTTTGATCCGCCGCATCGGGCTCATGTGGCGTTGGCAGAGGCTGCCACGGCGCAGCTGGCGCTGGATGCCCTGCACATCATTCCGACCGGGCAGGCCTGGCACAAGACCCGAACGCTCAGCGCGCCCGAACACCGGCTGGCCATGGCCCGGCTGGCGTTTGCCGGGCTGGACCGGGTGGTGGTCGACGACCGGGAAATCCGGCGTACCGGCCCCAGCTTCACCATCGACACGCTGGAGGCCCTGCAGGCCGAAAACCCCGGTGCCCAGCTCTACCTGGTCATTGGTAACGACCAGTTCGCCGCCCTGAAGACATGGCACCGCTGGCAGGCGATTCTGGAAATAGCTATAATTTGTATAGCAAACCGCGCCGGTTCGACAAGCACTGGTGCCGGTTTTGACCCTGAAAATCAGGCCAGGCACGCGGTTTTGACCCTCAAAATGCCCCTGATGCCCGTCAGTGCCACCGACATCCGGCGGCAAATCAGTTCAGGCAGCGCCAGCCCGCAGGGCTGGACCCACTTGGTTCCGGAGCCGGTTGCGCGTTATATTGAGCGCCATCATCTCTACATTTCCCCGTAATTCCCGTCCACTCACTCATTGAAGCAAACCACTGCATGACTTCCACCCCTGCCAACACCGCCAGCACCGCTGCGAAAAAAGACGTCCAGAAACTGCAGCGAGCCATCATCGATGGGCTGGAAGATGTGAAGGCGGCAGACATCCAGGTGTTCGACACGGAGCACATCACCTCGCTGTTCGAGCGCGTGATCATCGCCTCGGGCAGCTCCAACCGGCAGACCAAGGCACTGGCCGCCAGCGTCCGTGATGCCGTGCGTGACGCCGGTTTTGCCAAGCCGCGCATCGAGGGTGAGGAAAACGGCGAGTGGATCATTGTGGATTGCGGTGCCGCCGTGGCGCACATCATGCAGCCGACGATCCGCCAGTACTACCACCTCGAAGAGTTGTGGGGCGACAAACCCGTCAAGCTCAAGCTGGGCGCGCCTGCACCGCTGGTCAAGGCGTCCAAGCCTGAAGTCGAGGAAGCGCCCAAGCCGGCCAGGTCGCGCGCTGGTGCGAAATCGTCGGGCAAGGCCGCTGCCAAACCCGCCGCCCGAAAAGTGGTTGCCCGGACCGATGACGGCACTTACGTGGGCCGCGTCGGCAAGATGACCGACTGGACCGCCAAGCGCAATGCCGCCGCACCGGCTGCGGAGCCAGCGGCCAAACCCGTCAAGGCGGCTGCCAAAACGGCTGTCAAAGCGGCGGTGAAAAAGGCGCCTGCGAAAACACCGATCGTCAAGATTCCTGTCGCCAAAAAAGTCGCGGCGAAGAAAACGGTTGCAAAAGCAGCAGCCAAGACGGCTGCCAGGAAACCCGCTGCGAAGAAAACCACGACCCGGAGCAAATGAGGCTGACGATTGTCGCCGTTGGGCAGAAAGTGCCTGATTGGGCGCAAACCGCCTACGACGACTACGCCAAGCGTTTTCCGCCTGAACTCAAGGTCGAACTCAAGGCTGTCAAGACCGAGCCGCGCGCCTCGAAGACCCTCGAAAACCTGCTGGCGGCCGAACGTCAGCGCATTGAAGCCGTGATTCCCAAGGGAACCCGCATCGTCGCGCTGGACGAGCGCGGCACCGCCGTGACCACGGTGGCGCTGTCGGCCAGGCTGACGGGCTGGCAACTGGGCGGCGATGACGTGGCCATCGTCATCGGCGGCCCGGACGGGCTGGACCCCGCGTTCAAGCAGGCCGCCCACGAGCGCCTGCGCCTGTCGGACCTGACCCTGCCGCACGCCATGGTGCGTGTGTTGCTGATCGAGCAGCTCTACCGCGCCTGGAGCATCACGGTCAACCATCCGTACCACAGGGAATGAGTGGCCCCCACGCTTGTCGCTTCGCGTACTGCGCTGCCCCCCGAGGGGGCCGCTGCGCCTGCGGACTGGCAAAGCCAGATCCGCGGCCCCTGCTGGGCTGAATCGGGGATGTGGCTTGCCTCAGGACTTCAAACATGAACGACTTCATTTACCTTGCGTCTCAAAGCCCGCGCCGCAGACAGTTGCTGGAGCAGCTGGGCGTGTCCTGCGAATTGCTGCTGCCCGGCGCCGGCGAAGACAGCGAAGCGCTCGAAGTGGTGCGGGCCGGCGAGGCGCCGACTGCTTATGTCCAGCGCGTCACGCAGCTCAAGCTCGACGCCGCCGTGGCCCGCCTGAAGCAACGCGGTTTGCCGCCGGCACCGATTTTGTGTTCCGACACCACGGTGGCCATGGGGCGCCGCATCTATGGCAAACCTGACGATGCCGCCCATGCCGAAAGCATGCTGGCCGAACTGGCCGGACGAACCCACCGGGTGTTGACGGCCGTGGCGGTGCAGCATGGCCGCAAGCGGGTTCAGGCACTGAGCGTGTCGCGGGTGACCTTTGCGCCCATGAGCCGCGCCCAGATCCGTGCCTACGTCGCCACCGGCGAACCGCTGGGCAAGGCCGGCGCCTATGCCATCCAGGGCAGGGTGGCGATGTACATCTCGCACATGAGCGGCAGTTATTCCGGCATCATGGGCCTGCCGCTGCATGAAACCGCGCTGCTGCTGCAAGCCGCAGGCCTGAAAATATAAAAAAGCGCCCCACAAGAAGACACCATGCAACAAGACATCCTGATCAACTGGTCGCCCCAGGAAACCCGTGTGGCCGTGGTCGAGTACGGGGCGGTTCAGGAGCTGCATGTCGAGCGCACGCTGGAGCGTGGCCTGGTCGGCAATGTCTACCTCGGCAAGGTGGTCCGGGTGCTGCCGGGCATGCAGTCGGCCTTCATCGACATCGGCCTGGAACGCGCCGCGTTTTTGCATGTGGCGGATTTGATGAGCAGCATCACCAGCCGGCATGCCGATGCCGACAACGCGGCGACGTCCGCGGCAGCGCTGCAGCCGATTGAAAAACAGCTGTTTGTCGGCCAGTCGCTGATGGTGCAGGTGCTCAAGGACCCGATCGGCACCAAGGGCGCGAGGCTGACCGCGCAGGTCAGCATTGCCGGCCGGCTGCTGGTGTTTTTGCCGCAGGACAACCACATCGGCGTGTCGCAAAAAATCCCCGCCGCACAGCGCGAGGACTTGCGCCAGCGTCTGCAGGCCCTGACCGGCGACATGGGCGGCGGTTTCATCCTGCGCACCAATGGCGAAGATGCCACCGATGCGGAGCTCGGCGAGGACATCGCCTACCTGCGCAAGACCTGGGCCCGCATCAAGGACGCCGCGCTGCGTTTGCCGCCGACCTCGGTGCTGCACCAGGACCTGAACCTGCTGCAGCGCGTGCTGCGCGACATGGTGGTGGAAACCACGCAGAGCATACGCATCGACTCACGCGAACAGTTCGACCAACTCAAGCTGTTCGCCACGGAGTTCATGCCGGCAACCCTGCAGCGGTTGCAACTGCACAGCGGCGAGCGCCCGATTTTCGACCTCTTCAACATCGACGAGGAAATTGCCAAGGCGCTGGGCCGGCGGGTGGACCTGAAGTCGGGCGGCTACCTGATCATCGACCAGACCGAGGCGCTGACCACGGTGGACGTCAACACCGGCGGTTTTGTCGGTGCGCGCAATTTTGACGACACCATTTTCAAGACCAACCTGGAAGCCTCGCAGGCGATTGCGCGGCAGCTGCGCCTGCGCAACCTGGGGGGCATCGTGATCGTCGATTTCATCGACATGCTGCGCGACAGCCACCGCGACGCCGTGCTGGCAGAGTTCCAGAAGCAGCTCGCACGCGACCGCATCAAGACCAGTGTCAACGGTTTTTCGGCGCTGGGCCTGCTGGAGATGACCCGCAAGCGCACGCGCGAGTCGCTGGCGCACCAGCTGTGCGAGCCGTGCAGCGCCTGCCAGGGCAAGGGCGTGGTCAAGACGGCGCGCAGCGTCGGCTACGACATCCTGCGGGAGATCCTGCGCGAGGCCCGCCAGTTCAATCCCCGGGAGTTCAGGGTGATTGCCTCGCCCAAGGTCATCGAGCTGTTTCTCGACGAGGAAAGCCAGCACCTGGCCGGCCTGAGTGATTTCATCGGCAAGCCGATTTCGCTGCAGTCCGAAGCCGCCATGGCGCAGGAACAGTACGATATCGTCCTGCTCTGAAGCATCGCCCCCGTCCTGCATGCCAGCCACGCCCGCCAGCCCCCAGCGCCCGATACCGATTCTGGTCTACCACCAGATCAGCGAAGCGCCGCCGAAAGGTGCGCCTTTCCGCAGCCTCTACGTCTCGCCGGCCTCCTTTTCGCGCCAGATGGCCCTGCTGAAGCTGCTGGGCTATCAGGGGCTGTCGATGAGCGCGCTGCTGCCTTATCTGCGCGGCGAAAAAACCGGCAAGGTGGTGGGCATCACCTTTGACGATGGGTACCGCAACAACCTGACCCACGCGCTGCCGGTGCTGCAGCGCCAGGGGTTTTCATCCACCTGTTATGCCGTCAGCGGGCTGCTGGGCAAGACCAACGAGTGGGACCAGGGCATAGGCATGGCGCAGGTGCCGCTGATGACAGCGGACGAGTTGCGCCTGTGGGTGGCCGGTGGCCAGGAGGTTGGATCACACACGCAAAACCACGCGCGTCTGCTGCAAAGCGACGACAACACCGCGCGCGCTGAAATGACCGGGGACAGGGCGGCGCTCGAAGGGCTGCTGGCCACCCCCGTGCGGCATTTCTGCTACCCCTTTGGCGAATACGCGCCGCAGCATGTGGCCATGGCTCGCCAGGCCGGGTTCCAGACCGTGACCACGACACAGCGCGGCCGCAGTTCTGCGGGGAACGACCTGATGGAGTTGCCGCGGGTACCCGTCGTGCGTTCCACCAGCCTGCCGGTGTTCTGGCTCAAGGTTGCGACGGCCTACGAAGACCGGGACCGCACGTGAGCGACTCGCCCGTCCAGCCTGAGGCCCAGCGCAGGCTGCGTATTGCGGTGCTGAACCGCGTTTTTGACCCGGCCGGGGGTGGGGCAGAGCGTTATTCCATCGCGCTGGTGGAACAGCTCGCGCAGCGCCACGAAATCCATGTGTTTGCGCAGCAAATCAGGCACCACGCGCCGGACGTGACTTACCACCCCGTTTCCATGCCGCTGCGCAAGCCGCGCTGGCTGAACCAGCTCTGGTACGCCACCGCCACCTGGTGGGCCACGCGCCGGGGTTTTGACATTGTTCATTCCCATGAAAACACCTGGCAGGGCCAGGTGCAGACCGTGCATGTGTTGCCGGTGAAATACAACCTGTTTCATGGCCGGACCGGCTGGCGGCGCGTGTTGGCCTGGGCCAAGGTCTGGAGCAGCCCGCGCCTGTTGACCTACCTGGGGCTGGAGCGCCTGCGTGTCGCGGCCCGGGGCGGGCGCTGTGTGGTGGTGACGTCGGCCAGCCTGGGGGACACCCTGGCCGCGACCTACCCGGGCACGGCGGCGGTCACCACCGTCATCACGCCGGGGGTGGTGTTGCCCACAGCACCCACCAGTGCCGCGGAACAAGGGGCTGCCCGCTTGCAGCTGGGCCTGCCGCCCGGGGGACGCTGCCTGCTGCTTGTGGGAAATGACTACCTCAAGAAGGGCCTGGGGACGCTGCTGCGGGTGCTGCGTCACCTGCCGGCGGACGTGGTGCTGGCGGTGGTGGGCAACCCGGGGCAAATACCGGTCTTTGAACGCCAGGCGCAAGCGGAGGGCGTGGCAGGGCGCGTATTTTTCCTCGGCTCGCTGCAGGACGTGGCGCCCGCGTACCGCGCGGCGGACTGCCTGGTGCATCCGACGCTGGAGGACACGTTTGCCATGGTGGTCCTGGAGGCCATGGCGCACGGCCTGCCGGTGGTGGTCAGCAGTGCCGCCTATTGCGGCATCGCCAGCCTGCTCAGCCATGGCGATGATGCGCTGCTGCTGGACGATCCGCAGGATGCCGCGAAACTGGCCGACACCCTCCAGCAGGTGCTTGGCGACGAGGCCTTGCGGCAGCAGTTGGGCAGCCAAGCGAGGGCCTTTGCGAGCCGTTACCAGTGGCCGGCGATTGCGCGCCAGCAGGAAGCGGTGTATTTCGCAACGCTGGCCGCGGCGCAGCGCTGACAAGCTGCGTTCAGGCCTTCAGGCCACCAGCTTGAAGTGTTTGCGGCTGAAGTCGAGGCCGGTGAGCAGCTCGATTCTGCGCATCAGGTGGTATTTGTTTTCCTTGCGGGTAGGCTGGTAAGTCGGGTCGATCTGCAGGTCCTGCTCGGCGCCCGTGAGCAGCCATGCCTGCACGGCTTTCGGGTGGGTTCCCCTGAAAGCCTCCAGTGCGCGCGCATCGAACTGGCTGTACTTGATCTGCATGGTCGTGGAGTCGGCCCAGTACTTGCTGACCTGGTCGAGCTTTTTCTGCATGTCCTCGTTGCGGCGAATCCAGCCGTAATGGTAGATGTGGGCGTTGGCCAGCGCCGCCTGCGGATTACGCGGGCGCTTGTGCTCGGTGGTCACCAGCCAGTACTGGCCGTCGGGCGCGTAGGAGCGGATGGTGTTCCTGATCAGCCGGCACTCGCGGCGGTACCAGCCGGGGCTGACCGAGACCCACTGCGCCGAGCCGTAGAAGTGGTGGTAGTCGAAGACCAGCGCTTCCACCGCCGGGTTGCCATGGTGCTTCTCGACGCTGGCGCGGATCGCGGCCAGGTCTTCCTCGTGAACCACCTCGTCACCCTCGAGGTAGAAGGCCCAGTCGCCGGTGCAGGAATACTGGGCGATCATTTTCTGCTGTGCGTAGACAAAGCCCCGGTCGGCCATGCGTTCGTTCCAGAGGGTTTCGATCACGCGGATTTTCGGGTCGCCAATCGCCAGCACGCGCGCCAGCGTCTCGTCATTGCCACGGCCCACGGCCACGACGAATTCGTCGACCAGTGGAAGCAGGGAACGGATCGAGGCTTCAAACGGGAAGCCCAGCTCGACGCCGTTGCGGATGAAGGTAAAACCACTGATGGAAATTGTCATGAAAGTTGCGCCACGGGGGGACTTTGCGATAGATCGGCGTCGTACAGCCCGAGCTTGTAAAGGCGCGAATAGGGGCCGTCGCGTTCAATGAGTTCGGCGTGTGTGCCGCTTTCGATGATGCGGCCGGCATCCATCACGACGATGCGGCTGGCGTGCTGGACCGTGGAGAGGCGGTGCGCAATGACCAGCGTGGTGCGGTTGCGCATCAACCGTTGCAGCGCTTCCTGCACCGCACGTTCGGACTCGGTGTCCAGGGCGGAAGTTGCTTCGTCCAGGATCAGCACCGGCGCATCCTTGTACAGGGCGCGGGCAATCGCCAGGCGCTGGCGCTGGCCGCCCGACAGCTGCGTGGCGTTGTGGCCCACCAGCGTGTCCATGCCCCGGGGCAGCTCGTCCACAAAACGCTCGAGGTTGGCCGCCTTCAGGCAGGCCAGCACCTTGTCCCTGTCCACCGCCATGCCCAGCGCCACATTCGTGGCCACGGTGTCGTTGAGCATCACCACGTGCTGGCTGACCAGCGCGAACTGGCCGCGCAGCGCGTCGATCTGCCATTCACGCAGGTCGTGGCCGTCGAGCTCGATGCGTCCGGAGGTCGGCTCGACAAAACGCGGCAACAAATTGACCAGCGTGGTCTTGCCCGCGCCTGAAGCACCGACGAGGGCCACGGTTTCACCGGGGGAGATGGTCAGATTCAGCGCATCCACCGCGGGCGCGCCATCGTCGCTGTAGGCCACACGCGCATTGATGAAACTGATTTTTCCCTCCGCCCTCGGTTTCGAAAAATCGCCACCCGGTTCATCGGGCGTTTTCTCCATCAGGTCCAGCCCGCGTTCCAGCGCCGCCAGGCCGCGTGTGATCGGGCTGGCGACTTCCGACAGGTGCTTGATCGGTGCAACCAGCATCAGCATGGCGGTCACAAAGGCTACGAACGAGCCGACCGAGGTGGTGTCGGTGGAGCTTTGCAGCAGGGCGACGGAAATGACCGCCGAAAGCGCGGCCGCTGCCAGCATCTGCGTCGCCGGGGTCATGGCCGCGGAGGCCACCACGGATTTCATGGAGAGGCGCCGCAAGGCCTCGCTGAGCTGCGCAAAACGCGTGGCCTGACTCTCCTGCGCTGCATGCAGGCGGACATCGCGGTGCGCCAGCACGTTTTCTTCCACCACATAGGCCAGCGAATCAGTGGCCGCCTGGCTGGCCTTGGTCAGCCGGTACAGGCGGCTGGAGAGCACACGCATGACCCACGCAATGGCCGGAATCAGCAGCGTGACAATCAGGGTCAGCCGCCAGTTTAGGTAAAGCAGGTAACTGGATAGCGCCAGCAGGGTCAGGGTGTCCCGGGTCAGGCCCATCACCGAGTTGACCAGCATGGACGAGCCGTTTTGCACCTCATAAACCACCGTGTTGGCCAGGGTGCTGGCGGACTGGTTCGAAAAAAGGTCCAGGCGCGCGGTCATCAGCTTCCTGAACATGGCCTTGCGCAATTCCAGCAAGCCGATGTTGGTGACCTTGGCCAGGGCAATCTGCGCGAGAAAACCGGCGAAGCCGCGCACGCCGAACAGCAGCAGCAGCGACACGGGAACCATCCAGATATCGATGCCCCCCTTGCGAAAACCCTTGTCGAGCAGGGGCTGCAGAAGGGCGGGCACCAGCGGCTCGGTGGCGGAAGCTACCACGGTGGCGCCCACGGCGATGGCCCAGGCGCTGGGGGACTGGCTGAAATAAGGCCAGATTCGGCGCAGGCGCTGGCCGATGGGGGCCGGTGACACTGCCCCCGTGGCGCCAGCAGCGGCGGTCTGCTCGGGGCCGGTCGTCAAAGCGGGGCCTCGTCGCCGGCTCCGGCCGGGGCAACCACGGCCTGGCGCATGTCGCAGCCAGTCGCAGACATCCCACGGGTCGGTGTTAACGGGTCAGGAGTGACGGTGCGGTGAAGGGCTGCGATATTGGGCATGGGCGCCGCGTCAGGCCGTGAAGTGAGCAAGCCTGCATTATCGTGGAACAATTGACGGCCAATTCCTACAAAGACCGCCGCTGGCAGCGCCCACAATCAACCGCTTGTTTGCGGAGCGTTAAATGAGGGCGGCTGGCTTGCGACATTCACCAACACCCGAGCTCCCATGACCCTGTCCGTCATCATCATCACGAAAAACGAAGAGGCCAATTTGCAGGCATGCCTGGAGTCCGTCCGTTTCGCTGACCAGTGGGTTGTGGTTGACAACGCCAGTACCGACACCACGCGCGCCATTGCAAAAGCCTTCGGAGCGGAAGTCACGGAAACCACAGCCTGGCCCGGCTTTGGACCGCAAAAAAACCTCGCCCTCGGTCTGGCCACTCAGGAATGGGTGCTATCCCTCGATGCGGACGAGCGTGTGACGCCCGAGCTGGCCGCCGAGATCCAGCAGGCGGTCCTGCATCGTGGTGCTGACGCCTTTGAAATTCCCCGCCTCACCCAGTTCTGCGGTCAGTGGATTCACCACTGCGGCTGGACGCCGGACCCGGTGCTGCGCCTTTTCCGGCGCGGACAGGCCCGCTTCAGCGACGACTTGGTGCATGAGCGCGTGATTCTGAGCTCCGGCGCGGTGGCACGGCTGAACGGCAAGCTGCTGCATTACAGCTACCCGACCCCCGCGCACTACTGGCGCAAGCTCGAGCAATACAGCCTGGCCTGGGCCACGCAGGCGCATGCGCGCGGCAAGTCCAGCTCCATGCCGAGGGCGGTAATATCGGGCATGGTCGCTTTCGTCAAAAGCTATTTCTTTCGCCTCGGCATCCTCGACGGCAGCATGGGTTTTGCCGTGTGTGCCATGCAGGCCCAGGCCGCCTTCGGCAAGTACTTCACCCTGTATTGTTTGAACCAGAAAAATGCACACCAAAAAATCTGACCCTTCTTCTACCCAATCCCTGTCTGCAGGCCGTCGCAGCTTCATCGCAGGCCTGACCGGCAGCCTGGGCGTCCTGGCAGTACAACCTGCCTGGGCCCAGTTCCGGGTCGAGGTGTCGGGCGTTGGCCTGACCCAGCTCCCGATCGCCATTGCCGGTTTTCGGGGCGATGCGCAGTCGCCGCAGAAAATTGCCGCCATCGTGCAGGCCGACCTGGAGCGCAGCGGCCAGTTCCGCGCAGTCGATACCGCCGGCCAGAACCTTGACGAAAATTCCCGCCCCGACCTGTCGGTGTGGCGCCAACGCGCTGCCGATTCGCTGCTCACCGGCAGCGTGACGCGTCTGGCCGATGGCCGCTTCGACGTACGCTGCCGCCTGTGGGACGTGGTGCGCGGACAGGACCTGGGCGGGCAAAGCTATGTGATCCCGCAAGGCGACCTGCGCCTGTCAGCCCACCGCATTGCCGACTTTGTCTATGAAAAACTGACCGGCGAGAAAGGTGTTTTCTCCACCCGCATCGCCTATGTGACCAAGGTTGGCCCGCGCTACAACCTGTGGGTCGCTGACTCCGACGGCGAAGGCGCCCAGTCGGCGCTAACCAGCCCCGAGCCGATCATTTCCCCGGCATGGTCGCCCACCGGCGCACAACTGGCTTACGTGTCGTTCGAGTCGCGCAAGCCGGTGATTTATGCCCACGATGTGGCCTCGGGAAAACGCCGCCTGCTGGCGAACTTTCGCGGCTCCAACAGCGCGCCCGCATGGGCACCGAACGGCAACCAGCTGGTTGCGACGCTGAGCCGCGATGGCGGCTCGCAGCTGTATGCCATCCCGGCAACAGGCGGCGAGGCGCGCAGGCTGACCCAATCGGCCAGCATCGACACCGAGCCGGCGTTTTCGCCAGACGGCAAATACGTCTACTTCGTGAGCGACCGCGGCGGCTCGCCGCAGATCTACCGCATGGGCGCCGGTGGCGGCAATGTCGAACGTGTCACCTTTACCGGGAGTTACAACATATCACCGGCCGTGAGTCCGGATGGTCGCTGGCTCGCCTATATTTCACGCATAGGTGGCGCCTTCAAGCTGCACCTGATGGACCTCGGCAAGGGAACCGCCATCTCGATCACCGACACCAGCGCCGATGAAAGCCCGAGTTTTGCGCCTAACAGCCGGCTGATCGTGTATGCCACCCAGCAACAGGGCAGGGAAGCCCTGCTGACCACCACGCTGGACGGCAAGATCAAGGCCCGCCTGACCGGCGCCGCCGGAGACATACGTGAGCCGGACTGGGGACCTTTCCAGAGGTAACCAGCCCGTCTTCTGCCAACCCCCTTTGTTTTTACGGAAAGTATCCACACATGAAACGCATCCTGATCTCACTCGCCTCCATCATCACCCTGACCGCCGCACTGGTCGGCTGCAGTTCCGGCGTCAAACTCAATGAAGTGCCCGTCGAAAATCGGACCCCTGCCGCAACGGCACCGGGAACCGGCGATGCAGCCGGCGTCAGCGGCCGCGATGTCGCGCCGGTCCAGATCGGTGCCACCGATCCTTCGCTCGCCGGCCCGCCCGGTGCAGCCCGCGTGATCTATTTCGATTACGACAGCTTTGTCATCAAGCCGGAATTTCAGGCGACGGTGGAAGCCCATGCGCGTTTTCTCAGCGCCAACAAGGCACGCAAGCTGGTGATTGAAGGCAATACCGATGAGCGCGGCGGCCGCGAGTACAACCTGGCGCTGGGCCAGAAACGTGCCGAGGCCGTGCGCCGCGCGCTGGGTCTGCTGGGCGCCACCGATGCGCAGATCGAGGCTGTGAGCTTCGGCGAGGAAAAACCTGCCGCTGTGGGCACGGATGAAGAGTCGTACTCCAAAAATCGTCGCGCTGAATTCAACTACCGTTAAGCCGAAGCCATGACCTTGAAGAACTTCCGGACTTCGCTGGGAGCCGTGGCGTGCGCGCTGGCCTGCGCCATGGCGTTCAACGCCCATGCGGCGCTGTTCGAGGATGATGAAGCCCGCAAGGCGATTCTTGAATTGCGCCAGCGGCTCGATGCCACAACGACCGAACTGCGCAAGTCCGGTGATGAAACCGCGCAGCTGCGTCGCAGCCTGCTCGAATTGTCCGGCCAGATCGACCAGTTGCGCGGCGAATTGGCCAGGATGCGCGGGCAGGACGAGCAGTTCGGCCGCGAACTCGCCGAAGTCCAGCGAATGCAAAAGGATTTGTCGCAGGGCGTGAACGACCGGCTCAGCCGGTTCGAACCGTCCAAGGTCAGCGTTGACGGCCGTGAGTTCGTGGCGGACCCTGCTGAAAAGCAGGAGTTCGACGCTGCGCTGGCGGTGCTGCGCAAGGGCGAGTTCGCACCGGCCCAGATCGCCTTCACCAATTTCCTCAAGCGTTATCCCCAAAGCGGCTACAAAGCACCGGCGCTGTTCTGGCTCGGCAACGCCCAGTACGCGCTGCGCAACTACCGCGATGCCCTGGTCAATTTCCGCGCGCTGGTCGCCGCCGACCCGGAACATGTGCGCGCCCCCGAAGCCGTGCTGGCCGTGGCCAACTGCCAGGTCGAGCTCAAGGACGTCAAGGGGGCGCAAAAGACGCTGGCAGACCTGATCAAGGCCTACCCGCAGTCGGAAGCCGCTTCGGTCGCCAAGGAACGCCTGGCCAGGCTCAAGTAGCCCGCATGGGCGACGGGGCAGCGCACTTCGTGCGCAGCCCCTAAAATCGGGCGATGGATATCTCCCAGCTCAACACACTCACCGCCCAGGTTCTCTGGGCGGCCTTCATTCTGGCGGCGCTTTTTGGTGCCATTGCCCAGCGTACCCACTTCTGCACGATGGGCGCGGTCAGCGACATCGTCAACATGGGCGACTGGACGCGCATGCGCATGTGGGGCCTGGCCGTCGGCGTGGCCATGATCGGCTTTTATGCGATGGCGGCCGGCGGGCTGATTGATCCGGGCAAAACGCTGTATGCCTCGAACCGCTTCATCTGGCTGTCCGCGCTGGTCGGCGGCCTGCTGTTCGGTTTTGGCATGGTGCTGGCATCGGGCTGCGGCAGCAAGACACTGGTCCGCATGGGCGGCGGCAACCTCAAGTCGCTGGTGGTGTTTTTGGTCATGGCAGTGGCCGCATTTGCCACCCTCAAGGGCATCACGGCCGTGGTGCGCGTCGCCACGGTGGACCGCGTTGCCGTCGATTTCTCGGCCAACGCCGCCTTGCCCACCTGGGCTGCGAGTGTTGCCGGTGTCTCGCCCGCCCTCGCCGGACTGGTGCTTGCGCTGGTGCTGGGTGGCGGGTTGATTGTCTGGGCGCTGGCGGGTTCCGGATTCCGCCGTTTTGACAATCTGCTGGCCGGCTTTGGCATCGGTGCGGTGATTGTCGGCATGTGGTGGGTCAGCGGCCATCTCGCTTATGTTGCCGAGCATCCCGAGACCCTGGAAGAAACCTTTCTGGCAACCAACTCCGGCCGCATCGAAGCGCTGAGTTTTGTCTCGCCGGTGGCCTACACGGTCGACTGGCTCATGTTTTTCAGCGACAAAAGCAAACTGCTGACCATAGGCATCGTGTCGGTGTTTGGCGTGGTTGTCGGTTCGGCTTTGTATTCGCTGTTGTCTCGCAGTTTTCGCTGGGAAGGTTTTCGCGATGCCGAAGACACGGGCAACCACCTGGTGGGGGCCGTGCTCATGGGGGTGGGCGGCGTGACGGCCATGGGCTGCACGATAGGCCAGGGGTTGTCGGGCCTCTCCACCCTGAGCGCCACCAGCATCGTCGCGGTGGCGGCCATCCTGGCCGGCTGTGTGGCCGGTCTGAAATACCAGATCTGGCGGCTGGAGCGCAGCGCTTGATGGTCCCTGCCGACCTGGAGCGGCGCTTCGGCGGACTGGCACGCCTGTATGGTGTGGCAGCCGCAAAAAAAATTCGTGCGGCCCATGTGGTGGTGGTGGGCCTGGGCGGCGTGGGTTCCTGGGCCGCCGAAGCCCTGGCACGCAGTGGCGTGGCGAGCTTGACCCTGATTGACCTGGACCATATCGCCGAGTCCAACATCAACCGCCAGATCCACGCGCTCGACACCACGCTGGGGCAGGCCAAGGTCCAGGCGATGCGCGAACGCATCACGCACATCCATCCCGGTTGTGCGGTGCATTGCATCGAAGAGTTTGTCGATGCCGCCAACTGGCCGGCGATTGCCGGGCTGGAGGCATACGGTCACGGCCAGGTGTCGGTCATCGATGCCTGCGACCAGGTTCGCGCCAAAACCGCCATGGCCGCCTGGGCGATGCGCCACAAGGTCAACTTCATCAGCGTCGGTGCGGCTGGCGGCAAGCGCCACGCGCACAAGGTCGATATTGAAGACCTGTCGCTGGTCACGCATGACCCGCTGCTCGCGCAACTGCGTTACCGCCTGCGCAAGGAGCAGGGCGCAGCGCGCAAGGGAAAAATCGGCGTGGCCTGCGTGTTCAGCCGCGAGGCAGTGATGCAGCCCGCTGCCCCGGCCACTGGGGTTGACGTTGCACTGGATGCCTGTGACATCGAGGACGACGCATCGAGCGACGGCAGCCTCAATTGCCATGGGTATGGATCGGTGGTCAGCGTGACATCGGCCTTCGGTTTGTGCGCTGCAGGTTGGGTGCTCAACAAAATTGCTGAGTAGTTTTTTAAAGAGCCAAAAAATGACGCTATAATTTGAGGCTGTTCTGCATCACGTGCAGTACAGACCAGGGAGAAATCCTTGGGGCCTTAGCTCAGTTGGTAGAGCAGCGGACTTTTAATCCGTTTGTCGTGGGTTCGACCCCCGCAGGCCCCACCAAATTTTTAAAGCGCCTGACTGCAAAGTCAGGCGCTTTTTCTTTGGGTACGAAAGTGGCGGTTTCATGGGCATGCTTTCGCCGCAGGGCGGATCAACGGGCACGGCCGAGCGCAATTCAATGCAAAATCAGCGCTGAAAGGTACATGCTTCAGAAGTCGCCTCATTCACGATGCGATGGATGGCATGCTCAACGCATGAACACCCCCATCCTCAGACTTCTTTACATCAGTGACGCTGCAGAAGGCCTCGACGAAGAGGCCATCACCGCCATCCTCAAGAGTGCGGAAAAAAACAATCCAACGCTCGGCCTCACCGGAATCCTCGTTTTCGGCGGTGGCGTGTTTGCACAGGTCCTCGAGGGTCCCGAACGTGGCGTGCTCGAAAAATATGTGCAGGTCATGGCCGACCACCGGCACCGCAATTGCCGGATTGTGTACATCACAACCGCTGCCGGGCGATTGTTCGAGGGTGTGTCCATGGCTGCGTTGCAGGCGCTTCCGATGGAACTGGTGCACATCGCCGAGCTCGATGCGCACCGCAAGGAAACCGTTCCCAATGAGGCCTTCGCCAGCCTCATGAATGTATTTTTCTCCCGGCTTCAGGCCCTTCCCTGATCCCTGTCGGCGCCGCAGTGCCGCGGTCTTCTCAGGCGGTGTAACCCAGCAGTGGCACTTCCAGCTGGGCCTGCTGCGCCACCCGGATGCAGTCCTTCATGTGCTCCTCGCCAAGGTACCGGATCGCTGCATAACCGACGGTGGCCGCAACGATCTGGCCCGCGAAGGGCACGTATTTGGCGAGTTGTTTGGTGGTCAGGCGCATGCCGATTTTGGTGGCGGCCTTGAGGATCAGGTCTCTGGAGATGAGCTTGCCGATCAGGACCGAGCCGACCAGGGTGACCGCTTTCTGGACCTGCTCGCGCTTTGTGGGATCGAGCCGGTCGAGTTGCTGCGGCGTGAGGCCAAACTCCCGGTTGATTTCAGGAATCAGCTTCGACAGCATGGCGGCATCGACCGCCCAGTCGAGGCCGGGCACCGGCACGGCGCTGGCCGCGGCGGCGACCATGGCGCGTTTGTTGAGAAGCTTGCGGCTGCGAATCACCGCGGCCGCAAGGGCCGCGTCGTCGGAAGCCATCTGGAGGGCGGTAGGCATGAATGCACTTTAGCGCGAAATGCCCGTCGGGGTTAGAGCCGCAAGCCCAACCCCTCCGCTTAACGCCGGCTCAATGCCCGCTTGACGTCCATTCAGGCCAGTGAGGTTTCGATCTGCTCGGTGAGTTCCAGCCAGCGCTCTTCCAGCGTGCCCAGTTCGCTGGCTATGACCTTCAGGCGCTTGCCGGACTGCGCCAGCTCCGCCGGCGCGGTGGTGGTCGCCAGCGAAGCCTGCAGGCTGTCGCGCTCCGCGTTCAGCGACTGCATGCGGGCGTCGATTTTTTCCAGTTCCTTGCGCAAGGGTTTGGTCGTGTCCGATTGCTGTTGTCGGCGCTGCGCGTCGTCCTTCTTGCTGGCCGGTTTCTTGGCATCAAAAGTGGCGTCAGTCGGCGTCACTGCTGCGCTCACAGCTACTGTTTTGGTAGCAACTGCAGCCGGGGCGGTGGTGCTGGTGGACTTTTTGGCTTCTTCTCGCTGGCGCTTGGCTTCGTCGAGCAGGTAACGCTGGTAGTCGTCGAGGTCGCCGTCGAACGGCGCGACGCCGCCACGCGAGACCATCCAGAACTCGTCGCACACCGCGCGCAACAAGGCGCGATCGTGGCTGACCAGCATGACCGTGCCTTCAAACTCGTTGAGGGCCATCGACAAGGCTTCACGGGTGGCCAGGTCCAGGTGGTTGGTCGGCTCATCGAGCAGCAGCAGGTTGGGGCGCTGCCAGACGATCATGCACAGAACGAGACGCGCTTTTTCGCCACCGCTCATGCTGCCGACGGCCTGCTTGACCATGTCGCCGCCGAAATTGAAGTTGCCCAGAAAGCTGCGCAAGTCCTGCTCGCGGGTCTGCTGGCCGCCTATTTTGCCGGCGGCGGTGACTTCCTTGACGAGCCGGATCATGTGTTCCAGCGGGTTGTCGGCCGGGCGCAGCACGTCGAGTTCCTGCTGCGCGAAGTAACCGATGTTCAGGCCCTTGCCTTCAGTCATCTCACCACTGAGGGGGGCCAGTGCACGCGCGATGGTCTTGACCACGGTGGACTTGCCCTGGCCGTTGGCACCCAGGATGCCGATGCGCTGGCCGGCCAGCACCGACTTGCTGACGTTCTGCACGATGACGGTGGGTGGTGTGCCTGCGGGCGCATCGACCGGCGGCGGGTAGCCGAAGTCGACGTGCTGCATCGAGAGCATGGGGTTGGGCAGGTTCGCCGGCTCCTTGAACTCGAAGGTGAAGTCGGCTTCGGCCAGCAGCGGTGCGATTTTCTCCATGCGGTCCAGCGCCTTGACCCGGCTTTGCGCCTGCTTGGCCTTGCTGGCCTTGGCCTTGAAACGGGCAATGAATTTCTGCAGGTGGGCAATCTTGTCCTGCTGCTTGTTGAACGCACCCTGCTGCAGCGCCATCTGCTCGGCGCGCAGGTCTTCAAACTTGCTGTAGTTGCCGCCGTAGCGGGTCAGCTTGGCGCCTTCAATGTGCACGGTGACATCGGTCACGGCATCGAGGAACTCGCGGTCATGGCTGATGACCAGCATGGTGCCCTGGTAACGCTTGAGCCAGGCTTCCAGCCAGACCAGCGCATCCAGGTCCAGGTGATTGGTCGGTTCGTCGAGCAGCAGCAGGTCGGACGGGCACATCAGCGCGCGCGCCAGCTGCAGGCGCATGCGCCAGCCGCCGGAAAAACTGTTGACCGGGTTGTCGAGCTCGCTGAGCTTGAAGCCCAGGCCGAGGATCAGCGCCTGGGCTCTCGCCGGCGCGTCGTGCGCGCCCGAGTCGTAGAGCTCCATGTAGGCATGCGCCATGCGGTCGCCGTCGCCGCTGGCTTCGGCGGCATCGACCTCGGCCTGCGCGGCCTGCAGCACCACGTCGCCTTCGATGACGTAGCTGGTGGCGCTTTGTTCGGTCTCGGGCATGTCCTGGGCGACCTGTGCCATGCGCCACTGGGCGGGGATGTAGAACTCACCGCCGTCTTCGTGCAGCGTGCCGTTGAGCATGGCAAACAGCGAGGACTTGCCGGCGCCATTGCGCCCCACCAGGCCGACTTTTTCGCCGGGGTTGAGGGTGACAGACGCGCTGTCGAGAATCACTTTGGCGCCGCGACGCAGCACCACGTTTTTAAGGGTAATCATTTAAACCAAGCAGACACAAGAAAAATAGCCAGTCGGCGCGCTGCGCCCCAATGACGACCCGAGACGCAAGTCTCAAGCCAGCTGTTGGCGCGTGAGGAGCAGAACCTGGTCGGGGCCGGCGCTGGTTTCAAACCAGAGCGGTTCCAGGTGCGGGAAGGCGCGTTCAAAATTCTCGCGCTCGTTGCCGATTTCCAGCACCAAAACACCATTTTCGCTCATATGGCCGGCCGCGTTTAGAAAAAGGCTTCGAATGAAGTCCATGCCGTCCTCGCCGCCGGCCAGCGCCAGGGCTGGCTCGGCCCTGAATTCGGCCGGCAGGGCGGCCATGCTGGCGGCATTCACATAGGGCGGGTTGCACAGAATCAGGTCGTAGGGGCCGGGGCAGGCGGCGAGCCCGTCGGACTCGATCAGGGTGATGCGGTCCTGCAGCTGATGCCGGTCCACATTGATGCGGGCCACCGCCAGGGCGTCCGGGCTGATGTCGGCCGCGTCCACCAACACGTCCGGGTAACACAGGGCCGCCAGCACGGCCAGGCTGCCGTTGCCGGTGCACAGGTCCAGCACGCGCCGCGTGTCAACGCTCAGCCAGGGGTCGATGTCGCCATCGGCGAGGAGCTCGGCAATCAGGGAGCGTGGAATGATCACGCGTTCATCGACGTAAAAGGGCACACCCTGCAGCCAGGCTTCCTTCGTCAGGTAGGCGGCGGGTTGGCGTGTGCTGATGCGTGCTTCCAAAAGAAGAGCTACCTGCGCAGCATCGGCGGGGGTTACCGGCTGATTTTCCACTTCATCGAGCTCGTCCAGCGGCAAGCCAAGGCGCCACAGCACCAGCCAGGCGGCTTCGTCGAAAGCGGTGAGGGTGCCCTGGCCAAAACCGTCGGCCTGGCTCAGGCCGGCAGCCTCCAGCCTGTCCGCCCAATGCTCGACCAGCGAGAGCACCGTGGGTTGGCTGTCCGGGCTCATAAGGCGGCCAGGCGCTCCATCACGCCCTTGTAGATGTTTTTCAGTGGGTCCAGCGAACTCACCAGCACATGTTCGTCAATCTTGTGGATGGAGGCGTTGATCGGGCCGAACTCGATCAGTTGCGGACAGATGCTGGCGATAAACCGCCCGTCGCTGGTGCCACCGGTGGTTGACAACTCGGTCTGCAGCCCGGTCTCGGCACGGATGGACTCGCTGACGGCCTGCACCAGCTCGCCCGGCGTGGTCAGAAAGGGCTGGCCGCCCAGGGTCCAGGCCAGCGTGTAGTCGAGTTTGTGTTGCTGCAGGATGGCTTCCAGCCGCGTTTTCAGGGTGTCGGCGGTCGATTCGGTGGAAAAGCGGAAGTTGAAGTCCACCACCAGCTCGCCCGGGATGATGTTGGACGCGCCGGTGCCACCGTGCACATTCGAGACCTGCCAGCTGGTGGCTGGAAAAAACGCATTGCCGGCATCCCACTCGGTGGCGACCAGCTCGGCCAGCGCGGGCGCAAAGGCGTGAATCGGGTTTTTGGCCAGGTGCGGGTAGGCGATATGGCCTTGCACGCCCTTGACCGTGAGCTTGCCGCTCAGCGTGCCGCGGCGGCCGTTCTTGATCATGTCGCCGAGCTGGTCCACCGAGGTCGGCTCGCCGACGATGCAGTAGTCCAGCACCTCGCCGCGGGCCTTCAACTGCTGGACCACCACGGCGGTGCCGTCCACCGACGGGCCTTCCTCGTCGCTGGTGATCAAAAAGGCGATGGACAGATTCGGTTGCGGGTTGGCCGTCAGGAACTCCTCGACGGCGACCACCATCGCTGCGATCGAGCTTTTCATGTCGGCGGCGCCGCGCCCGTACAACACACCGTCGCGGTGGCTGGGGGTGAACGGCGGGCTGGTCCACTGGTCCAGTGGGCCGGTCGGCACCACATCGGTGTGACCGGCAAAGACCAGGGTTTTCGGCGCTATCGAATCAGGAGCTGCCTGCGACCGCCCCGTCTGAGCTACAGGCCTGAAACCCTTGAAGGTTGCCCACAGGTTGGTGACGCGGAAGTGCTCCGGCCCGCTGACGATGGTTTCGCAGTCAAAACCCAGCGGCTGCAGACGTGTGGCCAGGAGGGCCTGGCAACCCGCGTCGTCAGGCGTGACGGACGGGCAGGCGATCAGTTGTTCTGCAAGGCGGAGGGTAGCGGACATGAATCGGTGCAGGGCGGTATTTACAGGGGGGTGAAGCCGGTGGTGCCGTACTTCGAGTTGGAGCCCGAGTCCGGGCGTACGTCGAGCGTGATTTCGGTGAAGGAGGCTTCGTCATCCGGATCTTCTTCGGGCTCTTCTGCAGCCTTGGCGGCCATGGCAAAGTCGTTTTCCAGGCGCCACATCAGGTTGGTCGGCGAGTCGGCATGCAACAGGCCTTCCTTGCGCGTGACGGTGCCGTTGACGATCAGCTTGGCGATGTCCTGCTCGAAGGTCTGCGAGCCTTCGGCCATGGATTTTTCCATCGCCTCCTTGACGCCGGAGAAGTCGCCTTTCTCGATCAGTTCCGAGATCAGCTTGGTGTTGAGCATGACCTCCACCGCCGGCGTGCGGCCGCCCGCCTGCGTGCGCAGCAGGCGCTGCGAGACGATGGCCTTCATCGCCGCGCCGAGGTCGCCGAGCATGGTGTTGCGCACCTCGACCGGGTAAAAACTCAGGATGCGGTTGAGCGCCTGGTAGCTGTTGTTGGCGTGCATGGTGGCCAGGCACAGGTGCCCGGACTGCGCATAGGCAATCGCGGCCGACATGGTTTCGCGGTCGCGGATCTCGCCGATCAGGATCACGTCGGGCGCCTGGCGCAGCGCGTTTTTCAGCGCCACCTGCAGCGACTGCGTGTCGCTGCCGACCTCGCGCTGGTTGACCACCGACTTCTTGTTGGTGAACAAAAACTCGACCGGGTCCTCGATCGTCAGGATGTGACCGGACTGGGTCGCGTTGCGGTGGTCCATCATGGACGCCAGCGTGGTGCTTTTGCCGGCGCCGGTGGAGCCCACCATCAGCAGCAGCCCGCGCTTTTCCAGGATCAGGTCCGCCAGGATGGGCGGCACGTTGAGGCTCTCGAGCGGCGGAATTTCACCGGGCACGTAGCGGATCACGGCGGCATAGGTGCTGCGCTGCCTGAAACCGCTGATGCGGAAATTGCCGACACCGGCCAGCGGGAAACCCATGTTGAGCTCGCCGAGTTCTTCCAGCTCCTCGATGCGCTCGGGCGGCAGCAGCTCGGCCAGCAGGTTGCGAGGCGCTTCGGGCGGCAGGATCTGGCTGTTGATCGGAATCGCCTCGCCATTGATCTTGATGAGGGCCGGCGAATGGGCCGACAGATAGACGTCGGAGGCCTTTTTGTCGGCCATCAAACGCAGGATACGTTCCATCGTGCTCATGGTCTGCGCAGTCATCGTCGGTTCCGATCAATCAGTCAGTCAGGGAGGCGATCAATCACGAAGGAGATCGTTCAGGCTGGTGGTCGCGCGGGTCTTGGCGTCTACCTTCTTGACGATCACGGCGCAGTACAGGCTGTATTTGCCGCCGGCCTTGGGCAGGTTGCCCGACACCACGACGGAACCGGCCGGAATGCGGCCATAGGTCACGGTATCCGCCTCGCGGTCGTAAATCGGGGTGCTCTGGCCGATGTACACACCCATGGAAATCACCGAGTTTTCCTCGACGATCACGCCTTCCACCACCTCGGAGCGTGCGCCGATGAAGCAGTTGTCCTCGATGATGGTCGGGTTGGCCTGCAGGGGTTCGAGCACGCCGCCCAGACCGACCCCGCCGGACAGGTGCACGTTTTTGCCGACCTGCGCGCAACTGCCGACGGTGGCCCAGGCGTCCACCATGGTGCCTTCGTCCACATAGGCGCCGATGTTCACGTAGCTGGGCATCAGGATCGCGCCCTTGGCGATGTAGCTGCCGCGGCGGGCCACGGCGGGCGGCACCACACGCACGCCGCTTTCCTTCATTTCCTGCTCGCTCAGGTGTGAGAACTTGGTCGGCACCTTGTCATAAAAGCCCAAGTCGCCGGCGCGCATCAGCACGTTGTCTTTCAGGCGAAAGCTCAGCAGCACGGCTTTCTTGATCCACTGGTGCGTGGTCCACTGGCCCACACCCTGGCGCGTGGCGACGCGCAGGCGGCCGCCGTTGAGTTCGGAAATCGTGTGCTCGACCGCATCCTGGATCTCCTTGGACGCAGCCTGCGGCGAAAGGTTGGCGCGGTCTTCCCAGGCGGCGTTGATGATGCTTTGGAGTTGGTCTTGATTCATTTTTTTCAGATCAGGTGGATTGGATAAATTGAACGATTCTTTCGGCAGCTTCCACACATTCAGCGGTTTCAGCCACCAGCGCCATGCGGATGCGCCCGGTACCGGGGTTGTGGCCCCGGGCTTCGCGGGCAAGGTAACTGCCGGGCAACACCACCACATTGTAAAGAGCGAGCAGCTCGCGCGAAAACGCAGGGTCGTTGTTGTCAAAACGTGCCGGAATCTGCGCCCACAGGTAAAACCCGGCGTCGGGCAGGGCCACGTCCATGACGCTGGCCAGCAAGGGGGTGACCTTGGCAAACTTCTCGCGGTACTGCGCGCGGTTCTCCACCACATGTTTCTCGTCGTTCCAGGCGGCGATGCTGGCCGCCTGCACGATCGGGCTCATGGCGCTGCCATGGTAGGTGCGGTAGAGCAGAAAGGGCTTGATCAGCGCCGCGTCACCGGCGACAAAACCGCTGCGCAGGCCCGGCACATTGCTGCGTTTGGACAGGCTGGTCAGCGCGATGATGTTTTTGAAGTCGGGCCGGCCCAGCTGCGCCGCGGCCTGCAGCGAGCCCAGCGGCGGTTCGTCGCGGAAATAGATCTCGCTGTAACACTCGTCCGAGGCGATCACAAAACCGTGTTTGTCGCTCAGTTCAAACAGCAGCTTCCACTCGTCCAGCCCCATAACCGCGCCGGTCGGGTTGCCGGGCGAGCAGACAAACAGCAGCTGCGTTTTGGCCCAGACCTCCTGCGGCACGGCTGCCCAGTCCACTGCGAAGTTGCGCGCCGGGTCGCTGGGCGCGAACCAGGTGTCGGCGCCGGCCAGCAGGGCCGCACCTTCGTAGATTTGATAGAACGGGTTCGGGCTGACCACGGTCGCGCCGGTCAGCGTGGGGTCAATCACGGTCTGCGCCAGCGCGAACAGCGCCTCGCGCGAGCCGTTGACCGGCAGGATCTGCGTGGCCGGGTCCAGCGCCAGGCCGTAACGGCGCTGCAGCCAGTCGGCCATGGCCTGCCGCAGCTTGGGTTCGCCGGCGGTGGCCGGGTAGCTGGCCAGGCCAGCCAGGCTGGCGCTCAGGGCGGTCTTGATTAGTTCCGGCGTCGCATGCCGGGGTTCGCCAATGCCCAGGCTGATGGGTCGGTAGGCCGGGTTGGGCGTGACGTCGGCGTGGAGCTGGCGCAGCCGCTCGAAGGGGTAGGGCTGCAGGCGTTTCAACAATGGATTCATCGCCCGGATTATCCCGTGTGAACACCGCGCGGGCGGCGGCCGGCCAGCCTCCAAAGCTGCTTTGCTACGAAAAATATAGCTGCTTGCGCAAGACAGACAAGGGCTGGAGGCCATTTTGATGCATGAATTCGGGGATGAACCGGCCACGGAAGGGCGCGCCACCACCGCCACCATGGCCTGCGCGGCGCCGGTCACCATTTTTTACAGCGGTCCGGGCGTCGGGCTCGGGTAACATTGCGGCCTGTGCATTGCCTGAAGCAAGCCGGGCATTCCAGAAAAGTGCCATACAAATCAACAGCTTAGCTTCAAGGGTCTTCCAGCGCCAGGAATAAAAACAGGGTCCGCCGTGCGTCTCAATTCAATCAAGTTATCCGGCTTCAAATCGTTCGCGGAGCCGACCAATTTCGTGCTGCCGGGCCAGCTGATCGGTGTGGTCGGCCCCAACGGCTGCGGCAAGTCCAACATCATGGATGCCGTGCGCTGGGTGCTCGGCGAAAGCAAGGCCAGCGAGCTGCGCGGCGAATCCATGCAGGACGTGATCTTCAACGGCACCAACCTGCGCAAGCCGGCCAGCCGCTCCAGCGTCGAGCTGGTGTTCGACAACGCCGACCACCGTGCCGGCGGCCAGTGGGGCCAGTTCGCCGAAATTGCCGTCAAGCGCGTGCTCACGCGCGATGGCACCTCCAGCTACTACCTGAACAACCAGCCGGTGCGCCGGCGCGACGTGCAGGACGTGTTCCTCGGCACCGGCCTGGGCCCGCGCGCCTACGCCATCATCGGCCAGGGCACGATCAGCCGCATCATCGAATCCAAACCCGAAGAGCTGCGCCTGTTCCTCGAGGAAGCGGCCGGCGTCTCCAAGTACAAGGAGCGCCGGCGCGAAACCGCCAACCGCCTGAGCGACACGCGCGAGAACCTGACCCGCGTCGAGGACATCCTGCGCGAGCTTAATGCCAATCTCGAAAAGCTCGAGAAACAGGCCGAGGTCGCGCTGCGCTACAACACCTTGCACGCCGACGCCACGCTCAAGCAGCACCAGCTCTGGTTCCTCAAACGCGCCGAAAGCGAGGCCGACCAAGCCAAGGTGAAAGCCGATGCCGCCAAGTCGGTCAATGACCTCGAAAGCCGCATCGCCGACCTGCGCCATATCGAAGCCGACCTGGAAACCATCCGCCAGGCGCATTACGCCGCCGGCGACCAGGTCAACCAGGCCCAGGGCAAGCTCTACGAAGCCAGCGCCGAAGTCGGCCGGCTCGAGGCCGAAATCCGTTTTGTGGTCGAAGGCCGGCAACGCGTCGAGCAGCGCCTGGCGCAACTGAAGGAACAGACCAGCCAGTGGGCCGCGCGCAAGGAAGAGGCCGCGCTGGAAACCGAAACCCTGACCGAGCGCGCCATCCAGGCCGAAGAGCAGGCCGAGCTGCTGGCCGCGCAGAGTGAAGACCAGGCCGGCCAGTTGCCCGCGCTGGAAGAAGCACTGCGCGCCGCACAATCCAAAGCCAATGAGCAGCGCAGCAGCGTCGGCCAGGTGCAGCAGCAGATCCAGGTGCTGGCCGCCGACCAGCGCAACATCGAGGAACAGTCGCGCACCCTGGGCCTGCGCCACGAACGCTTGACGGCCGACAAAAACGCCCTCAATGCGCCCGACGAGGCGCGCCTCGTCAACTTGAACACCCAGTTCGCCGCGGCCAAGGAAGCGCAGGACGAAGCCGAAGCCAGGCTGCACGAGCTGACCGACAGCGTGCCCCAGCTCGACGAAGACCGCCGCGCCAAGCAGCAGGCCGTCAACACCGAGTCGGCGAAACAGGCCGACCTGTCGGCGCGCATGGAAGCACTCAAGGCGCTGCAGGAAAAGGTCAAGACCGACGGCAAACTCAAGCCTTGGCTGGCCAAACATGGCCTCGATGGACTGCAGGGTCTCTGGAGCCGCATCCACATCGAGCAGGGCTGGGAAAACGCGCTCGAAGCCGCGCTGCGTGAGCGGCTCGGCGCGCTCGAAGTCTCGCGCCTGGACATGGTGCGCGGTTTTGCCGGCACCGACGGCCGCGACACACCGCCGGCCAAACTCTCGTTTTATTCGCCGCCAACGGCCGCCACACCGGCCAGCGCGTCTCCAAGTGGCCTGAAACCCCTGGCCGATCTGCTGCGTCTGGGCGATGCCGGCCAGACGGCGCTGTTGGGCGACTGGCTGCACGGCTGCCTGACCGCCGCCAGCGTCGACGAAGCCCTGGCGGCGCGCCAGAAGCTGCAGGCCGGGGAAGTCATTTACGTGAAAAGTGGCCACGCGGTCACCCTGCACAGCGTGAGTTTTTACGCCCAGGATTCCGAGCAGGCCGGCCTGCTGGCCCGGGCCCAGGAAATCGAAAACCTCGAAAAACAGCTGCGCGCCCAGGCCCTGATCAGCGACGAGGCACGCAGTGCCCTGATTCGCGCCGAAGCGGCGTATGCCGATGCGGCCCAGCGCCTGGCCACCGCACGCCGCGAGGCCGCCGAAGGCCAGAGCCGCACGCACGAGCTGCAGGTCGAGGTGCTGCGCCTGACCCAGCTGGCCGAACAGACGCGCGCGCGCAGCGAGCAGATCGCCGGTGACCTCGCTGAAATCGACGCGCAGATGAACGACCTGCAGGAGCGCAGGGTGACGGCCGAAGGGCGTTTTGAAGAGCTGGACATGCAGCTGGCCGACAGCCAGGAGCGCCACGCCCAGCTCGACGACCGCGTCATCGAGGCCGAACGCAAACTCAACGAATCACGCGAGCAGCAGCGCGCGCTGGAGCGCCAGTCGCAGGAAGCGCAATTTGCGCTGCGCAGCCTGGCCTCGCGCCGCGATGAACTGACGCGCTCCATCGATATTGCTGCGCAGCAGGCCGCGTCGATCGCCGGCGAGGAAGAGCGCGCCAAAGAAGAGCTTTCGCGCCTGACGGACGCTGCGGCCCAGGCCGGCCTGCAGGACGCGCTCAACGTCAAGCTGGAGCGCGAGGCCGACCTCGGCGCCAAACGCAGCCAGTACGACGACCTGACCACCAAGCTGCGCGCCAGCGACGAGCGGCGGCTGCAGCTCGAACGCGAACTCGAGCCGCTGCGCCAGCGCATCACCGAGTTCCAGCTCAAGGAGCAGGCCGCACGCCTGGGCTTCGAGCAGTACGCCCAACTGCTGGCAGACGCGCAGGCCGACCTGGCTGCCGTTGAAGAATCCATCCAGACCGGCAATGTGCGCCTGACCGGCCTGCAGGGCGAGATCGACCGCAGCAACCGCGAGATCCAGTCCCTGGGCGCGGTGAACCTGGCCGCGCTCGACGAGCTGGCCAGCGCCCGCGAACGCAAGCAGTTTCTCGACGCGCAGTCGGCCGACCTGAACGAGGCCATGACCACGCTGGAAGACGCGATCAAGAAGATCGACGCCGAAACGCGCGACCTGCTGTCGAGCACCTTCGAGACGGTGAACCGGCATTTCGGCGAGATGTTCCCGCGCCTGTTCGGCGGCGGCAACGCCAAACTGATGATGACCGGCGAGGAAATCCTCGACGCCGGCGTGCAGGTGCTGGCCCAACCACCCGGCAAGAAAAACCAGACCATCCACCTGCTGTCGGGCGGCGAAAAAGCCCTGACCGCGATTGCGCTGGTGTTCGCGATTTTCCAGCTCAACCCGGCACCGTTCTGCCTGCTCGACGAGGTCGACGCGCCGCTGGACGACGCCAACACCGAGCGTTACGCCAAGCTGGTGGCCAGCATGAGCAAGGAAACCCAGTTCCTGTTCATCAGCCACAACAAGATCGCCATGGAAATGGCCGAACAGCTGATCGGCGTGACCATGCAGGAGCAGGGCGTTTCGCGCATCGTCGCCGTCGACATGGAAGCAGCGCTTGGTTTCGCTGAAGCAGCGTAAATAAAGATGAGCACACTCCAGATCAGTTTGGCCATTCTTGGCGGTTTGATTCTTGCCATCGTGGTGGCGCACAGCACCTGGTCCGCCCGCAAGAACCTGCCGCGGCGCGCCACGCCCGACCCGGCGACCGCGCCGGTGGAGCCGGTCGGCGAGCCTTCCTTTGACACCGCGCCGGAGCGCCGGGAGCCCGGTTTTGACCGCGACTCCGGCCTCGACGCGCTGACCGCCATGACCGTGCCCGAGAAAAAACCCGGGCTCGATGCACTGATCGACGTCATTGCGCCGATTCTGGTGGACGTGCCGGTGTCGGGCGAGGCCGCGCTGGCAGCCATGCCCGCCACGCGCCGTGCCGGCAGCAAGCCGTTTGCGGTGGAAGGCCTGAATGCCGCGACCGGCGCCTGGGAAACCCCGTTTGCGGGCCAGCGCTACAGCGCCTTCCAGGCCGGCGTGCAGCTGGCCAACCGCACCGGCGCGCTGAACCAGATCGAGTTTTCGGAATTTGTCATCAAGGCGCAGGCCTTTGCCGATGCGATTGACGGCCAGCCCGAGTTTCCCGACATGCTCGACGAGGTCGCCCGGGCCCGCGAACTGGACAACTTTGCCAGCGCCCATGATGCGCAGCTGAGCTTCACGCTGCGCGCAAAAAACACCGCCTGGAGCCCCGGCTATGTGCACCAGAGCGCCGCCAAGCTCGGTTTTGTCACCGGCTCCATTCCCGGCCGCATGGTGCTGCCGGCCAGCGAGTCCGGCCATGCGCCCATCCTCGGGCTGGCCTTCGACACGCAGGCGGCCATGGCCGAGGACCCGGAGCAGACCGCCCTGCGCGAACTCACGCTGTCGCTGGACGTGCCGCAGGTGCTGCGTTCCGAGCAGCCGTTTGTGCGCATGTGCGAGGCCGCGATCGCGCTGGCCACCAGCATGGACGGCGTGATCATCGACGACCAGGGCCAGCCGATCCGGCCCGAGGCCATGGAAATCATCCACGCCGACCTCGAGCAGCTCTACGACACGCTGGAAGGCCGCGACATGCCGGCCGGCTCGGCGCTGGGCCGGCGCCTGTTCTCCTGAGTTTTCCTCCCATGGTCACCCCCGACATGTTTGCGCCGCCTGAGCCGCGGAAGAAGCCTTCGCCCGCCGAACGCGCCGCTGCCCTGCGCGCCCAGCTCGACGAACACGCGCACCGCTACTACGTGCTCGACGAGCCAACCATTCCCGACGCTGAATACGACCGGCTGTTCCGGGAACTGCAGGCGCTGGAAGCACAGCACCCCGAACTGGCCAGCCCGGATTCGCCGACCCGGCGGGTGGGTGGCAAGCCGCTGGACCAGTTCGCCAGCGTGCGCCATGCCGTGCCCATGCTGAGCATCCGCACCGAAACCGACACCGAGGCGACGGGGGCACGAAATTTCGATGTCCGCGTGCGCAAGGAGCTGGGCCTGGGCGAGGGCGATCCGCCGGTGGAATATGTGGCCGAACTCAAGTTCGACGGCCTGGCGATCAACCTGCGCTACGAGCAGGGCGTGCTGGTGCAGGCGGCGACACGCGGCGACGGCGAAACCGGCGAGGACGTGACGCAGAACATCCGCACGATACGGCAAATCCCGTTGCGTTTGCCGAAGGATGCCCCGCCGGTGCTGGAAGTACGCGGCGAGGTCTACATGCGCCGCGACCATTTCGAGTCGCTCAACGAGCGGCAGCGCGAAAAAATCGCCAAGGGTGCGAAGGGCGAAAAAACCTTTGTGAACCCGCGCAATGCGGCCGCCGGTGCGGTGCGCCAGCTGGACCCGGCGATTGCCGCGCAGCGCCCGCTGAGCTTTTTTGCCTACGGCGTCGGCGAAGTCACGCCGCCGCAGGAGGGCGGGCCGGATTTTGAGACCCACTTCCAGCTGCTGCTGACCCTCAAATCATGGGGTTTTCCGGTCGCAGCCCAGACGCAGACTGCGCAAGGCGCTTCTGAATTGATAGCATTTCACGAGAAGATGGGGCGCGAGCGCGACCAGCTGCCCTATGACATCGACGGCGTGGTCTACAAGGTCAACAGCCTGGCCTTGCAGAAAAAGCTCGGTTTTGTCACGCGCGAGCCGCGCTGGGCGGTGGCGCACAAGTACCCTGCCCAGGAGCAGATGACCACCGTGCTGGCGATAGACGTGCAGGTGGGCCGCACCGGCAAACTCACGCCGGTGGCCAAGCTGGCGCCGGTGTTCGTCGGCGGCGTGACCGTGACCAACGCCACGCTGCACAACGAGGACGAGGCCAGGCGCAAGGACGTGCGTATCGGCGACACGGTGATCGTGCGCCGCGCCGGCGACGTGATCCCCGAGGTGGTCAGCGTGCTGCTGGACAAACGGACACAGCACGCGCCGCAGTTCACCATGCCACGCACCTGCCCGGTGTGCGGCTCGGACGCCGTGCGCGAAGAGGGCGAGGCCGACTACCGATGCACCGGCGGACTCTTCTGCGCGGCCCAGCGCAAGGAAGCCATCCTGCATTACGCGCACCGGCGCGCGGTCGAGATCGAGGGTCTGGGCGACAAACTCGTCGAGCAACTGGTCGACGCCGGTGTGGTCCGCACCCTGCCGGACCTCTACCGCCTGGGCCTGACGGCGCTGGCCGGCCTGGAGCGCATGGCCGACAAATCGGCCAACAACCTGCTCGAGGCCCTTGAAAAGTCCAAGCAGACGACCTTGCCGCGTTTCCTGTTCGGCCTGGGCATCCGGCATGTCGGGGAGGCCACGGCCAAGGAACTGGCGCGCCATTTCGGCAGCCTCGACGCGGTCATGGACGCGACCGAGGAGCAACTGCTCGAGGTCAGCGATGTCGGCCCCATCGTCGCCCAGAGCATACGCACCTTCTTCGACCAGCCGCACAACCGCGAGGTGGTCGAACAGTTGCGCGCCTGCGGCGTCACCTGGCCGGAGGGGGAGCCGGCGGTACGTGCGCCGCAACCGCTGTCGGGCAAGACGTTTGTGATCACCGGCACCCTGCCGACGCTGAGCCGCGACGAGGCCAAGGACCGGGTCGAGGCCGCAGGCGGCAAGGTGGCCGGGTCGGTCAGCAAAAAAACCGACTTCGTGGTCGCCGGCACGGAAGCCGGCAGCAAGCTGACCAAGGCCCAGGCGCTGGGTGTGGCCATCATCGACGAAGCAGCCCTGCTGGCCATGCTGGCCGCTCCCGCGGACTGACGCCTTCAAGTTTCCGGCGGCGCAGCTTCGTCGCTGAGGTGTTCCGGCCGGCGCCATAGCCAGGCCAGCACGGCGACCATGCAGCCGATGGCGAGCAAGGCCACCCAGCGTTTTGGTACCACCACCAGCATGAAAGCGGCGCTGGCCCCCATGGCCGCCGTGGCCATCCATTTGGCACGCCGGCGCACCACGCCGCCGCGGCGCCACTCAACCAGCATGGGCCCGAAGGCGGTGTGGCTTTCCAGCCAGGCCAGCAGTCGCGGCGAACTGCGCGTCGCGGCCCAGGCCGACAACAGGATGAAGGGAACGGTCGGCATCACCGGCACAAAGATGCCGATCACGCCCAGGGCCAGGCTCAGCAGGGCCAGAACCAGCAGCGCCCAGCGCGTCACCAGGGGAAGCGGGGCGAGAGGCTTGGCAGGAAGCTCAGGCGGGCGGAAGGAGGGCTCGGACATGCCCCATTTTGCCGTGCCGCAGGCGGCATGAGCGTCCCGACTTCATCCTGTTTCGGTATGCTCGACGGTTTGACGACAGAGCACACAGGATTTCCATGACCGTACGCGACATTCTCAAAATGGGCGACCCGCGCCTGCTGCGGGTAGCCCAGCCCGTGACCGGCTTCGACACCGGTGAGCTGCACCTGTTGGTGGCTGACATGTTCGAGACCATGCGTGCCGTCAACGGTGCCGGCCTGGCCGCGCCGCAGATCGGCGTGGACCTGCAACTGGTGATTTTCGGCACGGACGCGGTGAACCCGCGTTACCCCGATGCGCCCCTGGTGCCGCGCACGGTGCTGCTGAACCCGGTCATCACACCCCTGTCGGACGACGAGGAAAACGGCTGGGAGGGTTGTCTCTCGGTACCCGGCCTGCGTGGCATGGTGCCGCGCTTCTCAAGCATCCGCTACACCGGCTTCGATCCTTACGGCGATCCGATCGAGCGCACGGTGGACGGCTTTCACGCACGGGTGGTGCAGCACGAGTGTGACCACCTGATGGGTGTGTTGTACCCGATGCGCATCCGGGACTTCACCCAGTTCGGCTACACCGAAGTGCTGTTCCCCGGGCTGGACGCCACGGACGATTAACCGCCGGACCAGCCCTCAGCCAACGCGGGGCGCTGGCAGGTCTGCCGGCAAGGGCACACCGTGGCCGGCCCCCAGCACCGAGCGCCACCAGCGGACCGACCCTTCGGCCGGTACCGGCGATGGGGTGGCGGCGCCGGGTTGCACATAGTCGATCGTCACGCGGCGGCGGTAGCGGGCGACATCCTCACCCGCCAGTTCAATCAGGGGTCTGGCGGCCCCCCGGCTTTGCACCAGCAACTGGTCAGGCGCCGCGCCGGCCTTGATGAGCGCTGCCCGGACGGCCAGGGCCCGGCGGTCACCCATGAGCCAGAAAAAGCGGTGGCTACCGGTGCCGCAACTGTGGCCGGAGACCACGGCAGCCAGATCAGGGTGGGCGACGAGGTAGGCCGCATGGGCGTCCAGCAGTTGCCCGTAGGTCTCGGGCACCAGCCAGTTGTCCGGTTCGAAAAATACCTGGTGGGCGAGTGGTCGGCCGTCGCTGGCGCAGGTGCCCGAGCAACGCCAGAGCTTTTCACGGGCCAGGAGGATCTGAATCTTGTGTGGCAAGGGGAACTCCTTGGGTGGGAATGGGGCCGGCGAGAAAGCGATCGCCAGGCGGCAGGGCCTGGACAAGGCCGCCTTCACAGGCCGGAAAGAACCCATTGTGTACCGTCAACGGCCACCAAGGACAGTTCAGGAAATTCTCAGGTGTAACTTTAATAAACTAATATAAGCATTTGATTTATATAGATAAATAATATTTTCAGAGGCGAGCCCGAACATCTCCTTCCATCCATTACATGTGGGGCGGGAAAGAGCGGGGGCTGCTGCGGCCCCACCGCGCTCCAGGCTTTAGCCTTCAGGCTGCCAGGGCTTCGAGCAGTTCGGTCTCGATGGCGATCTGCGCCTTGTTGTGCTGCAACTCCGGCCCGTCGATCAGGAAGGTGTCTTCCACCCGTTCACCCAGGGTGGTGACCTTGGCCAGCTGCAGGTTGATGCGGTGGCGGGCCAGCACGCGGGCGATCGAATACAGCAGGCCGACGCGATCGCTGGCCGAGACGCTGAGCAGCCAGCGCTGGGCTTTTTCGTCGGGCCGCAGGTCCACGCGCGGCGTGACCGGGAAACTCTTGACGCGGCGCGACACCCGGCCCTTGCCCGGCGGCGGCAGCGGGCCGTTTTCTTCGATGGCCCGGTCCAGATCGGCTTCGACCATGGCCACGAGTTCGCGGTAGTGGTCGGCCAGGGTCGGGCTGACCACCTGGAAGGTGTCCAGCGCATAGCCTGGGGAACCTTTGGCGGGCTTGGCCGTGTGGATCTTGGCGTCCAGAATGCTGAAACCGGCTTCCTCGAAATAGCCGCAGATGCGGGCAAACAGGTCGGGCGCGTCAGGCGTGTACACCAGCACCTGCAGGCCTTCACCAGCGGCCGAGCGGCGCGCCCGCACGATACATTTGGCCGTGCCCACGTGGCGCGACAGGTGGCGCGCGTGCCAGGCAATGTCGCCGGCTTCGTGGCGCATGAAGTAGCTGACGTCCAGCGAGTCCCACAGGGCCTTGTGCGCCTCGAAGGGTTCGGCATGCAGCGCCAGAATGGTCAGGGCCTCGCGTTTGCGGGCCTCGACCTCGGCGTCCGCATCGGGCGCCCGCCCGCCGAGCACGCGCAGCGTGTAGCGGTACAGGTCTTCGAGCAGCTTGCCTTTCCAGGCATTCCACACCTTGGGGCTGGTGCCGCGGATGTCGGCGACCGTGAGCAGGTAAAGCGCGGTCAGGTAGCGCTCGTTGCCGACGCGTTTGGCAAAACCGGCAATCACCTGCGGATCGCTCAGGTCTTCCTTCTGGGCAATGCGGCTCATGGTCAGGTGTTCGCCGACCAGGAACTCGATCAGCTTCGCGTCTTCGGCGGCAATGCCGTGTTGCCGGCAGAACACCCGCACGTCCTTGCAGCCGAGCTCGGAATGGTCGCCGCCACGGCCCTTGGCAATGTCGTGGAACAGAGCCGCGACATACAGGATCCAGGGCTTGTCCCAGCCTGCGGCCAGTTGCGAACACGCCGGGTATTCATGCGCGTGTTCGGCCATGAAAAAGCGCCGCACATTGCGCAGCACCATCAGGATGTGCTGGTCCACCGTGTAGACGTGGAACAGGTCGTGCTGCATCTGGCCGACGATCTGGCGGAAGACCCAGAGGTAGCGTCCCAGCACCGAGGTCTGGTTCATCAGGCGCATCGCGTGGGTGATGCCGGTGGGCTGCTGCAGGATGCGGCGGAAGGTGTCGCGGTTGACCGGGTCGCGCCTGAACCTGGCGTCCATCACGCCGCGTGCGTTGTACAGCGCACGCAGGGTGCGGGCCGACAGGCCCTTGACGCCCACCGTGGTCTGGTACACCAGAAAGGTCTCGAGGATGGCGTGCGGGTTGGCCAGGTACAGGTCGTCGCTGGCCACCTCGATCATGCCGGCCTTGTTCAGGAAGCGCTCGTTGATCGGCTGCGGTGCCTGCCCGCTGGGGTGCAGCCGCTCCTCGATGTTGAGCAGCAGGATCTGGTTGAGCTGGGTCACCGCCTTGGCGGTCCAGTAAAAGCGCTTCATCAGCGCTTCGCTGGCGCGCGAGACCACGCGTCCGGTGTCTTTGTGGGGCACCGTCGCATAACCGAAGGACTCGGCCACCACGGTCTGCAGGTCGAACACCAGGCGGTCCTCGCGCCGGCCGGCCAGCAGGTGCAGGCGGGCACGTATCAGGCTCAGCAGGGCCTCATTGGCCTTGATCTGGCGCACCTCGAAGGCCGTGGCCAGCCCATTGCGCGCCAGGTCGTCCCAGGATTTGCCCAGCCCCGCTGCGCGCGCCACCCAGAGGATGACCTGCAGGTCGCGCAGGCCGCCCGGCGACTCCTTGCAGTTTGGCTCCAGGGAGTAGGGTGTGTCTTCAAACTTGTTGTGGCGCTGGCGCTGCTCCAGCGTCTTGGCCACGAAAAAGGCCTGCGGGTCCAGCACGCCCTCGAGTTGCGTCAGCAGGTCGGCAAACATGCTTCTGGAGCCCGCCAGCAGGCGCGCTTCGAGCAGCGAGGTCTGCACCGTCACGTCCTTGGCGGCTTCCTCGACACAGTCACCGACCGTGCGCACGCTGGAGCCGATCTCCAGGCCCGTGTCCCAACAACTGCCGATGAAGTGCTCGATCCGGGTCTTCAGCGCCGCATCGCTGTCCACCCGGGCGTCGTCGGGCAGCAGCAGCAGGACGTCGACGTCGGAATGCGGAAACAGCTCACCCCGGCCAAATCCGCCGACCGCCACGAGGCAGAAGTCAGCCGGGAATCCGGCACGTTGCCAGAGCTGGCGCAAGGTGTCGTCGGTGTGACGGGCGAGCTTGCGCAGCAGGCTGCGGATGCCGCGGGTGGAGGCGCCGCTGCCGGCCAGCGAGGTCAGCAGCGCATTTTTGCCGGCCCGGTACTGCTCGCGCAAACGGGCCGGTTCGGCGGTGGGCGACGAAACGGGAGGCAGCGCGGTAAGCATGGGCAGCAGGCGCTGGGGGCGCGGGAGGGCGCGGGGCGCAGCCGGCTCAGGCGGCCGAGTCGGCGGTCGAGGGGGTCTCGGCCTTCGCCGTGGCGACCTGTGGCGCCGGCTGTGGCACAAAGTCCGGGATGGCCGGACTGCCGGCCGACAGCGTCAGCACTTCATAACCGGTTTCGGTCACCAGAATCGTGTGCTCCCACTGCGCCGACAGCGAGTGGTCCCGCGTCACGATGGTCCAGCCGTCTTTTTCCGGGCCGTCCTTGATGTCGCGTTTCCCGGCGTTGATCATGGGCTCGATCGTGAAGGTCATGCCGGGCTTGAGCTCCTCGAGTGTGCCGGGCCGGCCGTAATGCAGCACCTGCGGATCTTCGTGGAAACGCTTGCCGATGCCGTGACCGCAGAACTCGCGCACGATGCTGAAACCCTGTTTTTCGGCGAAGGTCTGGATCGCATGCCCGATGTCGCCCAGCCGGGCACCGGGTTTGACGCGCATGATGCCGTGCCACATGGCTTCGTAGGTGACATGGCACAGGCGCCGGGCCGCAATGGAGACGTCGCCGATCATGTACATGCGGCTGTTGTCGCCGAACCAGCCGTCCTTGGTGATGACGGTGACATCGATGTTCATGATGTCGCCCTTTTTCAGGGGCTTGTCATTGGGAATGCCGTGGCAGACCACGTGGTTCAGCGAGGTGCACAGCGAGGCCGGGTAGGGCGGGTAACCGGGCGGCTGGTAACCCAGCGTGGCCGACACGGTGCCCTGCACGTTGACCATGTAGTCGTTGGCGAGTTTGTCGATTTCCCGGGTGGTGACCCCGGCCTTGACGAAGGGTGTGAGGTAGTCCAGCACCTCGGAGGCCAGTTTGCAGGCGACCCGCATGCCCTCGATGCCTGCTGCGTCTTTGTACGTAATACTCATGCGGCGATTATCCCACTGCCACACCGGCCCTGCATGGCAGCGTTCCTGGCCGGGGCTTTGGCGGGCCTGACCGACCGCAGCCCACTACCCACTCACTGATAAAATTGGGGGCTAATGCGACTCCTCCAGCCTTCTGCGCCTCCAGGCGGTGTCAAACCCCAAAACAGCTTGTGAGCTGCCCACCTCCCACTACAAGGCCACCGCCACCGTGACCCTGCATCTGACGACTTTCGAGGGCGAACCCCAGGGGATCAACGCCCTGAGCGACTTTCGCGTCCAGCAACTCCTGCCGCGCCTGCAAGCCATCGAGGGCAAGATTGCGGGCATCAGCGCCCGCTTCGTGCACCTGGTGGCCGCCGACAGCCCGGCGGACGAGGAACTCAAGGCCCGCCTGGCCGCACTGCTCAGCTACGGCGAACCGGCGGCGCCGGCCGATGCGGACGGCCTGCTGTTCATCGTCTCGCCGCGGTTCGGCACGGTCTCGCCTTGGGCCTCCAAGGCCACCGACATTGCCCACAACTGCGGGCTGGCCATCAAGCGTATCGAACGTATCACCGAATACCGGCTGACCCTCAAGTCGGGTTTCTTCAGCAAGACGGCCCTGAATGACGCCCAGCGCGACCAGGTCGCCGCCTTGCTGCACGACCGCATGACGGAAAGCGTGATGACCGACCGGGCGCAGGCCGCCGGCCTGTTCACCGAGCTGCAGGGCGCGCCGCTGCAGACCATTGACGTGCTGGCCGGCGGCCAGGCCGCGCTGGAAGCCGCCAACCGCGAGTTCGGCCTGGCGCTGGCAGCCGACGAAATTGACTACCTGGTGGCTGCCTTCACCCAGCTGCAACGCAACCCGACCGACGTGGAACTGATGATGTTCGCCCAGGCCAACAGCGAACATTGCCGCCACAAGATATTCAACGCGGACTTCACGATTGACGGCGTGGCCCAGGACAAAAGCCTGTTCGGCATGATCCGCAACACCGAAAAGCTCAACCCGCAACACACGGTGGTCGCCTATTCGGACAACGCTTCCGTCATGGAAGGCCTGCCGGTCCAGCGCTTTTATGCCAAATCGGCCTATGGCCCAGCAGGGACGGACGCCACCAGCTACCAAAGTTATAGCGCCACGAACGACGTTTTGACCCATGTGCTGATGAAGGTGGAAACGCACAACCACCCGACGGCGATTTCGCCCTTTCCCGGCGCCTCGACCGGCGCCGGTGGCGAAATCCGCGACGAAGGCGCGACCGGGCGAGGCTCCAGACCCAAGGCCGGCCTGACCGGTTTCACCGTGTCGCGGCTGTTTGACGGGGATTTCGGCAAGCCCGAGCACATCGCCAGCCCGCTGCAGATCATGACCGAAGGCCCGCTGGGCGGCGCGGCTTTCAACAACGAGTTCGGCCGGCCCAACCTGGCCGGTTATTTCCGCGAATACGAACAAACCGTAGGCGGCCAGCGCTGGGGTTACCACAAGCCCATCATGATCGCCGGCGGCGTCGGCACGATTGACGCCGGCCTCACGAAGAAAATTCTGTTCCCGGCTGGCACCTTGCTGATCCAGCTCGGTGGCCCCGGCATGCGCATCGGCATGGGCGGCAGCGCGGCCAGCTCCATGGCCTCGGGCGCCAATGCGGCGCAACTCGACTTCGACTCGGTGCAGCGCGGCAACCCGGAAATCGAACGCCGCGCCCAGGAAGTCATCAACCAGTGCGCCCAGCTCGGCAGCGCCAACCCGATTCTGGCCATCCACGACGTGGGGGCCGGCGGCTTGTCCAACGCCTTCCCCGAACTTGTCAACGACGCCGGCCGCGGTGCACGTTTCGATTTGCGCGCCGTGCCGCTGGAAGAAAGCGGCCTGTCGCCCAAGGAGATCTGGAGCAACGAAAGCCAGGAACGTTATGTGATGGCGATTGCGCCGGAATCGCTGCCGCAGTTCCAGGCGTTTTGCGAGCGCGAGCGTTGCCCGTTTGCGGTGATTGGTGTCGCGACGGAAGAGAAACAACTGGTGCTCTCCGACAAGGATGCAGCAACCCCAGTCGACATGCCCATGAATGTGCTGCTGGGCAAGCCGCCCAAGATGCACCGCGATGTGACCTCGGTTCGCCATGAGATCAAACCCCTGGCCCTGACCGGCGTCGACCTGCAGCAAAGCGTGATCGCCGTGCTAAGCCACCCGACCGTGGCCTCCAAACGTTTCCTGATCACCATCGGTGACCGCAGCGTGGGCGGCCTGACACACCGGGACCAGATGGTCGGCCCCTGGCAGGTGCCGGTGGCCGACTGTGCCGTGACCCTGGCCGATTACCAGGGTTTTGCCGGCGAAGCCATGAGCATGGGCGAACGCACGCCGCTGGCCGTCGTGAATGCGGCGGCTTCGGGTCGCATGGCGGTCGCCGAGGCCATCACCAACCTGCTGGCCGCGCCGATCGAGCTGCCGCGTGTGAAGCTTTCTGCGAACTGGATGGCCGCTTGCGGTGAACCGGGCCAGGACGCGGCGCTGTATGAAACCGTCAAGGCGGTCGGCATGGAACTGTGCCCGGCGCTGGGCGTGTCGATTCCGGTCGGCAAGGATTCGCTGTCCATGCGTACGGTCTGGAGCGAAGGCGAGGGCAGCAAAAAGGTCACCTCGCCGGTCTCGCTGATCGTCAGCGCGTTTGCGACGCTGCCCGACGTGCGCGGCACGCTGACGCCGCAGCTCGACGCGAAGGAAGCGGACAGCACGCTGATCCTGATCGACCTGGGCAAGGGCCAGTCCCGCATGGGCGGCTCCATCCTGGCGCAGACGCTGGAACTCGAAGACGGCGCCGTGCCGGACCTCGACGACCCGCAGGACCTGGTGAACCTGGTCCACGCCATCAATGCCTTGCGTGCCCAGGGCCAGCTGCTGGCCTACCACGACCGCAGCGACGGCGGCCTGCTGGCCACCGTCTGCGAGATGGCTTTTGCCGGCCAGGTGGGTGTCTCGCTCAACATCGACATGCTGCTGCTCGAAGGCGACGGCATTTCCGACAGCCGCATGGACACCGGCGACAGCAAGAACTGGGCGTCGCAGGTGAGCGCGCGCCGCGAGGAGCTCACGCTCAAGGCGCTGTTCAATGAAGAGCTGGGCGTCGTGATCCAGGTGCGGACCGAAGCGCGCAATGCGGTGATGCAGACCCTGCGCGAACACGGCCTGTCGAAATTCAGCCACTTCATCGGCAAGACCCGGCCGCAACATGCCTCACTCGAAGTGGGCAAGGGCGAGATCCAGGTCTGGCGCGATACCAAGGCGGTCTTCAGCGCCAAACTGCAGGACCTGCACCAAGTCTGGGACGCGGTGAGCTGGAAGATCAACCAGCAGCGCGACAACCCGGCCTGTGCCGATGCCGAACACGCGGCGGCCGGCGATCCGCTGGACCCCGGCCTGCACGTGCACCTGACCTTCGACCCCGCGAAGCTGCCGCAGGCGCCGGCGCTGAATCTGTCACGGCCTCGCGTCGCGGTGCTGCGCGAGCAGGGCGTCAACTCCCATGTCGAGATGGCCTATGCCTTCACCCAAGCCGGTTTCGAAGCTTTCGACGTGCACATGACCGACCTGCAGAGCGGCCGCGCGCAACTGGCCGACTTCACCGGCGTGGTGGCCTGCGGCGGTTTCAGCTACGGCGACACCCTGGGCGCCGGCATCGGCTGGGCCCGTTCCATCACCTTCAACCCGGCCTTGTCCGACCAGTTCCAGGCGTTTTTCGGGCGCCCCGACACCTTTGGTTTGGGCGTCTGCAACGGCTGCCAGATGTTTGCCGAGCTGGCCGACATCATCCCCGGCGCCGAGGCCTGGCCGCGTTTCACCACCAACCGCAGCGAGCGTTTTGAAGCCCGCCTGAGTCTGGTCGAGGTGCTGAATTCGCCGAGCTTGTTCCTGCAAGGCATGACCGGCAGCCGCCTGCCGATCGCCGTGGCGCACGGCGAGGGTTATGCCAACTTTGCGCACCGCGGCGATGCGGGCCAGGTGATTGCCGCCATGCGTTTCACCGACAACCACGGACGGCCGACCGAGGCCTACCCGGCCAACCCGAATGGCAGCGCCGGCGGCCTGACCGCTGTGACCACCGCCGACGGCCGCTTCACCGCGATGATGCCGCACCCCGAACGCGTGTTCCGCAATGTGCAGCTGAGCTGGACAGACCAGGACATCAGCGCGCCCAGCGCCTGGATGCAGCTCTGGTACAACGCCAGAAAATGGGTGAAATAGGCGTCCAGCCCTTTCTGGATATGCGCCGATTGCTATTTAAAATGTAGCAAGCAGACTGACCGCACGGGGCTTGCCCCGGGTTGGTCCTGATGCGCCGGGGCGTTGCGCGCGGTTCAATGCCGCATGAACGCCTCTGCCCATCCCCCCGAGTCCTCCAGCGCGGCCCTTGCCACGCCGCCAGTACCGCAGGTTCGCGTGTTGCAGCCGCTGCGCCTGGGCGACCCCGTGCGCTGGCTGCGGGCCGGCTGGCAGGACCTGATGGCGGCGCGCGGCATTGCCCTTTTTTATGGCATCTGTTTCTGGCTCATGGCCGTGGTGCTGGGCGCGGTGTTCCGCAACCTGCCGCAGTACACCATGTCGTTTGTGTCGGGCTGCTTTCTGGTCGGCCCCTTCTTGGCCATGGGGCTGTACGAGGCCAGCCGGCGGCGCGAGCAGGGGCTGCCGCAAAGCCTGGGCGCCTCGCTGACCTGCTGGGATAAACATCTGAGCAGCATGGGCATGCTGGTGCTGGTGGTGATGCTGCTGGAGCTGCTGTGGGGCCGGGCCTCGCTGGTTGTTTTTGCCGTGTTTTTCAACACCGGCATGCCGAGCACTGCTGGCGTGCTGAAGGCGGTGTTCAATCCCCAGAACTGGCAGTTCATCGCGGTATACACCGTGGTGGGTGGCGTTTTCGCCGGCCTGGTGTTTTCCACCTGCGTGGTGTCCATCCCGATGATCCTGGACCGTGACACCGATGCCATCACCGCCGGCATTGCCAGCATCCAGGTGGTGGCGGGGCGCACCGGGCCCATGCTGGTCTGGGGGGCACTGATCGTGCTGCTGGTCCTCGGGGCCATGCTGCTGCCGTGGGCGCTGGGCCTGCTGGTGGTCGGCCCCTGGCTGGGCCATGCGAGCTGGCATGCCTACCGCGGCAGCTTCGCCTGGGAGGCGCCAGCGCCGGCCGTACCTGCCTGATAAACAAACTAGCTCGAAAGCGGGCCGGTCGCCGCAGTCAGCACCGGCTGGTGGGCGTTGTCTCGACGACAGGCGCCGCTGGCCAGGGCGGCCCTCAGAAGTCGAACTTCTGGCCAGGCTCGCCCGCCAGCATCCGCGGCGTGCCGGGCGCCTTGCCCAGCGCCGCCTCGAATTCTGCCGGCGTGCCGCGCAGCACCGGAGTGGTGCCATAGTGGATGGGCAACGCGAACTTCGGCTTGATCATGTCGCGCACCGCCATGGCGGCGTCAGCCGGATGCATGACGAAGTGGCCGCCGATCGGAATCAGCACCAGGTCGGGCCGGTACATGTCGCCGATCAGGCGCATGTCGCCGAACACGCCGGTATCCCCCATGTGCCAGATCTTGAAGCCATTTTCCATCTCGAGGATGAAGCCCACCGGCTCGCCGCCGACATGCACCTCGTCCTTGCCCGTGGCCGGGTTCTTGTAAGCCAGCTCGGACGAGTGTTCGGCGCGCACCGCGGTGATTTTCACGCCATTCGGGCCAAACGGCATGATGGTGCCGCCCTTGCCGAAACGTGGTGCCAGCTCGGTGGGCAGAATGCCCAGCGCGGACACCGTCTGGTTCATGCCGGCAGGGCCGTACATCGGCGCATTGTGCATTTTGGCCAGCGCCGGCGCATCGGCAAAGTGGTCGAAGTGGGCATGGGTGACCAGGATCAGGTCCACCTTGCCCAGCGCTTCCAGCGCCCTGAAATTCGCCGGCGTCTTGGGGTTGGAGGTGAGCCAGGGGTCGATCATGATGACCTTGCCCGTGGGGGTGGTGATGCGTGTGGCTGCCTGACCGAGCCAGAGCACTTCCGTCTTGCCGTTTTGCGCGAAGGCCGCAGTGCTGCACAGCGCCAGCAGTGACAGCAGTGACAGCAGGCCGCGCAGCAGCGCGGCACGAACGGTGTGAATTTCCATGGCAAATCCTTGTTGGTTGGTATGCCACCTATTTGACGTGACCGCCGCGGCGTTCGTCAACCGGGAAGCCCCGTGCGCTGCCGGGTTTCACCAGGACGTCGCGATCCGGTTTTCCGTCCTGTGCTCAGGATCGCGTCCTACACAGCACAACCGGCCGCAATTTTAGGGTGATGGGTGGCGATTTTGCCTCGACCCACTCCCTTTACATCATGCCCAAAAACAACCCGCCGGCCAACCAACGCAAGTCAGCCGCCCCGGCCGCTGCACGCAATACCGACAGTGGTCCCGCGCACCTGCCGTCCGACCCCGGTGCCGACCTGCCCGCCGAAAAAATGGCCCAGGTGGAGGCCCTGGTGGCAGCCATGCCGCACAACCCGACCAAAGCGGCCGAACATGGCTTTGCCAACGCCATCGCCCCGCAGCGCGGAGCCACGGTGAAACCCGAATCGAGGCTGCCCGGTGGCAGCACCTTGACCGAGGACAACGGTTCCGAAAAAACCGGCAGCGTCGCGCCCGAAGGCCTCAATGCCACCATCGAACCGCTGGACCGCGTGCGGGTCGATTCGGCCGGTCGCGTCCTCACCACCAACCAAGGGGTGGCCATCGCCGACAACCAGAACTCCCTCAAGGCCGGCCTGCGTGGCCCGGCCCTGCTGGAAGACTTTGTACTGCGGGAAAAACTCACCCACTTCGATCATGAACGCATTCCCGAGCGCATCGTGCATGCGCGCGGTTCGGCCGCGCACGGTTTTTTCGAAGCTTATGAACCGCTGACGCGTTTCACCAAGGCCGCGCCGTTCAAGGAAGCCGGCAAGATCACCCCGGTGTTCGTGCGTTTTTCGACGGTGGCCGGTGAGCGTGGCTCCAAGGACACGGCGCGTGACGTGCGCGGTTTTGCCGTCAAGTTCTACACCGACGAAGGCAACTGGGACCTGGTCGGCAACAACATGCCGGTGTTTTTCATCCAGGACGCGATGAAGTTTCCCGACCTGGTGCACGCCGTCAAGCCCGAGCCGCACAACGCCATGCCGCAGGCTGGCAGTGCGCATGACACCTTCTGGGACTTCGTCTCGCTGATGCCCGAGTCCACCCACATGCTGATGTGGGTGATGTCCGACCGCGCCATTCCGCGCAGCTACGCCACCATGCAGGGCTTCGGCGTGCACAGCTACCGCTTTGTCAACGAGGCGGGCGAGTCGGTGTTCGTCAAGTTCCACTGGGAGCCGAAATACGGCACGCATTCCCTGGTCTGGGACGAAGCCGTGAAAATCTCCGGGGCCGATCCCGACTTTCACCGCCGCGACCTGTGGGAGCGCATCGAGGGGGGCGCCTATCCCGAATGGGAACTGGGCGTGCAGATTTTCACCGAAGCGCAGGCGGAGGAATTCAGCTTCGACATCCTCGATGCCACCAAGCTCATTCCGGAAGAACTGGTACCCGTGCAGAAGGTTGGCCGCATGGTGCTCAACCGCAACCCCGACAACTTTTTTGCGGAAACCGAGCAGGTCGCTTTCTGCACCGCGCATGTGGTGCCGGGAATCGATTTTTCGAACGACCCCTTGCTGGCCGGACGCATCCATTCCTACGTGGACACCCAGATCTCGCGGCTGGGTGGGCCCAACTTCCATGAGATCCCGATCAACGCGCCGATCGCCCAGGTGCACAACAACCAGCGCGATGGCATGCACCGCCAGGCCATCCACCGCGGCCGGGTCTCCTATGAGCCCAACTCGCTGGCCGGGGGTTGCCCCTTCCAGGCCGGCGCGGCACAAGGGTTTGTGTCGGTGGCCGCGCGACTGCAGGCCAATGAGGAGCAGGCCAAGGTGCGTGGCAAGCCCGAGAAGTTTGCCGACCATTACACCCAGGCCACGTTGTTTTACGAAAGCCAGACGCCTGTCGAGCAGGCGCACATTGCGGCCGCTTTCCGCTTCGAGCTGAGCAAGGTCACCGTGCCCGCCATCCGCGAACGCATGGTGGGCTCGCTGCGCAATGCCTCGGAGGCGCTGGCCCGTGAGGTGGCCGAGGGCCTGGGCATGGACCCGATGCCGGCGGCGCTGCCGCGGGCACTCGCGAAGCCGGTCAAGCCCGAGGTCACGGTGTCGCCGACGCTGTCCCTGCTGGCCAGGCCCGGTGACGGCTCCATCCAGGGCCGCAAGGTCGCGGTGCTGGTGGCGCCCGGCGTGGCCGGCAAGGCTATCGCACAGGTGCAGGCGGCGCTGTTTGCGCAAGGCGCCGTGCCGCGCCTGGTGGCGCCACGTATTGGACCGGTGACCACCCTGGAAGGCGACACCCTGGAGGCGGACGCTTCGCTGGAAAACGAACCCGGCTTCCTGTTTGACGCCCTGGTGCTGCCTGACGGCGAGCAGGCCGTGGCGGCGCTGGCCAGGGACGGACACACCATGGAGTTCATCCGGGACCAGTACCGCCATGGCAAGACCCTGCTGGTGTTGGGCGCCTCGCGCGCCCTGATCGACAAGGCCGGCCTGCCCGCCACCTTGCCGGGTGGCAAGGCCGACCCCGGCCTGTTGATGACCAAGGGTGGCGACGTTTCCGGCGCGATCGAGGCCTTCATCGCCGCAGTGGCCGGCCCCCGGCATGCAGAAAGGGAAACCGACCCGCCCGCGGTCTGACACCGGGAGCAGACATGAAAAAAAGCGGCTCGAGAGCCGCTTTTTTTTGCAGAGACCACAGGCCGCCTGCGCCTGCCCTCAGGTGCTCATGATCACTCGACCTTGGCCTTGTCGCGCAGGCCTTGCTGGAAGGCGGCCAGCTTTTGCTGCTGCATTTGCTGCGCGATCTGCGGCTTGAGTTCTTCAAACGGTGGCAACTGGGCGGTGCGGATGTCGTCCACGCGGATGACGTGGTAGCCGAATTGGGTTTTCACCGGCACGTCCGTCAGCTGGCCCTTGTTCATCTTGGTCATGGCTTCGGCGAACTCGGGCACGTAGCTGCTCGGGTTGGCCCAGTCCAGGTCGCCGCCGTTGGCGCCAGAGCCGGCGTCTTTGGAGGACTTCTTGGCGATGTCTTCAAATTTGCCGCCTTTTTTCAGGCTGGCGATGATGGCCTTGGCCTCGTCTTCCTTTTCCACCAGGATGTGGCGCGCCTTGTATTCCTTGCCGCCGTTGGCTGCAACAAACTTGTCGTACTCGCCCTTCAGTTCGGCATCGGTCACCGGGTTTTTCTTCTGGAAATCGGCGAACAGCTCGCGGATCAGGATGGCCTGGCGGGCCAGTTCCATCTGCGTCTTGAAGTCGTCGCTGCCTGACAGGCCGCGTTTCTCGGCTTCCTGCATGAACACTTCGCGGGCGATGACTTCTTCCTTGATCTGGCCCTGCATTTCGGGGGTGACAGGACGGCCGGAACGCGCCAGCTGCTGCGCCAGCGCGTCAACGCGGGTCTTGGGCACGGCCTTGCCGTTGACGATGGCAATGTTCTGGGCAAAGGCACCCGATGCGCCCAGCGCCATCAGGCCGGTGAGGGCGCTTGCCAGTAAGACTTGCTTTTTCATGGGGTTCCTTGGGTAGTCGTTGAGGGAAGAACGGCGCCGCTGTGGGCGTGGGCCGAAAATCAGGGGGTTGGAAGGATTTCAATGGCCAGCGCGTGCAGGCCCTGATCAATGAAATTTTGCAGTGCATCATACACAAGCCGGTGGCAGGCCACGCGGGTTTTCCCGGCAAACGCCGGGCTCGCAATGCGCACACGAAAGTGGCTGCCGAAACCCTGGGCATTCGCGCCCGCGTGGCCGGCATGCGCCGCGCTTTCGTCGATCACTTCCAGCAGACTGGGGCTCAGGCTGTTGCGCAGTTGTTCCTCGATGCGGGCCGCGTGGACGGGCAGGGCGGTGGAGGGGGTAGACGGGGTGGAGGGGGTAGACGGGGTGGAGGACATCATGGCTCGGTCTTGATGTGTTTGTTCAGGAAAACCGCCTGCGCCAGCACAAAAACCAGCATCAGGCCCAGGCCGCCGAACAGCTTGAAGTTGACCCAGGTGGCCGTCGGGAAATTGAACGCCACCCACAGATTGAGCACCCCCATGACCGCGAAAAACGCGATCCAGCTGTAGTTGACCTTGCGCCAGATGGCGTCGGGCAGGTCCATCTGCGCGCCCATCAGCTTCTGGATGCCGTTTTTGCCGAACACCAGCTGCCCGACCAGCAGCGCGCCACCCATGACCCAGTAGAGCACAGTGGGTTTCCACTTGATGAAGCTTTCGCTGTGGAAATAAATCGTGGCACCGCCCAGCATGGTCACCAGCCCCAGGCTGACCCAGAGCATGGTGTCGATCTTGCGGCCGCGCGCCACCAGCCAGAGGATCTGCGCCAGGGTGGCCAGGATCACCACCACGGTGGCCAGCAGCACCGGCGCCTCGGCGATGCCTACCACGCCACCGGAGACCATGAAGCCGAGCCAGTCGGTCGCTGTTTGGGCCGACCAGGCGGTGTTGGCCTCGGCGTACTTGAACATGCCGAAGAAAAGAACAATGGGCAGGAAATCGAACAGAATTTTCATGGGCAGATTATCGCGGGCAAAAATGAGCGATCGGAGCGGGCAATGGTGCCCAAGGTTCAAGAAGGGGCCGCGGAACCGGCTTTGCCGGGCCGCAGGCGCAGCGCCCCCCCGGGGGGCAGCGCAGTACACGAAGTGACAAGCGTGGGGGCCTCACTTCTTTTTGAAATCCAGCGATGCGGAGTTCATGCAGTAGCGCAGGCCGGTGGGTGTGGGGCCGTCGGGGAACACATGGCCCAGGTGGGCGCCGCAGTTGGCGCAGACGGTTTCGGTGCGTGTCATGCCGTAGGCGCGGTCCACATGTTCTTCGATCGCGCCTTCCTTGACTTCCTGCGAAAAGCTGGGCCAGCCGCAGCCCGCGTCAAACTTGGTCGAGGCGTCAAACAGTTCGGCATCGCAGCAAATGCAGCGGTAGGTGCCCGGCTCAAAGGTCTTGTCGTATTTGCCGGTGAAGGCGCGTTCGGTGGCTGCGTGGCGGGTCACCTCGAAAGCACCGGGCTCGGCACCCTTCTCGGCGAGCAGGGCTTTCCACTCGGCATCGGTTTTCTGGATTTTCGGGGGCATGGGGTTACCTTTGGAAATGACTTCTTGATGGTGCTTACGAACTGCAGCTGATTTCGATGGAAGCCGCCCAGTCGGGCGGAAAACCGGCATGGCTGTCGTGGCCGGGATGTTCTTCAAATGGGGCCTGCAGCAGGGTCAGCAAGGTGTCGACCCCGGAAAAATCTTTTAGTTTCGCGGCCTGGATCGCCTGTTCGCCCAGATGGTTGCGCAACACGTACTTGGGATTGTTCTTCAGCATCAAATCGGCCACCAGCCCAATATCGGCGTGCGCCAGGCGCTCCGAATACTGTAGCGCCCACGCATCGTAAGCGGCGCGGTCCAGAAACAGGTCGCGCACCGCTTCGCGCCCCGCCGGCGTGCCGAAATGGCACAGGCGGCGCCAGAAAATGGTGTAGTCCACCTTGTCCGCGGCCAGTAGCTTGAAGGTGGCTTCGATCAAGGCCTTGTCTTCCGGGCGGGCATCCGGCAGGCCCAGCTTGGCGCGCATGCGCGCCTCGAGCGCCTCGGGGAAAACGGTCTTGTAGGACTCCAGCGCGGCCAGCGCCTGGTCCTGCGCCTCGATCAGCGGCAGCAGTGCCTGGCCCAGGCAGAACAGGTTCCAGTAGGCGATGTTGGGCTGCTTGTTGTAGGCGTAGCGGCCCTGGGTGTCCGAGTGGTTGCAGACGTGGCCCGGGTCGAACGCATCGAGAAACTGGAAAGGACCGTAGTCGATGGTCAGGCCCAGGATGCTCATGTTGTCGGTGTTCATCACGCCGTGGCAAAAGCCGGTGGCCTGCCAGGCGGCCATCAGGTGGGCCGTGCGTTCGCTGACGGCCTGCAGCAGGGCGGCATAGGGCTGGGCACCCTCGCGGCAGGCCGGGTAAAAGTGGTCGATCACGAAATCGGCCAGCACCTTGAGCTGTTCGTGCTGGTCGCTGTAGCTGAAATGCTCGAAGTGCCCGAAGCGGATGAAACTCGGCGAGGTGCGCGTCACCACGGCAGCGGTTTCAATCTCTTCGCGGCGGACCCGGGCGTCGGAGCCAGTGACACACAGGGCACGCGTGGTCGGGATGCCCAGCCCATGCATGGCCTCGGAGCAGAGGTATTCGCGGATCGAGCTGCGCAGCACGGCGCGGCCGTCGCCCATGCGGGAGTAAGGCGTCATGCCGGCGCCCTTGAGCTGCACCTCCTGCGGTCCGCCCGGGGTGGCAATCTCGCCCAGCAGGATGGCCCGGCCGTCACCGAGCTGGCCGGCCCACTGGCCGAACTGGTGGCCGCTGTAGACGCTGGCCAGCGGCCGCGAGCCTGGGGCCACCTGGTTGCCGGTGAACAGCGCCAGCGCTTCCTGCGATTCAAACCAGGCCTCGTCCAGTCCCAACTCGCGCGCCAGGGCCTGGTTGCGGCTGACCCAATAAGGTGTGGGCAGGGGGCTGGGAAGGCGGTCGGTGTAAAAATCCGTACCCAGCCGGGCAAAGCGGTTGGCCCATTTCAGGCCGGGGATCGCAGCAAGCGGCTCGCCAATGACAGAGTTCATGCGGTCATTGTCCTATGGCACAAGCAGCCCGGTGCCGGTGGGGTTAAACAAGCCGGAACAGCTTTACCCGGCGGGCTTGTCCTTTTCGGCCTGCGGACGAGAGGCATACGCCGCCAGGGCCTGTTCGTCGAGCATGGCGACACGGCCAAACTCCAGCGACACCAAGCCTTCCTGCTCCAGCGTCTTGAGGGCGCGGTTGACCGTCTGCCGCGACAGCCCGGCCAGGTGGCCGAGTTCTTCCTGCGACAGCACCAGCCGGCGCCGGCCCTGCCAGAACACCCGGGTCAGGTACAGGGCCACACGCTGCTCGGGGGAGCGCAGGCGCTCCGCCTCGATGATGGTCATGGCCTGGCCCAGGCGCCGGTTTAGGTGCGCCACCAGAAAGTGGTTGAAGGGCAGGCTGTGGGCCAGCAATTCATCGAACTGGGCGCGCGGCAGGCACAGCAGCAGGGTGTCGCGCAGGGCAATCACGTCATAACGGCGCGGCTCGGTCTTCAGGACCGAGCCTTCGCCAAACCATTCGCCGTCCGGCACCCCGAGAAAAGCCGACACCCGACCGGTACAGGAGGTGCTTTGCAGCTTGACCAGCCCCGACAGCACGGCATACCAGCCCTTGACCGGCGAACCCGCCGCCAGCATCACCTCGCCCTTGCGGCCCGACAGCGTGAGGGTGCGCTCCAGCAGTCGGGTCTGGGTGTCGGCGGGCAGGGCGGCAAACCACGGCTGGCTGCGCAGAAATCGGTGGTGCGGGAAAACGGCTTCTTCGAGTGACATGGGATCGATTGTCTGCGCAGCCGCGGTGGCAGGACATGGCCGGTACGGAATGTCCGAGCGCCACGGGGAGTGCCATGGGGTTTGTACCTAGAAACTGTCGGAGCAACGACATCTCTTGCCTGCGCCGTACGCGGCGGTGCACAGTGCGGACTGGAAATTCGGGTTGCGGGCCCGGTCCAGGTATCGGTCGATCGTGATGCACGTCAAGAAAAACAAAGACACCGTCCCTGCGCTGTCGCCAAGGCGCTGATTGAGGCCGTGTCCGGGTCAGAACCCGCGTCACCGGCGTTACCATGCATGCGGAGACCAGGCTGCCGACCGGCACAGAATTTTTACCGGACAAGAAAGGAAACAAGACCATGTTGGGTTTGATGCAAAACCAGCCACTGCTGATTTCATCGCTGATCGATTTTGCGGAGCGCCACCACGGCGATGCAGAGATTGTTTCGCGCCGTGTGGAAGGCGACATCCACCGCTACACCTACCGGGACGTGGCACGCCGCTCGCGCCAGGTGGCCAGCGCACTGGACGCGCTCAAGCTGCAGTTCAGTGACCGGGTCGCCACGCTGGCCTGGAACGGCTACCGCCACCTCGAGCTGTATTTCGGCGTCAGCGGTTCCGGCCGCGTGCTGCACACGCTGAACCCGCGCCTGCACCCCGACCTGGTCGCCTGGATTGCCAACCACGCCGAGGACCAGGTGCTGTGTTTTGACATGTCCTTCCTCCCGCTGGTGCAGGCCTTTCATGCGAAATGCACGACCATCAAACATTACATCGCGCTGTGTGATGCGGACAAGCTGCCCACGGACAGCGGCATTCCCAACCTGAGCAGTTACGAAGCCTGGATTGCACCGCATTCGGCCGATTACAAGTGGCCCAGCTTTGACGAGAACTCGGCCTCGAGCATGTGTTACACCAGCGGCACCACGGGCAACCCGAAAGCCGCGCTGTACAGCCACCGCTCGACCATCCTGCATGCCTACGCTGCCGCGCTGCCCGACGTGATGTGCCTGAGCGCACGCGATTCCATCCTGCCTGTGGTGCCCATGTTCCACGTCAACGCCTGGGGCATCCCGTACTCGGCTGCGCTGACTGGCGCCAAGCTGGTGTTTCCCGGCCCGGCACTGGACGGCAAGTCGATTTATGAACTGATCGAAGCCGAGAAGGTGTCCTACGCCGCCGGCGTGCCCACCGTCTGGCAGATGATGCTGGGCCACATGAAGCCTGCTGGGCTCAAATTCTCGACGCTCAAGCGCACCGTCATTGGCGGCTCGGCCTGTCCTCCCGCGATGATCCACGCCTTCCAGGAAGACTACGGCGTCGAGGTGCTGCACGCCTGGGGCATGACCGAGATGTCGCCGCTGGGCACGCTGTGTACGCTGAAAAACAAGCATCTGAGCATGTCGAAAGACGAGCAGATGAAGATCCGGCTCAAGCAGGGACGGGCCATCTACGGCGTGGACATGAAAATTGTCGACCCCGAAGGCAAGGAGCTCGCCTGGGACGGCAAGGCCTTCGGCGACCTGCATGTGAAGGGCCCGTGGATCATTGCCGAGTACTTCAAGGGCGAGGGCGGCAACCCGCTGGTGGACGGCTGGTTCCCGACCGGCGACGTGGCCACCATCGACCCCGATGGCTACATGCAGATCACCGACCGCAGCAAGGACGTGATCAAGTCCGGCGGCGAGTGGATCAGCTCCATCGACATCGAAAACATCGCCGTGGCGCATCCTGCCGTGGCCATGGCAGCGTGTATTGGCGTGCGGCATCCCAAGTGGGACGAGCGTCCCATCATCGCCGTGGTGAAAAAGCCCGGCGCCGAAGTCACCCGCGAGGAGTTGCTCAGTTTCTACGAAGGCAAGACGGCCAAGTGGCAGATTCCCGACGACGTCGTGTTTGTGGATGCGATTCCCCTGGGCGCGACCGGAAAAATGCTCAAGACACGCCTGCGCGAGCAGCTCAAGGACTACACCTTGCCCGGTCTGTGATGCCAAGGTTGGCGTGGCCGGCAAGAGGCCTGGCAGCGCGGTGCATTCCGCGCTGCGGAATGGCCGGCTTTTTCTGCCACGGTACTTTGTCACCTGCGCGATAGCCAGGCCGGTTTTTACGGGCAATCCCCTACGCTGCAGCGCACAAAAACTTGTACTCTGCTCTTATCAGTTAACAAGGAGACATTTGATGAAATTGACCATGAAAATTGTTGCAGCGACGGCCATGATGATGGCTGCCGGTGTGTCCTTCGCCCAGAAAGGCGAAACCGTCAAGATGGTCCGCATTGACCCTCTGACCGGCTTGCTGGGACCGGTGGGTGTCAGCCAGATCAAGGGCTACCAGTTTTTTGCCGAGAAGTTCAGCGGCGCGGGCAACCCGGCTGGCGTGAAGTTTGAAGTCACCCCCATCGACAACAAACTCAGCCCCGCGGAAAGCCTGAACGCGCTGAAAGCAGCCATCGACCAGGGCGCGCGCTACATCATTCAGGGCAATGGTTCTTCGGTGGCGGTGGCCCTGTCGGATGCCATCACCAAACACAATGAGCGCAATCCCGGCAAGGAAGTGCTGTACCTCAACGACTCCGCGGTGGACCCGGATCTGACCAACAGCAAGTGCAGCTACTGGCACTTCCGGTTTGATGCCGACACGTCGATGAAAATGGAAGCGATGTCCAGCTTCATGGTGGACCAGAAGGACATCAAAAAAGTCTACCTGCTGAACCAGAATTACTCCCACGGCCACCAGGTCGCCAAATACGCCAAGGAATCCCTGGCGCGCAAGCGTCCTGATATCCAGATCGTGGGCGAAGACCTGCATCCGCTGGCACAGACGCGCGACTTCGCACCGTACATCGCCAAGATCAAGGCCTCGGGCGCCGACACCGTGATCACCGGCAACTGGGGTTCCGATCTGTCGCTGCTGATCAAGGCCGCCAATGAAAACGGCTACACCGGCAAGTTCTTCACCTACTATGCCGGCGTCACGGGCACCCCGACCGCGCTGGGCACCAATGGTGCCGGTCGCGTCTACCAGATCGCCTACAACCACTACAACATGGGTGGGCAGATGGACAAGTGGATGAAGGAGTTCAACGCCAAGTACAACGACGACTTCTACACCGGTTCGACCATCCGCATCTTCGAGATGCTCGGTGCTGCCATGGCCAAGGCCAAATCCACCGATCCGGTGAAGGTGGCCGCCGCGATGGAAGGCCTGAAGGTCAAGAGCTTCAACGGGGAAGTCGAAATGCGCAAGACCGACCACCAGCTGCAGCAACCGCTGTACATGTCGGTCTGGCAGAAGGCCGATGCCAAGCACCCCTACAGCCCCGAGAAGACCGGCATGACGCTGGCTCCGCTGAAGGAATACCCCAACTATGTCTCGAGCACGCCGACCAGCTGCCAGATGAAACGTCCGTAAGCGAGTCATCCTGAACCAGGAGCCCGAGCGGGTCTGCCGTATCGGGCTCTTTTATTTTTACCGATGAGGAAGGTCGACAGGAATGGAGTTTTTCATCATCTCGATGCTGAACGGGCTGAGCTACGGGCTTTTGCTGTTCATGCTCAGTTCCGGGCTCACGCTGATTTTCAGCATGATGGGCGTCCTGAATTTTGCGCACGCCAGCTTTTACATGCTGGGCGCCTATGTGGGCTACACCGTGGCCCAGTTCGTCGGCTTCTGGCCGGCACTGGTCGCCGCGCCTCTGGTCGTTGGCGCGCTGGGCGCGCTGTTTGAGCGCCAGTTTCTGCGCAAGGTGCACAAATTCGGACATGTCCCCGAGTTGCTGATCACCTTCGGCCTGTCTTATGTGATTGTCGAGCTGGTGCAGCTGATCTGGGGGCGCATTGCCGTCGAGTTTCATCCGCCCGCAGCGCTTCAAGGTCCTGTCTTCACCCTGATCAACGACTCCATCAAGGGCCTGAGCATGGTCTGGGGTACTGCGCCTGCGGAGTTGTGCAGCGCGGCTGATGCCGCCGTGCGCATTGTCTGCTCGCCGTTTCCCGCGACCCGGGGCTTCATGATGCTGGTCGCCCTGGTGATGCTGGCTTCCGTCTGGCTTCTGCTGACGCGCACCCGCATCGGCATGGTGATCCAGGCCGCGCTGACCCACCCGGAGGCGGTGGAGTCCCTGGGCCACAACGTTCCCCGCGTGTTCATGATGGTGTTCGGCGCGGGCTCCGCCCTGGCGGGGCTGGCGGGCGTGATCGGTGGCAGCACCTTTCTTACGGAGCCGGCCATGGCTGCCACCGTGGGCTCCGTCATCTTCGTGGTGGTCGTGGTCGGCGGCATGGGCTCGCTCTCGGGAGCGTTCGTGGCGTCCCTGCTGATAGGCGTCATCCAGACCTTCGCCGTGGCTTTCGACTATTCGCTGGCGACCCTGGCGCAACAGATCGGCTTGCCGCTCAGTGCGGGCATGGCCAACAACTCCTACATCAAGCTCACGCTGTCGCAGGTGGCGCCCATTCTTCCTTATCTGTTCCTGGTGCTCATCCTGATCTTCAGGCCCCGCGGCCTGCTGGGCAAGCGGGAGGGCTGATTCATGAAAAACCACTATCAATTTGCGCCTATCAACATCGGGCGCTGGCTCACCTGGGGGCTGTTCGCCCTGGTTCTGGCCGTCGCGCCGCTGATGTTTGGCAGCGGGCTGGCCATGACCGTGCTGTCCCAGATGGGCATAGCCATCATTGCCTGCCTGTCCTACAACATGCTGCTGGGGCAGGGCGGCATGCTGAGTTTCGGCCATGCGGTGTACACCGGCCTGGGCTCCTTCCTGGCCATCCATGCGCTCAACAGCGTCGGCAACGGCTCCCTGCCGTTGCCGGTGTCGCTGGTGCCCATGGTTGGCGGACTGGCCGGCGTGGGTTTTGCGGTGCTGTTCGGTTACGTCACCACCCGCAAGTCCGGCACGACCTTTGCCATGATCACGCTGGGTCTGGGCGAACTCGTCTTTGCGCTGTCGCTGATGATTCCGGAATTTTTTGGCGGGGAGGGTGGCGTGTCAGGCAACCGGGTGACCGGCAGTGCCAGGATGGGCATCACCTTCGGTCCGCAGATCCAGGTGTATTACCTGATCGCCATCTATACCTTCGTGGCCGTGGGCCTGATGTTCGCCTTCACCCGCACGCCGTTGGGCCGCATGCTCAATGCCGTGCGCGACAACCCGGAACGCGTGGAGTTTGTGGGCTACGACACCCAGAAGGTCCGCTACATCGCCTTCATCATTGCCGGCTTTTTTGCCGGCATCTCGGGCGGGCTGGCAGCGCTCAATTTCGAGATCGTCACCGCGGAAGTGGTCGGAGCCGCCCGCTCGGGGGCCTACCTGCTGTTCACCTTCCTGGGCGGCGCCACCTTCTTCTTCGGGCCCATCATTGGGGCCATCCTGATGGTGCTGGCCTTTGTGCTGCTGTCCGAGTTCACCAAGGCCTGGCTGCTTTACCTGGGCCTGATTTTCCTGTTCATGGTCATGTACGCTCCCGGCGGCATTGCCAGCCTGATCATGATGAACCTGCGCGTGGCGCTGTATGGCAAGCTCAGGCAGCTGTGGGTCAGCTACCTGGCGCTGGCGGTCACCGCGCTGGTCCTGCTGCTGGGCGCCGGCGCCATGATCGAAATGGTGTACCACCTGCAGCTCAACACCACGCTGGGCTCCAAGCTGGAGTTTCTGGGCGTGTCGCTGGACGCCAAGAGTCTCAACAGCTGGTTCGGCGCGGCACTTGTCATGCTGACCGGACTCGGCCTGTTCGAGGTCACGCGCCGGCAGTTCCTGCATGAGTGGGGCGAGATCCAAGAATACATTGAAAAAGAAATCAAGCGCAGGGAGGCCATGTGATGTCGGGCTACGCTTTAGAGCTCAAAGACCTGCGCAAGAGTTTCGGCAAGACCGAAATCATCCGCGGTGTCAATCTTGCGGTGACCGCCGGCGAGCGGGTCGGCATCATTGGCCCCAACGGCGCCGGCAAATCCACGCTGTTCAACCTGATCAGCGGGCGCTTTGCGCCCACCAGTGGCGAGGTCCTGCTCAACGGCCAGCGCATTGACGGCAAGAAGCCGTTCGAGATCAACCGGGCCGGCCTGTCGCGCAGCTTCCAGATCACCAACATCTTCCCCAAGCTCAGCGTCTTCGAGAACCTGCGCTGCGGCGTGCTGTGGAGCCTGGGCTACAAGTACACCTTCCTGAAGTTCCTGGCCGATCTCGATGATGCGAACGAGCGCGCTGACGAACTCATGCAGATGATCAAGCTCGACAAAAAGCGCGACGTGCTGGCCATCAACCTGACTTACGCCGAGCAGCGTGCGCTGGAGATCGGCATCACCATTGCCGGCGGCGCCAACGTCATCCTGCTCGACGAACCGACCGCCGGCATGAGCCGCAGCGAAACCAGCCGCTTCATCAGCCTGATCAAGGAGGTCACGACGGGCAAGACCCTGCTCACAGTGGAGCACGACATGGGGGTGGTGTTCGGGCTGGCCGACAAGATCGCGGTGGTGGTCTATGGCGAAGTACTGGCCTTTGACGTGCCCGAAGCGGTACGCGCCAATCCACGCGTGCAGGAGGCCTACCTCGGCTCTGCCGTGGCCGATTCCCAGGCGGGAGGACACTGACCATGCTCAAGATCGAAAACCTCCACGCCTATTACGGCAAGAGCCATGTGCTGCACGGTGTCCACTTTGAGGTCCAGCCCGGCGAAATCGTGGCCCTGCTGGGCCGTAACGGTTCGGGTCGGTCGACCACGGCCAAGGCCATCATGGGCCTGGTGGAATGCGAAGGCGACATCCACTGGAAAGGCCGGCGTATCACCGGGCAGAAGGCCTACGAGATCGCCCACCTGGGCATCGGCTATGTGCCGGAAAATCGCGATATCTTTCCGACGCTCACCGTGCACCAGAACCTGATGCTGGGGCAAAAGGGCAAGGGCAAAGGCAGCCGCTGGTCGTTTGAAGACATGTACCAGATGTTTCCACGCCTGCGGGAAAGGCAGCACACCGAAGCCGGTGTGTTGTCCGGTGGCGAGCAGCAGATGCTCACGCTGTGCCGCGCGCTGATGGGCGACCCGGACCTGATCATCATCGATGAGCCGACCGAGGGCCTGGCGCCCAAAATCGTCGAACTGGTGGGCCAGTACCTGCAGACCCTGAAGGCCAAGGGCATCTCGGTGCTGCTGATCGAGCAAAAACTGACAATTGCCATGGCAATTTCTGACCGGGCGCTGGTCATGGGCCATGGCAGCATCGTGTTTGAGGGCACGCCGGAAAGCCTGCGCGCCGACGCCTACACCCGCAAGGAGTGGCTGGAAGTCTGAGGCAGACTTTGTCACGGCAGGGACAAGGGCGGCGCCGGTCAGGCTTGCAGTGCCCCGCCAGCCTTCTACAATGGCAAATAGAACGGTCGTACTATTTTTGGACGCCCAGCCGTTTAAGAATCACCACCTGATCCCGCCGATGGCCGGGTAACACGCAACAAAGGAAAAGCAAATGACAGCCAAATACGAAGTCCACGGCAGTGTCGCGGTGATCACCCTCGACAACCCCCCGGTCAACGGCCTGGGTTATGCCACCCGGGTCGGCATCACCGACAGCCTGCAAAAAGCCAATGCAGATGCAGCCGTCAAATCCATTGTGCTGACCGGTGCAGGCAAGGCCTTTTCCGGTGGCGCCGACATCAAGGAATTCGGCACGCCCAAGGCACTGGCCGAGCCCAACCTGCTGAGCGTCATTCTGGCAATCGAGAACTCGTCCAAACCCGTGGTGGCTGCAGTGCACTCCGTGTGCATGGGCGGCGGGCTGGAGCTCGCGCTGGGATGCCACTACCGCATCGCCGCGCCCGGCACCAGCGTGGCCCTGCCCGAAGTCAAGCTCGGCCTTATCCCCGGGGCCGGTGGCACGCAGCGGTTGCCGCGTGCTCTCGGTGTCGAGCCGGCCCTGAACATGATCGTCAGCGGCGAGCCGGTCAAGAGCGAACTGCTGGCCCAGATCCCCGGTCAGAAGCTGTTCGACAAGATGGCCGCGTCCGCAGAATCACTGGCCCAGGAAGCGCTGGCCTTTGCCCAGGCCGTGGCCGACACGCGCCCCTTGCCGCTGGTGCGCAACCTGCCTTGCAAACACCCGAATGGCGATGCCTACTTCCAGTTTGCACGCAACATGGTCAAGGGCATGGCCAAAAACTTTCCGGCCCCCGTCAAGTGCGTGGACGCCGTGGAAGCCGCCACCAAGAAAAAATTCGACGAAGGCATGCTGTTTGAGCGCGAGATCTTCATCAACCTGATGTGGACCCCGGAATGCAAGGCGCTGCGCCATATCTTCGCGGCCGAGCGCGCCGCCTCCAAGATTCCGGACGTGCCGGAAGACACGCCGAAGCGTGAAATCAAGTCCGTCGCCGTGATCGGCGCGGGCACCATGGGCGGCGGCATTGCCATGAACTTCCTGAACGCCGGCATCCCCGTCAAGATGCTGGAGATGAAGCAGGAAGCGCTGGACAAGGGCCTGGCCACCATCCGCAAGAACTACGAAGCCCAGGTCAAGAAGGGCAAGCTCAAGCAGGACAAGTACGAGCAGCGCATGAGCCTGCTGAGCACCACCCTGAGCTACGACGAGCTGAAAGACGCCGACCTCGTGATCGAGGCTGTGTTCGAGGAAATGGGCGTCAAGGAAAAAGTTTTCAAGGAACTCGACCGCGTGATGAAGCCCGGCGCCATCCTGGCCTCCAACACCTCGACGCTGGACCTCAACAAGATCGCGTCGTTCACGAAACGTCCGCAGGACGTGGTCGGCATGCATTTCTTCAGCCCGGCCAACGTGATGAAGCTGCTTGAAGTCGTGCGCGGTGAAAAAACCGCGAAGGACGTGCTGGCCACGGTGATGGCCGTCAGCAAGAAGATCAAGAAAACCGCCGTGGTGTCCGGCGTCTGCGACGGCTTCATCGGCAACCGCATGATCGAGCAGTACGGCCGCCAGGGCGGCTTCCTGCTCGACGAAGGCTGCACGCCGGCGCAGGTCGACAAGGCGATGGAAAAATTCGGCATGGCCATGGGCCCGTTCCGCATGGGCGACCTGGCCGGCAACGACATCGGCTGGGCCATCCGCAAGCGCCGCTACCAGGAAAAGCCGGACATGAAATACAGCAAGACTGCTGACCTGCTGTGCGAGAAGGGCCGTTTCGGCCAGAAGACCGGCGCCGGCTGGTACGACTATGTGCCCGGCAAGCGCGACGCGATTCCGAACGCCGAAGTGGTGAAGATGATTGAAGACCACCGCGCCTCGCTGGGCATCACGCCGCGCAAGATCTCCGACGAGGAAATCGTGCAGCGCCTGGTGTACGCGCTGGTCAACGAGGCAGCCCACATCCTGGAAGAGGGCATCGCGTCCAAAGCCAGCGACATCGACATGGTCTACCTCATGGGTTACGGTTTCCCGATCTACCGCGGCGGCCCCATGAATTACGCCGATCAGGTGGGCCTGTTCAACGTGGTGCAGAGCATGAAGCGTTTTGCACAGAATCCGCTGGATGACGCCAAATTCTGGCAACCGGCACCGCTGCTCGCCAAGCTGGCTGCCGAAGGCAAGACGTTCAATTAATTCCCGGAGATTCACATGACATCAGCTGTAATCGTTTCCACCGCCCGCACCCCCCTGGCCAAAAGCTGGAAGGGCTCTTTCAACATGACCCACGGCGCCACCCTGGGCGGCCACGCGGTTGAACACGCGATCAAGCGCGCCGGCATCGAGGCTGGCGAGGTCGAGGACGTGATCATGGGCTGCGCCAACCCCGAAGGCGCGACCGGCGCCAACATTGCGCGCCAGATCGCGCTGCGCGCTGGCTGCCCCATCACCGTGTCGGGCATGACCGTCAACCGTTTCTGCTCGTCCGGCCTGCAGACCATTGCCCTGGCCGCGCAGCGCATCATTGCCGGTGAAGCCGACATCTATGTCGCCGGTGGCGTTGAAAGCATTTCCTGCGTGCAGCAGGAAATGAACACCCACATGCTGGCCGACCCGTGGCTGGTCAAGCACAAGCCCGAGATCTACTGGAACATGCTGCAGACGGCTGAGCAGGTCGCCAAGCGTTACGGCATCACGCGCGAGCAGATGGACGAATACGGCGCCGCCAGCCAGCAAAAAGCCTCGGCCGCCCTGGCTGCCGGCCTGTTCGACGCCGAGATTGAACCGATCACCGTCACCATGGGTGTGGCCGACGCCGTGATGGGTCTGACCACCAAACAGGTGACGGTCAGCAAGGACGAAGGCATCCGCGAAGGCACGACCAAGGAAGGCATCAGCGGCATCAAGCCAGCCATTCCCGGCGGCGTGATTTCGGCGGGCAATGCCAGCCAGTTTTCCGATGGCGGCGGCGCTGTCGTCGTGATGGATGAAAAAGTGGCCGAGAAAAAAGGCCTGGCCCCGCTGGGCCGCTTCCTCGGCTTTGCGGTCGCCGGCTGCGAGCCTGACGAAATGGGCATCGGCCCCGTGTACGCCATTCCCAAGGTGCTGGCTCGCCTGGGCCTGAAGGTCAGTGACATCGACCTGTGGGAACTCAACGAGGCCTTTGCCGTGCAGGTCATTTACTGCCGCGACAAGCTGGGCATTCCCATGGACAAGCTCAACGTCAATGGCGGTGCGATTGCGGTGGGCCACCCCTACGGCGTCAGCGGCCAGCGCCTGACCGGCCATGCCCTGATCGAAGGCAAGCGCCGCGGTGCCAAGCTGGTCTGCGTGACCATGTGCATCGGTGGCGGTATGGGTGCGGCCGGCGTGTTCGAAGTTCTGTAAGCAAAGCTCAGTAGGACGCTCAATGGATCTAGTTGGCGTTCTCAATCAAGGTTGGTTTGGAATCATCGCCGGTGGAGCCATCGGCGTTTTTTTCTATCAACGCGCTAAACGCGATCCACGAATCAGCTATCAAGTTTCAACTCGAACTCTCATAGCCGGAGTTCCTCAATCCTTACAGGACAGAGTTTCAATAAGCATTGATGGACAGCAAACTTCCGACCTTTTGAGCACAAGGCTAGTGCTTTGGAATTCTGGCACTGCTGCGGTCAAGGCTGATTCATTTCCGGTGGGCGGTGGATTGCTTATACGGCCAGAATCGATGGTTGACGTAGTGGGATTCGATGTTCTCACTGCTACGAATCCAATTAATGGCGTCAGGCTCGTTACAAGTGACGAAGGAATCGCCGTTGAGTTGGATTATTTAAATCCTGGAGACGGAGCGATTATCGATATTCTCCATAGGTCGAGAGCAGGAAAGGTTCGTCTCGACGGCACCTTGCTCGGCCAACGGCGAGGGATTCTTTACGAGGGAAAGATAGGAATCGAACGTGCTACTCAACGGTCTTTTCGCACACCTACAAAAGACTTGTTGGAGGGCATTGGCTTTGTCGCAGCCGGCTCATTTTGTTTATTCATCGGGACCGAGTACTGGAACGCGTACTACGGCGGTGTCGTGGTATCCAAAACAATGTCCCTAGCGCAGCATCTTTATGGCGCGATCGGCATGTCGATATTTGGATTGATTGCAGTCTTAGTTGGAATTTTTTCTATTCTCATGTCTAGGCGCCATCCTCCTCGAAGAATCGCCTTGCCAGAAGATTGACAGTTCCTCACCCATTCATATGCACGGAAAGATAGCGCAATGAATTTACGACCCACTCTGGATTTTCTACTTTATGACTGGCTGCAGGCCGAGTCCCTCAACAAGCGCGAGCGTTTTGCCGACCATTCACGCGAAACCTTCGACGCAGTGTTCGACACCTGTGAACGCATTGCGCGGGAAAAATTTGCGCCTTTCAACCGGCTGGTCGATACCCAGGAGCCACACTTCGACGGCGAAAAAGTCATCCTGCCTCAGGCCACACACGACGCGCATAAGGCTTACGCCGGCTCCGGGATGCTCAGCGCCGCGCAGGACTATGACGAAGGCGGCATGCAGCTGCCTTACACCATCGAGGCCGCGGCCAACTGCTTTTTTGCCATGGCCTCGGTCAGCATAGGCTCCAGCCTGCTGACCAAGGGCAATGCCAACCTGCTGCTGGTGCACGGCACCGAAGCGCAGAAAGAGGTGTTTGCGCGCAACGAGTTTTCCGGGCGCTTCTCCGGCACCATGTGCCTGTCCGAGCCGCAGGCCGGTTCGTCGCTGAGCGACATCACGACACGCGCCGTGCCGGACGGCGCCGACTTCGAAGCCGAGCCGCTGGGCCCACGTTACCGCCTCACCGGCAACAAGATGTGGATCTCGTCGGGCGAACATGAGCTGACCGACAACATCATCCACCTGGTACTCGCCAAGATCCCCGGGCCGGACGGCAAGCTGATTCCCGGTACGCGCGGCATCTCGCTGTTCATCGTGCCCAAGAAAATGGTGGGCACCGATGGCCAGCTGACCGGCGAGCGCAACGATGTGGCGCTGGCCGGGCTGAACCACAAGCTGGGCTGGCGCGGCACCACCAACACGCTGCTCAACTTCGGCGAGGGCAAATACCCGGTGGGCGGGAAAGCAGGCGCCGTAGGCTATCTGGTCGGCAAGCCGCACGAGGGCCTGCGCTGCATGTTCCACATGATGAACGAGGCCCGCATCGGCGTCGGCACGGCGGCCGTCATGCTGGGCATGGCCGGGTATTACGCCTCGCTGGACTACGCGAAGAACCGGCCGCAGGGCAGGCCGGTCGGACCGGCGGGCAAGGATTCGGCGCAACCGCAGGTGCGCATCATCGAACACGCCGACGTCAAGCGCATGCTGCTGGCGCAAAAAGCCTACTGCGAAGGTGCGCTGGCGCTGGAGCTGTACTGCGCACGCCTGGTGGACGAGCAGCACACCGCCGAAGCGCAGGCGGCCGACGACGCCCGCCTGCTGCTGGAGGTGCTGACGCCGATCGCCAAGAGCTGGCCCAGCGAATGGTGCCTGGAGGCCAACTCGCTGGCGATCCAGATCCACGGCGGCTACGGCTACACCCGCGACTTCCCGGTCGAGCAGTACTGGCGCGACAACCGCCTGAACATGATCCACGAGGGCACGCACGGCATCCAGGCCACTGACCTGCTGGGCCGCAAGGTGCTGATGGAAGGCGGCAAAGGCCTGCAGCTGCTGGCCGCGCGTATCAACGCCACGATCAAGCGCGCCGCCCAGGTGCCGGAACTCGCGGCCTATGCCAAGGCGCTGGGCCAGGCGCTGCAGCAGGTCGGGGCGACGACCCAGGCCGCATGGGCCACCGGCAACCCGCAGGATGCGCTGGCCAATGCCGTGCCCTACATGCAGGGCTTCGGCCATACCGTGCTGGCCTGGATCTGGCTGGACGTGGCGCTGGCCGCGCTGCAGGCCGATGCTACAAAATTCATAGCGGTTACCGCCGGTAAATTGGGCGCCGTCCGCTACTTTTATCACTATGAATTGCCTAAAATCGACGCTTGGCTGCAGGTGGTCGCAACCCGCGACCTGACCTGCGCCGACTTGCCGGAGGAGGCGTTCTGATGGGTTTTTTCAAGGAGTCAGGGAGCACCACGTCGAGCAAGTCGATTGCCCGGTTGCAGCAGCTGATCTGGATCCTGATCTACGGCGGGCTGCTCACGCTGGTGCTGGGCCTGTCGGCGCAGCGCATGGATGCCGCCCTCGGCTGGTCTATGGTGGTCGCTGGCGGCATCCTGGCGGCCATTGGTTTTGTGCTGATCTACGTGCGTTCCCGTCTCACCAGCGGCGACTGACCGGTCCGCCCTGCGACAGCCGGCAGGCGCGCTTTGCGCGACACTCGTCCCCATCTTCCCCCCAACAACAAGGAGCCCCTCATGACCCGTACCATCCAGCAGCTGTTCGACCTCACCGGCAAGACCGCCCTCGTCACCGGCGGCTCCCGCGGCCTGGGCCTGCAGCTGGCGCAGGCGCTGGGCGAAGCCGGCGCCAAAATCATGCTGAGCTCGCGCAAGGCTGAAGACCTGCAGGAGTCCGCCGCCGAACTCAAGGCCGCCGGCATCGACGTCGACTGGATCGCTGCCGATTGCTCGAAGGAAGCGGACATCCGCGCGCTGGCGGATGAAACCATCAAACGCTTCGGCCATGTGGACATCCTCGTCAACAACGCGGGCGCAGCCTGGGGCGCGCCGGCAGAAGACCACCCGGTCGATGCCTGGGACAAGGTCATGAACCTGAACATCCGCGGCTACTTCATCCTGAGCCAGCACATCGCCAAACACAGCATGATCGCGCGCCGTTCCGGCCGCATCATCAATATCGCCTCCATCGCCGGCCTGGGCGGCAACCCGCCCGAGATGACCACCGTGGCCTACAACACCTCCAAGGGCGCGGTGATCAACTTCACGCGCGCGCTGGGCTGCGAGTGGGGCAAGTACAACATCACCGTCAACGCCATCTGCCCGGGCTTTTTCCCGAGCAAGATGACCATGGGCACGCTCAAGGTCCTGGGCGAGGAAAAACTGGCCGCCCACGCGCCGCTGCAGCGCCTGGGCGACGACGAAGACCTCAAGGGCCTGTGCGTGCTGTATGCGTCGGACGCCGGCAAACACATCACCGCGCAGTGGATGGCCGTGGACGGCGGCGTGTCTTCAGTAACAGGTGGTTGATCGAGTTATGAGCTTTGGCGTCGAGATTCCCTTTGTCAACCACCTCGGTTTCGAGCTGGTGCTGTTCGAAGGCGGGGCCTCGCAGATCGACTACACGCCCCGGGCCGAGCACCTGAACTCGTTTCATGTCACGCACGGCGGCGCACTGATGACGCTGCAGGACGTGGTCATGGCGACCGCGGCGCGCAGCGTGCAGCCGGACATGGGCGTGGTCACCATCGAGATGAAAACCAGCTTCATGCGCCCGGCGCCCGGTGACGGCAGCAAGCTGACGGCGAAGGGCCGGCTGATCCACCGCACCGCCACCATGGCCTTCACCGAAGGCTCGGTGTACGACGACCAGGGCCGCATCTGCTCGCATGCCACCGGCACCTTCAAGTACGTCAAGCGCCTGGCCGTGGGCGCCAAAGGGGTGAACACGCTCCAGGCCGTCATTTCGACCGACTAGCGGGCAGGACGTATTTTTATAAGACAAATCGTGCTTAAGCCCTTACTCCACGTGCGCTAGCAGCTCTCAAATCAATAGCAAACCACATTCCCCCAGGAGACACCCCATGCCCAAGAACCAGCAAATTCTTCTCGACAACCGTCCCACCGGCGAAGCCGTCGCCAGCAACTTCAAGCTCGTCAGCAGCGACACGCCCGCGCTGGCGGACGGCCAGGTGCTGGTACGCCACCACTACCTGAGCCTGGACCCCTACATGCGCGGCCGCATGAACGACGCCAAGAGTTATGCCCAGCCACAGGCGCTGGGCCAGGTCATGGGCGGCGGCACGGCCGGCGAGGTGGTCGAATCGAAAAACCCGAAGTTCGCCGTCGGCGACAAGGTGGTCGGCATGGGCGGCTGGCAGGAGTACAGCGTGGTCGATGCGACCCAGCCCGGCGCGCTGCGCAAGGTGGACACCACCCATGTGCCGCTGTCGCATTACCTGGGTGCTGTCGGCATGCCGGGTGTCACCGCCTGGTACGGTCTGGTGAAAATCATTGAACCCAAAGCCGGCGAAACGGTGGTGGTCAGCGCCGCCACCGGCGCCGTGGGCAGCGCTTTTGGTGCCCTGGCCAAGGCGCGCGGCTGCCGCGTGGTCGGCATTGCCGGCGGCGCCGAAAAATGCAAATACGCCGTCGAAGAACTCGGCTTTGATGCCTGCATCGACTACAAGCAGTACAAGGACGCGGCATCGCTGTCGAAAGCGCTCAAGGAAGCCTGCCCCAACGGCATCGACGGCTACTTCGAGAATGTCGGCGGCATGATTCTGGACGCCGTGCTGACGCGCATGAACGCCTTCGGCCGCATCGCGCTGTGCGGCATGATTGCCGGGTATGACGGCCAGCCGCTGCCCATGACGTATCCGCAGCTGATTTTGACCAATCGCCTGAAAATCCAGGGTTTCATCGTCAGCGAGCACATGGAAGTCTGGCCCGAGGCCTTGAAAGAACTTGGCACCCTGGTCGCCACCGGCAAGCTCAAGCCGCGCGAAACCATCGCCCAAGGCATCGCCGCTGCCCCGGAAGCTTTCCTGGGTTTGCTTAAAGGCAAAAACTTTGGCAAACAACTGGTCAAACTCGTCTGACACGGCAGTTTTTCCGCCGCTGAAAGGGATGCCATGAACGCGACTCATGAAGTCTTCAACCAGCCCGCGCCGCTGGTCGACTACAACCTGTTCGACACCAACCAGGGCCTGCGCGACGCGCTGAAGTTCAATGCGCCGCAGCTGGCCACGGCGGAACTCAGTGCGCTGGGAGCCAGTCTGGGCAGTGCCACCATGCAGACCCATGCGCGCCTGGCCAACATCCACACGCCGCAGTTGCACAGCCATGACCGCTTCGGCCGGCGGGTGGACCAGGTGGAGTTTCACCCCAGTTACCACGTGCTCATGGATGCCGCCACCCGAGCCGGACTGCACGGCACGCCCTGGAACGGAGAAGGCGCATCGCCCCACGTGCGCAGGGCTGCCGGTTTCATGCTGTTCACCGAGCTCGAACCCTCCATCCTCTGCCCGATCTCCATGACCTACGCGGTCACACCGGCGCTGCGCGACAACGCCGCCATCCACGCCGACTGGGCGCCCCGGCTCACCAGCCGCGCCTACGATCCGGCGCTCAAGCTGTTCTCGGAAAAAACCGGTGTGACCATGGGCATGGGCATGACCGAGAAGCAGGGCGGCTCCGACGTGCGCGCCAACACGACGCAGGCGGTTCCCGATGGCAGCGACGGTTGGGGCCAGCGCTTTCGCCTGACCGGCCACAAGTGGTTCTTCTCGGCGCCCATGTGCGACGCCTTCCTGGTGTTGGCCCAGGCGCCCGCGGGCCTGAGCTGTTTCTTCATTCCGCGCGTTCTTCCCGACAAGAGCCTCAACGCGATCCACATCCAGCGCCTGAAAGACAAACTCGGCAACAAGGCCAATGCGAGCTCCGAAGTCGAGTTCGACAGCGCCACCGCCTGGCTGGTCGGCGAGGAAGGCCGCGGCGTGCCGCAGATCCTCGAGATGGGCACCATGACGCGGCTGGACTGCGCACTCGGCACCAGCGGCCTGATGCGCCAGGCGCTGAGCATTGCGCTCAACCATTGCGCCCAGCGCGAGGCCTTCGGCAGGCCGCTGATAACCCAGCCGCTGATGCGCAATGTGCTGGCCGACCTGGCGCTCGAGTCCGAAGCCGCCACCGCGCTGGCCATCCGGCTGGCCCGGGCCTTTGACAACAGTGCCGACCCGCACGAGCAGGCGATGGCGCGCCTGCTCACGCCGGTGGCCAAGTTCTGGATCTGCAAACGCGGCAGCCACTTTGCGCAGGAAGCCATGGAATGCCTGGGCGGCAATGGTTATGTGGAGGAGGGCGGCGAGGGCATCATGGCCCGTATCTACCGCGAGATGCCGCTCAACTCGATCTGGGAAGGTGCCGGCAACATCATGGCGCTGGACCTGCTGCGCGCCTTGCGCAAGGCCGATGCCGCCGCCGCGCTGGCGCACGAGCTGTCACCGGCCCAAGGCGCGCACTCGGCGCTGGACCGCTTGGCCGCGGCCCTGCCGACCCGCGTCGAGGAGATGGCCAACGAAATGGAAGCGCGCCGACTGGCGCAGGACGTGGCGCTGGCCGTGCAGGCCGCGTTGCTCTACCAGAGCGCCCCCGCCGCCGTGTTCGAGGCTTTCTGCGACTCACGGCTGGGCGGCGACTGGGGCCAGGCCTTCGGTACCCTGGGCGCCGACGTGGACTTCGACGCCCTGATCACCCGCGCCATGCCGCGCTGATGCGCTGAACCTTCTGAAAGAACCACCATGGCCGACCTGATTCTTCACCACTACCCGACCTCGCCGTTTTCCGAGAAGGTCCGCCTGATCCTTGGCTACAAGCAGCTGGCCTGGAAGTCGGTGGTCATCCCCAGCATCATGCCCAAGCCCGACGTGCTGGCGCTGACCGGCGGCTACCGCAAGACGCCCTTCCTGCAGGTCGGTGCCGACATTTATTGCGACAGCGCGCTGATCGCGGATGTGCTCGAGCATCTGCAGCCCGAGCCCTCCCTTTACCCCGAGCCGGGCAAGGGCCTGGCGCGCACACTGGCGCAGTGGGCCGACAGCACGCTGTTCTGGGCGGCCATGGCGCACAACCTGGGCCCCAAAGGCGCGGCGCACATGTTTGCCGGCGCGCCCCCCGAAGCCGCCAGGGCTTTCGGCGAAGACCGCAAGGCCATGAGCTTCAACATGACGCGGCTGCGTCCGGCCGATGCAGCCGCGGCCTACAAGTCGTATTTGCGGCGCCTGTCGGACATGCTCGACGAGCAGCCTTTCCTGCTCGGCCAGGTGCCCTGCATCGCCGACTTTGCAGCCTACCACCCGCTGTGGTTCACCCGGGTGCGCACGCCCGTGGTGGCCGACATCCTGCAGCTCACGCCGGCCGTACTCGAGTGGATGGACCGCATGGCCGCCATCGGCCACGGCAGCATGGAAAAATTCGATGCGGCCCAGGCCATCGCCGCCGCGGCCGCTGCCGACCCGATGCCGGTCGGCCACGGCCTGTTGACGGACAGCACCTTCCAGGACGAACACGGCATCCCGCTGGGCAGCCGCGTCAGCATCACGGCTGAAAGTTTCGGCCCCGAGCCCACCGAAGGTGAGCTGATCGCCGCGACACGCACGCACTACACGCTGAGCCGCAGCGACGAACGCGCCGGCACGCTGCATGTGCACTTCCCGCGCATCGGTTATGCCATGAAGGCTGTCGCCCAGGCATGAGCGGGATCACCTGGCGGGCCGTCCCGTTTGCGGCGCTGACCACCGCCGAGCTTTATGTGGTCCTGCAGCTTCGCACGGAAGTTTTCGTGATGGAGCAAGCCGGCATCTATCAGGACATGGACGGCGCCGACCACGCGGCCGTGCATGTACTTGGGGTATCCGATGGCCAGCTCGTGGCTTATGCGCGTTGCTTCCCGGCCGGCGTGAAGTTTGCCGAAGCCAGCATAGGGCGCGTCATCACCCGCGAGAGCGTGCGCGGAACCGGCCTGGGCCATGAACTCATGCGCCAGGCCATCGCCTGCGTGGTTGCGCAGTGGGGTGCGCAGCCCCTGCGCATAGGCGCGCAGGCGCGGCTTGAAAAATTTTATGTGCAGCACGGGTTCGCCACAGCAGGCGAGCCCTACATCGAAGACGGCATTCCGCACGTCGAGATGCTGCCCCCGGTTTGATATTCAGGAGCTCCCCATGATCAGTGATTTCCAAGGAAAAACAGCCGTGTTGACCGGCGCCGGTTCAGGCTTCGGCCTCGAGTGCGCACGCATAGGCGCACGGCTCGGCATGAACCTCGTGCTCGCCGATGTGCAGCAGGACGCGCTCGACAAGGCCGCGGCTGAAATGACGTCCACCGGCGCGCAGGTGCTGGCCGTTCGACTCGACGTGTCCAAAGCCGCCGAGGTCGAAGCACTGGGCGCTGCCGTGCTGGCACGTTTCGGTGCACCGCATTTTGTCTTCAACAACGCCGGTGTCGGGGCAGGGGGACTGATCTGGGAGAACACGCTGAAGGACTGGGAATGGGTCATCGGCGTCAACCTCATGGGGGTGGCGCACGGCGTGCGTGTGTTCACGCCCATGATGCTCGAAGCTGCCAAAAAAGACCCGGCCTGGCAGGGCCACATCGTCAACACGGCGAGCATGGCCGGGCTGCTCAATGCGCCCAACATGGGCATTTACAACGTCAGCAAACATGCGGTGGTCAGCCTCAGCGAAACCCTGTACCAGGACCTGGCCCTGGTGACCGACCAGATCAGCGCCTCGGTGCTGTGCCCCTTCTTCGTGCCCACCGGCATCAGCCAGAGCCAGCGCAACCGGCCCGATGAGCTGCCGGCCGCCAAGCCGACCAAAAGCCAGCTGATCGGCCAGGCCATGAGCGACAAGGCCGTGGGTTCCGGCAAGGTCACGGCGGCCGACGTAGCGCAAAAGGTGTTTGACGCGATCGCCGCCAACCAGTTCTATATCTACAGCCACCCCAAGGCGATTGGCTCGGTGCAGACGCGGCTCGAGGACATCCTGCAGGCGCGCAACCCGACCAACCCGTTTGCGCACAAGCCGGAAATCGGCGAGCAGCTGAAAAAAGCCCTTCGCGAAGCCTAGGCACGGCGCCTGGGCACGCTCAGAAGCTGAAGGGGAACTTGACCCCGATGGTGATGTCCGGCGCGTCGGCGGTGACGCCGATGCCGAGGTTGAACACCATGGAGCGCCGGTCCGACAAGGCATAGGTCACGCCGAAATTGAGCACGCCGGCACTCGAGTCGCTGCCATTGACGGTTTGCCAGCCTTGGCCCTCCTGGCGGATTTTCGCTTTTCTGGCAAAGCGGTGCGAGTACGAGGTGCTCAGGCTCATGCGTTCATTGAGGGCAAAGGCAAAACCCGCACCCAGCGAAAACTGGTCGCCCAGCCTGACGCTGCCCGGCGTTCGCGTGTTGGGGTCCGAACTGATGTCGTTGAAGCTGCGGTCAAAGTGGTGCGTGTAGCCCAGGTTGGCGAACAGGATGGCCGGATCCACCGTCTTGATGAAGCTCAATCCAGCCGATGCGGCCCACACGCCGTTGCCGGTGGGCAACTTCGCGGGAATCTTCAGGTTACCGCCCGAGTCCGGCGAATCCTCGAACTTGATGCCATAGGGACTGGTGCCGGTCGGCGCCTTGACGCGGAAGTTGAGCACGGTGTCGGGGGTGTCCGCGCTTTCCTGGATCAGGCGGTAGAACACGCCCGCACTGACGTCACCCACATCGCCGTTCGAGACATTTCTCTCGGCCACAGCCGAGGTGCTGAACCCCGCACCAACCGAGGAAAAGGCGGAATAGCGGTACAGGTAGGGCACGTTGAGATCGAACTGGAGCCGGTCCGTGGGCGCATAACGCCCCGTCAGGTCAAAGGTCAGGGTGTCAGCCTTGATGCGGTCCAGATTGATCTGCCCGAGAAAGATTGCATCGAGCGCCAGAAAACCATTGAGGAAAAGGTCACGCCGGTTCGAGTGGGAATAACTCACGCCGGTTTCCAGCGTGAACTTGCGGTCGAACATGGCGCTCTGTTCGCGGTACACCGCCTCGGCACTGCGCGAAGGCGGTGCTTCCCTGACCACCTTCTCTCCACCGCTACCTTCTGCGGAAACAGGCTCCCGGCCTGCGGCTCCATCGGGCTGGGCGGCATCGGTGGTTCTCACCATGCGTGCCTGGCCCGGGCCTGCCGCCTCAAGCTGCTGCAGGCGCGCGGCCAGCACCCGCAGGGACGATTGCTGCGTGTCAACGCGCTGGGTCAACTCCTGGATCTGCCGGCGCAGGTCGGCCACCTCGTCATCGGTGTCTGCCAGGCAAGCCAGGGGGAGGCCGGCTGCCATCATCAACACCAGGGGCCGCAGCTGAAAAAAACGTCGCATAAGATCTCCCTCATCAGTTTTTCGATTGACCAGATTCGCTGGCTTCCACGGAGCGGCGCTCCCCTTTTTTGCGCCCCGTGCGACCCTGAAACGTGACGGACGGGCCCAGCGGGCCCGTCCGGACGACTTAAAAAGTACCGCCTTGCGGCATGAGCTTCATCCCCAGCAACTGGTTGCCCGCCGGGGTGGCCGGACCGGACGCGGAATTCATCTGGACATTGAGGTTGATCCTGTTCTGAATCTGGTTGACGTCGCCGCCCAGTTGCACCGACTGCAACACCTGCCCCCCACCCATGCCGACCTGGCGAATCTGTTGCAACGCCCGGCCCTGGTCCGGCACGGCGACGGCGACACTCATGCCATTGCCGCCGAGGCCGACGGAGGCCACGCTGCCGCTGGCCGTGGTGGTGGATGCCGAGAGCGCCCCCTGGGACGGGGACTGCAGCGCCGGTGGCGCCGACGCGTTCTGGACGTTGATGCCTATCGTGTTGGTGACTCCGTTCGAAGCGCCCGCCACCTGGATGTTCTGCACCACCCCGGTGACGTCCTGCAGCCCGCCGCCGCCGGTGGCCACCGCAGCGCCCTGACTGGCCGTACTCCCCATGGCGGCCTTTTGCTCGACGGTGATGGTCGGCACAAAGCTGACCTGCGGCGTGTTGCCGGCCAGACTGATCTGCAACATCCCGGACGCAGTGATGGCCTGTCCCGAGGACGCCAGCCAACGCGTCACCATTTCGACGCCGAAATACATGACCTGACCGGCCGCCACGAATTTGCCGCGCATGTGTCCGAGCTCACCGTCCGGAATCTCGGACGCGTGGTCAAACACATTCAGGTCGGGTGGCAGCGCGGCGCGTGCCAATGGCAGGGTGGCCAGGGTGCCTGCCAGCGCTGCAACCAGCGCACGCTGTTGCCAGGACCTGCTGCCGCCCGCAGGGTGCGGTGGCTTGCAGTGCCACGGTTTTTCCTGTTGCGCCGCGGCAAGCGCCAATGCGTAAATGGTTCTCGTCATCACATCTCCCCTCAAACTTCTGGACAGCTTGCTGTCCGTCAACTGAAGACCATCAGCTTGCGCATCTGGTGATTCATCGGGCGCTGCGGATCCATCGCGCACGCCTCAGAAAAGCTCTGCGCTGGAGAACCCGAACTCCAGCAACTGGGCATCCGTCAGCGGCCGCCAGGTGTCGACGGTGCTGCGCGCGGTCAGCGGCTCTTTGGGTCGCAGCAGCACGGTGTCACGCTCAAAGCCCTGGCCGATCACGGCGAACACCACGCGGTTCCAGCCGCTCTCAAACTCCCGCCTGGCAACGACCCGGTTGCCCAGCGCCGGGTCGGCAAGATAGACCTTGTCCGGTGTCGTCTTCTTGAGCACCACAAAATGTTTGTATCCCCGGATATCGAGCAGCACGATGGTCGGGACCTTGACTCGGTCCAGCATCTCCGGCGACATGTTGTAGCCACGTCCGCGCATGCCTCTGGCCTGCACATAATTTTTCAGGTCGAGCAGGGAAAATCCTTTCTCCCTGACGACGGCGGGATCACTGACCTGCAGCAGTCCCTGGATGACTTCGTCTTCCGTCAGCTTCTGCCCATAGGCGTAATTGAGGATGGTGGCAAGTGCTGCCGCGCCGCAGCTGAAGTCGGTTTTCTGCGGAACCATGTCCACATAGCGCATTTCCCGCATGCTCAGGATGTTCTTGTTGATCGCGCCCGCACCGGGGATCACGCCGCCGACGCCCATCGGGCCGGCATGGCCTGCCATCGGCAGGCTGGCCAGCGCATGCCCCACCAGCCACGCGGCGGGCGGGATCCATCTGTGGTTAGCGAGGGTCATGGCGGTTCATCCTTGTCCAGCTGAAAGCCTTCGGCCGCCGGGGGAGGGCGGCCGAAGGTCAATCCATCAACGAAACTTCAGCGGCGCAGTGCCTCGCCGCCGCCACCACCGTTGGCGCCACCAGCCTGGGTCGCCGATACCGCCATACCGTTGTATTGCTGGTTGTTGGTGCCCGATGCGATGTTCACGCCGATGTTGCCTGCCGCGCCCATCAAGGCGTTGCCGCCCAGCGAAGACGTGTTGGTCGTGGCAATGCTGACACGGGTCACGACAGGGATCATGCCGGTGATCGAGCCGCTCAAGGCAATGTCGCCCTGTTCATTGAAGCTCAGGGAGCCGCCGGCGCTGGAGTCGCCATTGGGTGTGCCATTGGCGTTCAGGCCGGACGAAGCCTGGCGATCCAGCCCGCCCTGCGTGTTGGTGTCGAGGTCGAAGTGCCCGGTCTGGGTGCCGCCCGGGTGGCTGGTACCGGTCCAGGTGTCGGGGTACTGGTTACCCTTCTGGTCGGAGATGCCGGCATAGATGCCCCGGGACTGGAAGGCCAGGTCCACCGGGACCATGGTCACAACTTCCCGCTGCTTGGGCGTGTTGGACGTGACATTGTGGTCGTTCATCTGCTTGACCGCCACCGTCGCCGTGGCCATGCGTGCGACCGCGACAGACGCCGCCAGGTCGTTTTTCTGCTGGTTGCTGTTGCCGGCGGAGATGTTGACCCCGATGTTGCCGGTCGCATTCTGCAATGCACTGCCGGCCAGTGTGGCCGTGTTGGTGTTGCCGAAATTGATGGCCCGGTTGGCCTGGACATCCTGGCGGGCAAATATTTCAGCGTCGGACGAACCGAACAGGAAGCTGGCATCGGATGCGGCCAGCGCGGCAGAATTCGCCTGCTGGTTGTTGTCCCCGGCCGTGACGTTCAGGCCGATGTTGCCGGCTGCGTTCATCAGCGAATTGCCGTTGACCACCGACGAGTTCGTGACTTCGTCGTTGGCGACCTCGTTGAGGTAGTTGATCTGCTTGTCGTCCACCACGGCTGCGGAACTCGAGTCGACCGCGATGGCTCCGGTGACCTGCACATTGCCGCCGACGTTGACGTCCTGCCGGTAACGCAGGTCTTTGACAATGTTGACGTTGGTGCTGTTCACCGTGGAACTGGTGTCGGTACTGACACTGGTTGCCGAGGTGGTCTTGCTGTCCTGGGTGCCCTCCTGTGAAAAGGCCAGCGGAGCGGCGAACAATGCGGCCACCGCAAGAGCCAGGGGAGCGGACTTCATTTTGCGTGTTTTCATGGAATGATCTCCAAAAAGTTAAGGACTGTCTTAAGGTTTCGTCCCCAGTTGAAGCTGGAAGGCGAAGTTGTTGGCCGTGCTGTTGCCCGACCCCGCAGACTGGTTGATCTGGACCAGGCCGCGCGAGCCGCGAAAGGCGGAGTCGGAAATCGACACCGCCTTCATGTTTGCGCCCCTGGCCGGACCACCCAGCCCAACACCGGAAGCAGTTGCAGCGAGCACGCTCTCTGAAGCTGCTTCCACATCAAAGCCCACTGCAACCGCCATGCCGTTGGCCTGGGTGTTCCCCACGCCGCTGGTCTGGTTCACGGAGACTGCACCCGAGCTGTTCGCAAAGGCACGGCCCCCGATCACTGCGATGGACAGATCCGGCGCGGTAGCGCGAATCCATCCTGTCGCCTGGTGCACACCGACCAGGGCCGCGGCAGTGCCGCCGTCCAGGCCAATGGCCATGGCGCCCGCATTCGTCTGGGCGTTTGAATCTCCTGCGGCCATGTTCACCGCGAATCGCCCGCGAACATTGCTCAGCGCATTGCCGTCGATCACGCTGCGTGTGACATAGCCCGGCAACTCCGGTCCCGCGATCTGGCTCCAGCAGGGCAGCGAGGCCAGCCAGGCCAGCGCCAGAACCGTGTATGACTTGCGTTGAATCTGCATCATGGCCGTCTCCCTACCGGTTTCCGGCGGGGGCGAGCACGCCGGTCAGGGCCTGACCCAGTGCACCGGTGGCGCGGCCGACAGTGCTTCCTGCCTGCATGCCGAAGCCGCCCACCAGCGACCCCATCCCGCCTGCTGGCGCGAAGGCATCACCGCCGGCACCCGTGACTCTCCCCGACGCCAGTCCCGAGTGCGCCGTCGCCGTCTGCACGGTGGCCGAGACGCTGCCCATGTGGCCCTGCACGCGACCCGCGATCGCGGCCGACTCCTGATCCGTCAACTCGGTGACTGCGCCGGCGCGGACCGCTGATCCGGCACCCAGCATCGGGACAACCGGCGCGGTGTGAACGCCGCTCACCTGCCCGGTATGGCGCGGCCCGGCTGCGGACTGATAGGGCACATCCCGGGTGATGACGAGGAAGCCGTCCCCGGCAAACACCTGCGCGGCAAAGACAAATTGACCCAACGCCAGCACGCCAGCGCAAGCCCATCTCTCTGGATACTGAGACATGTTTTTTTTCCCCCTTCGCTGTCGGATGAATCCAGCATCAACCGTCTGCTCGACACCGCGTGGCAATGAAGTTGTCCTTGAAACAGGGCTTCATGGTCTGCGTTATCGGGTGTCAGTTTCATCGCCTGCGGCTGGTCTGCCAATCCCTTCTATGAGGTATCCCCGCCGCACACTTGACGCGGGATTGGCGGCATGCGACAGCCCGAATTCATCAGGCGCAGCTTGGGGAAGGCGTCATTTTTTCGATCGGCGCAGGGCCGGCCGGCACCTCCATCGCGAGGTGTAAAGCCGGTAACCGGTCGTATAAAAACAGTGAGGTGAAGTATCGGAATGGGCGGGCGCTGGGCCCGCCGACCGGGCGTCCGGGTACTGTCCGGATCGACCGGTGCATCACCGGGCCGGCGGCTGGCGGCCGGTCAGGTCAGCAGCATGGACGGGACGGCGAACGCGGCGCAGCGGCCGTCGGAAGGGCGAGGCGTGGTCGTGTTTCGCCCGGTTGGCGGACGCCTGTTCCGCCGGCGGGGTTCAGGCTGGCTGCAGTGCAAACGTCACCTTAACGTCGGCCGCTGCCGGCGTGCGCCCGGCGCGGCGTGGCGTGGCGGCAGCAGCGGCCATCACCAGGCTCAGCGACGATGGCTTCATCGCGTAGATCAGGGCGCGGCGGTGCTCCGTCGTCAGGAAGCTGCCGCCGGCGTCCACCACGATATCGCGCGGATCGTCATCGAGCGTGACCCACAAACTGCCTTCGTGGCAGGTGATCTGTACGCCGGCGGCATCGGACACGCTGAACATCGCCTGGTGGGCAAGGGTCAGGTCCAGGGGGCTTGAGTCGGTCATCATGGCACTCCTTTCACAGGTTCACATTCGTTGAGGAAATGAATATACTGGCCGTCCCCAGAGTGTTCAAACGCTCATTTGGAATCCTTGGCATGCATCCCAAGAATGTGAAACCTGCTTCCCCGGTGGCCCTTGCCCAAGGCTTTCGCCGCAGCGAACTACCGCGCCTGGAGCTCCTGCACAGCTTCGAGGCCGCCGCGCGCACGCTGAGTTTCACGCGCGCCGCCGCCGAACTGTTTCTCACCCAATCGGCCGTCAGCCGGCAGATCCAGCAGATCGAAGCCGACCTGGGCACCGCACTGTTCGAGCGGCGCCACCGCGCATTGGCGCTGACCGATGCCGGCAAGCTCATGCAGCGCGCTGTCAGCGACTGCCTGGAGCGGCTGCGCGATGCCACCGCCAGCGTGCGCGCCACCACGCCGGCGCGGCAGGTGGCCATCACCACCACGCCGGGTTTTGCCTCGCTGTGGCTGATTCCGCGGCTGACCCGTTTCACGGCCAGTCATCCCGGGGTGGACGTACGTATTTCCGCCACGCTGGAGCTGCTGGACCTCGAACGCAGCGGCATTGATGTGTCGGTGCGCCTGAGCCTGACCAGCCATGGCGTGGGCAGCACGCTGTTCGAGGAAACGGTGCTGCCCGTCTGTGCGCCGCAGTTGCTGAAAAATCGTGCGCTGCCTCTGAAAAAACCGGCCGACCTGGCCGGCCACACCCTTCTGGCTACCGACATGCCGCAAGGCCAGCCGCTCACCATCGACTGGGAGCCCTGGTTCAAGGTCATGGGGCTGCCCGAGGTCCGCATGAAAAACACGTTGCGCTTTTCGCAGTATTCCGATGTGGTGGCGGCCGCCGTGGCGGGGCAGGGCGTGGCGATCGGCCGCCTGCCGCTGCTGGCCGAGCTGCTGCGTGACGGACGGTTGGTTGCGCCCTTCAGTGGCGTGGCCTCGCGCATGGGCTACTTTGTCAATATGTCGCCGCGCGCCGCCAGCAACCCCGACGCCCAGGATTTCGTGCGTTGGCTGATGGCGGAGGCCGAATCCATCAAGGCACAGGACCTGGCGAAACATCCTTGAATCCGGCGCTGCGACAACCGATCCCGAGCCCTGCAGGGTTGCGGATCGTTGGAAGGTGTGCGGCACGGGGGTGACAAGTTGCCGGAACCCGTCATGCACCGGTTTTTCAGCCAAATGTGGCTCTAGTCCACATCAATCAAGCGCTAGTAGCTGTGAATTTAGGAGCAAAAAGAGTGCTGCGAGAGCCATGGCGGGGTTCCTTGTGCAAAAGGCGACCCGCGTTGGTCGTGCGGCCGACCGGGTTCTTGCAAGCGCCGGAACGCCCTCAGGCCGGACCGGCCCGCAGGGTCAGAGCAGGGGCGGTGTGTCCGCACGTGCCGGACGCAGCCCGCTGTCGCGGGTTTCGAGCCGGTCTTCCAGTTCGCCGATATAGGCGGCCAGCGTGTTGCCGGACTGCTCGATTTTGCCGATCAGCACCTGCTGGGTCTGGGCCAGCCGTTCCGCCAGCACCGTTCCGTGGGCAGCCTCGCGCTGCTGGGCTGCGACGGCCTGGGCCTCGAGGTATTGGCGCAATTCCGTGAAACGCGAAGCTTCGGCCTTGTCGGCCAGCTCGCGCTGGGCGGTCAGCGCCCGGGTGGCATTGCGCATTTCCAGCAGGTGGGTGCTCTGGATGTACAGCGTGGTGGCCAGGAACACCAGCAGCACGGCGGCCAGCAGCACCAGCATGACCAGGCCCAGCGGCGCCTGCACGGTGGTGAAGCCCAGGCTCAGCACGGAGGGCCGGCTGAACTCGTCGAGATTGAGCGCGGCAAAACCGGCCATCAGCACAATGGCGACGATTAACACAATGGTTCGGATACGCATGGTCGGGCTCCAGGAATTGAAGTCCTGATCATGGTGGCCGCTGACAGGCTTGTCTGTAGGAAAAAAGCCTGTCCGCACGCGCCGGGCAGCTTGTACTCAGTCGGGCTGCGCAGTATGTCCAGCCGGTTTCACCCCGCCCGGAGCGCCCGCACCGGCCGGCTCCAGCGCCTCGGCGGCTTGCTCGTTGAGCGCCTTGCCGGATTGCCTGGGCCGGGTCAGCGGCGCCGGTGTCCAGCGACCGCCATGCATCAGGTCGATGCCGCTGCTGATGTCGCCGCACAGCTGCAACTGCAGGCGCTCGGCATCGCGGCGGCGTATGTCTTCGGCCACCTCGGCGACCTCGGACTCCTGCACACCCAGCTGCCGTAGCGCCGCACTGCTGAAGGCCAGGGCCGACTCCAGCGTTTCGCGCAGCTGGTAATCCACGCCCAGGCGGATCAACTCGATCGCGTGCTGGCGGTCGTAGGCGCGCGCCAGCACCGGGGTCAGGGGGAACTCATGCTTGGCCAGCTCCACGATGCGGTTGGTCGCCTCTTTCTTGTCAACACAGACCAGGATGGCGCGAGCATGGCCAGCGCCGCTGGCGTGCAGCACGTCCAGCCGCGTGCCGTCGCCGTAATACACCTTGAAACCGAACTGCGCCGCCGCACGGATCATGTCGGTGTCGCTTTCGATGATGGCAATGTCGATGCCGCGCGCCAGCAGCGACTGGCTGGCAATCTGCCCGAAACGGCCGAAACCGATGATGAGCACGCTGCCCCGCAGGTCCTGGGCGACGTCCACACCGTTCATGTCCTGTGCGGGCTTGTCCGGCATGACCCAGCGCAGCGCCAATACGGCCAGCGGCGTCAGCGCCATCGAGATGATGATGGCGGCCGTCAGCACGGCGTTGACACTGGCCTCCACGATGCCGGCCGCGGCCGCCGCCGAATACAGCACAAAGGCAAATTCACCGCCCTGGGCCATCATGGCGGTGCGTTGCAGGGCGTCGCCATGGCTGGACCGGGTGAGGCGGGCGACGGCGTAAATGCCCATGCCCTTGAACGCCATATAGGCCAGCACGCCGCCAAGAATCAGCGGCCAGTCGGCCAGCACCAGCGTGAGGTCCAGCGACATGCCCACGCCCATGAAAAACAGGCCGAGCAGTATGCCGCGGAAGGGTTCGATGTCGGCTTCCAGCTGGTGGCGGAAAGTCGACTCCGACAGCATCACACCCGCGGCAAACGCACCGAGCGCCATCGACAGGCCGCCCCACTGCATCGCCAGGGCCGCGCCCAGCACCACCAGCAGGGCGGCCGCGGTCATCACCTCGCGTGCCCTGGCCTTGGCCAGCACGCGAAACAGCGGGTTGAGCAGCCAGCGGCTCACCGCCACCAGGCCAATGATGGCCGCCAGCGCCACACCAATACTGACCCAGCGCGACACGCCCGTGCCGTCGTTCGCGGCCGGCGCCAGAAAAGCCACGATCGCCAGCAAGGGGACGATGGCGAGGTCTTCCAGCAGCAGGATGGACACCATGCGCTGGCCGCGTGGTGTGGAGGTGTCGCCGCGTTCTTCGAGCAGCTGCATGACGATGGCGGTGGACGACAGCACAAAACCCATGGCCGCGATGAACGCCACCACCGGCTTCAGCCCGGCGACCATGCCCAGTGCCGTGAGCAGGGCGCCGCAAACCACCACCTGCGCCAGGCCCAGGCCGAAGATCTGGCGCCGCAGCGTCCAGAGCCGGGTCGGCTGCATCTCCAGCCCGATGACAAACAGGAACATCACCACGCCGAGTTCGGCCAGGTGCAGGATGGTCCCGGCCTCGCGAAACAGGCCCAGGCCGAAGGGCCCGATGGCCAGGCCGGCCGCCAGATAACCGAGCACCGAGCCCAGACCCAGCCGTTTGAACAGCGGCACGGCCAGCACGCCGGCAGCCAGCAACACCACCACCTTGACCAGCTCACTGCCTTGTTCAACCGCCATGACATTCCCGTGGATGCCCCCTGCGGGGGCAAGTGCTCAGGATGGTAGCGGACTTTGCGCGTTCCCGGCATGCATGTGCACGCCTGCCTCCTTTCCTACTTGCGCAGGGAGGTGGGCAGCATGTCAAACAGCGGTGTAGGCTCCCGGCGCAGCGCGCGGCGAACCGTGGTGCTGTCCACCGCGGGGGCGCCGCCGGACAGATTCATATAGGCCAGTTGCTGCATCCAGGCGATATCGACCTGCCCGTCGGGGCCGGGCCGGGAAAAGATCAGCTCCAGCATCCTTTTGGCCGGCTCGCTGCCCTGGCTTTGCGCCAGGCGGTAAAGGCGGATGGCCTCCACGAAATTGGCCGGCTGGCCTTCGCCGCGGTGGTTGCGCTGCGCCCGGGCAAAAGTGTCTGCGCCAGAGGCGGAACTGCGGGCGGGCGGCGTGACGCGCAGGCGTTCCGACAGCAGTGCCGCGTTGGCAGAAGCCGCTTCCGACCTGGGCGCGGCGGCGCGAAAATGATCCAGCGCTTCCTCCGGGCGGTTGGCGCTGATGCTTTCGAAGCCCAGTTCTATCCGGGCATGCACGTTGCCGCCCCGCGCCGCGCTCAGCAGCAGTTGCCGGTCCGGCGCGGGCGTCGCCGGGGCGGGTTCGCCGCGCAAGCCCGGGGTGGCCAGTTGCAGAGGAGACAGCCGCTCGTCAACCAGCCACTGAAGGTACTGGGCGCGCGGCAGATCCACCCGGCGCAGCAGCGAGATCCAGCGCTGCGCCGCCGCGGGGTTGGGTGCCGTGCGGCAGCCGTCGATCTCACACCAGGCCAGGCCCGCGACGGCCAGCGGCTCACCCAGCGCACGCGCGCGCTCAAACCACCCGGCAGCCTCGCTCGGGCTGGCCGGCACGCCGATGCCGTGCAGATACAGCAGCCCGAGCAGCCAGGCGGCGCGGGCCTGCTCCCGCGCGACGCGGCCTGGTTGCGGGTTCACCGACAGGGCCTGTGAGCGCAAACGCGAAACCTCCGCCTCCAGCGCAGACGGCTGCTCCCTGGCCTGCAGCGGTGCAGGCGGCAATTGGGTGGCGCTGAGCGTCTCGGGCGACGGGTCCGCCGCGCGCAGCGGTTCCGAAGGCGGCGGCGATCCGTCGAAAGCCGGCTCCTGCGGGATGCTGCCGGCAGCCTGAACCGCCCCCAGCCACAGACAGCAGAAGAAAACAAGCGAGATGAACCGCAGCATGGCCGGCTTCCTGCACCAGACTAACGCGCGGCTGCAGGCGGCGCGGCGGCGGCTGCCGGCGCAGCGGCGCGCTTGGGCCCGACCTGCCACTGGACACCGGCAAAGGTGTAGCCATCGGCTCCCAGGGTGGTGGCGAACGCCTTGTTGATGTCATCGAGGCTGGTCGTCTGCCGCATCGGCACCAACGCCGGAGTCTGCAGGTACTGCGGCAGTTTTCCGGCCACGTCGGTATCTGTCGCAAAACAGCCCGCGCGCTCGGTGCCCGCGCTGGTTGAATCCATGATGAAGCCGGGCGTGGGGCTCATCCAGTCCGGGATGCGGATCGCCTGGTTGGCGCTTATCAAGGCATTCGGATTCGTGGCGTTGGGCAACAGGCGCATCACCTTGCCGCCCGCCTCATGCAGGAAGCAATACATGTAAGACGCGCGTGACAGGCTCGCCGACAGGAAGATCTGTTCGCCCACCTCGAAGGCGGAACGCCCCACCAGGACGTTTTCGATCTGCAGGCTGATTCTTCGCGGGGGAGCCGCGCTGCCATAGGCGGCCGGGCCGTAGGGGCTCGTGCCACCCGGGCGCTGGTAGTCTGCCGCGTTGGCCGTCGGCGCCTCGCTGGTGGAGGACCAGCCGATCTGCACGAGTCTGCCGTCCTTGCCCAGCGAGACGAAATGGCGCAGGGCGCGCTCGTAAGTGGGGAAATCCACCCGTCCGGACACCACCATGCCGGCATCGGCCTGGAAGCGCCCCAGTGCCGCGCGGAACTCCGGGCTGTTCTCATCGAGCTGCGTCCCGTTGTTTCCCAGATAGCCATGGCTGATGAGCGAGCGCTGCACCAGCTTGTTGTGCAGCAGCGGCGAACCCTGGTCGTACCAGTCGCGTAGCTGCCGCTGGAAATCGGGGTGGGTCTGCTCCAGGGTCAGGCACTGCCAGTAAGGCACACGCGCCCATTTGCCGACCAGTTCAATGGTGGCGAGCTCCACCAGCGTGCGGATGGCCGCGCCGGCGCCCTGTGCATAGTCCCGGCCCACATTGAACTGCACGCCGTAGCTGCCGATCCGGCCGGCCAGGTCCAGGCCCTGCCCGCCGGAAGCGATGATGACTTCATTGGCGGAGTCGAGTCCGGGGATCAGGGTACGCGAGCGGAAGTCGCCGATGTGCAACTCCAGCCCGATGATGGTGGCGTTGCGGGTCTTGCTGTAACCGGTGTCCAGCCGCGACGCGGCGGTACCCACCTCGAAGCGGTTGTTGATCACGTTCTGATCAACAAACGCGATGGCACCGGAGAAATACAGGGCAGGGCGTTGCAGCTGGATCTGGTTGTTGTTGAGCAGGATGGTGGTCAGGTTCTGCACCGTGTCCTGGCGGGCAATGTCGACCTCATAGTCCACGTAACGGAAGGCATTGCTGAGCCGGGACATCTGCGAGAGCGCCGTGATGATCATGTCTTTCGTGGCCACCGGTACCCGGGTCGAAAAGTCGGGAATCTGCTTGCTGGTGATCAGCGTGGTGGAGATCTCCGCCTCGCGGAACAGATAGTCCATGCACATCAGCGAGTCTGAAAAACTCGAGACCGATCGCACCGGCCGCACCACGGGCCGGTTGGTTGCGCTGGCATAGGACTGGAATTTTGCATCGTCGCGCGGGTCGGCCGGCGTGGCGCAGCCCGCCAGCAGGACGGCCCCTGCAAGGCTCAGCACAGCGGCCAGTGAACTGAAGCGGGACCTGACAGGCTCAAGCCGGATGGATGGTTTCATGTTGTTCTCCTCACGACGACGGGTATGGAAATTTTTTGAGATGACGGCCTGAAGACACGCCTGGTCTGCCCCGCGGCAAAGGCCACGGCTAATTGCAGATGTTCACGAGATCGCCCTTGAGCACCACGATCTGCTGGTTGCTGGAAAAACCGTTCTGCCGGGCACCGGTCGCAGAACTCGCCGTCGTCGTGCTGCCAACTTCCTGGATGCAGGTTTTCTTGAACCCGTCAGAACTGGCCGAGCGGACCGCGTCCGCGTCGGTCGAGATGCCGTTGGTCTGATCGGAATTGGCCTTGGCCTCGTAACGCGCGACCTTGGCCTTCATCCATGCCGGCAGGCTGGTCATGGACTCCATCGGCGAGCTGGGACGCGCGCCGCCGATCGGGGCCATCTGCACCGCGATGCGTTTGGTCAGAATGACCGGGTCCTCGCCGGGCGCATTCTGTGCCCACGCGGACCCCATCAGAAACAGGGCGGCCATGGTGGCTGCGCCCACTACCTGCGATGACGTTTTCATGACGGACTCTCCTGACGTTAAAGGGAAGGAAAGTGCCGGATCAGACACCGCCTGAGCCGGCACGCCCCGCCAGGGCCTCAAGCCGCAGAACCCGTTGCATCAGCCGAGGCTGACAGCGGATCCGGCAACGAAAGAGGCCCTGGGACGGCGCTCTCAGTGGCCGTGGTGGCCGCCGCCGTGACCGGAGCCGGTTGTGGTGCAGGCGAAGCAGGCATTGTTCGAGGCAATGTTCTGCACCGCTGTTGCATCGCGGCCATAGGCGCTGTTGAGCACATAGCTGTTATCCATCAGCGTGGCCTGCAGCGAGTTGCCGCTGACAGTGACGTCGCCGATGTTGGATGACAGGTTCTGCTGGGCCACCGTGTTGGCGTTCGCGGTATTGCCAACATAGCTGTTGCGTGCACCAACGATCTGCAGCGAGTTGCCGCTGATCGTCACATCACCGGCATTGCTGGCCAGGTTTTGCTGGGCCACGGCATCTTCACCGGAGGCGGTGTTTTCGACGCCGGAGCTCGACAGCACCGCGATCTGGGCCGAGTTGCCCCTGATCGTGATTTCGCTGGCAGGTGTCGGGCCGGTAGCCATCGCGGCGGTAGCAACAGCGGACAAAGCGAGGAGTACAAGTTTTTTCATGACAGTTTCCTTAAAAAGTGACTTAAGACCTTCTGGTCACCAGGGAATCCGGTGGCCAGCCACGTTGACTTCGCGGTGGAGAACAGCTTTTTCCGTAGGAATCGGCAGGTCTTTTGGCGTTGTCGAGGTGGAGTTTGGGTACGGCGCAGGGTTACGCCAATAACCAGTCGTAAGTACTTCAATCAGGGGAGAGAAAGCCCCACCCCTGGTCAGCAGTCCGGGCGGTGATGCTGGCCCAATAAGGAGACAACGCTATCAATTTGTGAGATGCTTGGGCAAAACGAAATAGTTAGTAACAAGTTGTATCCAAGGAAACACGCAGAAATAAACATCAAAGGGCTCACCTATTTGGGACCTAATTACTTCGTTGTGTCAAAAAAATCACGGATGCTCCATGTTTCTACCTCGTGCACCCCGTGACTTGATGTAACGAATCCGAGAGGGTTTTCAGCAGAATTTTGGGAGTGGATACACAGACAAGAGCAAGGTTTTTCAGGGAAGCCACGGGTCAATGCCACCGGCACCATCCGGGATTTGTTTGATGCGGGTCATACCGCAACAGGTTTCCTCTCTCCACACTTGCACCGGTTTCGTCGAAGAGTAGGTAAAAAACAGTACAGGGAAGCTATGCAAAACATCATTCAGACCACGGCTGCGCTGCAGCCCCCGCCCCGCGATATTCGTGGACTTCAACCAGGCCTGCAGGCAGCACACGAGGGTCCTCCCTCCCTGTGGCCCAACTTCCTCAACGGCCAGCCCGGGCAACCGGTGCGGGTGCTGCTGATCGATGACGATCCTCACATCCGCAAGGTGATCTCGCAGGAGTTGCTGGGTGACCTGCGCACCGACGTGGTGGGAGAGGCCAGCAGCATGCGCGAGGGCCGGCGCCTGATTTCCCAGCTCGAGTTCGACGTGATGCTGGTGGACCTAAATCTCGGCGACGGCACCGGGTTCGACCTGATCGACCACATGAAGACCGTCAGACCGATGGCCGAGGCGGTGGTGATCTCCACCCTGGAAGACGAGGATCACGCCTTGCGCGCCTTCACCATGGGTGCCACAGGCTACTTCGTCAAGAACTCCTGGTTCGGCAACTTTCCCGAAGCCGTGCTGCAGGTGGCCAATGGCGGCGCCTCCATCACGCCCCACCTCGCACGGCGGCTGCTGCACAAGCTGCAAAATGGCCAGGACCCCGGGCAGTCCTCCAACGGAGCCAGCAACAAGAGGCTGTCCGATCGCGAGAAGGAAGTGCTGAAAATGGTGGCTGCGGGCTACACCAGCAACGAAATTGGCGCGCGGCTTGCGGTCAGTTGCCAGACGGTCAACTCCCACATCAAAAACATCTACCGCAAGCTGCATGTGCGCAGCCGGGCCCAGGCGGTCAGTTACGCGGCGCATCGCGGCCTGTTTTAGGGGCCCATCATGTCCATACGCGCATTCCCCGATGGTCTGGCCCCTCCGCCTGCCAGGCGTGTGCGCCGGGCCGCGTCGCCGGCCCGGCCCGAACCCTCAGACTCCGGCCCCTTGCAGCGTGGTTTTTCCAGCGCCGCTCTCGCCGGGGCCTTGCGGCTGGCACTGCTGCTGTGGCTGACCCACTTTCTGGTCAGCATCGGGCTGGGTTTCAAGGCCGGGGGGCTGAATGCGGCGTATGTTGCGCACCTGGGGACCCAGTTCCTGGTCCTCAGTGCAGCCTGTTTCCTGCTCACCAACGTGCGCATGGCCAGCTCCGGGATTTACTGGATTCTCGGCGTGCAGGCACTGACGGGCGCGACGGCGATGTACTACAACGGCGATGCCAACGGCGCAGAGGTCCCCGTCCCCTGGATGGTGATGAACCTGCTGTCGGCCATGCTGCTGACCATCGCCATGGCGGCCTGCGTTTATCTGCCGCGCAGCGCCCCGGGCTGGCTGGCGCTGGCGGGCAGCCTGCTGGGCCTGGGCATGTGCATCCAGCAGGTGACGCTGGCAGGCACCACCGAAGACGGCACCATCCTTTTCAGGCACTTTTATGTACTGCTCCTGCTGGTGGTCTGGCAGTTGGTGACGCGACGCGGACGTCTGAGACTTCTGGGCGCGGCCGACGCGCCCTGGGCCGGGAGCCGTCACGAGGCAGGGGAGACCGCTTCCGCCGTTCTCCATGAGCGCCACCGCATTGCGCGGGACCTGCATGATGGTGTTGCCTCCCAGATTGTCAGCATCCTGTCGTCGCTGGACCACCGTGCACCCGAACAGCAGGCCCTGGGCCTGGCGCTCGAACAATGCCTGCTGGACATCAAGCTGACGGTGGACGGCATCGAGTCTGAGGACCAGAACATCGTCGAAGCACTGGGCTCCCTGCGCTACAGGGTGCAGCGACCGCTCGACAAACTGGGCATCCAGATGGTCTGGGACGTCGAGATGTGCAGCGCCCTGGAGACCGTCCACGGCGATGAGGCACGGCAGGTGCTTCGCATCGCGCAGGAGTGCCTGTCCAATGTGATGCGCCACGCGCAAGCCTCCCGGGTTGTGGTGTCCTGCCGCTACGCGGCGGACATGGGCTGCATGGAGTTCGAGGTGCGGGACAACGGCATGGGTATCGCGCACAACATGGCATCGGAGGCGATCGGCAAGGGCCTGGAGAACATGCGCCAGCGCGCCCGGCTGATGGGCGGTGAACTGACGATCTCGAGCAAGTTCGGCAGCGGCACCCGCGTGCAGCTGACCTTGCCACTGGATCCCGAGCTCTGCGCCGTACCGGTGGGGCCTGCTGACGTCTAGAAGCGCTGTGGGACAATGCCGACCCTTGGCGCCGTGGTTTGAGGCCCGGCGCCAATCCGGTTTTCCCCATTCACAGCCAACGACGAATCCCCCCTCTTCATGCAAAAAATCATTCGCCAGATCGCGGCGGAAATCAAGGTTCAGGAACACCAGGTCAGGATCGCCGTCGAACTGCTCGACGGCGGCGCCACCGTGCCCTTCATCGCGCGTTACCGCAAGGAAGTCACCGGCGGTCTCGACGACATCCAGTTGCGCGAACTCGAGTTTCGTCTCGGTTACCTGCGCGAGCTGCAGGAGCGGCGCGAGTCCGTGCTCAAAAGCATTGAAGAGCAGGGCAAGCTGACGCCCGAACTGGCCGCCGCGATTGCCGCGGCACCGACCAAGCAGGAGCTCGAAGACCTGTACCTGCCCTTCAAGCAGAAACGCCGTACCAAGGGCCAGATCGCGCGCGAGGCCGGCATCGAGCCGCTGGCCGACAAGCTGTTTGCCGATCCGGCGCTCATACCGGCGGACGAGGCGGCGGCTTTCGTGAAAGCCGAAAAAAACGAAAACGGCGACGACTTCACCACCGTGCAGGCCGTGCTCGACGGCGTGCGCGACATCCTGTCCGAACGCTGGGCCGAAGACGCCGCGCTGCTGCAGTCGCTGCGCCAGTGGCTCTGGAGCGAAGGCCTGCTCTCGTCCAAGCTGGTTACCGGCAAGGATGAAAACAACGTTGACAACAGCAAGTTCCGCGACTACTTCGACTACGACGAGCCGATCGGCCGCGTGCCCTCGCACCGCGCGCTGGCGGTGTTTCGTGGCCGCGGTCTGGAAATCCTGGACGCCAAGCTGCTGCTGCCCGAAATCCCCGAACCCGGCAAACCCAGCATCGCCGAAGGGAAAATTGCCGTGCACCTGGGCTGGAGCCACAAGGGCAGGGCGGCCGACGACCTGCTGCGCAAGTGCGTGGCGTGGACCTGGCGCGTCAAGCTCAGCCTGTCGATCGAGCGCGACCTGTTCAGCCGCCTGCGCGAGGAAGCCGAAAAAGTTGCGATCAAGGTCTTCGCGGACAACCTGCGCGACCTGCTGCTGGCCGCACCGGCCGGCCCACGCGTGGTCATGGGCCTGGACCCCGGCATACGCACCGGCGTCAAGGTCGCTGTGGTGGACGCCACCGGCAAGCTGGTCGAAACCGCCACGGTTTTTCCGCACGAGCCGCGCAAGGACTGGGAAGGCTCGCTGCACACCTTGGCCAAACTCTGCGAGAAACACGGCGTCAACCTGATCGCCATTGGCAACGGCACGGCAAGCCGCGAAACCGACAAGCTCGCCGCTGACCTGATCAAGGGTTTGGCCAAGGTTGAACAGGTCATCGAAAAAGTCGTGGTCAGCGAAGCCGGCGCCTCGGTGTATTCGGCCAGTGAATTCGCCAGCCAGGAGATGCCCGATGTGGACGTGAGCCTGCGCGGTGCCGCCAGCATTGCGCGCCGCCTGCAGGACCCGCTGGCCGAGCTCGTGAAGATCGACCCCAAGTCCATCGGCGTCGGCCAGTACCAGCACGACGTGAACCAGAGCGACCTGATGCGCAGCCTGGACACGGTCGTCGAAGACTGCGTGAACAGCGTGGGCGTGGACCTGAACACCGCGAGTGTGCCGCTGCTGGCGCGTGTCTCGGGCCTGTCCCAGACCGTGGCCAAGTCCGTGGTGCGCTGGCGCGACGCCAACGGTGCGTTTGCCAGCCGGGCCGACTTGCTCAAGGTCACCGGCCTGGGCGCCAAGACTTTTGAGCAAAGCGCCGGTTTCTTGCGCCTGCGCGCCAGCAGCAACCCGCTGGACATGACCGGTGTGCACCCCGAAACCTATCCGGTGGTTGAAAAAATCATGGCGCACACCGGCAAGCCGGTGGCCGAACTCATGGGCCGCGCCGAAATGCTCAAGACGCTCAAGCCAGAGCTGTTTGCCAATGAGCAGTTCGGCGTCATCACCGTCAAGGACATCCTTGCCGAACTCGAAAAACCGGGCCGCGACCCGCGCCCCGACTTCAAGGTGGCGCGTTTCAACGACGGCGTGGAAGACATCAAGGACCTGAAAGAAGGCATGACGCTGGAGGGCACGGTCAGCAACGTGGCCGCCTTCGGCGCCTTCATCGACATCGGTGTGCACCAGGACGGCCTGGTGCATGTGAGCCAGCTCTCCAACAAGTTCGTGACCGACGCACGCGAGGTGGTCAAGACCGGCGACATCGTGAAGGTGCGCGTGACCGAGGTGGACGTGGCGCGCAAACGCATCGCCCTGACCATGAAGCTGGACGCGGCCCCGGCGCGCCGTGACGCCCCGCGCGACAACCGCTTTGAAGGCGCGCGGCCGGGCCAGGGGCAGAACCGAAGTGGCAACTATGGTGGCGGGCAGGGCAGGGCGCCGCAGCCGGCTGCATCGACGGCGATGGAATCGGCCTTCAGCAAGCTGGCCGGACTCAAGAAATAGCGTTTGTCCCGGAGCAGGCTCCAGGGCGCCGGGTTTGATATCAAATAGGCTTGCAGCCCAATCAGCACGGTCGCAAGCAGCTACCAGAACTATAGCAACCGCGATTCCCTCCATGCAAGCCCTCCGCCTTTACGCCGGCCCCCAGGCCCACCGCCACATCGAGCAACACGGCCTGCGTCCGCAGGACGTGCGTGTGGTGCCGGGTGCGGCGGGCGGGCCCAAGGGCCTGGTGCTGGGGCCGCTGGACCGTTTCATCTTCGGCGACTGGCTGGCGGGCAGCAGCCAGCCGGTGCACCTGGTCGGCGCCTCGATAGGTGCCTGGCGCATGGCGACGGCCTGCCTGGACGAGCCGGTGGCGGCTTTCCAGCGCCTGGAAGACGACTACATTCGCCAGCATTTCGAGGTGTTGCCCGGCCAGAAACGGCCCAGCGCACAGCAGGTCAGCGAGCAGTTCGGCCAGAGCCTGAAGGACTTTTACGGCGGCCGCGTGTTGCAGGTGCTGCAGCACCCGCGTTACCGCCTGCACATCGTCACCTCGCGCGGACGCCACCTGCTGGGGCGGGAACACCGCCTGGGCACGCCGCTGGGCTATCTGGGTGCATTCCTCACCAACACCGTGCGCCGCAAGGCCATGGGCGCCTGGCTGGAGCGGGTGGTTTTTTCCAGCCAGGGCGCGCCTTTGCCCTTTGCCACCAGCGACTACCGCACGCGCCAGCTGGCACTGACCGAGGCCAACTTCAACCCGGCGCTGCAGGCCAGCTGCTCGATTCCCTTCATGCTCCAGGCCGTGCACAACATTCCCGGCGCGCCGCCCGGCGCCTACTGGGATGGCGGCATCACCGACTACCACCTGCACCTCAACTATGCTTCTGATTTGATAGCTGCTGGCGCAGACGGGACCGGGGCTGGAGGCCAAAATGACTCGAAACTTCCGGGTCTGGTGCTGTACCCGCACTTTCAGAAAGCCGTGGTGCCCGGTTGGCTCGACAAGGGCCTGAAATGGCGCCACGGCGCGACGCACTTCCTCGACAACATGCTGCTGCTGGCACCCGACCCGGCCTGGGTCCAGACCCTGCCCAACGGCAAGCTGCCCGACCGCAACGACTTCTTGCGCTACGGAACCGATCTGGCCGGCCGCATGAAAGCCTGGCGCACCGCCGTCACCGCCAGCACGCAACTGGTGGACGAGTTGCAGCAATGGCTGGCGAAGCCGGACATGGGACAGTTGCACAAGCTGTGAGTGAAGGCTGCGCTCGGGAACCAGCGCGCAGCCGGAACCGACCGGACAACACGGCTTTGAACCCTGTGCTAAGGTCGTTCCAGTCAGGTGCGGTCAGGAAAAGTCCTCCCGCGCCCAGCAAGCGAATCCAGTCCACCCAAGGCCCATGGCGAGCGAAAAAAACATGCATTTGCTGGTGATGGACCACGATCCGGTCACGGCCGCCCTGTTGGTGGCCAACATCCAGGCGCAGGGCTTCACCCAGGTGGAGCACTTCGCCGATGTTTCCGGCTTGGCCCAGGCTGTCGCCAGCACCAGGCCGGATCTGGTGATCTTCAACTACCACTTCGATCTTCCTGAAAGTCTGGAAAGCTGCGCCCTGATCAGGCGGATCGCACCGCACACGGCCATCCTGGCCATGGCTTCGGCAGGGCCGGCCATCAAGCGGCTGCGCAGCTGGAACCGGGAAACCGGTGCGCTGGACGCCATCCTGGAAAAGCCGTTTTTGAACCTGCGTTTCCAGGCCGCGCTGGACGATGTGGCCCAGGGCAAGCGGGCCAGCCTCGCGATGGAAGTCAAGGCTGCGCGGCTGGAAAACCTGTTGCCCGAGGATGCACTGTCGGCGATGAACCGCCATCACGCCGGCGAGGTCGAGCTTTTTGAAGGCACGGTGGTCTTTACCGACATTCGCCGCTCCTCCGAAATGATCACCCAGCTGCCGCCGCGCGAGTTCTTCAGGCAGCTCAATCAGACCCTGAGCATTCAGGCCAGGCTGGTGCGCGACTATGAGGGGTCGGTCATCAAATTCACCGGTGATGGCGTGCTGGCCGTTTTCCGTGGAATGGGGAAATCGTATCTGGCGCTGCGTTGCGCCGTGGAGCTGGCGAGCAACAGCTGCCAGCAGATTTTTCCCTATGGGATCGGCGTGGCCGGCGGCCTGGTTCTGGCCGGCCTGGTGGGCGACTCCAGCCGGGCAGGGCAGAAGCAGCAATACGACGTGATCGGAGCCAGCGTGCATCTGGCCGCCCGCCTTTGCAGCATGGCCAGCGCACGCGAGGTCATCACCACCCAACAAGCCTACGCCGCGGCCCGCTTCAGTCACCCGGTCACCCGGTCGATCGGACGCGTGTCCATTCGCGGCTTTGACGCCGGTGTCGATTGTGTCGCTCTGAACCCGGCCCGCGAAATCACCGCAACTGCAACTGGAACCTGAATCATGCAAGAAACATACAGCGCCGCGCAACTCAGCAAAGTGATTGACCAGTCCCTGGTTTACCAGTGCGCGTGTCCGGCCCAGGTCTGCCGCGCCCTGTTTGAATTGCGCGAGTTGTACGACTACCAGATGAGCTGTGCCAACGACACGGCCAACGACCGGCTGGTGCATGAGGCCATTGCCGCTGCTGCCGCGCAATCGCATGAAGTCATGGAGCAATGCCTGACCCGGGTCCTTGACATTGAAGGCTGGGACCCGACGAGCCTGAGCCTGCCGGAATCGCTGCGCAAGAAAACCGTCAAGAACTTCTGAGCCGGCCCGGTCTGCAGCGGGGCCAGGCTCCGGTCACAGTGAATCCGACAGCATCTGCGCATACTCCCCGGCCGTCGCAATCCGCGGATTCGTCTTGTGGCAGTGGTCGGCCATCGCGCCCACGATGATCTGGTCGAACTGATCGCGCTGCACACCCATCTCGGCCAGGCCCTTGGGCAGCCCCAGGCGGGCGTTCATGTCCTTGATCGCCTCCGGGATGTCGCTGCCTGAGGCCAAGCCCATGGCCTGCGCCATGCGGTTCAGGCGGTTTTCCTTTTGAATCGACTCGGCGCTCGCGTTGAAACGCACGACGGCCGGCAGAAACATCGCGTTCAGCGTGCCGTGGTGCAGGCGCGGATCGACGCCGCCCAAGCTGTGGCTCAGGCTGTGCACGCAGCCCAGGCCTTTCTGGAAGGCCATCGCGCCCTGCATGGACGCGCTCATCATGTTGAGCCGGGCTTCACGGTCGCTGCCGTCTTTCGTGGCGCGTTCGATGTGGGCCCAGCCGCGCTGCAGGCCGTCCAGGCCGATGCCGTCGGCCGGCGGGTTGAAGGCGGGTGCCATGAAGGTTTCCATGCAGTGCGCAATCGCGTCCATGCCGGTGGCCGCCGTCAGTTTGGCAGGCAGGCCCAGCGTCAGTTCGGGGTCGCAGATCGCCGCTTTGGGAACGATGTGCCAGGAGTGGAAGCCGACCTTGCGGTGGTCGTCGAGGATGATGATGGCGCCGCGCGCCACCTCGCTGCCGGTGCCGCTGGTGGTGGGCACGGCAATCAGCGGCACCGCGCGGTCGGTGATCTTGAGCGAGCCGCCCTCGATGGTGGCGTAGGTCTTGAGCGGGCCTTCGTGGGTGGCGGCAATCGCCACGCCCTTGGCACAGTCGATCGCCGAGCCGCCGCCGACGGCGATCAGGCCGTCGCAGCCCTGGGCCTTGTACATGGCGACTGCGGCGCGCACGGCGGCCTCGGTCGGGTTCGAGGGCGTCTGGTCGAACACCGCCACGGTCATGCCGGGCAGGGCGTCGAGCGCTTTTTGCAGGACACCTGCCGCCTTGACCCCGGCGTCGGTGATGACCAGCGGCTTGCTGATGCCCACACGTTCACATTCCTGCTTGAGGAGCTTGACCGAGCCGTAGTCGAACTGGATCTGGGTGACGTAGTAAATGAAGGCCATGGTTTGCTGTCTTTCGGCGTTGTACGATGCGGGGCGGTTGTCGTATTCCTGCCCAACCTGAACACCCTACTTTACCGGCTGGAGACTCTCTTGACTTGCATGCATACCCGGATGATGGTCACTTTGGCGATAGCGGGCGGCCGGCCGATGTTTCCGGCCTCCCGGTAAATGCGGGGACAGGCTGCGCACGCCCTGCTGACGCCCGCCATGCGCGACGTGATCAGCCGCATGGGGCGGGCAGGGCACCCGGCGTTTCACACGCTGACGGCCACCCAGGCTCGCGCGGCTTACGAAGCCGGCGCCGGCGTGCTGGAAATTCCCAAACCCGCGCTGGCCCGCGTAGAAGACTTTCACCTTCCGGCACGCGACGGTCATGCCTTGCCGGCCCGGCTGTACGCGCCTTCGGCCGAGGTGTTGCCGGTGCTGCTGTATTTCCACGGCGGCGGGTTCACCATAGGCAGCATCACAACGCATGACATCCTGTGCCGCCAGCTCAGCCTGCTGGCCGGCTGCGCGGTGGTGTCGGTGGACTACCGGCTCGCCCCCGAGCACAAGTTTCCGACGGCTGCCCATGACGCTGAGGATGCGCTGCGGTGGCTGGCAACTCATGCTGACACGCTCGGACTGGACGGCAAGCGAATGGCGGTGGGCGGCGACAGCGCCGGCGGCACCCTGGCCGCGGTGTGCGCGGTGCTGGCCCGCGATGCCGGCCTGCCACTGGCCCTGCAACTGCTGTTTTACCCCGGCTGTTCAGCGCACCAGGACACGCCCTCACACCGCCAGTTTGCGCGCGGTTTTGTGCTCGAGGAGCGCGAGATCAACTGGTTTTTCAGCAGATATGTGCGCGGCCCGGCCGACCGTGACGACTGGCGTTTTGCGCCCCTGAACACCCCTGACGTGGACGATGTGGCGCCGGCCTGGGTGGGGCTGGCAGAATGCGACCCGCTGGTCGACGAAGGCGTGATGTACGCCGACAAGCTGAGAGCGGCCGGCGTGGCGGTGGATCTGGAAATTTACCGCGGCGTCACCCACGAGTTCATCAAGATGGGCCGCATTATTCCCGAGGCGCGGCAAGCCCATGCCGACGCAGCCGCTGCCTTGCACCGTGCATTTTTTGAAAGAGACTGACCCATGAAACGACAGGATTTCCGTTTTTTTCACCGCCTGCGCGTGCGCTGGGCCGAAGTGGACATGCAGAAAATTGTCTTCAACGCGCACTACCTGATGTACTTCGACACCGCGGTCACCGACTACTGGCGTGCGCTGGCCCTGCCGTATGAACAGGCCATGCAGCAGCTGGGCGGCGAGTTGTATGTCAAGAAAGCCACCATCGAATTCCACGCCTCGGCGCGTTGCGACGACCAGCTCGACGTCGCCATGAAATGCTCGCGCATCGGCACCTCATCCATGGTGTTCACCGGCGCCATTTTCCGCGGTGAGCAATTGCTGATCACCAGCGAGCTGATCTATGTGTTTGCCGACCCGGTCACGCAAACCTCCCGGCCGGTGCCCGACGAGCTGCGGCGCATGTTGACCGCCTACGAAGCCGGCGAGCCCATGGTTTCGCTCAAGCTCGGCTCCTGGGCAGAACTCGGCGCCCATGCGGGCGCCATCCGCTCCGAAGTGTTCATCGAAGAGCAGGGCATTCCGATGGAGATGGAGTGGGACGAGGCCGACCACAGCGCGGTGCATGCCGTGGCCTACAACGGCCTGGGCCAGCCGGTGGCCACGGGCCGGCTGCTGCAGCACGCCCCCGGCACCGGAAAGATCGGGCGCATGGCCGTGAGCCGGGTGCTCCGGGGCACCCGCCTGGGACGCGACCTGCTGCACGCCCTGATGGCCCAGGCCCGGCAACGCGGCGACACCGAGGTCGTGCTGCACGCCCAGCGCAGCGCCGAGGGTTTTTACAGCCGGCTGGGTTTCACTCTGCGCGGCGAGCCGTTTGATGAGGTGGATATCCCACACATCGAGATGTTTCGTCAACTCTGAGGCCTACGCGTGGCCCGGTGACAATACCAAGTGGGCAAGGCACTTTCCACTTCGCACCCCACGCACGAGACTGACGTTCCATGGCCAAGAAAAAGAGAGCTTCCCCCGGCAAAACGGCCGGCCTCAGCGTAGGGGCCGATGTGCTGCTTTCCGTGGACCCACCGTTGCCGTACGAACAGGCGCCCACTTTCCCGGCAGCCAGCGACGTTCGGAGCAGCGCGGTAGTCGCGGTGTTGGCGGCCATGCTGTTTCTGGTGCCGGCCATCGGCGTTCCTTTTCAGGAAATGGTGCAGGACACCCTGAAATCGATGGTGGTCTCACTGATGACCCTGGCCGCAGCGCTGCTCTTTTTCTGGCATCAGCGCAAGCGCCATCAGCCTTTGCGCTGGCATGTCCTGATGTGGTTTCCATTGATCCTGATGGCTTATGCCCTCGGCAGCATGGCTTGGTCCCATACCTATCTGGCCGGGGTGGAGGCGATACGCTGGTTTGTTTTCAGCCTGCTGCTCTGGCTCGGGTTGAACACTTTTTCACCGGCTGCGCTGCCCCTGCTGGCCCGGGGTATCCACTGGGGAGCCGTCATGGCCTCGCTTTGGACAGCATTGCAGTTCTGGGTGAATTTCAGCTATTTTCCGCAAGGCCCCAACCCCGCCTCGACCTTTGCCAACCGTAATTTTTTCGCGGAAATGGCGGTATGCGCCATCCCGTTTTCGGTCTATCTTCTGGCCCAGTCGCAGCGTCTGGCGCAGATTGTCCTGATGGCCTTCAGCACAGGCTTCATCGTGGTCGCCCTGCTGATGACCGGCACCCGGTCGGCGCTCATTACCTTTTGGTTCATGCTATTCATGGTCTTGCCAGCGATTGGGTTCATCTACCGTCGGCAGTTCAATTTCTGGCATTGGTCCCCCGTCTCGCGTGCGATGGCACTCATGGTTCTGCTCGGCACTGTGTTCGGCCTCGGCCTGATCGACACCGGCAACCCGAGCATTGCAGGTGAGCAGCGCGGGAGCAACGCGCTGGAGCGCGGCGTGTACCGCAGCGCCTCGGTGGTCAGGGAACTCACCGACAAGGCAGAATTTGCCGACGGCTCAGTTTCAGTGCGGCTGATCATGTGGAAAGCCACGGCACGCATGATTGCTGACCGGCCTTTCAGCGGAGTCGGCGCGGGGGCGTGGGAGGTCGACTCCCCCCTTTACCAGACCGCAGACTCGCCGCTGGAAACCGACTACTACGCCCACAACGAAAGCCTTCAACTGATCGCCGAATACGGTCTGGTCGGCTGGATCGCCCTGATGGGCTTGTTCGGCTACTTGCTGCTCTCGGCCTGGCATACCTTTCAGGACAGGAAATCCGGGGACCCCGCCGAGGCGGGGGTTCGCGCCATTTTGCTCACCAGTTTGCTGGCGCTACTGCTGGTCAGCAACGCCGGTTTCCCATGGCGGCTGGCGTCGACGGGTGCCATTTTTGCCACCGGCCTGGCCCTGCTTGCCGCTTCCGATTCGCGGCGTGATGCGTCCCGATGGCACTGGAGCAGCCAACTGCCCTGGCGGCCAGCATTTTCCCGGGCAGGTTTTTTCGCCAGTATTTTTTGCCTGATGCTTGCCGGCTATATCAGCCAGCAGGCAGCCGCGAGCGAATACAAGATCATCACCGCTGTCAAGCGGGCTCTCATGATCTCGCAGTCCGGTGATCCCACGAACCCGCGATGGAACAAGAGCAAAAACGAGATGCTGGTTTTGATGGATGAGGGCACCAGGATCAACCCGCATTACCGCAAGATCACCCCCATGGTTGCGGACCATCTTGCGCGCTGGGGGGACTGGGACAACGCGATCTGGATCTGGGAGTCGGTAGTCGAGTCCAGGCCGTATGTGGTGGCGATGTTGTCCAATCTCGTGCGCGGTTATTCCCAGCTGGGCCAACACGCCAAGGCGCTGGAGTTTCTGGAGCGTTGCAAGAAACTGCAACCAGAGTCACCCGCCGTACGTGGGCTGGAGTTGCTGGTGCTGGCCCGGGCAGGCCGCGAACCGGAAGCCGCGAAGCTGGCGCGTCGCTACTTGGACGAGGGCTTCTACGACTACAACCTCGTCAATGCCGCGGTGAGCCTGGGCCTGCGCACGCAGGACTACGATCTCGCCCTTGAAGGATTGACTCTGCGCAACCAAAGCTGGCCGGAGGGAAGGGTGGAGGCGTTGCTGGAGCTGGGACGGATCTACGCCGAACACAAAAAGAACGACGCGCTGGCGCTGGAAGCCTACCGCGCTGCGCTGGCGGCCAGCCCCGAGGCAGACAAAGAAGCGGCCCGTCAGAAAATTCCGGCCGCTTACCTGACACGGCTTTAAGCCGCTGCGCTCCATCGCAGGCGGACGGCCGACTGCGCGGGAGCATCGACCGGACCATCGGGCCGCAGGTGGGTCTGTTCCTGAATCAGCACGTCATGGCGGTGGCAGTCATCGTTGCTGCCGCTGCGGCTTACCACCAGCAGCGTGCTGCTGCGCGTGCCATAAGCATGCTCGGGAAATTCGACAAACACACTCGACAGCGCACGCTCCAGGGCCAGCGGCACCCCCGTGCGCGGCAACTGCCCGTCGCCGGGGCGCTGCCGGTCCTGCAGGGCGGACCAGAGTCCGGCCTGCAGGTCCTCCTGACGGTCTGAATCGAGCGCCTGGCACAGCGCTTTTTTCAGTGCGCGGGTCTTGGGCCAGGGTGTGTCCAGCGCGCCGTTGGACAGACCGTACACACCGGGCTTGAGCGCGCACGCCTGCCAGCCCTCAACCGGCCTGCCATCGGGGTCGGACTGGTTGGTGAGCCAGTGCCAAGTGGAGGATTGAAAATCACCGAGCACCAGGTTGAAGGCGCCATACGCCGCGCAGTCGGTCTGCGCCATGAACTGGCCGGCATCCATTTCGCCTTCGAGCCAGCGCATGACCAGCTCACCGCGGGATCGTTCACCGGCGACCGGATGCGGCTCGCGCACATTGGTCAGCATTGCCATCCGCCCGCCGGGGCTCAGGCCCAGCCAGGTGCCGCCTGCGCGCAGGTCGCGCCCGGAGATCACTTCCTTGCCCGCATCGGTGGTCCAGCGCGCCAGTGGCGCCGTGGGCCGGTTCAGGAATTCATCGCGATTGGCAGCGATCACCAGGGGCCAGCGCGGCGAGGCACTAATGGCAAAGGCGATCAGGCACACGCCTCAGGCCCCCACGCTTGTCGCTTCGCGTACTGCGCTGCCCCCCGAGGGGGCACTGCGCCTGCGGCCCGGCAAAGCCGGTTCCGCGGCCCCGGCTGATGAAGAGGAAGGGGAGCGGCTGGTTTTGCCTGGAGCGGCCGCGCGTTGCGCACTAGATATCTTCCAGCAGCGGGTAAGGCAAAGGCAGCAAAACCAGCGCTGACCCGGCCGCACTGCCTAAAGTCAGCCGCCCGCCTTCGGCATCGGCCGCGGCAGCAGTCTGCAGCGACACGATCACATCAAAACCTGCCGCCGGGTGCGGCGCACAGGCCGCGACCAGGCCGCAAGGTTGTTCCGCGTCTGCAGCATGAAACACCTCCTGGCCCACCTGCGGCGTGCCGTCGGTGTGCGCCACGTAGGCGCGGCGCTTGAGCGTGCCGCGAAACTGGCTGCGCGCCACGATTTCCTGGCCGGGGTAACAGCCTTTCTTGAAACTCACGCCGCCGACCGACTCGTAGTTGAGCATCTGCGGCACCAAGGCTTCGAAAATCGGCTGCGTGATCATGGCGATGCCCGACTGCACGTCGAGCCAGTGCCAGTGCGCCAGTGGCAGCGCCGCGCCCGCAGGCGCCGGCGTGCCGGCCGGGGCGCACCACAGGGCGCGCGGCTGGCCGGCGCCGGGATACAGGAACACCAGGTTTGCAGCATCAAAATCGAGCTTGGTCCAGGCAGGATGCAGGCTGCCAGCTATGGTTTCGATAGCATCACCAGCCAGTCCGCAGAGGGTGTACTCCGCCGTGGCACCAGAGAGCTTGGCCTTGGCACGCAGCACAAACATGGACAGGCGCTTGAGGGTGGCAAGCAGGATGTCGCGGCTGCAGACCAGCAGGATCTCGCCCTCGCTGCGTTTGAACACAATGAAGCTGGCCTGCATGCGGCCCTTGGCGTTGCAGAACGCGGCCAGGCGCGCCTCGGCAAGCCCCAGCAGCGCCACGTCCTGCGTCAGCTGGCCCTGGAGGAATTTGGCGGCCTCTTCACCGGCGACACGGATCACGCCCAGGTGCGTCAGTTCGGCAACGCCGGACGGCAAGGTGGTCAATGGCAGCGAAGCAGGAGGGGAATCTGAAGGAAGGGTCAACATGGGCTGAATTATCATAGACCCATCGTTTTCCGGAAGGTAACAGGGTTGTGCGTCGTTTCTTGATGAGTTTGCTCGTGCTGGCGTTTGTCGCCGGTCTGGTGGTGTTTGGTGCCGTCGGCTGGTGGCTGCACGAACCCCTGACCCTGAAGCCGCAGCCCGGCAGCCTGGTGCTGGACCTGGAGATCGAGCCCGGCACCCCCGCCCAGCGCGTGGCCGGCGTCGTGGCCGCCAGTGGCGTCGACGTGCAGCCGGTGTTGCTGTATGCCTGGTTTCGCCTATCGGGCCAGGCGCGCCAGATCAAGGCTGGCAGTTACGAAATCACGCCGGGCACCACGCCACGCACGCTGCTGAGCATGCTGGTCCGCGGCGAGGAAAGCCTCAAGAGCGTGACCTTTGTCGAGGGCTGGAACTTTCGCCAGGTACGCGCCGCCCTGCAAAAAGCCGAAGCCCTCAAACCCGACACCCAGGGGCTGGACGCTCAAGCCATCATGGCGCAGTTGGGCAAGCCCGGCGTGCATCCCGAAGGCCGGTTTTTCCCCGACACCTACACCTATGCCAAGGGCTCCAGCGACCTGGCGGTCCTCAAACGCGCGGCCCGCGCGATGGACAAACGCCTCGAAGCGGCCTGGGCGCTGCGCAGCGCGGACACGCCCCTGAAAACGCCCGATGAAGCCCTGATCCTGGCCAGCATTGTTGAAAAGGAAACCGGCAAACCTTCGGACCGGCCGGAAATCGGCGGGGTGTTCAGCAACCGCCTGCGCATCGGCATGATGCTGCAGACCGACCCGACGGTGATTTACGGGCTGGGCGAACAGTTCGACGGCAACCTGCGCAAGCGCGACCTGCAGGCCGACACACCGTACAACACCTACACCCGCACCGGCCTGCCGCCCACACCGATTGCCATGCCTGGCAAGGCCGCCCTGCTGGCCGCGGTGCAGCCGGCCCAAACCAAGGCCCTGTATTTTGTCGCGCGTGGCGACGGCACCAGCCACTTCAGCAGCAGCCTCGACGAGCACAACCGCGCCGTCAACAAATACCAGCGCGGTCAGTAAATATGGCCCCCACGCTCCGCACTGACGTGTCGTCGCTGCCCCCCGAGGCGGCGCTGCGCCTGCGGCCCGACAAAGCCGGTTCCGCGGCCCCTGCTGAAAAAGAGGTGCCCCTGTGAATGCCGCTCCTGGTCTTTTCATCAGCTTCGAAGGCATAGACGGCGCGGGCAAATCCACGCACATCAGCGCGCTGGCCGACGCCTTCAAGGCGCAGGGCAGGGCCGTGACCCTGAGCCGTGAACCGGGCGGCACGCCGCTGGCCGAGAAGCTGCGCGCCCTGATCCTCAACGATCCCATGGACGCGCTGACCGAAGCCCTGCTGATTTTTGCGGCCCGGCGCGACCACCTGACCACCGTGATCGTCCCGGCGCTGTTGCGCGGCGACGTGGTGCTGTGCGACCGCTTCACTGACGCGACCTTTGCCTACCAGGGTGGCGGGCGCGGCTTCGACCTCGATGTGCTATCAAAACTGGAGCTGTGGGCGCAGGATGCACGGGGGCTGGGGCATGGTTTTATTCTTGAACTCGGTCCCAGGCAAGAGGCTGTGCCGATTGTCCAGCCCGACCTGACGGTCTGGTTCGATCTGCCGCCCGAAGAAGCCGCGCAGCGCCTGACCGGCGCCCGCGTGCCGGACAGGTTCGAAGCCCAGCCGGTGGAGTTTTTCCGCCGTGTGGCCCAGGGTTATGCCGACCGCATGGCCCTCGACCCCGGGCGTTTTGCCCGCATCGACGCCGCCCAGACACGCGAGGCCGTGTGGCAGTCGGTGCATCAGGTGTTTATCGGCAAAGGCTGGCTCTGATGAGCGATTCTGTCGCAGCCAGCCCGCCTCTGGCCCCCTGGCTGCAGACCCAGCTGCAAACCCTGCTGGCCCAGCGCGGCCATGCCTGGCTGCTCAGCGGCCCCTCCGGCCTGGGCCAGTTCGACCTGGCGCTGGCCCTGGCGCGGGCCTGGCTGTGTGAGCAGGCCACAGAGCAGGGCGCCTGCGGCGTGTGCGGCAGCTGCCATGCGGTCGACGTCCACACCCATGCCGACCTCTGCATGCTGATGCCCGAAACCCTTTCCTTGGCCCTCGGCTGGCCGCTGGACGAAAAAACCCAGGACGACCTGGACAGCAAGAAACGCAAGCCCAGCAAGGAAATCAAGGTCGATGCGGCACGCGAGGCGGTGAGCTTCACCCAGTTCACCCGTTCGCGCGGCAGTACCAAGGTGGTGCTGGTCTACCCGGCCGAACGCATGAACGCGATCACCGCCAACACCCTGCTCAAGACGCTGGAAGAACCGCCCGGCGCCGTGCAGTTCATCCTCGCGACCGAGGCCGCGCACCAGTTGCTGCCGACCATCCGCAGCCGCTGCCAGGGCCACACCATGCACTGGCCGGATTTTGACCAGGCCCTGGCCTGGCTGGCCGAGCGTGCCGGGCCGGAAGGCAAGGCCGGCAAGTCGCCCGCCGCCGCCGACCTGCACACCCTGTTGGCTGCCGCCGGCGGCCGGCCCGCCGACGCACTGCAACGCGCGCAGGCTGGACCGAGCAGCGCGATTGCCCAGCACTGGCAGGCCCTGCCCAAAGCCATGGCCCGGGGCGAGGTCGGGGCATTGAGCGATTTCGGGCCGGCTCAGGCCGTCGACGCGCTGCAAAAGCTCTGCCACGACATGCTGGCCACCCGGGCCGGCGCCGAACCGCGGTTTTTTCGCCACGCCGACTTGCCGGTGCAGTCCGTCGGCAAACCCGGTGCGGCTGGCGCGGCTGGTTCAGGTGTTGGCCCCGGCTTTGCCGCGCTGGGCGCCTGGGCCAAGGAGCTGGCGGCCACGGCGCGTACCGTGGAGCACCCCTACAACCCGGGCCTGATGCTGGAAGCGCTGGTCAGCCGCGCGCAGCTGGCGCTCAATTCAAAATAAGCGCGGCTTCTTGCTGACAGCCCGGCGGTCAACCCGATAAACTAGGCGCATGAGTACAACGCCTCCTGCTGGTTCTCCCGGTGCTGCCGGTGCCACCGCCACCAGTGCCGGCGCCGCCCGGCCCAGCGTCATCCAGTTGGCCATCCGCGAAAAAGCCGCGCTCTATGCCGCCTATATTCCGCTGTTCACTGAAGGGGGCGTTTTCATCCCCTCGGCGCGCGACTACAAGCTGGGCGACGACGTGTATGTGCTGCTGACCTTGCCCGACGACACGCAGCGCTATCCGGTGGCCGGCAAGGTGGCATGGGTCACCCCGGCGCGGGCCTCCGGCAACCGGACCCAGGGTGTCGGCGTGCGTTTTCCCAACGACGAAAAGTCCCGCCTGCTGAAGATCAAGATCGAGGAAATCCTCGGCGCCCACCTGGCCTCCGACCGTCCGACCCAGACGATCTAGGGCTCTAGGCCCTTCCCAGCCTGTTCCGGGCCGCTTCACTTTTGATAGCTGCCTGCGACCGTCTGGTATGGACTTCAGCCACTTTCGACACCTAATACAACCCTGCCGATGTTCACCGATTCCCATTGCCACCTGAGTTTTCCCGAGCTCCAGGCCCAGTTGCCGCAGATACGCGAAGCCATGGCGCAAGCCCAGGTGGACCGCGCGCTGTGCATCTGCACCACGCTCGAAGAGTTCGAGACCGTTCACACCCTAGCCACCAGCTATGACAACTTCTGGTGCAGCGTCGGCGTCCACCCCGACAACGAGGGCGTGACCGAACCCAGCCTGGACGACCTGGTGCGACGCGCGGCCTTGCCCAAGGTGGTGGCGATCGGCGAAACCGGGCTGGACTACTACCGCCTCGGCGAACGCAGCATGGCCGACATGCACTGGCAGCGCGAACGCTTTCGCACCCACATCCGCGCCGCGCGGCAGACCCAAAAACCGCTGGTGATCCACACCCGCAGCGCATCAAACGACACGCTGGCCATCCTGAAAGAGGAGGGCGAAACCGCCGACGGAGCAGGGCGGGCCGGCGGGGTGTTCCACTGCTTCACCGAAACCGCCGAAGTGGCCCGCGCCGCGCTGGACCTCGGGTTTTACATCTCGTTTTCCGGCATCCTGACCTTCAAGAATGCCGCCGATCTGCGCGAAGTGGCCCGCTTTGTGCCGCTGGACCGGACGCTGATCGAAACCGATAGCCCCTACCTGGCGCCCATGCCTTACCGCGGCAAAACCAACAACCCGTCCTACGTTCCTTACGTGGCCAGGCAGATTGCCGAGATCCGGCAGATGCCGGTGGAAGCCATCGCCGAGGCCACCAGCCGCAATTTCGAACGGCTTTTTTCAGACGTCACGGCATGAATATGCACCTCATAAATCACTTTAAAAAAGCCGTCTATCTATTTGTCATGACTGGATTTATTTCAGTCAACGCCGGCTCGTATGAAGACTTTTTCGCGGCCATCAAGCAGGACAACCCGGGCGCCATCCGGCAGTTGCTGACCCGCGGTTTTGATGCCAACACCGTCGACCCCAAAGGCCAGCCCGGCCTGTCCCTGGCAATCCAGGAGCCATCGCCGAAAGCCACCCAGGCCCTGCTGGACTGGCCCAAAACCAACGTCAACGCGCTCAATGCCAATGGCGAAAGCCCGCTGATGCTGGCCGCGATCAAGGGCCAACTGGACATGGTGGCCGCCCTGATCAAGCGGGATGCAGACGTTAACAAGACCGGCTGGACACCGCTGCATTACGCCGCCAGCAAGGGGCACCTGGCCATCATGAACCTGCTGCTGGAAAACCACGCCTACATCGATGCCGAATCACCCAACGGCACCACACCGCTGATGATGGCGGCGCAATACGGCACAGGACCGGCGGTTCAGCTGCTGCTGGACGCCGGCGCCGATCCCTTGCTGAAAAACCAGCAAGGCCTGACCGCCATCGACTTCGCACGACGCGTCAGCCGTACTGAATCCATCGATCTCATTGCAGCAGCTGTGCGCAAGCGGCAAGCCACCGGCAAATGGTGAAGCTGGGCCAGCGCTGAAGAGCGGCTGGACACTGCAGGCTGGTTCAGGCGATGTTCAAACCTGGCGCGGCTTGGCGGCGTTTTTTGCTGAGTTGACCGGTCTCTTTAATGTTCTACGATGTATATTATGTTAAATAATAAACAGACAGAGCCACATTGCGAATCCCATCACCGTTGGCAAGAACCAGTTGAACGTGCCAACACTGTGCTTCCAGCCTGCTAACAACGACAAGCCTACTATCCAGCTAACCCCGACCAACAGTCAGGTCCGGGAAGCTGGACCTCACCAGCAGGTACAGTGAGCCAAGCTCACAAAACCAATCCCCATGGACCCCACCCATCTCCACCAAATCGCCGTCGAAGCCATGCGTTCCCGCGGCCTGTTGCCCGTCTTTTCACCGCAGGCCTTGCAGGAAGCCGAAGCCGCGCGCCATGCCGGTCCCGAACGTCACGGGGACATCCGCGACCTTCGACACCTGACCTGGTTCTCGATCGACAACAACGACACGCGTGACCTGGACCAGCTCAGCGTGGCCGAGCCGCTGGCGAATGGCGCCGCGCGCCTGTTGGTGGCGGTGGCTGATGTCGATTGTCTGGTGCGGCCCGGCGGCGCGGTCGATGGCCATGCGGGTGCCAACACGACCTCGGTGTACACCGCGGCGGGCATTTTCCCCATGCTGCCCGAGGTGCTGTCCACCGACCTGACCTCACTGCACGAAAGCCAGGAGCGGCTGGCCGTGGTGGTGGACATGCAGTTGGCCGCAGACGGCACGGTGTCCGGCTCGGACATCTACCGCGCTTTGGTGTTTAACCACGCGAAGCTCACCTACGACGCTGTTTCGGCCTGGCTGGACGGCGCGGCATCGCCGCCAGCGCAGATGGCCAGCGTGCCTGGCCTGGAAGAACAGGTGCGCCTGCATGACGTGCTCGCCGGCAAGCTGCGGCAATGGCGCCAGTCGCGCGGTGCGCTCAACGTCAACACCATCTCCGCGAGGCCGGTTTTCAAAGACGGCCAGTTGGTCGACCTGCAGCCTGACGAGAAAAACCGTGCCAAGGACCTGATCGCCGACCTGATGATTGCCACCAATGGCGCGACGGCGCGTTTTCTGGTGGACCAGGGCTTCCCGTCGATTCGCCGGTTCTTGCAGGCACCGCGCCGCTGGGACCGCATCGTGGTCCTGGCCGCCAGCCACGGTGTGGCCTTGCCTGCTATGCCCGATGCCTTGGCGCTGGATCGCTTCCTGAGTGCGCGGCGCGCGGCCGACCCTGGCGGCTTTGCCGACCTGTCGCTGGCAGTGGTGAAGATGCTGGGCTCGGGCGAGTATGTGGCGGCACCGGCGGTTGCCGGGGATGCAGCGAGCGCAGAAGGCAATGGACAGGGCCACTTCGGGCTCGCCATCAACGACTACGCCCATTCGACCGCACCGAACCGCCGCTTTCCCGACCTGGTGACACAGCGGCTGCTGAAGGCGGCGCTGGCCGGCGAGCCACCGCCCTACTCCGCCGGGCAACTGACGGAGATTGCCAACCACTGCACGCTGCAGGAAGACAACGCCAGCAAGGTCGAGCGCCAGGTGCTCAAGGCCGCCGGCGCCTGGTTGCTGCACGGGCGTATCGGTGACGTGTTCGACGCCCTCGTGACGGGCGCAGCGGCCAAGGGCACGTTTGTGCGCATCAGCAGCCCCTTGCTTGAGGGCCGGGTGGTGCGGGGTTTTGAAGGGCTGGACGTGGGCGACACGGCACGTGTCAGGCTGGTGGCGGTGGATGCCGAAAAAAGCTTCATCGACTTTGAGCGCGCCTGAGGCCGTCAAACTCGAGCGGGCGAATGTAAAACCCTGTGAAAGCCCTTGCAGCCGGGGCCAACAGCGCCATGTGGGTCCAAGCGGCCCGCCGGGCCAGCACGTTCACCGAGGAGATTCCATGTTCAAACGCCTGACCCTGCTGTGGGTCCTGCTGCGCGGCGATGCGCGGCGGCTGTGGACGGCCTTGCGCCACCCGCACGCGCCCGGCTGGCTGAAGTGGGGCACCGCGCTGATCGCGTTGTACCTGTTTTCGCCGATCGATCTGATCCCCGATGTGCTGCCTTTTGTGGGCGTGATGGACGATCTGGTGCTGGTCCCGCTGGCGATCCGCTGGCTGCTCAAGCGCCTGCCGCCCGGCATCGCCGAGCCGGTGCCAAAACGCAGCGCCGGTTGAGCACCGGCGCGCTGGTCTAATGGGGCATCGCCTCCCCGGGCGCACCCCCGGCCAGCCCGGCTTGTATTCATGCCCACCCGCCCCGCCTCCCTGACCATCACCCTGCCCTCCGGCGCCACCACCTCCGGGCTGTTGCAGGCACCGGCCAGGGCTGAGGCCGGTTACGTGTTTGCCCACGGCGCCGGCGCGGCCATGGACCATGGCTTCATGACGGCGATCGCGCAGGGCTTGGCGGAGCGCGGCATCGCCACCTTGCGCTTCAACTTTCCGTTCATGGAACAAGGCTCGAAACGACCGGACCCGCCCGCCGTGGCGCAGGCGGCGATCCGCGCCGCGGTTGCGGAGGCCGTGCGGCAGTGGCCCGGGCTGCCACTGTTTGCCGGCGGCAAGTCCTATGGCGGGCGCATGACCACCCAGGCGCAGGCGGCCGAGTCGCTGCCAGGTGTACGCGGCATCGTGCTGGTGGGTTTTCCGCTGCATCCGGCCGGCAAGCCTTCGACCGACCGCGCCGCGCACCTGGCCGGCGTCAAGTTGCCCATGCTGTTTCTGCAGGGCACGCGCGATGCGCTGGCTGAGATGGACCTGATGCGAGAGACCACGGCAAGCCTGGGAACACGCGCAAGCCTGCATGTCGTCGAAGGCGCCGACCACGCCTTCCATGTGCTGGTGCGTTCGGGCCGCAACGACGGCCAGGTGCGCGAGGAGCTGCTGGACACCATGTCCGCGTGGATGAAGCAACGCCCGTCCTGACCGGGGCGCAGGGCCTGGCCTATAAACTGGCCCCACGTTCACACCCCGCCCATAAGGACCCCGCATGCCCCACCTGAGCCCTGTTCCCCTCGCCGACATCCAGGAAGACGACATCCGCGAGCGCTTCGAGCATTACAAGAAGACGCGTGGCTTCACACCCAACAGCATCATGACCATGGTGCGGCGGCCCAACATCGTGCGCGCCTTCATGGCGCTGAACCAGGCAGTGCTGTACGAAGGCACGGTGCCGGAAGAAACCAAGATGCTGGTCAGCCTGGCCAGCAGTTATGCGGCAGGCTGCCTGTACTGCCAGTCGCACATGACCAACCTGTCGAGCATCTACAAGGCCTCGGACGCCAAGATCGCCGCGCTGTGGGATTTCGAAAATAGCGCGCTCTTCAGCCCGGCCGAACGCGCCGCCATCAGCCTGGCGCTCAAGGCCGGCAAGGTGCCCAACGAAGCTTCCAGCGCCGACTTTGACGAACTGAAGAAGCACTACAACGACGAGCAGATCGTCGAGATCGTGGCGGCCATCGCCCTGTTCGGTTACCTGAACCGCTGGAACGACACCATGGCGACGGCGCTGGAGCCGCTGGCCGTGGAAGTGGCCGAGCGCGCGATTGGCGGCGTGGGCTGGGAAGCCGGCAAGCACCGCTGAGCGATGCTGCCTGCGGCACCTCGAGCAGCCGCGTCAGAACGCGACCCGCACGCCGGCCTGCGCACTTCCCAGCAGCGAGCCGCGCCGCGCCTCGGTGCTGACGCCGAGATAGCCGAAGGCCTGTGCGCTCAGGCGCTGGGTACCATACAACCCGAGCTGCACAAAGCCTCTGCCGGCTTGCGGCGCCCGGATGCCGATGGGCATGCCCGCCAGCGAGGCAGTGAGCGCAGGGTTGAGCAGGCTCTGCGAATCCACGCCCACACCGGCATCGAAGCGGTAGGTGCGGCTGTCCCGCAGCGGGTGGTTGGCCGTGGACGCCAGGCTCAGGCCCAGCACGCCGCGCAGGCCCTGCGCGTCAAAGCTGTCCACACGCAGTGCTGCCGCGGAACTGCCCTCGGTAACAGCGGACCGGTGCTGCTGCTGCCAGGTCAGGCGCGCGTACGGAGCTATGCGATGGCCCTGCCACTCCATGGGGCGGCTCACGCCGGCGCTGAGCAGCGCATCGCGACCGCTGGTCTTGCCGCCCAGGCCGGCGCTCAGGCCCGTGACGTCGCTGCGCGAATGCACGGTGGACTGCACGCCCCAACTGGCCAGAACGTCCACCACCCATGACGCCGCCGGCACGCGGGCATAGGCAAACAGCGCGCCCTGCCGCAACTCGGCCTGCCCCTGCGCCGCGCCGACGTCGGTGTTCGACAGCGCCAGACCGACGCCGGCCTTCCTGCCTTCGCCGGCAAACGCATCGACCCCCAGCACCAGCTGGTAAAGGTCGCTGCTGAAGGCACTGGCGTTCTGGTCGCCGGAGCGGCGGCCGTGCTGGTAGGCCAGCTCGCCCCACGCCGCGTCGTCGCGCGCGCCTTGCCGCACGGCAGCATCGGCAGGCGCGGACAGTTGCAGGCCGGGAACGGCACGCCCGTCAGCGCTTGCGAGCAGGCTGCCACGGCCATCACGGGGCGCCAGCGCCGCGAATTGATTGGCCGCAGGGCTGGCGTCGTTCAGGTGCGACAGCACCGCCTGCTGCATGCGCCGGCCGGCCTCCGGCGCAGCCGTCAGCGTGGCGCCATAAACCTCGCCGGCCAGGCCGCGCGTGAAAGCCGGCAGGCCGGTCGCGCCACGCGTGGCGGCCGAATACAGCAGCAGGTCCTGCGCCGCCGTGGCGGTGCCGGCGTCGTTGGCTGCCATCACGCGGTCGAGGGCCCCGGCGGCCGAGCGGGCATTGACGTTTTGCGCGGCCAGAGCGCCGGCGTAGGACGTTGGGATGACGGCCAGGTCCAGGCTGTTGCTGCCACCCAAGTTGTAGAACTGGGCAAAGCGCGTGCCCGCCGCCAGCCCGGCCGGCTGCGTCAGCGTGCTAAACCGGCCGGCAATGCCGCCGTCGGCGCTGACCATGCGAAAGCTGTCGCCCAGCGCCGGGGTGTAGGGTGTGCTGCCGAAGCCGGGCTCACCGGGCGTGAACAGGTCCAGCAGGCGCGGCGAAAGCGTCGCGTTCGGCTGGATCACGAACTGCCCGCCGCTGATGGCCAGCAGCGAGTAATAACCCGTGGCGCCCGCCGGACTGTTGGCGCTGGCCTGTAAGGTGCCGGCAATGTCCTGGCGGAAGGTGCTGCCGCTGTTCATGGTGACGGTGCCGTTGACCGCCAGGCGGCCCGGCGAATGCCCGGGCTTGAGCGTGCCGGCCACGGTCAGCGGGCCACGCAGGCTGCCGGTGCCCATCAGCGTGCCGCCCGCTGCCACAAACACCGAACCCGTGCCCAATGGCGAAACACCACTGACCGACAAGGTGCCCGAGCTGACGGTGGTGCCGCCAGCATAGGTGTTGATGCCCGACAGCGCCAACAGGCCGCTGCCGTTGACCGTCAGGCCGCCAGCGCCCGAGAGCACGCCGGACAGCCGCGCCGTGCTGCCGGCTGGCGAGGTGATGGTGGCGCCGCCGGCGTTGAAGGTGAAAGCCTGGGCCGAGTTGGCATTGGCAGGCAGCACCAGCGTGCCGCCGTCGAAGACCGGGTTGATCGACACCCCGACATTGGCCAGCGTGTAGGAACTGCCAGCCGCCATATTGACGCTGCCCGCTGAAAAAATCAGGTCCCAGACGGTGGTGCTGCCCGAGGCCAGGCTCAGCACCCAGTTGAGGCCGCTGAACGAGCCCGAGGTTGCGCCGGTCAGGTTGGCCGCCGTGAAGTTGTTCAGCACGCCGGTGTAGGACCCGATCGCCACGGTCGACGTGCCGTAGATACCGAAGATCATGGCGCCCGTCACACCGTCCTTGTTGGTGAACTTTCCATAGGTGGCCGGACTGTTGATGATGATGTTGTAGTTGGTGGGCACCAAGCCGGTATAGGTGACGGCACCGTTGACGTTGCCGGCGCCCTGCAGGTTGTTGAACGTCTGCAGGGTGCCACTGTTGGTAATGCCCGAAAACGGCCCGATGATGGAACCGGTATTGGTCAGCGTGCCCAGCGTGCTGGCAGCACTGAAAATCACCAGACCGCGCCGGAAGCCCGAGGAAATCGTGCCGCTGTTTACCAGGGTGGTCAGTCTTCCGTTTACGTTGACCGCGATTTGCTCTGCGGTGTAAATCGTGCCGCGGTTGGTCAGCGTGGATGCGGTGGCGGACGACAACACCGAGATCGGGTCGCCGTTTCGGCCACTCCCAGCATTGTTGCTCACCGTGACCCCGGTGTTGACCGTCACATTCGCGCCGGTGTCCAGGTTCAGTGGCTTGATGCCGCCGCCGGAGCAGTTGGCGCTGATGGTCAGCGCCCCGGTCACCGTGGCGCCGCCATTGCACTGCTGGGCCCATGCCTGATGACCCCAGGGAAGCATTGAACAGGGTAAAGCCAGCAGAAAAAATGAACGCTTCTTGAAACCTTCGAGGGTACTGGAGGCCATACATTCCAAAAACAGGAAATCACGAAATGCACAGCCAAGAGAAGATGTCAGGACGGTACTCGAAGTCCCATGTTATCTCCAATCAGGAAATCGTCCCCGGCGCGTCCTGAAGGGGTTTTCCGCATAACCGCAAGGGAAACAGGCTTCAATCCCATAGCAGTCGAGCGCAAGCAGCTATCATATTGATAGCTATTTTTTGCCGTTCAGCTACGTTTATTGACCGTCAGGCGGTTTTGCGCGATGTAAGCCGAATGGCTTCCTGTCAAATATCGCAGGCGCCCGGCCGCTTGCCGCCCGCCTTGGCTAATTCATTCCTATTAAAAACTCTGGAAACTCACCTTGCGCTGCACACCTTTGGGCAATGCACGGCCGGGCTCCACTGTCAGCTCTGACAGGATTGACCGCTTTTCCTTCGGCTCAAAACAATGGCCTCGAGTTCTTCAACTTGACGGAGCCTTCACATGATGCAATTCCATCCTTCCTGGCGCCTCCTGCCAGCGCTTATTCTGACGCTGGCTGGCCCCGGCGCCTTCAGCCAGACCCCCACCGGCAAGGCGGCGCCCACGCCTGTTCCGGCGGCCAAGGCCACACCGGCGCCCGCCGTCAAAACAGCGGCGCTGGCGGCGCGTCCCGCGCCGCCGGTGGCCGACTGGCCGATCAAGCCCATCCGCCTGCTGATCGGCTTTCCGCCGGGCTCGGTGCAGGACCTGTCGGCCCGGGCGATTGCCGAGCCGCTGTCGAAGTCGCTGGGCCAGCCGGTGATCGTGGAGAACAAGTCCGGCGCGTCGGGCACGATTGCCGCGGATCAGGTCGCCAAGTCCACCGACCAGCACACCTTCGGGGTCATGAACAACAGCCAGCTGACCATCGCGCGTCTGCTCAACCCCATGATTGCCTACGACCCGGCCGTCGATCTGGCGCCGGTCGCCCTGATCGGCACCACGCCGCTGGTGCTGGTGGTCAGCAACTTCGCCCAGGGCAACAACGCGCAGGAGTGGCTGACCTGGCTGCGCAACCAGGGCGACAAGGCCAGTTACGGCTCGCCCGGCACAGGCACGCCCGGGCACCTGGGCATGGAGTTGATCAAGAGCCGCAGCGGTGGCCTGGGCGTGATGCATGTGCCCTACCCCGGCAACCCGCAACTCATCACGGCCATGCTGGGCGGGCATCTGCAGGCCGCCTTGCTGCCGCCCGGCCTGGCCATGCAGCAGGTTCGCGCCGGCAAGATGAAGGCGATCGGCGTCACGTCCGAACAGCGCAGCATGCTGGCCCCGGAACTGCCGACGCTGCGCGAGGCCGGCATCATGGGTGCCGACATGGAGTTGTTCACCGCGCTGGCCGGCCCGGCGTCGCTGCCGCCCGCCGTGCGCGACAAACTCGGCGCCGCGGTGATCGAGGTTCTCAAAACCGGCGAGACGCGCCAGCGGCTGATCACGGTGGGCTGGCAACCCGCGCCGTCCACTGCGGAAGGCCTGCGCACCCGCATGCGCAGCGACACGCGCTCCCTGGGCGGCATCATCATGCTGCGGGGCATCCGGGCCGACAGCTGAGCGCCTGGCGGCGCAACCAGGGGGCCGGCGCCGCATTGAAGTAAAAAAGGCCTGCAGCCCCCGTCTCTGTTGCGCAATCAGCTATGATTTATGTAGCGCTGGTGGTGCGGGGTGACCGGGGCGTGCGGCACCGGTGCCACCCGCCATGAGCGCCCGCGACGCCTGCAGCCGTTCCCACTTACACCCCCGGCCGGCCATGTGCGCCTCATGAAGACGGCGCCACTGGCGGCAGCGGCCGGTTCTCCAGTTCAGGGGCCGGCGGCAGACCGGTCACTTTGAGGATTTCTTCCTGACCCAGGGTCTCGTGCGCCAGCAGGGCCGCGACCAGCGCGTCGAGTTGCGGGCGGTGCAGGGCCAGCAGGCGCCTGGCCTCGGCCTGACACTCGCTGATGATGCGCTGCACCTCGCTGTCAATGCGCTGTGCCGTCGCTTCGCTGAAGGGTTTGTCGGCGCCGAAGCTGCCGCTGATGCCCAGGTAGCGGTTCTCGCGTGGCGCCAGCTGCACCATGCCGAGCTCGTCGCTCATGCCCCAGCGCGTGACCATGTTGCGCGCGATCTGGCTCACCTGTTCGATATCGCTTTCGGCGCCGGTGGTGCGCGTGCCGTAGACCAGCTCTTCGGCGGCACGCCCGCCCAGCATGCCGACGATGCGTGCGCGCATGTAGGCCTCGGGGTAGTTGTAGCGGTCGGTCTGCGGTCGCTGGTAGGTCACGCCCAGCGCCTGGCCGCGTGGCACGATGCTGACGCGCTGCACCGGATCGGCGCCGGGCACGACCAGGCCCAGAATGGCGTGCCCGCTCTCATGGTAGGCAATGCGCTGGCGGTCGTCGGCGCTCAGCAGCAGCGGGCGCTCGGGGCCGAGCACGATTTTCTCCAGCGCGTCGAGGATGTCTTTCTGCATCACGCTGTCCTGCCCGCGCCGCGCCGCCAGCAACGCCGCCTCGTTGACCAGGTTCTTCAGGTCGGCGCCGGCCAGCCCCGGCGTGGAGGCCGCGACATCGGCCAGGTCCACATCGGCCGCCAGCGGCACCTTGCGCGTGTGCACCTTGAGGATGGCTTCACGGCCGACCTTGTCCGGCAGATTCACGACGACACGCCGGTCGAAACGCCCGGGCCGCAGCAGCGCGCGGTCCAGCACGTCGGGCTGGTTGGTGGCCGCCAGCACGATGACGCCTTCCTGGCCCGAGAAGCCGTCCATCTCGGCCAGCACCTGGTTGAGCGTCTGTTCCTGCTCGCTCGCGCCGCCGATCGCAATCTGGCCGCGGGCCCGGCCGATCGAGTCGATCTCGTCGATGAAGATGATAGCCGGTGCGTTCTCGCGTGCCTGTTTGAACAGGTCGCGCACGCGCGCGGCGCCGACACCCACGATCATCTCGACGAACTCGGAACCGCTCATCGAGAAGAAGGGCACGCCGGCCTCCCCGGCCACCGCCCGGGCCAGCAGCGTCTTGCCGGTGCCGGGCGCGCCTATCAGCAATACACCCTTGGGCGCGCTGCCGCCCAGGCGGGTGTATTTGGCCGGCGACTTCAGGAAATCGACCACCTCGACCAGCTCGTTTTCGGCTTCGTCGATGCCTGCCACGTCAGCGAAGGTGACCTTGTTCGCGCTGTCCTGGTCGTAACGCCGCGCCTTGCTGCTGCCGAGGCCGAACAGGCCGCCGCCCATCAGCCCGCCGCCCCTGGCGGCGCGCCGAAACATCCAGACGTAAAAGCCGATGATCAGCAGGGCCGGCCCGAAGCCGTAGATCAGGGTGGACAGGCCGTCGCCGGTCTGCAGCGGGATCGCGCTGATTTCGACCTTGTGCTCAATCAGGAAGTTTTCCAGCCCCGGATCGACAAACGCCGGCAGCGTGGTGTCGAAGTGCGTCACCGAACGCGGCTTGGCCGCTACCGGGCCGGTCGGGCTCGCCGCTCCTTCGGCCGTCGGCGGCCAGGTGATGGGCGCCACGAAGCGGCCTTCGATGCTGACACCCCGGCTGTAGATAGCCGCCACATTGCCCTTGGCGACCTGCTGACGGAACTCGGTATAAGGCACGGTGACCGGGATGTCCCCACCCGGGAAAATCAGCCGCGCCAGCAGGTAGTTCGCCACCAGCACGGCGAGCAGGAACAGCCAGGCGCTGCGCGGCGGGTTCGCGGGCGTGTCGGGCGGTGTGCCTGGATGCTGGCTCTTGTCCGGGCTTTGCACTTGCTGAGGGGGCCAACGCATGATCGCTCCTTGGATGGGATCATCTTAGCCATGCTTGTCCCCCGCCACCAGACCGGGAGGCCCCGGGTCTGCCGCTGCTACCGGTGTTCCAGCGTCAACGCCGTGCGCAATTGATCCATGTCAGACACGCAGTCAAGGACGACCGCGTGAAAATGAGCGGCAGCCTCGCCGCTCTGGGACGACAGATCGGACGCGGGGCGCTCCTGCGCGGCTGTGGTGAGCCGCAACTGGACCGACCTGAAAAGAAGGTCCCAGTCCCCGCACGGAATCTGCAGCCGGCACAGAGAATCCTGGACGGAATCAGCTTCCCGGGCGGTCCCTTGCGCCGGCAACTCGGTCGATGGGGCGAGCGTGGCGGACGCAGGCTGAGGCACCTGAAACAGCAGCCCGAAGTTGACGAACCCGAGTGCCTTGAGGGCCTTGTGCGCTAGGTGTCGCACCTGTCTGATCGGCAAGGAGGCTGTTCGCTTCATGCGGGCACCTGCGGGATTTGCTGCATAAAGCTGCAGCGACGGTAAGGCGCTAATGCGACCGAGGCTCGGTACGCCATTGCCTTGGCTCGTTTATAGAAGTTTCTGGAACGGTGGTCGGTCCGGTAGCGGACTTATTCGAAAGAAAATGAATAAATAGGTATTACGCCACGCCGGCCGGATCAGCGGGCAGCCGGGGCCGCCCCCAAGCCAGGGCAAATGGCGCTGGCGAACCGCGTGGCGGCCAGCCGCTGGATGCTAGCCAGCCATCTCCATCGGCAGCAAACGGTCGTATTCGTCCTTCACGACCTGGTAACACTCGCAGGAACGCTTTTCCAGGCCCTTGCGGTCCAGCACCTTGATGCGGCCGCGCGCGTAGCTGATCAGACCGGCCTCCTGCACCTTGAGCGCCGCTTCCGTGACGCCGACCCGCCGCACGCCCAGCATGTTGGCAATCAATTCCTGGGTCATTACCAGTTCATTGCCAGGCAGGCGGTCCAGGCTCAGCAACAACCACCGGCACAGCTGTTCGTCCAGCGAGTGGTGGCGGTTGCAGACGGCCGTTTGCGACATCTGCGTGATCAGCGCCTGGGTGTAACGCAGCAGCAGATGTGTGACCGGCCCGGCCTTGTCGAACTCGTCCTTCATGAACTTTGCCTTGAGGCGATAACCTTTGCCGCCGCTTTGCACCACGGCACGGCTTGGCGTGGAGTTGCCCCCCATGAAAAGAGAGATGCCGACAATGCCCTCATTGCCGACCACCGCAATTTCGGCCGAGTCGCCATTTTTCATGACATACAGCAGCGACACGATGGACGAGTCGGAAAATAAACGTGGTGCTCGACTTTTCCGGATTCATACAGCACCTCGCCAAGTGGCATCTCGAACAGTTCAAGATGCGGCAGCCAGGCCTTGAGCTGCGCGTCGGGCAAGGCGGCGAGCAGACGATTGAGTTTTATTTCGCTCGAACTGGCAAGCACAGCCTTGGGAGCTGCGCCTGGCGGGGAAGAAGCCCGCGGCGGCTTTTTTTTTGGGGGGGAAGGTGTGGGCAATGCAGAACCAGGTGATGCGCCCGTCCGCAGTTTGCCGAGGTGGCAGCTGGGTGGGTTCGCCCTGTCAGCGTACCGTGTTGATGCGCACTGGTCTGTGCGATGGCGAACGGCCAGGAGTCGGCTCTTCTTGTAGGCGAAGCGCTCGCCCAGACTCCTGAGCTTGTTGGCGTTCCATCAACTTCACCCACGCCCACAACACCCGGTTGTCCGCCTGGCGGGCCTGCCGGAAGAGCCCCGCGCTTGACACCGCCGCGGACGGCCCGAGTGGCTGTAGGACAAGGTTGCAACTTGCGTAATTGGCGCCAAAACCGCCCTCACGCCGTTGCCAGCTCGATACCATTCGTCATGTCCGCCAAGATGCCCGCCCTGACCAAACACGCTAGCGCAGACCGCTTCCGCCTTCTCGTGGATGCCGTTCAGGACTATGGCATCTTCATGCTCGATCCCGACGGCATCGTGGAGTCCTGGAACAGCGGCGCCCAGCGCATGAAGCAGTACCGGCCGGAGGAAATCATAGGCCGGCACTTTTCGCTCTTTTATCCGCCTGAAGCGGTTGCGGCGAAGTGGCCAAGCGAAGAATTGCGACGCGCGGCCCTGGACGGCCGCTTTGAAGACGAAGGCTGGCGGCTGCGCAAGGACGGCACGCGTTTCTGGGCCAGCGTGGTCATCACCGCGCTGCGCGACGAGAACGGCACGCTGACCGGCTTTGGCAAAGTGACGCGCGACCTGACCGAGCGCCGGCTGCACGAGGAGGCCGTGCGTGAAAGCGAGCAGCGCTTCAGGCTGCTGATTGAAGGCGTGCGCGACTACGCGATTTTCATGCTCAGCCCCGAGGGCATCATCCAGAGCTGGAACAGTGGCGCCCAACTCATCAAGGGCTTCAGCGCCGAGGACGTCATGGGCCGGTATTTCGGCATGCTCTACCGTCCGGAAGACCTGGCCACCGGCCTGCCCGCCACACAGCTTGAAACCGCGCTTGCAGTCGGCCGGGCCGAAGGAGAAGGCTGGCGCGTGCGGCGCGACGGTTCGGTGTTCTGGGCCAACGTGGTGATCTCGCCGGTGTATGACGCATCCCGGCAGTTGCGGGGTTTTGCCAAGGTCACGCGTGACATGACGGAACGACGACGCCTGCACGAGCTGGAAAGCTCAGGCAAGCGCATGAGCGAATTCCTCGCCATGCTGGCGCACGAACTGCGCAACCCGCTGGCGCCCATACGCAACGCCGTCACCATCCTGCAGCTGGAGCCCTCCCCCAGCCCGATGGTGCGCAGCAGCCGCGACATGATAGACAGGCAGCTGTCCCACATGACGCGGCTGGTCGACGACTTGCTCGACGTGGGACGCCTGACCACCGGCAAGATCCGCTTCAGGGCCGAGCAGGTGTCTTATGCCCAGGTCGTGTCGCGTTCGGTGGAGGCGGTCCGACCACTGATGGATGCCCGCCGCCACCAGCTCAGCATAGACATGTCCGACAACGGCCTGTGGGTCCAGGGTGACGCCACCCGGCTGGCGCAGGTGCTGCAAAACCTGCTCACGAATGCGGCCAAATACACGCCCGAGGGAGGCCTGATCGAGCTGAAGGTCTGGCAGGACGGCACGCAGCTCCACACCTCGGTACGGGACAACGGCGCCGGCCTGTCGCCCGCGGCGATTCACCAGATTTTCGAATTGTTCTCCCAAGGTGATGCGCAGACATCGGCCAGGGAAAGCGGGCTGGGCATCGGCCTGACGTTGGCACGTTCGCTGGTTGAAATGCATGGTGGGGTGCTGAGTGCTGACAGCCCGGGCTGCGGGCTGGGCAGCACTTTCAGCTTCTTCCTGCCCCACGCCGGAACATCGGGCAGCGGGACGGACGACACACCGGGCGTCCCACCCGGACCGCTGTTCCTGATCGTCGACGACAACCGCGACGCGGCCAACAGCATGGCGGAAATCCTGCGGCTGATGAATTGCCAGGTCACGGTGGCCTATGACGGCCCCACGGCACTGGCGTCTGCGCGCATGGCGCTGCCCCAGGTCATCGTGCTGGACATCGGCATGCCGGACATGAATGGCTACGAGCTGCTGGCAGCCCTGCGCGCCATGCCGGGCGGCGACGGCATGACCGCGGCCGCACTGACCGGATACGGCACCGCCGAGGATAAAAGCAGGGCGACGGCCGCGGGCTTCGACGCCCATCTGACAAAGCCCCTGGATTTTGCTGCGCTGCAGGTGTTTCTGCGGTCGGTTGGTGTGCTGGCCTGAACCCCATCCCGGGGCCAGCCTCTTTCCCTCCCTCCACGGACATAAGTGCCGGAGGCGCAGTTGGCCAGGACCTCTCAGCCCGGAGGCCAGGCAGCGTCATGCGCCGCGCGGCAGGCTGGAAGCAGGCTTCTTTCCTTCCATCAACTTCACCAGCGCCCACAACACCCGGTTCGCCGGCGTGGCCACGCCCAGCGCGGCGCCGCGCCTGACGATCAGCCCGTTGAGGTAATCGATTTCGGTGGGCTTGCCGCGTGCCAGGTCTTGTGCAGTGGACGACAACTGGCTGGGCATGCTGGCGGCGAGCTTGTCCACCGCCGCATACACGTCACCCGCCACCTGCACGCCTTCGGCCTGCGCCACGGCCAGGCATTCGGCGACGACATCGCGCATCAGGTCAGGTACGCCCTCGCCGGCCACCGTCTGGCCATAAGGCAGCTGGGTGATGGCCGAGACGGCGTTGTAGGCGCAGTTGAGGATCAGCTTGGCCCACAAGGCGCCGCGCACGTTGTCCGACACTTCGGTCGGCACACCGGCGGCGATCAGGGCTTGCGCCACGGCATCGCTGGCGGGGGACGGTTCGATCACCAGCTCGCCGCGGCCGTGGTGTCTGACGTGGCCGGGGCCGGCCATTTCGGTGGCCACGTAAACGACGGCGGCGGCCACCGTGTGTTGCGGCAGCACGCTGCGCAACCGGTCGGCGTTGTCCACGCCGTTTTGCAGGCACAGCACCAGGGCGTCGGGCGCCAGATGCGGCCGTATCAGGGCGCCGGTGGCTTCGGTGTCGGTGGACTTGACGCAGAACAGCACCAGCTTCGCGCCCTGCACCGCGCCGGGCTCGCTGCTGGCGGCCAGGCGCACATGCTCGTCAAAGTTCCGGGTTTCCATGTGCAGGCCGTCACGTGTGATGGCTTCGACGTGTTGCGGCCGGGCGATCAGCACCACCTCGTGGCCGGCGCGCGCCAGCATGCCGCCGTAGTAGCAGCCGACGGCGCCTGCGCCCATGACGGCAACTTTGAAAGGAGTCTGGGAAGGGTGGGCGTTGTTTGTCATGAGTGAGTTTTTGATGGGGAGCCGCATTCTAGAAAGACTTCGGCAAGTGTGCTGGTGCAGCCGCCGCCTGCCCGTTCCTGCTGACCCTATGCCCTGCCCGCGCACTGCCGGCAGGTTATCCTGCCCGCATGAGTATTGAATGTTCGAAGGGGCGGGTGAGCCACCCGCAGCGTGCGGGGCAATGACGGCGTGGCAGATCGCGCTTTTCCTGCTGTGTGTGGCCCTGGCGACCTGCGCCCAGAACCTCAGCGGTTTCGCGTTCGCGCTGATCCTGCTGGGCCTGGCCGGCCTGCTGGAGCTCGCCCCGCTGGCGGACCTGGCCAACGTGGCCACCGTGCTGGCGCTGGCCAACGCCCTGGTCGCCTTGCGCCGCTCGGGCCGCACGCTCGATGTGCCCGCCTTCCGCGACACCGCAATGGGCAGTGCCGTGGGCATTCTGGCGGGCGTGCTGCTGGTCGGCTGGCTCAGCGCCAACGTCACGCTGGTTCTGCGTGTGCTGCTGGGCCTGACGGTGGTTGCCTGCGCCATCGTGGTGCTGCTGCAGGCTGCGGCCCTGCGTGAACGGTCGTCCGCCGCCTCGTTTCGCACCTGGGGCGTGGTTTCGGGCCTGCTGACCGGCCTTTTTTCGACCGGCGGGCCGCCGTTGGTCTACCACCTGTACCGCCAGCCGATGCCGCTGCGGACGGTGCGCGACACGCTGGTGGCCACGCTGGCGGCCAGTTCGCTGATGCGGCTGACGATGGTGCTGGGCACCGGGCAATTCAGCGCCAACGCGCTCAAGCTGTGCCTGCTTGCCGCACCGCTGGTGTTCGCGCTAAGCTGGTGGCTGGAGCGGCACCCGCCCGGCTGGTCGCGGCCCACGGTGCTCAAACTGGTCTGTGCGCTGCTGCTGCTGACGGGGGTCGGGCTGCTGGTTCCGGCGCTGCTGCAGATTGCCAAAACCGGCCTCTGAAACACCAATGAATTCCTGAACCCATGAACTACTGGCTGATGAAATCCGAACCCGGAGAGTGCTCGGTGGACGACGCACTGGCGGCCCCGAAAGCCACGGTGCCCTGGGTGGGCGTGCGCAATTACCAGGCGCGCAATTTCATGCGTGACGCCATGCGGGTCTGCGACGGTGTGTTGTTCTACCACTCCAGCTGCGCTGAGCCGGGCATTGTCGGCATTGCGCGGGTAGCCTCCACCGCCTACCCCGACCCGACGCAGTTCGACCCGGCCTCGCCGTACTACGACGCCAAGTCCGCACCCGACGCACCGCGCTGGCTGCTGGTGGACGTGCAGGTGCTCCAGAAAATCCCCACCATCACCCTGCCCGCGTTGCGCGCCCGACCCGAGTTGGCCGAGCTGTTGGTGCTCAAAAAGGGCAACCGCCTGTCCATCACGCCGGTGGAGCCGCGCCACTGGCAGGTCATCACGGGCAGCGGCGCAAGCGTCCCACAAAAAAAGATGAGGTCATGAAAATAGCAGGATGGCTTGCGGGCGTGTTGCTGGCCGTGGCCGCGCTGCTGCTGGTGGCCGGGCAGCTGGGGTTTTTCGCGGGGAAGCCGCCGCAAGATCTGGGCGTGCGCGATGACCGTCTCAAGCCGCCGTCCCCCACACCTAACAGCGTGTCCAGCCAGGCCGGCGGCCATGCCAACCACCCGCAGCGCCTTGAGGCCAGCATTGCCCCCCTGTCCTACACCGGTGACGGCAAAGCCGCCGTGGGGCGACTGGCTGCCTTGCTGGAAACCACCCCCGGCTGCGTGCTGGTAAAGCGCGAACCGGCTTACCTGTACGCGCAGTGCCGCACCCGCTGGCTGAAGTTCACCGACGATGTGGAGTTCTCGCTCGACGAAGGGGCTGGCGTGATCCAGGTGCGCTCCGCGAGCCGGCTCGGGCGCAAGGACTTCGGCGTGAACCGTGCCCGCGTGGAGGCCCTGCGCACACGCTTTGATCAAGCGCCACGACCCTAGTTCGCTACCAAATCAATAGCTGCTTGCGCCCGCACCTGTTGGGCTGGAGGAACTTTTGGCATGTGATCAGGGACTCAGCCCGCTGCCGTTCGGCGGTGGTGTGCAAAAAAGGTCCACATCATCAGCGTGGCGTCAGGGCCTTCCGGCGCGCTGAAATCCACGCTCGCGTCGCCGCCGCTCCAGGCGTGGCCCAGGTGTTCGATCTCGCAGCTCACCAGCTGCGGCTTTCTCCCGGCGTAATACGTGGCGCTTTCGTAGGCATGGCGCGGATGGCGCCCGGTGGCACGCGCCGGGTAGCGGCGCAGCACCGGTTCCGGGCGGGTGATGGCGGTGGCATTGACGATCTTGAACTGCTCGGTCAGCTGCGTCCTGTTGATGCGGCGCACCACGGCATCACGCGCGCCGTGGATGAGGATCGCCGGCATGCCCGGAAAGTCCGGCAGGGCCGCGGTGAAGGAACGCGCCGCCTCGCTGTGGGCTGCGCCGGCGCCGTGCTGCATGGCGCGGTAGGCGCTCATGGGCGAGTCGGTCGTGCCGAACACCGGCGCCGAGTGCAGGCCCACGGCGGCCACCCGGTCGGGGTAACGCAGGGCCAGGATGTTGGCCAGGCCGGCGCCCGCCGACAGGCCCGCCACGTAGGTGCGCGTCGGGTCCAGCGCGTGTTTGGCCTGCACATGGGCCATCATTTCGGCAATCAACCGGACGTCACCCTGCCCCTCCTGGGTGGCACGCTGGTACCAGTGCCAGCAGCGGTGCGCGTCGGCCGAGGCCGACTGGTGCGGGTAAAGCACGGCAAAACCCTTGCGTTCAGCGAGCTGGTTCATGCGCGTGGCAATGGCAAAGTCGGTGGCGGTCTGCTGGCAGCCGTGCAGCATGACCACCAGCGGTCGCGGCGCCGCGCTGGCCGCGGCCGGCAAATAAAGCCAGTACGCCATGCGCCGCGCGGGCGCCAGCTGGCCGCCGGCCGGCAAGGAAAAATACGCCTTTTGCCAGGTTCCGGGCAGGCCTGACACGGCGCGCGCCGGCGGTGCGGCGGGTTTGCGCAGGGCTTTCACCGCCTTGGGCTTGGGCAGCTTGACGGGTTTGGCGCGGCGCACTGGGCTGGCAACAGCCTTGGGCACCAGGCTGAGGAACAGCCTGCGGCCCTGCGCCTGCTGGACCTTGCCCATGCGGCGCATGCTTTTGAGCCAGAGGCTGCTCAGGCTTTTGGCCATCGTGCCCGGGCGACAGGGGGAAGGGGCTGCATCATCGGTCCTTCCTTGGGTGAATTGGTAAGTACACCAGCATTTTGCTGCATTGCAACAAAACCGTCCGCGCGCCTTTTTTCCTTTGCCGGGTAGGAGGAACGCTTGATGCGCGTCAGTCCTGCAAAGAGGCCAGCCGTTACGATGGAGGGTTCGACGGCTTGCCCCCCTTCTGTTTGCCCCCATCTCTGCCCTGCCATGCCTGATTTCCTGACCGCCGCCCTCTATAAATTTGTCGATCTTCCCGACTACGCCGACCTGCAGCCGCCGCTACAGGCCTTTTGCGAGGCTCAGGACGTGCGCGGCACGCTGCTGCTGGCCCGCGAAGGCATCAACGGCACGATTGCCGGGCCCGAAGGCGGCGTACGCGCGGTGCTGGCGTATTTGCGCGCCGATCCGCGCCTGGCCGACCTGCCGCACAAGGAGTCCTGGGCGCAAAAATTGCCGTTTTACCGCATGAAGGTGCGCCTGAAGCGCGAAATCGTCACCCTCGGTGTGCCCGGCATCAACCCGAACGAGATGGCCGGCGAGTACGTGAAGCCGCAGGACTGGAATGCCCTGATCGCCGACCCCGAGGTGGTGGTGGTGGACACGCGCAACGACTACGAGTTCGGAATCGGCACCTTCGAGCGCGCGCTCAATCCCAAAACCCGGAGCTTTTCGGAACTGCCCGCCTGGGTGGAGGCGCAGTCCGCGCCGGGCGGGCTGCTGGTCGCCAAGGACGGCAAGAAGCCCAAGGTGGCGATGTTCTGCACCGGTGGCATACGCTGTGAAAAATCCACCGCCTTCATGCGCACCCAGGGGTTTGACGAGGTCTACCACCTCGAAGGCGGCATCCTCAAGTACCTGGAGATCGTGCCTGAAGCCGAGAGCCTGTGGCAAGGCGAATGTTTTGTTTTCGACGAACGCGTCTCGGTGGTGCACGGCCTGGCCACCGGCCACTACGGCCTGTGCCGCGCCTGCCGCGACCCGATCAGCGAAGCCGACATGGCCTCGCCGCTGTATGTGCCCGGCGTCAGCTGCCCGGCCTGCCAAGACAAGAAAACCGAAGAGCAGAAGCGCGGCTTCATCGAGCGCCAGCGCCAGGTCGACTACGCCAACCGCCGGCGCCAGCCGCACATAGGCGCAAAACTGCCGTCTTCGTCACCGTCATCATCGCCCGCCGGGGACAGCGAAGGCGCCTGATGGGCGCCCTGCCCATCCTTTATTCGTTCCGGCGTTGCCCCTATGCCATGCGTGCACGGCTGGCGCTGGCTGTGAGCGCCCAGCCGTACGATCTGCGCGAAGTGGTTCTGAGAAACAAACCCGCCGACATGCTGGCCGCTTCCCCCAAGGGCACGGTGCCGGTGCTGGTGCTGCCGAACGGACAAGTGATTGAGCAAAGCCTGGACATCATGCGCTGGGCGCTGGGCGCTGGGCCGCCACGACCCGGGGAAGTGGCTGGCGCCGCCGGGCGCTTCGAGCGACGAGATGGAGGCCCTGATCGCCAGAAATGATGGCGACTTCAAGCGCCACCTGGACCGCTACAAGTACCCGAACCGATATGCCGACGAAGCCGGCGCCGATGTTGCCGGCTTTGCGCTGGCGCATCGCACGCAAGCGGCGCAGTGGCTGGCGCAGCTCGACGCAAGGCTCACCGACGGCTGGCTGCTGGGCACCCAGGCCAGCCTGGCCGACATGGCCATCCTGCCTTTTGTGCGCCAGTTTGCCCACACCGATGCCGACTGGTTCGCCGCGCAACCGTGGGCGCGCCTGCAGGGCTGGCTGGCGGCCTTTGAAGGCAGCGCGCTGTATGCCGGCGTGATGGACAAACAGCCGTCCTGGCAGCCCGCGGCCTGAAACGGTCATGACTATCAAATTCATAGCTTGCTGCGACCGCCCCGTCTGGGCTGCAGGCCGTTGATGCTCAACCTTCATCATGACCAGCTGTCCTGCGTATGAGGAGTGCAAGCCCGCCGGCGGCCACAAGCCCTCCCTAGCGACACCTACAATCCTCAGACGCGTATCGAACCGCGTTCACCATACGAATTGAAGAGATGGAACTGCGCCAGCTTCGTTACTTTGTGAGGATTTGCGAACTGCGCAGCATGGGACGTGCGGCGGTTGAGCTCGGCGTCGGCACCTCGGCCCTGAGCCAGCAGATCAGCCGGCTGGAGAGCGAGTTGTCCACCCGCCTGCTGCAACGCCTTTCAACCGGCGTTGCGCCCACCGCCGCCGGCGTGGCCTTTCTCCATCAGGCACAACTGACCCTGCGCCATGCCGATGCGGCGGTTCTGGCCGCGCAGCAGGCGCGGCTGTCGGGCCATGTCAGTGTCGGCCTGGCACCGACCACCGCGTCTGTCCTGGGGGTGCCGCTGTTGCAGGCCATGCGCCAGTCCTACCCGGATGTCCGTTTGCACCTGGTGGAGTCGCTGTCAGGCCACCTGGCGACCATGCTGCAGGCACGCCAGCTGGACCTTGCTGTTTTATTCCAGACCAACACCCTGCGCCGCTGGAGCGTCGCGCCCCTGCTCGAGGAAAAGCTGTTCGTGATCGCATCGCCAGCGCTCCCCCAGCGGCCGGTGGGCGCCAAGGTGCGCCTTGCCCAGCTCGCGGGCGTGCCGCTGATCCTTCCGAGTGCCGACCACGGTTTGAGGGCCACGCTGACCGCCGCGTTCGCGCGCACAAGCGTGGAGCCCCTCGTGGTGGCCGAGATCGACGGGCTGGCTTTGCTGATGGACGCGGTGCGCGCGGGTCACGGCGCCACCATCCAGCCCGGTGCGGCGATGGCGCGGCATGCCGGCGATGACTTGCAGCACAGCCAGATCACCGATGCCCACGTGGGGCGCCGCAACCTGCTGGTCAGCCTGTCCGATGACGAGCTGTCACCGGCCGCACTTGCCACCCGCGTGGTGATGACCGACACCGTGCGCAAGCTGGTGCAGGGCGGACTTTGGGCCGGCGCAAGTCTTCTCGATCACTGAACACCTGTTGATCAAACAGGCCTTCCGCCTGAAGGCCGGACTGGCTAAAGTCGCAGCTCCCCCCAAGGAGAACAATGTGATCGATGTCCTGGTCGTCGGCGGCGGAAATGCCGCGCTGTGCGCCGCGCTGATGGCGCGCGAGGCTGGCGCCAGCGTGCTGCTGCTGGAAGCCGCACCGCGCGACTGGCGCGGCGGTAACTCCAGCCACACCCGCAATCTGCGCTGCATGCACGACGCCCCGCAAGACGTGCTGGTCGAGGCCTACCCGGAAGAGGAATACTGGCAGGACCTGCTCAAGGTCACCGGCGGCCGCATCGATGAACACCTGGCACGCCTGGTGATTCGCGCCTCGTCGAATTGCCGCGACTGGATGCGCAGCCACGGCGTGCATTTCCAGCCGCCGCTGTCGGGCGCGCTGCATGTCGCGCGCACCAACGCGTTTTTCATGGGTGGCGGCAAGGCCCTGGTCAATGCCTATTTCCGCAGCGCCGAGAAGCTGGGCGTGCACATCCGCTATGAGACCCCCGTGGTGTCGGTGGAAATGGAGGGCGACCGCTTTGTCGCCGCGACGACTGAACAAGGCGAACGCATAGCAGCGAAGAGTTGTGTGCTGGCCGCCGGCGGCTTCGAGTCGAACCGCGAATGGCTGCGCGAAGCCTGGGGCCAGAACGAGCGCGGCGAGTGGCCGGCGGACAACTTCCTGATCCGCGGCACCCGCTTCAACCAGGGCGTGTTGCTCAAACACATGATTGCCGCCGGCGCCGACACCATCGGTGACCCGTCGCAAGGGCACATGGTCGCCATCGACGCGCGTGCCCCGCTTTACGACGGCGGCATCTGCACACGCATCGACTGCGTCTCGCTGGGTGTGGTGGTGAACCGCGAGGCCAAACGTTTTTACGACGAGGGCGAGGACTTCTGGCCCAAGCGCTACGCCATCTGGGGACGGCTGGTGGCGCAGCAACCGGGACAGATTGGCTACTCCATCATCGACCAGAAGGCCGTGGGTCGCTTCATGCCGCCGGTGTTCACCGGGACCACTGCGGACACGCTGCCGGAACTCGCGCAAAAGCTGGGGCTGGATGTGGAGACCTTCGTACAGACCATCGCCGACTACAACGCAGCCTGCCGCGTCGGCCGCTTTGACCACACCGCACTCGACGATTGCCACACCGAAGGCTTGACGCCTGCCAAAACCCACTGGGCACGCCCCATCGACACGGCGCCGTTCTACGGTTATCCCGTCAAGCCGGGCATCACCTTCACCTACCTCGGGCTCAAGGTGGACGAGACGGCGGCGGTGCGTTTTGGCGGACGGCCCAGCCCCAACCTGTTCGTCGCCGGAGAAATGATGGCTGGCAATGTGCTCGGCCAGGGCTACACCGCAGGCGTCGGCATGAGCATCGGCACGGCTTTCGGCCGTATCGCAGGAACACGCGCTGCCATGGCGGCAGCAACAGCGACAACGGACCACCATGCAACAACTTGAATCCCTGACCCGTGAAGCGGTGTCACTGGCTGGCGGCTCACGCGTGATTCCCATCCTCAGCGCCAAAGAGGCCGAGGTCGGCCGGCAGATGCAGATCTGCAACTCCTGCCGTTACTGCGAGGGCTTTTGCGCCGTGTTCCCGGCCATGACGCGCCGGCTGGAATTCGGCAAGGCCGACATCCACTTCCTGGCCAACCTGTGCCACAACTGCGGCGCCTGCCTGCACGCCTGCCAATATGCGCCGCCGCATGAGTTTGCGGTCAATGTGCCCAAGGCCATGGCCGAAGTGCGCGGCCAGACCTATGTCGACTATGCCTGGCCACCGGCGCTGGGCAGGCTTTACCAGCGCAACGGCCTCACCCTGTCGGTGGCGCTGGCTGCGGGCCTGGCGCTGTTCCTGATCCTGGCCGTCGCGATGAAAGGCAGCCTCTGGAATACCGGGCTTGGCGGCAATTTCTACAAGCTGTTTCCCCATAACCTGCTGGTGAGCCTGTTCGCGCCGGTTTTCCTTTTTTCTGCATTTGCCCTGGCGATGGGCGTGCGGCGTTTCTGGCAAGACGTCACACCGGCCACCAGCGGCGCGCCGCTGAGCGCCCCGGCGGCGGCCGAAGCCGCGGATGCGGTGTTGCGGCTCAAGTACCTCGGCGGCGGACACGGTGAAGGCTGCAACAACGAAGACGATGCCTACTCGCTGTCGCGCCGGCGCTGCCACCACCTGACGTTTTATGGCTTCATGCTGTGTTTTGCGGCCACCAGCGTGGCCACGCTTTACCACTATGTCTTTGGCTGGGTCGCGCCCTACGAGTTGCCCAGCCTGCCCAAACTTCTGGGTGTGGTCGGCGGCATCAGCCTGATGATCGGCACGGCCGGCCTGTGGCGCCTGAACCGCAAGCGCCACCCCCTGCACGGCGACCTGGCGCAAAAACCGATGGACCTGGGCTTCATTGCCCTGCTGTTTCTCACCAGTTTGAGCGGTCTGGCCCTCTGGCTGGGACGCGGCACCCCGGCGCTGGCCGTGCTGCTGTGTCTGCACTTGGGGGCCGTGATGGCCCTGTTTGCGACGCTGCCTTACGGCAAATTTGCGCACGGCATTTTCCGCACCGCGTCGCTGCTCCGTCATGCGATTGAAAAGCGGAAACCCAATCCGGTTGGCCTGGGCGCCGACTAAGTCACTCATTAGCCACCAAGGAAACCACGATGAACACACCCCGTTTGCGCCGCGCTGTGGCGCTGGCCGTCCTCCCCTTGCTGCTGGCCAGCCAGGGCCACGCTCAAGATTTTCCGCCGAAAAAACCAGTCACCCTGGTGGTTGGTTTTGCAGCAGGCGGAGCCGCCGATGCGGCTGCGCGCCTGATCGCCAAAAAGCTGGGTGAAAACATCGGCCAGACCGTGGTCGTTGATAACCGGGGTGGTGCCGGCGGCAACATCGCGCACCAGCAGGTGGCCGCCGGGCCTGCCGATGGTTCCGTGTTGCTGTTTGGCTCCATTGGCCCGCTCACCATTGCCCCGCACGTGATGAAGGTGAACTACGACCCGTTCAAGGATCTGGCTGCGGTGTCCGGCGGCGTCAACTTCCCCAATGTGCTGGTCGTGCACAAAGCCCTGGGTGTCAAAAATCTGGCCGAGTTTGTGGCACTGTCGAAGAAAAAACCAGGCAGCGTGGACTTTGCTTCCACCGGCGCGGGTTCTGCATCCCATCTGGCCGGTGAGCTGTTCAACCAGCGCGCCGGCATCGAGATGGTGCATGTGCCCTACAAGGGCGGCGCCCCTGCCCTGCAGGACTTGCTGGGCGAGCGGATTGCATCCTACTTTTCAGCGCCACCTACCGCTTTGCCGCACGTGGAAGCCGGCAAGCTCATTCCGCTGGCGACCACCGGTTTGGTCCGGCCCGCCTACATGCCCAACATTCCGACCGTGGCCGAAGCGGGTTACCCCGGCTTCGAGGCGCTGAACTGGTACGCCTTCGTCGCATCGTCGAAGACACCGGCCGCCCTGCTGGATCGCTGGAACACCGAGATCGTGAAGGTGCTCAACGACCCCGGCGTCAAGGAGGCGCTCAACAAGCACGGCCTCACGCCGCAGCCCACCACCCGCGCCGAGCTCACGACCTTCATGAAAAAGGAAGACGCCAAGTGGGGCGCGATTGTGCGTGAACGCAAGATCACGGCCAACTGACAGGCCGCATTGGCGGGACGGGGCGCTGACGGCGCTTCTTCCAATCAATGGAGTCCTGCTACGCTGGTGACCCAAAATTCGTAACAGCCGCCCGGAGCAAGCCGCGGCGACTTTTTCGCGCCTGAGACGCCGCTTCATAAGGCTATCGTCAACCTTGTGAAGTCCCTCGAACCGAACGCGGACATTGAGCCCCTGAAGCTGACATCCAGCGGGGCGGACTTCTAAGCGCACGAACGCTAGAACCCGCTTGGGGTAGCCGCCAGAATCTTCGCCAGCAAGTCCCCAAAACGAGCCACGGTGACCTGGCGCTTGAAGAGTCTGTCCATATCGACACGGTGCACGATGACCAGGTCCCGGCTCGGGTCTACCAGTACGAACTGCCCAAAGTTTCCTCGTGCGGAAAAGACCGCTCCTGGGAACCGTTGTCCGAATGCCCGGTTGTCCTGGCCAACCCACCACAGATAGCCATAGCCAAGTCCCGGCGACACATCAGAGTACGAGGTTGTGCTTTCGGCGAGCCACCGCGCCGAGACAATCTGGCGGTCCTGCCAGCGGCCGCCACGCGCCATCAACAGTCCGACTCTGGCCAGGTCGCGAGCAGACAGACGCATCACATAGGCCGGATGAGTCGATGCCAGCTCGCTGACGTACTCCGTGTCCCGCGAAAGGCTGAAGTCTTGGAAGCCGAGTGGCCGGGCAAGCTCTTTGTCCAACGAGGCGAAGACGTCGCTCCCCGTGAACTTCGCAAAAATGGTCCCGAGGGCGTTGAAGTCCCAATTGTTGTAGTACCAGTGGGTGCCCGGCTTGTGACTGCCCCGGAACGGTCGGTCTTTCTTCGCGCCAGCAGTCTCGTACGCCGCAGGGTGGTAGATGCCCGACCTGGCCTCCAGCAGCTCGCGCACGGTAGCCGTCTTCTCGGCTTCCGACAACCCGTCCCTGTCGTCGATACCCAGTTCCGCCACGGTCTTGTTGAGGTCAATCCTGCTTCGGTCCACCTCGATGCCGTACAGCACACTGAGGACGCTCTTGCGTACAGACGCAAGATTCATCGGCTTGGTGACCTCCCCGAACTTGTGCACAACAACGCCGCGGTGCGCGACCAGGTAGGCGTCCGTGCCGATTGAGCGCGCGACCTCGTCAGCGGCCTGAAGCTTGTCGGCCGACCAGCCGGTTGATGCTGGAGAAGGTTCGTCCCAGGAATCGCCTGGGTACGGCGCGCTCGCGGCCCAAGCACCTTCCGGTAGCCACAGCGCGATAGACACCGCAATGAACGTGAGCAGGAGGCGATGGCATGGAAGGAGGGTCATGAGGTGCCCGTCGTCGTTACGTTGCCCCCGAGCATGCCACGCTTGCGGCGGCGCGTCGAATACGCCGTGCGGCGACACGGTAAACCAAACCATCAACAAAGACAACACAGGCAGATCGCCCACCGCCGCCAGGCTTTTCAGCCGGTTGCGATCCCAAACTGGCCTTCCACCCTTGCCTGACGCGCGCCATCAGCTATGAAATGAATAGCGATTCAGGGCGATGCTGGCCGAGCTCACACCTCCGGCGCCACCATCTCCACATACTCGTACAGCGCGCCCAGCACGGTTTCCCCGCGTTCGTCCGCCGTTTCCGACAGCACATCAATCTGGGCCAGAAACGCATCCACATTGCGCGCACCGCCCTCGCCTTCGAGTAGCCGCGCGGCGCGGTGCGCCTCCCAGCGCTCAGCATCTTCCGGCGAGAGTGTTTCGGGAAAATTGCGCGCGCGGTAGCGAAACACCAGCTCCTCGAGCCGGTCGTCGTCAAAGCCGGTGCGGCTGTGCGCGAGTTCGGCCGGCGGCAAGGCGCGCAGCTGGTTCAGGCGGCGCCGGTCGTCGTTGTTGATGAAGCCGCCATACAGGTCTTCGTCCACGTCGGGCATGCCTGCCTCTTTGGGGCGCGCAAAAACCTCGGGCCAGATCGCGCTCATGTCGGGCAGGCCGGCGGCTTTTTCGGCGTGGCGCAGCGCGGCCTCGATATCGACGCCCCAGCGGGCCGCCATCTCCGGGCTCAGCGTGGCGAGCTTGCGCACGACCATGGGCGACTTGTTCAGGTGCACCGACTTGATCGGCAGGCGCAGCACGCCTTCGGGCAGGTCGGCGCTTTTGCTGAACAGGCGCTGGCGCAGGGTGGCCACGTCGAGCAGCGGCAGCTCGCCGGGGTCTTGCGCCAGGTCCCAGGCCAGCAGCTCGTTTTTGTTCGAGGGGTGCATGGCCAGCGGCCACATGACGGCCAGGCAACCGCGCTCCGGCGGGAACATGCCCGATACATGCAGAAAAGGCTGGGCGGTCTGCGGGCTGGTGGGCAGGCCCAGCTCGGCGGCCACGCGGTCTTTCTTGTGCAGTCCCAGGCAGAAGTCGAACAGCTTGGGGTGGGCGGTGCGGATCACGCGGGCCAGCGCAATCGTGGCGCGCACGTCCGACAGCGCGTCGTGCGCCGCTTCATGCATCAGGCCGTTGGCGCGTGCCAAGTCTTCGAGTTTGAAGCTGGGACGCAGCGCGCCAGCATCGTCCGGACGGCGCTCATCGGGTTTCATCGGCCACTCGATGCCTTCCGGGCGCAGCGCGTAGGCCATGCGCACCACGTCGAGCAGGTCCCAGCGGCCGCAGCCGTTTTGCCACTCGCGCGCGTAGGGGTCGATCAGGTTGCGCCAGAACAGGTGGCGCGTGACCTCGTCGTCGAAGCGGATGGTGTTGTAGCCCACGCCTATGGTGCCGGGTTCGGCCAGCACCGCCTCGATGCGGGAGGCAAATTCATGCTCCGGCAGGCCGCGTTCCAGGCACAGTTGCGGCGTGATGCCGGTGATCAGGCAGGAGGACGGGTCGGGCAGGTAGTCGCGCGCCGGCTGGCAGTAAATCATCAGCGGCTCGCCGATCTCGTTGAGCTCGGCGTCGGTGCGGATGCCGGCAAACTGCGCCGGCCGGTCACGGCGTGTGTTCAGGCCGAAGGTTTCGTAGTCGTGCCAGAGAAAGGTGTGCGTCGCCATCGGTCGGAGCCGGTCAGGGCCAAGGTTATGGGTCAAAAGTGCTTCCAGCCCTTTAAGGACAGGCGCCAGCAGCTATTATTTCAGGAGCGGCTCATGCGGCCACGGAAAAAGGGCCGGTAGCGCGATGCTACCGGCCTTTTCGGCGTTTTTGCCCTTCAGTGGCGCCGGGGCCATTTTCGAAGCGCCAGGCGCTTGCCCGGTGCCAGCGCGCCACCGTGAACCTTTGCGATACATCAAGCGGGCCACGGCCGGCCGGTCCTACCATTTGCAGGCGTTCCCATCAAGTGCCGGCCAGCCAACCTGCGCAACGCAGGGTCGGCGGCCGGCGTTTCCAAAGGAAACATCATGGACACAACCTGGGTTCTGGTCGCCAATGCCGAACGGGCGCGCTGCTTTCAGCGCGACGCCGCCAGCCATGCCCTCACCGAACTGATCGACTTCGTGCATCCGCAGGCCCACCTCGGTGGCGAGGCCCAGGCCGGCGGCGCGCTCACAGGCGCGGCCGGCAAGGGCCACGGGCGCACCGGACATGCCGGTACGCAGTTCGAGCCGCAGACACCCGCACAGGCCAAGGAGCGGGACAGCTTTGCACGCCAGCTCGCCGATTACCTCAACGAGGCGGTGGCCGCCAAACGCTGCACCGGGCTGGTGCTGATTGCCTCCAGCCCCATGCTCGGTGAACTGCGGCCCGCCTTGAGCACTGCCACCCAGAAGGTGGTGCAGCGATCGGTGGCCAGCGACCTGACGCGTTACCAGGGCCCCGAACTGAAAAAACGGGTCGATGACGCCTTGCAGCTGCCCGATTAAAAAACTGGAATGAGCAACAACGCGCTTTGTCTTGACAAGAAAAGGGGGAGGTCATGCTGAAAATCCTGATCGCGGTAGATGGTTCCGAGCACGCCGACCGGGCGATGGACGCCGTCGGCGCCATGGTCCGGTCATCACTCGATGTGGAGGCCACGCTGCTTTGCGTCAGCCCGGAGCCCCTGCTGTATGGCGGCTACACCCTGGAAACCATCGCGAAAATTGAAGAAGATCAGAAGAACCAGCAAACCGCGATTCTCGCCAAAGCCGCGGAACGCGCCCGGGCACAGGGCCTCAAGCTGGCCAAGCCGGCCCGTGCCCACGGGGTGATTGCCAACGAGATCGTGCGCGTCGCCAGGGAGCTGAAGGTGGACCAGATTGCCATGGGCACCCGCGGCATGGGCGCCGTTGGCAGCGTGCTGCTGGGCTCGGTGGCCCAGCGGGTGATCCACCAGTCGCCGGTGCCGGTGCTGCTGGTCAAATAGACGCTCGACCGGGAGCGTTGCCGCCGCGTGCCGGGAGCGGCCCGTTTTCAGTCATGAAACAGGCCACCAGCCCAACAACCACGGGCGCCAGCAGCTACTCTTTCAGGAGCAAATGAAAAAAGGCCGGGGGTATGCACCACCGGCCTTTATTTGCGGGTCGCCCGCTACTGCCTCAGTCGGCGGTGGCCTCTTCCGGCTCGGGTTTGGCTTTGCCTTCCTTCTTGGGCAGCGGCTGGATGTCGAGCACCACCTCGCCGTTTTCCACGCCTTTTTCGTCGGTCGTGACTTTCATGTCCACCGTCAGGCGGCCGCCGTCGACCAGGCGGCCGAACAGCAGTTCGTCAGCCAGCGCACGACGGATCGTGTCCTGGATCAGGCGCTGCATCGGCCGTGCGCCCATCAGCGGATCGAAGCCCTTCTTGGCCAGGTACTTGCGCAGCGTGTCGGTGAAGGTCACGTCGACCTTCTTCTCGGCCAGTTGCGTTTCGAGCTGCAGCAGGAACTTGTCGACCACGCGCAGGATGACGGTTTCGTCGAGTGCCTTGAAGCTCACGACCGCGTCCAGGCGGTTGCGGAACTCGGGCGTGAACAGGCGCTTGATGTCGGCCATCTCGTCGCCCGCTTCGCGCGGGTTCGTGAAACCGATCGTCGCCTTGTTCATCGTCTCGGCACCGGCATTGGTCGTCATGACGATGATCACGTTGCGGAAATCGGCCTTGCGCCCGTTGTTGTCCGTCAGCGTGCCGTGGTCCATGACCTGCAGCAACACGTTGAAGATGTCCGGGTGCGCCTTTTCGATCTCGTCGAGCAGCAGCACGCAATGCGGCTTCTTGGTCACGGCTTCGGTCAGCAGGCCGCCCTGGTCAAAACCGACATAGCCCGGAGGCGCGCCAATCAGCCGGCTCACGGCATGGCGCTCCATGTACTCGGACATGTCGAAGCGGATCAGCTCAATGCCCATGATGTAGGCCAGCTGCTTGGCCGCTTCGGTCTTGCCGACGCCGGTGGGGCCGGAGAACAGGAAGGAACCGATCGGCTTGTCGTCCTTGCCCAGGCCAGAACGAGCCATCTTGACGGCGGACGCGAGCACATCCAGCGCCTTGTCCTGGCCGAACACCACGCTCTTGAGGTCGCGTTCCAGCGTCTTGAGCTTGCCGCGGTCGTCGTTGGACACGTTGGCGGGCGGAATGCGCGCGATCTTGGCCACGATCTCCTCGACCTCGGCCTTGGTGATGATTTTCTTGCGCTTGGACGGCGGCAGGATGCGCTGGGCGGCGCCGGCTTCGTCGATCACGTCAATCGCCTTGTCGGGCAGATGACGGTCGTTGATGTACTTGGCGCTCAGTTCAGCGGCGGCCTGCAGGGCGGCCACGGCGTACTTGACGCTGTGGTGCTCTTCAAAACGCGACTTCAGCCCTTTGAGAATGTCCACTGTTTCCTGCACCGTCGGCTCGACCACGTCGACCTTCTGGAAGCGGCGCGACAGGGCCGCATCTTTCTCGAAGATGCCGCGGTACTCGGTGAACGTCGTCGCGCCAATGCATTTCAGCTGGCCCGAGCTGAGCGCGGGTTTGAGCAGGTTGGACGCGTCCAGCGTGCCACCCGAGGCCGCACCGGCCCCGATCAGGGTATGGATCTCGTCGATGAACAGGATGCCGTTGGGCTTGTCCTTCAGCGCTTTCAGCACGCCCTTGAGGCGCTGCTCGAAGTCGCCGCGGTACTTGGTGCCGGCCAGCAAGGCGCCCATGTCGAGTGAGTAGACCTGCGCCTCGGCCAGGATCTCGGGCACGTCTTTCTGCGTGATGCGCCAGGCCAGGCCCTCGGCAATCGCGGTCTTGCCCACGCCGGCTTCACCGACCAGCAGCGGGTTGTTCTTGCGGCGGCGGCACAGGATCTGGATCACGCGCTCGACCTCGTAGTGGCGGCCGATCAGCGGATCGATCTTGCCTTCCTTGGCGAGCTGGTTCAGGTTCTGGGTGTACTGCTCCAGTGGCGACGCCTTTTCATTCTTCTCGCCACCCTCTTCGTTCTCGGCAGCACTCTCGCCGGCCTTGGTAGGCTCGGGCGGGTCGCTTTTCTTGATGCCGTGCGCGATGAAGTTCACCACGTCCAGGCGTGTCACGCCCTGCTGGTGCAGGTAATACACGGCATGCGAGTCTTTCTCGCCGAAGATGGCGACCAGCACGTTGGCGCCGGTGACTTCCTTCTTGCCGTTGCCGGTGGACTGCACATGCATGATGGCGCGCTGGATCACACGCTGGAAACCCAGCGTGGGCTGCGTGTCCACGTCGTCGCTGCCGGCGACCTGCGGCGTGTTGTCCTTGATGAAATTGGCCAGCGACTTGCGCAGGTCATCGATGTTGGCGGAGCATGCGCGCAGCACCTCGGCGGCGCTGGGGTTGTCGAGCAAGGCAAGCAGCAGGTGCTCCACGGTGATGAACTCGTGGCGCTGCTGGCGGGCCTCGACAAAGGCCATGTGCAAGCTGACTTCTAGTTCCTGGGCAATCATTGCTTTTCCTTTCGGCTTGCTGCTGGGATATCTGATGGGATCATTGTGTAACTCTTCAAGCCGATATGGGCTGTTTTTTCCATTATTCAATGGGCTCGCACACACACTGCAGCGGATGGCCGTTCTTTCGCGCCGCTTCCGTGACCTGGTCGACCTTGGTCGATGCAACATCCTTGGAAAACACGCCACACACGCCTTTGCCGTCCAGGTGGATCTTCAGCATGATCTGCGTGGCCGTTTCCCGGTCCTTGTTGAAGAATTCCTGGATCACCACGACGACAAACTCCATCGGGGTGTAGTCGTCGTTGAGCAGCACGACCTGGTACATCTGCGGCGGCTCGGTCTTTTGCGGGCGCCGCTCGAGCACGACCGAATCCCCGCCGTTGGCATCCTCGGGCTTGAAGACCGGTGCCTTGGGTGGTAGGGGAGTTTTGGGTGGTTTGCTGGCCATGGAAATCATTCTAGCGACCGGAATTGTCCAGTGCGCCTGACAGGGAAATTGGTGGCGGGAACGCGACAATCAAGCGCGCAATTGACTTTTGACCTCGCGGTTCAAAAGCCCATGAAAAAAGCCGCCCGACCTGCGCCGCGACGGCTTTGCAGCAGATTCTGCCTGGTTTCCCGCCCGCGCAGCGTCTGGCTGGCACGAAGGTCTGCCCGGCAGCCTGCTTTGCTACATGTGGTCGATCATGACCTGGCCGAAGCCGGAGCAGCTGACCTGGGTTGCGCCATCCATCAGGCGGGCGAAGTCGTAGGTGACTTTCTTCGACTCGATCGACTTTTCCATCGAACTGATGATCAAGTCGGCGGCCTCTGTCCAGCCCATGTGACGCAGCATCATTTCGGCCGAGAGGATTTCGGAACCGGGGTTCACATAGTCCTTGCCAGCGTATTTCGGTGCCGTCCCGTGGGTGGCCTCGAACATCGCGATGGTGTCGCTGAGGTTGGCGCCAGGGGCAATGCCGATGCCGCCGACCTGGGCGGCAAGCGCGTCGGAGACATAGTCGCCGTTCAGGTTCAGCGTGGCGATGACCGAGTATTCGGCCGGCCGCAGCAGGATCTGCTGCAGGAAGGCGTCGGCTATCGAGTCCTTGACGGTGATTTCCTTGCCGGTTTTCGGGTTCTTGAACTTCATCCACGGGCCGCCGTCGATCAGCTCGGCGCCAAACTCCCGGGCCGCCAAAGCGTAGGCCCAGTCGCGGAAGCCCCCTTCGGTGAACTTCATGATATTGCCCTTGTGGACAATCGTCAGGCTGGGTTTGTCGTTGTCGATGGTGTACTGCAGGGCCTTGCGCACCAGGCGCTCGGTGCCCTCCCGGGACACAGGCTTGATGCCGATGCCCGAGGTGTTGGGGAAGCGGATCTTCTTCACGCCCATCTCGTCCTGCAGGAACTTGATGAGTTTTTTGGCCTTGTCGGACTCGGCTTCGAACTCGATGCCGGCGTAAATGTCTTCCGAGTTCTCGCGGAAGATCACCATGTTGGTCTTGTGCGGCTCTTTCACCGGCGAGGGCACGCCCTTGAAGTACTGGATGGGGCGCAGGCAGACATAAAGGTCCAGTTCCTGGCGCAGTGCAACGTTGAGCGAGCGGATGCCGCCACCGACCGGCGTGGTCAGCGGGCCCTTGATGGAGACCACGTAGTCCTTGACCGCAGCCAGGGTTTCTTCCGGCAGCCAGACGTCGGGACCGTAGATTTTGGTGGACTTTTCACCGGCATAGACTTCCATCCAGTGGATTTTTTTCTTGCCGCCATAGGCCTTGGCCACGGCCGCATCGACCACCTTGAGCATGACCGGCGTGATGTCCGCACCCGTGCCGTCACCTTCAATGAACGGAATGATCGGCTCGTCCGGGACATTCAATGAATTGTCGGCATTGACGGTGATTTTCTGCCCTTGGGCGGGCACCTTGATGTGCTGGTACATGTGAATAGGTCTCCGGTGCGCGCTTGACATCGCAGTGAATGACTGCCGGGCGCTGTTTAGGTGGTTACCCGCAAATTTTAGCCCCAAAACTTCCCACAACAGATTTATGGGCCTGGGTGTCAACCGTTTGTAAACGGGCCTCGTTACAGACAGGTCCACGAGTTTTTTCGGGGGACCTGGTTCAAAAACTTATTTAGGAAAACTCCAAATGAACAAGATTCTTGCTGCCCTGATTTCCGGCCTGTTTGCTGCTGGCGTTTTTGCCGCTTCCCACGCTGGCGCTCCGATGGCCGCAACCCCTGCCACCCCCGCAACGCCTGCAACGGCTGCTGCACCAGCGACACCAGCGACTGCTGCAACGCCAGCCGCACCTGCTGCCAAGGTAGATGCCAAGGCCGCCAAAGCCGAAAAAGCTGCTGCCGCCAAGGCTGCCAAAGCTGAAAAAGCCGCCGCTGCCAAGAAAGCCAAGGAAGACAAAGCTGCTGCCGCCAAAAAGGCCAAGGAAGACAAAGCCGCTGCTGCCAAGAAAGCCAAGGAAGACAAGGCTGCTGCCGCCAAAAAGGCAAAAGAAGACAAAGCTGCCGCCGCCAAGAAGTAATTCCTGACGCTCGCCTGAAATGCCCGCTTTGCGGGCATTTTTCATGGCGGTCGTTTATGCTGACCGTCTGACCTCTTTACGGTAAACCCTATGCCCTTCCTGTCCGATCTCCCGAAACCGTCCCTGCGCGGCCTGAAGCTCGCACTTTCCTGCCTGGTATTGACCACCGGCTGCGCGCTGGCGCAGGGAACGCCGCAAACCACCCTGCCTCGGGTCAAACTGTCGGCGGGAATGCACCAGATCGACGCGCAACTCGCGCTGACGCCCGAACAGCGGCAAATCGGGCTGATGTTTCGCCAGGAGATGCCGCAAACCGAAGGCATGCTGTTTGTGTTCGAGCAGCCGGCCCAGCAGTGTTTCTGGATGAAAAACACCCTGCTGCCGCTGACCGCCGCCTTTGTCGCCGACGACGGCACCATCGTGAACCTCGCTGACATGAAACCGCAGACGACAGACTCGCACTGCTCGGAAAAACCGGTGCGTTACGTGCTGGAAATGAACGTCGGCTGGTTTGCCAAAAAAGGCATCAAGGCCGGCAGCAAGCTGGCGGGACCGGTGTTCGCGCCACCCCGCTGAGCAGGCAGCCGCCGCGCCATTGGCGGCACCATGAAAAAAGCCGACGTCACGTCGGCTTTTTTGTGCGCTGGGCTGGGTTACGCCTGGAAAGACGCCAGGGCCGCGTTCAGTGTCTTGCTCGGCCGCATCACGGCATCGAGCTTGGCCAGGTCGGGCTGGTAGTAGCCGCCAATATCCACCGCTTTTCCTTGCACGGACTGCAGTTCGGCGACGATGGCCTGCTCGTTGGTCGTCAGCTCCTTGGCCAGCGGCGCGAACCGTGCAGCCAGGGCCGCGTCTTCGGTCTGTGCGGCCAGTTCCTGCGCCCAGTACATCGCCAGGTAGAACTGGCTGCCGCGGTTGTCCAGCTGACCGGTCTTCGGCGACGGATTTTTGTTGTTGTCGAGAAGCTTGCCAGTGGCGGCATCCAGCGTTTTGGCCAGAATCTTCGCCTGGGCATTGCCGGTCTTGATACCGAGGTCTTCCAGCGATACCGCCAAGGCCAGGAATTCGCCCAGTGAGTCCCAGCGCAGGTGGTTTTCCTCAACCAGTTGCTGAACATGCTTGGGTGCGGAGCCGCCGGCGCCGGTTTCATACATGCCGCCGCCGGCCATCAGGGGCACGATGGACAGCATCTTGGCGCTGGTGCCGAGTTCCATGATGGGGAACAGGTCGGTCAGGTAGTCACGCAGGATGTTTCCGGTGGCGCTGATGGTGTCCAGGCCGCGCACAACGCGCTCCAGCGTGTAGCGCATGGCACGCACCTGGCTCATGATCTGAATGTCCAGACCCGCCGTGTCGTGCTCGTGCAGGTACATCTTGACCTTGGTGATCATCTGCGCTTCGTGCGGGCGGTAGGAATCGAGCCAGAACACCACCGGCATGCCGGAGTTGCGCGCGCGGGTCACAGCCAGCTTGACCCAGTCACGGATCGCGGCGTCCTTGACCTGGCACATGCGCCAGATGTCGCCGGCTTCCACATTCTGGCTGAGCAGCACCTCGCCGGTGGCCAGGTCGGTGATGTTCGCCACGCCGTCTTCGGCGATCTCGAAGGTCTTGTCGTGCGAGCCGTATTCCTCGGCCTGCTGGGCCATCAGTCCGACGTTGGGCACCGTGCCCATGGTCTTGGGATCGAAGGCACCGTGCCACTTGCAGAAGTTGATGATCTCCTGGTAGATGCGAGCGAAGGTCGATTCGGGCATCACGGCCTTGACATCCTTCAGTCGGCCGTCGGCACCCCACATCTTGCCGCCGTTGCGGATGGCCGCGGGCATGGAAGCGTCCACGATGATGTCGTTGGGAGAATGGAAGTTGGTGATGCCCTTGGCCGAATCAACCATGGCCAGCTCGGGGCGGCCTTCGTGGCAGGCGTGCAGGTCGCGCTTGATCTCGTCCTGCTTGCTCTGCGGCAGCGTACCGATCTTGTTGTACAGGTCGACCATGCCGTTGTTGACGTTGACGCCCAGCTCCTCAAACAGTTTGGCGTGTTTTTCGAACGCTTCCTTGTAGAAGATTTTCACGCAGTGGCCGAACACGATGGGATGCGACACCTTCATCATGGTCGCCTTCACGTGCAGGGAGAACATCACGCCGGTCTTGTGCGCGTCCTCGATCTCCTTCTCGTAGAACTCCACCAGCGCCTTCTTGCTCATGAACATTGAGTCGATGATCTCGCGGTCCAGCAGCGCGACCTTGGGCTTGAGCACGATGGTCTTGCCGCTTTTGGCGATCAGCTCCATCTTGACTTCGCGCGCGCGGTCCAGTGTGATCGATTTTTCGCCGTGGTAGAAGTCGCCGGCGTGCATGTGCGAGACGTGCGAGCGCGAGGCCTGGCTCCAGTCGGCCATGCTGTGCGGGTTCTTGCGCGCGTATTCCTTAACGGCCTTGGGTGCGCGGCGGTCCGAGTTGCCTTCGCGCAGCACCGGGTTCACGGCGCTGCCGGTGCACTTGTTGTAGCGCGCGCGGATGTCCCTGTCCTCGTCGGTTTTGGGGGCTTCCGGGTAGTCCGGGATCTTGTAGCCCTTGCCCTGCAACTCCTTGATCGCGTCCTTGAGCTGAGCCACCGACGCGCTGATGTTCGGCAGCTTGATGATGTTGGCTTCGGGTCTGAACGTGAGCCTGCCCAGCTCTGACAGGTTGTCCGCAACCCGTTGTTCTTCGGTCAGGTATTCCGGAAATTGCCCCAGAATCCGGCCAGCCACCGAGATGTCGCTGGTCGTCACCTTGATGCCAACCGGCGCCGTGAAGGTCCGCACGATGGGCAGGAAGGCGCTGGTCGCGAGCAGCGGGGCTTCGTCGGTCAGGGTGTAGATGATGGTGGGTTGCTCGGTGCTCATCGCTTATCTCCAGAAATTGTTATGGGAACGCCACCGGCTGCGGCACAGCCCGGAGGTCACGATTGGATGTTGTCTGACGTTCCTTAGAGGAATCTGACCCAAGCTGCATTTTATGCAACGCAATATCACAATGCGGAATTAGAGGCATTTGAACCAACTTTTTTTCCACTCGCCTTAAAAAAAGTCGCCAGGCGGGAGGACTGTCCGCGGCCTACTGCGCATGTCCGGCGAAGGCTGGCCGCCAGCTCCTGGAGCGCAAGACTCGTGGACGGCCATGAAAAAAGGGCTCGAAGATTAAATCTTCGAGCCCTTTTTTATTCCAGCCGGATGGTTCCTGCAGGCCTGCCTGGTTCAAAACCAGCTTGGCGTAAGCAAAGCCCGTATCCCGAGGAACACAGCGACCTGCCGAACGGATGTCAGGCGAAGTTCTTGGCGGCGAAGTCCCAGTTCACCAGCTTGTCGAGGAACGTCTCGACAAATTTTGGACGCTGGTTGCGGTAGTCGATGTAATAGGCGTGTTCCCACACGTCCACCGTCAGCAGCGCCTTGTCGGCGGTGGTCAGCGGTGTGCCGGCCGGGCCGGTGTTGACGATGTCAACCGAGCCATCGGCCTTTTTCACGAGCCAGGTCCAGCCCGAACCGAAGTTGCCGACGGCCGACTTCACGAAGGCTTCCTTGAAAGCCGCGTAGGAACCGAACTTGGCATTGATGGCCGCGGCCAGTGCGCCACCGGGCTCGCCGCCGCCGGCAGGCTTCATGCAGTCCCAGAAAAAGGTGTGGTTCCAGATCTGGGCTGCGTTGTTGTACACGCCGCCGCTGGATTTTTTGATGATCTCTTCGAGCGTCATCGCCTCGAACTCGGTGCCTTTTTGCAGGTTGTTGAGGTTGACCACATAGGCGTTGTGGTGCTTGCCATGGTGGTACTCAAACGTCTCCTGGCTGTAGTGAGGGGCCAGCGCATCGATGGCGTATGGGAGTGGGGGGAGTTTGTGTTCCATGTTTTTTTCCTCGTGAGGTGTTGTTGATAAAGCCGGTGTCGACGGCCATTGTAAAAACTAAATCAGCCGCGGCGCAGAAACAGTCAAATCGACCTCGCCGTCGGCAAGGGTAGCGCGCAACGCCTGGCCCGGGTGGGTGGCGCGGGCGCTGGTGACCGCCTGCCCCTGCAGGTCGGCCAGCCAGGCATAACCGCGCTGCAGCACGAGCTTGGGGTCGAGCGGCTCCAGCCGCAGTTGCGCACGCTCCAGCTGCCGTTGCTGCTGCGCCAGCGCGCCAGCGATGGCCTGCGGAAAAGCCAGCGCCAGTCTCTGGAGACGGCTGTTTTCCCGCTGCACCCCCGACTGCAACGCATGCCGCAGGCGCTGCGTCTGGCCGGCCAGCCGGGCCTGCTGGCGCGTCACCAGATGGGACGGCCGGCTGACCCGCGACGCGGCCCAGTCGAGCCGCTGGTTCTGGGCCTGCAGCTGCCGTTCCACGCCGTCCTGCATGCGACCCTGCATCAGGTCCAGCGCACCGAGCCAGACGCTTTGCGGCTGGGCGCACATTTCGGCCGCCGCAGTCGGGGTGGGCGCGCGCAGGTCGGCACAAAAATCGGCAATTGTGAAATCGGTCTCGTGGCCGACGCCGCACACCACGGGCACCGGCGACGCCACGATCAGCCGCGCCAGTTGCTCGTCGTTGAAGGCCCACAGGTCTTCCATGGCCCCGCCGCCGCGCACCAGCAGCAGCACGTCCACCTCCGCGCGCTCGCTGGCCTTGCGCAGGGCCTGGCGCAACTCCTCAGGCGCCTGGGCGCCCTGCACGCTGGCCGGGTAAATCACCACCGGAATGTGCGGCGCGCGGCGCTGCAAGGCCGTCACCACGTCATGCAGAGCCGCCGCCCCAAGTGAGGTCACCACGCCGATGGCACGCGGCAACAGCGGCAAGGGTCGCTTGCGGCCGGCATCGAACAGGCCCTCGGCCTCCAGCCTGGCCTTGAGCAAAAGGAATTGTTCGAACAGGTTGCCCTGCCCGGCTTGCCGCATGGACTCGACCACCATCTGCAGCTCGCCGCGCGGCTCGTAGACGCCGAGCCGGCCACGCACTTCGACCAGCTGGCCGTCGCGGGGCGAAAAATCAAGCAGACCGGCAGCCCGCCGGAACATGGCGCAGCGGATCTGGCCCTGCTCGTCCTTCAGGGAAAAGTAGCAGTGACCACTGGCGGCCCGCGAAAACCCGCTGACCTCCCCCTGCACGGCCACCGGGTTGAAACGTGCCTCCAGGCTGTCGGCAATCGCACGCAGCAGGGAACCCACGGGCCAGACCCGCACCCCTGGCGAAGCTCTCTCGGGCAGCCCCGCAGACTCAAACATGGCCAAACCCCTCGACAAGACTGGGGTAATACTCCACAGAGCCGCATGAGAGCGGGGTCAAACCCGTGGTTTGCCGGGGAGGCCTTGATAAATTCGTGTAACTCATTGATTTATAAGAACTATATTCTGCTTATTTTTTCATCGTTCTGTCACAGAGCCCAATTGGCGCGGCTTGGCGGGTCCCCGCTGACTACTTGCTAACAAAGTTATCCACAAGATCTGTGGGTTAGGTCCTACAGCCTTCAACTTTCGCAAAGGCGGCGAGGTGACAGCGCCGCATGCGGGTCGCGAGCCCGGCTGGGCCATAATCCACAGCAACTATTTGCCGGGAGACGTTTACTTGTTTTCGATCATACAAGCCGCAGGCTGGCCCATCTGGCCCCTGGTTGCCTGCTCCATACTGGCCCTGGCCCTGGTCATCGAGCGTTTTGTCAGCCTCAAAACCGGAAAAATCGCCCCGCCCCGGCTGCTGGACGAGGCCATCACTGTCTCCCGCAGCACCGTTCCCGCCCCCGACGTGGTGTCGCACCTCGAGCAGAACTCGCTGCTCGGGCAGGTGCTGGCCAGCGGTTTTCGCGCACTCAACACCAACCCGCGCATCAGCGAGGACGATCTGCGCTCCACGCTCGAAGGCGCGGGCCGGCGCGCCGCCCACACCCTGGAGCGTTACCTGGCGGCGCTGGCCACCATCGCCTCGGCGGCGCCGCTGCTGGGCCTGCTCGGCACGGTGATCGGCATGATCGAGATTTTCGGCTCGCAGGCCGGCAGCGGCGGCGTGGCCAATGCCGCCGGCGGCAACCCCGCGCAACTCGCACAGGGCATCTCGATTGCGCTGTACAACACCGCCTTCGGACTCATTGTGGCGATTCCCTCGCTGATTTTCTGGCGTTATTTCCGCGCCCGGGTGGACGGTTACCTGCTCACCATGGAGATTGCCTCCGAGCGTTTTGTGCGCCACCTGAACACGCTGCGCAAATCATGAGTTCCCACGCCTGGCCCCGCGGAGGCGAAGCATGAATTTCCGCCGCTCATCACGCGATGAACCCGAGATCAACCTGATCCCGTTCATCGACGTGCTGCTGGTCGTGCTGATCTTCCTCATGCTGTCGACCACCTACAGCAAGTTCACCGAGCTGCAGATCAAGTTGCCGGTGGCCGACGCCGACCAGCAGCGCGACTACCCCAAGGAAGTGATCGTCGCGGTCAGCAGCGACGGCCGCTACATGGTCAGCAAGGTGCCGGTTCCCGGCCGCAGCATCGAGGCGCTCAGTGCCGCCATCTCCGCGGCGGCCAAGGCCGGCAAGGACAGCGTGATCATCATCAGCGCCGATGCCAGCGCCACCCACCAGTCTGTCATCACCGTGATGGAAGCGGCCCGGCGCAGCGGCCTGAGCCAGATCACCTTTGCCACCCAGAGCGCGGCGCAGGCCGGCGCCCGGTAGACGTGGCGTCCCGGCTGCAGCAGGCCTGGCTGCGGCGCGGCCCGCTGGCCTGCCTGCTCTGGCCGCTGTCCCGGCTCTACGGACTGCTCGTCGAGTTGCGCCGGCTGGCCTTCCGGGCCGGCTACTTCAAATCTGAAAACCTGCCGGTGCCGGTGGTGGTGGTGGGCAACGTGGTGGTCGGCGGCGCCGGCAAGACCCCGGCCGTGATTGCCCTGGTACGGCACCTGCAGGCCCGCGGCCTGTCGGTCGGGGTGGTCTCACGCGGCTACGGGCGCAGCAGCACGCAGTGTCTGGAGGTGTTGCCGGACACCCCCATCGAGGCGTCCGGCGATGAGCCAGCCTTTGTCCGGCGGGCGACAGGCGCTCCTATTTTTGTAGCATCCCGGCGCACCGAAGCCGCGCGTGCGCTGCTCGTTGCACATCCCCAGACTCAGCTGATCGTCTGCGACGACGGCCTGCAGCATTACGCGCTGCAGCGCGATGTGGAGATTGCGGTGTTCGACGAACGCGGCGTCGGCAACGGCTGGCTGCTGCCGGCCGGCCCCTTGCGCGAACCTTGGCCGGACCGCCTGCGCCGCGGCGTGCGCGCCGGCGGACGCGGTATCGACCTGGTGCTGCACACCGGCGCAGAGGTCGCCGTGCGAGGTTTTTCGGGTGTCCCGGGTTTTGGCTCGACGCGGCGCCTGGCCGACCACGCGCTGCGCGCCGACGGCAGCCGCGTGGCACTGGAGGCCCTGGCCAGTCAGCCGCTGCTGGCACTGGCCGGCATCGCCAAACCCGAGGCCTTTTTTGCCATGCTGCGGGCTCGCGGCCTGGTGCTGGCCGAAACCCGGGCACTTCCCGATCACTACGCTTTTGATAGCTACCCGCGCCCGCAGGACAAGGGCTACACCGTGATTTGTACAGAGAAAGACGCGGTCAAGCTGTTTCCCCGGCAAGCGGATGTGCTGGCCGTGCCGCTGGAGTTTTCACCCGAACCGGCCTTTTTCACAGCGCTCGATGCCTTGCTGTCCCCCCTGCTTTCTCCATTACCATCCTCCCATGGACACCAAACTGCTTGAATTGCTGGTCTGCCCCGTGACCAAGGGCCCGCTCGACTACGACCGTGAAAAACAGGAGCTGATCTCGCGCAGCGCACGTTTGGCCTACCCCATCCGCGACGGCCTGCCGGTGATGCTAGAGAGCGAGGCGCGCACCCTCACAGACGAGGAACTCGGGCTGTGACCTGTCGCGCATGAGTTTCACCGTCCTCATCCCGGCCCGCCTCGCGTCCACCCGCCTGCCCGACAAACCGCTGGCCGACATCGCCGGCGTGCCCATGGTGGTCCGGGTTGCGCAGCGCGCCGTCCAGAGTAGCGCCGCCCGCGTGGTGGTGGCGGCCGACAGCCAGCACATCGTGGCGGCCTGCGCCGACTTTGGCGTGACCGCCGTGCTGACCCGTCCCGACCATCCGAGCGGAAGCGACCGGCTGGCCGAGGCCTGCGACCTGCTCGGCCTGGCCGACGGCGAATGTGTGGTCAATGTCCAGGGCGACGAGCCGCTGATTGACCCGGCGCTGATCGACGCCGTCGCGAAGTTGCTCGACAACCGCAGCGACTGCGCCATGAGCACAGCCGCCCATGCCATCGCCAGCCTCGAAGAGCTATTGAACCCAAATGTCGTCAAGGTGGTGCTCGATGCGCGCGACACGGCGCTGTACTTCAGCCGCGCTGCGATCCCGGCCGCGCGCGATTTTGGCGGACAGGCCTGGTGGCAGGCCGGCCCTGCGGCCCAGGGTCTGCCCTCGCCCCTGCGTCACGTCGGCATCTATGGCTACCGCGTCGGTTTCCTGCGGCAGTTCCCAAGCTTGCCGCAGGCGCCGCTGGAGCGGCTCGAGCAGCTCGAGCAGCTGCGCGCGCTGTGGCACGGCCACCGCATTGCCGTCCACGTCACCGCGCAGGCGCCCGGGCCCGGCGTCGACACCCCGGAGGACCTGGAGCGTGTGCGAAGGCTGTTTGTGTAAGCTGCGCGCAGGGGGACGCATGCTATCCTCCCACTCAAAATAATGTGAGGCCGGGGCCGGCATCAGGCCACCTGCCCGCTGCCGAATTCATAAAAATCCAAGGACATCCATGAGACTGATTTTGTTGGGCGCGCCAGGCGCTGGCAAGGGAACGCAAGCGACCTTCATCTGCCAGAAATACGGCATCCCCCAGATTTCCACCGGCGACATGTTGCGTGCCGCGGTCAAGGCCGGCACACCGCTGGGCATCGAGGCCAAAAAGATCATGGACGCCGGCGCGCTGGTCAGCGACGACCTGATCATCAACCTGGTCAAGGAGCGTATCGCCCAGTCGGACTGCGCCCAGGGTTTTCTGTTCGACGGCTTCCCGCGCACCATTCCCCAGGCCGACGCGATGAAATCCGCCGGCGTCAAGCTGGACTATGTGCTGGAAATCGACGTGCCGTTTGAGGCCATCATCGAACGCATGAGCGGACGCCGTTCGCACCCGGCCTCGGGCCGCACCTACCACGTCAAGTTCAACCCGCCCAAGGTGGACGGCAAGGACGACGTGACCGGCGAACCGTTGATCCAGCGCGAGGACGACAAGGAAGAAACCGTGCGCAAGCGCCTCGAGGTCTACAGCGCGCAAACCCGTCCGCTGGTGGACTACTACTCGAACTGGGCCAAGGCAGCACCCGACGCCGCGCCCAAATACCGCGCAATCAGCGGCATGGGCGGGGTGGACGAGATCACGGCCAGGGCGTTTGAAGCGCTGTCGAACTGAGCGCTTCACCGCACGTTAAAAAGGCCGTCCACAGACGGCCTTTTTGCTGGGCGCCACCGGGCACCGCTGAGCCGCTCACCGTCACTCAGGCCGGACCGGACCTCAGCCCATAGGCCTTGCCGTCGACAAACAGGTATTCGGCGCGCAACACCGCATCCCCCTTCTCGCCGGCAAAGGTGAAGCCCAACACCGAGATCTGCGTGCCGGGCTTGATCTCGGCGACTTTCCAGGCCTGCACGCGTGTCAGGGGCGCGAGCTCGATCTCCCAGCGCCTGTCCTTGCGCGTGGGCACGACGGCCCTGGCCAGCAAGGCCTTGCCGTCGACCGGGGCGCTCTGCGCCGGCAGCGCGCGCTGGGCCAGGTCGGCCGGCAGCTTCAGCGTGGCCGGCACTTCAATTTCCAGTTCGACATGCGGGTTCTGCCAGAGGGACTTGATCACCCTGCCTTCGAGGTAGATCGGCCTGTCCTGGTCAAAACCGCTCCAGCCGTGGTGCGCCCGCGCAAAAGGCATCAGTCCGACGCTGGAGATGGCACATACGGCCCCGATCACGTCACGACGTTTCATCTGACAACTCCTTGAGGAATGGTTTGCTTAACGATAGGCGATCCAGCGGCCACATGCCAGCACGGCCAACCAGATCAGGGTGGACACCACCATCTGCACGCGCGCCCAGACATCGAGTTTGTCGAGCGATCCGCGCCCGTGGAACCAGGCTGCATTACACCCCGCGGTGAATAACAGCAGCATCTTCAGGGTAAAGGCCCGGTTGGCCAGCAGTTCGTCCGGCTGGGACGCAAACATCAGCAGCCCCGACGCCGCAGCGATGGCGAAGCCGCTCAGGGCAAGGCCCAGGCTCAGGCGTGCCAGATCACGGACAGGCAAGGCCGCGCCCCACCCGAACACGCGCAATTCCAGCAGCACCAGGTTGCCGAGCAGCAGCGCAATTCCGCTGATATGCACCATCTCCAGCGCCGGGTAGGCCCACAGGTGAGATTTCAGGGCTGCAAACATCGCGTCAGCCGGGCCCGGCCATCAATTGAAGCATCAGCTCCACCCGCGCCTTCACCGGGCTCAGGCCCTGCGAATCCGCGATGGCGTCGCCGTGCCTGGGCAACACCCGGCCCTCCAGACAACGCGTGGCGCGAATCACGCGCACGCCGGCCGCCTGCGCTTCCAGCAGGGCCGCCTCGAGTTCATGGTGCAACGTGCCGTTGCCGGTCGCCGCCACCACCAGGCCCTGCACCCCGCCGGCCACCAGGGCCTGAACCCCCCCTGCGCCCGCACCCGCGTAATTCATCACGATCTCGACGCGCGGCCAGCCCGATCCGTCCTGCTGCTCCACTACTTTTTTGATAGCTGCCGACGCTCGATGGACGGGGGCTTCAGGCCAGTTTCTTACCAAACGCAAGCGCCCTTCCTCGACATAACCGACCGGCCCGGCATCGCCGGAGCTGAAGGCATCGAGCCGGTAGGTATGCACCTTCTGCACGTCCGGCGCGCCGTGAATGACGCCTGCGCACACGGCCAGCACGCCGCGCGCACCGGGATGCGCGGCGACGGCCACGGCGTCCAGCAGGTTCTGCGGGCCGTCGGGTGCCAGCGCCGTGGCCGGGCGCATCGCACAGGTCAGCACCACCGGCTTGCCGGGATGGAGCAACGCGTGCAGCAACCAGGCGGTTTCCTCCAGCGTGTCGGTGCCGTGGGTCACGACGATGCCCTGCACATCGGGCTGCGCCAGGAAGTGGCTGACCCGCGCGGCGAGGCGGGCCCAGACCGCGAAACTCATGTCCTTGCTGTCGATTTGCGCCACCTGCTCGGTCACCAGATCGCAGGAACCCTCAGCCAGGCCCGGCACCGCTTCGACCAGTTGGGATATGCCCACCTGCGCGGCGGTGTAGCCGGTATGGTCCGACGCACTGGCGGCGGTGCCGGCAATCGTGCCGCCGGTGCCCAGAATCACAATTTTTCTGTTCATAAGCGTTGAAACTTGCATTCTTTAAAAAACTGGATGAAAATACAGCTACTGGTTATTAAAACAGTTCACCAAGGGTCGTCACCCCATTCTGGACGATGGAACCCCCTGTTTGACAAGGAGCCCCGTGATGAGCAGCTTCAACGATTTTTCCGAAATGCCCAAACTGACTGCACGCCAGCAGCAAATACTTGAACTGATCCAAAGCGCCATCGCCCGCACCGGCGCTCCGCCCACGCGGGCCGAAATTGCCAATGAACTCGGGTTCAAGTCCGCCAACGCCGCCGAGGAACATCTGCAGGCGCTGGCCCGCAAAGGCGTGATCGAACTGGTCAGCGGCACCTCGCGCGGCATCCGCCTGCGCAGCGACACCCTGCGCTCCATCAACGAGTCACGCATCAAACAGTTTTCCCTGCCGTTGCAAAGCCTGGCCCAACTCGCCCTGCCTCTGGTGGGGCGGGTTGCTGCTGGCAGCCCCATTCTCGCGCAGGAGCATGTGGACCACACCTACTATTTCGAAAGCAGCCTGTTCCAGCGCCAGCCCGATTACCTGCTGAAGGTGCGCGGCATGAGCATGCGCGATGCCGGCATCATGGATGGCGACCTGCTGGCCGTGCAGCAGACCAAGGAAGCCAAAAACGGCCAGATCGTGGTGGCGCGCCTGGGCGATGACGTCACCGTCAAGCGTTTCCGCCGCAACAAGAACCTGATCGAGTTGCTGCCCGAAAACCCCGACTTCAAAACCATTGTGGTCGAGCCCGGCGATGCCTTCGAGATCGAGGGCCTGGCGGTGGGCCTGATACGCAACACCATGCTGATGTAGCCATGGTCCGGGCAGTGCGCATGCAGGGACTGCCTATTTTTTTCCGCGCAACAGGTGGCGGGCGTTTGGTCGCGTGGACCAACACCCTGGTGCGGCGGTTGTTCAGTTTGCAATCCTGCCTGTGTTTACCTCTACTTCTGGAGTTCTCATGGGAATCGCCGTTTTTTCACGTTCACCCGCTCTTTCACCCCTTTTGTCCGTGCTGCTCTCGCCACTGCAGGCGCTCGCCGCTTTGCTCCGGCCCACACCACCAGTGACCCCCTTGCCTGCCTTTGTCGCGGCGTCACGGTGTCAGCCAACAGGTGAATTGCCAGTGGCCCTCAAAGTCATGACCGTCAGCGCCCGCCACGCGTCACTGGCAGCCCACAAGCCTTGTCAAACCGTGGCCAAGGCCACGTCGCCGCGCCGGCTGAAAATCGTCCGCGAATTCGAGGCCGGTGTGAGCCCCTCGTGCGCCGGCCGCATGGTCATTTCGGGCCGCATGGCCGATGTCTGCGCCGAACTCGATCGCATGGCCCAAAAAGAGTCTGCGGTCCCGTCCTCCTGAAGAGCCTGGCGGGTCGGGTACCCCGCAGCCTGTCCTGTCACAGGCCGTAAAAACCGCTGTCAGCACCGTTGCCGCGCGGCCGTCGGCAGCAGGGAAGCACCTTTGCGTTCCTTTGCGGGACCGCTACACGCCTTCATGCCCGTGCCGCGCGTCTCCCAGGGAAAACTTGCAGGCACAATATCGGCATGAATATTGTGATCCTTGACGACTACCAGGATGCGGTGCGCAAGCTCGCCTGCGCCGCGAAACTCGACGCTTATCAGGCCAAGGTCTATACCAACACCGTCAAGGGCATCGGCCAGCTCTCCGTGCGGCTCAAGGATGCCGATGTGGTCGTGCTGATCCGTGAGCGAACACATTTGCCGCGTCAACTGATTGAAAAACTGCCCAAGCTCAAGATGATTGCGCAGACCGGCCGCATCGGAAGCCATGTCGATGTCGGCGCCTGCACCGAGCGTGGCATTGTCGTCGCCGAGGGCGTAGGCTCACCCACCGCGCCGGCAGAACTCACTTGGGCCCTGATCATGGCCGCCATGCGTCGGATTCCCCACTATGTCTCACACCTCAAGCACGGCGCCTGGCAGCAGGCCGGCCTGAAAAACGCCTCGATGCCGCCCAACTTCGGCATCGGTTCGGTCCTAAAAGGCAAGACCCTGGGCATCTGGAGCTACGGCAAGATCGGCCAGATCGTGGCCGGTTATGGCCGGGCTTTCGGCATGCGCGTTCTGGTGTGGGGCAGCCAGGCCTCGCGCGCGCGCGCCCAGGCCGACGGTTATGAGGTGGCCCTTTCCAAGGGCGAGTTTTTCCGGGACAGCGATGTGCTCAGCCTGCATCTTCGGCTGCAGGACGACACACGCGGGGCAGTGACCCTGGAAGACCTGGCGCAGATGAAAACCTCGTCCGTGCTGGTCAACACCTCACGCGCCGAACTGATCGAACCCGAAGCACTGATTGCCGGCCTGAACCGCGGGCGCCCGGGACTGGCGGCTGTCGATGTGTTCGAGTCCGAGCCGATCCTGCAGGGCCATGCCTTGCTGCGCCTGGAAAACTGCATCTGCACGCCGCATATCGGTTATGTGGAACAGGAAAGCTACGAAATGTATTTCAGCTCTGCCTTCGACAACGTGGTCAACTTCATCAAGGGCACGCCCACCAACATCGTCAACCCCGGGGCATTGCAGGTACGGCGCTGAAGGTCAAGGAACGCAAGGCCGCGAGCGCCGACGGCCCCGGTGGCAGGTGGTTCGAGACCCGCACGGTCAGGGTCGGGATTTGTCGAAATCGTCGGGCCGATAACCCGTGTCGTAGTCATCAAAGTCCACCAGGGAATCCAGTCCCGTCGGCCGCACGGAGTTGGGCGCAATCGACAACGGCGAGGCCATGGAGGCCGCACCGGCACGCTGGCCGTCCCGGCGCCGTGCCGTGTGCAGCAGTTCTGCAAGGCTGGCGGGGGAGTCGGCCCGTGCAGGTTCCATTCGGGAATCACGCCCCGCCGACGAAGTCCTGGCCGTGGCCGGGCTGACCGCAGGCTTGCTGTCGCTGCCGCCGGACAGCTGGGTCAGGTCGATGTCCAGACCCAGGCGCGGCGAGGACCTCGGCTGCATCGCCAGATCGGGCCACTGGGTGTCGCCGCCGCGGCCTGCCGGGCCGGATTCAAGCTCGATGATCTCGCGGCCCACCGCATACAGCAGCAACAGTTCGCGATACTCTTCCAGGGCCAGCACCTCTGCACCGTCCCCCGGCTCCCGAAACAGGGCCTCTTCAATGATCTTGAAGACCTGCCGCGTCGGCCATGCGGCCTGGATGCGCAACAAAACCGCGGCATAGGCAGAGCCCCCCGCACTGGCGGCCACGTAGCGGTCAAAGGGCAGGATCCGGGTGTGGAAGACCTTGTTGACATCGTCACGCAGATCCTCGTAATCGGCCACATTGCCGGTCTGGTGGTAAAGATCCAGCAAGTCCAGATAAACCAGTGCACTGGTTTTGACGTTGTCGACCAGATGCTTGCGAAGCAGCGCGATGGCCTTGGCCTGCTGCCCCAAGGAGGTGAAAAATTCCACCTGCTGCTGAAGGTCGAACAGTTCCGGCACCTTGACGGTACGTGGAACGAAAGGCACGCTGACCGAGAAGCTGGTCCGGTCGCGCGGCGGCAGCGACGGGATGGACTCGGCCGCCGGATAACGGGACGCGCGCCTCAGCCCGTCGAACAGGGATTCCTGGCCTTCGAGCTCGGCGGACCGGCTTGCAGCGGCCAGGGTCACGCCTGTCGAAAGGCCGGATTCCGGACTGAAAGTGCTGTGCTCGGATGAGGAGGCGGTGGGCGCCCCCTGGGCCGTGGAGCGGAGGTACAAGAGAAAAAGCAGTCCCATGACCGCGATGGAAAAAAGTGCGGCCAGGCCATACACCACCACCTTGCCAAATCGCGCGCTCTCGGCCTGCTCGAGCTGGAGCCGGCTTTCGGCCAGCGCCGCCTGGTTGCGCATCAGGTCTGCGCGCAATTGGCGAAGCTCGGCTTCCAGCGTCTGGACCTTGTTGTCCCCTGTCCCGCCAGCCGGCGCCGGCTCCGTCGGGGTCGCCCCCCCCGTCAATGAACGGGGATCGGCCGCCGCCAGCGCGGTTTGCATGGGGGCCCCTGCCGCGCGCGGTTTGGTTGCCGCCAGCACGACATAACGACGCATGGTTTTTTGTAGGCACCCGGCACGCAGGTGCACGGTGACCACCGGTCCTTCGACAGGTGTCGCAGAGCGGACATGAACCACCCAGTCCTGGGCAGTGGCGCCCTTTTCCGGCGATATCCGGACACTGGCCTTGTCGAGCGGCTTGTCCACGTAAAAAACATCGGCTTCAAGACACAGAGCCTGCGGGTCCTCGCCTGCGTCGAGCATCAGCTGCATGGACAGGTCCAGCGGCTGACCCAGCACGGCGGAGCGGGTGCTGGGCCCCAGTGTGACGGCCAAAGCACCCGCCGACAGACACAGCCACAAGCCCCCTGTCAGCAGGGCACGGTGGTGGAGCGGATGCAAAAAGGTGTTCACTTGGCTGATTCTGGCATGTCCGGCACACACGAAAGGTACAGACAGAGCTCACTGGGATGAAAAAGAGACACAGTCCCGAGGCCTGCTGCCACGTCTGCGCACCATCGTGGACAGGACCGACGCACAAGTCTAACTCGCACCCCGGGACCACGCAAACGACACAAGCCCTGCGAACGCCTCTCCTGCAGGATGTTGAGCGCGGTCCGGGCTGCTGGATAATACTTTTCCATGAAACCTCTTTATAAAACTGTTGGCCTGGTTGGTACGGGCGCCATGGGCCGGGGCATCGCACAAATCGCCGCTCAGGCGGGCAGCACCGTCAAGCTGTTCGACACCCAGTCGGGTGCAGCCGACAAGGCGCGCGACGCGCTGGCGGCGCAGTGGGACAAACTGGTGGACAAGGGCCGCCTCGACGGCGCGCTGTCCACCACCCACAAAGCCCGCCTGCTGCGTGCCGACACCCTTGACGATCTGGCCGATTGCGACCTCGTGATCGAAGCGGTTGTAGAACGTCTGGATGTGAAGAAGTCACTGTTTTTGTCACTGGAAACTGTTGTTTCCGGACAAACCATTCTGGTGAGCAACACGTCGTCGCTGTCCATCACGGCCATTGCCGCCGGACTCAAGCACCCGGGGCGTTTTGCCGGCTACCATTTTTTCAACCCTGTTCCGTTGATGAAGGTGGTCGAGGTGATTGCCGGCCTCAAGACGGAAGCTGCAACCTGCGGCGCGCTGGCCGACTACGCGCGGCAGATGGGCCACACGCCGGTGCAGGCCCAGGACACACCGGGCTTCATCGTCAACCACGCCGGGCGGGCCTACGGCACCGAGGCCCTGCGCATTGTCAGTGAAGGCATTGCCGATTTCGCCACCATCGACCGCATTCTCAAGGACCAGGCCGGCTTCAAGCTCGGGCCGTTTGAACTGATGGACCTGACGGCGCTTGATGTCTCGCACCCGGTGATGGAATCGGTGTACCACCAGTATTACGAGGAACCGCGCTACCGGCCCAGCGTGATCACCGCGCAGCGCCTGGCCGGTGGCCTGCTGGGCCGCAAAACCGGCGAAGGGTTTTACCGCTACACCGACGGCGCCGCGCAAATCCCTGCGGAGCCGCCCGTGCCCGTGGTGGCCGAGATGCCCCCGGTCTGGGTGTCACCCCGGGCGGCGCGCCGATCGGAGCTGCTGCAACTGCTCAAGAACCTTGGTGCCAGCATCGAGACCGGCGCATCCCCTTCGATGAATGCACTGGTGCTGGTGGCGCCGCTGGGCTTTGACATCACCACCGTGGCCGTGGTCGAGCGGCTCGACCCCGCGCGCACGGTGGGAATCGACATGCTGATCGATGACGCGGCCTGCAAGCGCCGCGTGCTGGCCACCAACCCTGCCACCCGCCGCGACATGCGCGACGCCGCGCACGCGCTGTTTGCGCGCGACGGCAAGGCCGTCAGCGTGATCCGCGACAGCGGCGGCTTTGTCACGCAACGCGTGGTGGCCGCCATTGTCAACATCGCCAGCGACATCTGCCAGCAGGGCATCTGCAGCCCCAAAGACCTGGAGACCGCCGTCACGCTGGGCCTGGGTTACCCCATGGGCCCGCTGGCCATGGGCGACCGTTACGGTCCCACCAACGTCCTCGAAGTGCTGTTCAACATGCAGACCGTGTACGGCGATCCGCGTTACCGCCCTTCCCCGTGGCTGCGCCGCCGCGGCGCGATTGGCTTGAGCCTCACGCATCAGGAGTCCTGACATGGCAGGCGCACTGAAAAGCACCAGCGACGGCGCCACCCTGGTGCTGACCCTGAGCAACCCCGAATTCAAGAATGCACTCGGCCCGGAAATCTACGCCGCGGGCGTGGAGGCGCTGAACGCCGCCGAGAACAACCCCGAGATCCGCAGTGTGGTGATCACCGGCGAAGGCGGCAACTTCTGCGCTGGCGGCAACCTGCACCGCCTGCAGGGCAACCGACAACTGCCCATGGAGGTTCAGGCGCAGAGCATCAACGGCCTGCACAGCTGGATCGACTCGATACGCACCTTCCCGAAACCGGTGATTGCAGCGGTCGAGGGCGCCGCGGCCGGAGCCGGTTTTTCACTGGCATTGGCCTGCGACTTCGTGGTCGCGGCAGACAATGCCGTCTTTGTCATGGCTTACAGCAGCGTCGCGCTGTCGCCCGACGGCGGCGGCAGCTGGGCGCTGAGCCGGGCTCTGCCGCGCGCGCTGGTCGCGGAGCTGTTGATGTGTGGTGAACGCATAGGTGCACCGCGGTTGCAGGCGCTGGGCCTGGTCAACCGCAGCGTCGCCGCCGGTGATGCGCTCAGCGAGGCTCTGAAACTGGCCGACACGCTCAATGCGCGCGCGCCCAACGTGCTGGCCAGCATCAAGGAACTCATCAACGACGCACAGGCCAACACCCTGAGCCAGCAGCTGGACGCCGAGCGCGGGCATTTCGTGCGCAACCTGCACCATCCCAATGGCGGCGAAGGCATTGCGGCCTTTCTGGAAAAGCGCGCGCCGGTCTACGACTGAGCGGCCGCGGGAGCGCCGGCCGTGCTGGCGCACGGGGCCGGCGGCCGGGACACCGAGGCGACAGATGGAGATCTGTGGTGGCGTCGCTGGCGCGACAATAGCGCTCTTGTGAGTCACCCAAAAGACAGGCCATGGACGATCCCATTCTTACGATAGACGAAAGAGAGGCCATCAACGGTGGCCGCTGGTTTTCCTCCCTATCCCCCTCACTCAGGCACGACATACTTCGATGCGCTTACGTCCAACGTTTCAAGGATGGCGAACTGATCGCCGCCCGCGGCGACCCGCCGGAACAATGGATTGCCTGCGCCAAGGGCGCAGTTCGCGTGAGCTCGACCTCGATCTCGGGCAAGCAGATCACACTGACCTATGTGGAGCCCGGTATCTGGTTTGGCGATGTGGCGATCTTCGACGGCGACCGGCGCACGCACGACGCCTACGCGCATGGCGATACCACCATCCTGTGTGTGGCCAAGGCCGACTTCAAGAAAATCCTGGCGGCGCATGTGGAGCTGTACGAAGCCATGTTGCGTCTGCACGCGCGCCGCATCCGCCAGCTCTACGGTCTGGTGGAAGACCTCAACACCTTGCCCCTGCGCGCACGGCTGGCCAAACAGCTGCTGCACCTGGTGCGCAGTTACGGCGTCAGCAGCCTGAGCGACGGACGCGAAGTGCGCATCGGCCTGCAACTGGCGCAGGAAGAACTGGCGCAGCTGCTGGGTGCCTCGCGCCAACGCGTGAACCAGGAACTCAAGGCCATGGAGCGCGAGGACGCCATCCGCATCGAACCGGGCGGCCTGGTGGTGCGCAACCGCGAGGCGCTGATGCGCATTTCTGAAGCCGACCTGGAAAAATAAAGCGATGAGCAACTTTGACCACTTCCTGGGCACCCGCGCGGTGACGGGACAGCACGCTTTCGACATGGACGCGCTGAGCGCCTACCTCGAGAAGCACCTGCCGGGTTTCCAGGGGCCGCTGAGCGCCGAAATCTTCAAGGGCGGCCAGTCAAACCCGACCTACAAGCTGATCACGCCGCATCGCTCCTATGTGATGCGCGCCAAGCCGGGGCCGGTCGCCAAACTGCTGCCTTCTGCCCATGCGGTCGAGCGCGAGTTCAAGGTCATGACCGGGCTGCAGGGCACCGACGTGCCAGTCGCCAAGATGTACTGCCTGTGTGAAGACGAGGCCGTGATCGGCCGCGCTTTCTACGTGATGGAGTTTGTCGAGGGCCGTGTGCTGTGGGACCAGGCCCTGCCCGGCATGACGAACGCCCAGCGCGGCGATATCTACCGCGAGATGAACCGTGTCATTGCCGCGCTGCACAAGGTGAAATTCGCCGAGCGCGGGCTGGCCGACTACGGCAAGCCCGGCAACTATTTCGAGCGCCAGATCGGCCGCTGGAGCAAACAGTACACCGCCTCCATCACCGAACCCATCCCCGAGATGGACCAGCTGATGGCCTGGCTGCCGGCCAACATTCCGGCCAGCGCCCGCGATGAATCCATGGTTTCCATCGTGCACGGCGACTTCCGGCTCGACAACCTGATGTTCCACCCGACCGAGCCGCGTGTGCTGGCCGTGCTCGACTGGGAACTCTCCACACTCGGTCATCCGCTGGCCGACTTCAGCTACCACTGCATGGCCTGGCACATTCCGCCGGGCGCTTTCCGCGGCATAGGCGGCCTGGACGTGGCCAGCCTGGGCATTCCGACCGAGGCCGAGTACATCCGCCTGTATTGCGAACGCACCGGTTTTGCCAGCCCCGAGCTGATCAAGGCCGACTGGAATTTTTATCTCGCCTACAACCTCTTCCGGCTCGCGGCCATTTTGCAGGGCATCGCCAAGCGGGTCGAAGCCGGCACCGCGGCAAGTGCCCAGGCCGTCGCCTCTGCCAAAGGTGCGCCTGCATTGGCCCGCATGGCATGGGATTTTGCGCAAAAAAGCCAGTCTGGCCACAAGCCCGGCTAAAACAAACCTTTACCCAGGAGATAGCTACATGGAATTCAACTTCACCCCCAAGGTACAAGAGCTGCAGGCCCGCCTGCTGGCGTTCATGGACCAGCATGTGTACCCGAACGAGGCGCGTTTTTTCCGCGAGATTGCCGAGAACCGCGCCAAGGGCAACCCATGGATTCCGACCACCATCATCGAGGAGCTCAAACCCAAGGCCCGCGCTGCGGGCTTGTGGAACCTGTTCCTGCCGCATTCGCCGCGCGCACCCGAAGGCCTGTCCAACCTCGAATACGCGCCGCTGTGCGAAATCATGGGTCGCGTGCCGTTTGCGCCCGAGATCTTCAACTGCTCAGCGCCCGACACCGGCAACATGGAAACGATCGCCCGTTACGGCTCGGAAGCCAACAAGGACCGCTGGCTGGAACCCCTGCTCAAGGGCGAGATCCGTTCCGCCTTCCTGATGACCGAGCCCGAAGTGGCTTCGTCCGACGCCACCAACATCCAGTGCAGCATCGTGCGTGACGGTGACGACTATGTGATCAACGGCCTGAAATGGTGGTCGTCCGGCGCCGGCGACCCACGCTGCGCGATTTACATCGTCATGGGAAAAACCAACCCCGACGCGGGCCGCCACGAGCAGCAGTCCATGATTCTGGTGCCGGCCGATGCACCAGGTATTACCGTGATCCGTCCGCTCAGCGTGTTCGGCTACGACGATGCACCGCACGGCCACATGGAGGTGCGCCTGACCAACGTGCGTGTGCCGGCCACCAACCTGCTGCTGGGCGAAGGCCGCGGCTTTGAAATTGCGCAAGGCCGCCTTGGCCCCGGACGCATCCACCACTGCATGCGCAGCATCGGCATTGCCGAACGTGCGCTGGAACTGATGTGCAAGCGTCTGAACACCCGTGTCGCTTTCGGCAAGCCGGTGGCGCGCCAGTCGGTCTGGCACGAACGCATTGCCGACGCACGCTGCATGATCGACCAGGCCAGGTTGCTGACGCTGAAAGCGGCGTACATGATGGACACCGTCGGCAACAAGGTCGCCAAGGCGGAGATCGCCATGATCAAGGTCGTCGCGCCCAACATGGCCTGCCAGATCATTGACTGGGCCATCCAGGCGCATGGCGGTGGTGGCGTGTCCGATGACTTCCCGCTGGCCTATGCCTACGCCCACCAGCGCACCCTGCGACTGGCCGACGGCCCTGACGAAGTGCACCGCACGTCGCTGGCCAAGCTGGAACTGGCCAAACACCTGGCCATGCCCGGCGAAGTCGAGATGCCTATCACCCGCGGCAGCTGACAGGAAAAACCGGGCGCTGATCAGCTATGAAAATAATAGCTGATTGCGCCCGCAGTTATTGGGCTTCAGCCATTTTTGACTTGAATCAGAGGGGAATGTCCGTCGACAGGCCAGCCACTGCCGATTCACAGGCGTTGGTGTACACGATCGCGGCATGTTGCAACGTGGCGATGCTGGGTGGGCTGTACTGCATGCGCAGATAGGCCTTGCCGCGGAGCAGCATCAGGATAAACGGGGTTTGCACATCCAGGCCCGGCGCGGGCCAGTGGAGCAGCAATTCGACTAGGTTGTTGTCCAGCCATGCCAAGGCATGTTCGCGCCGGTCGGCCAGCACGGTGTAACGCTCCCAGAATTCGGGTACCACGCTGCTCCAGCCGACTTCGTCATACATCGCGAGCCAGCGCATTTCCTCGGGCAGGCTGGGGTCGGCCGTGGTCTGCAGCGTGTCGGTGTAAATCGCGTAGGCGCGTTTTTCCAGCGATTCCTTGAGCGGCCGGTTCATGATGAGCACCGCCGCATCCTCGTTGATGTCCAGCGCTGCACGGGCGCGAAGCTCCTCGCCGACGATGTAGTCGCGTGATGCAGCCCCGCTCTCCAGCTTCCAGCTCTTGCCGTGTACCTTGCCGGTCAGCACAAAACCGGCGCCCTTGCCCTGGCTGGCGTAACCGAAGCCGTGCGTGCTGGCCCACTCCGACACCGGGTCGGGCCTTGCCGCTGCCAGCGGCTGGGTCTCGCTTCGCACAAAGACTTTTTTCAGGCGCTCGAACATGATTCCGGCTTTTTCTAAAAAAGTGCTTGAGAACTTGTACGCCCGCCCAGCAAGGGGCGCGGACAGGCGCTTTGTCATCATAGTTCCAAAGCTTGCGTCCATGCTCAAAGTCCATTCCCGGCCCACACCCCACGGCCACAAGGTTCGCACCATGCTGGTCCGCCAGTAGACGCCCGGGAAAATCGACTACGCGACCGATCGCTGCACCGACGCCACCCGACGGCTTTGCGGTGTGAGGAACCAGCAGCTGGCGGGCAGCAAGCCCATCGCCTGCAACCAGTACGCGATTGCCGACATCGCCATCTTCCCGCGGCTGCGCAACTGGGAAAACCATGGCATCACCAGGGCCGACTACCCGCACCTCAAGAAATGGATTGATGCCATCGCTGCCCGGCCGGCCGTGCAGCGCGGTGTCAGGGCACTGGCCGCCCTGCACCGCCCCATCACCGGCGACAAGGCCAGCCAGATCCTGTTTGACAAGACGAAGTATCAAAGCGCCAGAGGCGCAGGCGCGATGGCCGCCGCGGCCGCGTCAGTTGTACTCGATGTTGACCGCACCATTGGCCGGTTGCGACACGGCAATTGTCAGGCCTGAGCCACCGCTGACGGACAGGGAGCCATCGGCCTTGCGCGTCACATTGACGGTCGCGGTACCGGCCGCTGGCGGCGCGGCGCCTGCGCCGGCCTGGGCAGCCGTGGCGCCTTGCGCTGCGCTTCCACCATCCGTCGCCCCGCCCGACTGGACGCCGCTCCCACCGGTGCCAGCGGGAGGCGCCCCCCCCACACGCAGCAAAGGGCCGCTGGTGGAGAGGCTCTCTGTGAAGCTCTCCACCTTGAAGACGGTCCCCGACAAGGCCGGGGTCGGTGCGACCACGGCAGGGGGGGGCACGGGTGCGGGGACAGTGACAATGACCGCCACCGAACCCACCACCGTCGCGCTGGCGGTGCCCACCGCCGTGGCGGCCCGGCTGCTGCCGCTCGTCAGGGCGAGGCCACCCACCAGGAGCGCCGAAGCGATGGCTGTCCGGGACTGTTTTTGCCGCCCGTCATTTTTTTTCATGATGCTCCTCGCGAGGAAGACCGGACTCCGCTCCAGCCGGCATTTTTCGCAGCAGAAAATCCACGCCGTTGATGAATTTTCCGTCGGGCAGGATGGTGATCTCACGCACACCCGGATCGACCAGACCGAACCGCCTCAGTTGCTCCAGAGAAACCTGCACAAAGTAGCGGCCCTGAGGGATGGCCGGAACGATGAAGTAGCCGTCTGAACTGGTTTTGATTGTAGTGATGACCCGCCGGTTGCTGTCAAGCAATTCGATCACAACATCGCCGATGCCGCGCCGTGTATTGTTCTCGACGAGGTATACCGTGCCATCGATTTCGCTGGTCAATATGATGGGGAAGTCTATTTCCGCCACATGACCGGGACGCGGCACCACACGCACCCCCTTGCGCTGCGGCGCCCAATAGGGGTCCTCCAGTGTCTGCGTATCGACAGCCAGGTCCACATGCTGCCGCGTCGGCAAACGGTCCAGCCAGGCAATCCCCGCGGCATCGGTCCGCACCGGCGCCCGGCTGCCGTTGACGGTGATCGCCGCGTTTTCAACCGCTTCTTCGCCGGCATCCATGGTGCCGTTGGCATTGCTGTCCACAAAAACCCGCGCCGACGCGGCACCGCTGTCGGCTTTGGGCAGCGCGTCAAAACGCCACTGTCCCTGGCGTGGCTCCCGGCCCATGGCAATAAACAGTTGCACGCCCACGGTCAACACGCCCTTGCTGGAATAGCTGGTGCTCAGTCCCAGCCCGTAATTGCCCAGGCTTTTGTTCAGGCCTGCCGTGTACAGGGTCTCCCGGCTGCTGATGGAGCGCACCACGCCGAGGTTGAGTAGGTAGCCCTCGCCCAGCCGCCTGTCGCCCGAAAGCACCACGGTGTCCAGTTTCGCGTGCGGTTTGAGAAGGTAGCCCAACTGGCCACTCAGACCGGTGACCCCGACGCGGTAGCTCAGTTGCAGGGCGCCGCTGGCCGTGGTCGAGCCGCCCGAGTTTTGCCAGGTCAGCTGATTGGCCACCGATGTGCCCCTGACATAGGCGGCGACGCGCCCGGTCAGGGCCAGGTTGCTGAGGCCGGATTGAAACTGCTCGCGCTGTACTTCGACAGTCACCGGCAAGCGTGGCAACCAGCCGGCCGGAATGGCACCGTCCAGCCGCAACTTGTCGCGTGTGCGCAAAGGATCGGCGGTGGGTAAAAACAGCTCGCTGTAGAAGTCCTTGAGCCGCAGGTGGCTGTAACTCAGTGAGACAGGTCCGACGCGGGTTTTCAGCCCGGACTCATTGAGCAGGCCGCCATTGGGCGAGCGGTAAAAGTCGCTGCTGAGAATGAAGGAATTCCAGAAACCACGCAGCCCCAGGTTGCTGTATAGCTGCCCGTCCGTACCGGCGAAGCCGGTGGCCGCCGCGGTGGTGCTGCCGGTAGTCACAGATGATGGCAGACGGACCAAGCCGCCGGTCGCGGTCAGGTACTTGTTCAGGCCCCACTCGAACTGGGCCACCGAGCGCGAATGGCCCGCCTTGTCCTGGTGCTGGGCGAGGTTGTAATAAAACGCGCCGGGGGGGGTGCTGGATTGCTCCAGCAAAAAACTCTGCCGCTCCACCCGTTGCTGGCCCAGAGGTCCGTGAAACACCAGGCGAAATTCATTGAGGCCATAGGCCAGCGGCTGGTCGTCGAAGCTGTAGCGGCCGTCGGCCCGCGAGCTCTGGAAACCGACCAGGGCCTCGTTGAAATACAGCTCCACATCCCAGCCGGGCGGGAGGTCGCCCTGCAGCGTATGGCGGTCAAAACTGGTCGGCTGGGTGATCGGTCGGTTGCTGAGCGTCAGCCCATACCCCTGGCCGGTTGCACTGCGGCCGGCAATATTGCTCACGCTGGGGGCGGAGACGCCGCTGCCGAACATCACCGACCGGGCGCGCAGCGGGCCGAGCAGACCCGCATCGGGATCGTGGCGTGCCAGCGTGAAACGCACGTCCGGCGACGGGTCCTGGCGGGTGCTGCTGACAAAAAATGCCGATTCCAGGCCCAGCAGGTCGGCCGTCAGGTAGGCGGTGTAACTGGCACTGGTTTGCCGGCTGCCATTGCCGGTTCGCAGGCCCATCCCGAAGGTCTGGTCGATAAAGGGCACACCGAGCAGGCGGTAAGGCATGTCCACGCGTGGATAGCCCGGGTCTTCGTAACCGGGACGGGCACCCAACCGGCCTGCCCGGCGCTCACGCTCCAGGCGATCCTGCAAGGGAAGGCGCTCCCTGGGCTTGACCCGCAGCGTCAGGCTGGACAGGTCCACCTCGAAATCCAGCGGCAACCAGCGCGACAGCAGCGAAGCCGCGACATAGATGTCGTCGCCCTGCAGGCGAACCAGCGTCCGGTCAAACAGCTGACTCTGACCGGCCAGAGTGACCCTGCCCTGCGCGACATCCAGGTTGAAACCTCGAGCCTCGCTCAGCACATAACCGTCGGCGGTGCCCTGCTCGGCTTGCGTGCGAATGGCCAGCGTCAGCAGCCTGGCCAGCTCGCCCAGTGGAAGAAATGTCTCACGGCCAGCCTGGTAGGTCGTAATGGCATCGGTCAGCACGTGTTCATCCAGTTGCACTTCCAGCAACACCAGATTTTGTTCATCGGCACGGCGCAAAGGCCCCGACGCTGAAACCGGCTCTGTTGCGTCGGTGGCCACCGGCACCGGCATCGGCGGTGGGCGGGTCTGGTCCGCAGCCTCGCGAACCGCAGAATCAGCGGCAGATGCTGAATGAGGTGCAAGGGGTGCAACATCCAGTACCAGTCGATAGCCCCGCCCCGCTTCGGGTTTGAGCGAGGCAATGCTGGGTTCTGCCTCTTCCTTGAGCCCGAATTCCAGCAGGACGGCTTCTGCGCCCGAAGGGGACGACCTGATCTGAACAGGTTTCAGGTAAGGGTGATCGGCGCCTATCTGACCTACCAGACCGGCCAGCACCGCATTGAGTTCCACCCCTTCGAGCTCCAGCACCACACGCCCGGGATGACGCAGGATATACAGGCTGAAGCGCAGCTCCGACCGGGACTCCAGCACGAGTCGGGTCCGGGCACTGTCCCTTTCCACAGAGGCTGCATTGATCGTCGTGGCGGCGATCCCCATGCCCGGCAACCATACCAGCAACACCACCGAGAGAAGCACCGTTGTCCGGCGGGGGCGCATCGCGACCCCGCTGGCGAGACCGCGGAAAAAGATGTGGCCCCTCATGATGAAAGCGGCTGCGTCATGGGTGGCGCGCAACCGGAGTCCCGGTCAGGGCAAGTCGATGGCGGCTTCGGCCAGCAACTTGCCGCCCGCTTCGGGACGCTCCCGGTAGCTCAAGCGCAGGTTGCCCCGTGCCAGCACCAGCCCGCTTGGGGGCTGCAGCTCCAACCGGATACGGCGCAGGGCATTGGGCGTGTAAACGGCCACCCCGCCTGCTTTCCCGACTTCCTGCGGCATACCGCCCTGCGGGGTGAAGGTCGCCACCAGGTCGCCATACACGGAGCGGTTCCCGCTGCGCTGCAGCACGGCGGCAAGCATCACGGGCTGGCCGGCGGCAGGTTTGGGAAGTTCCAGCCCGGACAGCGTGACAGTGGCCGATGTTTCACCGTGACGCACGATCACCGGAATCGACACACCCACCAGCGCCCTCAGCTGGACACCGACTTCACCCGGGCCCGGCTTGGACCCCTGGGCGTCAATGCTGCTGGCGCCCGTGACCTCGGGAACCAGATCAAACTGCAGATGCGAGCGGTATTCGCCCGCTGGCAGGTCGGCCGGTTTGCGCAACAGGATGCGGATGGTCTGGCCGCGACCGGGGGCCAGCACCACCTGCCGCGGCGAATAACGCAGCAAGGCATCGGCAAACTGCTCGCCGGGCAAAGGGGGGTCTGCCGCGGTGAACTCACCGGTTTCGTTCATGCGCCGGTTCACGAGGTGGACACGGTACGTGGTGCTCTCCTGTCCGTTGTTGATCAGTTCCAGTTGGGCAGCCCGCTGGTTTTTTTCAAACACGACACGCGTGGGAAACAGCATCAGGTCTGCCGATGCAGGCGACGCAGCCAGACATATGAAGCCCATCCCTGCGAGCCAGCCCAGGCATCGCAGGACGAAGTGGATCGGCAGCGTCAACAGGCCCGCGAGACCCGCTGGTGCTGGACGGACAAAAAATGTAAAAGGTGTCATGCCGGGATTCCTCGTTTTTTCATGAAACGTGGCTTGTCAGTTGTACTCAACCGTGACGTTGAAGCTGCCGCTGTAGCTGCCGGTGGCCTGGTTGCTTCCCACGCTCAGCGTGGCTCCCACGCTCAGCGTTTGTGTTCCTCCGCCGCCAATCACACCCGTGCCCGCCGGACTGCTCGAGAAGTTGTTGACCGCCATGGAATTCGGACCACTCGTCAACACCACCTCGCCGTTCGACGGCAAGGTGATGGCGTAGGTCGCACTGCTGGTACCGCCCACGGTGTACGACGCAGCAGTTCCCGCACCGGAGGACACCAGAAACACGCCACCCCCCGAACTGCGAGCCCCGGCGGGGCTGATGGTGACCGTTCCGCTGCTGACACCGGGAGCGAAGCTGCCAAAGGCCAGCGACTGGTTGGCCGCTAGCGTCTGCGCCCAACCCGTGGATGCGATGGTGGTCGCGCAGGCCAGCGCAAACAGGAGGCGGAGCGTTTTCATCGCAGGCATTTCTCGACAACCCCGTTGTGATGCGGGGCCGTCTGTAGTGAGGCCACTTTTCCGAAAAACCACAAAACCTGACCGGTGCCCACCGCATTCAGACGCCTGTGAGCGTCAACGGAACGGCCCCGCTCACCGGGATCGCGGGTAACTTAGTTGTAGTCAACCGTAACGTTGAAGGTTCCGGTGTACGCCCCGGCCACCTGGCCGGTAACAGTGGTGATGGTTGCGCCCACCCCCAAGGTCTGCGCGCCTGCGGTCAATGTACCGGTCGTGGCGGGGAAGCTGGTGAAGTCGCTCACCGCCATGGTTCGGGTTGCATCCGCTGCACCTGTCGTGATGTTCACTGTGCCGTTGCTCGGCAAAGTGATCGCATAGGTCAGGGCTCCTTCACCGGTGACGTTGTACGTGGCCCGACCGGTGGTCGAGGTGGCAAGCAGCGCGCCGCTGTTGGTCCGTGCGCCGGTGTTTGCGTTGATCGTCACCGTTTGTCCAGCCGCGCTGGTGGAAAACGATCCAAAGCGCAAGGTATTGGTGGCGGCAATGGCAATCGGTGCCACGACCGTCGCGGTGGCATCGTTCGAGGCACTTGCGGCGTGCGCATTGCTGCCGTGCCCCGCCATGCCCAGAGCCAGAGCTGAAGCCAGCGCTGTATGTACTGCACGGCGATTGAATGTCGAAAAATTCTCTGATTTCATGATCACTCCTTGGTTAATGGAACACCCTCAACATGCCCAGCCTGAACAAGCCCCACCTGATGGCAAAGGCGGGAAAGCCGCATTTCCAGCGTGCCGGACCACCTGTTCCGTCCCTTTTGGCAGACTTTATTTGTATCTTTTATGCAATTTTATTTATCTAAATGTGACTTTTGTTGGAAAAATGGCGATGCACTTGGTGATTTTTTTACAAGTCAACATTTTTTATGCTAAAGAATGAATTTTCGACAATTCACTTTGAGCGATCTATGACTTTGGGCCTATATCCACCACGCACCGGGCAGTCAGGGCGACGCGATTTCGCAACGCATCGGCGTGACAAGGCGCCTTACGCACGGCTGCAAGGCGACGCCTGAGACGGTCTAACGATAAAAATGGGGAGGATGGGGGGACGCAATGCACGGAGCATTGGTCTGCCCGGAGGGGATCGAACCCCCGACCCTCAGCTTAGAAGGCTGATGCTCTATCCAACTGAGCTACGGGCAGATATGAAAAAAGCCCACAGAGTGAGCTTTTTCATTGGATTCTTGGTCGGAGTACAAGGATTCGAACCTTGGACCCCCTGGTCCCAAACCAGGTGCGCTACCAGACTGCGCCACACTCCGACTAGTCAAATATTATAGCCCGAACAAGGCCCAACTTTGCGCCTCGCTCCGTTTATTTGCAGAGGCAGCCTCCGCAAGCACCAGGACAGGCCGGGGGGCAGCGCAAAAGGTTTCACAATGGCAGCCCTGAAACACCATCCAACAGGAGGCTCCCATGGGGGTAAGCATCGTGAGACTGGGCACGGCCCGGCAGGCTGGCGAAGGTCTGCGCATAGGCACGGTACGCCGACCGCCACGCGGCGTACCCAAAAGTGAATTCGCCACGCAGGACTGGTACGACGTCTGGTACCCCAACCTGGCGCCCAGCGCCGAAACCATGAAGCTTGGCCAGTCGGTGGAGACCGACAAGGACTGGGTCGTATTCAGCAAAAAATACCGCGCCGAAATGAACGAACCCGATGTCAGCCACAACCTGGACCTGCTGGCGGCCTTGTCGCACCAGACAAATTTTGCGATGGGTTGTTATTGCGAGAACGAGGCGCGCTGCCACCGATCTCTGCTGCGGGATCTGCTCACGGAGCGCGGCGCCCTGATCAGTTGATGCATCAAAAAAGCCCCGCAGCGCATGCGCGCCCGGGGCTTGTTGGCTCAGGTCTGAGTCCGAAACTTTAGATCACAGCTTCACGTATTCGTACTCCACGGCGTTGGCATTGATCCCGCGATCCGGCGGTGCGATCCAGCCCGCCATCTTGCCGGGTTCGGTGACACGGTGCATCAGGCTGTGGATGAAGGTCTTGTCTTCGTCCGTCGGCAGCCAGGCGTCTTTTTTCGCCTCGAACTCGGCGGCGCTGATCGGGTTGCCCTGCGGATCGGTGTGGGCGGCCGACCAGGCGCCGACGCTGCGGCGGAAACGCGAGTTCGGCAGGCTCAGCTCGAAATCCACGCCGGCGCGCTTGATCGCCATGTTCCAGCGTGTCACGCCGACATTGCAGTCCTTCACGTACTCGAGACGCGTGATCTCGTTCATGCCGTTGCGCGTGGAAATCGTTTCGTTCTTCAGGCCGCCCTTGCCGTCCGGCACCTGAATCGTCATTTCGCTGTCGCGTTCGACGTGGTCGGCGAACTTGGCTTCGTCAGGCCGGCCCTTGATGCCGTTGCTGAAGTAGTTGGCGGCATTCGACGAAGCCTCGGAGCCGAACAGGTCCAGCGAGGAGGTGAACCAGAAGTTCATGAATTTCTGGATGGTCGGCAGGTCGATCACGCCGGCCTTGCGCAGGGTGTCCACGTTGTCGGTGTCCAGCTCCTTCATGACTTCCAGCGTGCGTTTGATCACCCGGCCGATGCCGGTCTCGCCGACAAACATGTGGTGCGCTTCTTCGGTCAGCATGAAACGCGTGGTGCGCGCCAGCGGATCAAACGCGCTTTCGGCGAAGGACTTGAGCTGGAACTTGCCGTCGCGGTCGGTGAAGTAAGTGAACATGAAGAAACTGAGCCAGTTGTCCATGGGCTCGTTGAAGGTGCCCAGGATGCGCGGCTTGTCGGCGTCGCCGCTGTGGCGCGCCAACAGCTCTTCGGCCTCCTCGCGGCCATCACGGCCGAAGTGGGCGTGCAGCAGGTAGACCATGGCCCAGAGGTGGCGACCTTCCTCGACGTTGACCTGGAACAGGTTGCGCAGGTCGTACAAACTGGGCGCGGTGTGGCCCAGCAGGCGCTGCTGCTCGACCGAGGCCGGCTCGGTGTCGCCCTGGGTCACGATCAGGCGGCGGAAGGCGCTGCGGTACTCGCCCGGCACTTCCTGCCAGACGTCTTCACCCATGTGGTCGCCAAAGCCGATTTTCCGGTTTTCTTCCTGGTCGGCCAGGAAGATGCCCCAGCGGTAGTCGGGCATGGGCGTGTAGCCGTAGCTGGCCCAGCCGGAAGCGTCCACGCCGACGGCGGTGCGCAGGTAGACCTCCTTGGCATTGAAGTCGCTCGGGCCCATTTCGTCCCACCAGCTCATGAAGGCCGGCTGCCAGTGCTCGAGCGCACGCTGCAGCTGGCGGTTTTCGCCGAGGTTGACGTTGTTGGGAATCAGGGCTTGCAGGTCAATGGTGCTCATGGTGTTAAATCCTTTTCCAGTCGAATTTCGCTTTTTTACCGGTGCCAAACAATTTGAGGGCGCCCTCTTCGCCGACCGCATTCGGGCGGATGAAAATCCAGTTCTGCCAGGCGCTGAGCCGCCCGAAAACGCGCGTTTCCATGGTCTCCTTGCCGGGAAAGCGCAGCGAGGCCTCCATGCCGGTCATGGCGTCGGGCGACATGGACGCACGCTCTTCCAGCATGATGCGGATCTCGTCGTCCCAGTCGATGTCGTCGGGGCTCAGGGTCACCAGGCCCAGCTCGAGTGCCTGGTCGGCACGCAGCGGGCTGTCACCGAGTTTTTGCAGCTGCGCGATGGTGGCGTCGTCTTCATAAAACCGGGTCTGCAGCCGGGTCAGGTGGTTGACGGCCGGGAACCAGCCGAAGTTGGCCGGGCTCAGTTGCAGCGTGGGCGCGGCGTCGGGCGAATCCGGCAGGTCCAGCATGTAGATGCGGTCGCAGCTAAGGGCCAGTTCGTAAAACGTGCCGGCGAAGCACGAGCCGGCATCGACCAGCGCGATCAGCGAGCGGCTGGTCACGTCCAGCCGCGCCAGCGTGCGGCGCAGCGCGCCTGTGGTCTCCTTGACCAGCCAGTGGTCCTTGAGTTTGGCCAGCACCTCATCCATGCGGATCACCTGGCCGGCGTCGCCTTGGGTCTTGATGACCCAGGTGCCGACTTCGAGTTCGTTGGTGCGCAGGTTCAGGATGGCGTCGTCGAGTTCGCGCTGCAGCTTGAGCGGGTACCAGTTGGCACCAGCGGCTTCAATCGTCTCGGGTGTGGATTCAATGGCGGTAGCCGGTGATTTGACCGTGAGAGTGGCAATGCGTCTTTCGCGGTCCAACTGCGCATCGACCACGCTGTAGTGGTAGCCGGCATCGTCGATGACCACCTTCAGCGGCGTCAGTTCAATGCCTTTTGAGGCTGCAGCCCTTGTGGACTGTGCGCGAAGCGCTTCTATTTCCGTAGCAAGCAAGGCGCTGAACTGCTGCGGCTTGGCGTAGGCGTCGATCAGCTTCCAGTCTTTGGCGCGGTCGGCCCGCACGCCTTCGGAGGTGGTGCAGAAGATGTCGGCCAGGTCGCGGCGCACCTTGCGCTTGTCGGTCACGCGAGTCAGGCCACCGGTGCCGGGCAACACGCCGAGCAACGGCACTTCGGGCAGGCTCACGGTGGAACTGCGGTCGTCGACCATCACGATGCGGTCGCAGGCCAGCGCCAGCTCGTAGCCGCCGCCGGCGCAGGCACCGGTCACGGCGGCAATCGCTTTCAGGCCATCATGGCGCGAGGAGTCTTCCAGGCCATTGCGGGTTTCATTGGTGAACTTGCAGAAGTTGACCTTCCAGCCGTGCGTGGACAGGCCCAGCATGTAGATGTTGGCGCCCGAGCACCAGATCTTTTCCTTGCCCGACTCGAACACGACCACCTTGACGGCAGGATGCTCGAAACGGATGCGGTTGATCGCGTCGTGCAGCTCGATGTCCACACCGAGGTCATAGCTGTTGAGCTTGAGTTTGTAGCCGGGCTTGATGCCGCCGTCCTCATTGATGTCGAGCTTGAGGCGGGCAATGTCGCCCTCCACGCTCAGGGTCCAGTGCTGGTACTTGGTCGGATGGGTGGCAAAGCTCACGAGCTCGCGCTCCTGGCCTTCGATCACCTGCTTGAATAACAGCGGTTCGGTCATGGCGTTCATCGGGGTCTCCTTTGTTTCAGTTGTCATGCGCCTGCGACCTGCGGAACAGCGCGTTCCAGGTCTTTCAGGCTTTGCTTGAGGGTGCGGGCGGCGGTGTCGACCACGGCGTCGGCGCGCGCATACAGCGCTTCGCGGCTGGCCAGGATGCGGCGCAGGTCTTCCATCGCCTCGTCGGTGGCGCCGCGGGTGGCAGTAAAAGGCCGCATGTCGCCCTGCGCCACCACGCGTGCCATGTGTTCTTCCGGGCTGGCCTTGAGCCAGACGCAGTAGAAGCGGCTTTGCAGCAGATCAAAGGTTTCGCGCTCGCTGACGATGCTGCCGCCGGTGGTCATGACGACGCCGTCGGCATGGTCCTCGGCGATGCGGAACAACGCGCGGCGCTCGTAGCGGCGGTAACCGGCCTGCCCGTGCAGCAGCAGGATTTCGTTCATGCTGGTGCCGGCTTCACGTTCGATCTCGCGGTCGAGCTCGACAAAAGGCACGCCGCGCTCGGTGGCCAGCTTCAGGCCCAGCGTGGACTTGCCCGCCCCGCGCAGACCGATCAGGGCAATGCGCCGCTCACGGCCGAGTGCATCGCTCAGGCCGAAGGTGCTGCCGAGCAGCGCGTAGGCCTGGTCCAGCTGGGTGTCGTCGAGCCGGCCCAGCAGCCCCTGGACACGGGCCAGCGCCGGACGCGGTGCGTCCTGCAGCAGTTCCAGAATCGAGATGTTCAGCGCGCGGGCCGCCGCTTCCAGCGAGTTGATCGAGACATTGCCCTTGCCGCTTTCCACGTCGGCCAGGAAACGCTCGCTCAGGCCGGAGTCGCTCGCCAGGGCCTTGCGCGTCATGCCACGGCGGGCGCGCCAGGCTCGCACCCGGGCACCCAGCTCGGCGAGCGTGGCCTTGTTCGCCTGTTCGGATAAGGATTCGACGTTGGACATCTGCGTTATTTGAAAAAAGTTTGCGTTAAATCAATATTGCACTATACTTCACACAAATCACTTGTCAAGCAGTTTATTGCATCTTTCTTCGGAGATCACTGATGAAACTCAAAATTCTCGTGGGCACCATGACCAGCACGGCCGACTATGTTGCCCAAGCCATCCAGATGGATTGCGCCGATCTTGTCAGTGATATCGAGGTGCAGTTGATGGACGGCCTGGACATCAGTGTCTTTGACGGCACCGCCGAAGAAGATGCAATATATCTCATCTGCTCTTCCACTTACGGCCAGGGGGATGTGCCGGACAACGCCCGGCTGCTCTATGACTCGCTCGATGCCCAGCCCAAATTCCTGGGCCATGTGCGTTACGGCGTGATCGCCCTGGGCGACCGCACCTACCTGCAGACCTTCTGTTTCGGTGGCAAGAAGTTCGACGAGCGCCTGCAGGGCCTGGGCGCGCAGCGTATCGGTGAGGTCTGGTGCCACGACGCCAGCGCCGGCACCCTGCCCGAGACCGAGGGTGCCGCCTGGTGCCGCGAGTGGCTGGCGCTGGCACTGAGCAGCACGCCCAGTACCGAAACTGCCTGAGTTCTACTGAAAACAGCCTCCAGCCCAATAGTGGCGGGCGCAGGCAGCTATAAAAAATAGAGCATCCGGAGACCCCATGAACCTGAGCCGCGCCGACCATTCGGTAAGCCCCCCTCGCGTCGACATTCCCCGCGACTACAACGCCGCCCATGACCTGCTGGCACGCAACACCGGCCGTCCCGAGAAACTGGCCTTCATCGATGCCGTCAGCGGTGCGACGCTGAGCTACGGTGAGCTGGACGAACAGGCGCACCGTTTTGCCAATGCGCTGCGCGCCGAGGGCTTCGCCCCCGAAAGCCGCGTGCTGCTGGCCATGCTGGACACCCCTGAATGGCCGGTGGCTTTTCTGGGCTGCATCCTGGCTGGTGTGGTGCCGGTGGCCGCCAATACCTTGCTGACCACGCCCGACTTCGACTTCATGCTGCGCGACTCGCGCGCCCAGGGCCTGATCGTGTCCCAGGCCCTGCTGCCCGCGTTTGCGCCGCTGATCGGGAGCATTCCCACACTGCGCAGCGTGATCGTCGCAGGCGCCGAAGATGCCACCCCGCATGCGAGCCTGGCCCAGATGGTGCGGATGCAGGCAGCTACCAAAACCATAGCGCCGACCTGCGCCGACGACGCCTGTTTCTGGCTGTATTCGAGCGGCTCCACCGGCGCGCCCAAGGGCACGGTGCACCTGCACAGCCACCTGATCCAGACCGCCGAGCTGTACGGCCGCGGCGTGCTGGGCATCCGGGAGTCGGACGTGGTGTATTCCGCGGCCAAGCTGTTTTTTGCCTACGGGCTGGGCAACGGCCTGACCTTCCCGATGAGCGTGGGCGCCACCGCCATCCTGCTGCCGGCGCGCCCGACCACGGCCGAGGTCTTTCGCATCCTGAAAGAGCACCAGCCCACCATCTTCTACGGCGTGCCCACGCTGTACGCCTCCCTGCTGGCGGACCCGGCCCGCCCGCCCCGGGCTGCGTTGAAGCTGCGCGTCTGCACCAGCGCCGGCGAGGCCCTGCCCGCCGGCATCGGCACCAAGTGGGAGACCGAATACGGCTGCGACATCCTCGACGGTATCGGTTCAACCGAAATGCTGCACATTTTCCTGAGCAACCGGCCTGGCGAAGTGCGTTACGGCAGCACTGGCAAGGCCGTGCCCGGTTATGCGCTGCGCATCGTCGGTGATGACGGCCGTGAGTGCGGCGTCGGCGAGATCGGCGAGCTGCAGATCCAGGGGCCGAGTTCGGCCCTGATGTACTGGAACAGCCGCGCCAAGACCAAGGCCACGTTTGCCGGCGAGTGGACACGCAGCGGCGACAAATACACGGTGGATGCCGATGGCTACTACACCTACAGCGGCCGCACCGACGACATGCTCAAGGTCGGCGGCATCTATGTCTCGCCCTTCGAGGTGGAGGCCTCGCTGATGACCCACCCGGCGGTACTCGAAGTGGCGGTGGTCGGTCTGGCCGATGCCGACCAGCTGGTCAAACCCAAGGCGTTTGTGGTGCTCAAGAAAGGCCAGGCCGCCTCGGCCGACGACCTCAAGGCGCACGTCAAGCAGCAGCTGGCTCCTTACAAGTACCCGCGCTGGATCGAGTTTGTGGACGAGCTGCCCAAAACCGCGACCGGCAAGATCCAGCGCTTCAAGCTGCGCCAGGGCATGGCTTGAGGCTTGCAGCGGCAGGCTGGCAAGTTAATTGCTTTAGATGTAAACAATTTAATCCTCAATCTCGGGTTTTTCACTAGGGTATCGGGCGCAGACCCCCAGTACCATTGAAGCCTTCCGGCGCATCGCCTTCCGTTCCAACCAGGAGTTATCCATGACCTCACGCCTTCCTTCACGTCGTTTGATCCTGAGCCAGAGCGCGGCCGTGATCGGCGCAGCCTCCACCGGCTTGCTGCTCCCCCAGATGGCACGGGCGCAATCGGGCAAGGTGCGTGTGGGTTTCATGCTGCCCTACACCGGCACCTTCGCGCAGCTCGGCGTGGCGATTGAAAATGGTTTCCGCATGGCGATTGACGAACAGGGTGGCAAGCTCGGCGGCCGCGAGATCGAATACTTCAAGGTGGACGACGAGTCCGAGCCTTCCAAAGGTATTGAAAACGCCAGCAAGCTGGTGCAGCGCGACAAGGTCGATGTGCTGGTCGGCACCGTGCACTCGGGCGTGCAGATGGGCATCCAGAAAGTGGCGCGCGACTCCGGCGTGCTGAGCCTGATTCCGAACGCCGGGGTGCACGCCGCCACCCGCGGCCTGTGCGCACCCAACGTCTTCCGCACCTCCTTCAGCAACTCCCAGCCCACCCGCGCGCTGGGCCAGGCCATGGTCGCCCGCGGTCACAAGAAAGCCGTCTGGATTACCTGGAAATACGCTGCCGGCGACGAGGCCTTTGAAGGCTTCAAGGAAAGCTACACCGCGGCCGGCGGCACCATCGTCAAGGAACTGGGCCTGCCCTTCCCGAACGTCGAGTTCCAGGCGCTGCTGACCGAAATTGCCGCGCTCAAGCCCGACGCCGTGGCCTGCTTCTTTGCCGGCGGTGGCGCTGCCAAGTTCATCCGCGACTACGCCGCGGCCGGCCTGAAAGGCAAGATTCCCCTGTACGGCTCGGGCTTCCTGACCGAAGGTGTGCTGGACGCCGCCGGCCCCGCAGCCGACGGCATCATCACCACCATGCATTACAGCGACTCGCTGGACACGCCGCGCAACAAGGCTTTCCGCACCGCCTATGCCAGCCGCTTCAAGATGCAGCCCGATGTGTACGCGGTGCAGGGTTATGACACCGGCCTGCTGCTGGTCCAGGGGGCCAATGCGGTCAAGGGCGACCTGAACAGCAAGCCGGCGCTCTACAAGGCCATGGAATCGGCGGTCATCGACAGCCCGCGCGGCAAGTGGACCATGAGCAAGGCCCACAACCCGGTGCAGGACATCTACCTGCGCCAGGTCGAGAACAAGGAAAACAAGGTGATCGGCGTGGCCGCGAAGGCGCTGGCCGACTCCGGTGCCGGCTGCAAGATGGGCTGAGCTCCCGCGCTCGTCCTGAGCTTGTCGAAGGATGCGCCCGCGGCCCGGCCAAGCCGGTTCTGCGGCCAGGTGGCTTCAGACCCATGCGAGCAATTTCTTGAGCAAAGAAGAGGGAGGTTCTCGGACCTCCCGTTTTTTTGGAACCGGCCTTGCATGAACCCACGCACAGGACGAACCTCTTTCCCTGAACACACAAGCCTCGATGGATCTCGCCAACTTTTTCATCCAGCTGCTCAACAGCGTCCAGTACGGCCTGCTGCTGTTCATGCTGGCCGCCGGCCTGACGCTGATTTTCGGCATCATGGGCGTGGTCAACCTCGCCCACGGCAGCTTCTACATGCTGGGCGCCTACCTGGCCTGGTCGCTCAGTGCCACTTTCGGCAGCCTGACCCTGGCCATCCTCGGCGGGGCCGCACTGTCGGCGATTTTCGGGCTGGCGCTGGAGTGGCTGCTGTTTCGCCACTTCTACCAGCGCGACCACCTCGACCAGGTCTTGCTGACCTTCGGCCTGATCTACATCTTTGAGGAGCTGCGTTCCATTGTCTGGGGCGACGACGTCCATGGCGTGCCGATTCCCGAACTGCTCAGCGCGTCGATCCCGCTGACCGAGAACCTGTCCTACCCGGTTTACCGCCTGTTCATGTCCGGCGTGTGTATTGCGCTGGCGGTCGGCCTGTACCTGCTGATCTCCAAAACCCGGCTGGGCATGAAGATCCGCGCCGGCGCTTTCAACCGCGACATGGCCGGTGCCCTGGGCATCAACATCAAGCTGATCCACGCCGTGGTGTTTGCCCTCGGCGTGACCCTGGCCGCGGTGGCCGGCATGATCGCCGCGCCGATCGCCAGCGTCTACCCCAACATGGGCTCGCAGGTGCTCATCATGTGTTTTGTGGTGGTGGTGATCGGCGGCATCGGCTCGGTGCGCGGCGCACTGATTGCTGCGCTGCTGGTGGGCTTGGTCGATACCTTCGGCAAGGTGCTGCTGCCGCAGGTGGCGGGCATGCTGGTTTACATGTTGATGGCGGCGGTGCTGCTCTGGAAGCCGGAAGGCTTGTTCAAGCAATGAGCACGATGAAAGCCAATCTCGAAGTCCTGCCGCGCGGCGTGCAGGTCACGCTGGCACTGGGCCTGGTCGCCCTCGTCGCCTTCCCGTTTGCAGGCACCGACTTCTACACCCAGATGGTCACACGCATGATGATCATGGCGATTTTTGCCATGAGCCTGGACCTGCTGCAGGGTGTCACTGGCCTGGTCTCGCTGGGGCATGCCGCCTACTTCGGCCTGGCGGGCTACGCGCTGGCCTTCCTCATGCCGCAGGGCGAAGCCGTCAGCCTGTGGTGGACATTGCCGGTGGCGGTGCTGGCCTCGGGGCTGGCCGCGCTGATCATCGGTTTTTTCGTCGTTCGCACCCACGGCATCTACTTCATCATGGTCACCATGGCCTTTGCGCAAATGGTGTTCTTCCTGTTTTTCGACAACAAGGTGCTGGGCGGTTCGGACGGGCTGTACATCAATTTCAAGCCCGACACCACCCTGTTCGGCTGGATGCCCTTCGACCTGGACAACAAGCGAACGCTGTATTACTTCACGCTGGCCGTGATGCTGGTGGTCTACGCCTTTTTGCGCCGGCTGCTGTGGAGCCCGTTCGGCCGCGCGCTGGCCGGCATCCGCGTCAACGAACATCGCATGCGTGCCATGGGGTTCGGCACCTTCCGCTACAAACTCACGGCTTTCACCCTGGCCGGCGCGCTGGCCGGCCTGGCAGGCTACCTGTGGGGCACACAGACTGGCTACATCAACCCCGAACTGATGGGTTTTCACATGAGCGCGCACGCCATCATGATGGTCATTCTCGGCGGCATGGGGAACTTCGCCGGCGCGATTGTTGGTGCCTTCGCCTTCGAATACCTGCTGCATGTCTTCAAGGACCTGCCGCAGGTCGGCAGCGTCAACCTCGGCAAACACTGGCAGCTGTGGATGGGCCTGTTCATCGTGCTCCTGGTGACTTTTGCGCCACGCGGCATCCTGGGCCTGGTCGAGCGCTTTGGCAAACGCAGGGGAGCTGGCGATGAGTGAGATCCTTCTCTCCGCGCGCAACCTGACCAAGCGTTTCGGCGGCCTGGCCGCCGTCAGCGACGTCTCGCTGGATCTGCAGCGCAAGCAGATCCACGCCGTGATCGGCCCCAACGGCGCCGGCAAATCGACGCTGACCAACCTGCTCTCGGGCGACCTGCCGCCCACCTCGGGTTCCGTGCGGCTCGGCGAGCGCGACATCACCGGCTGGAACCCGGAAAAAATCTCGCGCCAGGGCCTAGGCCGCAGCTACCAGAAGACCAATATCTTCCTGCCCTTCACGGTCTGGGAAAACGTCCGCCTGGCCGCGCAGTCGCGCCAGCCGCATGCCCTGCACTGGCTCAGCCATGCTACTCATTTAAGAGCGGTCAATGCCCGTGCAGAAAGGGCCATCGAGCTTTCCGGTCTGCAAGACCGTAAACAGGCGATCGCCGGTGCCACCAGCCATGGCGAGCAGCGCCAGCTTGAAATTGCCATGACACTGGCGACCGAGCCGCAGGTGCTGCTGCTCGACGAGCCGCTGGCCGGCATGGGCGTGGCCGAGGCCGAACGCATGGTCGCGCTGCTGCTCAAGCTCAAGGCCGACCACGGCATCCTGCTGGTCGAACACGACATGGACGCGGTCTTCGCGCTGGCCGACCGGTTGACGGTCATGGTCAACGGCCAGGTGATTGCCAGCGGCACACCCGCCGAAATCCGGGCCGATGCCGGCGTGCAGGCCGCCTACCTGGGGGAGGAACACTGATGGCCGACCTGCTGATCGATGCCAAAGACATCCACACCTACTACGGCGCCAGCCACATCCTGCGCGGCGTCAACTTTTCCGTCGCACGCGGCGAAACCATCGGCCTGATGGGTCGCAACGGCATGGGCAAAAGCACCCTGCTCAAAAGCATCATGGGCCTGGTCAAGCCGCGTACGGGCAGCCTGGCCATCATGGGCCGGCCGATGCTGGGCCGCGCGCCCTACGAAATTTCCCAACTCGGCATCGCCTACGTTCCCGAAGGCCGCGGCATCTTCGGCAACCTCAGCGTGGTCGAGAACCTCAAGATGGCCGCGCGCGCCGGCACCCGCGGACAACGGGACTGGACCTACGACCGGGTACTGGAGACCTTCCCCCGGCTCAAAGAGCGCCTGGGCCACGGCGGCCAGCAACTTTCGGGCGGCGAGCAGCAGATGCTCACCATCGGCCGCGCGCTGATGACCAACCCCGATGTGTTGATCCTCGACGAAGCCACCGAAGGCCTGGCACCGCTGATTGCGCGCGAGATCTGGCGCATCTGCGGCGTGATTCGCGAAAGCGGCATCAGCAGCGTGATCGTCGACAAGAACTGGAAACATGTCACCCAGATCACCGACCGCAACATCATCCTGGTCAAGGGCGAGGTGGTGTTTGAAGGCAGCTCGGCCGACCTGCATGCGCGGCCGGAGTTGCTCACGCAATACCTGGGTGTCTGACTCCCCGGCACAGTAACCCGCAATAAAACAGAGCGGGACAGCCGGCCCCAGGCGCAGCAACAAGGGCCGGTCGCAATCGACAAAGTTCGACCCACATGGCATCATGGCCCACACCGGGCATCATGTCCGGCCCCACTGAAAGGCTGGATGCATGCGTTGGCCCTGGCAAGTTGATGCGCCGCTCCGGCAATCGCTGACGCACGCAGACTCTGCGCAGGACTCGATCGGCCGTCCGATCGCCTGGCTGACGGGCGCCCTGGTGGTGGTTTCCGCCTGCGCAGTGGCCATCGCCCTCTTTTACCTTCGCGGCGACGCCTTGCGCGCCGGGGAGAAACTGACCCAGTCGCTGGTGCAGGTGATCGAGGAGCAAACCGGCCGCTCCTTCCAGACCGTGGACCAGCGCCTGCAACTTGCGGCCAGCCGGCTGCAGGCGCTGCAGGAAGAAAAACGGCTGGACGAACACTCGGCCCGCAACATGCTCCGCGAGCAGTTGAGCACCCTCCCCTTCGTGCGGGCCATCTGGGTGCTGGATGCCAACGGCCATATTGTTTTCGACTCGGACCTCGGCAACATCGGTGTCAAGCTGGCCGATCGCGAGCATTTCCAGATCCATCAGCAGCGCCCGTCTGTGGGTTTCCACATCAGCACGCCGGTACGCAGCCGTTCCACCGGCAGCTGGCTGATCAGTGCGTCCAGGCCCCTGCGGGCGGCGAACGGCAGCTTCGCGGGCGTGATCGTGGCCGCCGTGGAGCCGCCCTATTTCGACAGGCTCTGGCACGGAGTGGACCTGGGCGCCGGCGGCGCGATTGCGCTGTTCCGCCGGGACGGGGTGCTGATGATGCGCAGCCCGATGGACGACGCCGTCATGGGCAAGGCCTTTCCCGACCTGCCCCTGTTTTCCGAACAGCTCCCCAGGAGCGCGCAAGGCGTCTACCAGGCCACCAGTCCGATTGATGGGAAGGTCCGCATGATTGCCTACCGTGCCCTCGGCCCGTATCCCGAGCTGGTGATCTACGTTGGCACCCCGTACGACGAGGTGCTCGCGCCCTGGAAGCGTTTTGCCGCGCTGACCTTGCTGATCTGGCTGGCTGCCACGGCCGCGGTCGTCCTGCTGTCTATGCTGCTCTACCGGTATGCCCAGCAACGGGCACGTACCCAGCTGCGCTTTCGCCAGCTGGCCCAGGCCATGCCGCAAATCGTGTTCATCACCGATGCAAGCGGACACATGGCGTTCGTCAACGACCAATGGACCCACGTCACTGGCCAGCCGGTGGAGGCTTCACTCCAGGGCGGCTGGTTCACGCGTGTGCATCCGGATGACCTGGACAGGACAACCGAGGATTTCCGCCTTGCCATCGACAGCGGGCAAGGCATTCACAACGAACACCGCCTGCTGTGCGCTGACGGCACCTACCGCTGGCAGCTGGCAAGGGTGATTCCCAACCGTGACGACGCCGGGCGCATTGTCTCGTGGTACGGCACCGCCACCGACATTGACGACCTGAAACAGGCTGAAGCTGCGCTGCATGCCCAAACTGCACTGGTGCGCATGGCGGGGCAGTTGTCCAGGCTGGGTGGCTGGGCGGTTGATATTTCCGTGATGCGTTTCAGTTGGTCAAGTGAAGCCTCCCATGTACTGGAGTTGCCCGAAGGCAGTGCCCCCACAATCGAGACAGCCATCGAACTCTGCGCGCCGGGTTCGCGGGCGCTGGCTGCGCAGGTGGCGCAGGATTGTCTGACGCAGGGCACGCCCTTCGATGTCGAACTGGAGATGGTGAGCGGCACCGGCCGCCACATCTGGGTGCGCTCGATGGGCCAGGCCGTGCGGGACAGCCACGGCACCATCATCCGCATGCAGGGAGCGCTGCAGGATGTCACCGAACGCGTCAAGGCCGAGCATGAAGTCCAGGCTCATCTGCAAACCCTGCAGCGTGCCGCAGAGGCGGCACAGACCATCACCCAGCACCACACGCTGGAGGCGGTCATGCAGGAGGTGGCGGATCAGGCACGCACTATCATCGGTGCGCATCAGTCCGTTGTCAGCCTGACACAAGGCAGCGACTGGTCCCAGAGCATCACGGCGCTGTCGCTGTCCGATAAATATGCCGGGTACCGTAATTTGATGAAACCGCCCGACGGTAGCGGTATCTATGCGGTCGTTTGCGAAACCAACCAGCCATTGCGCCTGACCCAGGCCGAACTTGTAGCTCATCCGCGCTGGCGCGGCTTTGGAAGCTACGCAGACAGGCACCCTGCCATGAACGGCTGGCTCGCCGTGCCGCTCACGGGACGGGACGGCAACAACGTCGGCCTGCTGCAGCTGTCGGACAAACTGGAGGGCGACTTCACCCGGCAGGACGAATACGTCGTCACCGAACTCGCCCAACTGGCCCTGATCGCGATCGACAACGTCAAGCTGCTGGCCCAGGTCCGGGAGTTCAACAGCGGGCTGGAGGAAAAAATCGCGCAACGCACACGCGAACTCTCACGCCAGGAAGCCCTGCTCCGGGCGCTGGCCGAACAGGCACCGTATCCGATCTGGACGATTGATCCGGAGGGCAATGCCACCTTTGTCAGCCAGGCCTGGTACGAACTTTTCGGCGGCGCACCACCCGACTGGCACGGCACGGCCTGGATGGGTCTGGTGCATCCGGACGATTTGCCGGGCATGCTCGAAGCATGGCATGGCCACCGCCAGACGCGCACGCCCCACGCCGGCACACGGCGCCTGCGCACACCCGATGGCAGCTACCGCCTCATGTCCTACCGCGTGTCACCGGTGCTCAACGAAGCCGGCGAGGAGATGTTCTGGGTCGGCATCGATGTGGACATCACGGAAATCAAGGCGACCGAAACCGCCTTGCGGCTGTCGAACGCGGAACTCGAAGCATTTTCCTACTCGGTCTCGCACGACCTGCGCTCACCGCTGACCACGGTGGACGGCTTCAGCCGACTGCTGCTCAATGAACTGCGGGGCCAGGAGTCCGTGAAGGTCCAGCACTACCTGGCCCGCATCCAGGCCGGCGTCGACAAGATGGGGCACCTGATCGAAGGCCTGCTGTCCCTGGCCCATGTGGCACGGCAGGCCCTCCAGCATGAGCTGGTGGACCTGAGCGCCATCAGCACCGAGATTCTCGCGCGCCTGCAGTCCGCCGACCGTTCGCGCCATGTGGTGTTCAGCGTCGAGCCGGACCTGCTGGTGCATGGCGACAGCCGGTTGTTGCACGCCGTGATGGAAAACCTGCTGGGCAATGCCTGGAAATTCAGCGCGCGCTGTTCCAACGCCGAAATCTCGGTGGGCCGGCAGTCGCCGCGCGGCGCCTTTTTTGTGCGCGACAACGGTGCCGGCTTTGACATGGCGTACGTCGACAAGCTGTTCGGCACCTTCCAGCGCTTGCATGATGTCGCGGAGTACGCGGGAACCGGCATCGGCCTGGCCACGGTGGCGCGCGTGATTTCCCGCCATGGCGGCCGCATCTGGGCCGAGTCGGCGCCGGAACAGGGCGCGACTTTTTTCTTCACGCTGCCGACAGCGGCCTGATGTTCTGACGCCCTGCCACGCGGCTACATCAGCGGCCGCAGCTCCCGCGCCGCGTCGAACAGCAGCGGCAGCAGGTCGCGCTGCATCTGCTGGGCGCTCAAGCGCTGCGGTGATGCGACGACATTGAGCGCGGCCACGGTCCGGCCCTGCATGTTGCGCAGCGGCACCGCGAGCGCATGCACACCGAGCTCGTGTTCTTCCACCGCCAGACAGCAGTCGTCGGTGCGCACCTGCTCGATCACCGCGCGGAACTGCTTGATGTCGATGATGGTGCGGGTGGTCAGGCGCGGCAGGGTGCGGCCCTTGAGCCACTGCGTCAGGCCGGTTTTGGGTTTGGCAGCCAGCAGCACCCGCCCGGTGGAGGTGGCGTGGGCCGGCAGGCGCGCGCCCAGGTGCAGGCCGTAGGCCAGCACGCGCACCGCACCACCGGTTCCGTTTTTCCATTCGTAGCCGCTGCGACCGACGATCACCACCTCGTCGCCGTCCAGCACCCCGGCCGAGAACGACTCCTGGGTCTGTGCCGCCAGCCGGTTCAGCGTCGGCTGCACCGCGCGCGGCAGACGCGCCGACGCCAGGTAGCTGCCTGAAAAGCGCAGCACCTTGGGTGCCAGCCAGAAATAGCTGCCGTCGGTTTCCAGGTAACCCAGGTGCGCCAGCGTCAGCAGGTGGCGGCGCGCCGCGGCGCGGGTGATGCCGGCACGTTCGGCGGCCAGCGTGGCGTTGAGTCGCTGGCGCTGCGTGTCAAAACTCTCCAGCACGGCCATGCCCTTGGCCATGCCTTCAATCATGTCGGCCTTGGCGATGGGCCGGCTGGTCTGGAGGACCGCGCCCATCGGCTCGGAGGGTGGCGAATTTCTGCTCATTGCGCGATCATCGCACAAATGGCCTGCAGATCGTGCACCGCCCGCGTGGCCGTCTGGCAGTCGCCAGGCATCACGCCTACGCTAGCGACTCAGTCAAAACGAAGTGGAGAAAGACATGCGTACCCAGGTTGCCATCATCGGTGCAGGCCCCTCCGGCCTGCTGCTCGGCCAGTTGCTGCACAAGGCCGGCATCGACGCGGTCATTGTCGAGCGCCAGAGCGGCGACTACGTGCTGGGCCGCATTCGCGCCGGCGTGCTGGAGCAGGTCTGTATCGACCTGCTCGACGAAGCCGGCGTCGGCCGGCGCATGCACCAGGAAGGCCTGGTGCATGGCGGTTTCGACATGCTGTTCAAGGGCGAGCGCCACCGCATCGACATGAACGGCCTGACCGGCGGCAAAAACGTCATGGTGTACGGCCAGACCGAAGTCACCCGCGACCTGATGGACGCACGCCAGGCGGCCGGCCTGACCACCATTTACGAAGCCGGTAACGTGGCCGTGTACGACTTCGACACGAAGAGGCCGCGCGTGACTTACGAGAAAGACGGCCAGACGCACGAGATCGAATGCGACTTCATCGCCGGCTGCGACGGCTTTCACGGTGTCTGCCGCGCCAGCGTGCCCGAAGGCGCGGTGGCCGAGTACGAAAAGGTCTATCCCTTCGGCTGGCTGGGCGTGCTTTCCGACACCCCGCCGGTGCACCATGAACTCATCTACGTCAACAGCACGCGCGGCTTTGCGCTGTGCTCGCAGCGCAGCGCCACGCGCAGCCGCTACTACCTGCAGGTGCCGCTGACCGACAAGGTCGAAGCCTGGTCGGACGACGCCTTCTGGAACGAGTTGCGCCTGCGCCTGGACGCCAATGGCCGCAACAAACTCGTCACCGGCCCATCGATCGAGAAAAGCATTGCCCCGCTGCGCAGTTTTGTCGCCGAGCCCATGCGTTTCGGACGCATGTTCCTGGCCGGGGACGCGGCCCACATCGTGCCGCCCACCGGCGCCAAGGGCCTGAACCTGGCCGCCACCGATGTGAAATACCTCTCCAGTGCGCTGATCGAGTTCTACGCCGACAAAACCGAAACCGGCATCGACACCTATTCCGAGCGTTGCCTCAAGCGCATCTGGCGGGCCGAGCGTTTCTCATGGTGGTTCACCAGCCTGATGCACCACTTCCCGGAAAACGGTCCCATCGGCCAGAAGCTGCAGGACGCCGAGCTGGACTACATCGTCCATTCGGAGACCGGCGCGCGTTCGGTCGCTGAAAACTACGTCGGCCTGCCGCTCGATTTCGGCAACTGAGGCCGGCGCAACAGCTCGCGTCAGCCTCCATCGGGCTCATGCACCAGCAGGTCGCCGGGCTGGCAGTCGAGAAACTCGCAGATTTTCAGCAGCGTATCGAAACGCACGCCCTTGACCTTGCCCTGCTTCAGCAGTGACAGGTTGGCTTCGGTGATGCCGACGTAGGCGGCCAGGTCTTTGGACTTGGCCTTGCGCTGCGACAGCATCACGTCGAGTTTGACGACGATGGACACGAGAGAGCTGACTGACTAACTAGACGAACTGCGCGTTTTCTTCAGCGAGGGCCACGGCCTTGGCCATGACCGCAGAGATCTGCCACACCATGCCGGCAAACAGCAGCGTCAGCAGCTCATTGCTGCCCAGGCCCATGGCCAGCGCGCGCTGGCCCGCCGGTGCGCCCAGGGTCAACACCACGCTGATGGCCATGGAAACAAAAAAACCCGTCACCACCGAGGCAAAAACGCCCGCGGCGAAACCGCGCAGATAACGCACGTTGCGCAGGCTGAAATACTCGCTCTGGGAAAACCCCGAAAAACAGCGCATGGCACAAACCAGCCCGTAGGATGCGCAGCACACCGGCACCATGCCCAGCACCACGGCCAGAACGCGTTGCCACAGCTCCACGTCCAGCATGGCCACCTGCAGCGTCGACAGACTGACGCCTGAGCGAAGCAGCAAACCCTCGGTCGGCGTGGTCACCAACTGGTAGAGCACAGCCAGCGGCAAGGCCACCGCCAACAGGGCACAAACCCAGGCAAAGGCACTGTTCAGGCGTTGCACGTCAGGACGTGCCAGGGTGCTTGCGGCGAATGCATTTTTCATGGAGGACTCCCTAGGCTTGAGGCCTGCATTATCGCCTTAAATATCTGTTAAACAATAATTAATTACTGTAAAACATAAATTATTACGACATACAGCGCCATCTTTCAGCTCCAGGCCGCAGGGCCTGCCGACGGTTCGGCGAAGCGCGCACCATTTAGGGTAAATTGCCAGCACGCCCGCCGTCCGCCTTTTTTCCTGTTTTCCTGCCGTCCACCTTCACACCCGCCCCTATGCCCTCCAAACACCCTGCCCTCCAACCCCTGCGCGGCCTGCGCATCCTGAGCCTGGCGCTCAACCTGCCCGGCCCGGCCGCGTTGATGCGTTGCCGGCAGATGGGCGCGACCTGCATCAAGCTCGAGCCGCCCTCGGGCGACCCCATGGGCCTGTACAACAAACCGGCCTACGCGCAACTGCATGAAGGCGTGAAGGTGCTGACCGCCGACCTGAAAACCGAAGCCGGCCAGAAGACGCTGCACCGCGAGCTTGAAAAAACCGACGTGCTGCTGACCTCCTTTCGCCCGTCCGCCATTGAAAAGCTGGGCCTGGGCTGGAAAAAAATCCACACGCTGTACCCCGCGCTGTCGCATGTCGCCATCGTCGGTGCCCCCGGCGCGCGCGCCGAGGAACCCGGCCACGACCTGACCTACCTGGCTGACAACGGGCTGGTGCCCGGGCTGGAGCTGCCCGCTACGCTGTACGCCGACATGAGCGGCTCGCTGATGGCCAGCGAAGCCGTGCTGCAGGCGGCCCTGCAGCGGCTGGAGCCGTATGCCGGATCGGGTGACCCGCATCCGCGCGGGGCCTTCATCGAAGTGGCCCTGTCCGATGCCGCGGCCTACCTGGCGCTGCCGCGCCTATGGGGCCTGACGCAGCCCAGCGGTTCTGTCGGCGGCGCGCATGCCGGCTACAGGGTCTACCCCTGCCAGGACGGCCGTGTGGCGGTGGCCGCGCTGGAGCCGCATTTCGCCGCCGCCCTGTGTGCGGCCGCGGGTGTGGAAGCGGCAGACATCCGCGCCATGTTTGCACCCGCCACGCACGAAGCAATCGCGGCGTTCATGCGCACGCAAACCCGTGCGCAGCTGGACCAGCTGGCATCGGAAAAAGACATTCCGTTGCACACGCTGGTCGATTGATTCATCAACCGGGCAGTCCATGAGAAAACAGGGAACGGTCGCGCGCTGGGATGCAACACGCGGCTTTGGTTTCATCCGCAGCCCAGCGTCCGGTGCCGATGTTTTTTTCCACAAGCAGGACTTTCGGGGCGCACTTCCTCCGCGCGAAGGGCTGGCGGTGAGCTTCGAGGAAGTACACGTGGGCGGCAAGGGTCCACGCGCCGTGGCCGTGCAGACGACAGATCACAGCAGGCATACACCCGGGCAATCGTTGTCAGCATCTCGCGCACACCAGCCAGCTCCGCCAGCGGGTCGTCGCACGTCCACGGCCCATGGCAGGCCACCACAAAACCCGCGTCATTCGCGTGCACCCTCCCCATCGGTGCCCGCCGGCCCTCTCCTGCTGCTCTTGCTGACCTGGGGCGCACTGCTCGCATGGGGCGTGTGGGCAGGCCGGCTTCCGCTGCTGGTGCTGCCCGCTGCGCTGCTGTTGAACCTCGTGACCTTCTTCGTCTATTGGCTCGACAAATACGCAGCGCAACAGGGTCGCTGGCGCACGGCAGAAAACACGCTGCACCTGTTCAGCCTGCTGGGCAGCTGGCCAGGAGCCTGGTTCGCCCAGCAACTGCTGCGCCACAAATCCAGCAAGGCGTCGTTCCGCGCAAGCTACTGGGCAAGTGTGGCGGTCCACTTCATTGTTCTGGCAGCCTGGGTGGGTCACGAAACGCTCCAGCGTATGCTATTGAATATGTAGCTGCTTGCGCATGCCAGATAAGGGCTGGATGCCGATATGGTTTCATAAACCGGCGCAACACCGCCGGATACAGCCCTGCCCGGCGCCCGGGGCGTAGGATGGAGGCACCGCTTTGCCGCAGGCCACACCATGACCGAGTTCGAATTCAAGCTTGACATCCCGCCCGCCCGGCTCGCTGCGGTGGAAGCGGCGCTGCGCCGCGGCATGACGCGCACCCAGCGCCTGCGGGCGCGCTACTTCGACACGGCCGACCGCGCACTGGCGGCGCAGGGCGTGGTGCTGCGCCTGCGCAAGGAAGGACGGCAATGGGTGCAGACCGCCAAGGCCCCGGGCAGCCGGCCGCTGGAGCGGCTCGAACACAACGTCGCGCTCGGCAGCCGGACGGCTCCCCTGCCCGAGCTGTCGCGCCACGACGGCACGCCGGTCGGCGAGCGCATCCGCCAGGCCCTGAAAAAACACCAGTCCGATGCGGCGGCGCCCGAGCTGAGCCTCGTCTACGCGACCGACATGGTTCGCCTCACGCGCACCGTGCGGGCGCGCGGCGCGCTGGTCGAGCTGGCGCTGGACCAAGGCCACATCACCGCCGGCGACAGAAGCCTGCCGGTGCGCGAGCTGGAGCTCGAACTCAAGCAGGGCCCGGCCGCCGGCGCGGTGGCACTGGCCACCACCTGGTGCCTCCGGCATGGCCTGTGGCTCAGCAGCGTGAGCAAGTCCCAGAAAGGCGAGCGCCTGGCGCTCGCCCATGATTTCGGCGCGGCCGTGGGCGCCGAAGCGCTGCGCTTTCCCCGCCACGCCTCGGGCCGAGACGTGGCCGCCGCCGTGGTGGCCACCTGCCTGAACCAGGTGCTGGCCAATGCCAGCGACGTGGCCGCCGGCTGCATCGCGGTAGAAACCATTCACCAGCTGCGCGTGGGTCTGCGCCGCTTGCGCACCGCGCTGCAGGCTCTCGAGACCCTTGCCGGCGGCTGGGGCGATCCGGGCGAGGAATGGAAGGCCGTGCTGGCCGGCGTGTTTCGCGAACTGGGCCAGCACCGCGACCGCGACTACCTGCTCGGCAAACTGCAGGGCCAGATCGAAGCCGCAGGCGGTCCCCCGGTGGACTGGCAAGGCGCCTTGGGCGCGCTGCCCACGCCTGCCGAGGTGGTGCGCGCGCCGGCTTTCCAGCAGGCGCTGCTGGGCCTGATCGGTTTTGTGCATACGCCCGCTGATGAAGCCGTGTCTGCGCCCGACGATAAAGCGCCGAAAAAATTCCTGCGCCAACGCCTGGCACGCCTGCACAAGCAGGTGCTGGCGCGCGGCAGCCAGTTCACCGCCCTGCCCGAGGCCGAACAACACGCCCTGCGCAAGCGCGTCAAACGCCTGCGTTACCTGGCCGAGTTTGCGCAGCCCCTGTTCGCCAGACGCAAGGCCGCCGCCTACCTGGCAGCGCTCAAGCCGCTGCAGGACGCGCTGGGCATCTACCACGACGAAGTGGCGGCGCTGCAGGTCTGGCAAGGCCTGTCAGGCCACGACCCGCGCGCCCTGTTCGGCGCCGGCTGGCTCAGCGCACGCCGCGAGGTGCATGTGCAGGCCTGCCAGCAGGCCTGCGACTTGCTGGCCCGGCAGGCGAGGCCGTTCTGGGACTAGGCCCGTGTACATTCACGCAGAACAAACGACACGAGCTTTCGCAAAATGGGAGGAACACAAATGTTGCCGGTATGCGTACAGACGATTTACGTGCCCAAGCTGCAAGAGGCGCTTCGCTTCTATACGGACGCCCTCGGGTACGAAGTGAAGGCCACCTACGGCCCCTGCATCGTGCAGCTCAAGACCGGATCAGTGGCCCTGCTTCTGCAGGAGACTGAACCTGGGGAGCAGCCCTCCACCCCGACAACCGTTCTGGCATTCCAGACCGAAGATACACAGGCGTCAATGCGCAGCGTCGACGACGCGGGAGGCGAGCTGTTGCACAGCTCACCTCAGAAGTGCCCGGTCGGTGTATTCGTCAGGTTCAAAGACACGGCAGGCGTATTGCACGAGCTTCTCCAGTTCGAAAACGCCTGACAACTTCAATACGAACCACCAGGAGGTATCAGTGAAAAGAATTTTTCTTCTTGTGGCTTTGCTTGTCAGCGCTCATTCGTCATGGGCATTGACATTGAGCGAAGCAGCCGAGAACCTGCTGTACTTCGAATACGCAAAACAAAGCTCGGCGCACTGTGAGAGGCGCGGGACACCCAGCCAGCAAACGCTTGCAGCATGGGAGAAGAAAAATCATGGCCTTTATCGCAGGTCTATTGAAACCATACGCAGCGAAGCCAAAAGACGCGGCGCCAGTCCGGCAGAGCAGGACATGATTGTTTCTGAAAGCATCAAAATTCAGCAAACCCATGCTCAGGAAAACATTGCCAAAAAGGGCGTCCCATGCGCAAAGTTCGAGGCCTGGCTGAATGGATTCTCCACAATGCTAAAGCTATAAAAGAATCCACGCATGGCCTCGGCCCTTGATGCCAATGAAAATTACCAGGCTGTGATGCAGGCCCTCATTCGGAAGTACAGCAAAGAGCCTCGTTGAAAGAGGCATCACCCTGATCCATCGGGACGTGAGCCGAGCCACTAGCCTGAGCGCCGCAGCGCCAGCAGAACCATCGCCGCGCCCAGCAACAAGCCGCCTAAGCCCTGCCGCGCTGTGAGTGGTTCGGCAAACAGGCAGGCGGCCGCCAGCGCTGCGACGAGCGGTTCAATCAAGGTGCCCAGGACGGCAGCCGTCGGTGACAACCGACGCGCGCCCCAGGCAAAGGCCAGGTAAGCGACTGACGTAGTGGCCACGCCGGTGTAAGCCACCTGCAGCCAGGCCGTGCCGTCGCGCGGCCAGGTGATGCCCTGCGCGCCGGCCAGCACAAGCATCAGCAGCGCGGCCACCGCCATGCCCCAGGCCGAGGCACTGACGGCCGGCACATGCGCCGGCATGCGCGCATTGCCCAGCACCACCAGCGAGTACAAGGCGGCCGAGGCAAACGACCATGCCAGGCCCGCCGCGTAGTTGCGCGGCAAGACCAAGGCTTCCTCCGGCACAACGATCAAGGCCACACCCACGAGCGCCAGCACCAGCGCCGCCAGCAGTTGCCCACTAGCCCGCTCATACCCGCGCAATACCGACAGCAGCGCCACCATCACCGGCGCGCAGCAGATCGAAATCACCGTCGGCAAGGCCGCGCCGATGTAGCTGACGCCCATGAACCAGCAGGTCACGTTCATCGCCATCGCCAGGCCGGTGACAACAATCAGCGCCCTCTCCCGCCACGGCAAATGCCGCCATTGACCGGCGGCCGGCGTGGCAGCCACCTGCCGCCAATGCCACCACCACAACAGCGGCAAACCCAGCGCAAACCGCGCCAAAGACAGGCTGAACGGCGACATGCCGCCGCCCTCCATCACCGACTGGGCGACCAGCGCGCCCACACCCCACAAGACGCCTGCAAGCAGGACGCCACCCCAGGCCAAAGCGGCCGATGTTCGGGAATTCATGAAAAAAGATCTCCATCCGTGCGCCTGCTGCCAGGCTGTTTGCAGCCAGAGGAAAGAAGAGAAAGGCAGGCAGGCGCGTCAACTCATGGCCACGCGCTGTTGTTCATTGAGCAGAACAAGCGCGGCCGCATGCGCGACCCGGCGGGAGACCGGGTGCAGTGCGAGTCAGGCGGAAGGGGGAGAGAGTTGGAGATGCATAGACAAAATGATAACCAAGTCTCATCCAATCTCCTCCAAATTGAGGATGCGAAGTGTGAACTACTCTGATAAACACTGCCTACAACTTCTAGGAAACCCTATGCAGGAACTAACTTGGTGGCAAAAAGGTGTCATAGGTGCTATTGGGGGACTAGCCCTCGCATTGCTAAAGCTAATTGACGCCAGATTTTTTCTGTTCGGCGTGGCACAGGTTGAGGCATACGCCGGTTACCTCACATACTTCTGCTATATGTTGCTTGGCAGCGTGGCGGCAGTGTTTCTAGCCGATCATGAACTATCGCCCGCAAAGGTGCGGCGCAGTGCTTTCATTTTGGGCTTGCTGGCCCCTTCGGTCCTGCTGGCAATCGCAAATCAGCCGGTCAAGAGCATTGATACCGAGCAACGTAGGTCCGCGAACATCCCTTCACTTGGATGGCTGCCATTGCCAGCAGCCAACGCACAGCTTGTTATTCCACCTCAAAACGCACCAAGCAATTTGAACACCAATCTCAAGGTCGAAGTTTTGTCGGCCGCCTCGTTAAAACCGTCATTCGCAAACGCCCTTGCCGCTGCTGTTGGCCGAGGAGAGCTCAATGAGCCGTATGCGTATGTCATTGGAAGTACTGCGAGCAAAGAAAAGGCACTGAATACAGTCTGAAAAATGCAGAAAATTCTCTCTACCAGTACAACCAAGGACTTTCAACCCAGAGTAGTACAAGTGGAAGGAAAACCTGGCTACTACGTTTTGTTGGGCGATCTCGGCTCAAAGCAGGATCTCGGTAATCTGCGAATCGACGCGACATCAGCAGCCATTAAGGCTATCGGCACATCTTCAGACGTAGGATCGATATCACTCGCTGAACGAAAGAACCTGGCGGACCTTTTGGTAAATGCCCCCGTGTTGCCAGCAAGCAATTTGTCAGGGTTATCGAAGTGAGCGAAGTGAGCGTCACAGAGAGCCAACATCATTTCTACTCTCGCTCTCGTCAAGCCGCTGACGAAGCGGAGGATTGCGATTCGCTAACCTCGCGATTTACTCTCGATACCTCGACAAGGATCTGCTGGGCACGTGACACCTCTGCCAGGTCTGTAGTTCCTCCATCAAGCATCCGCTTGAGTTCTTCTAGCAAGCTATTTTCCAGCTGATCGAGAAGGTAGTAGGCTGCAGTTGGTCCATGCTTTTCAATGTATTCGGTGCAATGTGGAAGAGCTGCCGTGATTAAACTTATCAAGCTCTTACTATCCATAAATCTCGTGGGATCAATCCCGATCTGGAGTATTTTTATAAGAGCTACTGCATACATGAGAATTGCTTGATATGCTGCGAAGTACGCCCACGCGACTGGCGTAATAAAGGGCCTTGCCCGTTGTGCTAGCTTTCCCGCCGCCGAGTATTTAGCTTCATCGATCTTGAACACGGCGAAAATCTCTTTGACCTTAGGATTCCGCTCAATTTCCTTTCCGATGGCTTCCAGCTTAAGTATTGACACTGATCCAGCAGTAGCCTTAGCAAAGCTCAAGTCGTAGACGGCGTCCCATAACTGATCAACTGCTTCAAGCCTACGTTTGTCAATCGCTACGAGTCTGCTCAATCGACTCTGCATAGCACCACTTTGTAAGGCCAGTATTTCGGCTTCCTTTCTTTGCAAATCAGCTTTAAGAGAATCTTCGCTAATCCGAAGACGACTATTAAGTCCCGCTAACTTGGCGTCAAACTCGTTCTGAACAGATTTGGCAAGGCGTGTAGTAATTAGATTCCGCGCTAGAAAAAGCACTACGCCAATCAGTGCTGATGTAGTGACGGTAGAGAGGAGTATTTCTAGAGGGTTCATTTTTGGATATTGCCAGAGATAGCGCCCTACGGCCATCCCAAGCTGTTTGAGGATGTCATTCAAAAAAAGGAGCCGCCTTGTCTCGTAAATTTTTTTGATCTACTCGTCACATATTTTTGACGAGCGATTCCTCATCTCTAGCAGCCATCTTCAAAAACTCAAACAACCTCCCAGCCGGCTGCGCCTCCACCAGATCCATCGGCGCACACAACACCAGCGATCGCTTGGCCCACCCATCCGATAGGGGACGCACAGTGAGCCACCCGTTCCCACTACCTCGCCCCAACACAGCAGCAGGCACCACCGCCGCACCAACCCCCTGCTCCACCAACGTGCACATCGCGTCAAAGCTGCCCAGGTTGGCGCGAACACGCATGGGCTTGCCCAGCTGTGCCGCTTGCAGGCTCAGGTAGGTGTGCAAGGCGCTGGAAGCGCTGTAGCCCACCAGCTCAAGATCGAGCACCTGCTCGAACGCCACCGAGCGGCTGCGCGCCAGTACGTGCCCGCGCGGCAGCACCAGCACCAGCGGGTCTTTGCAGAAAAAAGCTGTCTGCAGGCCGGCCATGTCTTCCGCATCGGACGCAATGCCGATGTCGGTGGCGCCCTGCCTCACCGCCTGCACGGTGAGGGGGCTGGCGCTTTCCTCCACCACGGTGTCGATGGACGGGTGCTTGCGCAGGAAGGCCGCCAGCAGCGGCGGCAGGTGCTGCACCAGCGCCGAGGTGTTGCACATGAGGTGGATTTTTCCGAGGGCACCGCGGCCATGCAGGGCCAGCTCGCCGCGCAGTTGGGCCATCTGACCGAGCACGGCGTGGGCGTGGCGCAGCAGCGCTTCGCCGGCCGCCGTGGGCCGCACGCCGCGTGAGTGGCGCAGCAGCAGGGCCACACCGGCCTGCTCTTCCATGCCGCGCAGGCGTGCGCTGGCGGCGGCCAGCGTCAGGTGCGAGCGCCCGGCGGCGGCCGTCATGCTGCCGGCCTCGCAGGCATGCACAAAAAGCTGAAGGTCGGTCCAGTCAAAACGCATTGAGGTCACCGGTGGCTACACACAGCGCTGAGCCTACCTCAAGCAAAGACAGATGGTCAGGGCGATGGCACGGGGCCACACTGCAAGGCCGCATTCCCCAGGAGCATCCATGTTTGTCCCCGACGTCCACGAGTTCATGCTGGTGAGTTTTGTCTTTCTCGCGGCGGGCGGCGTCAAGGGCGTGCTGGGCATGGGCCTGCCGACGGTGGCCATGGGTCTGCTGGGGCTGATGATGCCGGTGGCGGAAGGCGCCGCCCTGCTCGTGCTGCCTGCGCTGGTGACCAACCTGTGGCAGATGTCGCGCGGCGGGCACCTGCGGGCGCTGCTCAGGCGGCTGTGGCCCATGATGGCGGGCGTCTGCCTGGGCGTCTGGCTGGGGCGCGGCTGGATGGCCACACCGGGCGGGCACGCGATGCTCTGGTTGGGCCTGAGCCTGGTCGCCTATGCGCTGGCCATGCTGGCGGGCTGGCGCCTGCCGCCTCCCAGGCCGAAGCGGGAAGCGGGCCTGTCCGGCCTCATTGGCACGCTGACCGGCCTGCTGACGGCGGCGACCGGGGTGTTTGTGCTGCCGGCCGTGCCCTGGCTGCAGGCGCTGGGGCTGAAGAAGGACGAGATGGCCCAGGCGCTGGGCCTGTCATTCACGGTCTCCACGCTCGCGCTGGCCGTCACGCTGGCGGGCAGCCGCCACCTGAATGCCGACTCGGCGGCACAGTCACTGCTGATGCTGCTGCCTGCGATGCTGGGCATGTGGCTGGGCCAGGCCCTGCGCGACGAACTGAGCCAGAACGGCTTCCGTGCTTGCTTCCTGGGCGGGTTGCTGGTGCTGGGCGGCTGGCTGGTGTGGCAGGGCTGGTGACGCCAAAATGCTCTTTATTTGATAGCTACCTGCGCCCGCTGCATAAGGGCTGGAGGCCATTTTGACTCATAACAAAACCGATGAGGGTCGAACTCGGCGGTGCGCACGGCTCAGCGGCCTTGACCGGCCAACTGCGCCTTGAGCGCCGCATTTTCCGCCATCAGTTCGCTGATGGTCTGCCGCAGCCGTGCGATCACGCCTTCGGGTGACTCGGGTTCGGTGCGGGCCACGGCGCGGGTTTCGCGCACCTGGCGGGCGGCCTGCTGCAGCTCCTTGCGGCCACCGGCGGCGGCGGCCACTTGCGCTTCGACCGGCAGCGTGGCCACGCTGGCAGCAGCGTTGATGGAGATCGTGCCGGACTTCACCGCGGCCATCAGCTCCGGCGCGGCCGACTTCTGGATCTTCTCGATCTGGCTGATGGTGTTGCTGCTGATGCGCGCGGCCTTGGCCACCGCGTCGCGCGTCAGCAGCGGTTCGGGTGCCGGGGTCGGCGTGTCAGTGGCCTGGCCTGCTGCAGGAGAAGCTTCCGCCGTGGTGTGCGCGCGTGCCGCCAGGATGTCCTTTTTGCGCAGGGCCAGCACGCCGCGCTGGAAGTCAGACACGCTGCGCCGTCCCAGGTGCTGGTCGATCATCCACAGGTGCACGTCGTCCATGGATTTGAAACGGCTGTTCTGCACCGTATGGAACGGGATCCCGTGCCGGGTGCAGATGCTGTGGCGGTTGTGGCCGTCCACCAGCACATCGCCCCACAGCACCAGCGCGTCGCGGCAGCCTTCGGCCAGCAGGCTGCGCTCGAGGGCCTCGCGTTCGTCGGTGGTCAGCGGGTCGATGTAGGCAAGCAGTTCTGGGTTGACCGTGATGTTCATGGTGAGTTCGTCAGGGATGGCTGTGGAAAAAACGTCGCCAGCCCTCCCGGCAGGGAGGCTGGGCTATCAAAAAATAAGGGGAAGTCACGCGGTGGGAGCAAGGTGCGGCCTGATGCATGACGGTCGGCGGGGGCAGAAAGCAGGAGATGCCGGGCAAGATCATAACGAGGACCAGCCGAAGTCCGGACTCCCCCGCCGGAGGGGGACGGCCCCAAAAACGCCAAACCGGCGCTTTTCCTGACACGCTTTTGCGTGCGAAGGCGCTGCACAACCGCGGCTACGCTGGATAATCGAATTCCCGACACGGAGAGAGAACCCCTTGTTTTCAATGCGTCAAGACCGCTGGATCTGCCTGATAGGCGGGATCATCCTTCTGGCGGCGAATCTGGCAGCAGGTTTCGCCGTGTATGCCGTCATGGAGCGACAGACAGAATCTGTTCTCAGCCGCGGCCTGCAGGCAGCACTGCAAAGCAATGCCCGCCTGTTTGAAAGCCAGACCAACCAGGCCCTGACCGACGCGCATACCGTGGCGACGCGTCCTTTCCTGGTGCAGACCCTGCAAGTGCTTGGGTCCACGCCGGACGACGCCGCGGCAACGCTGGCGATGCAGCGGGCTGCCACCTCGTTTCTGCCCACCGGCTTCAATGGCCTGTCCTTTCATGACGCGGGGGGCCGTGAAGTGGCCCGCGCAGGCAGTTTTTCGCGCAGTGGCGAGCAACACGTCCTGCTGAGCCAGAAGGACCGCGCTTTCCTGCTGTGGAACGGCAAATTCATTGTCCAGACGCACCTGGACATTCTCGACGCCCAAGGCCTTCGCGTGGGCGAGGTCAGGACGGAGACTTCCCTGCCCTTGCTGACCCGGGTCTTTGGCGATGTGGCCGCCATCGGCCAGAGTGCCGAGTTCGCGATCTGCGCGCCGCTGAACGACGGTGGCAAGGACATGGATTGTTTTCTGGGGCGCTTGTCCGGTACGGAGTTCAAACGCATTGCGCGCATCGTCGAGGGCAAAGCCCTGCCCATGAACCACGCCCTGCTCGGCAAGACCGGCATCATCGTCGCCCGGGACTACCGGCGCGAACAGGTGGTGGCATCCTACGCGCCGATTGCGCCTTTCGGTTTCGGGATGGTTCTCAAAATCGACCAGAAGGAGCTGTACGCCCCCATCTTCTCGCAGCTCAAGTACATCCTGCCCCTGCTGGCAGCGTTGGCGATTGTTGGCATGCTGCTGCTCAACGTTCTGGTGGCGCCGCTGGTGCGCAAACTGGTTGGCTCGGAAAAAGCCGCGCGGGATGCCAATGCCCTGCTGCGCAACAGCGAAACGCAGTTGCGCGATATCACCGACACCTTGCCGGCCCTGCTTGCCTACGTCGATGCGGAGCAGCGCTTCCGCTTTCATAACCGGGCCTACGAAGAGGCGCTGGGGCTGCCCTCGGAGCAGATCGAGGGGAAACACCTGCGCGAAGTCCTGGGCGAGAAAATCTATCAAGCCACGATCCCGCAGATTGAACAGGTCATGGCGGGTTACCCGGTGGTGTACGAACGCACCCGGAACAACCCGCGCGGCGACCCGCGTGACTACGTCGTCAACTACTTCCCGCGGTATGGTGAAGGTGATGACGAGGGCCGGGTCATCGGCTTTTATTCGCTGGCCACCGACGTCACCGAGCTCAAACGCCTGGACCGCATCAAGAGCGAGTTCGTCTCCACCGTGAGCCACGAGTTGCGCACACCGCTAACCTCCATCCGCGGCTCGCTGGGCCTGATCGCCGGCGGTGTGGCCGGCCAGCTGCCTGACGCCGTCAAGTTGCTGGTGGAGATTGCCAAGAACAACTGCGAGCGCCTGATACGCCTGATCAACGACATCCTGGACATCGAGAAGATCGAATCCGGCAAGATGCAGCTCGATCTGCAGGAGCTGGCGATCAAACCCCTGCTGGCGCAGGCGCTGGCCGCCAACGAGGGTTTTGGTGCCGCGAAAAACGTGCACCTGAAGCTGTTCTGCACCGACGAGACCCTGCACGTCCGCGCGGACAGCGACCGCCTGACCCAGGTCGTGACCAACCTGTTGTCCAATGCCATGAAATTTTCACCCCCCGGTGGCACGGTGGAAGTGCATGTGTTGCGTGCCGGCCAGGGCGTGCGGGTGGAAGTACGCGACCGCGGCCCCGGCATTCCGGATGAGTTTCGCAAGCGCATCTTCCAGAAGTTCTCGCAGGCCGATTCGTCCGACACGCGCCAGAACAGCGGCACCGGGCTGGGCCTGAATATTTCGAGAGCCATTATCGAACGCCTGGGCGGCACCATGGGGTTCGAAAGTGAAGCCGGGGCCGGCACCACCTTCTTCTTCGAGCTGCCGCAATCGCAATGGGTGCAACCGGCCGACCAGCCCGTGGCAACGCTGGCCGCCAACCCGCCGGCCAGCACCCGCCCGCGCATCCTCGTGTGTGAAGACGACCGCGACATTGCCCACCTGATCGGCCTGATGCTGGAAAAAGGCGGTTTTGACGTGGACCGGGCCTACACCGCCGCCATGGCACTGGATCTGCTGGAAAAAAACAGCTACGCCGCGATGACGGTGGACCTGGAGCTGCCCGACCAGGACGGCGTCACTCTGGTCCTCACCTTGCGCCGTCAGGAACACACGCGTGATCTGCCCATCGTTGTGGTCTCGGCCTCGGCCAACGAAGAACGCATCGAATGCAACAGCCTGCCGCTGAACGTCTCGGACTGGCTGGACAAGCCGATCGACGAGAACCAGCTGGTGCTCGCCCTTCGCCACGCCATCGGCAGCATGGCCGAAGGCAAACCGCGCATCCTGCATGTCGAGGACGACTTCGACATGCAGCGCATCACGGCCGCCATTGCCCAAGACTTCGCCGTCTTCGAGTTTGCGGCCTCGCCCGAGGAAGCGCGTGTCCGGCTGCGGCAGCAGCGCTTCGATTTGGTGCTGCTGGACCTGGACTTGCGTGGTGCGTCGGGCTGGGAGGTGCTGGCCGACGTCGAGGCGCTGGACCAGCCACCGCCGGTGGTGGTGTTCTCGGCCACGGCGCTGAGCCGTGCCGAGGCCGCGCGCTTTGCTGCGGTGCTGGTCAAAGCCCAGACCCCGAACGCCGAGGTGCTGCAGACCCTGAAGCGCGTGCTCGCCGGGACGCATCCCGCCGGCGCGGCGCCGGCCTGAGCAAACGGTCTGCCGCCGGGGCCTGTCAGAAACTCCTGAACTCCTGAATTGATAGCTGCCAGCGCACGCCAAACAAGGGCGGGAAGCAGTTTTTTCTTGTAGGCCGAAGCTCAGCCGGGGAAGCTCAGCCCTGCCCCAGCAACATGCCGATCTGCTGGTCCTTGCGCTCCCACAGGTCGCCGAGCCACTGCTGGAAGGACATGCGAAAAACCGGATCGGCGGCGTAGTCGCCCTCGCTGAACTCGGGAGGAATCGGCAGTTGCTGCGCGCGCACGATGATCTTCGGTGCCTGGCCGCAGAGAAACTGCCAGAACGACGGCGCACCGGCCGGGTAAACGATGGTCACGTCGATCAGCGAGTGGAATTTTTCACCCATGGCGTTGACCGCCAGCGCGAGCGCGCCGGCCTTGGGCTTGAGCAGGTGCCGGTAAGGCGAAGCCTGCGACGCGTGTTTGGCGGGCGTGAAACGGGTGCCCTCGGCGAAGTTCATCACGCTGGTGGGCACCAGCGCGAACTTCTCGCAGGCGCGTTTGGTGGCTTCACGGTCCTGCAGGCGCCGCTCGGGGTGTTTGCGCAGGTCGGCCTTGGTGTGGCGCTTCATGAAGGGAAAGTCCAGCGCCCACCACGCCAAGCCGATGACCGGCACCCAGATCAGCTGCTGCTTGAGGAAAAACTTCAGCATGGGAATGCGCCGGTTCAGCACATGCTGCAGCACAAAGATGTCGACCCAGGACTGGTGGTTGGCATTGACGAGGTACCAGCCCTCGTAACGCAGCGCGTCCACGCCGGCCACGTCCCACTGGGTACGCTGGGTCAGCCGCATCCAGCCGCTGTTGCAGGCGATCCAGGCAGTGGCAATCGCGTTGAGCAGCGGGTCGATGCGCACACGCACCGCCTTGAAAGGCAGCACCAGCTTGACCAGCGATGCCGCAAACAGCAGCGTGCACCAGAACAGCGTGTTGATGACCAGCAGAATCAGCGCAATCACGCCACGAAGAAAGGAAGGCAGAAGTCCGAGCATGGTCAGTTCAAAACTTGAATTCTCGCCTGCACCGGCCGGCCCGGGCTTGTGGAAGGTCAAAGGCAGCGTAGTGGCGGGCGGATGGAATGACGATTCGCTCCTGTTTTAATAGCTGCTGGCGCCCGTCAGATAAGGGCTGAAGGCTGATTTCATTCAAAAGTATGCAAACCCCTTGCCGCCCTGCCTTCGCGCGTCATCCCGGGCCTGACCCGGGATCCATGCTGCGAGAACCTGCTGGCGAGGGCGTCGCGCATGGATTGCGGATCAAGTCCGCAACGACATCCATGCCCTACCAGGGAGCGCATCGCACGTAGCGACCTTCCCTCCGGTCCTGTCAATCGCTGGTTTCACCGGTCAGGTTCTGCTGAAAACCAAACGCGTTGTGATGGGTCACCGCCACCTGCTTGCCGGTGAACTTCAGGACGTAGCGCACGGTCTCTGCCTCTTCGGGCTGGCGCACCACCACCGTCAGGGTGTCGGGGCCGGTCCAGCTGGCCTTGCTGACCAAGGCGGCACCGTCGGTGGCGTCGGCCGGCGCGAACTGGCCGTTCAGCCCGAGCGGCAGCGACACTTTTTTCGTGTCACTGCTGCCGCGTGCCACAAAGCTGACGATCTCGTACGACGGCGCTGCGCCCAGGTGCAGCGTGAACTCCCTGACGCCCAGGTTGTTGGGCGCCAGGCGGTAGGTCTTGCCTGAAATGCCTTGGGCCAGGGCCGGCGCGGCTGCGGCGAGCGGCTTTTCGCGGGCCACCGCCTCGACGCGCTCTGCCAGCAAGGCGCTGCCGGCCGGGTTGGCGGCCAGCGCCTGCCCGGACTTCACCGCCCGCTCGACGAGATCGAGCATCTGGTCGATCGGGTAGTTTTTGCGTCCGGTCAAGGCGACAACCACCCCAGTCTGCGGCAGCACCAGAATGATCTGCCGGTGGTAGCCCACCGCCATGTAGGCCTTGCGCGCGGGAAGGGTCCACCACTGGTCGCCGTAACGCAGGTCGGTGGTGGCGGAAAGCATCATCGGCACCTTGGCCTGGTAGACCCGGTCCACCCAGCTGCGCGGGAGAATTTGTTTTCCCTCCCATTCGCCGCCACGCAGGTACAGGTAACCGATCTTGGCCATGTCGCGCGTCTGCAGGTACAAACCAAACCCTCCGGTGGCGATGCCTTGCGGGTCTTTGCGCCACTGCTCGCCGGAAATGCCCAGCGGCCGGAACAGCTGCTGCGCCGCAAAATCAGGCACGGCCATGCCGGTCTGGCGCGCCAGGATGGCGCTCAGCAGCTGCGAGTTGCCGCTGCTGTAATTGAAGGCCGTGCCCGGCGCCTGCGCCATCGGCCGGTCCAGCACAAACTGCACCCAGTTCGGGCTGCGCAGCATCTCGAACAACGAATCAGGCCGCTGGTCCGTCAGCGGCTCCTTCCAGTCCAGGCCGGAGGTCATGTCGAGCAGGTGTTGCACGGTCATCGCCTTTTTCAGGTCGTCCACGTTCGCGATGGAGCGGTCTGCAAAAAATTCCAGCACCGGGCGGTCGGTGCCGGCCAGCTTGCCCTGCTGGATGGCGATGCCCGTCAGCGTTGCCACCACACCTTTGGTGGCCGAATTGAGCTTGTGCCGCATGCCCGGCTTGAAAGGCGCGTAATAGGCCTCGGCCACAAGGCGACCATGCCGCGTGACCACCAGGCTGTCCATCTCGTTGGCTGCACCAAAGTCCACCAGCGCCGCCAGCGCCGCCGAGTCCATGCCCTGCTCTTCCGGTGTGGCCATGGCCCACTGCTGCGTGGGCCATAGCCCCGCCTGGGTTTGCGCGGCCAGTGGCATGCAGAGCAAGGTGGCGGCAATGAAGGCAAGCGAGCGTCCAGCTAACGGTTGCATGTTCTCTCCTCTGTGGGTGGTGCGTCGTATCGTAGCCGAGCTCATCCCCGGACTGACGTCGACCGCCACGCCCCGGGAGCATGCCCTTCCGACGGATGGCCAGCTGGCACTTCAAGGCACGCGGGCGCGCAGTTCCTGCAAGGTTCCCACGATCAGCCGCAGCCCGAAGGCGCCCACCACAGCCCCCGAAACCTTGGTCAGGCGGGCGAAGTTGCGCAAGTAAGCGCGCTGGACGGCCTTTTGCGAAAAGGCCACGGCGAGGCTGGTGTGCCAGACGACGGAGTTGAAATAGACAAGGGCGACCGCGCTGGCGACATGCACCCAGGACGGCGACGGCGGCAACGCCGTGGCGAACACGCTTCCATAAAACAGCGCGATTTTCGGATTGAGTGCACTGGTCATGAAGCCCACGCGAAACGCCGCGCTGTTGCTCATGGTGCCCTGCGGCACCGAAGCCGCCGAAGTGCCCGAACGCCAGAGATTGAAGGCCAGGTACAGCAGGTACAAGCCACCCGCGATCTGCGCCGCCTGGCGCAACATGGGCTGGGTGGAGAACACGACACCAATGCCCAAAACCGCCAGCGAAGCCCATGCGAGTGTGGCGGTGGTCATTCCCGCAACGGCTGCAAGCGCCGTCGCGCGACCTTGACCGCCAGCGAGCTGAGCGAGCAAAACGACGTTGAACCCGGGCACCAGAAGAACGGCCCAGTGGAGTAGCGCGATGGCAAGGAGGGAGGAAAGCATCTGTATACCCTAACGTTGACGTTGCCCGACATGCAACACTAGCCGCGAAGCGGCGTACCGCTCTTGCATGTCCATACCAAGCAAGCAGTTAAACCGGTCGTTCGAAGGCGTGAGGGCGCGAATTTTCAGCTACCTTCCAGAAGTTTGGAGAAAGTAAATGAGCGGCAGCAGTGCCCAGATTAGCGCAACTCCGAGCAACAGGTATCTATGGGATAGTGCAACCACCGACCCAACAAACGAGACACCAGCGGCCGCGACGGTACGCCACAAAAACGATGAACTGTCAGCCCCGGCAGAAGCGGCAAGGCCGAATACAAGCCACATGAATGTGACGACGCCGCTAGCGAGAAGTCCCAGCCCCCAGAGAAACCAAGCCGCACCAACATAGGAACTCTCGTTTTGCACCCGATCCTCAGCAATGAGGCTCTTGAGTTTGGAGATGGTGCGTTTGGCCATAGACGTGAGGTTTTAGCGTTTGAGTCAGGCCTCTGTCCCTGTGGCGACGACTAGCAGGAGCGTCTCGCCTGTGGCGACCAACTTCTCGCTGCCTCCGGAATGGGCAAACAGTTCGCACGAGGTGAAAACCTGGTTCTTGCCAGGCTTGACAACCTTTGCTCGAGCGACAAAGCGCTCTCCGACGGCTGGCCGCAGACAGTTGACCGAGTAGTGAGAGGCTAGGACCCTTCCCACCAGGGTTACGGCGGCGAAACCACAAGCGGTATCGATGAGCGCGCCGACCAGCCCGGCATGGAGGAAGCCTGAGTACTGACCGGCCTCTGCGCGCCAGGGCATCGCGATGGTTGCGCTTCCGGGTTCGGCCGCCACTACTTCAATACCGCACCAGCGGTTGAATGCTGCCGCAGCGTTGATGGCTCGAAGTTGAGCCAGTGCGTCGCTTGATTGCTCCATGGGGCTACTCCTGAAGTGAACAGTGAGTGGCAATCTAGGCGCATGCTCCGGCGATGGCTGTCAGCACTGCGACAAAGTGTCACCACTGCGACGACTCCGAGGCCTAACGTCGGAGTTAGACCTCAACGCGCTTCCCCAATGACACCAGGTCGAGGTTTCGAAATCCAGCTGCCTCGTAAAAGGGACGTGCGGGTGCAGTTCGTCCCGAGTGTGTTGATATACCGTGAGAGTTTGCCCGTTGTACTTGATCCCGTCGAAGAGCGGACACGTGGCATTGGCCTGGGAGCCGAGCGCCGCAACAAGCATAAGTAGGTAATGCAATTTCATCGAGTGGCTAGCGGTTTAACGTTTGACATGAGCGGGGGCGACCGGCTTGCCGGTTGACCTCCGCTCGATGGAAGGGTTAGGCCTGGCGCAGCTACTTCGCGACCAAATGGAAGTGAAGGTAGGTGACATGTTGGAGGGCAGGCCCGTTGGTGTAGAGACGATAGTTGGCCATATCTCGCTGTTTGGCGAGCTCGCGTGCCAAGGAAAAACAACCGAGAACGAACGGTCCATCTTCAGGCTGAAGCTCAAGAATGTTTCGCACGTCGCGCTTAGGGAATAGAACGAAGTGGAACCGGCCCTCGGGCTTTGGGTGTTGTATCGCGACACATTGATCCGATTCACCAACGCTTGGAACCAAGGCTGACGCACTTTGAATCCCGGCCGATGCAAGCAGTCCAGCAAGATCGCTTGGCTTGTAGCAACGTTGCTCGCAGCTTGAGAACGCCAAAAACGAGCGAGGAATGCTTCGAGAAAACAGATATCCACCAGCGACAAGGCCCGCGACCGCAGCAATCAGTATGGCAAGAGCTCGCATAGCTTCCCGCAAGGCCTAACGTTGGAGTTGACCGGCGCGCATCGACAGCGCGCCGTAGTGTGAAAGCCTACCCGCGCACCCGGAGGCGCGATGGCGATGCGTGTCCGCGTCGAACGACCAGTTATAGATCACCGCGGGCCAGGCAGCTTTGCTGCGCCTTCAAGCACTGCCCGCCGAATATCCATCGACCACGCACGCACAGCTGACGCGGTGTACTTCACAATCTCGCGCACCTCTTCCGAGCAAGACTGGTAGCGTGGATCTTCAGAGCCCCTTTTCGCCGATCCTTGCAGCCGGAGAACCGTTGGTGCGTCAAGGGTAGCGGCAAGTGAGGCGTTAACTACCGCGAGGTCTTGCGCGAAGGCTGACGTCTCTTCCGGCGTGAGAGTCTTGCAACGCTGATTCAGCCACCAACCACCTGCGATCGTGGCGAATCGCTCTAGCGCGATCCCGACCCCTCTGTCTTGCGCAGACGCCAAAAGTGACACAGAGCAAATAACGGCGGCGAGGAGTTTCTTCATATGAGGCTATAACGTTGAAGTTGAGCCGCGAGCGACGGCTGGACACGGAAGGCCCAGAATGAAATGGGGGCCTGGAGTGACCAGCCGTTGCAAGTCGGCTCGAACGACCTGTTAAATCTCATGTTGAACCCGCTCCCACAACGATGACATCTGGCCAATCCTCCGGCCACGGACGGTCTTCATCTTGGGCGTGAGCGTGACAAAAGCCGTTGCTCGTCGCGTCCATTTCGTCCGCTTGCTTCAGCAGGAATTTTGCAATGCGCCGTATGGTCCCTGCGTCCGCTTGGAAAGAGACTTCTGTCAGCTCAACCAGTCCCTCTTCGTTTAGAGGCGCGCCTGCGGGATACCCATAAGTTTTCATGAGATTTAACGTAATTTAGACCGCAAAACCTGCGGTATAACTTGGCGGCTGCGGATTAATCCGGAAAAACCAGCAGCCTAAGCGCTTGTCGCGATTCGTTTTACAGACATTTTTTGTTTATTCCGCACGATTAAATTTACCCACAAACCCAGCAAAGCAGTGAGGCCCACGTGTTGATCACTGCAATACCTTCCAACGCGTCACCCCGCATCGAACTGGAGCAACTGGTACAACACGCCGGCCCTGTCCTTGAACATGACAACGACACCTACCGGGCACCTCTTGGGTTCTGAGTGCAGCAATTCACCGCCAGCTTCAACGATTCTGCGCATCGCGGCGCGGATCTCCTCCGTCTGGAAGGAAAGAACGGTGGCCGGCGAGGCAGGCTGCGAGCCGGCTTCGATCTTCTCGAGGATCAAGGTGGTCGAGCCGGTTCTCAGCTGAACGATGCAAGGGCCATGAGTTGCCTTGACCTCGTACCCCAAGCCTTCCGAATAAAAACGGACAGCCTCATCGAGGTCTGGGACAAAGACAGTTTGTACGCACACTGGCAGCATGTGATCTCCCCTTGCTTCGCGCCATGGTTCATGTGGCTTGACCTGGCAGCTGAGATCTTATCCGGGAACCCGGCAGCGGGGGCGCTCATGACACACGCCGCCACGATGCACTGCCAGCCAGCTCCACACCATAAGCCACCAAGGCACGGGCGGCCACGGTGCCTGCATCCCGCGGCTCGGCCAGCAGCCAGGGCATGCCCCGCCCCATCAAGAGCAAAATCGAATCGCTACGTTTTTTATAGCTGTCGGTGCCCGTCGAATAAGGGCTGAAGGCAAATTTTTCTTAACGACATCCCGCAAACTGCCATGACGGACCGGCTGCAAGCCAGCTGGATCAGTCGCTGGTTTCACTGGTGAAGCTTTGGGCCGGCACAGCCCCGGACACTTTGATCAGGCAGGCGAAGTTGCGCAGATACCCTTCAAGCACTCACGGGCCTGCTCATGTATCGGGCTTCTTCACCGTAGGTCTCCATGTGCCCGGCAGCTGAGCCGGTCGGCGCCGCCACCCGAAAACCATAACGCTCCCAGAAGAAGGTCGAGTCGTTGACCGCTGTCAGGCAGGCGAAATGAACCTTCAGTTGCTTGAGGGCTTCAAAATAGGCTTCAATGAGTGCGACCGCCACACCCGTGCCTCGTGCCGCAGGGTGTATCGCGAGATCGTGCAAGTAGAGAGCGTCTGCCGTGGACGGAGCGGAGAAGGACGGAGCATTCAAGGGCGGAGGGCTGCCAGCTTCAGCCGGTACCGCAACGAGATAACCAGCGAGGCCGTCGGGTACCAGAGCAACAAAACACGAGGTCGGGGATGCCCTCAGCTTGGCGAGGAACGACTGCGCCGACTCCAGCTTCGTCTCGTCGTAGCAGCGGGATTGAATCTCCAGCACCAAGGCCATGTCTTCTGCCCGCATGGGCCGGACGACCGTCTCCGGCTTCATCGCGCCTTGCGCGCGAACGGTTTGCCGCCGGACTTGCCCGAGCCGTTGTCGCGTGGCGGCAGGCCGGTGTGCTGGGTCAGGATGCGGCCCTTGACGGGCGTCACGGGTTTGAGCGCCACGGTGGTCGAATTCTTCTTGCGCGCGCTGACGTAACCGCCGTCGGTCATGGGCTGGAAGGTCGGGATCAAATGATGCTTGCCGTTGCCGATCAGGTCGGCGCGGCCCATGGCCTTGAGCGCTTCGCGCAGCAGCGGCCAGTTGTTGGCGTCGTGGTAGCGCAAGAAGGCCTTGTGCAGGCGTCGCCGCTTGTCCCCGCGCACGATGTCCACCGTCTCGCTGTCGCGCGTGATCTTGCGCAGCGGGTTTTTGTTGGTGTGGTACATCGTCGTGGCGGTGGCCATGGGCGACGGGTAAAAGGTCTGTACCTGGTCGGCGCGAAAGCCGTTTTTCTTCAGCCAGATCGCCAGGTTCATCATGTCTTCGTCGCTGGTGCCGGGGTGGGCGGCGATGAAGTAAGGAATCAGGAACTGCTTCTTGCCAGCTTCGAGGCTGTACTTCTCGAACATCTGCTTGAACTTGTCGTAGCTGCCGATGCCGGGTTTCATCATCTTGGTCAGCGGGCCCTGCTCGGTGTGCTCGGGCGCGATTTTCAGATAACCGCCAACGTGGTGCGTGACCAGTTCCTTCACGTACTCCGGGCTCTGCACGGCCAGGTCATAACGCAGGCCGGAGCTGATCAGGATCTTCTTCACGCCCTTGAGCGCCCGCGCGCGGCGGTACATCTTGATCAGCGGGTTGTGGTCGGTGTTGAGGTTCTGGCAGATGCCCGGGTAGACGCAGCTGGGCTTGCGACAGGCGGCCTCGATCTCGGGCGACTTGCAGCCGATGCGGTACATGTTGGCGGTGGGACCGCCCAGGTCAGAAATCGCGCCGGTGAACCCTTTGACGGTGTCGCGGATCGCCTCGATCTCGCGGATCACGGAATCTTCAGACCGGCTCTGGATGATGCGGCCTTCGTGTTCGGTGATGGAGCAGAAGGTGCAGCCGCCAAAGCAGCCGCGCATGATGTTCACGGAAAAGCGGATCATCTCCCAGGCCGGGATCTTGGTCGCGCCGTCATGGCTGCCGTTCTCGTCCTGGTAGGCCGGGTGCGGGGCGCGGGCATACGGCAGGTCGAACACATAGTCCATCTCGGCCGTGGTCAAGGGAATCGGCGGCGGCGTGATCCACACATCGCGCGCGGTGGCGCCTTCGCCGTGCGCCTGCACCAGCGCGCGGGCATTGCCGGGATTGGTTTCGAGGTGCAGCACGCGGTTGGCGTGGGCGTACAGCACGGCGTCGCTCTTGACCTGCTCGTAAGACGGCAGGCGGATCACCGAGCGGTCACGTGGCGGGACCTTGATCTTGCCCTGCATGTGGGACAAGGCGGGGTTGGGCACGAAGGTCAGTGGCTTGATGGTGGACCCCAGGTCCGTTCGGGCTGAGCTTGTCGAAGCTTTGGGATCCCCTTCGACAGGCTCAGGACGAATGATTGCCTGGACGGCGGTGCTTCCTGCCGATTCGGCCTGTGCAGCGACCTCAGCCGCTTCGTCCTCACGCGCGCAGCTGGCGCCCTGCTCTTTGGCCTGCTCCGAAATCATCAGGTAGGGATTGACATGCGCCTCGACCCGGCCCGGCGCGTCCACGCTGGTGGAGTCGATCTCGAACCAGCCTTGAGCGGTTTCGTCGCCGGTGCGGCGGATGAAGGCCGTGCCGCGGATGTCGGTCATGGCCGCGACCGGCTCCTTGGCAGCGATGCGGTGGGCAATCTCGACAATCGCGCGCTCGGCATTGCCGTACAGCAGCAGGTCGCACTTGGCATCGACCACGATGGAGCGGCGTACCTTGTCGGACCAGTAGTCGTAATGGGCGATGCGGCGCAACGAGCCTTCGATGCCGCCCAGGATGATGGGCACGTCCTTGTACGCTTCGCGGCAGCGCTGCGAATAAACGATGGCGGCGCGGTCGGGCCGCTTGCCGCCGATGTCACCGGGTGTGTAGGCGTCGTCGCTGCGGATCTTGCGGTCCGCGGTGTAGCGGTTGATCATCGAGTCCATGTTGCCGGCGGTCACGCCGAAAAACAGGTTCGGTTTGCCCAGGGCCTTGAACGGGTCGGCGCTTTGCCAGTCGGGCTGCGCGATGATGCCGACGCGAAAGCCCTGGGCTTCGAGCATGCGGCCGATCACCGCCATGCCGAAGCTCGGGTGGTCCACATAGGCGTCGCCGGTAACGATGATGATGTCGCAGCTGTCCCAGCCGAGCACATCCATCTCGGCCCGGCTCATGGGCAGGAATTTCGACGTGCCGAAGCGGCTGGCCCAGTACTTTCGGTAGCTGGTCAGCGGTTTGGCGGCGCGCGCGAAGAAGGAGACGTCGATGGGGGCGTTCATGGGGACCTGAAGAGGACCTAAAAGGGCAACCTTTGATTTTAAGGTTTTAAGCCCGCTTGTGCTCTTTACATGGGTACTTCGCGCCTCGAATCAACCCGAAACAGCCCGATTCGGCCTCAAAACGACTGTTTCAGGCCCGCGCATGGGCAATCAGTCGGTCCAGCATGCGGCCCAGCTGCTGCTGCTGCGTGACCGACAGGCAGCCAAAAATTTCCTCATTGCGCCGCGCAATCAGCGCCATCACGCGGCTCCACAAGCTCTGGCCGGCCTTGGTCAGCGTCAGCACCACGCCGCGGCCGTCGGTGGTGCTGGCCTCCTTGCGCACCAGGCCGCGGTCCACCAGCGACTGCGCCGCACGGCTGGCCTGGCCCTTGTTGAGATTGGCCTTGGCGGCCAGTTCCATCACCGAGAGCGGCGCAAAGTTGCCGATGGCCGCCAGACAGCGTGCCTCGCCGACGGGCAGCCCAAACTCGTCGGCATAGGCGTCGCTGCTGAACTTGTCGGTCAGCTTGTTGACCAGGTGCAGCCGGTAGCTCAGGAACTCGTCCAGCCGCGGCGTACCGGGCGATTTACGCGGCATCACTGGCCCCGGCAGCGCACTGTTTCTGCGCGTTGGCGATCAGCGGCAACACCTGGTCGGCTCGTTCGAAGCGGCTCATCAGCGACAGGCTCAGCATCGCCAGCAGAAGCGGTGCCCGGGCCTCGCCCGCCTGCGCCAGGGCTTCGCACAGGGCGGAATAACTCCGGTCAAGGTCGGCATCGGTCATACAGCGAATCCTTTGAGTTCCAAGGCGGCCAGCAGCGGCGCCGGGTCCAGGCCGCGCCAGCGGCCCATCACATAACCGTCGGGGCGTACCAGCACCAGGGCCTCGGCACCGGCGTCGGGCAGGCCGTAACGCTGGCGCGCCTGGCCCAGGGTGTCGGCATCGGGTTCGATCGCCAGCACCGCCACGCCATGGTCCGGCAAATCGCGCAGCGCATCGGGCAAGGCGCCGTCGGCAAACACCAGGCACAGCAGGTCCCGGCCAAAACATTGGGTCAGGTGCAGCGGGCCGTGCGGGCCGGCCAGCAGGGCCTCGGGCGCGGGCGCGCCGGGCGCGGCCAGATCGCTGGCCCACGCACCGGCTTGCGGCATATTGAGCGCTGAATCGACATAGGTGATGGGCAAGGACTGGCGCGGATTGATCAGCGAGCGCACCTTGTCGTCGCTGAGTGCCAGCCGCAAGGTGGCTTCACGCATCAACTTGAAGGCAAAGTTGGGCGGCGCCATGAATTCGGTGCTCTTGGCGCCGTAGGCAATGTTTTCGCGCGCGGCATGGATCCGCTCGGTGGAGTACGAATCGAGCAGGCTGTCGGCCGCCCTGCCCTCGATCACGGCGGCCAGCTTCCAGGCCAGGTTGCCGGCATCGTCCAGCCCGGAGTTGAGCCCGCGCACGCCGAAGATGGGCACCAGGTGCGCGGCATCGCCGGCAAAAAACACCCGGCCGTGGCGGTAACTGTCCAGACTCAGGCACTTGGCGTTGTAGATCGAGATCCACAGCGGTTCCCAGGGCTCGTCCTCGCCGATCATGCGCAAATGGCTTTGCACGCGCGGCAACACGTTTTCGGGCTTGACCGCCTCGACCGGGTCTTCGTCGTCACGGATCTGGTAGTCAATGCGCCAGACATCGTCGGGCTGGCGGTGCATCAGGATGGTGGAGCCAGGATTCGACGGCGGGTCGAACCAGGCCAGGCGCTCGACCGCCCTTTTTGTTTTTTGCACGATGTCGACGATCACGTATTTGCCGTCGTACTGCGTGCCCTGGAGCTGCAGGCCGAGCTGCTCGCGCACGGTGCTGCGCCCGCCATCGCAAGCCACCACCCAGTCGGCGCGCACGGTGTGGGTGCCAGCGGGACTCTGCACCTCGACCTCGGCGCCATCCGCCAGCGGGCGCAGTGCCGTCACGCGGCTGGACCAGCGCACGTCCATCTGCGCTGTACCGGCGCGGTGCGCAAACTCCTCCACATAAAACTGCTGGATGTTGACCATGGGCGCAAAACGCTGGGTCGGCTCGCTGGGCATCTGGAAATGCAGCACCTCGGCGTCGCGCCAGTAGCTGCGCCCGCCGACCCAGGACAGGCCCTTGTCCACCAGCGGCTTGTCGGCGCCGACCCAGCCGAGGATTTCCTGCGAGCGGCGCGACATGCAGATGGCGCGGCTGCCGCTGCAATAAGCCTCATCGGCCTCCACCACCAGGCAGTCGATGCCGTAGCGCGAGAGCAGCGCGGCCAGGGTGAGGCCGACCGGGCCGCCGCCGGCAATCAGCACCGGCACGCGGTCCGGGAAAGGGGGAATCTTGGAAGTCATGGGCAGGTCTTTATTTGGTTGCGGACACAACTATAAGGCCAACTGGTTGCAGGCGCAACCAGTTGACGCTGCAACCCGACCCTGTTCGTCGTGGCGCCCAGGGCACCCTTGGCTATGATGGTTTTCATCACAACACCGGAGACAAGACATGCCCGAATTCAGCACCCTGCGCATCGAGAAAGACACCGCGCACCCGCGCATCGCGCGCCTGCTGCTCAACCGGCCGGAGCGGCTCAATGCCATCAACGACGCCATGCCGCGCGAGATCCGCGCCGCCATCGACTGGGCGGCAGCCGAGGACGAGGTCCACGTGATCATTGTCGAAGGCGCGGGCAAGGGGTTTTGCGGCGGTTACGACCTCAACCACTTTGGCGAAGGCCAGATCGACCACCCCTGCCAGCAGGAGCAGTTCCCCTGGGACCCGATGGTCGACTACGCCTACATGAAACGCAACACCGAAGATTTCATGAGCCTGTGGCGCAGCCCGAAACCGACGATTGCCAAGGTCCACGGCTACGCCGCGGCCGGCGGCAGCGACATTGCGCTGTGCTGCGATTTGCTGGTGATGGCCGACGATGCACGCATCGGCTACATGCCGACCCGCGTCTGGGGCTGCCCCACCACAGCGATGTGGACCTACCGCCTGGGTGCCACACGCGCCAAGCAGCTGATGTTCACCGGCGACACCATCGACGGGAAGAAGGCCGCCGACTGGGGCCTGGCCAACGAAAGCGTTCCGCCCGACCAGCTGGAAGCGGCCACCTTGAAACTCGCACAACGCATCGCAGGCGTACCGCGTTCACATCTGGCCATGCACAAGATGGTGGTCAACCAGGTGATGCTGACCATGGGGCTGGAGCAGACGCAGATGATGGCCACCGTGTTCGATGGCATCACGCGCCACAATCCCGAGGGCCTGTGGTTTCGCCGTTACGCCCAAGCCGAAGGCTTCAAGGCCGCGGTGCAGTGGCGTGACAGCGGCGAACCGATTCCCGAAGGCGACGAGGCGCGCAACGCGATCCGCGAATTGTCGTCCCGGCCGCCTCAGGCCTGAGCCGGACTCACCTGGCCCGGCTCGCGCACCGGCTGGACGGGCTCACCGGGCGGCAAGTCGATCACTTCGGGCGGCGGCTCCGGGGTTGGCGGCATCACCGGCGGCGGGCTGTCCGGTGGTACGTGGGCCTTCCAGGAACGAAGCGTGGCATGAAGAGTCATGACTGCTGGTGGCGCCTGCGGCGGCTGACCACGGACCGCAGCGCCGCTGCGGCCAGGGCACCTGCCGCCAGCGCGAGCAGGGCGGACTGAGCCGGCCTGCGGGCCACCTGGCCGGCCAGCGACTCGCGGTAACGCGCCAGCACACCCGGTGCTGCCGCGTCCTGGCCAGCGGGGGCCAGAATCCCGTCCGAAGCGGGGTTGCTCAACACCGCCTGTTCGGCCGATTGCAGCACGTCTTCATTCAGCGGCCGCGATGGCGCTGCTGGCACTGCGTTTTGTTCTTCGTTGCGGTTCGTGATCATCAGGACGCTTTCTCCGGGTGAGTTCCGGTTCAGTCAATAAATGGGTTCTCTTGCTTTTCTCGCAGTTTTTCAACCTTAAAAGGCCTGGCCGGCCCGGCCTGCGGGAAAGCCCAGTGTCGCCCTGTAGGAGGAAGCCCCGGCGCGGCCGCGAAGGCGGCGGGACCCGACACAACGTTTCTGCAAGGTACACGGTGGTCAGGCAGGGCGACGCTTTGAAGTAAGACAGGTCTTACAGGGGCTCGCGACTGGCCTTACAGCCACTGGCGCCCGGCAACTACGGCCCCCCGCCGCCCCGGCTTGTAAGGTGGGAACTGCTCTTCCCCGCAATGTTTCCCGCAGTGTTTCCCGCAGTGTATTTTTTCCACCGCCCCTTCCCATGAGGACATCCGATGGCACTCGCAGCATCCTCTCCCTCCGACGCTCCCGGCACAGCGGGCACGCGCCAGCGGCATTCCCCTTTCGGACCTGCGGCCTGGCTGGTGGCTGCCCTGGTCGGCTTGGGCGCCCTGCTGGCCATCTTGCCCGAAGGCGCGGCCGAGCCGCTGCAAACCCTCATTGCCTGGTTGATGGTCGCGATGGTGGCCACGCTGGCCGTGATCCTTGTCGCCAAGGGGCTGGAGCGCCTGCTCGACTGCGAATCCAGTTAGCGAGCCTGCAACAGCCACACAGGCCACCTGCCCGGTCGGCCCGTCCTCACTTTTTTGAACCGTTTTCCAAGGAACCCAGATGACGCAACCCAAGCGCAGTACAGCCAGCGCCCCCAAACTTTCCAACGGGGCCACCGAAAAGCAAAAACAGCTCCAGGCTTTTACTGCGGACACCGCCAGCACGCTGACGACCAACCAGGGTCTGCACATTCCGGACAACCACAATTCGCTCAAGGCCGGCGTTCGCGGTCCGACGCTGATGGAGGACTTCATCCTCCGCGAAAAAATCACCCACTTCGACCACGAGCGCATTCCCGAACGCGTGGTACATGCCCGCGGTTCCGCAGCGCACGGATTTTTCAAACTCTACAAGCCGATGACGCAGTTCACCAGCGCCGGCTTCCTGCAGAATCCCGAGCTGGAAACCCCGGTGTTCGTGCGCTTTTCCACGGTCGCCGGCTCACGCGGCTCGGCCGACACGGTGCGCGACGTACGCGGCTTTGCCGTCAAGTTCTACACCGACGAAGGCAACTACGACCTGGTGGGCAACAACATCCCGGTCTTCTTCGTCCAGGACGCAATCAAGTTTCCCGATCTTGTCCATGCCCTCAAGCCCGAGCCCCACAACGAGATGCCGCAGGCCGCCAGCGCGCACGACACCTTCTGGGACTTTGTCACGCTGATGCCCGAATCGACCCACATGCTGATGTGGGCGATGTCGGACCGCACCATCCCGCGCAGCTACCGCATGATGGAGGGTTTTGGCGTGCACACCTTCCGCTTCATCAATGCGCATGGCAACGCCCATTTTGTGAAATTCCACTGGAAACCCAAACTCGGCGTGCACAGCCTGGCCTGGGACGAAGCGCAGAAAATCGCCGGCAAAGACGCCGACTACCACCGCCGCGACCTCTGGGAAGCCATCGACAGGGGCGACTTTCCGGAGTGGGAACTCGGCGTGCAGATCATCGAGGAAGGCCAGGAAGACAAACTTGGCTTTGACATCCTGGACCCGACCAAGCTGATCCCCGAATCGGTCGTGCCGGTGCAGCTCATCGGAAAGATGGTGCTCAATCGCAATCCGGACAACTTCTTTGCCGAGACCGAACAGGTGGCATTTCACCCCGGCCATCTGGTGCCGGGCATCGACTTCACCGACGACCCGCTCTTGCAGGGGCGCCTGTTTTCCTACACCGACACCCAGCTGTCACGCCTGGGCGGCGCGAATTTTCACGAGATCCCGATCAACAAGGCGGTCTGCCCTTTCCACAACTTCCAGCGCGACGGCATGCACCGTCAGGGCATCAGCAAGGGTCGGGTCGCTTACGAGCCCAACACCCTGGCGACAGGCTCGGAATTTCGCGTCGATGGCGGCGCCCAGGGCTTTCACACCCACCCGCAGGCGCTGGAGTCCCCGAAAATCCGCCGGCGCAGCCCGTCGTTCGACGACCATTTTTCCCATGCCACGCTGTTCTGGAACAGCCAGAGCCCGGCCGAAAAAGACCACATCGTGGCCGCCTTCCGGTTTGAACTGTCCAAGGTCGAAGTGCCGGACATCCGCCAGCGCATGGTCGACAACCTCGCGCATGTGGATGCCAAGCTGGCCGCCCGGGTGGCGGCGCCGCTGGGCATCAACGCGCCCGACGCCAAGGCTGCCGCCGGGCGACTGGGCTTTCGCGACTACCGGATCGCACAGACCATCGACGAAGATGCGGCGCTCAGCATGGCTGGCCGACCGGCCACCGACAACATCCGGACCCGCAAGGTCGCGATTCTGGTCGCCGACGGCGTGGACCTGCTGAGCTTCAAGCGCCTGCAACAGGAGCTCCTCGACGCCGGCGCCCAGTGCAAGGTGGTCGCGCCCCAGCTCGGCCACGTCACCACCTCGTCAGGCAAACAGCTTCCCGCGGACCACACGTTTTCCAACACCTCGTCCATCATGTTCGACGCGGTCGTGATCCCGGGCGGTGCCGCCAGTGCCGCCACGCTGGCACAGCTGGGCGACGCGGTGCATTTCGTGCTGGAAGCCTACAAACATTGCAAGACCGTCTGCGCGCTCAACGAAGGCGCGCAGCTGCTCGGCACGCTGGGTTTTGCGCTCGATACCAAGGACGGCGCGCTGATGGAGCCCACCGCGGGCATTCTGCTGGGCGACTCGCGCAAGGCAGCCGACGGCCAGGTTGCGCAGGCCCTGATCGCCGCCATGGCGCGCCACCGCCATTGGGACCGGCTCAATGTGGACGCCGTGCCAGCCTGAGCAACCAACCTGAGCCGCCGGCCCCGGCCAACCTAAAGGCGTCAAGGCGTCAAGGCGCCAGCGTCAGTTGGTGGGCAAAGGCCGCCGGCTTCATTTGCAGCGGGCGGTAACCCACCGCCGCCCACGTCTGGCGCATGTCGCGGTAGCGGCTTGAAAACACCAGACCGCTCTGCCCGGTCTGATAGATGAACTGCGAGCTCTCCAGATCGGCCAGGTCGTACACGGCGCGCAGCGAGGCCGCATGTCGGTTGGCGAACGGGGTCTTGGCGTCGTTGGGCCAGTACTGGCCAACATTGATGGTGAAGGAATCCCCGTCCGTCGGCACCCGCACGTCGAACACCCGGGCCAGCGCCGGCACGCTGCCGAAGGGCCGGTGCACCGACAGCGCGTAGTGGACATCGCCCCACTTCCATTGGGCCGGCACCTGGCCATGGCTGGCCTGCAGGCGCGTGAGCGCGCGGTCCAGCGCGGCGGTGGACTGGGCAGCACAACCTGCGGCACCACACCAGAAGGCGTCATTGCGCTGGACAATCTCCTCGATGGCACTGCGAAAATGGCGTTTGCCATACATCGCCTTGAAACGTTCCTCGCCCAGCTTGGCGCCTATCACGCCACGCGTGAGTTCATCGGCCCAGACCGAAAAAATCAGCGGGGCCGCGCTGTCGGCGCGCATGCGGCCGTCAAAGCCGGCCAGGACGGCTTGCGCCTGCTGGGCCAGCACATGTTGTGATGCGGTCTTCTGCAACAACGGCAGCAGCGTGAGCGTGGCCAATGACAAGGGGTCGCCCTGGATCTTCTGCATGGAGGCCAGATCATGCCGGGGGGTGTCACCCAGCAACTTCTCGATGCGGTCAAAGCGGTAAGGAGCCACCCAGTCCTGGCCCATGAAGAAGTCATAACCGGGCGGGGTCACGCTCTGGTTGGCGTTGGCAAACCAGCCTTTCTTGCCGATGGCCACCGCGTCGGTCTGCGGCGTCTGGGCATACGGCAGCCAGCCGGCCCAGTCGTACTTCGCCTCCCAGCCCGGTGAGGGTGCAATGCCCCGGATGTCGTTGTCCGGCTGACGCAAGGGCACCTTGCCCACCGCCTTGTAGGCCACCTTGCCGGCCACATCGGCCACCACGAGGTTCTGCATGGGCGAGTGGTAATTCGCGTAGGCAGCCAGCAGGTCGTCCACCGACTGCGCCTGGTTGCCGCGCACGCCCGCCACCACCGTCAGGTTGTCCGTCTCGAGGGCGCTCCAGCGCAGCGCAAGCACGTACTTGCCGGTGTCCAGCACCTCGCCATGCGCTTTCTGCACATCGCTGAGCACCGGGCCGTGGCGACTGACACGCACTGTCAGGCTGACGTCCGGCTTGCCCTTGACGGCGATGGTTTCACGGCGCGTCTTGAACCCCGCCCATAAAGGCTTGCCCGCAGGCCCCGGCACCCGGTACTCCTGCGGGTTGGCGGGGTTGATCTGCTCGAGGTACAGGTCCTGCACGTCGGGGCCGGTGTTGGTAAAGCCCCAGGCCACATTGTCGGTGCGGCCCAGCACCACAAAAGGCAGGCCGGGCAAGGTGGCACCGATCACGTTCATGCCAGGCAGGGTGCTTCCGTCCGCGGCCTTGCCGGCGGGTGCCTGCAGGTGCGCAAAGTACCAGATGGCCGGCGCCGACAGGCCCAGGTGCGGGTCGTTGGCCAGCAGGGGTTTGCCGCTGCGTGTGCGGCTGCCGGGAAGCACCCAGTTGTTGGAGCCTTTGCCTTCGACGTTGCCGATGTCGGTCGCCCAGCCATTGATGTCCTGCGCCATCAGGCCCCGCATCCCCTGCTGAGTTTGTGCATCAAATCGGGCTTCAGCCCTTTCCAGACTTGCGCCAGCAGCTCCTGTTTTAATAGCATCCGGCACGCTTTTGTAAATGCCGAGCCCGGCATACAGCTTGGCGAAGTCGGTTCTGGAAGCGGGCGCCTCGCCAGGGTAAGGCGTGAACAGCTGCCACAGCTGTTCGGTCGTCAGCACCCGGGCCGCAGACAGGCGCGCAAATTCGGTGCCCCAGTTGCCGCCCAGATCCAGCGCCATCATCAGCGACCAGCCGACGCTGTCCTGCGGAGTCCAGGGCTGGCCCGACCGACCGCCCGGCTTGACGCCCAGAATGTGGAATTCCGGCGACAGCGCCTGCGCGCTGCCGGCATAAAAGGCATTGATGCCGTCGCTGTAGGCCTGCAGCGCCGCCTTGCCGTCGGCCGGCAACACCTGCCACTGGCGCGCGGCCGCTTCCATGATGCCCAAGGTGCGCATGAGCTTGTCGGTGTCCAGCGTGGCCTCGCCCACCACCTCGGAAAGCTCGCCGTGCATGACGCGGCGGTTGAATTCCAGCTGCCAGCCACGCTCCTGCGCATGCACATAACCGAGCGCCATCCAGGCATCGCGCTGGGACTGGGCCTTGATGTGGGTGACGTCGGCGCCATCGCGCGCCACGCTCACGGGCGCTGCCAGGGCGGGCAGCTTGAGTTCGCCGTCCAGCGCCGGCAAGGCCCGCGTGGCGTACACAGCGAGCGCAGCCGCGAGCAGGGCCACCAGTACCAGCAGCCCCCAGAAAAACCGTTTGATCCAGACCATGATTGCCTCCTCCTTGTTGTAGGAGATAGCCTAACCGAATCAGGCCCCCGCAATCAGGTGCGGGCGATCAGGCGGCCGCGACCGGCTTGAGCTGCAGCGACTTGAGTTCCAGAAACTCCTCAAAACCGTACACACCCGCCTCACGGCCGTTGCCCGACTGCTTGTAGCCGCCGAAAGGCGCATTGGCATTAAAAGGGCCGCCGTTGATGTCGACCTGCCCGGTGCGGATGCGGCGCGCGACTTTCATCGCATGGTCGTCGCTGCCGCTCCAGACGCCGCCGCCAAGACCGTAAATGGTGCTGTTGGCAATCGCCACGGCCTCCTCTTCGTCCTTGTACGGAATCACCACCAGCACGGGCCCGAAAATTTCTTCCTGGGCCAGGGTGTCGGTGGCCTTGATGCCCAGGATGGTGGGCTGCACAAAGTAGCCCTTCTCGAAGGCGGGCAGCTGGTCACCGCCGGCAATCACGTCGGCGCCTTCTTCGATGCCGGTGCGGATGAACCCCAGCACACGGTCGCGCTGGTTCGCGCTGACCAGAGGTCCGAGCTTGCTGGTTTCCTCGAGGCTGGGGCCGACGCTGAACTTGGCGATCGCGGTTTTCGCCAGCGCCTTGACCTCGTCATAACGGCCGGCCGGCACCAGCATGCGGGTGTGGGCCGAGCAGGTCTGGCCGCTGTTGAGCATGCAGGCCGAGATCGTGCCCTTGACCGCGGCTTCCATGTCGGCATCGTCGAGGATGACACTGGCGGACTTGCCGCCGAGTTCCAGCGCCACCCGTTTGACCGACTGGCTGGCGAGTTCGCTGACACGTTTGCCGGCTCGCGTGGACCCGGTGAAACTGACCATGTCCACCTCGGGGTGGGTCGCCAGCACTTCGCCAACCACCGGACCCATGCCGTTGACGAGGTTGAACACGCCAGGCGGCAGGCCGGCTTCATGAATGATTTCGGCCAGGATCATGGCATTGACGGGCGCAATCTCGCTGGGCTTGAGCACCACGGTGCAGCCGGCGGCCAGCGCGGGCGCGACTTTCAGGGTGATCTGGCTGAGCGGGAAGTTCCACGGCGTGATGCAGCCCACCACGCCGATCGGCTCGCGCACCACCAGCGAGTTGCCGACTTTCTTTTCCCATTCGAAATTGCGCGCAATCTTGGCAAAGTTGCTCCAGTGCCAGGTGGGTCCGCCCACCTGTACCGCGCGTGCCATTTTCAGCGGCATGCCGACTTCACGGGCAATGGTCAGCGCCATCTCGTCGGTGCGGGCCTTCAGACCGGCCGCGACCTTGTCCAGGTAGGCAGCGCGCGTTTCGACGGGCAAAGCGGCCCATGCATCAAAAGCCGCGCGGGCGGCCAGCACGGCGCGTTCGGCTTCCTGCGCTGTGCCGGCCGGCACGGTCGCCATGACTTCCTCGGTGCTCGAGTCATGCACCGGCAGGGTCTCCGCCGATTGCGCCTTGATCCACTGGCCATTGATGTAGTGCGAAGGGTAGGTAGTCATATCAGGCTCAAAAATGGGAAATTTTGTGAAAAAACAGGGCAACGAGAAGTGAATAAATTACAAAGAAAATCATGATGATTTTCCCTGCATGCTCAAACCAGGAAAATTGAAAATTACTACTTTTGTTTGTAACAGAAGAATCAACATCACATTTGGTTACTAACGCATTGATTTATTTGTTGTTTTACGTTAACCATGTCACGTGATAGAACTTGCATCTGTAACCGTGGAGGCTTAATCTAACAGACCGCACGGTTATGCACCGCCTCACTATCGAAAGCACAAACGCTATGCGCTGGATTAAACCTGACTTGAAAAGCAGTTTGCTGGGTCTGCTCAATGGCGGCGAAGTGACGCCTTCCAGCCTGGAAAAACGTACCGAAGGCATTCGGCAACTGATGCTCAACGAACTCGGCGAGTTCGGCGAAAAACATTACCCGAAAATAGCGCTGCGGGTGCGCTACGCCCAGGATGCACAAGGCCTCTGGTATGCCCGCGGTGACGTCATGGCCGTGCTGTCGGCCATGCAGGGCGAAACCATCGCCCGCCAGAAGGTCAGCGGCATCACCAAGATGTTTGAAGGCCTGCTGCCCGGCAGCCTCGGCTCCCGGCGCAGTTCGCTGACCAACTAGTCGGCCGCCCACCGGGCCAGGCCCGGTGCGTTTCCCCTGTTCAATGGTTGTGACCCCAGAGCAGGAAAGCATCCCTGTCCTCCACAGCCAGCGCCACCTTCGCCCCCACCGGCAACACCACCTTGGTCGGCACATGGCCAAACGGCAGGCCGCTCAACACCGGCGCCTTGATCTGGCGCTGCAACCAGGCCACCACCGTGGCCAATTTGAACCCCTTGTCGTGCGGCACCAGCTTGTAGTTGGTGAACTGCCCCAGCACCACCGCCTTCTGCTGCGCCAGCACGCCGGCGTGTAACAGCTGCGTCAACATGCGCTCCAGCCGGTACGGGTGTTCATGCACCTCTTCCAGAAACAGGATGCCGCCCTTCACCTGGGGCAGGTAGGGGGTGCCCACCAGCGAACTGAGCACCGCGAGGTTGCCGCCCCACAAAACCGCACTTTTGACGCCAAATTTGCCTTCAGCCCCCGGCTGCCAGGCGCCGTCTGCTCCTGATTTCGTAGCGATTTTTGGCAGGCGCCAGCCGGTGCCCTCGCCCTGACCCGTGATCAGGTCGTCAAAGCAGGCTTCCATGATGTCGTCGGGCTGGCCTTCGGTCCCGAAGTCCTCGCCGAGCGCTGGACCGGCCCAGGTCACCGCCCCGGTTTTCGCCAGCAGCGCGTTCTGCAGGGCCGTGAAGTCGCTCAAGCCGACAAAACGTGTGCCCCGGGACACGGCCTTGTCCAGCGCCTTGTAGTTGATATGCGGCAACAGGCGTGTCAGTCCGTAGCCACCCCGGGAAATCAGCGCCACGTCGGCGTCGCTGGCGGCCGCCCGGTCGATCGCGGCGAGCCGGGTGTCGTCGTCGCCGGCAAAACGCTGATGGCTGCTCAGCGCAGCCTCGTCCAGTTCGACCTCATAACCCAGCGCGGTCAGGCGCCGCACGCCGCGTTTGAAAGCGGTCTTGTCGCGCACGGCGCTGGAGGGGGAGTAGATGTAGATATGTTTTTTCACGAGACGAAGTATCCCACTGCCCGGACCAGCCATTGCGAAGCCGCCGGTCAGCCGCCCAGAGAACGCACCGCCTGCCGGGCAATGCTTTCCCCATGCTCCTGCAAAAAATGCCCCGCCTGCGGCAGCACCAAAGGCTCGGGGCAGCCACGGATCATGGCCTGCAACTGCTGCATGACCGGCAGGCCGAGCACCGGGTCCTGCGCACCGACGGCCATCAAGGTCCGGCCTTGCCAGCGTTCGCGCCAGAAACTGCGGGCCTCGCGTGAAATGGCGGCACCGTCCGCGTCCTCGGCCTCGGGCACCATGCCCGGAAAGGCACGCAAGGCGGCGCGGTGGCCCCGATCGGGGAAAGGCGCGTTGTAGGCGGCGCACTCTTCGGCGCTCATCTGCGGGTTGCCGCGCGCAAACAGCCGCGCCACATCGAACTCGGGGTTTTTCGCGCACATCTCGCGCCAGGCCAGAAAGCCCGGCGACAAGGGCACATCGCCGGTCGCCAGCGTTGTGTTCATGACCAGCAGGCCGCGGTAACGCTCAGGTGCGTCCATCGGCAGGGTCAGGCCCAGCAGGCCGCCCCAGTCCTGCACCACCAGCACGATGTTCTTCAGGTCTAGGCGCTCGACAAACTCGAGCAGGATCTGGCGGTGGCCGGTGAAGCTGTGAAAGCTGTCCTTTTTCGGTTTGTCGCTTTTGCCGAAACCGATCAGGTCGGGCGCCACCACCCGGTGCCCGGCCGCCAGGAACACCGGGATCATCTTGCGGTACAGATAGCTCCAGGCCGGATTGCCGTGCAGGCACAGCCAGGTCAGGTCCTCACGGGGCCCCTCGTCGAGGTAATGCAGGCGCAGGCCGGCCAGCGAAGGCAGGTCGCTGAGGTAACGGGGCGCCCAGGGGTAGTCCGGGAGATTGGCAAACGCGCTGTCGGGCGTGCGCAGTGCGTCATCGCGCAGGGGATGGTTCAGTTTTGTCTCCTGGCGCTGTTCGCTGCGCCGTTGCTGGAAAAAATCCTGCAGCAGCGCGCCGCACTCCCCGGCCAGTACCCCGCCCTGCACCTGCGTCTGGTGGTTGAGCTGCGGGTTGGCGAACAGGTCGATCACCGAACCGGCTGCCCCGGTTTTCGGATCCGGCGCGCCAAACACCACTCGCTTGAGCCGCGCATGCAGCATGGCGCCGGCGCACATGGCGCAGGGTTCCAGCGTGACAAAGAGTTCACACTCGTCAAGCCGGTAGTTGCCGCCGGCCTGCGCGGCCGAGCGCAGGGCCTGCATTTCGGCATGGGCGGTCGGGTCATGCCCGCTGATGGGGTTGTTGCAGCCGGTGGCGATCACCTGGCCATGGCGCACCAACACCGCACCGACCGGGACCTCGCCCGCTTCGGCGGCTTGCCGGGCCTGCGCCAGCGCCAGTTGCATGTAGTCGGCATCGCTCATGATTGCTTCGTTTTTTATAGCATCGTGCGCAAGTAGCATAAGGGCTCAAGCCCGATTTGATACAAATTATTTATCTTCCGGCATGGGCCGGGCCTGCTGCATCGTGGTTTCAATCGACTGGCGCACCTGGTTCTGAATCTGCTGGCTTTGCTGCAGCGGTGTGGCGTCGACCGCCGGCGCGGGCAAGGCCAGGCCGGCGTCTGCCGGCGCCACCTTCACAGGCGCCGGGGAGAGCTGTTTTTTCGCCAGCACACCGATGATGGCGACAACGATCAGCAGGCTCAGAACACCCAAGATGGCGCGCATGTCAGGTCTCCTTGCGGGGATCGGCGGCGGCCCCCATGCCCAGCCGGTCCATCCAGCCGGCCAGCGCCTGTTCATCGGGCGTGCCGGCAGCATACATGGCCTTCATGGCCGCGTGCGACTCGGTCCGGTGCTGGTTGAGCTTGAGCTTGCACTGCAAGTCGGTGACCTGCAATTCAAAGGCCACAATGCCGGCCAGCATTTTGTGGGCAAACTCTTCACCCAGGCCGCGCCACTGCTCGGCATACGGTGGCTCATGGTCGCCAATCAGCTTTTTGAGCAGGCTGTCCTTGGCCTGCGACTCGTCGATCAGGCTGGCCTGCACGGTGCCATGCGCGGCCAGGTAATTCCATGTCGGCACCCGCGCCAGGTCGGGGTAGACCTTGGGCGACAGGTAGGCATGTGGTCCGAGAAAAGTCACCAGCGCCTGCGGCCTGGCCTGCAGGTAGCGCCAATGCGGATTGGGTTTGGCGACATGACCGAGCAGCACCAGCTGATCACCGCGTTCTTCCAGATGCAGCGGCAGATGCGTCACGTAAGGCAGACCCGCGTCGTCCACGCTGATCAGGCTGGCGAAGGGATGGTCGGTGATCAGCGCCTGAGCTTGCGCGCGATCACCCTTGAACTGGGGTGGCAAATACATAGGCTGAAGTATCCGACAAAAAGCCGGACGCTTAGGAGATTCAGGCGTGCAACGACCAGCGCGCCAGGGGCACATGCAAAGTCTGGCCGATCAGGCTGTGCACGAGAACCAACTCGTGCGCGGTCCAGGAAACCGGCGGCACGGCCTGCTCGGGAACGCTGCGATCGTCGTAAAGAAGCGTCACATGGGGCGTGAAGCCTGGCTTGGCCCAGCGGCCGAGCACGGTTTTTTTCAGCGCCTCGCCGAGGTTTTGCTGGAAAGCGACCAGCGCCGCCAGCCCGCCGTCGCCGCGCAGGACAAACGGCCGGTTGCGCGGCGCACTGGTGAAACTGGCAGCGCGGTCGAAGGTGATGTCAAACGGCGCGGCCGTAACGTTTGCGGCCGCTGCACGGGCCACCTCGACCAAGTCCCGCGGCACCCCGTCATGGTCGCCCAGGTGATGCAGCGTGACATGGAAGCGCTCCGGTTTCAGCGGCTTGCCCTGCAGACCGTGTTCCGTGCGCAGTTGCTGCGCGAGCGCTGCAATCTCTGCCGCCGTCGTCGCGTCCGGGTAGATGGCGAAAAACAGCCGGTCCGTGAGCCGGGGCGCGGCCTCGAAGCCAGGCAGGAAAGACTGCTCAGGCATGGTGCTGGCGGGGCTGCGCCCTATTCCCACTCGATCGTGGCCGGAGGCTTGCTGCTGACATCGTAGGTCACGCGGTTGATGCCGCGCACTTCGTTGATGATGCGGCTGGAGACCTTTTTGAGCAGCGCATAAGGCAGCTCGGCCCAGTCGGCGGTCATGAAGTCGCTGGTCTGCACCGCGCGCAGGGCCACGACGTAGTCGTAGGTGCGGCCGTCGCCCATGACGCCCACACTCTTCACCGGCAGAAACACCGCAAACGCCTGGCTGGTCAGGTCGTACCAGCTTTTGCCGGTGGCGTCGTCGATGAAGTTGCGCAGCTCTTCAATGAAGATGGCGTCGGCGCGGCGCAGCAAATCGGCGTATTCCTTTTTGACTTCGCCCAGAATCCGCACCCCCAGGCCCGGACCCGGGAAGGGGTGGCGGTACACCATGTGAAAAGGCAGGCCCAGCGCCACGCCCAGCTCCCGCACTTCGTCCTTGAACAGTTCGCGCAGGGGCTCGAGGAGCTTCAGGCCCAACTGCTCGGGCAGGCCGCCCACGTTGTGGTGGCTCTTGATCGTGATGGCTTTTTTGTTCTTGGAGCCGCCGCTCTCGATCACGTCAGGATAAATCGTGCCCTGGGCCAGCCAGGCCACATGGCGCGAATGGTCGCTCTTGAGCTTGCCGGCTTCGGCCTTGAACACTTCCACGAATTCGCGGCCAATGATCTTGCGCTTGGCTTCGGGGTCACTGACGCCCTTGAGATGGCCGAGGAACTGGTCGGCGGCATCGACGCGAATGACTTTCGCGTGCAGCTTGCCGACAAACATGTCCATCACCATGTCGCCCTCGTCCAGGCGCAGCAGGCCGTGGTCGACAAACACGCAGGTCAACTGGTCGCCGATGGCGCGGTGAATCAGCGCCGCTGCCACCGATGAATCGACGCCGCCGGACAGGCCGAGGATCACCTCCTCATCGCCGACCTGGGCGCGGATTTTCTCCACCGCCTCGCTGATGTAGTCGCCCATGATCCAGTCGGCCCGGGTGCCGCAGATATCGAGGACAAAACGCTCCAGGATGGCCGCACCGCGCTTGGTGTGCGTGACTTCAGGGTGAAACTGCACGGCGTAAAAGCGGCGCTCTTCGTCGGCCATGCCGGCGATCGGGCAGCTGTCGGTACTTGCCATCAGCTTGAAGCCGGGCGGTAGCTCGGTGACCTTGTCGCCATGGCTCATCCACACCTGCAGCATGCCGTGGCCGTCGGAGGTCGCGTAATCCTGGATGCCCTCGAGCAGCTGGGTGTGACCATGCGCCCGTACATCGGCGGGGCCGAATTCGCGCTTGTGACCGCTTTGGACGATGCCGCCGAGCTGGTGCGCCATGGTTTGCATGCCGTAACAGATGCCCAGCACGGGCACGCCCAGATCGAACACCGCCTGCGGCGCCTTGTCGGTGCTGTCCTCGTAGACGCTGGCGTGGCTGCCCGACAGGATGATGCCCTTGAGCTTGCCGTCCTGGGCGTAGTCGCGGACCCAGTCGCTGGTTACATCGCAGGGATGGACTTCGCAGAACACGTGGGCTTCACGGATGCGCCGTGCGATCAGCTGGGTGACCTGGGAGCCGAAATCGAGAATAAGGATTTTTTGGTGCTGCATGAGAGGCGTTTCAGGCAAAAAAAGAAAAGGCGTCCTTCGCGGACGCCTCGGGCCATCGGGATGATCAGTCTGCCCGATAGTTCGGCGCTTCCTTGGTGATCTGCACGTCGTGGACATGGCTTTCGCGGATGCCGGCCGTCGTGATCTCGACAAACTCGGCCTGGTTGCGCATGTCTTCAATGGTGGCACAACCGCAGTAGCCCATGCTGGCGCGCAGGCCGCCGGCCATCTGGTAAATGATGGCGACCATGGACCCCTTGTAGGGCACCCGGCCTTCAATGCCCTCGGGCACCAGCTTGTCGGCGTTCGGGTTGCCGGTAGTGGCTTCCTGGAAGTAACGGTCGGCACTGCCCTGCTGCATCGCGCCAATGCTGCCCATGCCGCGGTAGCTCTTGTAGCTGCGCCCCTGGAACAGGATCACTTCGCCGGGGGCTTCCTCGGTACCGGCAAACATGCCGCCCATCATCACCGTGCCGGCGCCAGCGGCGATGGCCTTGGCGATGTCGCCGCTGTAACGAATGCCACCGTCGGCAATCAGCGGCACGCCGGTGCCGCGCAGCGCCATGGCCACACTGTCAATCGCCATGATCTGCGGCACACCGACCCCCGCAACGATGCGGGTGGTACAGATGGAGCCGGGACCAATGCCGACCTTGACCGCATCAGCGCCCGCTTCCACCAGGGCCAGCGCCGCGGCGCCGGTGGCAATGTTGCCGCCGATCACATCGACCTGCGGATAGTTTTTCTTGACCCAACGCACGCGCTCGATCACGCCATGGCTGTGGCCGTGGGCGGTGTCGACCACGATGGCATCGACCCCAGCCCGCACCAGCGCCTCCACGCGCTCCTCGGTGCCTTCGCCAACTCCAACGGCCGCGCCCACGCGCAGGCGGCCCGAGGCGTCGCGTGCGGCATTGGGGAAATTGGTCTGTTTGGTGATGTCCTTGACCGTGATCAGGCCCTTGAGCTCGAAGTCGTCGTTGACCACCAGCAGGCGTTCAAGCTTGTATTTGTTGAGCAGGGCCTTGGCCTCGACGGCTGACGTGCCTTCCTTGACCGTGATCAGCTTCTCGCTCGGCGTCATGATCTGGTGCGCCTTGACGTCGTAACGGGTCTCAAAGCGCAGATCGCGGCTGGTCACGATGCCGACCACCTTGCCGCCGTCGCAGACCGGAAAGCCCGAGATGCCGAGTTGCTCGGACAATTCCAGTATCTGCAGCACGGTGTGTTCCGGCGTGATGACCACCGGGTCGCGCACGACGCCGGACTCATAACGCTTGACCTTGGCCACATGGGCGGCCTGCTCCTGCGCTGTCAGGTTCTTGTGAACGATGCCGATTCCACCCTCCTGCGCAATGGCAATGGCCAGCCGGGCTTCGGTGACCGTGTCCATCGCAGCCGAAACCAGGGGCAGGTTCAGGCGGATGTTTCTTGAGAACTGGGTGGAAAGCGAGGTGTCCTTGGGCAGGACCTGGGAGAACGCTGGCACCAACAATACGTCGTCGAAGGTGAGCGCTTTGCCGAGTAGGCGCATAGGGATGGCTCCAAAAACACGATTGTACCCGCGCCGGTCGGTACAAACCCTAGCGCTGAAAGTCTTGCCCACCGCGTTACAAAAAGACCACGCCTGACAGCGTTCATCTTCGCCTGCGGGAGCGCTACCGGTACACTGAACCCATGCAACTGAAAATCACGCCCAAACACCTTCTTCTGCTGCTTGCCGGCTGGACTTTTGCGCTGTCGGCCGCCGCCCAGTGGCAGTGGGTAGGCAAGGACGGACGCAAGGTTTTCAGTGACCGTCCGCCACCAAGTGACATTCAGGACAAGGACATCCTCAAGCAGCCCGGTGGCCGGCGTGGCGCCAAGGCGGCTGTCGCCCCCGCCCAGCCCGCGGAAGCCGTTTCTCCCGTTGCAACGGCGACGCCGGCTGTGAAGGCCAACGCCCCGAAAATTTCCGGCAAGGATGCGGAGCTGGAAGCCAAGAAGAAAAAGCTGGAAGAGGAAGAAGCGGCCAAGAAAAAGGCCGAGGAAGAAAAAGTCGCCAAAGCCCGAGCCGACAACTGCGAACGCACCAAAAAGGCCATGGTGACCATCCAGTCCGGCGTGCGGATATCGACCACCAACACCAAAGGCGAGCGCGAGATCATGGACGACAACGCACGTGCAGCGGAAAGCAAGCGCCTGCAGGCCATCGTGGACAGCGACTGCAAGTAGGCAGGCAGCGGTCGGCGCTCAGTATCCGGCCTTGGCCCCTGCCCTTTTGTTGGCAAACAGCCCTGATTTTTTCGCGCCCTGCTTGCTGAAGCGCTCACGCCGCGCGATCTTGGGGTCCACCCGCAGCGGGCGATAGATCTCCAGCCGGTCCTGCTGGTGCAATTCCTGGCGCAAACTGGTTTTGCGCCCCCAGATGCCCACCCACAGCCGGCCTGCTGCCAGTTCCGGAAACTCGACCAGGATGCCGCTGGCTGCAATCGCCTGTGCCACGGTGCTGCCGGTCGGCAGGGTCACCTGCCACTCGCGCACCAGGCGCGGCCCGGGCGAATACAGCAGCGAAACGTCCAGCGCCACCATGGCGTTCAGACCGCGGCCTCGCCATACACCTGGGCGGCCCTTTTGACAAAGGCATCGACCAGGCTGCCGGCAATCTTGTCAAACACCGGGCCCACCAGCGCTGCCAGCGCCGCATTGTCGAAGTCGTAGCGCAAGGTCAGGTCGACCTTGCAGGCGCGCTGGCTGCCGTCGCCCAGCGGGGTGAAGTCCCAGTCGCCGTCGAGCTTGGAGAAAGGGCCGTCCACCAGCTTGAGCGAGACCTGTCGGTCTGGCACGTGGGTGTTGCGGGTGGTGAAACTCTGATGAATACCGGCAAACGCGATGCCCACCTTGGCAGTCATGCCGCGCGCGTCTTCCTCGACCACACTGGCTTGGTCGCACCAGGGCAAAAACTGCGGGTAACTGGCGACATCGGTGACCAGGGCAAACATTTCGGCTGCGCTGTACCAGATCAAAACGGACTTGTGAACGGTTTTCATACAATCATGGGCTGCGCTCGATTGTATTAGCCGACGCTGCCCTCAACTCTGACCCATGGCCACCAAAGAAGCATCCTCCAAAAAACCGGCCGCCGCGTCTTCCGGAAAATCCACCGGCAAGCCCGCTATCAACCTGACACCCAAGGCTGCCGCCGCTGCCGTGCGTATTGCCGACAACAAGAAAGCCACCTTCAATTACCACATTGAAGAGCGCTTCGAGGCCGGCATGGTGCTGGAAGGCTGGGAGGTCAAGTCGCTGCGCGAAGGCAAGGTGCAGCTGACCGATGGTTATGTGGTGATCCGCAACGGCGAGCTGTTCCTGATCGGCTGCCAGATCAACCCGCTCGGGACCGCGTCCACCCATGTCCGGCCGGACTCGGTGCGCACCAAGAAGCTGCTGATGCACAAGGACGAAATCCGGCGCCTGATCGGCAAGATCGAGCAAAAGGGTTTCACGCTGGTGCCGCTGAACCTTCACTGGAAGGCCGGCAAGGTCAAATGCGAGGTGGGTCTGGCCAAGGGCAAGGGCGAACACGACAAGCGCGACACCATCAAGGACCGCGAAGGCAAGCGCGAGGTCGAACGCGCGATGAAGTCGCGCAGCCGCTGACCTCCGGCCCGGTCGCGCGCAACGAGCTGCTGCGGCTGGCCGAGCTGGGCTACCAGCAGCGCTAGAACAGTTTTATGGAAGGTCGCGCAACGGATGCGCTTCGGCCGCCCAGGGACTGGCGAAAAACGCCTGCACCATCTGCGGCTTGACGTCTTCAATGCGGGCAGGGTTCCACTTCGGCGTGTAGTCCTTGTCGACCGCCAGCGCACGTATGCCCTCGACCGTTTCGCTGGCCGCGCCGGGGCGCAGGTGAAAACAGTGGTGCACCATGTCGCGCTCCATGCGCAAGTCGTCCGCCAGGCTCAGGCTGCGGGCGCGGCGGATCTGCTCCAGCGTCACATGCAGCATCAGCGGTGAACGTTTGCGCAGTACGACAGCGGTCTTCTGCGCCCAGTCGTCATCCTTCGCAGCTTCCAGGGCATCGACGATGTGTTTCACCCGGGCCAGCGAAAAATAGGTATCCATTTGGCCTGCAGCCCTTTCAGGACGGGCACCATCAGCTATCAAATGAGTAGCAATCCATTGTTCGACCGCCGAAACACCGGAAAAGGCCTGATCCCCCAATTGCTGCCACAAACCCGGCAGGCTGGCAGCGGGCCGCTCGATGTCGGCCAGGCCGTACGCCAACGCCTCGCCGGCGCCAATGACGGCTCCGGTCAGCGCCAGGTACTCCCCCACACTGCCCGGGCAGCGACTCAGGAAGTAGCCACCGCCGACATCGGGAAACAACCCGATGTTGGTTTCCGGCATGGCCAGCTTGGTGTGTTCGGTCACGATGCGGACCTTGGCCCCGACACTGATCCCCAGGCCCCCGCCCATCACCACGCCGTCCATGAAGGCAATGTAGGGTTTGGGATAGTTGTGGATAAGGTGGTTGAGCCTGTATTCCTCGGTGAAAAACGCGTCCAGGTCCGGGTCACCGGCCAGCGCGGCCTGGTGGAAAAAGCGGATGTCGCCGCCGGCGCAAAAGCCGCCGAACAGGCTTTCCGGCGTGCCGGGACGTCCCGCCTTGTTGGTGCCCCGAATGGCCACCGCCGCTACCGCCGCGTCGTCGCGCCACGCCGTCAGCGCTGCCGACAGGTCGCGCACCATGGACAGCGACAGCGCATTGAGCGCCTTGGGCCGGTTCAGCGTGATGAAGCCGACGCCCCCGCGCACCTCGGTCAGGATGTCGCTGTGGGCCGGTACGTGTGTTGTTGTTGTCTGGTTCATGCTCTCTGTCTCCATCCCATCAATTCATTGGCGACCAGCGCCCCGATCACCAGCAGGCCGCCGGTCAGCACACTGGCTGCAGGCACTTCGCCCGCGCCGGCCCAGGCCAGCAGAATGCCGAAAATGATCTCCAGCAGCGCCAGCAGCGCCATCTCGGGCGCTTTCAGCACGCGGGCACAAACCACCGACAACACGCAGGGGATCGCCAGCTGGACCAGGCCCAGCAGGGCCAGCAGGCCGATGTCATGCGGCGTCGCGACAAACGGAAACGCCAGCGGCAGCGTGAGCAGCGAGGAAATCGCCGCGCCCACCAGCACGGCCGGCACCAGGTCGATTTTTTCGCCATGCGCCTGGCTGCGCTGCACCACGGTCCAGTTCACGGCCGCGGCCATGGGCACCAGCAGGGCCACCAGCGTGCCGGCGAGTTGCCCCGCGCTGGCGCCCAGGCTCACCTGGCTGCCGTGCATCCAGGCAATGCCCACACCCGCCACGGCAATGGCCACCCAGGTCCGGGGAGGAATGCGGTGGCCGATGAAAACCCGCGCCACCAGGGCAGTGATGAACGGCCCGACCGCCATGGTCACCAGCACATTGGCCACGCTGGTCATGGTCAGCGCCAGCATGAAGGCGGTGAACATGATGCTCCAGCAGACCCCCGACAGCCACAGGAAGCGGCCCGCATGGCGGATCCTGGAAAACACCGCGCGCCCCTGAAACAGCGGCAGAAGGACCAGCAACGACAGCAGCGTGAAAAAGCTGCGCCAGAAGGTCACTTCAAAACTGCGGGCCGATTCAAGATGGCGCGTCACCACGCCGGCAATAGACCACATCAGCGTGATCGCGATCATCAGAAGTACGGCGCGGCTGTGTGTCAGTTTCATGGTGTCCCAAAAAAAGAAAAAAGGCGGGCAGGCACTAGAGTGCCCGCACCGCCTTTTGATTTTTTAGCGGCCGGCGCGCTTGCGGTCGCTCTCTTTGAGGTAACGCTTGCGCAGGCGGACCGACTTGGGCGTGATCTCGACCAACTCGTCGTCCTCGATGAACTCGACGCCGTATTCCAGCGTCAATTCGATAGGCGGCGTGATCTTGATCGCGTCTTCCTTGCCGGACACGCGGAAGTTGGTCAGCTGCTTGGTACGGGTGGCATTCACCACGAGATCGTTGTCACGGCTGTGGATACCGACGATCATGCCTTCGTACACCGGATCGTTGGCCTTGACGAACATGCGGCCGCGGTCGTCCAGCTTGCCCAGGGCGTAGGTGAAGATTTCACCATCGTCCATGGAAATCAGCACGCCGTTCTTGCGTCCGCCGATCTCGCCCTTGTGCGGCTCGTAGCTATCGAAGATGTTGGAGATCAGGCCGGAACCACGCGTCAGGTTCAGGAATTCATTGGTGAAACCGATCAGGCCACGCGCCGGAATGCGGTACTCGAGGCGCACGCGGCCGCGGCCATCGGATTCCATGTTGACCAGATCGCCCTTGCGCTCACCGAGGGCCTGCATCACGCCGCCCTGGTGGGTTTCCTCGATGTCGGCCGTCACCAGCTCGATCGGCTCGTGGCGCACGCCATCGATGTCCCGGTACACCACGCGGGGTTTGGACACGGCCAGCTCGAAACCTTCGCGGCGCATGTTTTCCAGCAGGATGGTCAGGTGCAGCTCGCCGCGGCCCATGACTTCAAAGATGCCTTCTTCGTCGGTTTCCTTGACGCGCAGCGCCACGTTGTGTTGCAGCTCTTTCTGCAGGCGGTCCCAGATCTGGCGGCTGGTGACGAACTTGCCTTCACGGCCGGCCAGCGGGCTGGTGTTGACGCAGAAGTTCATGGTCAGGGTCGGCTCATCGACCTTGAGCATGGGCAGCGGCATCGGTGTGACCGGGTCGGTGATGGTCACGCCGATACCGATGTCGGTCAGGCCGTTGATCAGCACGATTTCGCCGGGGCCGGCTTCCGTGGTCTGCACGCGTTCCAGGCCCTGGAAAGTCAGCACCTGGTTGATGCGGCCCTTGACGGCCTTGCCGTCCGGACCTTCCATCACCACCACGTCCATCATCGGCCTGATCGTGCCCTGGCTGATACGGCCCACACCGATACGGCCGACAAAGGTCGAGAAGTCGAGCGCGGAAATCTGCAGCTGCAGCGGCGCTGCAGGATCACCTTCCTGATGCGGCACATGCTTGAGCACGGTATTGAACAGGGCCGACATGTCGGGACCCCACTGCTCACCGGGCGCGCCCTCTTCCATCGACGACCAGCCGTTGATGCCGGAAGCGTAAACCACCGGGAAATCGAGCTGTTCGTCGGTGGCGCCGAGCTTGTCGAACAGGTCGAAAGCGGCGTTGACCACGTAGTCGGGACGCGCACCAGGCTTGTCCACCTTGTTGACCACCAGGATGGGCTTGAGGCCCAGTGCCAGCGCCTTCTTGGTCACGAAACGCGTCTGCGGCATCGGGCCTTCCTGCGCGTCGATCAGCAGCACCACGCCATCGACCATGGACAGCGCGCGCTCGACTTCACCACCGAAGTCGGCGTGACCGGGGGTATCGACGATGTTGATGTGCGTGCCTTCCCAGGTCACGGCGCAGTTCTTGGCCAGGATGGTGATGCCACGCTCTTTTTCGATGGCGTTGTTGTCCATCACGGTGTCGACCACTTTTTCGTGTTCGGCAAAGGTGCCGGACTGGCGCAGCAGCTGGTCGACCATGGTGGTCTTGCCGTGGTCAACGTGGGCGATGATGGCGATGTTTCGGATTTGCTTGTGGCTCATGGTTCGCTTTCTAAAAACTTCAATTCGGTGACTGGTTAATGGGCCAATGCGGCAGGTGCCGCAGGGCTGGAAGCAAGGGACGGGCTGGCAAGCAGCATGTCCTGGATTTCAATCGGGCTGAGCAGGCGCCCGGGGATCAATTCATCGGCGGTCACATGGGCCGAGCCCAGAAAGGCCGGCGGGTTGGCGCCATAGACCTGCACCATCGCGCTGTCCGGCCCCCATTGGCCCGGGCTGCCGCGGCGACGCAAGCCGCTCAGGAACCGCCCTGCATCATCGGCGCCCAATGTGACAGAAGGAAAGGCGGCCACCAGCGACTGCACCGGCAACAGGCAGGCCTCACGTTCCGCCTCGCTCATGGCTTCGAGCGCCGGCAGGCTCACACACTGGCGGTCGGTATAACCGCCGGTCTCCAGGCGCCGCAGCGAGCCAAGGTGGGCACCGCAGCCGATGGCCTCGCCGATGTCTTCACCGAGCGTGCGGATGTAGGTACCTTTGCTGCACGACACTACTATTTTGATAGCTGCCAGCACCCGTGGATCCTGGGCTGGAGCCATTTCCAGCTTGTAAATGGTGATGTGGCGGGCGTCCCGCTCGACTTCCTCGCCCTTGCGCGCGTACTCGTACAGCGCCTTGCCATCTTTCTTCAGGGCCGAATACATGGGCGGCACCTGCGCCAGCGGGCCGGTGAAGCGGCGCGTCAGGTCGGCCAGCAGTTCGGGCGTGATGGCCGGCACCGGGCGCGTCTCGATGACATCGCCCTCGGCGTCGGCGGTGCTGGTTTTCTGGCCCAGCAGCAGCACGGCTTCGTAGGTCTTGTCGGCGTCGAGCTGCAGCTGGCTGAACTTGGTGGCCGCCCCGAAACACAGGGGCAGCACGCCGGTGGCCAGCGGATCGAGCGTGCCGGTATGGCCGGCCTTGTCAGCACGCAGCAGCCATTTGGCCTTCTGCAAGGCCTGATTGCTCGACAGGCCCAGCGGCTTGTCGAGCAGCAGCACGCCGTGCACGGGACGTCGCTGTATCTTTTGGCGATGAGGAGAAGTTTGCGTCATAAATTCCGACAGGCTCAACGCGCGGGCGGACCCGGCGTTTCGTTGGCACCGTTGTCCCTGAACCTGTCATCAAGGGAAACGGCGCGAACTCAGTCGTCCTGGGCGCGGGAGGAAACCGCCTTGGCAATCAGGGCGTTCATGTCGGCTGCACGTTCGGTCGTGCGGTCGAACTGGAAATGCAGGGTCGGCACCGTGTGGATCATCAGCTTCTTGAACAGGCCGTTGCGCAGAAAGCCTGCAGCCTGGTTCAGTGCTGTTTCGCACTCTTTCGGGTCGCCGATCAGCACGCTGAAAAACACTTTCGCATGTGCATAGTCCGGCGTCACCTCGACGGCCTGGATGGTCACCATCCCGACCCGCGGGTCTTTCAGTTCGCGCGCGATCAGCTCCGTCAGATCGCGCTGGATCTGATCGGCGACGCGAAAACCGCGATTCGGGGTGGATGATTTTTTACGCATACAAAATAGGGGGACTTGTGGCGGCCGGCACCGTGAAGCGCCAGCCGCAAGGCAGTCTTAGGGTCTTCAGGCCTCCAGCGTCCTGGCCACTTCACGGATCTCAAAGAACTCCAGCATGTCGCCAACCTGGATGTCGTTGTAGCCCTTGACGTTCAAGCCGCACTCGAAGCCTTCCTTGACCTCTTTGGCATCGTCCTTGAAACGCTTGAGCGAGTCGAGTTCACCCGTAAAGATGACGATGTTTTCGCGCAGCAGCCGCAGGCGCGCGTTGCGGCGAACCACACCGGCGGTGACCATACAGCCGGCGATCGAGCCGATCTTGCTGACCTTGAACACCTGGCGAATCTCGGCCGTACCGATGACTTCTTCCTTCTTGTCCGGCGTCAGCATGCCCGACATCGCGGCGCGCAGTTCGTCCACCGCATCGTAAATGATGTTGTAGTAGCGAAGGTCCACGCCGTTGTTTTCTGCCAGCTTGCGGGCCTGGGCATCGGCGCGGGTGTTGAACCCGATCACCACGGCCTTGGAGGCGATCGCCAGATTGACGTCGGACTCGGAAATACCACCGACACCGGAGTACACCAGCTGCACCTTGACCTCGTCGGTCGAGAGCTTGAGCAGCGACTGGGCCAGTGCTTCCTGCGAACCCTGCACGTCGGCCTTGATGATGATTGGCAGCATCTTGACCTCGCCGGCGCCGATGTCGGAGAACATGTTCTCCAGCTTGGCAGCCTGCTGCTTGGCCAGCTTGGTGTTGCGGAACTTGCCGGCACGGTAGGTGGCGATTTCACGGGCGCGACGTTCGTCGAGCATGACCATGAACTCATCACCAGCCTGCGGCACTTCCGTCAGACCCTGGATTTCCACCGGAATCGACGGACCGGCCGTCTTGATCGGCTTGCCGTTTTCGTCCAGCATGGCGCGCACGCGGCCAAAGGTCGAACCGGCCAGCACCACGTCGCCGGCTTTCAGCGTACCCGCCTGCACCAGCACGGTCGCGACCGGGCCGCGACCCTTGTCGAGACGGGCTTCAATCACCAGACCCTTGGCCAGCGCATCGACCGGTGCCTTGAGCTCCAGTACCTCGGCCTGCAACAGCACCTGCTCGAGCAGGGCATCGATGCCGGCGCCGGTATGGGCCGACACGCCGACAAAGGGCACGTCGCCACCGAACTCTTCGGGAATCACTTCTTCAGTGACCAGCTCGCCCTTGACGCGCTCCATGTTGATACCCGGCTTGTCGATCTTGTTGATCGCCACGACGATGGGCACCCCGGCCGCTTTCGCATGCTTGATGGCTTCCTTGGTCTGCGGCATGACGCCGTCGTCGGCGGCCACCACCAGGATCACGATGTCGGTCGCCTGCGCGCCACGGGCACGCATGGCAGTGAACGCCTCGTGACCCGGCGTGTCCAGGAAGGACACCATGCCGCGTGGCGTTTCCACGTGGTAAGCGCCAATGTGCTGGGTGATGCCGCCGGCTTCACCGGAGGCCACCTTGGCGCGGCGGATGTAGTCGAGCAGCGAGGTCTTGCCGTGGTCAACGTGACCCATGACGGTCACGACCGGTGCGCGCGGCAGCAACTCGGCCTGCTGGCCTTGCACGTCCTCGTCGGCAAAAGCCTCCGGATCGTCCAGCGACGCAGTGACCGCCTTGTGGCCCATTTCTTCCACCACGATCATCGCGGTGTCCTGGTCCAGCGGCTGGTTGATGGTGACCATCTGGCCCAGCTTCATCAGGTGTTTGATCACCTCGGAGGACTTCACGCTCATCTTGTGGGCAAGCTCGGCGACCGTGATGGTCTCCGGCACATGCACCTCGATGACCTTGAACTCGGTCGGCGCCACAAAAGTGGACTCGGAACGCGAATCGCGGTCCGAACTGCGACGGCCGCGCGGACCGCCACGGAAGTTGCCGCGACCCGGCACGACAGGCGCGCCGCGGGTCTTGATCTCGCCTTTTTTCTTGGCGGCGTCGTCCTTCCAGGTCGAAGACAGGTTCTCCGACTTGACTTCCTTCTTGCCCGCAGCCCCTGCCACGGCGCCCGGCGCTGCCGGTTTCGCGGCACCCGGCACGACGGCCGGCTTGTGCAGCGTGCCCTTGATGACGGCTTTCGGGTCGACGTGGGGCACCAGAACACGCTTGGGCGCATTCATCATGGCGCGAATGCCGGCGGCTTCCGCCTCGGCTTTCTTGCGCCTGTCCTGCAGGTCCTGCGCCTTCACGGCGTCGGCCTGGAATTCGGCGGTGGCCTTGGCCTTGGCGGCCGCCTGGGCGGCACTGGCCTCAGCCGCTTTTGAAGCCGCCAGCGCCGCAGCGGCGCTGTCCGGCTCGGCTGGTGCCGGCACAGCCTTGGCGGCAGGAATGATTTTGCCAATGGTGGGTTTTTCCACTTTTTTGGCAGCTTCGGCGGCTTGCGCAGCAACCAGCGCACTCTGCTCTGCAGCCTGGCGCTCGTTTTCAAGGGCCTGGTCCCTGGCATCCTGCTCTTCGCGCAGGCGGCGTTTTTCCGAGAGTTCTTCTTCCTGGCGGCGCAGCAGCTCGGCATGGCGGCTGGCTTCTTCCTCGCGGCGAACCAGCTCGGCGTTGTCGATCACCGGCACCTCAGGGGCGGCAACCGGCGCGGCAACCTCTTCGACAGGTTGCTCAGAGCCTTCGTCGCGCTTGATGAAGGTGCGCTTTTTGCGAACCTCGACCTGGATGGTGCGGGCGCGGCCGGTGGCATCGGCCTGCTTGATTTCGGTGGTCGATTTCTTGACCAGCGTGATTTTCTTGCGCTCGGCACTGGCGGTGCCATGGGCCGCCTGCAGATAACTCAGCAATTTCTGCTTGTCGGCCTCTGACAGGGGATCCGTGGCCTGCGCCTTGGCAACACCGGCACTGGTCAATTGCTCGATCAGGGTGGCGGTGGGTTTATTCAGTTCAGCTGCGAATTCAGCGACGGTAGTGGTACTGGACATATGTTTTTTTCCTGCTGGCCTCCATGATCATTGCTCTTGGGCCGTTGCCGGCGCGGCGGGCTCTGCAGCCTCATCGGTAAACCAATGCGCGCGCGCGGTCATGATCAGGGCTTTGGCCTCGTCCGCAGACTGGCCGGTGATATCGGTTAATTCGTCGACGGCCAGATCGGCCAGGTCGTCACGGGTGCTCACACCCGCATCGGTCAATTTGGCAATCAGTTCGGGCGTCAGGCCTTCGACATCGCGCAGGTTCTGCGAAACGCCTTCGACGTCTTCTTCCCTGGCGATTTCCATCGTCAGCAAGGCATCCTTGGCTCGCGTGCGCAGTTCGTTGACCGTGTCTTCATCGAAGGACTCGATCTCCAGCATCTCCTGCAGCGGCACATAGGCGACTTCTTCCAGGCTGGTGAAGCCTTCGGAGATCAGGATGTCGGCGATTTCCTCGTCCACATCGAGTTTTTCCATGAACAGCTTGCGGCTGGTGTCTGTCTCGGTCGCCTGCTTTTCAGCGGACTCGTCGGCCGTCATGATGTTGATCTTCCAGCCGGTCAGCTCGGCGGCGAGCCGCACGTTCTGGCCGCCACGACCGATCGAGATGGCGAGGTTTTCCTCGTCCACCACGACATCCATGGCGTGGCGCTCTTCGTCCACAACGATGGATGACACGTTGGCCGGGGCCAGCGCGCCAATCACGAACTGGGCCGGATCCTCGCTCCACAGCACGATGTCGACACGTTCGCCGGCAAGCTCGTTGGTCACGCCGTTGACACGGGTACCGCGCACGCCGACGCAGGTGCCGATCGGATCGACGCGTTTGTCATGCGACAGCACGGCAATCTTGGCGCGCGAACCGGGGTCGCGGGCGCAGGACTTGATCTCCAGCAGGCCCTGCTCGATCTCGGGCACTTCCTGGCGGAACAGCTCGATCATGAACTCGGGCGCGGTGCGCGACAGGATGATGGGCGCACCACGCAGGGTGTTGTCGACTTCCATGATCATGGCGCGAACGCGGTCACCGGAGCGCAGGTTCTCCTTCGGAATCATGTCGCTGCGACGCAGGCGGCCTTCAACGCGGCCGGATTCGACAATGATGTCGCCCTTGTCCATGCGCTTGACGGTGCCGACAAAAATCTTCTCGCCGCGCGACATGAAGTCGTTGAGCAGCATCTCGCGCTCGGCGTCGCGGATTTTCTGCAGGATGACCTGTTTGGCCGCTTGCGCGCCAATACGGCCGATCGGCAGGCTTTCGACCGGCTTTTCGATGTAGTCGCCTTCTTCGATGTCGGCAATCTCGTCGCGCGCATCGCTGACCAGCTCTTCGGCTTCGGGATTTTGCAGGCCGGCTTCGTCAGGCACCACCAGCCAGCGGCGGAAGGTTTCGTAGTTGCCGCTATCGCGGTCCACCACCACGCGGATGTCTACACCGTCTGCGTACACCTTTTTTGTGGCCGAGGCGAGCGCGAGCTCGACCGCGCCAAAGACGACGTCACGTTCAACATTTTTCTCACGCGATATGGCATCAACCAACATCAACAGTTCGCGATTCATTTCACAAGCCTGCCTTTCTTTTATATCTCTGTGGCGGGTGCGCTTTTCGGCCGGCGCCCCTTGAAGTCAACAACGGGCGCCAGACGCGCCTGCACTATTTCATCCAGCGTGAAACCCAACGCCTGCAGCGGTGCGGGAATCCTCTTCTTGCTTACCTTTTGCCCGGGTTTGACGGCGGGCTCTTCGCTCCACACAATCTGCCATCCGGAGGCCGCACGTTCAAGCGTGCCGCGGAATTTTTTTCGGCTGGCCGACACGCCTGATCCGGCCGCCGCTGCCGCCCCGATGGGCGCCTTCAGCGTGAGGTCGATCAACTCGCCGGCAAAGCGCTCGAAATCCTTTTCGCTGCGCAAGGGCCGGTCGATGCCCGGCGAGCTCACCTCGAGCCGGGAATACGCCGCACCCTCCACTTCCAGCACAAACTGCAGCTGGCGCGTGACCTTTTCGCAGTCTTCCGCGTTGATGAACTGCTCGGCACCCTGGACATAAGGCTGGTCAATCGTCACGCGCAGCAAACCACCGGCGGTACGCTCGATGTCCACCAGCTCGTAACCCAGTCCCGTGACTGTTTGCTCAATCGTCTCGTGTAATGCCATTCAGTTCTAAAAAAGCAGCTTCGTAAAAATCAGGGGTTGCAAAAACAAACGCCCAAAAAAAATGGGCGGTGAAAACCCGCCCATTTGGTCGTGAAGCGCATATTGTATCCTGCTGGCGGCGCCTGTGCAAGCAGTTTACATGCCGGGGCCCCTACCCGCACGCGTTGCCCGCTTGGCCGGTGTCCGCGAATTCCGGAAAAAGCGCCGAAATCAGCAAAAAGAGCCTGGATGGACGTCCATTCCCGTCAGACTTGCGCTGCCACCAGGGTCTGGGTGTAAGGGTGTTGCGGCCGCTCCAGCACCTCGTCCACGCTGCCGGCTTCCAGCACCTCGCCGTCCTTGAGCACCATGACCTGGTGCGCCATGGCCCGGATCACGTCCACGTCGTGGGTGATCAACAGGTAGCTCAGGCCACGCTCGCGCTGGAGTTTTTGCAGCAGCTGGAGCACCTGTTTCTGGATGGTCACGTCCAGGGCGCTGGTCGGTTCGTCCAGCACCAGCAACTGGGGCTGGATGATCAGGGCCCGGGCAATGGCCAGCCGCTGGCGTTGCCCGCCTGAAAACTCATGCGGGTAGCGCTGCAGTAACCCCGGGAACTGCGCTTCGCTCATGCCCACTTCCGCCAGCGACTGCAGCACCTGCGCGCGCCGCTGGCCGGCGGACAGCCCCGGCTCGTGCACGCGCAGGCCTTCACCGACGATTTCCTCGACCGTCATGCGCGGCGACAGCGAGGAAAACGGGTCCTGGAACACCACCTGCACCGCGCGGCGGATGCGTTTGTTGCTGGCGGCATCCTTGCTCCATGCCTGGCCCGCCGCCAGCAACTGCCCCTGGTGCGGATGCAGGCCCAGCGCGGCCAGGGCCAGCGTGGATTTGCCGGACCCGGACTCACCGATCACCCCCAGGGTCTGGCCGGCGGGAATCTGGAAACTGGCGCCATGGAGGGCCACAAACTCGCCCTTGCGAAACCAGCCGCGCACCCCGCGAATCGGCAGCGGGTACGTCACCCGCAGGTCGCTGGCCTGCAGGACGGCGGCGGCAGCAGGATCGACCCGGCCCTGCGCCACGTCGCGGACCGGCCGGCTGTCGATCAGCTTGCGGGTGTAGGCATGCTGCGGCTGGTCGAACACCTGCGCCACCGGCCCGGTCTCCACAATGCGTCCGTCCTCCATCACCGCAATGCGGTCGGCAAAGCGCCGCACCAGGTTCAGGTCGTGGGTGATCAGGAGGACCGCCATGCCATTGCGCTGCTGCAGCCCGGTCAGCAGGTCCAGGATCTGCGTGCGCAGCGTCACGTCCAGTGCCGTGGTCGGCTCGTCGGCCAGCAGCAGTTTGGGCTGGCAGGCCAGCGCCATGGCAATCATGGCGCGCTGGCGCTGGCCGCCCGACAGCTGGTGCGGGTAGGAACCAGCACGCCGGGCGGCCTCGGGGATGCCGGTATCCGCTAGCAATTTGATAGCTGCCTGCGCAGATTCGACGGGCGTCATGGCCTTTTTCAGCTGCAAGACTTCGGCGATCTGCTCACCCACGGTGAACAGCGGGTTCAGGGCCGTCATCGGCTCCTGGAAGATCATCGCGATGTCCTGGCCGCGGATGCCGCGCAAGGCCCGCTCGGGCAGGGACAGCAAGTCCACCGGCCCCTCCTGCGCGGCGAAAGCCGCCTCGCCACTGATGGCAGCGTTCTGCACGAGGCGCAGCAGGCTCAGCGCGGTGACGGTTTTTCCGGAGCCCGACTCCCCGACCAGCGCGAGTTTTTCCCCGGGCTGGATGGAAAAATCGATGCCACGCATGACCTCCTTGCCCGCAAAAGACACGCGCAGGTTGTTGACCTCAAGAAGACAGGACACGTCCGTGCCCGGCGTGGGGGCCGTCGAACGCAGCGAAGGGCCGCCCCGAGCAAGTTCAGCCTCCTCGGGGGGCAGCGACGACACGTCAGTGCGGAGCGTGGGGGCCGTCATTTATCTGCCTTCCGGGGGTCCAGCGCATCCCGCAGCGCATCGCCCATGAAGGTCAGCAGCAGCAGGGTCAGCACCAGCACCGCGAAAGTCGACAGGGATATCCACCAGGCGTCGATGTTGGCCTTGCCCTGGTTCAGCAACTCGCCCAGCGAGGGTGTACCGGGCGGCACGCCCAGGCCCAGGAAATCGAGCGAGGTCAGCGCCAGAATCGCGGCGCTCATGCGAAAAGGCAGAAAGGTGACCACCGGTGTCAGGCTGTTGGGCAGGATGTGGCGCCACATGATCTGCAGGTTGCCGACGCCCAGCGCGCGCGCCGCGCGCACGTAGTCCATCTGGCGGTTGCGCAGAAACTCGGCGCGTACATAGTCGGACAGGCCCATCCAGCCGAACAGGCTCAGCAGGAGCAGGAGCACGGCCACGCTGGGCGCAAAAATCGCGCTGAAAATGATCAGGAGGTACAGCTCGGGCATGGAGCCCCAGATTTCGATGAAACGCTGGAAGGCCAGGTCGGTTTTGCCACCCACATAACCCTGCACCGCTCCAGTGATGATGCCGACCACCACACCGATCAGCGTCAGCGCCAACCCGAACAGCACGCTGAGGCGGAAACCGTAGATCAGCTGGGCCAGCAGGTCGCGCCCGCGGTCGTCGGTGCCGAACAGGTTGTCGCGCGACGGCGCCGACGGATTGGGCTCTTTCGCAAAATAGTTGATGGTGCGCGGGCCGTAGGGATTGAGCGGATAAACCGACCAGTTGCCCCCTTCCCTGAGTTTGGCGCGGACAAAGGGATCGAGGTAATCGGTCGGGGTGTCGAAATCCCCGCCAAAGGTTTTCTCCGAATAGTCCCGGACCAGCGGGAAGTAGAACGCCCCCTCGTAACGCACCAGCAGCGGCCTGTCGTTGGACAAGACCTCGGCAAACAGGCTCAGCACCACCAGCACGCAGAAAATCACCAGGCTGCGGTAGCCCAGCTTGTTGCGCCGGAAGCGCTGCCAGGCCCGTCTGGAGGGCGATGCGGAAAGGGGCGAGGCAGGGACCGTCATGACTCAATCAAACTTCACGCGGGGATCAACCCAGACATAACAGAGATCGGAGACCAGCTTGGTCAGCAGACCGATCAGCGTGAACAGGTACAGCGTGCCCAGCACCACCGGGTAGTCGCGCCGGATCACGCTTTCGTAACTCAGCAGGCCCAGGCCGTCGAGCGAAAACAGGGTTTCGATCAGCAGCGACCCGGTGAAAAAGGCGCCGATGAAGGCCGACGGGAAACCGGTGATGATGGGGATCAGCGCATTGCGGAACACGTGTTTCCAGAGCACCTGGCGCTCGGACAGGCCTTTGGCCCGGGCCGTCAGCACGTACTGCTTGCGGATTTCCTCGAGAAAGGAGTTTTTGGTCAGCACCGCCGTGACCGCAAAACTGCCCAGCACCATGGCCGTGACCGGCAAGGTGATGTGCCACAGGTAGTCGGTAATGCGCGCGCCCCAGCTCAAGGTTTCCCAGTTCGACGAGGTCAGCCCGCGCAAGGGAAACCACTGCAGCTGCCCGCCAAAAATCACGAGCAGCGCCACGCCCAGCACAAAGCCGGGAATGGCGTAACCGACCAGCACGATCAGCGTGGTGACGAAGTCAAAACGCGAGCCGGCACGCACCGCCTTGGCCACGCCGAGCGGCACGGCGATCAGGTAGCTGATGAAAAAGGTCCAAAGACCGAGGCTGATGGACACCGGCAGCTTTTCCTTGACCAGCTGCCAGACGTCCTTGTGCTGGTAAAAACTCTTGCCGAGGTCAAACCGCGCGAACTGCCCCAGCATCTGGAAAAAGCGCTCGTGCACGGGTTTGTCAAAGCCGTACAGCGCCCTGATTTCCTCGATGCGCTGCGCGTCCAGGCCCTGGCGCCCGCGGTAGCCGGAGCCGGTGGCCGCCGCCCGCTCGCCGCCCGAATCGCGCCCCTGCAGTTGCGCCACCATCTGCTCGACCGGGCCGCCGGGCACGAACTGCACCATGGCGAAGGTCAGCAGCAGCACCCCCAGCAGGGTGGGAATCATCAGCAGCAGGCGTTTGAGGATGTAGCTGGCCATTATTTGTTCGTGCTGGAAGCCCACCAGGTGCTCATGGCCCAGGTGTCGGCCTGGTAATAAGGCGGAATCACGGGAGGAAGAACAAAAGGCGCAGGCCGGTAGCCGATCAGGAAAGCATCGCCGTAGTACTGTGGCACCGAGTAAAAGCCGTGTGTCAGCACCCGGTCCAGCGCACGCATGGCGGCGCCCAGTTCGGGCCGGGTTCTGGCGGTGACCACCTTTTGCAGCAAGGCATCGACCGCCGGGTCGGCAATGCCCCAGACATTCGAGGAGCCCGGCGTCTTCGCCGCCTCCGAGCCGAAACGCTCCAGCAGCTCACTGCCCGGCGCGGTCGAGCCCGGCAACCGCAAGGTCGTGACCTCGAAATCGAACGCGTCCATCTTCTGCTTGGACAGGGAGAAGTCGACCACCCGGTAAGTCATGGTGATGCCCAGCTTTTCCAGCGCCTTCTGGAAAGGCCCGACGATGCGCGCCAGCGAGGGCTGGTCGTTGAGGAACTCCATCGTGAAGGCCTCGCCTTTGGCATTGCGCAGCGCGCCATCCCGGTAGGTCCAGCCGGCTTCGCGCAGCAGCGCCTGGGCCTGACGCAGGTTCTGCCGCAGGCTGCCCGGTGGCGTGGTGGTGGGCGCCACCGGCACGGCGCCAAACACTGCGGGGCTGAGCCTGGCGCGCAGCGGCTCCAGCAGCGCCAGTTCGTCGGGCTTGGGCAACCCCTCGGCATGAAACTCGCTGTTCGGGAAATAGCCGTTGACACGTTTGTAGATGCCGTAGAACAGCTGGCGGTTCATCCATTCGAAGTCCATGGCCAGCCCGATCGCCTGGCGCACGCGCACATCCTGGAATTTTTCCTTGCGCAGGTTGAACACATAGCCCTGGAAGTCGCCGGGATTGCGGTTTTCGAAAGCACGCTTGACGAGTTCGCCCGAGGTGAACTGCTTGCCGGTGTACTGGCGCGCCCAGTTGCGTGAGATGAACTCGCGCATGAAGTCGTATTCACCGGCTTTCAGGCCCTCAAAACGCGAGGTTTCGTCGAGGTAGATCTTGAAGGTGATGCGGTCGAAGTTGAACTGCCCCTTGCGGCTGGGCAAGTCGGCGCCCCAGTAGGCCGGGTCGCGGACATAGGTGATATCGCGCCCCATGGCCGTGCTGGCGGGTTTGTAGGGGCCGGAGCCTATCGGCAGGTCGGACACAATTTTGTCAAACGGCTTGCCGCCGCCCCAGGCACGGCTGAACACCGGCATGCCGCCGACGACCAGCGGCAACTCGGGGTTGGGCACCGCAAAATCAAAACGCACCAGTCGTTCGGAGAGCACCTGCACGCCCTTGACCTCGGCATAAATACTGCGGTATTGCGGCGCGGCCAGCTTGCCGGTCAACTGGGTGAACGAATGCAGCACATCGGCTGCCAGCACCGGCGAGCCGTCCTGAAAACGCGCCTTGGGATGCAGGCGGAAGGTGGCCGACAGCCGGTCCGGCGCCACCGCGACGTCGTCGGCCAGCAGCCCGTAGGCGGTGGTCGGCTCCTCGGCGTTGCCGGTCAACAGGCTCTCGATCATCAGCATGCCGATGCCGTAGGGCGCGGTGCCGCGCAGCGTGAAGGGGTTGAACTTGTCGAAGTTGGTGGGCCGGGTCGGCGGCACCATGCGGATCTCTCCCCCCTTGGGTGCGGCGGGGTTGACGTAATCGAAGTGGGTGAAGCCCGGCGGGTACTTGATGTCGCCGAACTGCGCGTAGGCGTGGGCCGCCCAGGACGCCGGCGCCAGGCAGACCAGAACGGCCATCATCAAGGCCCGCAAAAACAACAAATCCCGCATGCGACAATTCTGCACTACTTAAGTTGGCAAAGAGCGCCATGCACGCAGCGCGCCCTTGGCCAGTTCACTCGCACTTACTGGAGCACAACGCATGGGCACACCCACGGGATTTCTCACCGGCAAAAAACTGTTGATCACGGGCGTCCTGTCCAACCGGTCCATCGCTTACGGCATTGCCAAGGCCTGCCATGCCCAGGGGGCCGAACTGGCCTTCAGCTATGTGGGTGAACGTTTCAAGGACCGCATCACCGAATTTGCCGCCGACTTCGACTCCAAGCTGATTTTTGACTGTGACGTCGGTGACGATGCGCAGATCGCCGCCTTGTTTGCGGACCTGTCCAAGACCTGGCCGACCTTTGACGGCTTTGTGCACAGCATCGGTTTCGCGCCGCGCGAAGCGATCGCGGGGGATTTCCTCGAAGGCCTGACACGCGAGGGCTTCAAGATTGCCCACGACATCAGCGCCTACAGTTTTCCGGCCATGGCCAAGGCCGCCCTGCCCCACCTCAACCCCAAGTCGGCCCTGCTGACCCTGACCTACCTGGGCGCCCAGCGCACCATTCCCAACTACAACACCATGGGCCTGGCCAAGGCCAGCCTGGAAGCCAGCGTGCGTTACCTGGCCGAGTCGCTGGGCCCCAAAGGCATGCGCGTCAACGGCATCAGCGCCGGCCCGATCAAGACACTGGCGGCCAGCGGCATCAAGGACTTCGGCAAGTTGCTGGGCATGGTGGCTGCGGCCTCGCCGCTACGGCGCAATGTCACCATCGAGGACGTGGGCAATGTGGCCGCCTTCCTGCTGTCCGACCTGGCATCCGGCGTGACCGCCGAAATCACCTATGTGGACGGCGGCTTCAGCCACACGGCCGGCATCGGCCGCGAGCCCGAGGCGAGCTGAACCGGCCCAGGGGCCACACAGCGGCCGCACACGCCCAAGCTGCTTTTTTGAAGCCAAACACGGCCCGGGCCCTTGATACACGGGCGCCAGCAGCTATCCAAAAGTGAGCATGCGGGGCCTGAACCCGCGGCTCAGGCGCGGCGCCAGTACTCATACGTCCACGCGGTGTCAAAGCCCGCGCGCCGGTACAGTGCGCGTGCGGCGGTGTTGCCTGCCTCCACCTGCAGAAAGACCCGCGCCATGCCCCTTGCCTGCGCGGCGTCCGCCAGCCCGGCCAGCACCCGGCCGGCCAGTCCGCGCCCGCGGCTGCCTGCGGCGGTGCGCATGCCGTGGACGCTGACCCAGCCGTGGCCAAACGCCGCCACACCGCCCGCGAGCACCTGGCCGCCCTCACGAACGCTGGCATACACCGAGCCCTGCGCCCGACCCAGTGCCCGGACCCGGCAGGCGCCGTCCACCGGGTCGAAGCCCGCTCCGAGGAAAAGCGCGGTCCAGGCGGCATCCGGCGCCATGGCGATCTCTGCGGGTGGTTGGGACGAGACCTCGCGCATACGTGGCACCGTGCCGATCTGCACCAGCGTGGGCTGGTCGGCGCTGTAGCCGCGCTGGCGCAGTTCATGGCGCAGGCTGTCAAAACAGTCGGCGGTGGTCAGCCGAAACACTGCCTAAAGGCCGTGCGCCGCGTAATACGCCTCGATGCGGCCGAGCACGCCCGGCTCGGCGTGTGCATGCTGCAGCGGCACGGCGCTTCGGGCGCGACGTATGGTGCCGTGGTCGACCGGCAACAGCCAGCCTTCGTGCGCCTCCACGGTATCGGGCGCCACGGCGGCCAGGGTGGCCTGTTCTATGGAAGCAACATCAAGGGTGTTCATGAATGGCGTTTGTAGTGGTTCAGACTTGCCCCCAACCCGGACCCGGCAGCACAATCGTCAGCCGCCCTCCGGAAACAAAAAACGGAAAGCCCCAATACGACTTTTGATAGCTGCCCGCGCCCTGGCTTCGGGCGCCAGCGGCATGAATCATGCAGTAAATCCAGCGACATGATGGCACCTTCACACCCCAGCTTCACCTTCTCCCGCGCGCGCAGCGTTTTCCTTCGCCGCTTTGCGCTGCCCGCGTTGCTGGCTGGGGCGGCCCTGCTGGCCCCTGCCCTGACGGCCTCGGCCGGCACCAGCCCGTCGCTGATGCTCGCCAATGTCTACCACCCCGGCATCGCGCTGCAGGACTACTGGGTCAGTGAAAAACTCGACGGTGTGCGTGGTTACTGGAATGGGGAAAAACTGCTCACCCGCGGCGGCGAACGCATCGCCGCCCCGGCCTGGTTCACCGCGGGCTGGCCCAGGCAGCCGCTGGACGGCGAGTTGTGGGCCGGCCGGGGCCAATTTTCCAAAGCGGTTTCCACCGTGCGCCAGCAAAGCCCGGACGACGCCGCGTGGCGTGCCATGCGTTTCATGGTGTTCGACCTGCCCACCCAGGCCGGGACTTTTTCCGAGCGGATCCCGGTGCTCCATGGGGTGGTCAGCCGCATCGACCAGCCCTGGGTGCAGGCGGTGGCGCAGTCCCGGGTGGCCAGCCATGCGGAACTCCAGCGCCTGCTGGCCAAAACCGTCAAACTGGGTGGTGAAGGACTGATGTTGCACCGCGGCGCCTCGCTTTACCAGGGCCTGCGCAATGACGACCTGCTCAAGGTCAAGACCCATGAAGATGCGGAAGCCCGCGTGCTGGCCCACCTGCCGGGCCAGGGCAAACATGCGGCGGCCCTGGGCGCGCTGCTGGTCGAAACCGTGGGCGCGGACAACAGCCGCCCGGGTAAACGCTTCAAGCTGGGCACCGGCTTCAGCGACGAACAGCGGCGCCAGCCGCCGCCCTTGGGCAGCATCGTCACCTACCGCTTTCGCGGCCTGAACGACAGCGGTGTGCCGCGCTTTGCGAGCTTCCTGCGGGTCCGGGAGGACATGGCGCCGGCCCGGCCCTGAATGCCGCTGCAGCGGGCGGCGCCTTGCCTACTCCTTCACGCAGTCGGCGTAGTAGTGCTTCTTGCCGTCGGCGTCTTCGATTTCAACCAGGCCATGAATGTCGGTCTCGAAACCCGGGCACTGCGCGTTGAACTCGCGTGAGAACTTCAGGTAATCGACGATCTTCTTGTTGAACACCTCTCCGGGAATCAGCAGCGGAATGCCCGGCGGGTAAGGCGTGACCAGCCCGACCGTGATGCGGCCTTCGAGGTGGTCGATTTCCACCCGCTCGGTCTTGTGCAGCGCGATGTGCGCGTAGGCGTCGCTGGGCTTCATGGCCGGCGTCAGGTCGCTCAGGTACATGTCGGTCGTCAGGCGCGCGATGTCGTACTTGGCGTAAAGCGCGTGGATGTGCTGGCACAGGTCGGCCAGGCCCATTTTTTCGTACCGCGGGTACTTCTGGCAGAACTCCGGCAGGATGCGCCACATCGGCTGGTTCTTGGCGTAGTCGTCCTTGAACTGCTGCAGCGCCGTCAGCATGCTGTTCCAGCGGCCCTTGGTGATGCCGATGGTGAACATGATGAAAAAGCTGTAGAGACCGGTCTTCTCCACCACCACGCCGTGCTCGGCCAGGAACTTGGTCACGATGCTGGCCGGAATCCCGGTTTTGGCGAACTTGCCGTTCAGGTCCATGCCGGGTGTGACAACGGTGGACTTGATCGGGTCCAGCATGTTAAAGCCGGTCGCCATCTTGCCGAAGCCGTGCCAGTTGACGCCGGCCTTGGCATTCTTGGACTCGCCCTTGATGATCCAGTCATCCGAGCGGCCAATGCCCTCGTCCACCAGCTTCTCGGGGCCCCAGACCTTGAACCACCAGTCGTCGCCGTATTCCTCATCGACCTTGCGCATCGCGCGGCGGAAGTCCAGCGCCTCGGCAATGCTTTCCTCGACCAGGGCGGTGCCGCCGGGCGGTTCCATCATGGCCGCGGCCACGTCGCAGCTGGCGATGATGCTGTACTGCGGACTGGTACTGGTGTGCATCAGGTAGGCCTCGTTGAAGAGGTGCCTGTCGAGCTTGACGGTCTGCGAGTCCTGCACCAGCACGTGGCTGGCCTGGCTGATGCCGGCCAGCAGCTTGTGGATGGACTGCGTGGCATACACCATGGCCTGCTTGGGCCGTACGCGTTTTTTCCCCATCGCGTGGTAGCTGCCGTAAAACGGGTGGAAGGCCGCGTGCGGCAACCAGGCCTCGTCGAAATGCAGGTTCTCGACATAGCCGTCGAGCATGCCCTTGATGGTTTCGGTGTTGTACAGCACACCGTCGTAGGTGGACTGGGTGATGGTCAGCACACGCGGCTTGACCTTCTTGGCGTCCACGCCCTTGAGCAGCGGGTTGGCCTTGATCTTGGCCTGGATGGAGGCCGGCTCGAACTCTTCCTTCGGAATCGGCCCGATGATGCCGAAGTGGTTGCGCGTCGGCTTGAGGAACACCGGAATCGAGCCGGTCATGATGATCGCGTGCAGGATGGACTTGTGACAGTTGCGGTCCACCACCACCACGTCGCCGGGCGCCACGGTATGGTGCCAGACCATCTTGTTCGAGGTGGACGTGCCATTGGTCACGAAAAAGCAGTGGTCGGCATTGAAAATACGGGCGGCATTGCGCTCCGAGGCGCCCACCGGGCCGTCATGGTCCAGCAGCTGGCCGAGTTCCTCGACCGCATTGCAGACGTCGGCGCGCAGCATGTTCTCGCCGAAAAACTGGTGGAACATCTGCCCGACCGGGCTCTTCAGGAAAGCCACGCCGCCGGAATGCCCCGGGCAGTGCCAGGAGTAGGAACCGTCTTCTGCGTAGTCGAGCAGCGCCTTGAAAAACGGCGGCTGCACGCCCTCGAGGTAACTCTTGGCCTCGCGGATGATGTGGCGCGCCACGAACTCGGGCGTGTCCTCGAACATGTGGATGAAACCATGCAGTTCGCGCAGGATGTCATTGGGGATGTGGCGCGAGGTCTTGGTCTCGCCATACACGTAGATCGGCACATCCAGGTTCTTGCGCCGCACTTCCTCGATGAAGTGGCGCAGGTTCACCACCGCGGGGTCCAGATCCGGGCCGGGCGTGAATTCTTCGTCGTCAATCGACAAAATGAAGGCGCTGGCACGGCTTTGCTGCTGCGCAAACTGCGACAGGTCGCCGTAGCTTGTCACGCCCAGCACCTCAAAACCCTCGGTTTCTATGGCTTGCGCCAGTGCGCGAATGCCCAGACCGGAGGTGTTTTCGGAGCGGAAGTCTTCGTCAATGATGACGATGGGAAAACGGAATTTCATCAAAAGGCCTTTGCCTGGAGCTGCCAAAAAAAACGAATCAGGGCCGAAGTGTAAGGATATTTGCGGCCAGCGGCGTCCGCTTGGCCTTTCCCGTCGGGTTTAAGAACCTGTTCTATGCTCGCCGGGGATGTTTGTGGCCCAAAATGTAGCTTTTAGGAAACGAAGGAAACGTGACATGACAACCATGGCCGATTCGACGATTTGGTGGCTGCTGGCGGGTGCCGCCGTGGCGCTGGAGCTGGTCACAGGTACGTTTTACCTGCTGATGCTGGCCGTTGGCATGACGGCAGCGGCGCTGGCGGCCCATCTGGGTGCTTCCGTCATGGTGCAGATCGTGGTCGCTGCCGTGGTCGGCGGCGGCGCCGTGGTGGCCTGGCACTGGAAACGCAGCAAGAGCCCCAAACCCGCCCAGGCCAATGCCAACCGGGATGTGCAGATGGATATTGGCGAAACCGTGCATGTGGAGCAATGGAACGACGATGCCACCGCCACCGTGAAATACCGCGGCGCCCAATGGACGGTGGAGCTCGCCGACCATGATGCAGCGCCCCAGCCCGGCCTCTTCAAGGTCAGAAAACTCAACGGCAACCGCCTGGTGGTCGGCAAACTGTGAGAAAGTGCACGGTCTGATGCCCGGCAGCTGATGCTGCCCCTGTTTTTGTTTTTTACGGAGAAACTCATGGAAATTGCACTCGTCATCCTGGTGATTGCCGTCATTTTTATCGCGCGCAGCATCAAGGTCGTGCCCCAACAAAACTCATGGGTGGTCGAGCGCCTGGGCAAATACCACGCCAGCCTGACACCGGGTCTCAATTTCCTGATCCCTTTCATTGACCGCGTGGCCTACAAACACTCGCTCAAGGAGATTCCGCTCGATGTTCCCAGCCAGGTCTGCATCACGCGCGACAACACCCAGCTGCAGGTGGATGGCATCCTGTATTTCCAGGTCACCGACCCGATGCGCGCCAGCTACGGCTCGTCCAACTACATCGTGGCCGTCACGCAACTGGCCCAGACCTCGCTGCGCAGCGTGATCGGCAAGCTCGAACTCGACAAGACCTTCGAGGAACGCGACATCATCAACGCCCAGGTCGTGGCCGCCATCGACGAGGCCGCGCTGAACTGGGGTGTCAAGGTGCTGCGTTACGAGATCAAGGACCTGACGCCGCCGAAGGAAATCCTGCATGCCATGCAGTCGCAGATCACCGCCGAACGTGAAAAACGCGCCCTGATCGCCGCCTCCGAAGGCCGCCGCCAGGAACAGATCAACATCGCCACCGGTGAACGCGAGGCCTTTATCGCCCGCTCCGAAGGTGAAAAACTCGCCGCCATCAACAATGCGCAGGGTGAGGCCGCCGCCATCACTGCTGTGGCAGACGCCACCGCCCAAGCCATCGAACGTATTGCCGCCTCGATCCGCCAGCCCGGCGGTGAAATGGCGGTACAGCTCAAGGTCGCCGAAAAAGCCGTCGAAGCCTACTCGCGCGTGGCCGCCGATGCCAAGACCACCCTGATTGTTCCCAGCAACATGACCGAGGTCTCGGCCCTGATCACCTCGGCCATGACCATGGTGCAGTCCACCCGGGCCGCTTGATCCGCATCCCCAGAAGGCACACGCATGAGCGCCATGAACGTCCTCGGCACGGAGCTGGTCCCCTGCTCCTACGACCCGCTGACCGGTTATTTCCGCGACGGCTGCTGCAACACCGACGAGTCTGACTCGGGTTCGCACCTCGTCTGCGTCAAGGTGACCAGCGACTTTCTGGCGTTTTCAGCAGCCAGGGGCAACGACCTGGTGACACCGCGGCCCGAGTACCGCTTTGCCGGTCTCAAGCCCGGCGACCGCTGGTGCCTGTGCGCCAACCGCTGGCGCGAGGCCCTCGAAGCCGGCTTTGCGCCACCCGTGATTCTGGAGTCCACTCACCTCAAGGCACTGGAGTTCGTGACACGGGCGCAACTGGAAAAACACCGATTTCACAGCGCGCTTCACTGATCAGTGCCATCTGACGTGCCGCGCACTGCTACAATGTGAGGCTTCGCGGAAAGGTGGATGAGCGGTTTAAGTCACACGCCTGGAAAGCGTGCGTGGGGTTATACCCACCGCGGGTTCGAATCCCGCCCTTTCCGCCAGATAGTCAATGAACAAGCGCCTTTCGGGGCGCTTTTTCATTTCTTCTACCATCGCCTCTACCAATGAATGAAGTGGTTGAAATCTGAGGCGCTGACGCTAGCCATTCATGAAGGTGTCAGACCGATTGTCAACTTTCGAATGGCGTCCGCTTCGCAACAGGACTGGGAACATGTCAATGGCGATCCTTGAAGCTCGGGTTTGATGTTTGCATCCTTCAGCGTCCATTCGCCTCGATCAAAGAGTCTGTAGATACACCGTTAAGATCATTAGGTAGGGTCGAAGCGGGAGAGGACCATCTTCTGCTGACGACGATCTGAGCCATTCACAATAAAAAATTGGAGCCTAAGTGTCCCGACTTACCGACTTGATTGCTCAGGCCAAGGCTAGAGATCCGCAAATGGGTGCCGATCTGGACCGCGAGTTCAAGGTACTGTCGTCCCGTCTACCTTTTGGTTTGAACTTTGAACGCCACAGCCCGGAGGTGGTAGAACTACCTCAGCGGGTCATTCGCAAGGGCGACAAGGTGCGCGTGCTGCCGCCACGGGGAGCGACGAAGAAAGGCGACCCGCGGCTGTGGCAGGTCAAGAATATCCGTAAAACAGATGACGGCAAATTGGCGGACCTGGAGCTTCTGCACGCTGCGGAAGTGGAAACGCAGGCTGTAGCGCTGGCTGACCTCGTGGTAGTGGCTGAGTTCCGGGACACGATCTACCCGGGTCTGGTGAGCACCGGCAAGGTGCAACGCGGGGGTGAAAAGCCGCACCACACTGTCATCAATGGTGAGAACTATCACGTCCTGAAGGCGCTGACCTACACGCACCGCGGTAAGGTGGATGCGATCTATATAGACCCGCCATATAACTCAGGCGCGAAGGACTGGAAATACAACAACGATTACGTAGAGAGGGATGACCAGTATCGTCACAGCAAATGGCTGGCAATGATGGAGCGGCGGTTCCTGGTGGCGAAGCAGTTGCTGAATCCGGCGGATTCGGTGCTCATCGTCACGATTGATGAAAAAGAGTATCTCAGGCTCGGTTTATTGCTTGAGCAGACTTTTCCAGAAGCTGGAATTCAAATGGTGAGTTCGCAAATCAACCCAGCGGCGGTCGCTCGTGCTGGTGCCTTCGGACGAAGCGACGAATACATCTATTTTGCTAAGTTTGGCAGCGCGGGACCAAAGCGAGTAGAACTTAACCGCGAGTGGGTTTCAGCAAAGGGGCGCACTCACAATGTAGTAGTTAGATGGGATTTGCTCAAGCGTTCTGGAAAAAAAGGCTCTAGCCGAAAAGATTCGCCCGGCTGCTTTTATCCAATCTATATCGATCCCGAAGGACCGAAGGTCGCAAAAATCGGCGAAGCCCTTCCGAATGATATCTCAGTGCCGAAGAACGTTCCAGGTACCGTAGCCGTACTGCCTATCCGCAAGGATACTTCCGAGGGCCGTTGGCAGTGGACTCCAGCAACCTTAAAGTCACGGCTTGCAGAAGGTCGGGTGAGGATTTCAGGGTCGATTGCCAAGGGCTTTACCGTTTCAATACTCAAGCCAGGCGAGTACAACAAAATTAAGAGTGGGGAAGTTGAAGTTACTGGTTATGGTGTCGATGGTTCCCTCATCGTGGAGGGCCAAGACGAGGGAAACTCAGTCCGAGCAATCCCATCGACTCAGTGGCGAATAACCTCACACGACGCTACTCAGTATGGAACTCGCCTTTTGGATGACTCATTCCTGCCGGGACGAGAATTTCCATACCCTAAATCGTTATATGCGGTCGAAGATGCGCTTCGCTTCTTTGTCGTGGGAAAGCCGGAAGCTGTGATTCTTGATTTCTTCTCTGGCTCCGGCACCACTGCTCACGCCATCATGCGTCTGAATCACCAGGACGGCGGGCGCCGGCAGTGCATTTCCGTCACCAACAACGAGGTCGCAGCGGGCGAACAGGAGACGCTGCGTAAGAAAAACCTTCGTCCCGGCGATGCCGATTGGGAAAAGCTCGGTATTTGCGATTACATCACCAAACCGCGTGTAGCCACGGCGATTACTGGCAAAACATTAGACGGCAAGCCTATCAAGGGTGACTACAAGTTCACCGACGAATTCCCGATGGCTGATGGCTTTGAGGAAAACGCCGAGTTCTTCACCCTGAGTTACGAAACGCCGGTTTCGATCAGCCACAACCGCGCCTTCGAGCGCATCGCGCCGTTGCTGTGGCTGCGTGCGGGCAGCCGTGGCCAGCGCATCGATAAGTTACCCGTCGAGGGATGGGCTGTGGTGGAGGCATATGGGCTGCTGGTGGAAGTCGATTCAGCCACTCCATTCATCAAGGCCTTGAACAAGGTCAAGGAGCTAAGTCTCGCCTACATAGTCACCGACGATGATCGCCGATTTCAGGCAATCGCCCGCCGCCTTCCAGCTGGGGTGGAACCGGTTCGGCTATACGAGTCGTACCTGAGCAATTTCAGCTTCACCAATGGTGAATAACAAGGGGGATGAGGGATGAAGTTCACGTTGAAAGACTATCAGGGCGATGCAGTCCGCGATGCTTTGTCCAATTTGAAGAAGGGACGCAAGGATTGGCATGACGGCGCCTATAGGAGTGCGTTTTCACTGACCGCTGTCACTGGTGCGGGCAAGACAGTGATGGCTGCCGCCGCCTTCGAGGCGCTGTTCCACGGCGACGACGAGTACGACTTTGATGCCGACCCCGGTGCTGTGGTGATTTGGTTCAGCGACGATCCTTCATTAAACGAACAGACCCGTTTTCGCCTGATGGAAGCCAGTGACCGCATTCGCCACACCGACTTAATGCCGGTGGAAACCACTTTTAACCAATCCAAATTCGCGGCCGGGAAGGTCTACTTCCTCAATACGCAGAAGCTGGGCAAGAACAGCCTGCTTGTGCGCGGCCATGACCCCGAAGTGTTAGAAGCCAAGGCTGGTACGCTGTTGCCGGAAACGCGGCCCGACCTACGCTCGCACACGATCTGGGACACCATACGAAACACCATTGAGGACCCTGATCTGACCCTGTATTTGGTGTTGGACGAAGCGCATCGTGGAATGGGAAACCTCAGTGCCGCGAACCAAAGCGCCAAGAGCACCATTGTTCAGCGGCTCATCAACGGGGCGCATGGAGTCCCGGGCATTCCGGTGGTGTGGGGCATCTCCGCGACCGTGGAGCGGTTTAAGAAGGCCATGGAAGGCGCCCAGAAGCGCATCACTTTGCCTGATGTGGTGGTGGATTCGGCCAAGGTTCAAGAATCAGGGCTGATTAAGGACACGATCATCCTGGACATGCCGAATGAAGTCGGAGATTTCGACACTGTGCTGGTGCGTCGTGCCACCGACAAGTTGAAGGAGTCTACCGAGGCGTGGGCCGAGTATGCCCTGCAGCAGGAAGAGCCTCAGACGGTTATTCCGCTGATGGTTTTGCAAGTACCAAATACGCCCGATCCGAACGAGATCGGTCGTGCTTTGGACACTATTTATCAACAATGGCCCGCCTTGCCCAGTGGTGCCGTAGCGCACGTCCTTGGAGATCACAGCACGCAGCAGTTCGGCAGCCGCCAAGTTCCCCATATCGCGCCGGAGCGCGTGCAGGAATCGACGTGGGTGCGTGTTCTGATTGCCAAGGACGCGATCAGTACCGGTTGGGACTGCCCTCGCGCAGAAGTGATGATTTCATTCCGGACTGCGACCGACCGTACCCATATCACGCAACTGCTGGGGCGCATGGTGCGTTCACCGCTGGCCCGCCGGATTCCTGGCAACGACCGCCTGAATACAGTGGATTGCCTTTTACCAAAGTTCAATGCCAAGACTGTGGGAGAGGTAGTAGATGCCTTGATGAGAGGCGATGACACCTTGCCGGCGCCCACGGGGCGCGTACTCGTCAACCCTGTAGAGATGAAGTCGAATCCCAAGGCGCCACAAGTAGTGTGGGACAAGTTCGAATCTCTCCCCTCGCAGACCCGCCCGCAACGCGGGGCCAAACCCGCTAAACGCTTGACGGCGTTGGCACACGAACTGGCATCAGATGACATTCTCGCAGGTGCGGGGAAAAAAGCGCATGCAGCCATGCACGCTGTGCTGGACAAGTTCCAGGAAAGTGAAAAGGCAAAGATCGAGGCAAAGCGGAAGGCCGTGATGACGGTTGACGGAAAGACGCTGGTGGCCGACCTGAAAGGCAAATCCAAGAGCTTTGATGAATTCTGGGAGGAAGCCGACATTGCGGTAATTGATGACGCCTACCGGCGAGCGTCGCGCATATTCAGTCCTGACATATCCCGTACCTACGTCGATGCAATAGCTTACCGGGAAGCGGCTCCGGAAAATGCTGATGAGTTCGAAGAGGCCCTTGTCGAAGCTCGTGTTTCAGTCGCGGCACTTGGCATGGTGACAGAAGTGCAGGCCATCTTCGATGCTCAGGCGGACATAGTGGCTAAGGATTGGCTGGCGACTTACAACGGTGCCATCAAGGGGTTGTCGCACGATCGGCAGGAGTCCTACCGCCAGATCCGGGAGATGAGCGCCGAGCCCCAGGATGTGGATCTGGTGAAGCCGGAAAGCAGGTTCGAACCGACGAAGGCCCGTGAAAATGAAACAGAGACCGCCCTTCCCACCTATAAAAACCACCTGTTATGCGATGCGCAGGGCAACTATCCCGCGGAACTGAACAGCTGGGAAATGAAGGTGGTGGAATCCGAGATGAAGCGAGAAGGCTTCAGTTTCTGGTATCGCAACCCCCAACAACCTGGACAGTCATCGCTGGGTATTGCTTACCTCTCTGAAGATCAGTATGGGATTGTTCGCCCGGACTTCATCTTCTTTTCTACACTGGAGGATGGAACGGTGGTTGCCAATATTGTCGATCCGCATGGCCTCCACCTGGCTGATGCGTTACCTAAGCTGCAGGGGCTTGCTCTGTACGCCGAAACTCACGCCAATGCCTACGGACGCATTGAGTCTGTCGCAGAGGCGGGCGGAAAACTGCGTGTGCTTGATCTGACCAATGACCAAGTACGGGGAGCCATTGCGACCGCGAAGAATGCGGCGGGTCTTTTTAGTGGTACGTTAGCCAGGGACTACTGACGGTGGCGCGGTTAAATGCAGTAACCGTTGGCGCAATTAAGGGAGCTTAAGGATGGCAGGACCGATTATTCGACTCGACGCGGTAAAAATTCTAACCGGCCTATCGAAGTCAGCAATTTATGATCGGATGGACAAAAATTCTCCACGTTACGCCAAGGATTTTCCGAAATGCTTCGGCTTGGACGGAGGGGCCGTCGGGTGGTTCCTGTCAGACTTTGAGAAGTGGCAGCAGGCGCTCGCAGCCAAAGGCAGGAATGGCTCACCATCCAAAAAGAGCCCCTCCGCTCGCCGCGCGGACTCCGTTGCCAGGCAAGGTGCCTCGCCTACGGGGTCAACTGAGGCCCAAAAGCCGGCAAAGAAAGCCGATGCGCCCGGTAACCGTTCATTCAAACCTGCCAATGCACATGTGAAACCTCAGCAAGGCTCCAAGCCCCGGAGTTTGGCAGACGCCATCGTCCAGGGCAGCCTGATCAATGACCGTCTTCGTTACTTCCTGGAATTAACGACATGGACGCCTGCCATGGGCGCCCTGCTTATTTCAGGCATCGACGCGCCGCAGGACTGCACTGCGATCCCCGATCAAGGGGTTGGATTGGATGGTAAGTCACTGCACCCAAGCGATAGTCGGTTTTCCGAGGCTCGCCGCATTTTGCGGGACTGGCACGAGTGGCAGGAAGATGCGGGCGATCATTCCACCGAAATCGTGCCGGTTGGTTTTCTGAACTGGTGCCTTAGAGAAGAAATCAGCACCGAATGGCTGGGGCTATGCCTAGACCTCATCGGATTTACCGACCCCTCCAAAATCGACCTGACATCATCTCGATTCGCACTGCTAACGAGAAATTAGGCCCTCAAGCGTAAACGGCACCTCGCTCAAATACTCGTCAGCGACACGTGCCCGCGTACCCCGTAATGAGCAACCATGAATAAAATGCTGCGCCCCCGAATGTCCAAGCAGGCAACACAGGATCAGGCGCCCGCGCAATTGCCATTGAAAACCGGTCACACAGGCTCCCCGCCCTTAATGACCAAAACGCACTACTCGTTTGCCGAATCGCTCAGATTCATCAGATCCAAATTCCCAGAATTCAGCCGGGAAAACCTTCTGAACCACGGCTTTCAAGGCGATGTCAGTTTTGTAGTGCGAGTCCCACCCGACGTGTCGGTTCATCCATCGCACTACAGCCCACAGCAATATCTACAAGAGCGCAGACCGCACTTACTGTTGCTACATCCCTCAGCTTGCGACTTGATAGAGCGCAACGGCCTGATCCATTCAAATTTATTTCCGAGAGGTTATTGGACAAGTCCGATTGGCCAGCACGTTGAAGTGATACCAAATTATCACGTGAATAATTGGTCGCACGTTGGTTGGCAAACCGTTAAGGATGGTTCGGCTGTCGAAATTCCAATTACTGTTGCCGACCTGCTCATCACTCACAGCGAGCTTCTACTGTTTGCCGAACGAGTCAGATTGCGCGTCGATGACAAAGTCAGCCGATTCCAGCAACAAGTGATTGTCCAAAACACGGCAGCCCAGCTGGCAACAAAGCATTTTCAGTCGCTCAAGATGATTTCATCGAGCGTACCGGATTGTGCGCCAGTGGATTTACTTCGGCATGCCATACAAAGAAACGTACCACTGTTCGGTTTTATTCCGCCGGGGGCGACAGTCCGAAGCTCATTCATTCAAGATTTTAATAGCGGGGTCGAGTACTTCTTGCGGCCGCAATTTTTAGAATTGACCACGGCGGACTGCTTGACTATCTATAAAGAAGACAGTGCCGCAATAGCTGAATTTTCAGCGGGCTACATCACCGATCTTTACGGCGAACACAAGCGCATCGGTCCCCAAGATGAACGCAGTGGACTGCCTGCTGGCACGGCCTGGAAAATATTCGACGGCCTTCAACCTGCACACTTGACCTTGACCTGCCACGATCTTTACGCACTAGTTGCCAAGATACCAGAGCTGATTGCAACACCAGCAGAGCACGATCTGACAATTACAAAAGACTCGATAACGCGACTTCTGAATGACGGGTACATACGACTTGATCGGGCGGCCGAACTTATTAAACTTAATCACCCGGAGTGCACTGTTAATCACGTTCTGGAATTGAAGCAATTAGAAAAACTGGCTTTCGTCACGCTTGCACCGTGGGGTATTGAGGTCAAGCGAATCGGGAAACAGGATGAAAATGCCAAGCCAAACAACAACACTGACCTGCAGCTTCTAGACTTGGATAAAGATGCCTGCCGTAGTATCCAGCGCAGCGGCGAAGCTTATATTGGCATCTTCTCAAAAATATTCTTTCCTTATTATTCCCCATATGACTCTGTTGGTGAGCTCAATGGAGCTAACTCATATCTTTCAACTTACTACCAAGGTAAACCTCATCCAATAAAATTGAACGCGGATTGTCTGTTTATAAAACGACATCAAGTTCTCGAATTACTCGACCGGACCAACGTTTTTTGGGATCAAGTGACGTCAGCAGTTATAGAGAACCTTAAATGCAATATTGGCGATCTGAGTCAAGACAGAGGCGCTGCTTCTTCGTCGCCTGAATTGCAATCTGGTGAAATCCTTTTAAACAGCAGAGAAGTAATAAGTCGACTAAACATGAGCATGACAGCCTTGGCCTATTCATTCAAGGATGGGCATAAGTACTTTAAGAAGGGCTTTCCCAAACCCATCGAGAACGGAAAAAGGCGCCGCCAATGGAGAGAGTCCGACATAGAGACATATCAGCGCACGCTCCCCCAGTCCAACAAAAAGGAGTGTGTCGCCGCCGCCAGATCAGTAAGTGGTGCCCGGCTTTAAGGATGAGCGCGTTTCGCGATTTTTTGCGGGCACGGATCGAGTTGATACCAGAATTGACCGCTTTGTAGCCATCAATCATTCGGCAAACCAACAAAAGTTTACGATCAAAACAATCAATTCAGGCAAATGAACAATCAATCCTCTCGAATTTTAAGCGCAAGTCGATAAATATTCAATCAAATTAGGCGGTAAACCAACGAAATCGACCTGCAAATTTTGAGCAATTTGGCGAAAATAGTGCGCAATCACGAGCAGCAAACTTTCTTAAGTCATTGAATTACAGAGTATTTTTGCTTTTGGCGAAGGCCTGTCAGGACGGCACTTCCACAGAGTTTGCTGAGTGCGACTGATGCTTCTGACAGCGCGGTAGGCAATCGAAGACGTCATGAAGAACCGAGCATCTCGGCGACTGCCGTCCTTGTCATCGGTAATCCAATAATCCCCAGTTATGGTATTTGAATATTCCCCACCCATCTTTACCAAGGAAACAGAGATGGAAGAGGAAATGAAGAAGAGCGATCAGCGCGTCACGCGGCAGCCCAAGGGCTGCGACAGCACGACGGGGGTTACCGTGGAAGGTTTCAAACCCGACACGGAGGAATGCGTGGTAGACCAACAGAGGTGGACGGCGGTGCATGCGCGGCGGGCCGCGAGGGTGGCGATCTCCGCCATCGCGCGGGAGTTCGAGCTGGACCGCAAGACCGTCAGGGCAGTGCTGGCGCAGAAGGCCTGGCAGCCTTACCGGCGTTCAGTCAAGCGAGTGCGCGAGCTCGATGCACACCTGCCCTGGCTGGAGCAGCGAGCCGCGCAGGTGAATTACTCCGCGCGCATTCTGTACCAGGAGCTGAGCAGCCAGCGCGGCTTTGCGGGCTGCTACGAGACCGTCAAGGTGGCGGTACGCCCCTTGCTGTTGATTTCCACTAAATCCTGACCCCGGTTTTTCATTTAATTTTGACCCCACCTTTGGTGGAGTAGCCGGGCTACTCGATTGTGGATAAGTCTAACGTCGACGGTATTGTTTCTCCTTTCGGCTGTGCCTTCTTGCCCCGTGACTTG
>NZ_CALRVW010000001.1:0-315062 GCF_943371715.1 Polaromonas sp. YR568 | reverse complement strand
GTCCTCGCCTCCCCGTATCGGTATTGGTTTCGGTATCCGTTCCCCCCAACCCGTCGAGCACCGCAGGTTGCCTGGAGCGGAGCGGAAGTACCCAGACCATCGGGTCGCCTTTCTTCTGGGTACTTTTCTTTGGCGACGCAAAGAAAAGTGCCTCGCCCGCCGGGGCGAGACCCGGCTTGCCACGCAGACAACAGACTTGACGAGAAACACGAAATGCTAAACGTCAAAAACATCAACCAGTACTACGGCGGCTCCCACATCCTGCGCGACGTGAGCCTGCAAGCCCACCTCGGCAAGGTGACTGTGCTGCTCGGCCGTAACGGCGTCGGCAAGACCACCTTGCTCAAATCGTTGATGGGCCTGGTACCGATCAAGACCGGAACCATCGAGTTCGACGGCAAGGCCATCCAGAATGCCACGCCTTATGAACGCGCGCGTGCCGGCATCGGTTTTGTGCCGCAGGGCCGCGAGATCTTTGCGCGGCTGACGGTGGAGGAAAACCTGCGCATGGGCCTGGCCTACAAAAGCGCGAGTACACCGATCCCGGCGGAGCTGTACGAGTTGTTTCCGGTGCTCAAGCAGATGCTGAACCGGCGCGGCGGCGACCTGTCGGGCGGGCAGCAGCAGCAGCTCGCGATTGCGCGCGCGCTGGCGGCCAAGCCCAAGCTGCTGATCCTGGACGAGCCGACCGAGGGCATCCAGCCCAGCATCATCAAGGACATCGGACGCGTGATCCGCATGCTGGCCGACCGCGGCGACATGGCCATCCTGCTGGTCGAGCAGTACTACGATTTTGCGGAAGAACTGGCCGACGATTACCTGGTGATGGAACGCGGCGAGTTCATCGCGCGCGGCCAGGGCAAGGACATGCAGGCCAACGGCGTGCGGCAGCTGGTGGCGATTTAGGTTTTTGTCATCCCGGACTCGATCCGGGATCCATGCGGCATGAGCCACGGTCGCAAGTGCGCCTGCATGGATGGCGGATCACGTCCGCAATGGCAGATCAGCTACCTACTTCGACCGGAGAATAATCTCCTTCATGCGCTGGAGTTTCGGCGCGACCACCGGCACCGTCAGCATGGTGCTGGCAATCGCCATGAGCAGCAGGGCGGTGAAGGTCTCGTTGGTGATGATGCCTTTGTCCAGCAGGATGTTGACAAAGATGATCATGATCAGCGCCTTGGTTTGCAGCAGCCAGCCGATGATGGAGCTTTCGCCCGGCGCCCACTTGAGCACCTTGCCGGCGATGTGGACGCCGATCAGCTTGCCGGCCACCGAGGCGACCAGCAGCACCGCCGCAGCGATGAACACGGCTTCACCGCCCACCGACCAGTTGGTGCGCAGGCCGGTGCTCAGGAAAAAAACCGGCATCATCACCAGCAACACGTGGTGGCGCAGCAGGTCCATGTGTTCCTGGTTGAACCACTCGCCGTCCATGACCGCGCCCGCCAGGAAGGCGCCCACCATGTAGTGCAGGCCGGCCCAGTCCGCACCAAAGGCGCAGAGGATGAGCCAGACGAGTCCCGCGTACCAGCGGTCGCGTTCGGGCAGCCAGACCATGAGTTTGCGAAACGCGTAAGCAAGGACAGCAAAGGCGGCCAGGAAACCGGCTTGCCGGCCGACGCGCTCCCAGTCCATCAGGATCAGCGCGAGTACGCCCCAGATCGCGATGTCGTCCAGGCTGGCGTAACGCAGGATGCGCTGGCCGATGGGCTGGCGCAGGATGGCGAGCTTTTCCATCAGCAAAATCAGGATGGGCAGGGCGGTGACGGCGCAGGCCATGCCGACACCCATGACAAACTGCCAGCGCATGCCTTGCGGGCCGACCCAACCGTCGTACATCAGCATGCCGGCGGCGGCCACGCAGCCAAACAGCAGCGGTGTGCCCAGCGCCAGGCCTGCGGTGATGGTGCTCTCACGCCGGTGGGCCCAGGCTTTTTTCAGATCCAACTCGATGCCGGCGATCCAGACAAACACCATCACCGCCCACCAGGCGATGCCGTTGAGCGACTGCACAACCGGCGCGCTGAACACGAAGGCGTAGTAGTCGGGGTAGATCTTGCCCAGGATGCCAGGCCCCAGCAGGATGCCGGCAATGATCTGCACTACCACCAGCGGTGCGTAGTAGTCGGTCTTGAAGACGCGCCAGATCAGGTAGGGGACCGTGAAAATGATCGCCATGGCGATCAGGTAGATCTCGGTCGTGGTCATGGCGGCAGGCATGGCTTTCCCCGTGTTGTTGTTGCTGGAGGCGTGCACCGGGCGCGCCGTGCCCGACCTGAAAGCGGTCCCGACGGCGTCAATGTCAGGTCCGGAATGACAAGTTTAGCGGCGCGTCGCCTGGTACAGCGGCATCACCGTGGGCAGCAAGGCCTGGATCTGCTGCACGCGGCTGCTGTCGGTGGGGTGGCTGCTCAGGAAGTCGGCGCCTCCACCGGTGCTGCCTGCACTGGCCATTTTTTGCCACAGGCTGACGCCGGCCTGAGGGTTGTAGCCGGCGCGTGCCGTCAGCTCGAGGCCGATGCGGTCAGCTTCGCTTTCATGCGAACGGCTGAAACGCGTGGCCACCAGCGCTTCATAGGCGGCTTCCGTGAGCTGTGAGGTGCCCCCACCCAGACCCAGCAACTGCGTGCCGATGCCGATGGCGGTCTGTGCGGCCGCGGCCTGGGACACCTGTTCGCGCGAGTGTTCGCGCAGGGCGTGAGCAATTTCGTGGCCCATCACGACGGCAATTTCGTCATCACTGAGGTTGAGTCTGGAAACCAGGCCGGTGTAGAACATGATTTTTCCGCCAGGCATGCAAAAGGCATTGAGCTGGTCGCTGGTGATCAGGTTGACTTCCCACTGCCAGCGCGGCGCATCGGCTCTAAACACCGCGGTTTGCGGCTCGATGCGAGCGGCCACGGCGCGCACGCGGGCCAGCATGGCCGCATTGGTGTTGAGCGTGCCCTTGGCGCTGGCTTCGGCCTTGAGCTTGGCGTAACTTTGGGCCGCCATCTGGTCCAGCTCCGCGGACGACACCAGCAGGAGCTGCGAGCGCGAGGCACCGACGGAGCCGCCCTCGGTGGTGCTGGCGCATCCGGTGAAGAGCAGGGTGATGGCCACCAGGGCAGGGGTCAGGAAGATTTTCATGAGTGTCTCGCAGGTCAATGTTGTAAGGGGCAATGGCGCGTCCGATTTTGCGCCGCTGAGGTTCCGCACCCGGTAGGACGTCCCGCAAACATGGTGTAGGTCGCAGGCGGCAGATGCAGCCTGGCGATCAGGCCGACCAGATGCGCGGGCTGGGTGCGTCTTTTCCCCAGAAGTGCTGGCGCCAGACCTTCCAGACCTGCTTGAGCAGACCCATGGCCGGCTCGACCAGGGGCGCCAGCACCCGCACCACCACCACCTGCGCATCGGGGCTGGTCGCGCCCGCGGCTGCGCTCAGCGGGTGCGCCTCCAGCACCTGCCGCGCCAGATCCAGTGCCAGTTGCCGGCGCCGGCGCTCGAGCTTGCTGCCGGCGGCAAAAAACAGGGTGGCGATACAGCGCTGGCCGGCCAGGCCCAGCGGGCTGTTCAGCAGCAGCAGGTCGTCGGCCCGGATGCGTGCGCGTTCCAGCCAGACGCCGGGCAACTCGATGTGCTGGCAAAAGCTGCCTTGCTCAAAGGGCTGGTTGGCGCTGGGCAGACCCAGTGCGGTGATGTCCCAGCCCAGCAGTTCGGCCCCGGGCGCCAGATCCAGTGTCAGGTGGTTTTCGGCCAGGCAGCCGCTGTAACACAGCGCTTCCATCGGCAGCCACTCGGCGCGGGCCCCGGCCTCCAGGCGCAGGCGCGTGCGCTGCAGGGCGGTGTCGCCCGTCGACCGGTAAAAGCGCGTGGCGCCGGGTGTGGTGATCAGGCCGTGGCTGCCGGCGGCCGCCGTGACCGCGATGTCCAGCGTGTCGCCGCCCACCAGGCCGCCCGGTGGATGCACCAGCACGTTGTGGCACACGGCGTCACCTTCGGGGTACAGGCTTTGCAGAATGCGCAGCGGGCCATCATGGCGGAAGTGGGCGACGGTCTTGCCGGCCTGCAAGGTGTAGTCGAGAGAGAGCGTTGCGTTCCAGGCCATCGATGGAGTTTACCCCGCGGCCCGCGGTGATTCTGCCGCGAGATTGCTACTGAATTTGTAGCTGCTTGCGCCCGTTCTTATTGGGCTGTGGCTATTATTTTCATAAATGCCTGCAGCCTGACGGGCGCGCCTCGATTCAGCTTGGGATGCTGGCCAAGGCGCCAGGGCTGAACCCGCGTTCAGGCCAGCGCGACTTGCTTGAGGTCGCTGTCTTCTTTTACCCGCCTGGCCAGGTGCGCCAGTGCTTCCTGCACCTGGTCCACCAGGATCAGGCACAGGTCGCCCGGCTCCAGGCGGGCCAGGGCGGTGTCGATGGCCAGAAACTCGCCATGGATTTCCTCGATGTGGGTGGTGCGGCTGGCGCCCACCAGGCCTTCGCGCAGCAGGCCCATGACCTCGCCGTCGGCGCGGCCGCGCTGGGCGGCATCCTGGTAAAGAAGCACATCGTCAAAAGCGTGGCCGAGGATGATGGTCTGGTCGCGGATGTCGTTGTCCCGGCGGTCGCCGGCGCCGCTGATGACCACGCTGCGGCGTCTGGCCGGCATTGCTTCCACCGCGCTGACCAGCGCGCGCATGGCGTCGGGGTTGTGGCCGTAGTCGGCAATCACGGTGGCGCCGCGGTAGTCCATCACGTTGAAGCGGCCGGGCGCGTTGTGCGCGTCGTTGACAAAACTGGCGAGCCCGCTTTTGAGGGTTTCCCAGGTCACGCCGACGGCCCAGGCGGCGGCCAGTGCCGCCATGACGTTTTCAACCTGAAAGCCGATGCTGCCGTTGCGCGTCAGCGGGATGTTGTTCAACGGCACACGTTCACGCCACGCGCCTTCGGCCGCGACCAGCGCGTTGCCATCGACGTAGACCGTGCGTTTGCCCTGGGCGCGATGGGTGGCCATCAGCGGGTGGTGCCGGTCGGCGGCGAAAAAGATCACGTTGCCGGGGCAGGTGGGCGCCATGGCCGCGACTATGGGGTCGGCCGCGTTGAGCACGGCGTAGCCGGTCGGTGCGACGTTCTGCACGATCACCCGCTTGAGCACCGCCAGGTCTTCGACCGTGGTGATGTAGTTCAGCCCCAGGTGGTCGCCGGTGCCGACGTTGGTCACCACCGCCACTTCGCAGCGGTCAAAACCCAGGCCCTCACGCAGCACGCCACCGCGCGCCACTTCGAACACGGCCGCATCGACGTCGGGGTGAATCAGCACGTTGCGCGCGCTTTTCGGGCCGCTGCAGTCGCCGCTGTCGGTCTGGCGGCCGTTGACATACACACCGTCGGTGTTGGTCATGCCGCAGCGCAGGCCGCTGGCCGTCAGCAGGTGCGAGATCAGGCGCGTGACGGTGGTCTTGCCGTTGGTACCGGTCACGGCCACCACCGGCACGCGGCCGTCATCGCCAGGCGCAAACAGCTCGTTGATCATCGCGCCACCGACGGCGCGGCCCTTGCCGTAGGACGGCGACAGGTGCATGCGCAGGCCGGGCGCGGCGTTGACTTCGACCACGCCGCCGTTTTGCGCTTCGAGCGGGCGCAGCACGCTTTCGCAGACGATGTCCACGCCGCAGATGTGCAGGCCCACCATCTGCGCGGCGGCCACCGCACGTGCGGCGACGTCGGGGTGCACGTCGCCGGTCACATCAGTGGCGGTGCCGCCGGTGCTGAGGTTGGCGTTGTTGCGCAGGATCACGCGGCGGCCGCGCGCCGGAATCGATTCCGGCGTGAGGTCTTGCGCATGCAGGCGGGCCACGGCGATGTCGTCAAAACGGATCTTGGTCAGCGAGGTGGCATGGCCTTCGCCGCGGCGCGGGTCCTGGTTGACGATGTCGACCAGTTCACGCACCGTGTGCAGGCCATCGCCCAGCACCTGCGGGGGTTCGCGCCGCGAGGCGGCCACCAGCTTGTTGCCGACCACCAGCAGGCGGTAGTCGTTGCCGGGCAGGAATTTTTCCACCATGACGGTGCCGTATTCGGCCGCTGCACGGAAGGCGATGTCGAGGTGGTCACGGTCCACGACGTTGACCGTGACGCCCTTGCCCTGGTTGCCGTCCTGCGGTTTGAGCACCACCGGCAGGCCAATCTGCAGGGCGGCGGCCCAGGCTTCGTCCGGGTCGGCGACAGGCCGGCCCATGGGCACCGGCACACCGGCGGCGAGCAGCAGCTTTTTGGTCAGGTCCTTGTCCTGGGCAATCGATTCGGACACCGCACTCGTGGCATCGAGCTCGGCCGCCTGGATGCGGCGCTGGCGCGAGCCCCAGCCGAACTGCACCAGGCTGCCCTTGGTCAGGCGCTTGTACGGAATGCCGCGGGCGATGGCCGCGTCCACGATGGCGCCGGTGCTGGGTCCGATCCGTTCGTCTTCATCGAGGTCGCGCAACTGGGCAATCGCGGCGTCCATGTCGAAGCCGGTTTCGTGGAGCGCGGCGTGGATCAGCGCCTGGGCCAGCTCCAGCGCCAGGCGGCCGACCGCCTCTTCGCTGTATTCGACCACGGTCTGGTAAACGCCGTCCTCGAGCGTGGCGGCCGTGTGGCTGAAGGTCACCGGGCAACCGGCCTGGGCCTGCAAGGCCAGTGCGGCCGATTCCAGTACATGGGCCAGCGACACGGGCCCCACATAGCCGCCTGGACGCAAGGCGCCGATGGCGGGAAACAGGGAGCGCACGCGCGGCTCAAAGCCGGGCAGGGCGTCGATGGCGCATTCGGCCTGCGTGCAGGTGATGATGGCCTCGAGCGCCGTATGGCGACTCCAGAGGTTGGGGCCGCGCAGCGCACGGATGCGGGTAACTTTCATCGGCGTGTCTTTCCGGGCTGGGGGTCACGGGAGGGACGTGTTGCGAGGGCGTCGGTTTTCAAGGTGTTCAAGGTGTTCATGAGGCGACCTTTTCTTCCCGGGTGGAGCGGTCGGCAGCCGTCTCCAGGTTGAAGGCTTCGATGCCGGCACCGATCAGGTTGAGCGGAATGTCGAGCGCCCACGCCACTGAAATGGCAGCCAGCAGGCTGTCTTCGGCGGTGGGGACATGCCGGCCCTGCCAGACGGCCAGCTTGTCCAGACCGGGCAGGAAGGCTTCGCTGGCGCCGGTGGCCAGCACGACCTGGCCCTGGCGCATGAACACAGCTCGGCCGCCGCCGTCCAGGTGCATGGCGATGGCGGGCAAACCCGGGTCGGCGGCGTAGAAGATCACCTCGCCGTCACACAGGCGGGCCATCTCGACGATGAGCGGATCGGCGGCATGGAGCACGGCCACACCGTCGGACAGCACGACATCGACTTGCGAGCGCATGACCTTGAACATCTGTTCTTCACCTGCCACGTCGAATTCACCCAGCGCCCCGGCACCCCCGAGATCGGTGACCACGCCGACCTGGCAGCGGTCATAGGCCAGGCCGCTGCGCAAAATCGTGGCGGCGCCGTTCTCGAACACGGCGGCCTGCACGGCACGGTTGATCAGCAGGCGCTGGCCGGCCTCCCAGTGTGTGCAGTCACTGGCATCCAGGCGGCGCCCGTCGAGGTACAGGCCGTCGCGACAGGCCAGGCCGGTGTGCCGACCTGACAGCTGCAGCAGCCAGGCCACCAGCCGCGCCACATGGTGCGTGCCGGCCGAACCGGCCACGCCAACCACGGGAATGCGGCCGCTGTGCGTGCCTTCGGGCGCCTCGGGAAACAGGTGGTCGCAGATGGCGCGGCCGACCGGCCGCGGCGCACCTTCGGCCGGCTTCAGGTGCATCAGCAAGCCGGGGCCGGCGTTGACTTCCACAATGGCGCCGCCCTGGGCATGCAGGGGCCTGGAAATATCCTGCGCCACGACATCCACGCCAGCGATGTCCAGACCGACGACGCGGGCAGCCAGCGAGACGATATGGTCGACGTCGGGGTGGATCTCGTCGGTGCAGTCAATCGCCACATTGCCGTTGCGCTGGATCAGCACCTGGCGCCGTGCCTCCGGCACCGAGGCGGGGCTCAGTCCCTGGCGCTGCAGGTCCAGCAGGATGGCTTCGTCCTTGTCGAGTTCGATCAGGCCGAGCGGGAAGTCTTCGGTGGCCCCGCGGCGCGGGTCGGTATTGAGCTGCGCCTCGACCAGTTCGGCCACGCTGGCGCGGCCGTCCCCGCGGACCGTCGCGGTGTCACCGCGTGCCGCGGCGACCACCCGGCCGCCCACCACCAGCAGCCGGTGTTCGTGGCCGCGCACAAAACGCTCGACCATCACTTCGCTGCCCTGCGGCGCCGCCACCTGGAAAGCCGCTTCAACCTGTTCGCGGGTGGTGAGGTCCAGCGACACGCCGCGGCCGTGGTTGCCGTCGGTGGGCTTGACCACCACCGGCAGGCCGATCTCCTGCGCGGCCTCCCAGGCGGCTTCGGCGCTGTCGACGATTTCGCCTTCGGGCACGGGCACGCCGCAGGAAGCCAGCAGGCTTTTGGTCAGGTCCTTGTCGCTGGCGATGCCTTCGGCGATCGCGCTGGTGAGTTCGGTCTCGGCCGTCCAGATGCGGCGCTGGCTGGCGCCGTAGCCCAGCTGGACCAGGTTGCCGTCGTTCAGGCGGATGTGCGGAATGCGGCGCTCGGTGGCGGCTGCGACGATGGAGGCCGTGCTGGGGCCGAGGTAACACTCGTCGACCTTGTCACGCACGCGGCCGACGGCCGCCTGCAGCTCGGCGTCACTGAAGGCCTCGTTGTTGACGGCGGCCATCAGCAGGCGGTGGCCCTCGGCCAGCGCACTGCGCGCCACCTGCTCGTCGCGCGCGCGGACCACCATGCGGTAAATGCCGCGCTTCGAGGTGCTGCGGGTCTGGCCGAAACCGGTGGGCATGCCCGCCAGGTTCAGCAATTCGATGACGACGTGCTCCAGCACATGGCCGGCCCAGGTGCCTTCGTAGAGCCGCTGGATGAAGCCACCGCGCTCGCCGACGCCGCAGTGGTGCTCCAGCAGGGCCGGCAGCAGCGCAACCAGGCGGTCGCTGAAGCCCGGCAACCGGTTGGAGGGGAAGTCCTCCAGGGTGCCGAGGTCCATCCAGACTTCCAGCACAGCGCGGTAAGTCCAGATGTTGGGGCCGCGCAGGTAATTGATGCGCAGAAGCTGGATGTCGTCCTGTTTGCTCATGTTTTTCTGGATTCGGTCAACCGGCCGGGCCGGGGCAACGTTCTTTTCTGAATAAGCGCCCACAACGGGCGTTTCTGTTTGTTCGGGCAGGTTTTCCGGTCCGGTGGCCGAATCTTGCATCAGCCGGCCCGGATTGGGCGAAAATCCCCTATTTGACCCCACTGTTTAGGGGGCACCGGTTTTTACGGCTTCCACATCACAATGCAACATTCTCATCCGGTCGACGCCTCCAGCGAGGCTGGTCCAGCGCAGACAGACCTGCGCGCGCAACTCGCAAACCATGAGAACGTGTTATGTACGGTGCTGGTTGACCTGAATCAGCAACTTCGCTTTTCCCGCGGTTTGCTGGCACTGACCGACCGCCGCCTGATGGCCCGCGACCCGGAAACCGGCCTGTGGGCCAGCTGGCCCTTGCGCCCGGCGGATGCCGCCAGCCAGCTGCCGCCCCTGTCCCTGCGTCATTTCGATCATGCCGGTGTCGGCACGCTGGAACTTCACCAGGGGGCCCAGCGACTGGCCAGCTGGCGCTTTACGCTGGCGGTCAATGTACAGGCGCTGCGGCTGCTGCGCCTGTTCGAGCAGCAATTGGCGCCCGGCGCCGCTGCTGCCGGTGACGACATGGCCCTGTGCCCCTTTTGCGATACCGCGCTGCCGGCGGACAGCGACGAGTGCCCGACCTGTGCCCGCGAACTGCACACGCCGCCGTCCACCTGGGTCTTGCTGCGCCTGTGGCGCTTCGCCCGGCCTTACCAGTGGCAGCTGCTTTCCGGGTTTTTTTTGACCCTGGCCTCCACCGCCGCCACCCTGGTGCCGCCCTACCTGACGATTCCGCTGATGGACGACATCCTGATCCCGTTCCAGAACGGCCAGCAGATCGAGACCTGGAAGGTGCTGGCCATCCTGGGCGGCCTGCTGGCGGCGGCGCTGCTCGGCTGGGCGCTGAACTGGGCGCGCACCTATTTGCTGGCACTGGTGTCCGAACGCATAGGCGCCGACCTGCGTACGGCCACCTTTGACCACCTGCTGGAGCTGTCGCTGGACTATTTCGGCGGCAAACGCACCGGCGACCTGATGAGCCGCATCGGCTCGGAAACCGACCGCATCAATGTCTTCCTGTCGCTGCACGCGCTCGACTTTGCGACCGACGTGCTGATGATCGTGATGACCGCCGCCATCCTGTTCTCGATCAACCCCTGGCTGGCGCTGGTCACCCTCTTGCCGCTGCCCTTCATCGCCTGGATGATCCACACGGTGCGCGACCGCCTGCGCACCGGTTTCGAGAAAATCGACCGGGTCTGGTCCGAGGTGACCAATGTGCTGGCCGACACCATTCCCGGCATCCGCGTGGTCAAGGCCTTTGCCCAGGAAAAGCGTGAAGCCCAGCGCTTTCGGGACGCCAACCGCCACAACCTGCTCGTCAACGACAAGCTCAACAAGGTCTGGTCGCTGTTCACCCCAACGGTGTCGCTGCTGACCGAAATCGGCCTGCTGGTGGTCTGGGCCTTCGGCATCTGGCTGGTGTCCAAGCAGCAGATCACGGTGGGTGTGCTGACGGCGTTTATCGCCTACATCGGCCGTTTTTACACGCGGCTGGACTCCATGAGCCGTATTGTTTCGGTCACGCAGAAAGCGGCGGCCGGCGCCAAGCGCATTTTCGACATTCTCGACCACGCCTCCAATGTGCCGGAGCCGGCCAACCCGGTGCCCATGGCGCCCATGCAGGGCCGCATCGAGATGGCGGGCCTGGGCTTTCGTTACGGCAACCGCGCGGTGATCCGCGGCCTGGACCTGACCATCCAGCCGGGCGAGATGATCGGCCTGGTTGGTCACAGCGGCTCCGGCAAAAGCACCCTGGTCAACCTGATCTGCCGCTTTTACGACGTGACCGACGGCAGCATCAGTGTGGACGGCACCGACATCCGGCGCTTCACCGTGGCCGACTACCGGCGCAACATCGGCCTGGTGCTGCAGGAGCCCTTTCTGTTCTTCGGCACCATCGCCGAAAACATCGCTTACGGCAAGCCGGGCGCCAGCCGCGCCGAGATTGTGGCCGCGGCCCGTGCCGCCCATGCGCACGAGTTCATCCTGCGCCTGCCGCAGGGTTATGACTCGCTGGTCGGCGAGCGCGGCCAGGGCCTGTCGGGCGGCGAACGCCAGCGCATCTCGATTGCGCGGGCGCTGCTGATCGACCCGCGCATCCTGATCCTCGACGAGGCGACCTCCTCGGTGGATACCGAGACCGAGCAGGAAATCCAGAAAGCCCTGGACAACCTGGTGCAGGGCCGCACGACGATTGCCATCGCGCACCGCCTGTCTACCCTGCGCAAGGCCGACCGGCTGGTGGTGATGGACCGCGGCCAGGTGGTCGAGGTCGGACCCCACGACGAACTCATGGCGAAGCAGGGCGCCTACTGGCGGCTCTACGAAGCCCAGGCGCGCCAGGTCGACAGCGAGGGCAATGTCGATGCCGAAGAAGGCCGCATCGCCCTGGCCACCTCGCAGGTGGCCCATACCGCCCAGCACAACGGCCATGTCTGAAGGAGTCCGCATGACCACCACCCCCACTTCAGCCAGCCCCGCCTTTCAGCTGGAGCGGCACGCCTCGGGCCAGCTGCTGCTGGTGGCAGACAACGGTGAGCAGCACCTGGGCGTGGTGCCGGTGCGCGCTTTCCCGATTGCCGCGCCCGATGAAGGCATTTCCCTGATCAGCAGCGAGGGTCATGAACTGGTCTGGCTGGATCGGCTGGAGGAGGTGCCGCAGCCGCAACGCAGCCTGCTCGAGGAAGAACTCGCGCTGCGCGACTTTGTGCCCGAGGTCACGCGACTCATCAGCGTGTCGAGCTTCGGCACACCCAGCACCTGGGTCGTGGACACCGACCGCGGCGAGACCTCGTTTGTGCTCAAGGGCGAGGAAGACATCCGCCGCCTGAACCGCGAGTCGCTGCTGATTGCCGCCGGCCATGGCGTTCACTTCAGTGTGAAGGACATGGGGGCGCTGGACCGGGCGTCGCGGCGGTTGCTGGAACGGTTTCTCTAGGACAGCCCCGGCCTTGGGCTGTCATCCCGGACACGATCCGGGATCCATGTTCGATGACCGCCACCGTTCGGGCTGAGCCTGTCGAAGCCGTGCTTCCTTCAAGCCTTTGGGTCCGCGTATGCCTGTTGGCCGGGGGTTGCCCGGCGGCAAGTAACTTTCTTTTGCTTCGCCAAAAGAAAGTCACCAAAGAAAAGGCGACCCTGCCGTCTGCGTCCCCTTCGCTGCGCTACGGGGCAACCTGCGGTGCTCGTCAAAAGCGGGGTCTTGCTCGAACTCGCTTCGCTCAGACAATCGCAAGCCCTGATCCGCTTTTGCCTGCGCTCCTCGGCGCATACAGAAGGGTGGGGGCTAAAGCCAATACGGGGAACAAAATCCGGAGATGAAGGCGCGTAAAGCGCGCCTTCATCGGGAATTCCAAGAGACGGTCATGTGTTCACACGAGCGCAGCACATGCGGCCAAATGAAGTCCCCCTCCATCGCCCAGCGGGGCGAGGGAGGGGTTAGGGGTGGGAGTGGGGAGTTGGAACTACTGTCCAGAATGACCCGCAGGCACAGCGTGATCCTGACGGCGCTACAAATTCAATAGCTGCTAGCGCAAGCAGGACATGGGCTGGCGACCAATTTGATGCTTAAATTCAGAGGCTGGGCGGCTTCAACCGCCTTGCGTCCCCCGGTGCGCCCAGCCCGTCGTGTGTTTCTCGATGTAGCTGAACAGCTCGTACATGATCATCGCCATCGCGCCGATCACCACCAGCCCGGCAAAAGCCAGCGCCATGCGCTGCTGCGAGCCGGCGCTGAGCATCAGGTAGCCGATGCCGGAGTCGCCAGCGGTCATTTCGGCCAGCACGGTGCCGACAAAGGCCAGCGTGATCGCGATCTTGAGCGAGCCGTAGAAGTAGGGCATGGAGCGCGGCAGGCCGACCTTGACGAGCACGTCCCAGCGCTTGGCGCCGAGCACGCGCAGCACATCTTCCAGCTCCGGCTCCAGCGTGGCCAGGCCGGTCGCCATGTTGACGGTGATCGGGAAAAACGAGATCAGGAAGGCGGTCAGGATGCCGGGGCCGACGCCGATGCCGAACCAGACGATCAGGATGGGCACAATCGCCGCCTTGGGCACGGCATTGAAGGCGACCAGCAGCGGGTACACCGCGGCATAGGCCAGGCGCGAGGAACCGACCAGAAAACCCAGCATCACGCCGACCACGATGGACAGGCCGAAGCCGACCATGGTGACCCAGAAGGTTTTCCAGGCGGCCTGCGCGATCGGGCCGGCGAACTCGGCCATGGACTGGGCGATCGCCAGCGGCGCGGGGAAAATGTATTCGGCGATGCCGAACACCATGACCACCCCTTGCCACAGCGCCAGGATGGCTGCCAGCAGCACAAACGGGGACCAGCGTTCAATCTGTTTTTTGCTCATGCTATGTGCCTTCAGCGGCGGGAACCGGGTTGATGACGGGCGTGCGGATGGCCCCGATGTGGCTGCGCAGCTCGTGCACGATGTCGCCGAAGGCCTGGGTGTAGGTCACCTCGAGGTCGCGCGGGCGCGGCAGGTCGATCTCGCGTTTGACGACAAAACGCCCCGGGCTTTTACTCATCACATACACGGTGTCGGCCAGGAAGACCGACTCGCGCAGGTCGTGTGTGACCAGGATGACGTTGAAACGCTGCTCGGTCCAGAGGTCGCGCAGGATGCACCAGAGCTCCTCGCGTGTAAAGGCGTCGAGTGCGCCGAAGGGCTCGTCGAGCAGCAGCATCTTGGGTTCGTGGATCAGTGCGCGGCAAATGCTCACGCGCTGCTGCATGCCGCCCGACAGCTGCCACGGGAACTTGTCCTCGTAACCACCGAGGCCGACCTTCTGCAGCAGCTTGCGCGCGCGTTCCTCGAATTCCTTGCGTTTGGACTTGAACTGGCTGCGAAAGGGCTCGACGATCTCCAGCGGCAGCAGCACGTTGTCCACCGTGGTTCGCCAGGGCAGCAACGAAGGCGCCTGGAAAGCCATGCCGGAAATCTTCAGCGGGCCGGTGACCGGCTGGCCGTCGATCGTGATGCGGCCTTTCGACGGCATTTTCAGGCCGGTGGTCAGCTTCATGAAGGTGGATTTGCCACAGCCCGAGGGTCCGACGATGGCAATGAACTCGCCCTCGCGCACCTTGAGGTCGATCGCTTCCACGGCGAAGTGGTTTTGCGCCAGCAACTCGTCGTTGTAGGCGAGCCAGACGTCGCTGAAGTCAACAAAATGGCCGTCGGGATGTGCTTGCATGGATCTTTGAATTTTGTGATTCGCTCGGGACACTCAGGAGAACGGCCGGCATTTCAGGGAAACGCCGGCCGTGCCGTTCAAGGTGTCTGCCGGCGCGGGTCGCCGGCAGGCGCCGTACTTTGCAGTTACTTCTTCGCCGCGGGCAGGACGTTGAGTTCGGCCACCGTGGGCAGGAAGGAACCGTTCCACACGCTGTCGGCATTGACGCGCGTCTTGGTGTTGAAGGCGTCGGACACCTGCGAGGCCATCAGTGTCAGGCGCGGGCCCCTGACCTGGCCGAACCCTTCGGCCCGAGCGTCGGGGCTGTTGATCACGGTGTCAATGGCCAGCTGCAGGCGGCGTGTTTCGAGCGCGGTGTTGATGATGCCGTCGCGTGCCTTGACGTCTTCAATGGCGGCCGCCGGTTTGGCGATGACTTCCTTCACGCCCTTGGTGAAGGCCAGCAGGAAGGCTTTCACCGCGGCCGGGTTGTCCTTGATCATTTTCGGCGAGGCGATGATCACGTTGCCGTAGAGCTTGACGCCGTTGTCGGCGTAAGGCAGCACCACCACGTCCTCGGCTTTCACGCCGCGCGCTTCGAGGTTGAGCAGCGAGGTGAAGGTGAAGCCGGTGATGGCATCCACATCGCCGCGCGCCAGCATGGTTTCACGCAGTGGCGGGTCCATGGCGGTCCACTGCACGCCGCTGATGCCGTTGGCCTTGGCAAAAATCGGAAAGGCGCGGCGGCCGGCGTCGAACACCGGGGCGCCGAGTTTTTTGCCGTTCAGGTCGGCGACCGTCTTGATGCCGGACTTTTTCAGCGCCATCACCGAAGCGGGCGTGTTGTTGTAGACCATCATCACCGCGACCGGCTTGTTGGCGGCGTCGGGGTTGTTGGCGTGGAATTCCATCAGCGCGGCCAGGTCGGCAAAACCCATGTCGTAGCTGCCCGACGCGACGCGGGTGACGGTACCGCCCGAGCCGTTGCCGGCGTCAATCGTCACGTCGAGTTTGGCGTCCTTGAAATAACCTTTGGCGGCGGGCGTGACAAACAGCGCGGCCGGGCCCTCGAAGCGCCAGTCCAGCTGGAACTTGATGGGCGTGTTCTGGGCGTAGGCATTGCCGCACACCGCGGTGGCGGCCGTGACGGCCAGGGCGGCGAAGGTCTTGATGAAAGCGCGTTTTGTCATGGGTGCTCCAGGGAATGTTAGGGATGTATCACGTCAAGCAAGAAAAATGCCCGGCTGGTGTCTGGAGGCACCATGTGCACCCCTGATTGTGGGTCGGGTGCACGGCGCAGCCATCGGGATATCCCCTGAACCGGCCCGCACCGTGCAGCATGAGGATGGCTGGCGCGCGCCAGGCGTTCATGGCGGGGGCGCCAGCAGTTCGCGCAGGGTGCGCGCAATCACCTTGGTCGCGCCGCGCAGGTCGTCAAGGACCAGGTGTTCGTCGGCGCGTTTGGCGTTGGACTCGAGCACCGTGCGTGGCCCGGCGCCGTAAATCACGCCGGGTATGCCGGCCTCGGCGTAAAGGCGCACATCGGTGTACAGCGGTGTGCCCATCGCCGGGATGGGTTCACCGAACACGGCCTGGCCATGCTTCTGGATCGCGTCGACCAGCGGCTGGTTGCCCGGCAGGGGCTTGAGCGCGTTGGCCAGCAGCAGGCGCTTGATCTCGACACGGACACCCTCGCACTCTTTAGCGGCCTCGGTGATCACCTTGCGGATCTCGCGTTCCACTTCAACCGGTTTTTCCTCGGGAATCATGCGGCGGTCCAGCTTGAACATCACCTTGCCCGGCACGACGTTGGTGTTGGTGCCGCCTTCGATGCGGCCGACATTCAGATAGGGATGGGTGATGCCCTCGACCCTGGAGCTGATCTTCTGGTACAGCGTGTTCTGCGCATACAGCGCATTGAGGATGTGCACCGCCGCCTGCAGTGCATCCACGCCGGTGTCGGGAATGGCGGCATGGGCCATCTTGCCGTGCACCGCGACTTCCATCTGCAGGCAGCCGTTGTGGGCGGTGACCACTTCATGGCTGAAACCCGCAGCGATCAGCAAGTCCGGCCGGGTGAGCTTGTTCTTGAGCAGCCAGCCGGGACCCATTTCCCCGCCGAACTCCTCGTCGTAGGTGAAATGCAGTTCCACGCTGCCGTGCAGCGGGATGCCCAGTGCCTCCAGCGCGCGGACGGCAAACGTGTAGGTGGCGAAATCGGACTTGCTGACGGCCGAGGCCCGGCCGTAGATCCTGCCGTCCACGACCTTGCCGCCATAGGGTTCCTGGGTCCAGCCTTCACCGGGCGGCACCACGTCGCCGTGGGCGTTCAGGGCGATGGTCCGGCCTTCACCGTAACGGCGGCGCACGATCAGGTTGGTCAGGGACTCCAGGCCATAGGCCTTGACCTCGACCGGCGCAATCTTGTGTTTTTCCGCTTCAAAACCGAAAGCGTGGAGCAGCTCGGCCGTGCGTTCGGCATGCGGGGCATTGTTGCCGGGCGGCGTGGGCGTGGGGACGCGGATCAGTTCCTGCAGAAAACGCACTTCCTCGTCGAAGTGGGCGTCCACCCAGGCATCCAGTTTTTCGTCATCAGTCATGGTGGGGTCCGCACAATTGGTTCAGCAGGTGCTGGAAAGCATGGACGGCCAGGTCGATGTCGTCGCTGGTCGTGCTTTCCAGCGGGTTGTGGCTGATGCCGGAGTTCTGGCCACGCACAAACAGCATGGCCTGCGGCATCACCTCGTGGAGCTTCATCGCGTCGTGGCCCGCGCCGCTGGGCATGCGGTACAGCGGAACGCCCAGGCTGTCCACCGCCTTTTCCCAGAGCTGTTGCCAGTCCGGGGCACTTGGCGCTGCTGCGGCGCGCATGGTTTGTTCGGTGCTGTAGTGGACACCACGGCGGTCGCAGATGGTTTTGAGTTCGGCCAGCACATCGGCCACCATCGCGTCGCGCTGGGCATCGTTGGGCGCGCGCAGGTCCAGCGTGAACTGGCAGCGCCCGGGCACCACGTTGGTCGAGCCGCCGGGTACCGTCCAGATGCCGATGGTGCCGACCGAGTCGCCGTCGCGCGCCGCGCGCTGCTCCACATACAGCGCGAGTTCTGCCACGGCCAAGGCCGCGTCGCGCCGGCGGTTCATGGGGGTGGTGCCGGCGTGGCTGGCCATGCCGGTGACCTCGCAGGTGTAACGCACGCCGCCGTTGATGGAGGTCACGATGCCCAGCGGGATGTCGAGTTCGTTGAGCACCGGGCCCTGCTCGATGTGCACCTCGACAAAACCCAGGTAGTCGGCCGGCTTGCGCTGCAGCGCGCGGATGGCCTCCAGCGTGGCCGGCAGGCCGGCGTGTTGCATGGCTTCGCGCATGCTGATGCCGTCGGCGTCTGTCTGGTCCAGCCAGGCCGGATTGAACTGGCCGATCAATGCGCCGGAGCCGAGAAAAGTGGCCTTGTAGCGCTGGCCTTCTTCTTCGGCAAAGGCAATCACTTCAAAGTCGAAAGGCAGGCGCTTGCCGGCGCGTGAGAGTTCGCCCACACAGGCCACGGGCACAAAAATGCCGAGACGCCCGTCGTACTTGCCGCCGTTGCGCACGGTGTCGTAGTGCGATCCGGTCATCAGGATTTTGGCGCCGGGCACGGCCGCCTTGTAGCGGCCCACCACATTGCCGACCGCGTCCACGTTCACCTCGTCGAAGCCGCTGTCCCGCATGGTCTGTTCAATCAACCGGGCGGCCGCGCGGTGCGCGTCGGTGAGGTAGGTCACCGTGAGCTGGCCTTTTTCCAGGTAGCCCGGGTCGCTGAAAGCGCTCAGTTGTTCCTGCCAGTCCCAGACCTGGTTGCCCAGGCTCGGCTCCACACCGAATTTGTCGTTGAGCCGCAACTCGGCGATGCGGTGGATGTTGCGCAAAGCCTCGGCGAGTTCGAAGTCGGGGTGGTTGGCCAGGCGCTGCTCGAAGGTGGCGATGATCTCCTGCCGGCTCAGCCCGGTGCCGCGCGGGCCCCGCACGGCGAGGATGAAGGGAAAGCCGAACCGCGTGTTGTAGGCGGTGTTAAGCGCCTGGATGCGCGCAAACTCGTCGGGTGTGCAGTCCGTGAGGCCTGCCTTGCCCTGCTCGTTGGTCGACTCGGCGGTCAGTGTTTGGCTGACCATGGCCTTGCCGGCCAGCTCGGGGTGCGCGCAGATCAGCGCGAGCTGGGCCTCGCGGCCGGCTTCGCGGACGATGCCGGCCATCAGATTTTTGAGGTGAGCCAGCGACCGGAAGGGGCGCTGCGCCAGCGCAGCGTCGGCGATCCACGGGGAGTGTTCGTAGAGGCCGGCCAGCCAGACCGCGGCTTCAGGGGCTGGTGCGGCGTTCAGTTGTTCAAGGGTCAGGGACATGGTCATTCTTTGAAGGGGTGGACGTGCTGCCAGTGGCGTGCAATATCGATGCGGCGGCAGATCCAGACATGCTCGTGCTGCTGGACATGGTCGAGAAATTTCTGCAGCGCCACGATGCGGCCGGGCCGGCCCAGCAGGCGGCAGTGCATGCCGATGCTGAGCATCTTGGGCGCGTTCAGGCCGTTCGGGTCACCCTCGGCATACAGCGCATCGAAGCTGTCGCGCAGGTAGGTGAAAAAGTCGTCGCTTTGCGAGAAGCCCTGAGGCAGGGCAAAACGCATGTCGTTGGTGTCCAGCGTGTAGGGCACGACGAGCCGCGGCACCACGGTGCCATCGGTGCGCGCCACTTTCATCCACAGCGGCAGGTCGTCGCCGTAGTAGTCGCTGTCGTAGGCCAGCTGGCCGTCGTCGGCGACCAGCCGCCGCGTGCGCGGGCTGTCGCGGCCGGTGTACCAGCCCAGCGGCCGCTGGCCGGTCATCTGCGTGATGATGTCCAGGCCCAGGCGCATGTGTTCGCGCTCGACCACTTCGTCCACGCCCTGGTAGTTGATCCAGCGCAGGCCGTGGCAGGCGATTTCGTGGCCCAGCTCGACAAACGCGGCGGTCAGCTCGGGGTGGCGCTGCAGGGCCATGCTGACGCCGAACACGGTCAGTGGCAGCTGGCGCTTTTCAAACTCGCGCAGCAGACGCCAGACGCCGGCCCGCGAGCCGTACTCGTAAATGCCTTCCATGCTCAGGTGGCGTTCCGGGTAGCTGGGCGGATTCGCCATCTCGGAGAGAAACTGCTCCGAGCCGGCGTCGCCATGCAGCACGGCGTTTTCGCCGCCCTCCTCGTAGTTCAGCACGAATTGCACGGCAATGCGGGCTTGGCCCGGCCACTGCGCATGCGGCGGCGTGCGGCCGTAGCCCACCAGGTCTCTGGGGTAGGGCAGGGTGGTGTCGTAGGTGGTCATGCTCAGGTTCAGGACAGGGCCATGGAAATATCGTTGGTCGGCATCGGACGGTCAAAGCTGAGGTTTTCCTCGACATGCGTCAGGTGCTCATCCATCAGGCGCACGGCCCGCTCCTCGTCCCTGGCGGCCAGGGCTCTCACGATTTCGGCGTGTTCTTCGTGCGAGTGTTCGGCGGCGCTGGCGCTCTGGTACATGAGTGTGATCAGCGAGCAGCGCGAAATCAGGTCGCCCAGCATCTGCGCCAGCACCTCGTTGCCCATCAGTTCGGCCATGCGCACATGAAAGTCACCCAGCAGTTCGGTACGCCCAGGCGCATCCTGCCGGTCCACCGCCATTTTTTCCTGCGCCACATGTTCTTTCAGGGCCTTGATCCTTGCCGGTGTGACACTGCGCACAAACGCCCGGGTCATCTCGGCCTCCAGCATGCGGCGCACCGCAAACACCTGGCGCGCCTCGTTGACCGAAGGCGCCGCGACAAAGGCGCCGCGCGCGGGTTCTAGCCGGATCAGCTGGTTTTGAGACAGCTGGAACAGGGCCTGGCGCACCAGCGTGCGCGAAACGCCGAAATGGTCGGCCAGTTTCTGTTCGGCCAGCTTGGTGCCCGGGTGCAGCCGGTGCTCCACAATCGCCTTGGTCAGGGCTTCAACAATGGCGCTGGTGGTGGACGATTCCATGGCGCAAATGATAGTCGGAAAGCCCAAAAGTGTATACACTTTCAGTAGACCATCGGGGGGACCGATGCACCGCAAACAAGGAATTGACATGGGCCTGAGCACACACGTGCTGGACACCATGCACGGCACGCCAGCGGCCGGCATGTTCGTCGAGCTGTACACCACCGACGGCGACCAGGCCACGCTGGTGAAAGCCTTCCATTTGAACAGCGACGGCCGCAATCCCGATGGCTTGCTGTATGACAACAGCAGCTTGCAGCGCGGCACTTACCGGCTGGTGTTCGACGTGGCGGGGTATTTTCGAGCCCGCGGCGTGACGCTGCCGGAGCCGAATTTCCTGAACCGGGTAAGCCTGGATTTCGGCGTGGCCGATACCAGCCAGCATTACCACGTGCCGCTGCTGGTCAGCCCCTGGAGTTATTCCACTTACCGCGGGTCCTGAGCCGGCCAATCTCCTCGCCAAGCAGGGGCCGCGGATCCGGCTTTGCCAGTTCGCAGGCGCAGCGCCCCTCGGGGGTCAGCGCAGTACACGCAGCGACAATCGTGGGAGCTTAATCCTGTCCTTCGGTCAGCGTATCGAGCTGGAATTTTCCGCTTTTGTGCCAGAGCCAGGTGTCGGTGTAGACAACCTTGCCAATCCGCACCGGCGCCGGAAAAGGCGATGCAGCCTTGATCATGCGCTCGATCTCGGCAATCACCTCGGGCGCATGGCGCGGGGCCCGCATCCAGTCGAGGCGGGTCACGTTGCCGACCTGGTTGATTTCCACATTCAGCACACCGATGGCGTACAGCAGGGGCGGCATTCTCCCCTTGTAGATGCGGTTGGCATGCAATCCGTAAAGGTGGCTGGCGCCGCTTTGGCGGTAGGCGCGTGCATTCGGTGCCGCCGATTGGCGCGCTGAGCCGGCCGCGCCGGAGATCGGGCCGATCACCGGGGAGGGTGCGGCTGGCTCGGGTGCCGCCGCCGATGGGGGTGCGGACTTGCAGGCCGAAACAAGGGCGCCCGCCACGGTTGAAAGCAAGGCCACAAGCCAGAAGCGGCGGTGTGAAGACTCAGGCATACGTATCCTTGTGTAGTTGCCGGACGGTGGCGGCTGCTATTGTGCAGTCTGGCCGAGGCGCGATGGTGTAACAGAAACCCGCTGCCTCAAAGCTGAATTATGCGTTCTGCGGACCCTCACCGGGGGCCGTGTATCAGAGGGTTTCTACCGTGAGTCAGCTCAAGGATTTGTTTTTGGCCAAGCTGGCGCTGGAGCCGGCCGTGCTGGTCGAGGTGAGCGCCACCGAAGGCTCGGTGCCGCGCGAGGCTGGCACCTGGATGGCGGTTTTTGCCGGCACGGCGGTTGGCACCATAGGCGGCGGCCACCTGGAATACGAAGCGATGGCGAGAGCGCGTGCACGCCTGCAGGGGTTGCCGGGTGAGGCGGTTGGCCGCTTTGTGCTTGGTCCGTCGCTGGGGCAATGCTGCGGCGGGGTGGTCCATCTGCGCTTTGAAGCGGTCGGGGCCGACGACGTGCCGGGCCTGCGCCGCCGGTTGGATACAAATTTACAGCCTGTTGCGCTTTTTGGGGGCGGGCATGTGGGTTTTGCGCTGGTGCAGGTGCTCGCGCGCCTGCCGTTTGCACTGAGCTGGATCGACAGCCGCGACGGCATTTTCCCGGAGGCGCTGCCGGACAACGTGGTGTGTGAACACTCCGACCCGGTGCAGCGCGCAGTGACGGGCCTGGCGCCGCAGTCGCGGGTGCTGATCATGAGTTTCAGCCACGCCGAAGACCTGGACATCGTGGCTGAATGCCTCAGGCGCCAGCGCGAGCGGGGCGACCTGCCTTATATCGGCCTGATCGGCAGCAAGACCAAATGGGCGACCTTCCGGCACCGGCTGGAGGCGCGCGGTTTCAGCGCCGAAGAACTGGGACACGTGACCTGCCCGATCGGCCTGCCCGGCATCCCCGGCAAGGAGCCCGAAGTGATTGCCGTGTCCGTCGCGGCACAGTTGTTGCGTGCCGGCAGGGCATAGATCGCATACACTTTTGCGATTCGGTCGCAGCGGAGCACTTTTTGTTGTTCGTGGCCTTTGTCTGCTTACAGCGCCCGCAGTGGTGAGCAGCTTGCACAAGGCAGCGCCGCGTCGCTGCATAGGTTGAGACATGGAAAGTTACTTTCTCGACTGGGCCAACCTGCTGCTGCGCTGGGTCCACGTCATCACTGCCATCGCCTGGGTCGGCTCCTCGTTTTATTTTGTCTTTCTCGATTCGAGCCTGACGCCGCCGGTTGACGAAGACCTTCAGCGCCAGGGTGTCAGCGGCGAACTCTGGGCCGTGCACGGCGGCGGTTTCTACCACCCGGTCAAGTTTGCGGTCAAGCCGCCCACGCTGCCCGCCCACCTGCACTGGTTTTACTGGGAGAGCTACAGCACCTGGCTCACCGGTTTTGCGCTGTTTACCGTCTCCTACCTCTGGAACGCCGGCACCTACCTGGTCGACAAATCGCTGATGGACTGGTCGCCCGGCGCCGCCATCGGCGTGGCGCTGTCCTTCTTTGTGGTGTTCTGGATGCTTTACGACGGCATCTGCCAGCTGTTCGGCAAACGCAAAAACGGCGATGCCATCGTCGGCGCGCTGGTGTTGCTGCTGGTGTGCGTGGCGTCCTGGCTGGCCTGCCACTGGTTTGCGGGACGCGCCGCTTTTCTGCTGGTGGGCGCCATGATTGCCACCGCCATGAGCGCCAACGTCTTCTTCTGGATCATTCCCGGCCAGCGCAAGGTGGTGGCCAGCATCAAGGCCGGCGAGCCGGTGGACCCGGTGCACGGCCAGCGCGGCAAGCAGCGCAGCGTGCACAACACCTATTTCACCCTGCCGGTGCTGTTTGCGATGCTGAGCAACCACTACAGCTTCACCTGGAGCCACCCGCAGAACTGGCTGGTGCTGATTGTGATGATGCTGGCCGGCGCGCTGATCCGCCAGTTTTTTGTCATGCGCCACGGCTACAAGCTGGGCCGCAACGGCAACCCGCTGCCTTATGCGCTGGTCGGGCTGGCGTTGATCCTCGGCGCCATCGTCTGGATGAAGCCGCCGCCGCAGCCCGCCAGCGCCGGGCTTGCTACGAATTCAATAGCTGGTGGCGCAGGATTGACGGGCGCTGCAGGCCAAAATGACTACATGAATCTGCAGAAAGTGCTGGAACAGCGCTGTTACCTGTGCCACGGTGCGCAGGTGCAGATGAAAAACGTGCGCCTCGACTCGCCGGCGCTGCTCAGGCAGCATGCGCAGGCGGTCTACCAGCAGGTGGTGGTCAGCAAAACCATGCCGATGAACAATTCCACCGGCATCACCGAGGCGGAACGCCTGCTCGTCAAGCAGTGGTTTGAAGCTGGGGCCAAAACCCCATAGCGATCCGCACCACGGGCGGTTCGCACCTGCATCCAGCGTGTGAACCGGCCCCAGCATGCGTTGGCGCGCGCATCACCGCCGAATACCCCCAGGGATCACTCGCGCTGCGCCGATCCAGCTTTCGTGTCTGATGAATCAGCCATACTGGAATGCTTCAAACATCCAGAGCAACGACCATGCTGGCAGACCATCCCTTTCAGAACGGCGCACGGGCCTGGCGCCGTTGGCCCATCGGCGTTACGGCAGGGCTTGTGCTGCTCAGTCTGGTCCTGTTCGCATTGCCCATGACCAGCCACGCCACCGAAGAACCCGACTACCAGGTCATCCAGAAGCTCGGCGATGTCGAGATTCGGGAATATGCCGCCTACACCGTTGCGCAAGTGGTGGTGCCCGGGCCCGCGGCGGAGGCCGGGAACACGGCCTTTCCGATCCTGGCGGGCTATATCTTTGGAAAAAACAAGGGCGAGAGAAAATTTGCCATGACCGCGCCGGTGACACAGGCTGCCGAGCCGGTCAAGCTGGAAATGACCGCGCCCGTCACCCAGACGGCGGCGCCCGGTGGTTTCCGGGTGCAATTCGTTTTACCCAAGGGGGTCACCATGGCCAGCGCGCCCGAACCGCTGGACGCGCGGGTCACGCTGCGGGATATAACGCCCAGCCGCATGGCGGTCATTCGTTATTCCGGCTTCTGGTCTGATGACAACTACACACAGCACCTGAACCAGCTGGAGGCAGCCTTGCGCGGTGCCAACCTGGTCTGGACAGGCGAGCCCATGTACTCCCGCTACAACGCGCCATTTACCCCCTGGTTTTTGCGGCGCAATGAGATCTGGCTACATCTGGCCAGCGCGCCTTGAACCGCCCGGCCAGAAAATCCACAAACGCCCGCACCCGGCCTGACAGATGGTGGCGCTGCGGGTACACGGCATGAATGTCGGCGGGGGGCGTCTGGTAGTTTTCAAGCACTTGCACCAGCCGGCCGCTTTGCAGGTATTTGGCGATGTCCCATTCGGCGCGCATCACGATGCCGTGCCCGGCCAGCGCCCAGTTGACGGCGATTTCGCCGTCGTTGGTGCTCAGGCTGCCTCGTACTTTCACGCTTTCTGTGCGCCGCGCTGACGCCAGGTGCCAGATGCCGTAGGCCTCGTCGCCCTGGCGAATGCCGATGCAGTTGTGCCGCGCCAGATCGTGCGGGGTCTGCGGGGTGCCGTGTTGCGCCAGGTAGGCCGGTGCGGCGCAGATCAGGCGCCGGTTTGACGCAATCAGCCGGGCCATGACCCGCGCGTCGGGCGGCTCGCCAAACCGTATGCAGACATCAAACGCGTCTTCCGTCAGCGCTGGCGGGTTGACGGTCAGCTGCAGCTGCACCTGCACCTCGGGATAAAGCCGGGCAAAGTCCGAGATCAGCGGCGCAATATTGCTGCGCCCAAACCCCAGCGTGGCGTTGACACGCAGCAGGCCCTTGGGCACCGCCACCGCGCTGGACACCAGTTGTTCCATGTCGTCGATCTCGGCCAGGATGCGCCGCGCATGGCTGAGGTAGATCTCGCCTTCGGGCGTGGGGCTGATGCGGCGGGTGGTCCGGTTCAGCAGCTGCACGCCCAGCCGCGCTTCCATGAGCGCCAGGCGTTTGCTGACCGCCGGTGTGGTCACGTCGAGCTCGCGCGCCGTGGCCGAGAAGCTGCCGCTGCGCGCCAGCAGGCTGAAAAACGCCATCTCGGAAGGAGCGGAGGCCGGTGTGCTCATTATTAACTCAAAGTAAACAATGCAATAACTTTAAGGCGTTGTGTTGAATCGGGCAAGCGCTAGAGTCCATCCCTGTTGGTTCAAATTTCAAGGACATGTCATGAAGGTTTACAAGATTGCCTGCATCCCGGGCGACGGTATTGGGAAGGAAGTCGTCCCGGCCGGCCAGCAGGTGCTGCAGGCCCTGGCCGCCACACAGAATTTCGGCTTCGCTTTCACCTCTTTGGGCTGGGGCGGCGACTGGTTCCGTGAACACGGCGTGATGATGCCCGACGACGGCCTGGACGCCCTGCGCGGCCAGGACGCCATCCTGTTCGGCTCGGCGGGTGACCCGCACATTCCCGACCACATCACGCTTTGGGGCCTGCGCCTGAAGATCTGCCAGGGCTTCGACCAGTACGCCAACGTGCGACCCACGCGCATCCTGCCCGGCATCGACGCGCCGCTCAAACGTTGCGCGGCGAAAGACCTGGACTGGGTCATCGTGCGCGAAAACTCCGAGGGCGAATATTCCGGCGTCGGTGGGCGTGCCCACCAGGGCCATCCGATCGAGGTGGCCACCGATGTGTCGATGATGACGCGCGCCGGTGTCGAACGCATCATGCGTTACGCCTTCAAGCTCGCGCAGTCGCGTCCGCGCAAGCTGCTGACCGTGGTCACCAAGTCCAACGCCCAGCGCCACGCCATGGTGATGTGGGACGAGATCGCTCTGCAGATCAGCAAGGAGTTCCCCGATGTGACCTGGGACAAGGAACTGGTGGACGCCTGCACCGCCCGCATGGTGAACCGCCCGGCCTCGCTGGACACCATCGTCGCGACCAATCTGCACGCCGACATCCTGAGCGACCTGGCGGCGGCACTGGCCGGCAGCCTGGGCATTGCGCCAACCGGCAACATCGACCCCGAGCGCCGCTACCCCTCGATGTTCGAGCCCATCCACGGTTCGGCCTTCGACATCATGGGCCAGGGCCTGGCCAATCCGGTCGGCACCTTCTGGAGCTGCGTCATGCTGCTTGAGCACCTCGGTGAACACGTGGCGGCGCAGCAGCTGATGCAGGCTATCGAGGCCGTCACCGCCAACCCGGCCCTGCACACGCGCGACCTCGGCGGCAAGGCCACCACCGCACAGGTCACCGCCGCTGTGTGTGCGCTGCTCGCCCAGGGCGGCACACAACAGCAGGCGCGCGCGGCCTGAACTTTTTTCCCGTGGCATTTCATATAACAAGGAGACAGCAGCATGAAAGTTGACATCAGACAATGGATAGGCATCGCCTGTCTGGCCGCAGCGCCCGCCGTCATGGCGCAGGCCTGCCCGGACAAGAATCTGCAGTACTGGCAGGCGTTTCCGCCTGGCGGCGAGTCGGACCTGTCGGCGCGCCACCAGCAGATGGTGCTGAAAAAGAAGTGCGCGGCGATCGAGACCATCATCCAGTACAAGGCCGGTGCCGGCGGCGCGCTGATGTGGTCGCAGATGAACACCCTGCCCGGCGACGGGCTCAACATCGTGGGCGTGAATCTGCCGCACATCGTGTTCCAGCCGATCGAAGGCCTGGTGCAATACAAGACGCAGGACATCACGCCGGTTTTCTGGTTCCACTACACACCCGACATCCTGGTGGTGCCCGAGCAGAGCCCGATCAAGAATTTCGCTGACTTCATCAAGGCGGCCAAGGCCGACCCCGGCAAGCTCAGTCTGGGCGGCTCGGGCCAGAACTCGGCCAACCATGCGGCGCACGAGCGCATGAATGCGGCCTTCGGCGTCAAGACCATTTATGTGCCGTTCAAGGGCACGGGCGACATGGCCACCTCGGTCATGGGCGCACAGGTGGACGGTGCAATGACTTACACCGCGTTTGCCATCAACAACAAGACCCGGATTCGCCCGCTGGCGGTGGCCATGGACAAGCGCCATCCGCTGATGCCGGATGTGCCGACGTTCAAGGAACTCGGTGTGGACTGGGTGGACGGAGCCTACCGCGGCATCGGTGTGCCCCGCAGCACGCCGCCCGAGACCCGCAAGAAGATTTCGGACATGTGGGCCGCCCTGAACAATGACCCGGAGATGAAGGAGCTTGCCGCCAAAAGCGGTTTCGAGCTGGTCAACGTAGGGGTGGACCAGATGGACGCGTTCATGAAGGAAAAAACGCGGCTGTACACCGAAAGCGCACAGCGGCTGGGGCTGGGCAAGAAGTAAACAGACCGTCGAGCCGCTGGTAGCTGCGCTGTCAGGCAGTGGGTTACCGGCGGGTTACGGCGGCACAATACGGGGCAGGAGACATTGAATGACTGCACCCCATCCTGCTACCCATCCGCGCCAGTTTCTCGAGCATCTTTACCAGGCCGCGGTCACGCGTGCCATGCCGCTTCACAACACGGCCGCCTGCCTGCCGTCACCGCCCAAGGGCAGGACCATTGTCATCGGCGCCGGCAAGGCCGGTGGCTCGATGGCGCAGGCGGTTGAAGCGCTGTGGCCGGCAGATGCGCCGCTCGAAGGGCTGGTCGTCACGCGTTACCACCACATTCCGCCGCGGCCCGAAGGTCTGCCGCGGCGCATCGAGATGGTCGAGGCCTCCCACCCGGTGCCCGACGCGGCCGGCCTGGCCGCCTCGCAGCGCATTCTGGCCATGGTGCAAGGCCTGACCCGCGACGACCTCGTGTTGTGCCTGATCTCCGGTGGCGGCTCGGCCTTGCTCACGCTGCCGGCTGAAGGCTTGAGCCTGGAAGACAAGCAGCGCATCAACAAGGCGCTGCTCAACAGCGGCGCCAACATCGGCGAGATGAACTGCGTGCGCAAACACCTCTCGCGCATCAAGGGCGGTCGCCTGGCCGCGGCCTGCGCGCCGGCGCGTGTGGTCACGCTGACCATCAGCGATGTGCCGGGCGACGGTCCATCCATCATTGCCAGCGGCCCGACCGTTCCCGATGCCAGCAGTTGTGCCGACGCGCTGGTCATCCTGAAACGTTATGGCATCGACGTGCCGGCGGACGTGTTGTCGCGACTGGAAAGCGGGGCGCTGGAAACCCCCAAGCCCGGCGACCCGGCGTTTGACGGCCACGAGGTCCACATGATGGCCACGCCGCAGCAATCGCTCGAGGCCGCCGCGGCCGCGGCGCGCGCGGCGGGCCTGGACGCGCACATCCTCAGCGACGAAATGGAAGGGGAGTCGCGCGAGGTTGGCAAGGTGCATGCGGCGCTGGCGCGTGCGGTGGCGCTCCGGGGCCAACCCTTCAGCAAACCCTGTGTGATCCTGAGCGGCGGCGAAACCACGGTGACGGTCCGGCCCCTGCAGGCGGGTGCGACCAAAGGCCGTGGCGGGCGGGCGGGCGAGTTCTGCCTGGGGCTGGCACTGGCGCTGCAGGGCCAGCCCGGTGTGTACGCGCTGGCGGCGGACACCGACGGCATCGACGGCGTGGAAGACAACGCCGGTGCCTTTGTGGCGCCCGACACGCTGGCGCGCGCGCTGGCGCAGGGCATGAAGATCAACGGCTTCCTGGACCGCAACGACGCCTATGGCTACTTCGAACCGCTCGGCGATCTGGTCGTCACCGGACCGACCCATACCAATGTCAACGATTTCCGGGCGCTATTGATTTTGTAGCTGCTTGCGCTTGATGTGTAAGGGCTGTGGGCAGAAATGGCTGTCATCCCGGACTTGATCCGGGATCCATGTTCGATGATCACCGCCGTTTCGGGCTGAGCCTGTCGAAGCCTTGACAAGCTTGTGTTTCAGTGGGGCTTCCAGCAAGCCGGGTCTCGCCCCGGCGGGCGAGGCACTTTTCTTTGCTTCGCCAAAGAAAAGTACCCAAAAGAAAGGCGACCCGATGGTCTGGGTCCCTCCGCTTCGCTGCGGGCAGCCTCCGGTGCTCGCCGAAAGCGGGGTCGAGCTCGAACTCGCTGCGCTCAGACAATCGCTCGTCCTGATCCGCTTTCGGCTGTGCTCCTCGGCCCAGCCCGACGGGTGGGGAAATGGATGCGGGTTCGGGATCGGATGCGGGGAGACATGATGCGCGCAGCGCGTCATGTCGGAGTCAAGTGGCTGACATGTTTGCACGCGGTTGCAGCACACGTTGTCAAATGAAGTCCCCCTCCATCGCCCAGCGGGGCGAGGGAGGGGTTAGGGGTGGGAGTGGGAGTGGGGAGTCAAGTCCTGCCGCCTGCGGCACGTCCGGGAGCCGCACCTTGCCAACAACAGTGGGCAGTGGGCGCAATGACTCATACGGGGACGCTGGAGGACGCCAGCCCCCGGGCACTACTCGCAGAGGCTGCGAATCTCGGCCGGAATCGGCAGCGCGCGTATGGCTTCCGGGTTGTCGGCCCGCCGGCCGGCGAAGATGCGCACTTCGTCGCATTCCATGATGGCCTCGTCCCCGCGCATGATGCGGTAACGCTGGACAAAACTTTTCTCGCGCCATTCGGGAATGGAGGTATGGATGTCCAGCGTGTCGCCGTAGGTGGCGGTGCGCAGAAAGCGCGAATGCGTGTCCACCAGCGGCGTGCCGATCACGCCGATTGTTTTTTCGGTCTCCTGCCAGGACGGCACACCGCACTGCACAAAAAAATTCCGCGAGGCCGCGTCTATCCAGCGGAAGAAATTGGGAAACCACACAATGCGCGCCGGGTCGCAGTCGCCGAATTCAACGCGGATGGTGTGGGTGATCTGTTTGCTCATGGATGCATTATGTCGATGGAGGAAAAGCAGGCCGCGCGGACCTGCGCAAGGATTCACCTGCCGTGTCATCCCGGACTTGATCCGGGATCCACATCGCATGACCCGCCAGCGCGGGTGTGCCCACATGGATTGCGGATCAAGTCCGCAATGACCAGGGAAGAGCGTGCTGTCCTTGCGGGGGCAGGGGAGCTACACGCAGTGAGCGACCGTGGAGGCTAGTCCCCCTTGATGTTCCGAGCCCGGATCAGCGCGCCGAAACGTGCGCCGTCAATGGCGGCGCGCATGTTGAAGTCGGAGGGCGACATCGGGGCCGGAATGCCGCCTATGGCCATGATGCGGTCTTTCACCGGCTGCGTGGCGAGGATCTTGTTGATCTCCTGGTTCAGGCGGCTCACGACGGCCGGCGGTGTGCCGGCTGGCGCATAAAACCCGAACCAGGTGTCGGCGTCGAAGTTTTTCAGACCGACCTCGTCGAGGGTGGGCACATCCGGAAACAGGGGCGAACGTTTGGCGCTGCCCACGGCCAGCAGCTTGAGCTTGCCGGCCTTCACATGCTGCAGGCCGATGCCCGGATCGAACATGAAGTCGAGCTGGCCACCGAGCAGGTCCTGCATGGCCGGTGCCGCGCCGCGGTAGGGCACGTGCACCGCAAAGCTGTTGGTCTGCGCCTTCAGCATCTCGGCCGCGAGGTGCGGCGAGCTGCCATTGCCCGGTGAGCCGAAGGACAGCTTGCCGGGGTTGGCCTTCAGGTAGGCCAGGAATTCCTTCACGTTGTTGACGGGCAGCGAGGGTTTGACTTCGAGGAACACCAGCACGCGCGCCGCGGCCGCTACCGGCACCAGGTCCTTGGCCGGGTTGAAGGACATCTTGGGGTACAGGTGCGGGTTGACCGACACCATGCCGCCCGAGCTCATGAGCAGGGTGTAGCCGTCGGCAGGCGCCTTCGCCACGGCTTCACCGCCGATGTTGCCGTTGGCACCACCGCGGTTTTCCACCACCACCGGCTGACCCAGGGCTTCGGCCAGCGGCACACCGATGGCGCGGGCCAGCTGGTCGGCCGCGCCGCCGGGCGGGAAGTTGACGATAACCTTGACCGGCTTGGCCGGCCAGGTCTGCGCCTGGGCTGCGGAAAACAGGCTGCTGGCGATCAGCGCCAGGGCCAGCAGGGTGCGGCGGCCGGGTTGGAAGAATGGGCTCATGGTTGTCTCCTCTGGGGTGGGTAAAAAATCAGGTGCTCTTGACGGCACGCGGCTTGCGGTGTGGGTTGGTGACCCACCGGATCGGTTGTGCTTTCACCGGTCGCGCCGGTGCGCCGTGGCTCACCAGTGTCTGGTCCAGCGCCTTGCCGGCTTCATCGAGCAGGGCGGCGTTGCGGGCGGCTGCGATGGCGGCGGCGCGCGCCTCGTTCGATGCAAAGGACGCGCCCGTGGCCAGGTGCTCCAGCACATGCATGAGGTTGTCCTTGCCGCGTTCGTTGGTGCTGCCGTAACCCTTGATCAGGCGGCCGCACAGCGCGATTTCGTGGCCCAGCTGCCAGTGCGCCTGCGTGCCGCGCACCACACCGGCCAGCCATTGCTCGATCAGCGCCTGTTCGGTCGCGAAGCGGCTGCCCCGCACGCGCAGCCACTTCAGGCTGGCCAGCAGGCGCAGCGAGAGCATGCCGAAGACAGAGTGCGTGCCGACCTTGAGCGGCAAGGCCCACGACGCCTTGCCGCGCGCGACGCGCTGGCGGTCCCAACGTGTCACACGCGCGGCCAGGCCCTCCGGCAGCAGGGCCGCGAATTCCGCGGCGCCCGGCTTGAAGTGGTCGTAGACCTGCAGCAGGTCATCCGCGCCCGCCTTGACCTCGCCGTGCACGCGCTGCCAGCGGCTGGCGCTGCTTTTCAGGTCGGCGACGCGCACGATGTCGTCAAACGCCATCCAGAGCGCGAGCCAGCGTGCCATCTCACGCGTGGTGGCGTAACCTTGCGCCGCCGCCGGGTCGGCCAGCTGCTCGGCCTGCAACACCTGCTGCAGGCGCTGCACGTACAGATCGGCGTAGTCGCGGCCCTGGTACTCCAGCATGCGGGCGTGGCCCAGTGCCAGCATGTCATGCACCGGTGGCGGAAAAAATTTAGCCAAATCGGCCGCCAGCCCTTTGGGGGCGGGCGCAAGCAGCTCTTCTTCTGATAGCAGTTTGGCGACCAGTGCCGTCTGCGCCCGTTGCGTGCCGACCTGTTCAAAGGCCTGGGCGAAGCCGCGCAGGCTGGCTTCGGCGCCCTTGCCGCCGTGCCGGATCACCGCCTCGTAGGCATCTCGCGCAAAAGGCAGCAGGCCGCTGCCGGCAATCGCGCCCAGCATCACGGCACTGACCACGGTGCCGCTTGCTTTGGCCATCTCGCCCATGTCGAACACATGGTGCTCACGGCTTTGCGCACGCACCACTTCCAGCAGCGGGGCGCTGTCGGTTCGGCCGTCGCCCGGCTCCATGCGTTCGGCCGTGGTGAAGGTGCGGCTGCTGGAACTGATGACCAGCGTGCGTTGCGGTGAGCTCATGCCGTTGCCGATCTGGCGCGCGGTTTCCAACAGCTCCGACGAGACGATGCCGTCCAGCGCACCGGGCACCGGGTTCAGGCTGAACACCGGCCGCTTGCCCTGCAGGTCGGCCAGCGGCACCGGGAACACTTCGAGGTAATAGGTGGTGGCGCCGGTGCGCTGCGCCACGCCGGGAATCGAAGTGCTCTGCGCGGCATAACCGCTGGCCAGCGCAATGTCGACCAGCCATTCGGTCAACACGCCGCCGCCTTCGCCGCCGAGTGCGCAGATGAGCAGGGTGATCGGTTTTTGTTGATTCATGTTCATGCGGTTTGCATTGCTTTCACGAGCGCCCCGCGCACGCTGCCCAACAACCGTTCGTGCCACTTCGGGTTCTGGATCACTTCGGCGCGGTAAAACGAGGGGCACAGGGTCGCCGCATGCGCGTTGGCGCCGCACAGGCCGCAGCCGACGCAGCCGTCGATCACCGTGGCCACCGGGTCCACCTTGAGCGGGTCGGGGTTGTCCTTGAGTGTCAGCGTCGGGCAGCCCGACAGGCGGATGCAGGCGTGGTCGCCGTTGCAGATGTCTTCATCGACACCGTATTTCACGCGCACCACGCGTTTGCCTTTTTTGAGCAACCCGGCCAGCCATGGCTTGATGCGGCGCTGGCGTTCGAGCTGGCATTCACCCTCGGCGATGATGACCTTGAGGCCGTTGAAGTCGGTCGTGAAGGCCTCGTTGAGCGTCTGTCGCATCTCCTCGACATGGTAGGTGTGCACCGTGCGCAGCCACTGGATGCCCAGGCCCTGCAGGGTGTTTTCAATCGTCTTGTTGGTGTCGGTGAGGCTTTGCAGTTTGTCGCTGGCGTTGAACTTGGCGTCATCACTGGGTGTGGAGATGATGTCCTGGGTGCCGGTGGCCGAGGTGTAGCCGTTCTTGAAGATCAGCAGCACCGCATCGTCGCCGTTGAACAGCGCCGACTGCACACCGGTCAGCAGGCCGTTGTGCCAGAAACCGCCGTCCCCCATGATGGACAGCGTGCGCCGCGCCATCATCGGCGAAACGCCGGCGCGGCTGGCCAGGCTCATGCCGTAGCCGAGGATGGAGTGGCCGAAGGAGAAGGGCGCGAAGGTGCCGAAGGCGTGGCAGCCGATGTCGGCCGCGATGTGCACCGGCCCGACGTCTTGCTGCGCGAGCTTGAGCGCGGAAAACACTGGCCGCTCCGGGCAGCCAATGCAGAACCCGGGCGGACGTACCGGCAGCGCCTGGTTCAGCTGTGCCGCGATCTGTGTGCCCACGGCGCTGCGGCGTTCGATGTTGCCTTGCAGCCAGCCGGTGGCCGACGCCGTATCCACATCGGTGGCGTAACGTGCAACGAAGGCGGCCAGGCCGCTGGCGACCACCTCCACCGAATATTCGCCACCCGAGGGCAACATGTCCTTGCCGTGCAGCGGAGTGTTGATGTCGCGCCGGCGCAAAAAGGTGGCGATCTCCTGCTCGATGTATTCGGGCTGGCCTTCCTCGACCACCAGTACCGCGCGTTTGCCGAGTGCAAATTCGGCCACCTGCTCGGGCACCAGCGGGTAGGTGACATTGAGCACGAGGATGGGAATGTCGGTCTGGCCAAACGCGTCGCACAGGCCGAACTGCTGTAGCGCGCGGACGAGTGAGTTGTAGATGCCGCCCTGCACGATGATGCCGAGGTCCTGACGCGGCCCGTCCATCAGTTCGTTGAGTTGTTGCTCGATGATGTAGCGGCGCGCCGCCGGAATACGTTCCTCGAACTTGAGTTTTTCGTGGCGGAAGGTGACCGGCGGATGCGCGAGCTTGGCGTAGTCGAAAGCGGCGGGTTCTTCCATCAGCTGGCGCGTCGAGATCGCCGGTGGCCGGTTGTCCTTGCATTCGAAACTGCCGCGCACATGGCAGGCGCGTATGCGCAGCTCCAGGATGGCCGGCATGTTGGAGGTCTCGGACAGCCGGAAGCCGTGTTCGACCATGTCCACCATCTTGCCGAGGTCAGGCCGCGGGTCCAGCAGGCACATGGACGACTTGAGTGCGTAGGCATGCGTGCGCTCCTGGATCACGCTGGCGCCTTCGCCGTAGTCCTCGCCGACCACGATCAGCGCGCCGCCGGTGACGCCGGGCGAGGACAGGTTGGACAAGGCGTCGGCCGCTACGTTGGTGCCGACGATGGACTTCCAGGTCACGGCGCCGCGCAGCGGGTAGTGAATGGACGCGCCCAGCATGGCGGCGGCCGAGGCTTCGTTGGAGCAGGCTTCGACGTGCACGCCGAGTTCGTCCATATAGGGCTTGGCCTGCACCATGACGTCGAGCAGGTGCGACACCGGCGCGCCCTGGTAGCCGCCCACATAAGCCACGCCGGACTGCAGCAGGGCCTTGGTGATCGCGAGGATGCCCTCGCCATGGAAAGTTTCGCCGCTTTTCAGCCGCAGCGACTCGATTTCCTTGCTGAATGAAACTTCCAAGGCTGTCTCCGGGTTTTATTTTCGTGGGAAGCCGCGAGTTTGGGCCCCATTCGACTATCCATCAATAAAATAACGAGACTATCTGGTATTCATTCAATGCATATAAAAGACATCGACCTGAATCTGCTGCGGCTGTTTGACGCGGTCTACCGCACGCGCAACGTCAGCCGCGCGGCCGAGCTGATGGACCTGACGCAGCCCGCCGCCAGCCAGGGCCTGACGCGGCTGCGGCTGCTGATCAAGGACCCGTTGTTTGTGCGGGCCGGTGGCGGCGTGCAGCCCACACCCAAGGCCGACAGGCTGGCGGACGCGGTGCGCAGCGCGCTTGCCACGCTGGAGCAGGCGCTCAATGAGTCGGCGCTGTTTGAGCCATTGCTTTCGCGCAAGGTGTTTCGCATCCACATGAGCGACATCGGCGAGGGCCGCTTCCTGCCAGAGCTGATGGCGGCGCTGCGAGAACTCGCGCCCGGGGTGCGCATTGAAACCTCACCGCGGGCCAGCAACGACGTCGCCCCGGCGCTGGACAGCGGGCGCATCGACTTTGCGTTCGGCTTCCTGCCGGCGGTGAAAGACACGCAGCGGGTGCAGCTCTTGAGAGACCGCTATATCGTGCTGCTGCGCGAAGGTCACCCTTTTGCGCGGCGCCGGCGCAGCGGCCAGGCGCTGCTCGACGCCCTTCAGCAGCTGGAGTTCGTGGCGGTGCGTACCCACTCCGACACCTTGCGCATCCTGCAGATGCTGCAGCTCGAAGAGCGCCTGCGGTTGACGACCGAACACTTCATGGTGCTGCCGTCCATCGTGAAGGCCACCGACCTCGCAGTTGTGATGCCGCGCAACATCGCCAATATTTTTGCGGCCGGCGGCGGTTACAGCGTCATCGAGCCGCCGTTTCCGCTTCGCGACTTCACGGTGTCCCTGCACTGGAGCAAACGTTTTGAAGCCGACCCCGGCAACCGCTGGCTGCGCGGGGTGATCGAGGACTTGTTCCGGGAATAGGGCAGCCTCAGCCGCCGTCAAGAAGTTTTAGGGTGCCCGGGTCCGCTTGCCCGGCGAAATACTTGGACAGGGCGCGTTGGATCAAGGGCTCTTGCGGTGCAACTTGTGCAAACAGGGTCAGGCAGGAGTGGAGCTTGAGGCCGTCCGTCGTGCCAAAAATGTCCAGCGCGGTTTTCCCGTCTATGGCCAGCACCTGTTCAATACACTGCCTGAGCCGCGGCCCGAGGACCGGATGCTGCCAATAGGCCTGCGCCTCGGCCCGCGAGGCGATGCCGAAATGCTGCGCGAGGGCGCTGTGGCCCAGGCCTTTGAGCTGCGGAAAGATGAACCACATCCAGTGGCCGGTCTTTTCGCCGGTCGCCAGCTCGGCGCAGACCTGGCGATAAACCGGCGCCTGCGCCGCCACGAAACGCTGCAGCTGGTGCGGGTCGGGCATGCTCAGAGCCCCACGGCGTAGCGGTGCGCGCCCCGGCGCAGGCCGGGCAGCTTGCGCGCGGCATCGAGCATGACACGCGCCGAGAAGGTGTTGGCATCGAAGCGGGCTTCGAGCAGCAGGCTCTGGTGCGGGCCGTGGGCGGTGCTGCCGCGGCGCTCCAGCACCACGCCGAGTGCGTCGCCGTCCTCAAGCTCGGACAGATGCTCCACCTCAAACACCTGGGTGACTTCACCGGCAAACAGCGGGTCGGCCGCGATGGTCGCCTGCACCTGTGCCAGTTCGGCGCCGCGCTCCAGTTCGACATAAACATAGTGCTGCAACTCTCCCTGGTCACCGCGGTAGTCACCGGCCAGTGCACCCTTGACGCCGCGCACAGCCGCCACGGCTGCGCTGTGGTGCAGGTGCAGGCCGGGGTGCCGGTGCAGCGCGGTGTGGCCGCGCGGAATCAGCATCTCGAAAGCGCCGCGCAGCAGCGGCAGCACGCCGGGGTCCCAGCCGGCCCCGACCACTGCGGCTACACGGTGGTTGTCCGCCGCCTCGTGCAGCGCGGCATGGTGCGCCGCCAGTGCCTTGCCTTCGAAAGCGGCGCATTCAATGACGGGAATGCGTGCCTGCAGCAGTTCGCGCGCCACCCCCAGCACGGCATCGGCCGGCACGCAGACCAGTGCGGCGCGAACCCCTTCGAGTTCCCTGACATGCGACGCGACCGGAAAACGCTGCAGGCGGCCAGGCAAGGGAGCCAGCGAACCGGGACGGCGCACCACACCCGCCAGCCCCAGTTCGGTCTCGTCGATCAGGCCTTCGGCACACGCGAGGCCCAGTCGTCCCGCACCGATCACGGCCACCGGCAATTTGCTCATGGCATCTCCTGTTGCCTGTCACTCGCCACCGTGCAGCACCTTTCCGGCGATCCCGTCGAGCTGCAGCATCGGCAGACCTTGTTGCAACGGCCCACGCCCGTTTGACACGACGGTCTTCAGTCGAGCACCACGGGAACAAAAAGGCGCGTCCCGTTGCGGGCGATCAGCAGCGCCACGGCTTTGGGCTTTTTGTCCATGATGCTGCGCACCTGATCGGCCGAGTTGACTGGCTGCCCGTTGATGGCCAGCAGCACATCGCCTGGCACCAGCCCGGCGCGTGCCGACGGCCCTGCGACGTCTTCGACGACCAGGCCGTTGTCGATCTTCAGCTGTACGCGTTCCTCGCGCTTCAGCGGCCGCAGCATCAAGCCGAGTTGTCCGCGCGGCCCCTCGGGGCCCGGTTCTGCCTGCGCGCTGGCACCATCTTCGGCACGGCCGAGTTTGGCGGTCAGCTCACGCGCGCTTCGGTCGCGCCAGATCTTGAGGCGGATGGTGTCTCCGGGGGCTGCCTGGCTGATGCGGCTGCTCAGGTCGCCCGAACGCACGATGGGCTCGCCATTAATCTCCGTCACCACATCACCGGGTTTCAGCCCGGCCGCGGCGGCCGCGCTGTCCGGACTGACGCTCGCGATCAGTGCGCCGTCAGGCCGGCTCAGGCCAAAGGCCTCGGCCAGCGTCTGGTTCAGGTCCTGGACGGTCACGCCCAGCCGTGCGTGGGTGACCTTGCCCTGGCTCACGATCTGGTCCTTGACCCTGAGTGCCACATTGATCGGAATGGCGAACGACAGACCCTGAAAACCGCCCGACCGCGAATAGATCTGGGCGTTGATGCCCACCACGGCACCACTGCCGTCAAACAGGGGGCCGCCTGAGTTGCCGGGGTTGACCGCCGCATCCGTCTGGATGAAGGGGACGGACGAGTCGCCCGGCAGCGATCGCCCCATGGCGCTCACGATGCCCTGGGTGGCACTTTGATCAAAGCCGAAAGGCGAGCCGATGGCCAGCACCGGGTCACCGACCCGCAATTGCTGCGCGTCGCCGAGGCGGACGGCGGGCAGGTTTTTGCTGTCCACCCGCAGTACCGCAATGTCGGTCAGCGGATCGGCCCCCATGACCCGGGCCCTGAATTCGCGCCGGTCGCTGAGCTTGACGGTCACTTCCCTGGCCTCGCGCACCACGTGTGCATTGGTCAGGATCAGGCCGTCGCTGCTGATGATGAAGCCCGAGCCCTGGCTGCGAAACGGCACCGCGTTGCCGCGTTGCGGCAGGCGGAACTGGAAGCCCGGCAGGCCACGGAAGAACTGGAAGAAGGGATCGTCCAGATCCAGCGGCAGCTCCTCGGGCGTCAGCTTGTGGGTTCCAGCCACCGTGACACCGACCACGGCCGGCCCGGCCTGCTGCACGATGGCCCGGTAGTTCGGCGTGACACCAGGGGGGAGGGCGGTCACCGGGGCTGGCGCCACCGGGGTGCTGGCGACCTGCGCCGCGGGGCCGGGGGCCGTTGGCTTGTCCCGGCTGAACCAGGTGGGCGGGTTGAGGTTGAGGGCGGCGGATGTGGTGGCCACGACCAGACCGGCGGCAACCAGCGGCAGGAACAACATTCTCTGTTTCATGGCTCATCCTTTCGGGCAGACGATGCGCAGCTCCACAAAAATGAAATGCTGACACAGCGTGGCGGGCGGCGGCTTGACATAACGCAATGGCGCCCGGCCCCACCGTGGTGGCGTGCTCGATGACGTGAAGCGGGAAAAAGTCTGGCGGCAACCCTTGCCTTCAGGGTAGGCCGCGATGCCCGCAGCGCTGTGGCCATGTTATGGTGGACTCGGGCTGTTCAGGTGCACGGCCGGATACCGCGAGGAGTCTTGTATGCGTCACGCCCGCCGATCTTTTCCTGTTCCAAGCGCGGCCTGTCGGCGCGCTGCGACCGGAGCTGCCCGGTGAGCCGGCAATGAAGAAAAGCATGAAAGCGAAAGCGGCCTGGACGCCGTACGGGTTCAGGCTGGCCGTGGGCATAGGCGTGCTCTACGCCGTCCTGGGGGTGGTCTGGATTTTCGCTTCGGATACTTTCGTCGCCTCACTGTCCTCCGACCCTGCCTGGCTGGCCGCGGCCCAGCGCTACAAGGGGGTGTTTTATGTCATCGGCACCTCTCTGGGACTGATCTTTCTGGTCAATGCGGGCTACCGGCGGATATTCGATGCGCGCGACCGGGCCGATGCCATGGAACTGCATGCCCGCGACCTGTTCGTGCAGCACCCCAAACCGATGTGGGTGTATGACCGGGAGACGCTTCGTTTCCTGGCGGTGAACGAGGCCGCCACGCGGTATTACGGCTATTCGCAGGAAGAGTTCCTGCAGATGACCCTGGGGGACATTCGACCGGCGGAGGACCTGCCGCTCATGTTCAAGGCCAGGCGAGACGCTGTGCCGGGGCACCACGACATCGGTGTGGTCCGGCACCGCAAGAAGTCCGGTGAAATCGTTTTTGTGCATCTCACCCTGCACACCGTCGAGTTTCTACAGCGTGAGGCCGCCATGGTGATGGCCATCGACGTCACGTCGGAGGTGATGTCGAAACGCGCCCTTGAGCGCCAGCAGGCGCAGTTTCGCCAGTTGCACCAGAGCCTGTCCGATGCGCTGTGGATCGCTTCGGCCGATGGCCGGGCCATGCTTTATGTCAGTCCCGCCATTGAGCAGATCTGTGGGTGGACCCCGGAGCAGATGATGGCCAACCCGGACCTCTGGCTCCAGGTGGTTCTCCCGGACGATGTGGACATTGCCAAATCCTCGGGCGCTTCCCTGCAGACCGTGGGTGAGGCACGTTGCGAATACCGGATTCTCGCCAGGTCCGGCGCGATCAAGTGGGTGTTGGACCGCAAACGGCTCATCGTCGATGAGGAGGGGCTGGTGACCATGATGGGCGGCATTCTCAAGGACATCACGGCAGCCAAGGAGGACGAAGCCCGGCGGGCCGAGAGCCACCTGGAGCTGGAACGGCTGGTGGCGCAGCGCACGTCCGAACTGGTGCGTGTCAATGCCGAACTCGACGCTTTTGCACGAACCATTGCACACGACCTGAAGTCACCGCTGGTCTCGGTGGTCGGCTTCACCCAGATCCTCCAGAAGCGCTACGCCCCTGTGCTGGACGAAGACGGCGCCAGGCTGACGGCCCGCATCGAGCGGGCGGCCAAACAGATGGCCAGCCTGGTCAATGACCTGCTGTCCCTGTCGCGGGTGTCCACCACAGTGCTGACGCTCGTGGACGTGGACCTTGTCCCCATTGCGCAGGACATCATGGAGGAGTTCAGGCAACAGGAGCCCGAGCGCAAGCTGCGTTTTGACGCGCCGGCCTCGCTGCATGTCTGTGCGGACGCCGGGCTGATGCGGCCGCTGCTGACCAATTTGCTGGGCAACGCCTGGAAATTTACCGGCAAGCGTGAGGACGCGCACGTTCAGCTCCTGGTGGATGCGGCGGGTCCCGAAGTGATTGTCCGGATTCAGGACAATGGTGTGGGCTTCGATGTGGGCAACGGCGAGCTGCTGTTCCAGCCCTTCCAGCGCTTCCACACGCTCAGCGAGTTCAGCGGAACCGGCATTGGCCTGACGACCTGCCAACGCATCGTCGCCCGCCATCACCAGCGGATATGGGTGGAATCAGTGCCGGGCGAAGGCACATCGGTGTTCATGACGTTTGCGCCCTTGTCGGAAAAGGCCTCTGCGTCCTAGAGCGGCGAACCGGCCACCCCGCGCCAGAAGTTCTCGGCCGCCGGCGGCAGCGCGGTAGTGCTGCGGAACAGCCGGATGTCGAGCTCAATCGCCCACTCGGGGCCGCCGGCGGCGACCAGGCGCCTCTCGGCCAGTTCCCCGGCGATCAGGCTGAGCGGCAACCAGGCCACGCCGCGCCCGTCCAGCGCCATGGTCTTGAGCACCGACGCCAGGTGTGCGGTGAAGACCGGCTCGCTGCGCGATTTTTCCAGGGCGTCGCTGCGCAATGCGCGCACGATGCGGCCCAGCCCGGACTCGTTGCTGTAGGCGAGAAGGGGCGCGCGTTTGCCGCTGGCCGAGAGCAAATGCTGAGGCCTGCCGCCTTTACCCGGGCTGGAGACCGGCACCAGGGTGTCGCCGCCCACCTTCACCGAGCGGTGGTTCGCCGGGTCCAGCCGGCCCGGCACCTGTTCATGCCAGTGACACAGCAGGAACTGGATGCGCCCCTGCAGCATCAGGGCCTCGCATTGCTGCATCACGTCCGAGACGAGCTGGATCGGGCCCATCGGCGAGCCGGCCTCCAGCCCGCGCAGCCAGGTTGGCAGGAAGGTGAAGGACAGCGCGTGGGTGGAGGCAAAGCGCAGGGTGGCGGAGCTGGCGTCGGCCACCGCCCGCGCCTCGTCGGGCACGCGCGCCACACGCGCGAGGATGTCCTGCGCCACCGACTGGAACCACTGCCCGGTTTCGGTCAGCGTGACCGGATGCGTGCTGCGGTCGAACAGCGCCACGCCCAGCCATTCTTCGAGCGCCCGCACGCGGCGGCTGAAGGCCGGCTGTGTCATGTGGCGGTCGCTGGCGGCGCGCGAGAAATTGCCAGAGCTGGCCAGCGCCAGGAAATCCTCGAGCCAGGTCAGGTTCATGGGCGGTGCTTTGCGGGCATGGAACAAGAAAAAACCGGCATTGGACGCCGGGGCGGGAGGCGCCGATGATAGCCCCATCACTCACTCCCACTGCGACGCCACGCCATGAAGATCACCGACATCCGCGAAATCACCCAGCCCATCAAGTCCGACATCCGCAACGCCTACATCGACTTCTCGAAGATGACGCTGAGCCTGGTGGCCGTGGTCACCGACGTCATCCGTGACGGCAAGCCGGTCATCGGTTACGGCTTCAACTCCAACGGGCGTTACGGCCAGGGCGGGCTGATCCGCGAGCGTTTTGCGCCGCGCATCCTGGAAGCCGCGCCGGACAGCCTGCTGGCCGAGAGCGGCAACAACCTCGACCCGCACAAGGTCTGGGCGACGATGATGACCAACGAAAAACCGGGCGGGCACGGCGAACGTTCGGTCGCCGTGGGCACCATCGACATGGCCGTCTGGGACGCCGTGGCCAAGATAGAAGGTGTGCCGCTGTACCAGTTGCTGGCCGAGCGGTATGGCGACGGCACGCCAAAGCGCAAGGTGTTCGTGTACGCCGCCGGCGGTTACTACTACCCGGGCAAGGACGACGCCAAGCTGATGACGGAGATGCGCAGCTACCTGGACCGCGGTTATGCGGTGGTGAAGATGAAGATAGGCGGCGCGTCGCTGGCCGACGACTGCCGGCGCATCGAGGCGGTGCTGGGCATGCTGGCCCCTAGCCAGAAGCTGGCGGTCGATGCGAACGGCCGCTTTGACCTGAAGACCGCGATCGCGTATGCCAAAGCCCTGTCGGCCTACGACCTGTTCTGGTACGAGGAAGCCGGCGATCCGCTGGACTACGCCCTGCAGGCCGAGCTGGCCAACCATTACGTCAAACCGATGGCGACCGGCGAGAACCTGTTTTCCATGCAGGACGCGCGCAACCTGATCCGTTACGGCGGCATGCGCCCGGACCGCGACTGGCTGCAGTTCGACTGCGCGCTCAGCTACGGCCTGGTCGAGTACCTGCGCACGCTGGACATGCTGAAGGAACACGGCTGGTCGCCCACACGCTGCATCCCGCACGGCGGCCACCAGATGTCGCTGGCGATTGCGGCCGGCTTGGGCCTGGGCGGCAACGAGTCCTACCCGGACCTGTTCCAGCCCTATGGCGGCTTCCCCGACGGTGTCAAGGTCGAGAACAGCTACGTCACGTTGCCTGAACTGCCGGGCATTGGTTTCGAGGGCAAGGCCGACCTGTATGCGGTGATGAAGACGCTGGCCAGCTGAGAATGCGGCGAGGCCTGTGCCAAGCAGGCTTCCAGTCCGCAGCAAGGAGGAAGGCGGCTCACGAGCAGTCAGTCGCCTTTTAAAGCCTTCAGCACATGTTCGGCCGTCGCCGGGGCCTCCAGGCGCACCGCACCCGGCCGGGCCGCTGCCACGGCTTCCTTCAGCGCCTCCAGCACACTGATCGCCAGCATGAAAGGCGGCTCGCCGACCGCCTTGCTGCCGAAGACGTTGTCCTCGCGGTTCGGCTCGGGCCACAGATCAATCTTGAAGTGTTCGGGGATGTCGCCGGTCGCCGGGATCTTGTAGGTGCTGGGCGCGTGGGTGCTCAGCAAACCCTTGTCGTTCCAGACCAGCTGCTCGGTGGTCAGCCAGCCCATGCCCTGCACAAAACCGCCTTCGATCTGGCCGATGTCGATGGCCGGGTTGATGCTGGTGCCGACGTCGTGCAGGATGTCGACCTTGAGCACGCGGCTTTCACCGGTGAGCGTGTCGATGGCGACCTCGCTGCAGGCAGCGCCATAGGCAAAGTAATAAAACGGCCGGCCGGTCAGGGTGGTCTTGTCGTAGTGGATTTTCGGCGTGCGGTAAAAACCATCGCTCCAGAGCTGGATGCGGTTGGCGTAGGCCATGCGCACCACCTCCGGGAAGGGCCGGCTGCCTTTGGGCGAGCTGATCAGGCTGCCGGCAAACGACACGGCGCCGGCGCCGCAGCCGTCCAGTCCCGCCACAAACTGCGCCAGATTGTCACGCACGTTGCGCGCGGCGTACTGGGCGGCGCGCGCGTTGAGGTCGGTGCCGGCCGAGGCGGCGGTGGCCGAGGCGTTCGGTATCTTGCTGGTGTCGCTGGCGGTGGCCAGCACGTCCTCGAAAGCCACACCGAGCTCGTCGGCGACGATTTGCGCGACCTTGGTGTTCAGGCCCTGGCCCATCTCGGTGCCGCCGTGGTTGACCTGCACGCTGCCGTCGGTGTACACGTGCACCAGCGCGCCGGCCTGGTTGAACAAGGTGGCGGTGAAGGAGATGCCGAACTTGACCGGAGTGATCGCGATGCCGCGCTTGATCACCGGGCTTTTCGCATTCCATGCCGAAATGGCCTCGCGCCGGCTCCGGTACTGCGCAGACAGCTCCAGTTTTGATAGCAGCGGATCGAGGATGTTGTCTTCGACCTTCATCTGGTAATGGGTGGTGTTCCGGTCTTCCACGCCGTACAGGTTGCGCAAGCGCACATCCAGCGGGTCCAGGGCCAGATGCCGCGCGATGTCGCCGAGGATGGTTTCGATCAGCACCACGCCCTGCGGCCCGCCGAAGCCACGGAAGGCGGTGTGGCTCTGCGTGTTCGTCTTGCAGCGGTAGGACGCGATTTCCACGTCTTCGAGAAAGTAGGCGTTGTCGGTGTGGAAAATCGCACGGTCGGCGACCGGGCCGCTCAGGTCGGCGCTGAAGCCGCAGTTGGCGGCCATCAAAAGTTTGAGGCCGTGCAGGCGGCCGCTGTTATCGAAACCCACGCTGTAGTCATAGGCAAACGGGTGGCGCTTGCCGGTGACCAGAAAGTCGTCGTCGCGGTCCAGCCGCAGCTTGATCGGGCACTGGAACTTGTTCGCGGCAATCGCGGCCCACACCGCCAGGTGGCCGGCCTGCGTTTCCTTGCCGCCGAAGCCGCCGCCCATGCGCCGGCATTCGACCCGCACCGCGTGGTTGCTGATGCCCAGGGCGTGCGAGACCCAGTGCTGCACCTCGCCCGGATGCTGGGTGCTGGAATACACCAGCCACTGGTTCTGCTCCTGCGGCAGCACGTAGGCGATCTGGCCTTCGAGGTAGAAATGTTCCTGGCCGCCAACCTCGAGCTGTCCGGACAGCCGGTGCGGAGCCGAGGCCAGCGCCTGCGCCGCGTCGCCGCGTTTGACAAACACCGGCGGCAACACATAGTTTTCGGCCTTGAGCGCCTCGCGCACGTTCAGGATGGCCGGCAGTTCCTCGATGTCGAGTTTCACCTGGCGTGCGGCGCGCCGCGCCTGCATCACCGAGCCCGCCAGCACCAGGCCGATGACCTGGCCGATGTGTTCCACCGTGTTGATGGCAAACACCGGCTCGTCATGCACAAAGGTGGCCAGCAGCGGGTCGCCGGGCACGTCGCCCGCCAGCACCACACCCCGCACGCCGGGCATGGCCATTGCGGCGGCGGCATCCACGCCGCGCAAGCGGCCGTGCGCCACCGTCGACAGGATGGGCGCGGCATAGAGCGTGCCGCGCACTTCCGGGATGTCGTCCACATAGGTCGCGGCGCCGGCCACCTGGGCGCGGGCGCTTTCGTGTTTGTGTGACTGGCCGGCGGCGCCGCGCGCAGGCCGCGCCTGCGGGGCGGGTGCGGCCACCGGCGGCACAGGCACCTGTGGCACAGACGGATTGTCGGCGCGGCTGACCGGGCCTTCGTCGTGGGTCGTGTCCCGGGCGTTCATGACGCTTCCTCCACCAGGACAAAGGATTCCAGGTTGATCTGCTGCAGGCCCTGGCTTTCGAGCCAGAAGCGCTGCAGCAGGTTGCCCAGCACCTCGCTGCGGTAGGCGCCGGACGCGCGCATGTCGGAGATCGGAGAAAACTCGGCACGCAGGGTGGTGATGGCCTGCTGCACGGTGGCGGCCGTCCAGGGGCGGCCGGTGAGGGCTGCTTCCGTCTGCGCAGCGCGCACTGGCGTGGCGGCGACCCCGCCCGCGCCTATCGAGGCTTTCACCACCTTGCCATTCTCGATCTGCAGGTTCAGTGCCAGGCAGACGGCCGAGATGTCGTCGTCATACCGCTTGGAAATCTTGTAGACCTTGAGCATTTCCCCGGGCACGGGTTTGGGCACCTTGATCCAGGCCAGGATTTCGTCCCTGGCCATCACGTTCTTGCGGTAGCCGGTGTAGAGCTGTTCCAGCGGCAGCTCGCGGTGACCGCGCACACTCATCAGCACGACATTCGCGTCCAGTGCGATCAGCAGCGGCATCGAGTCGCCGATCGGTGAACCGTTGGCCACGTTGCCGCCCAGGGTGCCGGCATTGCGCACTGGCAGGCCGGCAAAGCGCTGGGCAAAGGCCTGCAGCTGTGGCCGGTCGGCCACCAGCGCGGCAAAGGCGTCGGCCAGCGTGACGGCGGCGCCGATGGCAACGTGGTGCGCGTAATGCTCGACCCGCCGGAGTTCTTCCACCCGCGTGACGTCCAGCACCTGGCCGAACTGCATATGCATCTTGGTCACCCAGAGTCCGACGTCGGTGCAACCGGCAACGAGCTGTGCCTCGGGACGGGCGGCGCGGGCGACCAGCAGGCCCGCCAGCGTGCGCGGCGCGTTATAAGCCAAATCGGCCTCCGGCCCTTGCCGGTTCTCCGCCAGCAGCTCCAGTTTTGATAGCACATCGGCTTCGTCCACCGGCACGGCCGGCAGCGAGGCCATCTGCTGCGCCGCATCAAAAATCGGCCGGTAGCCAGTGCAACGGCACAGGTTGCCCGACAGGTCCTGCTGCGCCAGCTCGCGGGTGATGGGTGTTCCGCACGCCAAATGGTTTTGATACATGCCGAACAGGCTCATGACAAAACCGGGGGTGCAGAAGCCGCATTGGGAGCCATGGCACTGCACCATCGCCTCCTGTGCCGGGTGCAGCGTGCCGTCGGCGGCGGCCAGGTCCTCAACGGTCCACAGCGCTTGGCCGTCCACCGAATGCGCGAGCTTGATGCAGCTGTTGACGGCCCGGTAAGACATGCGGCCGCCTTCAGCCTCGCCGACCACCACCGTGCAGGCGCCGCAGTCGCCTTCGCCGCAGCCTTCCTTGGTGCCGGTGCACCCCAGGTCCTCGCGCAGCACCTCCAGCAGCGTGCGGCTGGGTGGTACATTGGCGAGCGCGACCACTTCGCCACCCCGGATGAATTGAATGGTTTTGAGAGGCGATTGAATGTCCATGTTTATGAGGGTAAACCCAATCGCGCGACGCGGGTATATCCATCGCCATATCAGGCCGATGTACAAAAAGGTATGAAAGACCAGGCCTTATTCGACAAGATAGACCTCCATCTCATAAGGGTCTTGAACACCGTGCTGACCGAACGCAGCGTTTCGCGCGCCGCCATCCGCCTGGGAATGTACCAACCCGCCGTCAGCGCGGCGCTCAAGCGCCTGCGCGAGCTGGCCGGGGACCCGTTGCTGGTGCGTTCGGGCGCCGGCATGGTGCCCACCGACGCCGGCCTGCGCATGATCGACCCCTCGGCGCGCATTCTCCGGGCGGCGGAGGTTCTGTTCAGCGACGCGCGCGGCTTTGATCCGGCCACCGCCACCAGCACCTTCAGCCTGGCCTGCAGCGACTACATGGACCCGCAGTTCCTGCCGCAGCTCGTGGCGCAGATCAAGAACCTGGCGCCGCTGTGCCATGTGGACATTCACCCGCTGTCGGGCGCGTCGGACTACCGCACGCGGCTGGCGCAGGGCGAGGTCGACATCGTGGTCGGTAACTGGCCGGCGCCGCCGGGCGACCTGCACATGGCGCGCCTGTTCGGCGACGAGGTGGTGTGTCTGGTGGCCAAAGACCACCCGGCGGTACGCCGCGGCTGGGACAGTGCGAGCTGGCTGGCCGCCGAACACGTGGCGCCGACGCCCACCCACCCGGGCGCCAAGGGGGTGATTGATGAACACCTGGACAAGCTGGGCCTGCAGCGCAACATCACCGTGCGCTGCCCGCACTTCGGGCTGATTCCCGCCATGGTGGCCTCCAGCCTGCTGGTGCTGACGACCGGCCGCCAGTACTGCGAGCGTTACATGGCGACCTTGCCGCTGAAGATCCTGCCGTGCCCGGTAGACTTCCCCCGCATGATGTATTACCAGCTCTGGCATGAGCGCACCCATGCTTCGGCATCGGCCAAATGGCTGCGCGACCGTGTCAAGACGGTGGCGTCGGCGCTACGAAAAGAATAGCTGCTTGCGCATGATGCACAAGGGCTAGAGCCTTAAAACATATAAAAACCAAGAGACAATGTCCGCTTCCACTGTTCCTTCCCCGCCGCCCGGCCCGCCTGCCGCTGCTGCGCCGCGCCTGCGGCTCACCGGCATCACCAAGGCCTACCCGGCGGTGGTGGCCAACAGCGAGGTCTCGCTGACGGTCCAGCCCGGCGAAATCCACGCCGTGCTCGGCGAAAACGGCGCCGGCAAATCGACGCTGATGAAAATCATCTACGGCGCGGTCAAGCCCGACGCCGGCCTGGTCGAGGTCGACGGTCGCCCCGTGGTGATCCGCAACCCGCAGGAGGCGCGCGCGCTCGGCATTGCCATGGTGTTCCAGCATTTCAGCCTGTTCGACACGCTGACCGTGGCCGAAAACGTCTGGCTCGGCCTGGGCAAAAGCCTGAGCCTGGCCGAGGTGTCGCGCCGCATTATTGCCACCACGCAGGAATACGGCCTGCAGCTCGAGCCCACGCGGCCGGTACACACGCTGGGTGTCGGCGAGCGCCAGCGCGTGGAGATTGTCCGTTCGCTGCTGACCGACCCCAAGCTGCTGATTCTGGACGAGCCGACCTCGGTGCTGACGCCGCAGGCGGTGGAGAACCTGTTTGTCACCTTGCGCCAGCTGGCCGCACGCGGCTGCAGCATCCTGTACATCAGCCACAAGCTTCATGAAATCCGCGCGCTGTGCACCGCCTGCACGGTGCTGCGCGGCGGCAAGGTCACCGGCGTCTGCGATCCGCGCGAGGAGTCCAACGCCTCGCTGAGCCGCCTGATGATTGGCGCCGAGCCGCCGGCACTGGAGCATCGCGAGCAGCCGGCCGGCGCCGTGGTGCTGGAAGTGCGCGACCTGAGCCTGGCGCGGGAAGACCAGTTCGGCGTGGACCTGCAGCACATCGCGCTGACGGTGCGTGCCGGCGAGGTCGTCGGCATTGCCGGTGTCTCGGGCAACGGCCAGAAGGAGCTGCTGTATGCGCTGTCGGGTGAAGACACCCGTGCGGCGGACGACAGCATCCAGGTGGGGGGGCAGGGCGTGGGCCGGCTTGGCCCCATGCAGCGCCGTGCGCGCGGCCTGCATTTCCTGCCGGAAGAGCGGCTGGGGCGCGGCGCCGTGCCGACGCTGAGCCTGGCGCACAACCTGCTGCTCACCAGAAGTGATGCGGTGGGCCGCGGCGGCTGGCTCAAGCTCGGTGCCCTGCAGGCGCAGGCGGCCGGCATCATTGCCCGTTACCAGGTCAAGGCCGGCGGCCCGCAGGCTGCGGCGCAGTCGCTGTCAGGCGGCAACCTGCAGAAATTCCTGGTCGGCCGCGAGATCGAGGCCCAACCCACACTGCTGATCGTGTCGCAACCGACCTGGGGCGTGGACGTGGGCGCCTCGGCGCAAATCCGCGGCGAGCTGCTCAAGCTGCGCGACAACGGCTGCGCGGTGCTGGTGGTCAGCGAAGAGCTCGAAGAACTGTTCGACATCTGCGACCGCCTCTACGTGATGGCCAAGGGGCAGATCTCGCCGGCCCTGCCGCGTGCTGACGCGACGGTGGAACTGGTCGGGCAGTGGATGAGCGGACTGTGGACGGACCCTGCCGTGGAGCGCGCCCATGCTCAAGCTTGAAGCCCGGCCGCAGCCCTCGAAATGGTGGAGCCTCGGCTCGCCGCTGCTGGCACTGCTGATCACGGTGGTGATCGGCGTGTTGCTGTTTGCGGCGCTGGGCAAGGACCCGGTGCGCGGCCTGCAGATCTTTTTCTGGGAACCGATCAAGTCGCCGTATGCGCTGAGCGAGCTGATGGTCAAGGCGACACCGCTGCTGATCATTGCGCTGGGCCTGGCCGTGTGTTTTCGCTCCAACGTCTGGAACATCGGCGCCGAGGGCCAGTTTGTCATCGGCGCGGTGGCGGCCGGCGGCGTGGCCCTGCTGGCCGACAAAACCACCGGCCCGTGGATCGTTCCGGCCATCATCGCCGCCGGTGTGCTGGGTGGCATGGCCTGGGCCGGCATCACGGCGCTGCTGCGCGACCGTTTCAACGCTAATGAAATCCTGGTCAGCCTGATGCTGGTTTATGTGGCCGACATGGTGCTCAGCTACCTGGTGTTCGGCCCCTGGAAAGACCCGCAGGGCTACAACTTTCCGCAGACCAAGACCTTCGAGGCGGTGACGCAGATTCCGCGGCTGATGCAGGGCTCGCGGGTCAGCATCGGCCTGTTGATCGGGCTGGCCGGCGCGGTGGCCTTGTGGCTGTTCCTGTTTCGCACCCGCGCTGGTTTTGCCCAGCAGGTCGGCGGCCTGGCGCCCGCCGCGGCGCGTTACGCCGGGTTTTCGTCGCGCAAGGCCTTGTGGGTGGCGCTGCTGACTTCCGGCGGCGCCGCCGGGCTGGCCGGCGCGCTGGAGGTGGCCGGCCCGATCGGCCAGCTCACGCCTTATGTGCCGGCGGGTTATGGTTTTGCCGCCATCATCGTGGCCTTTGTCGGGCGGCTGCACCCGGCCGGCATGGTGTTTTCGGCGATCCTGATGAGCATGTTCTACATCGGCGGCGAACTGGCCCAGTCGCGCCTGGGCCTGCCCAAGTCGCTGACCGGGGTGTTCCAGGGCCTGCTGCTGTTCAGCCTGCTGGCCTGCGATACGCTGATCAGCTACCGCGTGCGCTGGACGGGCCGCGCCAAACCCGTCATGAAAGGCGCCCGCTGATGGACTCCTACGCCTTGCTGCTGGCGGCCACCCTGAGCGCTGGCACCGTGCTGGCCATTGCTTCGCTGGGCCTGTTGATCAACGAAAAAGCCGGCATCGTCAACCTCGGCGCCGAGGGCATGATGCTGTGCGCGGCGATTGCCGGTTTTGCTGCCGTGGTGCACAGCGGCAACATCTGGCTCGGTTTTGCCGCCGGCATGGCGGCCGGTGCCTTGCTGGCCGCCATCTTCGGCGTGCTGGTGATCTGGCTCAACACCAACCAGTACGCGACCGGGCTCGCGCTGAGCCTGTTTGGTGCGGGTTTTTCGGCCTTTGCCGGCATCAAGTACGTGCAGGAGAAGCTCCCCGAGCAGGGCCAGTACGCCTTGCCCTGGCTCGGTGACCTGCCTTTTGTCGGGCCGGCGCTGTTTCGCCAGCACCCCATGGTTTACATCGCCATGGCGCTGACGGTCGGGCTGATCTGGTTTTTGTACCGCACCCGCGCCGGTCTGGTGCTGCGTTCGGTCGGTGAAAGCCCGGAGTCGGCGCATGCCCTCGGTTACCCGGTGCGGCGCATTCGCCTGGCGGCCGTGGTGGCCGGTGGTGCGTTGTGCGGTTTGGCCGGTGCCTATGTCTCGGTGGTGTACACGCCGCTGTGGGTGGAAGGCATGATTGCCGGCAAGGGCTGGATCGCGCTGGCCCTGACCACTTTTGCCACCTGGCGCCCGGCACGGGTGTTGCTTGGTGCTTACCTGTTCGGTGGCGTGACCATGCTGCAGTTTCACCTGCAGGGGCTGGGCGTGGATGTGCCGCCCCAGTTCCTGACCATGCTGCCTTACCTGGCGACCATCGTGGTGCTGGTGCTGATCTCGCGCAATCCGCGCTGGATCAGGCTGAACATGCCGACATCGATTGGAAAGCCTTTCTACCCCGGTTCATGATGTTCCCGGCCCATAATCTGGGGTTTGCCACCTCGCCAACCGTTAATCGCAACCGTTTACCGCAACCGCCCTTACAGGAGAAGACATGACTGACTACCAAAAACGTTCATTGCTCAAGCTGGCTGCCCTTTCCGCAGTCGCTTCCGCCGCTCTCATCGGGTGCGGCAAGAAGGAAGAGGTCGCACCTGCACCGGCCCCCGCACCCGTGGCCGCACCGGCTCCGGCCAAGGTGGAGCCCCTGAAGATTGCCTTTGCCTACGTCGGCCCGGTTGGCGACGGCGGCTGGACTTTTGCGCACGACAACGGCCGCAAGGCGATCGAGAAGGAATTTGGCGACAAGGTGGTCACCAGCTTCGTCGAAAAAGTCCCCGAGTCGGCCGATGCTGAACGCGTGATCCGCGACATGGCCAGCCAGGGCAACAAGCTGATCTTCGGCACGACCTTCGGCTACATGGAGCCCATGCTTAAGGTGGCCGCCGACTTCAAGGACGTGAAGTTCGAACATGCCACCGGCTACAAGACCGCAGACAACCTGCGCACCTATGACAGCCGCACCTACGAAGGCGCCTACATGGCCGGCGTGATCGCCGGCAAGATGAGCAAGACCGGCACGCTGGGCGTGGTCGGCTCGGTGCCGATTCCAGAGGTGGTGCGCAACATCAACAGCTTCACGCTGGGTGCGCAGTCGGTCAATCCCAAGGTCAAGACCAAGGTGGTCTGGGTCAACGAGTGGTTCAACCCGCCGAAAGAAACCGAAGCCGCCACCGCGCTGATCAACGGCGGCGCGGACGTGCTGTTCCAGAACACCGACTCGTCGGCCGTGCTGCAGACCGCCGAGAAGATGAACAAGCGCGCCTTCGGTTGGGACTCGGACATGACCGCCTACGGCCCCAAGGCCCACCTCGGTTCGGCCGTGATCAACTGGGGGCCTTACTACATCAAGGCCGTCAAGGATGCGCTTGATGGCAAGTGGGTGACCGGCCAGACCTGGTGGGGCGTGAAAGAAGGCGCCATCGACATGGTGTCGATTGCCGCCGACGTGCCCGAGGACACCAAGAAACGCGTCGACGAGATCAAGGCCGGCCTCAAGGATGGCAGCTTCTCGATCTGGAAAGGTCCCATCATGGACAACACCGGCAAGGAACTGGTCGCCAAGGACGCCGTGGCCGACGACAAATTCCTCGGTGGCCTGAAGACCTACGTCAAGGGCGTGGAAGGCACAGTCCCGGGCAACTGATGCCGGATACGGTGCGGTACGGCGGCGTCAGGCCGCTGGCCGTGCAGTAGCAAAGCCCAAGCCGCCTCCGGGCGGCTTTTTCTGTTTTTGGAGCCGACATGAATTCCGTCCGACCTGTATCCCCCGACCGCCTGCCCGATTTGCTGCGTGCCATGCCCAAGGCCGAGCTGCACATCCACATCGAAGGTTCCCTCGAGCCCGAGCTGATTTTTGCGCTCGCCCGGCGCAACGGCATCCAGCTGCCGTACGCGAGCGTGGATGACCTGCGCCGCGCCTATGCCTTCACCAACCTGCAGAGTTTCCTGGACATCTATTACGCCGGCGCCAGCGTGCTGATCACCGAGCAGGATTTCTACGACATGACACGAGCCTACCTGTTGCGGGCGGCGCAGGACAACGTGATCCACACCGAAATATTTTTTGACCCGCAGACCCACACGGCGCGCGGGATCGGCATGGAAACCGTGATCAAGGGCCTGCACCGCGCCTGTGTCGATGCGCAGGCCGAGCTCGGCATCAGCGCCGCGCTGATCCTGTGTTTCCTGCGCCATCTCAGCGAGGAAGAAGCTTTCGAGACGCTGGAGCAGGCCCTGCCGTTCCGCGACCTCATCATCGGTGTGGGGCTGGACTCCGGCGAGGTCGGCAACCCGCCCGAGAAGTTTGCGCGTGTGTTTGCACGCTGCCGCGAACTCGGGCTGCACCTGGTGGCGCATGCGGGCGAGGAGGGCCCGCCGGAATACATCTGGACGGCCCTGGACCTGCTCAAGGCCGAGCGCATCGACCATGGGGTGCAGTCGGCCAAGGACCCGTCGTTGATGCAGCGTCTGGCCAAAGACCGCATCGCCCTGACGGTGTGCCCGCTGTCCAACCTCAAGCTGTGTGTGTTTCCGGACCTGGCCAACCACAACCTGCGCCAGTTGCTCGACGCCGGGCTGGCCGCGACCGTCAACTCCGACGACCCGGCCTATTTCGGCGGCTACATGAACGAGAACTTCACGCAGACCTTTGCGGCCACCGGGATGGAGGCGCAGCATGCCTGGACGCTGGCGCGCAACAGTTTCGACGCCAGCTTCGCCGACGCAACGGCCAAACGCGGCCACATCGAGCGGCTGGCCGCCTGTTTCGAGAGTTTCCGCTAAGGCCTGCTAACAGGCCCTGGCCCCGGGCGCTTGCAGCTCAGGACTTGGCGTCCCGGTTGACCCAGGGGCTGGCTGGTGCGCCGGAGGCGGTCGGATCTTCCGGCAGACCCACCACGGTTCTGACTGCGCGCATCAGCGCGTCGGCCTCGAAAGGTTTGGTGACATAACCGTCGGCGCCGCCGGCCAGGCCCTTGATCACGGACTCGCGTGTGGCTTTTCCGGTCAGCATGATGACCGGCACGTTTTTCAGGGCCGGGTGCTGGCGCAGCCGAAGCAGGATGTCAAAACCGTCGGCGTCGGGCAGCATCACGTCGAGAAGAATCAGGTCGGGAATCGGGGGCTTGCGGAATTCGGCCACCACTTCCGCCCGGTTGCCCGCCAGCCGGACCTGGAAACCTTCGAAGGAGAGATAGGTCTGGATGAACTTGGCGAGCATGGGCTCGTCATCCACCACGATGGCCGACAGCATCTCTCCGGGGGCCAGCGTGCGGGCGGGTCCGCGGCCGCGCGCGATGCTGACGTAGTAGCCGGCCTTCTTGAGGGACGCAGCGCCCGAGTCGGCCTCGGCTTCGGCATTGGACAGGGCGAGCTGGTTCAGCTGGATGTTGAACTGTTCGGTGAAGGGATCGGCCTCGGCCTGCGCCAGCAGCCCGCGCTGCAGCAGGCTCTGGAAGGTGTCCGAGAATGTTTCGGCGGAGACGGCGGGCATGCCGGCCTTGATTTGGGCAAAGCTCAGGATGCCGTCGATGCGGATCAGCAGCTCAATCTCGGCCGGCGGCAGCGTGGTCGCGCCGCTGCGCAGCTCCTGCTGGCCCTTGGGCGTGAGTTGGTAAACGTCGTTGTCCCGCATAGTCGCTGGCTTTCCTGTGTATCGCTCCGGCTGCCCGGCGAAAGGGCTCTGTTTTGCCGTTGATTATCGTCGTTTCGGGGCGGGCGGGCGCCGTCGCTGTGCTACCGTACGTGCAGGACAGTACGCCGCTTTGCGGCAGGATCCCTTCCATCGCATGAGCGCACCCATGAAACGCCTGATCACCGCCCTTGCCCTGATGAGCCTGAGTGCCGGCGTTGCCGCGCAATGGACGCCGGTCATGATCGATCCGGTGGTGGTCACCTACATCGATCGCACCACCCTGCGCGGCAAGGGCGGCATGGTCAGGATGTGGTGGCTGATGGATTACCAGGTGGTGCAGATCACCGACGAAAAGGGCTATTTTTCGCGCCTGCACCACAGCGAATTCGACTGCAAGGGCCAGCGCATGCGCCTGCTTTCGGTAGCGCTGCTGTCCGAGCCCATGGGCCACGGTCAGGCGGTGTTCAAGGACCCGTTGCCGCGCAAATGGGAAGCCGTGCACGACGGCTCTTTCCAGGACGCGTTGTGGGACATTGCCTGTATAGCGTATTAGCCCCGTGGATATGGAGCCCCCACGCTCCCCCACTGCGTGTGGGTCGCTGCCCCCCGAGGGGGCGCTGCGCCTGCGGACTGGCTGAGCCAGATCCGCGGCCCCTGCTTGAATGAGGACCGAGACCTCAGTGGCTGCTTCGGCCGCCCGCAGGACTGGACGACCTGAACAGCTAAAATAGCGCTTCACCCGCGCGCTGTCCCGGCGCGCTGGTGTTTTTTTATTCTCCGGGGCCATGTAGAGGACCACCATGTACAAAAACCTCGCTGCCGCGCTCGCGGCCGCCTGTTTTATTTCACCCGTTTTTTCCCAAGCTGCGGCGCCTGCGAAGGAGCCTTTGAAAATCGGCTTCGTCTATGTGGCGCCGCTGACCGACGCCGGCTGGGTGCGCCAGCACGACGACGCCCGCAAGGCCGTCGAGGCGGCGCTCGGCGACCGGGTCAAAACCACCTATGTCGAAAACGTCCCCGAAGGCGCCGATGCCGAGCGTGTGATCCGCGACCTGGCCAGCCAGGGCCACCGGCTCATCTTCACGCCCAGCTTTGGCTACATGGAGCCGACGCTGAAGGTGGCGAAGGACTTTCCGGACGTGAAATTCGAGTCCGTCACCGGCTACAAGACCGCACCGAACGTGGCGGTGGCCAATGCACGGTATTACGAAGGCCGCTACCTGGCCGGCATCGCGGCGGGCCAGCTGGCCAGCAGCGCCGGTTATGTCGCGGGCTTTGCCATTCCCGAAGTGATCCAGGGCATCAACGCCTTCACGCTCGGCATGCGTTCCGTGAACCCGAAAGCCGAGGTGAAGGTGGTCTGGCTGGGCGCCTGGTTTGACCCGCCGCGCGAACGCGAAGCGGCGATGACGCTGTTCAACCAGGGCGTGGACGTGATCGCTTTTCATACTGGCTCCACGGCCGTGATGGCGGCGGCGCAGGAGCGCGGCAAGCTCGCCATTGCCTACCATTCAGACATGCGCAAGGTCGCCCCGGATGCCCAGGTGCTGGCGGTGACCCACCAGTGGGGCGATTACTACACCCGGCGCGCGCGGTCCCTGCTCGACGGCAGCTGGAAAAGCGGTGCCGTGTGGGGCGGGGTGAAGGAGGGCATGATCCGCGTTGACAGCTTCGGCCCGAAAGTGCCGAAGAAAGTGGTGGACGAGGTGCTGGCGCGGCAGAAGGACATCGCTGCGGGCAAGCTGCATCCTTTCCGGGCGGGCACGGCGCTGCTGGACAACGAGGGCCGCGAGGTGCTGGCCACCGGCAAGACGCTGACGGACGAGCAGATCCTGGGCATGAACTTCCTGGTGCAGGGCGTCCAGGGCAAGCTGGCCAAATAAACCTTATGCGGACCGGCATATTGCGCCGCAGCCTGCCTGCGGTACCCTCGTGAAATGAAAGCCTGGCGCGCCTCCCTTCTTTATTTCCCCGAGCCGGCACAAGCTGTGCTGGAGACCGACGGCCTGCTGTTGGTCGGCCCCGACGCCGCTGGTCGTCAGATCGTGTTGGCCGTGGGCAGCTACAGCGAACTGGCGCCGCGTTTTCCCGGTCTGGACATCACCCACCTGCCGGGCCGCATCATCGCGCCCGGTTTTGTGGACATGCACATCCACTACCCGCAGCTCGACGTGATCGGCTCGCCCGCCGAAGGCCTCCTGCCCTGGCTGGAGAATTACACCTTTCCACATGAAAGCCGTTTTTCGGATGCCGCGCACAACAGGGAGGCGGCGGCGTTTTTTGTGGATGAACTGTTGCGCCACGGCGTGACGACGGCGCTGGCCTTTGCCACCTCGCATCCGGCCTCGGTCAATGCACTGCTCGGCGAGGCGCAGCGCCGCAGCCTGCGAATGATCGCCGGCAAGGTGTTGCAGGACCAGAACTCGCCCGATGGCGTGCGCGACGCCACCGAACAAAGCCTGCTCGACACCGAGGCGCTGATCACGCGCTGGCATGGCGTGGACCGGCTCGGCTACGCGATCACGCCGCGTTTTGTGCCCAGTTGCAGCGAAGCGCAGCTGCGCGGCGCCGGCGAGCTGGCCGCCCGCTACGCCGATGTCTGGATCCAGTCGCATGTGGCCGAGAACAAGGACGAGATTGCCTGGGTGCGCGAACTGTACCCGCAGGCGCGCAGCTACCTCAGCGTGTACGAACAGTTTGGCCTGTTGCGTCCGCGCGCTGTGTACGCCCACTGCATCCACATTGACGACGAGGACCGCGCGCTGATGCGCGCCACCGGGACGGCCGCGGCCGTCAGCCCGACCAGCAACCTGTTTCTCGGCAGTGGCTTTTTTGACTATGTCGCCGCCGACCGCACGGGTTTTCTGTACGGACTGGCCAGCGACGTGGGCGGTGGCACCAGCTTCAGCCCCTTTCACACCATGCTTGCCGCCTATTACGTGGGCCGGGAAGGCCAGACCAAGCCCGGCGTGTCGCTCAAGCCGCAGCAACTGTGGTGGCAGCACACCGGCGGCGCGGCGCGTGCGCTGGGCCTGGGCGGTGTGGTCGGCAACCTGCTGCCTGGCTGCGAAGCCGACTTCGTGGTGCTCAACCCTCAGGCGACCCCGCTGCTGGCGCGCAAGACGGCGCAGGCCGGCAGCCTGGACGAGCTGCTGTTTTCGCTGATCGTGCTGGGGGACGACCGTGTGGTGGAGCGCACCGTGATTTCGCAGGCTGGCAGTGCCGGTTAGCCGGATTGTGCAGAATATACGTTGTATCGGCCGCCAGCCCTTTTTGAACGGGCGCAAGCAGCTATTAAATAAATAGCAAGCCTGTTGGCAGCCTGCCCCCGCCGCAGCTTGCCTACAATTGGCGGCAAAGCAAGGAACCTTCCGAATGAGCATCAAAAGCGACAAATGGATACGCCGCATGGCCGAGACCACCGGCATGATCGAACCTTTCGAGCCGGGCCAGATCCGCGAAAGCGAAGGCAGGAAGATCATCAGCTACGGCACCAGCAGCTACGGCTACGACATCCGCTGCGCGCCCGAGTTCAAGGTGTTCACCAACATCCACAGCACGGTGGTTGATCCGAAAAACTTCGATGAAAAGAGTTTTGTCGACTTTCACGGCGACAGCTGCATCATCCCGCCCAACAGCTTCGCGCTGGCGCGCACGCTGGAGTACTTCCGCATCCCGCGCAACGTGTTGACCATCTGCCTGGGCAAAAGCACCTACGCGCGCTGCGGCATCATCGTCAATGTCACGCCGTTCGAGCCCGAATGGGAAGGTTACGTGACGCTGGAGTTCTCCAACACCACGCCGCTTCCGGCGAGAATTTACGCGGGCGAAGGCTGCGCGCAGGTGTTGTTCTTCGAGAGCGATCCCGACGACGTCTGCGAAGTCAGCTACAAGGACCGCGGCGGCAAGTACCAGGGCCAGGTCGGGGTGACGCTGCCCAAGGCTTGAGTCGGCGCTCAAGCTGTGTAGCCGCTCGCGTCAGGCCTGATGCGCTGCAGGCGGCGCGAGAGATGTTTGCAAAACGCAGCCTTTGGATGTACAGGAATACGCGGAGAAGATGGCATGTAACAGCATGCTACATTTCCCGGGCATTTCCAATAACCATATCCAAAGGGGAGCCCAGTGTCCATCCGTTTCTATTCCATCGTTCTCGCGTGTGTTGCCATGACGGGTTGCGCATCCATCGTCAATGATTCGACAAATCCTGTCCGTTTTGAAACCTACAGCGCCAGCGGCGTCGAGATCAAGGATGCCGAATGCAAACTTGAAAATGACTATGGCCAGCAAGTCGTCAAGACGCCTGCAACGGTGAATGTGCGCCGCTCATCGAAGGACTTGCAGGTCACCTGCGTCAAGGCTGGCGAAGCAGACGGACGCGGCGTTGCCATCTCGCGCGCCAATGCCGGCATGGCAGGCAACATCATTTTTGGTGGCGGAATCGGCGCCATCATTGATCACAACAAAGGCACGGCCTATACCTATCCGATGTGGATGCGGGTGGTGATGGGAAAACTCCTCACGTTTGACCGCAGGGCCGACGTTGAAGGCCAGCCCAACCGGGGTGTCGAGATGACCACGCCGGTGGCTGCCAAATAGAAACCAGGAAGCGCTTGCATCAATGAAAAAAGCTGACAGTGTCAGCTTTTTTTGTTTTGTCTGGCGGCGCGTTTTGCGCCCGGCCCTGTTGCAGTCTATTTGACCAGCAGCACCGGAATTTCCGAGTCGGTGACCACGCGCTGGGCCACGCTGCCCATCACGGCGCGGCCGAGAATGCCATGACCGTGTGTGCCCATGACAATCATGTGGGCCTTTTCGCGTTTGGCGGCGCGCGCCACTTCAGCGGCGGGTGAGCCGGCGACCCAGATCGTGCGGTATTGCAGCTTGTGCCGCTTGAGGAAACGCTCGATGGGGTCCAGCACCTTCTTGGCCTCGTCCTCGTAGTAAGCGTTGACGGTGCTCGTGCCTACCATGCCCTTGACGCGCGGAGGAACGGGCGGCTGCACGTTCAGCACCACCACCTCATCCTCGGGGCCGGCCAGGCTTTCATGCGTGACGAGAAAAGCCAGGGCCTTTTTGGTGTATTTGCTGCCGTCAGCGGCGAACAGGACTTTCATTATTTCTCCTTGTGCTGGATACTGGATAAAAAACAGGTTATGAAAACCAGTTTAGCGCAACACCAGCACGGGAACGCTGCTGTGCGTCAGCACATGCTGGGTTTCGCTGCCCAGCAGGACACGTTTGAGCCCCTTGCGGCCATGCGAGGCCATGACGATAAGGTCGCATTTGTGTTTTTTCACGGCCGAGATGATGGACTCGGCCACCAGGTCGGACCGCGCAATGACGGCCTTGGCCTTGAGGCCTTCAGCCTGCGCCTGCAACTGAACGGCATCCACCACGGCCTGGCCCTTGTCGGCCCACTGCTTCTCGGTGCGGGCCACGTCCTGCGCAGAAATCGTGATGCCGCCTTCGAAATAGCTGACCGGGTACCGCGGCACCACATAAAGCGCGACCAGTTCGGCACCCACGACGCCGGCCAGATCAATGGCGCTGCGCACGGCTTTTTTCGAGAGGGTGGAACCATCGGTGGCGACGAGGATGCGTTTGTACATGGCGGGGTCTCCTGGGGTTGATGCGAGGCTTGCAGCTTAGGCTGGCGATAGTCCGGCGCGCTTGATCCATGTCAAGCGGGTGCTACCGGCGGGCGCTAGGCTTGTCCCATGCACACTGCCACCCTCGATACCGGCGCCGCGCGACAGGCCTTGCGCTGGTCCGCTCTGGATGAGCGCGCCGAATGGGAGGGCTTCAGCCGGCCGCTGCCGGGTCGCGCTGACCTGTGGGAGTCCTACCTCGCGATCGAGGGCATGCATTGCGCGGCCTGCTCGCTCACGGTGGAGGAGGTGCTGCAAAAGCTTCCCGGCGTGGACAACGTGCAGGTCAATGGCGCCAGCGCGGTGGCCCGCGTGGCCTGGTCGCCCGGGCAGGGCCGGCCTTCGGCCTGGCTGGCCGCGCTGCAGCGGGCCGGTTACGGGGCGCTGCCCGCCGGCGACATGCTGGCTGCGGCGCCGCGCATCCAGGCCCAGCGCATGATGCTCTGGCGCTGGCTGGTGGCGGGCTTTTGCATGATGCAGGTCATGATGTACGCCTTCCCGGCCTACATCGCCGAGCCGGGTGACATCTCGTCGGAGGCCCAGGGCCTGTTGCGCTGGGCGTCCTGGGTGCTGACGCTGCCGGTCGTGCTGTTTTCCTGCTGGCCGTTTTTTTCTTCAGCACTGCGCGACCTGCGCAACCGGCGTGTCGGCATGGACGTGCCGGTGGCGCTGGGCATCCTGATTGCGTTTGGTGCCAGCTCGGCCGCCACCTTTGACCCGGGGTCGCGCTGGGGCGCCGAGGTCTGGTACGACTCGGTCACCATGTTTGTGTTCTTCCTGCTTTCCGGACGCCTGCTGGAGCAGCGCCTGCGTGACCGCACCGCCGGCGCGCTCGAGGCGCTGATGCGCAGCCTGCCCGACGGCGTGGAGCGGCAGGGAGTGGACGGCACCTTCGAGCGTGTGGCCGTGCGCCGCCTGGTACCGGGCGACGTGATCCGCCTGCTGCCCGGTGACGTGATTCCAGCCGACGGCACGGTGACGGCCGGCGAGAGCCAGGTCGATGAAGCGCTGCTCACCGGCGAGTCCACACCGCTGCAGCGCCGCGTCGGCAGCGCGGTCATTGCCGGCAGCCACAATCTGAGCGGCATGCTGCTGGTGCGGGTGGAGCGCGCAGGTGGCGAGACCCGTTATGCCGCCATGGTGGCGCTGATGGAGCAGGCCTCGGTGCAGAAGCCGCGTCTGGCGCGAATCGCGGACCGCATCGCCGGGCCTTTTGTACTGCTGGTCTTGCTGGCCAGCGCTGCCGCGGCGCTCTGGTGGTGGCCCACCGACCCGGTGCATGCGATCAGCGTGGCCGTGGCGGTGCTGATTGTGACCTGTCCCTGCGCGCTCTCGCTGGCCACACCGGCCGCGACGCTGGCCGCTGCCGGCGCCCTGGCGCGGCGCGGTGTGCTGGTGCGGCGGCTGGAGGCGCTGGAGAGTTGTGCCATGGTGGATACGGTGGTGTTCGACAAGACCGGCACGCTGACCGAAGACCGCATGGCGGTGACCGTCAGCCGCACCCGCGAGGGGACCCCTGCCGCGCAGGCATTGTTGCTGGCGGCTGCGCTGGCGCAGCATTCCATGCATCCTCTGTCGCGTGCCATGGTTCAGGCGGCGGGCACCGTGACGGGATCTGCTGAGGATGTCACTGAAGTTTCCGGCCAGGGGTTGCAGGGCTGTGTCGCTGTCGGCCCTGGCGTGAAGCCGCGTGTCATGCGTCTCGGGTCGGCCGCGTTTTGCGGGTTGTCGCCCGACGACCTGGCCGCGACCGGCCCGCAGGTGTATTTGTCGGATGAACAAGGCTGGCTCGCCAGTTTCGAGATGGACGAGGCCCTGCGGCCCGACGCCAGGCCGGCGGTGGGGGCGTTACACGCCATGGGCCTGCAGGTGCAACTGCTTTCCGGTGATTTGCTGGCCGCCGTCACGCGCCTGGCTGCGCGTGCCGGCATCGACAAGGCGTTCGGCCAGCGCACGCCCGAAGGCAAGCTGGCCCATGTGCGCGAGTTGCAGCAGCAGGGCCGGCGCGTCGCCATGGTGGGCGACGGCATGAACGACGGGCCGGTGCTGGCCTGTGCCGATGTGTCGGTTGCCATGGGCCAGGCCGTGCCGCTCGCGCAGGCCAAATCCGACTTCATCGTGCTGGGGGGGCAACTGGCTGCGGTGTCTGGATTGCTGCAGCATGCGCGCCGTACCCGTGCCATCGTGCGCCAGAACCTGATGTGGGCGGCCCTGTACAACGCCGTGTGTGTGCCCCTGGCCATCCTCGGCTTCATGCCGCCCTGGCTGGCCGGACTCGGCATGGCCGCCAGTTCGCTGCTGGTGGTACTCAATTCAGCCCGGCTGGCCCGCCTGCCGGAATAAAGGACGACGCCATGGACATTCTTTTTTTACTGATTCCCCTGTCGGTGGGGCTGGCGCTGTTGATTATTGTCGCGCTCGCCTGGGCCGTCTGGCGTGGCCAGTTTGACTCCGTGGACGCCGAGGGCGAGCGCATTCTTCGATCGGATTGACTTGCATCAAGCGCCCCCGACATGACAAAAGAGACACTACTTACATATCGACAATAGGTGACTCATGAACGAACCACAAGCTCGCACTGCTTACTACCACGACACGGTCGTGCGGCAGTTTTCCCTGATGGCCGTGGTCTGGGGCGTCGTCGGCATGCTGGTCGGCGTCATCATCGCCTCCCAACTTGCCTGGCCCGAACTCAACTTCGGCATCCCCTGGCTCAGCTATGGCCGGCTCCGGCCGCTGCATACCAATGCGGTGATTTTTGCGTTCGGCGGTTGCGGCCTGTTCGCCACCAGCTATTACGTGGTGCAGCGTACCTGCAGTGTGCCGCTGTTCGCCCCCAAACTGGCCGCGTTCACCTTCTGGGGATGGCAGCTGGTCATCGTGGCGGCAGCGATCAGCCTGCCGTTGGGGTACACCTCGGGCAAGGAGTACGCCGAACTCGAATGGCCCATCGACATCCTGATCACGCTGGTGTGGGTGTCCTACGCCATCGTCTTCTTCGGCACCATTGGCATCCGCAAGGTGCGCCACATCTACGTGGCCAACTGGTTTTTTGGTGCCTTCATCCTGGCCATCGCCCTGCTGCATGTGGTCAACAGCGCCGAGGTGCCTTATAGCTGGATGAAGTCCTACTCCGCCTACGCCGGTGTGCAGGATGCGATGATCCAGTGGTGGTACGGCCACAACGCCGTGGGCTTCTTCCTGACCACCGGCTTCCTGGGCATGATGTACTACTTCATTCCCAAGCAGGCCGAGCGGCCGGTTTACAGCTACCGCCTGTCCATCGTCCACTTCTGGGCGCTGATCTTCACCTACATGTGGGCCGGCCCGCACCACCTGCACTACACGGCGTTGCCGGACTGGACCCAGTCGGTTGGCATGGTGTTCTCACTGATTCTGCTGGCGCCCAGCTGGGGCGGCATGATCAACGGCATCATGACCCTGTCGGGTGCCTGGCACAAGCTGCGCGACGACCCGATCCTGCGCTTCATGATCGTGTCACTGTCCTTCTACGGCATGAGCACCTTCGAAGGGCCCATGATGTCCATCAAGACCGTCAATGCCCTGAGCCATTACACGGACTGGACCATCGGCCACGTGCACTCCGGCGCCCTGGGCTGGGTCGGTCTGATCACGATGGGCTCCTTGTATTACCTGATTCCGCGCATGTTCGGCCAGAAGAAGATGTACTCGGTCAAGGCGATCGAGGTGCACTTCTGGACCGCCACCATTGGCATCGTGTTTTATATCGCCGCGATGTGGATCGCCGGTGTGATGCAGGGTCTGATGTGGCGCGCCCTCAATGCCGACGGCACGCTGACCTACACCTTCGTCGAATCCGTCAAGGCGACCTATCCCTTCTACGTCGTTCGGGTGTTCGGCGGACTGCTGTACCTGTTCGGCATGATGGTGATGGCCTGGAATACCTGGATGACCGTGGCCAATGGCCGCTCCGTCACCGTGGCCGTGCCTGCGCCGCAAGCCGCCTGAGGAAACACACATGAGCGATAACAAAAACACCACCCCCGGCTTCTCGCACGAGAAGGTTGAAACCAACAACTTCCTGATGATCGTGCTGATCCTGCTGGTTGTCGCCGTCGGCGGCCTGGTCGAGATCGTGCCGCTGTTCTTCCAGAAGTCCACCACCGAGCCTGTCACTGGCGTCAAGCCCTACAACACGCTGCAACTGGCCGGGCGCGACGTTTACATCCGCGAGGGCTGCTACAACTGCCACTCGCAGATGATCCGGCCGTTCCGCGCCGAGACGCTGCGTTATGGCCACTATTCGGTGGCTGGCGAATTTGTCTACGACCATCCCTTCCAGTGGGGCAGCAAGCGAACCGGGCCTGACCTGCACCGCGTGGGCGGCAAATACAGCGACGAATGGCACCGTATTCACCTGAACAATCCGCGCGATCTGGTTCCCGAATCGAACATGCCCGCCTATCCATGGCTGGAAAAAAACCTGGTCGATGCCGCCGACATGGCGCCGCGCATGCGTGCACTGCGTGTGGTGGGCGTGCCCTACACCGATGCCGAGATCGCCAAGTCTGCCGAGGACGTCAAGGGCAAGACCGAAATGGACGCCTTGGTCGCCTACCTGCAAGGCATGGGTCTGGCCCTGACCAACAATTTCGCCGGCAAGACCGTGGGGGGCAGCGCGGCCACCGGGGCGCCCGGCGCGTCGGCCCCGCCGGCTGCACCTGCAGCACCCGCTGCCAACTGACAGGAGCCATGCCAATGGACATCACCACCCTGCGAATCCTGGCCACACTGGCCAGCTTCGCCACCTTTCTGGGCATTGCCTGGTGGGCCTACGCCCGCCACAACCGTGACCGCTTCGATGAAGCTGCGCGCATCCCGTTTGAGCAGGATTGATCATGAGCGATTTCACCGGTAATTTCTGGTCGGTCTATGTGGCCGTCCTCACCCTGGTCGGCATCTTTGCCTGCCTGCTGCTGCTCTGGATCACGGCGCGCAAGAAGGTCACCCCCAGCGCCGACAACACCACGGGCCATGTCTGGGACGAGGACCTGCGTGAAATGAACAACCCCATGCCGCGCTGGTGGATGTGGCTGTTTGTGCTGACCATCATTTTTGCCCTGGGTTATCTGGTGGCTTATCCCGGACTGGGCAGCTACAAGGGTGAACTGGGCTGGACCACCCACGGCGAATATACCGACGAGGTTGAAAAGGCCAACAAGGAGCTGGCGCCGCTGTATGCGCAGTTCACCGCGAAGCCGGCCGAAGTGCTGGCCGGCGACCCGGCGGCCATGGCAGTCGGCGAGCGTCTGTTCATGAACAACTGCGCCCAGTGCCACGGCTCGGACGCGCGCGGCAGCAAGGGTTTCCCCAACCTGACCGATGGCGACTGGCTGCATGGCGGTGCGCCTGCCAAGCTTGTCGAGACCATCAATCTGGGCCGGCAGGGCAACATGCCGCCCATGGCCGCGGCTGTGGGGACACCCGACGATGTGAAGAACGTGGCCCATTACGTGCTCAGCTTGTCCGGCAGTCCGCACGACTCGCTGCGGTCCCAGCTCGGCAAGGCCAAGTTCACGGCATGTGCTGCCTGTCATGGCATGGACGGCAAGGGCAACCAGGCCTTGGGTGCGCCCAACCTCACCGACGACATCTGGCTGCATGGCTGGGGCGAACAGGCGATCGTCAGCATGGTTAATAACGGCAAGGTCAACGTCATGCCGGGCCAGGCGGGTAAGCTCACCGAAGCCCAGATCCATGTGCTGTCAGCCTACGTCTGGGGTCTGTCCAACAAGCCAGCGACGCTCGCGACCGCGCGCCCCTGACCACCGAAAGAGTTCACCCCGTGCAGGAATCCCCGGTCCGCAAGATCATCCCCATCGTTCCTGAGGAAGAGGTATCGCTGTACGAGGCGCAGAAGAAGCTGTACCCGCGTTCGGTGACCGGGCTGTTCGCCCGCTGGCGCTGGTTCTTCGTGTTCCTGACCCAGCTGGTGTTTTATGGCTTGCCCTGGCTGGAATGGGGTCAGCGGCAGGCTGTGCTGTTCGACCTGGGTGCCCGTCGCTTCTACCTGTTCGGCGTCGTGCTGTACCCGCAGGACTTTATTTACCTCACCGGTCTGCTGGTGATCAGCGCGTTGTCCCTGTTCCTGTTCACCGCAGTGGCGGGCCGGCTGTGGTGCGGGTTCACCTGCCCACAGACCGTCTATACCGAGATATTCCTGTGGATCGAGCGCAAGGTCGAGGGTGATCGCAGCGCGCGCATGCGGCTGGACGCGGAGCCGGCTTCGGCGCGCAAACTGTTGAAAAAGGGGACCAAGCACTTCCTGTGGATTGCCTTGTCGCTGTGGACCGGCTTCACCTTCGTCGGCTATTTCACGCCGATCCAGACCTTGTGGACCGAGGCCTTCACGCTGTCGTTTGGTCCGTGGGAATGGTTCTGGGTGAACTTCTACGCCATCGCCACCTATGGCAACGCCGGCTTCCTGCGCGAGCAGGTGTGCAAATACATGTGCCCCTATGCGCGCTTCCAGAGCGCCATGTTTGACCGCGACACCTTGATCGTGAGTTACGACACGGCTCGCGGCGAGCCGCGTGGCGCCCGCTCGCGCAAGGCCGATCTGTCCACTCTGGCACTGGGGGCCTGTGTGGATTGCACCCTGTGCGTGCAGGTCTGCCCCACCGGCATCGACATCCGCGAGGGTCTGCAGTACGAATGCATAGGCTGCGCCGCCTGTGTGGATGTGTGCGACACCGTGATGGACAAGATGAACTACCCGCGTGGCCTGATCCGCTTCAGCACCCAGAACGCCATGGCTGGCCAGTGGAGCAAGCCCCAGCTCTGGCGCAGGGTGCGGCGTCCGCGCGTGCTGGTCTACAGTGCGATCCTGCTGGCGCTTTGCGTCGGCCTTTTGTGGAGCCTGCTTGAGCGTACGCCGCTGAAAGTGGATGTGGTGAGGGATCGTGCAGCGCTATCGCGCATCGTCGCCGGCGGCAAACTCGAGAATGTGTATCGGTTGCAGATCATGAATGCCACCGAGCAGCCGCAGCGGTACCGCATCACGGCGTCCGGCCTGGAGGGTCTGGCGCTGGCTTCGGAGTCCGAAGTCGATATCGGCCCGGCCGAATCGCGCTGGGTGCCGGTGCGCTTGCAGATCGGCTACGGGTCGGCCACGCCCGGATCCCACGCGATCGAGTTCAATGTCGGGGACGTTGCCGGCGAGAGCCATGTGAGCGAGAAGTCGATTTTCCTTGTCCCACGATGATGGAGAGCAACATGAAGGAAAACAACATGAACATTGCCCAGGCGCCGCAAGCGGCACCCGCACCCTGGTGGAAATTCGGCTATGTCTGGATGGTGATTGCGGGCCCCGCTGTCGTGGTGGTGGCCGGCTTTGTCACGCTCTGGCTTGCCCTGGTCAACCCGGAATCACTGGTGGCGGAGGACTATTACCGGCAAGGCATCGAGATCAACAAGACACTCGCCGCAGAGCGGGAAAAATCCCTCATGCCGGCCGTGCAGGGTCGCAACCATGCAGCCACGCCGACGGGTGCCACGCCGGTGCCGGCTGGACAGCGCTGAACCACCCCAAAAGACAGACGGAGACAGCCATGTGGAACCAGAAACTGATGTGGATCGTATGGCCGGCGTTCCTGGGTGCTTGCGCGCTTGAGCTGCTTGTCTTTGCGGTGGTCGATCCGGGTGACCTGCACTGGTCTGGCCAGTCGCTGGGTCTTTCGCGGCAGGGCGTGTACACGGTGGCATTTTTTGTATTCTGGATGGTGTGTCTGGTGTCGAGTGCATTGACCGCTCTGCTGGGCATGTCATCCGCCGAGGTCAACCGCTGTCCCATCCCCACAGGTGATCGACCGGACAGTTGCCGACCGCGCTAACACGGATACGGGTTAGCTGGCGCATTACATTTCAGGACGGCATGGTCATGACCACCCTGTTCAAGGATCGCGCCGAAGCCGGTCGTGTTTTGTCCGGCCATCTGCTGGCATATGCGGGACGCGACGATGTCGTCGTGCTGGCCTTGGCACGTGGCGGCGTACCGGTTGCGTGGGAAGTGGCCCGGGCGCTGGCGGCTGAACTGGACTTGCTGGTTGTGCGAAAGCTGGGGGTGCCGGGCCGGCCCGAGCTGGCCCTGGGCGCCATTGCCAGCGGCGGCGCAAGGTACATCGACCCCAAGGTGCTGGCCGCCAGCGGCCTGAGTCCGCAACAGCTCGAAGAGATCATCGCGACCGAGACCCGTGAACTGGCGCGCAGCGATGCGCTGTATCGCGGGTCGCGCAAAGCTGCACGCATCGAAGGGTGCACGGTCATTGTGGTGGATGACGGTGTAGCCACCGGAACCTCGATGTGCGCCGCATTGATGGCTTTGCGAGCGGCCAAGCCAGCGTGGATTGTGGTGGCCGTGCCGGTTGCGCGTCCAGGTGCCCAGGAGTGGATCGGGACCGCGGCTGATGAGTTTGTCTGCGTCCTGAGTCCGCCGGATTTCCGCGGTGTCGGGCACTGTTACAGCGACTTCGGATCGGTGGACGACAAGAAGGTGCGCACCTTGTTGGCCGCATCCTGAGGACGCTCTGCTGCGCCACAGCCAAGTAGGGCTAAGTAGGGCTGGCCCGCCTCAGTGGCCGGCTGGCTTGCTGTCTGAGCGGATCACCAGCACCGGCACCGGGGCGAGCCGGATGACCTGCTCGGCACCGCTGCCCAGCAACACGCGCCCGACGCCGCGCCGACCGTGGGTACCGACGACCACCAGGTCGGCTTTCCATTGCCTGGCGGCCTCGGCCACCGCCTCGGCCAGGCGCTCCCCCAGATTGTCGAAAAGCACCGTATCCGCCTCCACGCCTGCGGCCTGCGCAATGGCCATGGCGTCATTGAGAATCTGCATCCCGGAGTCGCGCATGATCCGGGTCAGATCACCCGAATAGCCGCCAAATTGTTCATATCCGGTCAGATGGCTCAGTTCTTCCAGTACATGAACAAGCCGAACCCGGCCGCCAGCATCCCTGGCGAGTTGCAGCGCCGCTGTCAGGGCCTTGTTGGAGGTATCGCTCCCATCGACGGGAACAAGTATTCGTTGGTACATGATCGACTCCTGGGGGGGATGCGGTAGAGCGGAACCCAGTGTGTAGCGCAGGCGAACGAAGCCCCTTGATGTGGGTCAATGGCATCAGATCCGGGAGCTGGACGTGAAGTCGCTGATAGATAAGTAAAAAGGTTTCATTTCCTGCGTACTGGCTAAAAAATATAAACTTTTGAGCATTGCTACACTGACGTATGGATTTTTCTCCTATCGGTCGCCTGGACACAGCCTCACTGGCTGACAACCCCGGCAGCGCAGCAGCGCTGCTTGCGGGGGTACTGGACTCGGCCATGGATGCCATCATCACGGTGGATGAGCAGCAAAAAATAATTCTGTACAACCGCGCGGCCGAAAAAATCTTCGGATGGCCGCAGCAGGAAGTCTTGCACCAGTCCCTGCAGCGGTTGATTCCCGGCCGTTTTCGGCAGGGGCATGCCGGGCATGTCGAACGCTTCGGAACCACCGGCGTGACATCAAGGCGCATGGGCACGCGCAACGTGGTTTACGGCCTGCGCGCCAATGGGGAGGAGTTTCCCCTGGACGCGTCGATTTCGCAGCTGGATACGCCGGGCGGGAAGCTGTTCACCGTGATCCTGCGCGACATCACCGGCCGGTTGCTGGCGGAAGACGAGCACGCGCGGCTCGCGGCCCTGCTGGACTCCGCGATGGACGGGATCATCACCGTGGACGACAAGCAGCACATCGTGATGTACAACCGGGCGGCTGAAAAAATCTTCGGCTGGCCCAGCGGTCAGGCTTTGGGCCAGCCGCTGAGCGAGCTCATGCCGGAACGCTTTCGCGCCGGGCATGGGGAACATGTCCGCCGGTTTTCGGCAACCGGTGTCACTTCCCGCCGCATGGGCGATGGCTCGGTCATTTACGGGCTGCGTGCCAGCGGGGAGGAGTTCCCGATGGACGCCTCGATCTCGCAGCTCGAAACCGCCGAAGGAAAGCTCTACACCGTGATCCTGCGCGATGTGACCGAGCGGGTCCGGGCCCAGGAGGAGCGAAGTGCCTTTGCGGCGGCCGTCAATGCCGCGCGGGAGGAAGAAAAGACCCGGGTGGCGCGAGAGTTGCACGACGAGCTGGCGCAGTCGCTGACGGCGCTGAAGATGGATACCATCTGGGTGCGCGACAACACGCTGACCGCGCCCGAATTGGCCACCGCCAAGCTGACGGAGATGCTGGCGATGGTGGATGGCATGGTGGCTTCCACGCGCCGTATCGCGGCGGACCTGCGGCCGCTGTTGCTGGACGACCTCGGCCTGCTGGCCGCCATCGAGTGGCTGGTCCACAGCTTCAGCCAGCGCACAGGTGTGGCTTGCACCCTCTCGGCCGACGAGGACCTGGAGCTGCAGGAGCCTTATGCCACCGCCGTTTTCCGCATTGTCCAGGAGGCGCTGGCCAACGTCGCCAAACACGCCGGGGCGACCGAAGTCGCCGTGGTCATCGGCAGCCTGCCGGGCGAGATCACGCTGTCGGTGAGCGACAACGGCAGGGGCTTTGTGACCGGGATGCCGCGCAAGCCGCAGTCGCTCGGGCTGATGGGTTTGCACGAGCGGGCGCAACTGCTCAACGGGCGCGTCAGCATCGACAGTGCGCCGGGACAGGGAACGCGTGTCGGCGTGACCATTCCGCTGCCCGAAGAGGAGGCGGCCCCGTGATCAGGATCGTGATCGCCGATGACCACGCCATTGTTCGTGAAGGTCTCAAACGCATCGTTTCCTCGGCGGATGATCTGCAGGTGGTGGCAGAGGCGGCCAACGGAACCGAAGTCATGCAGCGTGTGCGTGAGTCCGATTTTGAGGTGCTGGTGCTGGACCTGTCCATGCCGGGCCGCAGCGGCATGGAACTGATCAAGCTGGTACGCAGCGAAAAACCGAAAGTGCGGATTCTTGTGCTCAGCATGCACCAGGAGCTTCAGTATGCGGTGCGCGCCATCAAGTCCGGCGCCAGCGGCTACCTGACCAAGGAGAGCGCGCCGGGGCAACTGGAACAGGCCATCCGAAAAATCGCTGCCGGCGGCGCCTTCATCAGCGCCGAAGTCGCCGAGCAGCTGGCCCTGAGTGCCATGCCGGGTGGAAGCTCGGCGCCGCACGAGTCGCTGTCGAACCGCGAATTCGAGGTGTTTCGCCTGATCGCTGCCGGTGTTTCCGTGACGGACATCGCCACGCGCCTGAAACTTTCGGTCAAGACCATCAGCACCCACAAGGCCAACCTGATGCAGAAGATGGGCCTGCAAAACCAGAGCGAGCTGATCCGTTACGCCATCAAGCACGGGGTGTCGGAGCCGCTGGAGCCCTGAGCCGGTTCATGACCGGCGCTTGACCTTCGTCAAGCCGCGCCCGGCGCCCGTCCCCTAAGGTGGCGGGATCGCAATGACCAAGGAGCCGGCCCATGAAAACAACCCTCACCCAGCTGCTCGTTCACCTGGACGCTTCGCCGCAGGCCGGGCAACGTCTCGAGGAGGCGTGCCGCATCGGTCAGGCCCATGGTGCTGCCGTGACCGGCCTTTACGCCGTGACACCCAGTTTCGTGGCGCTGCCTTTCGCGCCCGAGGTCGGCCCGGGCGTGGCCGCAGCCTTGCGCGAGATTGATGACGAGTTGCGCACGCGGGCCCGCACAGCATTCGACCGCGTGCTGGCCAAGCCAGGCATGCAGGCCGCTTGGGCCGAGGTGGGTGACGACCCCATCATGGGTGTCTTTGCCCAGCAGGCCCTGTATGCGGACTTGCTGGTGCTCGGCCAGCACGATCCGGCCAGCACATCGGCGACCGGCGTGCCGGTTGATTTTGCCGAGTCCGTGATGGTCGCCAGCGGCAAACCCGCCCTGATTCTGCCCTACGTCGGCGTGCCGGTGGCCATCGGCGACACGGTGGTGCTTGCCTGGAAGCCGACGCGCGAAGCGGCCCGGGCGGTCAGCGCTGCGCTGCCCATGCTGCAGCGGGCCAGACGCGTGCATGTCCTTTCCTGGTCAGGCGCGGAAGAGTCAGTGAGCGGCCAGCGGCTGGACCTGGACGGTTATCTCAAACTGCACGGTGTTGCGGCGACCTGGCATCGCGAAGCGGGGGAGCCCGAGTTGCTCGGTGAGTTGCTGCTTTCGCGCGCCTTCGACCTCGAGGCCGACCTGCTGGTGATGGGCTGCTACGGCCACAGCCGCGCGCGGGAGTGGGTGCTGGGCGGCACCTCCCGCACGGTGTTGCAGTCCATGACCCTGCCGGTGCTCATGGCGCACTGAGGACGCGGACAAGGCAGGACGGCTGGGAACCGGCCGTAGCCGGGGCGTTTTTCCGCTCGGATTATTCCTAGGCGGCCTAGGCGCTGGGGCCTACTGAATCCGGACGACTCCGAGGCGTGCATTCAGTCGCTGCCTATGGCCGCAAGGCCCGGTTGCGGCCACAGTAGGGCCATGCATTCACATCAGGCCCCCCTCAAGGTTTTTATCGTCGATGACTCGATCCTGATCCGGGACCGCGTCACTGCCATGCTTGAAGCTGGTGCGATGGCCGTCACTGGCTGGGCCGCCACGCCCCAGGGCGCCATCGATGGCATCCTGGCGGCATCGCCCGATGTGGTGGTGCTGGACGTCCAGCTCGAAGGCGGCTCCGGCCTGCAGGTTCTGCGCGCCGTCCGTCAGGCCGCACCGGACATCGCCTTCGTGGTGTTCAGCAGCAATTCCGGCCCCGCCTATCGCAAACGTTATTTCGGGGAGGGCGCCGAAGCTTTCCTCGACAAAAGCACCGAATTTGATCAGCTCGTGCAGACCGTGGCGAAAGCCTCCCGGTATGTCGCGTGCTGACGTCTGAGTCACCCAAGGAGGACCCCATGTCTACAGCCACCCTCGAAGCCGTCGCCGCTCCCATCCGCATCGTGTCCCGTCAAGCCGCTCCGGCCACCGGATCGGTCGCGCCCCTCATGACACATTGCTCCACCTGCCACCTGCGCGACCTGTGCCTGCCCTGCGGCATGACGGGCAGTGACGTGGAGCGTCTGGACAGCCTGATGTTCAGCCGGCGCAAGGTGAAGGCGGCCCAGACGCTGTACCGCGAAGGAGACCGCTTCCAGTTCATCTATGCCGTGCGCAGCGGCACCTTCAAGTCCAGCCTGACGCTGGCCGATGGGCGTGAGCAGGTGGGCGGGTTTTACATGGCCGGTGAACTGATGGGCCTGGACGGCGTCGCCAATGGCGCCCATGCCAGCAGCACCACGGCGCTGGAAGACACCGAGGTCTGCGCCATTCCCTTTGCCCATTTCGCCGAAGTGGCGGCCGGCAACCCGGGCATGCAGCACGTGGTCACTCGCCTGATGAGCCGCGAGATTGTGCGTGAACACAGCCTCATGGTGTTGCTGGGCAGCATGAATGCCGAGGAAAGGCTGGCGGCATTTTTGCTGAACCTGTCGCAGCGCATGAAGGCCCGCGGCTACTCGGCCAGCGAGTTCCACCTGCGCATGTCGCGTGCCGAGATTGGCAGCTACCTCGGCATGACGCTTGAAACGGTGAGCCGGACCTTTTCGGCCTTCCAGCAGCAGCGTCTTCTGGAGGTGGACAAGCGCCACATCCGCATCACCGACCTGGACGGCCTGACCCGGGCTTTTGAAACGCGCGTGCACTGAACGCGTGCTGAGCGGCGGGCCCTGTCATGAAGTACAAGGACTATTACGCCGCGCTGGGTGTGCCGCGTGATGCAGACACCGAGCAGATCAAGAAGGCCTACCGCAAGCTCGCGCGCCAGCACCATCCCGACGTGTCCAAGGCGCCCGATGCGGAGGCCCGCTTCAAGGAAGCGGGGGAGGCCTATGCAACGCTGAAAGACCCCGAAAAACGTGCGGCCTACGACCAGTTGGGCCGCCGCCCTGCCGGGGAGGAGTTTGCGCCGCCTCCGCAGTGGCGTCATGACTTCGGCGCGGACGGCCAGGGGTTTGAGGGTGTTGACCTCGCCGACCTGCTGGCCGCCATGGGGCGGGGGCGCAGGCCGTCCCGCGGACCGGTGCCTATGCACGGCCGGGACTATGAAACCAGCGTCCGCATCACCCTGGAAGACGCGCACCATGGGGCCAGCGTCAAGCTCGACCTGGCCGATGAGGAAGGTGGACGCACGCTGGAAGTCACCATTCCTGCGGGTGTGACCGAAGGCCAGAAGCTGCGGTTGCGCGGCAGGGGCGGAAAGGGGCGCAACGGCGGGACCGATGGCGACATCTACCTTCACATCACGCTCGCGCCGCACCGGGTGTTTCGTCCCGACCACCATGACCTGTACTTCGACCTCGCGCTGGCGCCCTGGGAAGCGGCGCTGGGCGCGGACGTGGAGGTGCCGACGCTGGACGGGCCGGTGCTGCTCACCGTGCCACCAGGGACACATTCGGGCCGCAAGTTGCGCCTGCGGGGGCGGGGCCTGGCCGATGGCCACAGCGGCCGCGGCGACCTGTACGCCACCGTGCGCATCGACGTGCCCGCCACCCTGACCGAGCGGGAGCGCGAGCTTTTCGGGGAGCTGGCGAAGGTCTCGCGTTTCAACCCGCGCGCACCTGCGGGCAAGGAGAAGTTTCATGGAACAACAGCTGCTTGACGTCGCATGGCTCGACGCTCGCGAGGCCGTGACCCTGGCGGAACTCGCGCAAATCTGCGCCCTGAGCATGGACGAGCTGGACGAACTGATGGACTATGGCGCCCTGGCGCCGTTGGAGGAGGTCCGGCAGGAGCGCCTGTTCAGCGCCGAATGTGTGATGCCACTGCGCACCGCCGGCAAGCTGCGCCGGGACTTCGACCTGGACCTGTTCACGGTCGGCCTCCTGCTGGGTTACCTCAATCGCATCGAGGCGCTGGAGCGGCAGGTCCGCTCCCTGCAGGCGCACCTGCCCGGCAACAAGTCCGCGGAACGGCGCTAGCGCTGGCGGGCATCAGCGCTTCTTTTTGCCGGGAACGCTGCAGAACTGGTCATAGAGCACCTTCATCACGTCAAGCGCCTGCGGGCTGTCGATGCGGTAATAAATGGCCTTGCCGTCACGGCGGGTGCTGACCAGGCCTTCGTCGCGCAACACGCCCAACTGCTGTGACAGGGTGGGCTGCAGGATGCCGACCGATTCTTCCAGCTCACCCACACGCATCTCGCCCTGCGCCAGCTGGCACAGCAAGAGCAGGCGATCCGGATTGGAAAGCACTTTCATCAGACGGCAGGCAGCATCGGCAGAACTGCGCAGGCTGCCGAGATCCATCACAGTGTCTGCGGGCATGGGAGGCGCTCCTTTTGATTTGCGACAATGATATTATATTGACTAATATAATGTTTGTAAATATAATGTCAGAATCGAAACTGAACAAGCCGGAAAACAAGACATGACACCCACTGTCACAAGCTTTTTTGACCCCGACACCTGGACCGTCAGCCACGTGGTCCATGAAAAGGAAGGCGGCGCCTGCGCCGTTGTGGATGCCGTGCTTGACTACGACGCAAAGTCCGGCCGCACCCGGACCACATCCGCCGACAAGCTGGCGGCTTTCGTGGAGGATAACAAGCTTCAGGTGGCCTGGATCCTGGAAACCCATGCCCATGCGGATCACCTGTCGGCGGCCCACTACCTGCGCGGCAAGCTGGGTGGAAAAATCGCCATCGGGGCGGCCATCACGCAGGTGCAGACCACCTTCAAGCGCATCTTCAACCTCGAGCCCGGGTTCCCGACCGATGGCCGCCAGTTCGACCGCCTGCTGCAGGACGGCGAGACCTTGGCCATCGGTTCGCTCCAGATCCGGGCTATGTCCGTGCCCGGCCATACGCCGGCCTGCATGGCCTACCTCGTCGCTGACGCCGTGTTTGTGGGCGACACCCTGTTCATGCCCGATGTCGGCACGGCGCGATGCGACTTTCCCGGCGGGGACGCCGCCGCCCTTTACAGGTCGGTGCACAGGCTGCTGAGCCTGCCACCTGAAACCCGCCTGTTCATGTGCCACGACTACCCGCCCGCGGGCCGGTCCCCTGTCTGGGAAACCACGGTGGCCGAGCAGCGCGCCAAAAACATCCATGTCCATGACGGTGTGAGCGAAGACGCGTTCGTGAAGATGCGCACTGCCCGGGATGCCACGCTCGACATGCCCATCCTGATCCTGCCTTCGGTGCAGGTCAACATCCGCGCCGGCGAGCTGCCGCCGGCCGAGGACAACGGGGTGTCCTATCTCAAGATTCCGCTCAATGCGCTGTGATCGGGTACCGGTTTTTCATCCGGGACGGGGCAGCACCCTGCCGGAAATGCAGCAAGAGATTGATATGCAGCAAGTGCAGAAACAGCCCCCGAACCCACTATTGAAAAACAGGCGGCGGATCCGGACGCTGACGCTTCGCAGCCATGGGCATGACAAAGGACAGATGATGAAAAAAGTGCAGTTCCCCGTTTTTCAGGTATTGGCCGTGGTGCTGGGCCTGGCGCTCAGCGCCGGTTCGGTGCGCGCCGTCACAGCCGTTACAGCCGTCGAGGTGCCGGTGGTGCAGATCCGGGCGAAGGCGGTGCCCACGGGCTTCGAGCTCGACGGTGTGGTCCAGCCGGTGCAGCAAAGCACCCTGTCGGCGCAGGCGTCGGGACGGGTGGCGTCGCTGCTGGTTAAGGCGGGTGACCGCGTTCGTGCCGGGCAGTTGCTGGCGACCATCGACGACCGCGAGACCCAGACCGGCGTGCAGCGCAGCCAGGCTCAGGTGGCGCAGGCCGAGGCCGAGTTGCGCAATGCGCGGGCCAACGCCGAGCGTTCGCGGGAGTTGCAGGCCATGGGTTTTGTCAGCAAGGCCGCACTCGACACCGCCAACACGCAGCTCAACGCCGCCCAGGCCGGACGCGACCAGGCCGCCGCGGGTTCCCGCCAGTCGGCACTGGCGCAAGGCTTCACGCGCGTGACCGCTCCGTATGACGGCTGGGTGTTGCAGACCCTGAGCGAAGCGGGTGACCTGGCCATGCCGGGCACGCCGCTGATGACCTTGTACGCGCCGCTGCCCTTGCGTGCCGTGGTGCAGGTGCCGGCCTCGCTGGGCGACATCGCCCGGTCGGCCAGCCAGGTGGAAGTCCAGGGTCCGACCGGCAAGGCCGGCCCGCAGTGGCTGGTGCCGGTGGCGCGCAGCGTGTTGCCTTCGGCGGATCCGGTGTCGCAGACCATCGAATGGCGGCTGGAGCTGCCGACTGCGGGCGCGGGTGGGTTGGTGCCCGGCCAGCAGGTGCGTGTGCGTTTTGTCGGCGGCGCTTCCGAGCGCATGGTGTTGCCGGCCTCGGCCGTGGTCCGGCGCGGTGAGCTGACGGCGGTGTATGTCGTGGCCGGGCAGGGCTTTGCGCTCAGGGCGGTGCGGCTGGGCCCCGACCATGGCGCGGCCGGCGTGGAGGTGCTGGCGGGGCTGACGGCCGGTGACAGCGTGGCGTTGGACCCGGTGCGCGCCGGCCTCTCCGGTGCCCGTCCGCAAACCGCTGCGCGCTGAGGTGGCCATGAACGATCCCACCTCTTCCGGTTCCACCCGCCTCGGCGCCTCAGGCCGCATGGCGGCGGCCTTCCAGTCCAATGCCATCACCCCGCTGCTGGCCCTGATGGCCTTGCTGCTGGGCCTGTTTGCCGTGCTGGTCACGCCGCGCGAGGAAGAGCCGCAGATCAACGTGACCATGGCCAACGTGCTGATCCCGTTTCCCGGGGCCAGCAGCGAAAACGTGCAGAACATGGTAGCCCGACCCGCCGAGCAGGTGCTCAGCCAGATTGCCGATATCGAGCACACCTACTCGGTGGCCCGGCCCGGTCTGGCCGTTCTCACGGTGCAATTCAAGGTGGGCGTGCCGCGCACCGAAGCGCTGGTGCGTCTTTATGACGTGCTCAACGCCAACCAGGACTGGCTGCCGCGTGACCTGGGCACGCTAGCCCCCATCGTCAAGCCCAAGGGCATCGACGACGTGCCGGTGCTCGCCGTCACACTCTGGAGCGGCGATGCGCTGGCTGCCAACGATCTCGAACGGGTGGCGCGCACCCTGGAGATGGAACTCAAACGTGTGCCGGGCGCGCGCGAGGTACAGACCCTGGGCGGCCCGGGCCGGGCCGTGCATGTGTGGCTGGACCCGGTGCGCCTGCGCGAACGCGGGGTCGATGTGCTGGGCCTGAAGCAGACACTGGCTGCTGCCAATTTCGGCATGCCTTCGGGTTCGGTGCTGGACCCTTCGGGCCCATCCCCGCAGATGCTCAGCGTGGAGACCGGCGAATTCCTCTCCTCCGCCGAGGAAATCGGCTCCCTGGTCGTGGGTGTCAGCAATGGCAAGCCGGTTTATCTCAGCGAGGTGGCCCGCATCGAGGCCGGTGCCCAGCTGCCGCAGCGTTATGTGTGGTTCACGCCGGGCGCGGCCGTGACGGGTACCGGCCCGACGGCCGCGACGCCACCGGCTGCGGGCCAGGTCTTTCCGGCGGTGACGCTGACCGTGACCAAGAAGCCGGGTGAAAACGCGGTGGATGTGGCGCGTGCTGCCAATGCCCGCCTGGCGGAGCTGCGCAACACGGTGATCCCCGCCAACATCCAGACCACCGTCACGCGCGACTATGGCGAAACCGCGGCGGAAAAAGCCAACAAGTTGATCCAGAAGCTGGCCTTTGCCACGGGCTCAGTGATTCTGCTGGTGGGCTTCGCCCTGGGACGCCGGGAGGCCGTGATCGTCGGCGCCGCCGTGATCCTGACGCTGATGGCCACGCTGTTTGCCAGCTGGGCCTGGGGCTTCACGCTCAACCGCGTGTCGCTGTTTGCGCTGATTTTTTCCATCGGTATCCTGGTGGACGACGCGATTGTGGTGGTCGAGAACATCCACCGGCACCAGCAGCTCTTTCCGGAAAAGTCGCTGGCCGAGATCATTCCCGGTGCGGTTGACGAGGTCGGTGGGCCGACCATCCTGGCGACCCTCACGGTGATTGCCGCGCTCTTGCCCATGGCTTTTGTGAGCGGCCTGATGGGCCCCTACATGAGCCCGATCCCGATCAACTCCAGCCTCGGCATGGCGATTTCCCTGGCCATTGCCTTCACGGTCACGCCTTGGCTGGCGCTCAAGCTCATGAAATCGCATGCTCCGGGGCACGGCCATGAGACCGCGGCAACCCCTGGCGGGCTCGGCCCCAAGCTGCAGCGCTTTTTCACACGCATCCTCACGCCGCTGCTCGACAGCGCGCGCAAGCGCTGGCTGCTGCTGGCCGGTATTCTGGTGGCCTTGTTGCTGTCGGTGGGGCTGACCATGGTGCAGTGGGTGGTGCTCAAGATGCTGCCCTTTGACAACAAGAGCGAGTTCCAGGTGGTGGTGGACATGCCCGCCGGCACGCCACTGGAAAACACCGCTGCCGCCCTGCACGAGATGGGTGCTTTCCTGGCACAGCAGCCCGAGGTGCGCGACCTGCAGGGTTATGCCGGCACGGCCAGCCCGATCACCTTCAACGGCCTGGTACGCCAGTACTACCTGCGTGCCGAGGCCGAGCAGGGTGACCTGCAGGTCAACCTGGTGGACAAGGCCCACCGCAGCGACAAGAGCCATGTGATCGCCCAGCGTCTGCGCCCGGAGCTGGAAAAAATCGGCGCACGTCATCAGGCCCGGGTCAAGGTGGTGGAAGTGCCGCCCGGCCCGCCGGTCATGAGCCCGCTGGTGGCCGAGGTTTACGGCCCGGACGAGGCCGGCCGCCAGGCATTGGCACGGCGCATTGCCGCTGCCTTCGCGGCCACGCCCGACATCGTGGGCATCGACACCTCGCTCAAGGAAGACGCGCCGCGCGCCCAGCTCACGGTACGGCGCCAGCGCGCCGAGTCGCTGGGCATTCCGGTGGCGGCGATTGCCCAGACCGTGCAAGGTGCGCTCTCGGGTGCGGATGCCGCCTACATGCACGACGGCCAGTCGAAGAACCCGGTGCCGGTTCGCCTGCAGTTGCCGCTGGACAGCCAGGTGGGGCTCGATGCGCTGCTGGCCCTTCCCATGAAGGCCGCCAACGGCCGCATGGTACCGCTGTCGGAGCTCGTTCGCGTGGATCGGGGCGTGATCAACAAGCCGCTGTTCACCAAGGACCTGCAACCGGTCAGCTATGTGTTCGGCGACATGGCCGGCAAGCTCGACTCGCCGCTGTACGGCCTGTTCGGCATCCGGCCCAAGCTGGCGCAGGCGGCTCTGCCCAACACCGGGGAACTGGGCGAATACTGGATCCGCCAGCCCTCCGATCCCTACCGTCAGTACGCGGTCAAGTGGGACGGCGAGTCGCAGATCACCTATGAGACTTTCCGCGACATGGGCACCGCCTACGGTGTGGGCCTGATCCTGATCTACCTGCTCGTGGTGGCGCAGTTCAAGAGTTACCTCGCGCCGCTGGTGATCATGGCGCCCATTCCGCTGACCATCATTGGCGTGATGCCGGGGCACGCGCTGCTCAATGCCCAGTTCACGGCCACCAGCATGATCGGCATGATCGCGCTGGCCGGCATCATTGTGCGCAACTCCATCCTGCTGGTGGACTTCATCGAGCTGCAGGTCGCGCAGGGCATGGCCTTCAAGGAGGCCGTGGTGAGTTCGGCCGCCGTGCGTGCCCAGCCGATCGCGCTGACCGGGCTGGCCGCCATGATCGGCGCCTTTTTCATCCTCGACGATCCCATCTTCAACGGCCTGGCGATTGCGCTGATCTTCGGCATCCTGGTGTCCACGCTGCTGACGCTGGTGGTCATTCCGGTTCTCTATTTCGCGCTGTACCAGCACCGGGTGGCCCCGCTGGCTGCGCGCAGTGAAGCCTGAGCGGCAGACTGATTTTCAACCTGAACCAAGGAGACATGACATGGCTAACATCATCATCATGGGCGCAGGCATAGGCGGCATGCCGGCTGCCTACGAAATGCGCGAACTGCTGCCGCCAGAGCATAAGATCACGGTGGTCAGCGCGGTGGATTACTTCCAGTTCGTGCCCTCCAACCCCTGGGTGGCGGTAGGCTGGCGCAAGCGGGACGACATCGTGCTGAAGATCGCCCCCCTGCTGGAGCGCAAGGGCATTGCCTTTGTGCCCAAGGCCGTCACAACCATCGACGCCGAGGCCAGGCGCCTGACGCTGGAAGGCGGCGAGAGCCTGGCCTACGACTACCTGGTGATCACCACCGGGCCCAAGCTCAGCTTCGACGAGGTTCCCGGCGCCGGCCCCCACGGCGGACACACCCATTCCGTGTGCACCGTGGGACATGCCGAAGCGTTCTGGGCGGAGTACCAGGAGTTCCTCAAGAACCCCGGCCCGGTCGTCATAGGCGCCATGCCGATGGCCAGCTGCTTCGGGCCGGCCTACGAATTCGCCTTCATCCTCGACGCCGACCTGCGCAAGCGCAAGCTGCGCCACCTGGTGCCCATCACCTTTGTGACCAGCGAGCCCTACATCGGCCACCTGGGCCTGGGTGGTGTCGGCGACAGCAAGTCCATGATGGAGTCGGAGATGCGCGGCCACGACATGAAGTGGATCACCAACGCCAAAACCACGCGTGTCGAGGACGGGAAGATGTTTGTGACCCAGGTCGATGAGCTCGGCAATGTGTACAAGGAGCATGAAGTCCCGTTCAGGCTGTCCATGATGCTGCCGGCCTTCAAGGGCGTGGACGCGGTGGCGGCTGTGCCGGGCCTGTGCAACCCGCGCGGCTTTGTGCTGATCGACGAACACCAGCGCAGCAAGGCCTGGCCCAACATCTTTGCGGCCGGCGTCTGCGTGGCCATCCCGCCGGTGGAGGTCACGCCTGTGCCGACGGGTGCGCCCAAGACCGGTTACATGATCGAGACCATGGTGACTGCGATCACCCACAACATCGCCGACGAGATTGCCGGCCGGCCGGTGCAGGCCAAGGCCACCTGGAACGCGATCTGCCTGGCCGACATGGGCGACACGGGCGCGGCGTTTGTGGCCCTGCCGCAGATACCGCCACGCAACGTGAACTGGTTCAAGAAGGGCAAATGGGTGCACCTGGCCAAGATCGCGTTCGAGAAGTATTTCATCCGCAAGATGAAAACCGGCAACTCGGAGCCGGTGTATGAGAAGTACGTGCTCAAGCTCCTGGGCATCGTGCGCCTGAAATAGAAACTACCTTTTTTTAACTCTCTGGAGAATTTCATGACTGTCGAACGTTACATCCGCATCATTGCCGGCCTGTTCATCCTGGTGTCCCTCGCGCTCGGCGTGGAGGGCAGCCCGCTGTTTGTGAGCAAGTGGGCCCTGGCCTTCACCGCCTTCGTGGGCTTCAACCTGTTCCAGTTCGGGTTTACCAACGTGTGCCCGCTCGGCTTCATCCTCAAGAAGCTGGGCGTGCCCGAGTCCCGCGTCTCCTGCGGCGCCTGAGCATGAGCGACACCCTCGTCCAGGTCAGCCTGGTGCAGCAGCACGACTACCGCTTTGACATCCAGTTTGGCGGGGCCATTCCGGTGCTGACCGGTGATGAACCAGCGCCGCTGGGGACCGGGCTCGGCCCCTCGCCGGTGCAACTGCTCAGCGCCGCTGTCGGCAACTGCCTGAGCGATTCGCTGCTGTTTGCGCTGCGCAAGTTCAAGCAGGCCCCGGAGCCGATACGTTGCGACATCACCTCGCAGGTGGGCCGCAACCCGGAAGGGCGCCTGCGTGTGCTGGGCATGACAGCGCAGCTGACGCTGGGTGTGCCTGCTGCCTCGCTGCAGCACCTGGACCGCGTGCTCGAGCAGTTCGAGGCGTTCTGCACCATCACCCAGAGTGTGGGGCAGGGCATCCCGATCACCATCGAGATTTCCGACAGCACCGGCCAGCGCCTGAAATAAAACGTGCCGGTCTTCCACGCCCGCCATGTCCAGGTGCAGGTCCCTGTGTATGGATTTCTCATGAAATCAGGCTCCAGCCCTTGTTGGTACGGCGCAGACAGCTATCAAAACGGTAGTATCCGGGCATGACTTCCAGCCTGTCTTCCTCTGCTGCTGCTTCTTGCGCTGCGTCCTTCGCCTTGCTGCCACCCGACGATGAACAGCGTGCCGTGCTGCACAACGAGCTGCATGCGCGGCCGTCGGCGCGCGTGCGGCTGCCGGCACTCATCATTTATGTGGCGGTGCTCAACGCTGGCGTGACGCGCGAGCAGGAGTGGGTGCACCTGCGCCAACTGCCGGGCCAGCAGGCGTTGCCGCTGGACAGCCTGCATGGCAACTTTCTGAGCCTGCGCTGCGACGGCTACACCGTGCAGTGGGAGCGACACACCGAGTTCACGCGTTACGCCGTCGTGCAGCCGCTGCCCGCCGGCGCAGGGCTGGGTGCCGCCGAGCCGTCCCTGCTGTCGGCGCCGGTGGTGGCGCCGGGCTGGCTGCCCGGCATTCCGGGGCGCACGGTGGCGGCCATCCAGCTGGCCATGGTTCATGGCGATCTTTCCGGCGAGGGGGCGCTGATGGCGCAGGCGCTGGCCTGGTTCGGCGGCCGGGCCGTGGTGGCTTCACAGCTGGGCAACGGCCACTCGTGGGCGGTGACCGAATTTCACCTGGCCGCCGACGGCTTCGAACGCATGCTGGTGATTGCGCCGCCGGGCACGACCGACATGCGCGCCGGCCGCATTTCCCAGCGCCTGCTGGAACTGGAGACCTACCGCCTGATGGCGCTGCGCGGCCTGCCGGTGGCCAAGGCGCTGGGCCCCATGCTGGCCGAGGCCGAGGGGCAACTGGCCGACATCACGGCGCGGCTCGAAAACAAGTCGGCCTCCGACCAGGACCTGCTGGACACGCTGGTGTCGCTGGCAGCCCGCGTGGAGCGCGCCACGGCCGAGCACAGCTACCGCTTTTCGGCCACGCGGGCCTACAGTGCGCTGGTTGGTCAGCGCATCACCGAGCTGCGCGAAAAACCCATTCCTGGCACCCAGCTCCTCGGTGAATTCATGCAGCGCCGTCTGTCGCCGGCCATGGCCACCGTGGCGGCGACGGCGCAGCGGCTGGCTTCCCTGTCCGAGCGGGTGTCGCGCACCAGCGCGCTGCTGCGCACGCGTGTGGACATCGCCACCGAGGTGCAGAACCAGCAACTGCTGGAAAAACTCACGCGCGGGCAGGAACTGCAACTGCGCCTGCAATCTACGGTGGAAGGCCTGTCGATTGCGGCCATCTCGTATTACGTGGTGAGCCTGCTGCTGTATGTGGGCAAGGCGTTCAAGGCCGCCGGTGCGCCCGTCAACCCGGAGATCGCCGCCGGGGCCCTGATCCCGCTGGTGTTGTGGGGCGTGTGGCGCACCACGCGCCGCATCCACGAAAAAATCCGCGCACCCTGAACTTCCGGTGTCCGGCGCAAGCGCCGGGTGCCTGCTGACCGACTTGTTCCCCCATCCGATTCTTCACTTTGTCACCAGGAGCTATCCCATGAAAACCGCCCATGATCTCGTCGCCGCAGCCAAAACCCGCGTGCAGGAAATTACCGTGTCAGATGCCGAAGCCGCCCTGCGCGATGCCGACGTGCTGGTGGACGTGCGCGAAGCCGACGAATACGCCGCCGGCCATCTGGCGGGCGCGGTCCTCGTTCCGCGTGGCCTGCTCGAATTCAAGTTCAGCAGCACCCCGGCGCTGCAGCCGCGCGACCTGAAGATCGTGCTGTACTGCAAGACCAGCGGCCGCGCCGCCCTGAGTGGTGCGGCCCTGCACGAGATGGGCTACCTGAACGTGCAATCGATTGCCGGTGGCATCGATGGCTGGGTGGCGGCAGGCAAGCCGGTGGTCAAGCCGGAGGCACCGTCCTTTGAGTGATCTCCTGCACGTTTGCCCGCGTGGCCCGCAGCCGCTGCAGCGAGTCTGGCCATGAGGTGGCTGGACCGCATTCCTCTGGTCTGGCTGGTTGTCCTGGCGCTCTGGATGGCCGTGGCGCCGATCACGCCAGAGCCACACCTGATTGAAAAATTGCGGATGCTGGGCCAGGGCACGCTGTCCCGACCCCTGGACATCTTCGACCTGTTCATTCACGCCATGCCCCTGGTGCTGCTGGTGCTGCGACTCTGGCGCCGGTTGATGGCCACACGCGCCGGCGCCGGAGAGTCCTGAACCCCCGGCAGGCGCCAGAATTTTATGAAAAGTGCTTCCGGCCATTGCTGGTTGTGCGCTGACAGCTATAAAAACAGGAGCGTTCGGAAAGACTGCCGGCGCTCCCTTCAGTGCGCGGCAGCCGGAAACCCGACCGTCTGCGACAGCAGGACCTGCTGGTCGTGGCTCAGCCCCAGCGCGTCGGCGATGGCCGTGCGGTCTATCCAGGCGCGTATCACCGTGGCCAGGCCGCTGCTGGCCGCGAACAGGTAAACGTTCTGCGTGATGGCGCCGGCGGCGACATGGGCGAAGGCTTCGCGCTGTGCGGCCGGCACCAGCGACATGCGCGGGTGGTTGGCGACGTAGACCAGGTCCATCGGCGCCGCATCGACAAAATCCTGGTAGCCGGTGACACGCCGCAGGTCGGCGCCGGCGACCAGCTGCAGCTGATGGGAGGCGGCGTCGTAGCGGTAGGCGCCTTCGGGCAAGGCCACATAAATGTCGATTTCCTGCGCATTGAGGGCCGACGGTGCGGTGCGTCCGCCATCGGTCCGGTTGACGCCGCAGGCGGCCCAGAGCAGGCCGGACAGCAGCGCCAGTGGCAGCGGGTCCGGCTTGTAGTCGCGGCGCGACTGGCGCTGGGCCAGCGCCTGCATCAGCGGCAGCCCGGCCTGCCGGTCGGGTGGCGGCAGGCTGATCAGGGCCGCCGCGTTGCCCAGCGCCGGTTGCGGCCGCAGTTTGCCCATCATGCCGAGGGCGAGCTTGGTCAGGGTGGTCATGTCGTTTCTCCTTGTGGTGGTTCTGCCTAGACCGCTTTGGTCATGTAGCCCATCCACGGCCAGTAGGTCAGCGCGAAGACGACCAGCAGCGCCATGGCGGCCAGCGTGATGACCAGGCCGGTGCGCACGAAGTCGCGCGCATCAAAGGTGTCCGTGCCGTAGGCGATCATGTTCTGCGGCGCGTTGACCGGCAGGATGAAGCCGAAACTCACCACGAACTGAAGCAGCATGGTCATGCCGATCACATTGATGCCCGGCGTCTGCACCGCCGTCAGCACGCTGATGATGATGGGGATCATGGTCGAGGCGAGCGCCGTGGCGCTGGCAAAGCCGAGGTGGATCACGATCAGGAACAGCGACAGCAGCATCAGGATGACAAATGCGCTGGCCTGCTGCAGCCCCAGGTGCTGGACGATCAGGTTGGCCAGCCAGCCGGCGGCGTTGGTTTTCAGCAGGGCGGTGCCGACGCTGATGCCGACCGCAAACAGGATCACCGTGCCCCAGGGGAAACCGCGCTGCGACTCCTTCCAGTCCATCACGCCCAGGCGCGGCACCAGCATCAGCGCGATGGCCGCAATGGTGGTCGACGAGGTGTCGAAGTTGTGCAGCACCTTTTCGGTGGCCCAGAAGCCCAGCAGCACCAGCACGATGACCAGCAGTTTCCACTGCCGCAGCGTCATTGGCCCGATCGCTTCGAGCTGTTGCCGGATGGTGGCCTGGCCGCCGGCGATTTCCTTCATCTCCGGTTTCATCAGACGGGTCATGATGAAGTACACCGCCACGCTCAGCACGGCCGAAAACGGCGCGCCGGCAATGAACCACTCGGTCCAGCTGATGCTGGTGCCGAACTGTTTCTCGATGAAGCCGATGGCCACCATGTTCTGCGCCGCCGCCGTCTTGATGCCGATGTTCCAGACGCTGGCGGTCTGCGCCGCGGTGATCACCAGCAGGCCGGCAAAGCGGCTGCGCCTGTCGACCTTGAAGGCCAGGATGAAACCCATCATGATGGGCACCAGGCAGGCCACGCGCGCCGTGGTGCTGGGCACGATGAAGGAGAGCAGGAAACCCGTGACCATGGCGCCGATCACGATGTGGTTGGTGCCCGCATCCACCTTCGAGAGTACCGACAGCGCGATGCGCCGGTCCAGCCCGGTGGCGGACATCGCCGCGGCAATGAAGCAGGCCGCCGCCACCAGCGCCACGGCACTGTTGGAAAAGCCGGACAGCGCCAGGGCGAGTGCCGCGCCGGTGCCCATGTCGGGGCCGGCCGGCTTGGCGGCGTCGGGCGCGTAAGCCAGCAGGAAGATCATGAGCGCGCCTATGACCACCGAACTCACCGCATAGTCAAGCGCCTCGGTCATCCAGACGATCACGGCAAAGGCCAGGATGGCCAGCATGACCTGACCGGCGGCGGGCAGTCCCTGCAGGGCCGGCATCCAGACAATGGCCAGCAGGGCCGCCAGCGCGGCGAGCAGGCCGACCCGCTTGACGATGTCGCTACCGGGCTTGCCGGGCGGGGGGGCAATGGGTGGCGTAAGGGTTGGCGCCATGGGTGCAGGGTTCATCGGAGTCTTTCCTGAGTGGATGGAATGGATGGAGTGGGTGGAGTGGGTGGGTTGGCCATTCATGCCTTGTGGATCTCATTGAGCGCGTTGTCCGAGCCGCCGCAGTTTGGCCAGCCAGCGCTTGCCGTCGTCCGCCTTGAAGTCGCCGACCATGCCAACCAATGTGGTGTGGACCGGGGCGATGCCGATGAAACCCAGAATGTTGCGCTCCAGCGACTTGACGCTGTGGGCGCGGAAATACCAGCGGTACACCAGGGCCGGCATGCCCATGGTCACCACCACCCGGGCCGATCGGCCGGTCAGCCCTTTTTTCGTGAAAGTCGCGCGGCCCGCTTCGTGTTCGAAAGCAAAGCCGGGCCGTGCCACTTGCTCGAGAAATCCCTTGAGCAGGGCGGGCATGCCGCCCAGCCAGAGCGGGAAGAACAGCACGATGTGTTCGGCCCAGCGGATGTCGGTCTGCGCCTGCTGCAAGCCGGCGGGCAGGGCACCTTCCTCCCAGGCCTGCTGGCTGTGCAGCAGCGGGAAATCGATTTCAGCGACCTGGATCCAGCGCACGGTGTGCCCGGCCTCTTCCGCGCCGGCGGCGTACGCGGCCGCCAGTGCGTGACACAGGTGGGGCACGGCGGTGTCGGGATGGCCCTGGATCAGGACAATGCGTTTGACCGTCATGGTTTGGCCTCCTTGGTGGCTGCGCTGAGTTGGCGTACGGCGCGGGCCAGCAGCGGGGCCATGCGGATCGCATTGGTCGGGTGGGTGATGGTGTCGCAGGTCAGCACACGCGTGGCGCCGGCTTCGAGCAGCTCGCGCTGGGCCTCGGCGTCGAAGAGGGCGTGCACGCCGATGCACAGCGGCGCACCCAGGCCGGCCTTGTTCAGGAGCCGCGTGGCGGCCAGCATGGTGTGCCCGGTGGAAATGATGTCGTCGAGCAGCACCGGTGTCCGCTCCGGCCAGCGTTCGCGGCTGACCAGCCGGACCCCCACCTCGCGGTCGCCGCGCCGCGTCTTGGCCAGCACGGTCCAGGGGGCGCCGGCCAGGCCGGCCACCTCGGCGACCCATTGTTCGCTTTCCTGATCGGGTCCGATCAGCCACGGCGCTTCCACGTGACTGCGCAGCCAGCGCGCGATCAGCGGCGCGGCCGGGATGACCTGCGTACGGATGCTGTACACCTCGGCCAGGCTATGGATGCGGTGCAGGTGCGGATCCACGGTGACCAGAAAGTCCAGAGAAGCAGACAACAGCCGGGCGTAGCTGCGGGCGGTCACCGCTTCGCCAGGCTGGAAGCGTTTGTCCTGCCGCATGTAGGCCAGGTAGGGCGCGACCAGTCCGACCTGCCTGGCCCCCAGTTCACGCGCCGCGTCGGCGGCAAAAATCAGCGGCAGGGTCTTGCTGTCGGGCTGGTCCAGGCTGCCGGCGAGGACCACGCAGCGGCCCGTGACCGGCGCGTCGATGCGCACGCCGGTTTCGCCGTCGGGAAAACGGTGCAGTTGCAGGCTGGCGCCGTCGCAGCGCAGGCGGCTGGCGAGGCCGGCCGCAAGCTGCTCGCCACCGGGGAGGGCCAGGACCAGCATCAGGCCTCTTCCATCACATGCACCGCTTCGGCCTGGGTGGTGGCGTACTCCAGGGCATAGGCGAGCTCACCCGGCGTTGCCGCATGCAGCGTGAACAGCGGCTGGCCGCGTTCGACCACGGTGCCGAGCTGCACATTCATGTCGATGCCGGCACACGCCGCCGACGGGGCGCCGGCGAGTTTGGCAATGCGCGCCAGGCGCCGGTTGTCGATGGCGATCACGGTGCCGCTGTGCCGGGCCCGCACGGCTTGCTGGTGGGTGGCCACCGGCGGCTCGCGCAAGCCGCCCTGCGCCTCGCAGATCTCCTGGAATTTCTGCCAGGCGCGGCCGTCTTCCAGTACCGCGGTGGCCTGGGCCAGGCCGGCCCCGACGGGCGCCGCGCCACCGAACTCGAGAATCTGTCCGGCCAGCTGCAGCGCACGCAGCGCCAGGTCGGCCGGAGCCCGCGTTTCGCGGCGCAACACGGCCAGCACGTCGCGCGCCTCCAGCGCGGGGCCGATGCCGCGCCCCACCGGCGCCACGCCGTCGGTCTGCACCACACGCACCTGCATGCCCAGCGCCTGGCCGACCTGTTCAAGCTGTTGCCCCAGCAGGTTGGCTGCATGCGCGCTGCGGACCTTGGCCGTCAACCCGACCGGCATGTCGATCAGCACATGGGTCGCGCCGGCTGCCGCCTTCTTGGACAGGACCGAGGCGACGAGTTGTCCCTGGCTGTCCAGGTCCAGCGGGCGCTCCACGCGGATCAGGATGTCGTCCGCGGGGCTGATCCGCACCGCGCCGCCCCAGACAATGCAGCCACCGGTGCGGTCGACGACACGCCGGATCTGTGCCACGTCCAGGTCCACCGGCGCCAGTGTCTCCATGGTGTCGGCGGTGCCGGCCGGCGAGGTGATGGCGCGTGACGAGGTCTTGGGCATGCGCAGCCCGCAGGCCGCGATGATGGGCACGATGATCATGGTGGTGCGGTTGCCGGGCAAGCCGCCCACGCAGTGTTTGTCCATGACCAGGCCCTCGCCCCAGTGCATGCGCTCGCCCACGTTGACCATGGCGCGGGTCAGCGCGATGGTTTCCTCCATGTCCAGATGGTCGCCGGCGCAGGCGGTGACGAAGGCCGCGAGCTGCAGGTCCGAGTAACGGCCGGCCGCCACGTCCGCGATCACCGCGTCGATGGCGGCCTGGCCCAGGCGGCGGCCGTAGACCTTGGCGCGTACATGGCTCAGCGATTCGAGTGGCGCGGGATGGTGCAGCGAAATTTCTTCCCCCGGCTGCGCATGAAGCAGGCGCCAGGCCGCTTCGGACAGGCCGGCCTCGTCGGCCGCGAGAAAGTCGCCGGTCACCACATTGAGCGTGGCCACAATGGTGTAGCCATTGAGCCGCAGTTCCACGCGAGACCGTGCCTCGAAGCCTTCCGAGTGACAGATGGGGCAGTCGCGGTGCATGTAGAGCACCGGTTCCTGGTAGGTGTCGATGCCCAGCCGGCGCAGGCGCAGCCGGTTGACAGTGGGAGGAGCGGGGGGCGGCGTTGCTTGCATGGGAATCCTTCGCGCCACTGTAGGCAAGGCGACTATCGCTGGCCTTGATAAAACGCAAGTCCGGCTTCCGGCTTGGCGGGCCCGGCAGCCTCAACCGGGCGAGACGTACTCCTTCGCGTTCAACGCACAGCAAATGTCGGGGCGGCGCCGATGCACCGTTCACCAATCGCGCATAGGCCAAAGTAATAGAAGCGAGAAGCGGGCGTCCGCAAGGTGCCGGGAATCGCGGAAGCGCTCACCCCTAGAGGATCACGCGGGATTGTCTGGTGCCATAGGGCGCACAAAAGAAAGCTCGTCCCCCGACAGGGGATCCACGGCTTCGCGCACTTGTTCAAGCACCACCACGTTGGCCTCCGATGCATCGCCGCGGCGGGCCAGCAGGCGTTCACGCAGCACCGGCAGGGGAGCCTCGCAGTGCACGATGGAAAACGGCACCCCCAGGTCTTGTGCCAGGGCATGTGCCTGATCCCGTTCGATGCGGCGCGGGAAAGCGGCGTCGAGGATCACCGGATACCCTGCCCGCAGGGCCGTGCGCGCCACGCCGAACAGCTGCGCATAAGTGCGCGCGGTGGTGCCCGCGCCGTACAGGTCCAGCCCGCGGGCGCGTGAATCCTCCAGCATGCCCAGGCCGTACAGGCGCTTGCGTTCCACGTCCGAGCGCAGCCGGATTGCGCTTTCCTGCTCGAGCAGCTGCTGCGAAACCCAGGTTTTACCCGACCCGGGCAGGCCGTGCATGATGGTCAGCCTTGCGTTGCCCGGCTGGGCCCAGGCCAGTGCTGTTGCCAGGTAGCGGCGGGCTGCGTCGCTTCCGGCGCTGCGCAGGTGTTCCACCTGCGCACGGACCAGCGCCCGGTACACCACGGAAAAGCGCAGTGCGGGCAGACCGGCGTGGTCGCCGGTGCGGTCCAGCCAGGCATTGAGGAAACGAAAGCACAGGTCCGGCCGCTGGTGGGCAGCAAGGTCCATCACCACGAAAGCCGCATCGTCGAGAACGTCGATCCAGCGCAGCGCCGGGTCGAACTCGATGCAGTCGAAAGCTGCGACATGTTCGTCAAGACGCACCACGTTGGCCAGGTGCAGGTCGCCATGGCATTCGCGTACCTGCCCGTCCGTCAGGCGGGAGGTCCACAAGGGCGCCAGGGCGTCCGCCTCGGCGGTCAGCCAGGTTTGCAGGGTGGAGAACGCGGCGTCGCTGGCCAGTGGCCGGGCACCTTCGAGCGCAGCCAGCGCGATGCGACGGCGCTGGTCGGCGCCGGAAAAACCATCCGTGGCAGCCGCGCGCGGTGCGCCTTCATGGAAGCCGGCCAGCAAGGCGGCCAGCTGATCCACGTCCTGGTTGTCCAGGGTGCCGGCGGCGGCTCTTTCACTGAAGAGCGCTCCCGGGGAAAAACGGCGCATGCGCACCGCGTACTCCAGTACCGGACCGGCACCGTCGATGTCGGGTGAGGCGGGCGTGCCGGTGATGCCTGTGACGCCCAGGTACAGCCCGGGTGCCAGCCGCCGGTTCAGCCGGACTTCTTCCTCACAGAAGTGGCGCCGGGCTGCCAGGGTGCTGTAGTCGACGAAGGGCAGATGCACGGGTTTCTTGATCTTGTACGCGGTGTCCGCGCCCAGCAACACCCAAGAAATGTGGGTCTCGATCAGTTCCGCCCGCAAGGCACCGGCCAGCGTGGTGACCAGCGCGCGGGCGGAGTTCAGGGCAGCATCAACAGTGGGCATCGTGCGCGCAGATTAAGCCGTCCCCGCGGCACCGGGCTTGATGTCGGTCAACCAGCTGTGGGTCGCAGATGCCGGGTGTTTCCTCCGGGCCGGAACTCGCAGCGGCTTGATGCACCTCAATGCCCCCAGCCTGCTGATGCCTATAGTTTCAAAACCACTTCAGAGGAGAGCGCGATGGACGGGATCCTGGTCGTTTTTTATTCCTACACCGGGACGTCACGCCGCCTGGTGCAGCTGCTGTGCAGTCAACTCGGCTGGCCCTCGGGCGAAATTGTCGAGGAGCGAACCCGTTCCGGTGCGTCTGGCACGCTGCGCTGCGTGGCCGATTCCCTGCTGCGGCGCCAGCCGCGCATCCGTTACCAGGGGCCGGACCCCAAGGATTTCTCAACAGTGGTGCTGGTCTCCCCGATCTGGGCGTATCGACTGGCCTCGCCGATGCGCAGTTTTGTGGCCGATCAGCGCGATGACTTGCAGCAGGTGGGCGTGGTGTCGGTGATGGGCGGCAGCGGCGCACCGAATGCCGTGGCCGAAATCGCGCACCTGCTGGGCCGTGCCCCGCTGCTGGCGACCGCATTTACCACGCGTGAGGTCGAAGACGGCAGTTGTGCCGGCCGTCTGGAGGCCTTTGGCCAGGCCCTGCAGACAGCCAGCAGGCAGGCCAGTCCGCTGCGTCCTGCCAGCTGGTCGCCTCTGGCCGGTTGACGCCTGGCGCGGCGCTCGCTGCGTGGCATCGCGTGCAACACGGTGTCAAGGCGTGCGCACGTGGACCTTGCGGCCGTCGCGGATGGTGGAGGGAGGGTAAACAATCACGGTTTGCCCCGGTGTCAGGCCGTTGCGCAGCCACGCCTCGTTGTTGTTGCGGGCGCCGACTTCGACCGGCTGCAGCCGGGCATAACGACCATCCAGCCGGTAGGCCGCCATGCCCTTGCCGTGCGGGAACAGCGCCCCCAGGGGTGCGAGCACGGCCTGTTCGACACTGGCCGTGACAATCCGGACCGATACCCGGAAGCCATCGCCCATGCTGCGCCAGGCTTCGGGCGGGTTGTTGACGTCGATCAACACGTTGACACGCTGTTCTTCCACCCCCAGCGCTGAGACCTTGGTGAAAGCGGCCGGTTCCACCCGGCGTACCACGCCCTCGACGGGCGGCCCGCCCCAGCGTTCGATCACCACGCGGCGCCCGGCTGTGGCCTGCACCGCGTCGGTGGTCAGCAGTTCGCTGATGACCTCCATCCGGAGCGGGTCGCCAATGTCGAGTAGCGCGGCACCAGCTGCAATGGTGCCCTCGCTGGGCTGCGGCACGCGCAGCACCACCCCGCTGACGGGCGACCGCACGCTCAGCGGCCGGGTGTTGCTGCTGCCGGCAGCCACCGGTTGCAGCGCCGCCGCGGCCTGGGCCTTTTCCTGCAGGGCCATTTCGCGCTCGGCATCCGCCACCTGCAGTTCACGGCGCGCGCCTGCCAGCGCCAGCCGGACCGCATCAAGCCGTGAAGCCGACAGGAAGCCCTCACCAGCCAATTTTTCGGTACGCTCCTTTTCCAGTTGCGCTTCCTGCAGGGAAATCCTGGCGCGTGCCACGCGGGCCGAGGCACGCTCCACCCCGGCAGCGGCCGCTTTCAGCCGGGCTGTGGCTTCGCGTGTGCTGCGTTCATCAACCATCGATGACATGACCGGCGTCAGCACGGCCACGACGTCCCCCGCGGCCACGCGGTCCCCCTCGCGCAGCACGATGCGCGCAACGCGTGCGGCCACCGGCGCCGAGACGGTGTAGCGGTCCTTCAGCCGGGTGCGTCCATCCTCCTCGATGGACTGCTCGAAGTGCCCCTGTTTGACCGTCGCGGTTTCGACTTCGACGGGTCGCGGCGAAAAGGCCCAGGCCAGTGCTGCGAGTACGGCGACGCCCGCCGCGATCCAGAGCCATGTGGTTTTTTTCAGTTTCAGCAGATTCATTCCCTGTTTCCCCTATTCCTTATTCCCTTGTCTTGAGCGCAGCCACCATGTCCAGCCGGTCGATTCGCCGTCGCACCACCAAGGCGCTGGCCAAGCCGGCGGCGACGACGCAGATCGCCGCCCAGGCGTAGGTGCGCGGCTGGATGACCACCGGAAATTGAAACTGGTCGGACTTGAGCAGTTCCGCGACCAGATGCACCAAACCCCAGCCCATCAGCATGCCCAGCGGCAACGCAATGGCGATGCTGATGGCCAGTTCGCCGAGCAGCAGAACCGAGACTTCGGCGCGTGTGAAGCCCAGCACCCGCAGGCTGGCCAGCTCCCACGTTCGCTCCGAAAGCGCGATACGTGCATTGTTGTAGACCACACCCACGGCGATCACGCTGGCAAACACGGTGAGAACCAGGCTCATGAGGCGCACATTGCGTGCGCTGACTTCCTGCATGTTGCGCAGCAGGTTGGCTTTGCTGAAGGTGCCCGCCACGCGCGGCAGGCCCTGGCTGGCGGCCAGGAAGGCGGCTTCGCTGCCGCGCTGCAGTGCCACCGCGTACTGCGAGGCCACGTCGCCTTCGCGCATCAACCGGTTCAGCGCGCGGCGCTCCATGTAGGCGTTCAGCCCCATCATTTCCTGCGCGGTGGCGGCCAGTGTCAGCTGCAGCGTCTCCCGGCGTCCTTCGAGCACCTCGGTGCGCACCGCGTCACCCACGCGCAGGCCCAGTTTGCTGGCCAGGCGGTCGGTCATCACCAGGCCGCCATCAGGCAGCGGCACTTCCCGGCCGCGGATGTCGACGATGCGCCGAAGTTCGGGCTTTTCTGCATAACCCTGGATGAGGCCCCGTTCGCTGACCGGGCCGTTGACGAACCGCACGGGAACGAGGCGCGTCGCTTCCACCGCAATGACCCCCGGCATGCGCGCCACCTCATGGCGCGCCTCGTTGCCGATGGGCTCGTTCATCCACAGGATCACGTCGCTGCGCATCGCCAGGGTGAACTGGGTGTCGACGATGTGGTCGATCGCGTCGCGTATGAAATTGCCCATCACCACGATGGCCACGGCCGCGGCGATGCCCGCAATGGACAGTCCGGTGCGCAGCGGGCGACGTTCCATGTTGCGCAGGATCATCTGAAGCGACGGCTTGACCCCTTTGATGCCCAGTCGCTCCAGCAAGGTGCGCCGGAAGTGTCCCGGTGCGGGCGGACGCATGGCCTCTGCCGGGGCCAGACGCACCGTGGCGCCGATGGCACTGAGGGTGCCGAGCATGGCGGTCGCCAGCGTCAGGCCCGCGCCCACCACCAGCAGCCAGGGCGCAAGGTGATGCTCGAAAGTCGGAAAGTAGAAGAAGTCGGCATACAGCCGCGTGAAGGCGGCGCCCAGCCAGTCGCCGAGCCAGATGCCCAGTGCGAGCCCCAGAAGGACGATCACCAGCACCAGCTTGAGGTAATGCGCGCCTATGCTGCGGTTGGGGTAACCCAGCGCCTTCAGTGCCGCGATCTGTTCCCGCTGCGTGGACACCAGCCGTGAGACCACCACATGCAAAAGAAAGGCTGCGACGCCAAGAAAGATGGAAGGCAATACCGTGCCCAGTACCTGCTGCTCCTTGATTTCCGCGTCCAGCATCGCATGTGACATCTGGTCCTCGCGGCCGTAGGCTTCTCCTGCGCCGTAGCGCGCCAGCTGTCGGCTCATGCGGGCAATCACGTCCCGTTGCGATGCCCCCGGCGCGAGCTTGATGCTCACGCGGTTGAAGGCGCCCTGCATGTCATAGGCCGCGGCGAGGGTGTCGCGGTCCATCCAGAACACCCCGAAGCCGCGCTGGTCAGGGCTGCCGCCGAGGCCGGCAAAAATATACTCCGGCGACAGCGCAATGCCTGCAATCAGCAGTGTGCGCTGTTTCCCGTTGATCAGGGCGGTGAAGGTGTCGCCCGGCTTCACGCCTCGCGATGCCGCAAAACCGGCCGAAACCAGCGCCTCGATCCGGCCGTCGCTGCGCACGCCGGAGGAAGTCGCCGAAAGGTCCAGCGCCCGGCCGCGCGAGACGCTCACCTGGTTCATGCGCGGCAGCTGTTTTCGGTCCACCCCGATCAGCTGGCCGAGAATGGGGTCGCTCACACCGGGAAGCCCGATGCGCACCACCTGCTCGATGGTGGTCTGAACGTCGGCCACGCCGGGCATCTGCCGCAGTGTCTCGACCAGGGCGTTCGGCGCGCGTTTGACCGTGGCGAACACGTCCGCAAAGCGCGCCTGGGCATAAAACCGCTCACGCGCCAGGTCCAGCGAGTCCACTGCACTCAGGCTGGTGATGAAGCCGCCGATGCCGCTGGCCACCACCAGCGCGATGGTCAGGCCCTGGCTCCAGAGCAGGCGCAGGTCCCTCAGCAACTTCCGGTCCAGCGCTTTCATGGCTTCACCATGACAATTCCGCGGGTGTCAGGCGCCGCGAAGGAGCTTCAATGCTGGCAATGCGTCCGTCCGCCAGCCGGATGACGCGATCGGCCATGCCGGCGATGGCGGCGTTGTGCGTGATGACAATGGCCGTGGTGCCCAGTTCCTGGTTGATGCGGGCAATGACTTCGAGCACCAGCTTGCCGGTGGCATAGTCGAGCGCGCCGGTCGGCTCGTCGCACAGCAACAGCTGCGGGCGCTTGACGATGGCCCGCGCAATGGCCACGCGCTGCTGCTCGCCGCCCGACAGCTGGGAAGGGAAGTGGTCCTGCCGTGGCGTCAGTGCCACCAGCGCCAGCGCCTCGTCCACCGGCATGGGGTTGCTGGCGATGTCGGTGACCAGTGCCACGTTCTCGCGCACGGTCAGGCTGGGGATGAGGTTGTAGAACTGGAACACGAAGCCGACATGTTCACGCCGGTAACGCGTCAACTCCTCATCGGGCGCATCGGTCAGGCGGTGGTCGAGGAACGCCACCTCACCGGTGCTTGGCCGGTCCAGTCCGCCAAGAATGTTCAGCAGTGTCGACTTGCCGCTGCCCGAGGCGCCGAGCAGCACCAGAAATTCACCCGCCCGCACCTCCAGATCCACGTCACGCAAGGCATGCACGGCGGTGTCACCGCTGCCATAGGTCTTGGACAGGGACCGGATGCGCAGCACCGGGGCGTCCGGCTGCTGCGCCGTGGTCATGCGTGCGGGGCCTATTGGACCGTGATTTTTTTGCTCGCTGCCGAGGCTTTCTTCGGCAACTCCAGGCTCAGGACGCCGTCGGCGTATTTGGCCTGGACCTTGCTGTCGTCCACGTCCTGGGCCAGGCTGAAGGTGCGCGAGATGTTGCCCCAGTAGCGCTCGCTGCGCAGGACCTTGTCACCATTGCCCTTGGTCTCCTTTTCGCGTTTGACCTCGGCATCGATCTGCACCACGTTGCCATCGATGCGCACGTTGATGTCTTCTTTCTTCACACCGGGGATGTCCGCCTTGACCTGGTAGGCGTCGTCCTTCTCCGAGACATCGATGCGCATTTTCAGCGCCGGGGTTTCCGTCTCGAAAACTGCGGGGGAGAAGAAGCGGCGCATGGCCGACTCGAAGGAGTCGGTGAGGGTGGGATCCAGGACACGAAGATTGCTCATGATTGACACTCCTTGAATGATTCTAAAAATGATGAAACAAACGTGCCTTCCAGGTCAGGCACCGACTTCCAGTTTGTCCACAACGCGCGAAACACCGCGCGCCGAGAACGCAGCACCAACGGCCGCTTCGCGCTCCGCCAGTGAATGCACCTTTCCCCAGAGGGTGACGACGCTGCCCTCAACCTCCACGGTGATGTGTTTGGCCTCCCGCGCAGCCTGCCGCGTCAGGGCCGCGGTGATCTGGGCGCCGACGTCCTTGCTGCTCGCGCGGGACTTGATGGTGATGCGGTTGGACAGGCCGCGTACGCCGGCCAGCGGTCGCACACATTGTTCTGCGCTGGCCAGCTGGTAGCTCCAGTCGACTTCGCCGGTCAGGGTCACCCGGCCGTTTTCGACCAGGACCTGGATCTTCTCGTCCGGCACCAGGGAGTTCAGCTGCAGGGCCGTTGCCGCCGCCTGCGCGATGTCGGAATCGCTACGTTTGTGCTCGGCGGCCAGCTTGACATCAAGCTCCAGCGCGATGCCGCGTACGCCTGCCACGCGTTTCACGGCCCGTTCCACCGCATGTTTTTCGGCGTAGCTGTCGAGGTGGCCGGTCAGGGTCACCACACCGTCCTTCACCGCCACGCCGATGCCGGTGGCGTTGACAGCGGGATCCCACGCGAGCTCGTCGGTGACGTCGGCCTTGATGTGGGCATCCGTTTTCATGGAACTCTCCTGATGGCTGTTGGAATCTGAACCCGGCTGCATGGCGCTGCCAAGGCGCCAATTTATTCTTCCTGGCGCGGTGTGCATTGACATTGCTCAAGTCGAGGCGGAACCCGGCTTCCGGTCTCAGGGCAGCAGAACCGCAGCGCCTTGGACCTGCCCCTCGCGCAGGGCCTGTACCGCCGCGTTGGCATCGCGCAGGGAAAAGGTCTGCACATGGGTCTGCAGGGACATGCCGGCCACGGTGCGGAAGAAGGCTTCGCCATCTTCACGTGTGAGGTTGGCGACCGACCGGAGTACGCGCTCACCCCAGAGCAGGCCATAGTCGAAAGCCGGGATGGTACTCATGTGGATGCCGGCGCAAACCACGGTTCCGCCCTTGCGTGTGGCGGCCAGCGCGGCCGGCACCAACGCGCCGACCGGCGCAAAAATCAGCGCTGCGTCCAGCAGCGCGGACGGGGTTTCGTCGGAACCGCCGGCCCAGGTGGCGCCCAGGCTGCGGGCGAAGACCTGTCCCGTCGTGTCGCCCGGCCGCGTGAAGGCATGCACCTGCTGGCCGCGCGCCACGGCGATCTGACAGATGATGTGGGCTGCCGCGCCGAAACCATACAGGCCCAGCCGCCGCGGCAGGGCTTCGCCCGCCAGGCGCCAGGCGCGAAAGCCGATCAGGCCGGCGCAGAGCAGAGGCGCGGCATGGGCGTCGTCGTAGCGGTCGGGCAGGGCAAAGCAGAAGCGTTCGTCGGCGGCGGCGTATTCGGCAAAACCGCCATCCCGGTCATAACCAGTGAACACCGGCGAATCGCACAGGTTCTCCCTGGCCATGGCGCAAAACGGGCATGCACCGCAGGCCTGGCCCAGCCAGGGGATGCCGACGCGCTGGCCGAGCGAAAAACGGCGCGCCTGGGGGCCGCGGGCGATCACCTGTCCCACCACTTCGTGCCCCGGCACCAGGTTGGCGCGTCGGGCCGGCAACTCACCGTCGATGATATGCAGATCGGTGCGGCAGACACCACAGGCCAGCACGCGCACCACCACCTCGCAGCCAGCCGGCTGGGGCACAGGTTTCGACGCGGGCTGCAGTTTTGCACTGGACGGATCGACCGTCATCGCGAACATGGCATCGGGCAGCAGCATCCGGGCATGTTACGCAGCTGGCGAGGCCATGGGCCGGGATTGAGCGTTTCGTTGACCTTGCGCAAATGGCGGGTGGCGCGGCTACGGGACCATCGTGTTTTTGACTGACGGGCGGCGAAGTGGTGCCGCATTTCTTCATGGCACTCTCGCACCCCCGCCCGCACGGGCATACACCGGCCCCGATGGATCTTCCGCTCAAGCTCGGCTTGGCCAGGCTCACGCATGGCGTCTCCCCGGCATCGGTGGCCATGGCATATGCCGACTGGTACACCCACCTGCTGGTGTCGCCGTCCCGGCAGGCCGAGTTGCTCGCCGACGCGCTGCGCAAGGGTCTGTTGTGGGCGCAGTATGCGCCGCAGGCCTGGCGTGGCGATTGTGTGCGCTGCGTGGAGCCGGCCCCCCAGGACAAGCGCTTCTCGCCGCCGGAGTGGGGCATGCTGCCGTTCAGCGCCATGGCCCAGGCTTTTCTGCTGCAGGACCAGTGGTGGACCGGGGCCATGACTGGCGTGCGCGGCGTATCCCGGCACCATGAAGACGTGGCGGCGTTCACCACACGCCAGTGGCTGGACATGTGGTCGCCCTCGAACTTCCTGCTGTCCAATCCCCAGGTGCTCAAGCAAACCCTGGCCACCGGCGGGGCCAACCTCGCCAATGGGTTTGCCAACTGGTCACGCGATGCCATGGCGGTGCTGACAGGGGGCAAGCCACGCGGGGTGGAGGCCTTTCGTCCCGGAAAGGAGGTGGCGCTGACCCCGGGCAAGGTGGTTTTCCGCAATCGCCTGATCGAACTGATCCAGTACGAGCCGGCCACGGCGAAAGTTGATGCCGAGCCGGTACTGATCGTGCCCTCATGGATCATGAAGTATTACATCCTCGATTTGACACCGGCCGATTCGCTGGTCCGCTACCTGGTGGACCAGGGACACAGCGTCTTCATGGTTTCCTGGAAAAATCCGGACGACCGGGATCGTGACCTGGGCCTCGACGATTACCTGCAACTCGGGGCCATGGAGGCGCTGAAGGTGGTGAGCGGGTTGCGGCCCGGCGTTGGCATTCACGCTGCGGGCTATTGCCTGGGGGGAACTTTGCTGGCCATGGCGGCTGCGGCCCTGGGGGGCCGGCCGCGCAACCCGCTGAAAACCGTGTCCCTGCTGGCCGCGCAGGTTGACTTCCATGAGCCTGGTGAATTGGGGCTGTTCATCGACGAGAGCCAGATCGCCTTTCTCGAAGACCTGATGGCGGGACGCGGCTACCTTGACGGCCGCCAGATGGCCGGTGCCTTCGCCCTGATCAATTCCAAGGACCTGGTGTGGTCCAAGCTCGTGCATGAATACCTGATGGGCGCGCAGACACCGATGACGGCGTTGCGCGCCTGGAATGCCGACGCCACGCGCATGCCGGCACGCATGCACAGTGAGTACCTGCGCCGGCTTTACCTGCACAACGACCTCTCAGAGGGCCGCTATCTGGCCGGTGGCCGCGCCATCTCTCTGGCCGACATCAAGGTGCCGCTGTTTGTGGTGGCCACCGAGCGCGACCATGTGTCGCCGTGGACCTCGGTCTACAAGATTCACCGCCTGACACGTGCCCCGGTGAGTTTTGTGCTGACCTCGGGCGGACACAACGTCGGCATTGTCAATCCGCCGTCCGGCCCCGCGGCCCACCCCCAGGCCAGCTATCGCTTCGCCACCCATGCGGAAGGCAAGGCGCCTGCGGATCCGCAGGCCTGGCTGCAAGGAACACCACCGGTTACCGGCTCCTGGTGGCCACGCTGGCACGCCTGGCTGCACGAGCAGTCAACGGAGCAGGTCCGGGCAGTGCCGGTGGCCGGCCTGCGTTCTGCAACCCGCCTGTCAGCCGCGCCCGGGACCTACGTTCACCAGGGCTGAGGCGCGGGTTTTCCTGTCGCCTCGATCCCTTCTGGCCAAGGGGTCGGCAGGCGAAGCGCTTCAAGCGCGGGCTTGCGACCCCGTGGTCGCGGGCTTGCCCGCCAGAAAGCCATTGCCCGACGTGATCGCCGCCTGAAAACTTTCCATGGCGGATTTCAATGCGCCGCCTTTATCGCTGTTGAGCAGGTGGGTCGCGCTGGCCATCATCTCGACCTGCGACTGCAGTGCCGCTGCCGTGATCTGCTGCCAGTACTCGGTGGCACCTTGCAGGTCATAACGCAGCAGGTCCGACTGGATGGCAACCAGCTCGGCCGGTTCATGACTTTCGCGCAGCTTCTGCGCCGCCGCCTGGTGACGCACGGCAGCTTCGTGGGCCGCCTGATGCTGGATGGCCCGCATGGCTTCACTGCCGCGCAACAGGGCGCAGGCCGCATCGGCAGCGACGGCCAGTTGCTGGCGCCCGAGGTCGGCCAGAACGCTGGCGGGGGCGGTGTCCGTACTTTTGCGGGACGGATCGGTGAGGGTCTGTTTTGCTCGCATGGGAATTCCTTTCGGTTGGGGAAACAGTTACCGGTTCAGCGTCGCATGGCTCCTGTGCGCTCATGCTCATGGAAGCCCTGGCACAGGGTGCACAGGGCCGCGGCAGGCCGGGCCGCGAGGCGCCGCAGATCGATGGCATCGCCGCAGTCCAGGCAATGGCCAAAGCGCTGGTCGGCCAGGCGGCGGCGCGCCGCCAGCACTTCCTCGAGTTCAAGCAGGGCGTGCCCAGCCTTGGCCTCATCGACCGTGGCCAGGGCCTGTTCCATGGCGACATCCTTGAGATCCATCACGCGGTGCTGCCCGGTGCCGCCCGCCTCGTGGGGCTGCTCGGTGGTGGCGCGCAGGACGGCACGCAATTCGGTTTCGCGCTGCGCCAGAATCTGGCTGAAGCGCGGCCTCAGGGTGCTGTCGTAGGTTTCCATGGCGAGCCTTGTGCTGGCGTGACCATTCTGCGGGCCACACGGCATCCGGGTCTTTGATCTGGAGCAACTGCGGACGCTGCTCCGTCGCTAATCTTCCAGCATGGGGTATGTTTGACCCCTGTTCCAAGGAAATTCATGAGCGTACGCAATCTCGAGACCCTGTTCCACCCCGCCTCCGTGGCCCTGATCGGCGCCTCCGACCGCGAAGGCAGCCTGGGGGCCGTGGTCCTGCGCAATCTCAGGGCAGACGGGTTTCAGGGGCCGGTCTGGCCGGTCAACCGCCGGCATGCGCAGGTGGGCGGCGGGCCGGCCTGGCCCGATGTCGATTCGCTGCCGCAGGCGCCGGAGTTGGCCATCATCTGCACGCCGGCCGAGACGGTGCCGGATCTGATCACCGCCCTGGGTCGCAAGGGCACGCGCGCCGCCATCGTGCTGTCGGCCGGGCTCAAGCAGGCCTTGAGCCCGGGCGGGCCCACGCTGGAGCAGGCCATGCTGGATGCGGCGCGGCCCTGGCTGCTGCGTATCCTCGGGCCCAACTGCATAGGCGCGCTGGTGCCCGGGATCGGACTCAATGCCAGTTTTGCACCCGGCAATGCCCTGCCCGGCAAGCTGGCCTTTGTGACGCAATCGGGCGCGCTGGCGACCGCCATGCTGGATTGGGCCAACAGCCGCGGTATCGGGTTTTCGCATTTCATCTCGCTGGGCGACAGCGCCGACGTGGACTTCGGCGACGTCATCGACTACCTGGCCAGCGATCCCGGGACGCGGGCCATCCTGATGTACATGGAGTCGGTCAAGGCCGCGCGCAAGTTCATGTCGGCGGCGCGCGCCGCCGCGCGCAACAAGCCGGTGATCGTCGTCAAGGCCGGCCGTGCGCCCGACGGCGCCCGCGCGGCAGCTTCCCACACCGGTGCGCTGGCCGGCTCCGATGTGGTGTTCGACGCTGCCGTCCGGCGTGCCGGCATGTTGCGGGTGGACACGCTGGAGGCGCTGTTCGACGCGGCCGAAACCCTGACCCATGTGAAGCGCTGGCAGGGGGAGCGGCTGGCGGTCCTGACCAACGGCGGCGGCGCCGGCGTGCTGGCCGCCGATGCGCTGGCGCTGGGCGGCGGGTCGCTGGCGGTGCTGGATGAAGGGACGCTGGAAGCGCTCAACCAGTGCCTGCCGCCCACCTGGTCGCACGGCAACCCGATCGACATCGTCGGTGATGCACCCGTCAGCCGTTATGCGGACAGCCTGCGGGTTTTGCTGGCAGCGCCCGAGGTCGACGGTGTGCTGTTCATCCATGCCCCCACGGCCATTGTTCCGGCCGACCGGATTGCAGCGACCTGTCTGCCGCTGATCCAGGCGGCAGCCAAGCCCGTGCTGACCTGCTGGCTGGGTGGTGCGGCAGTAGCGCTGGCGCGGCGGGATAGCGCCAGCGCCGGCATTGCCAGCTACAACACACCGGAACGCGCGGCGGCGGCGTGGCTGCAACTGGCCACCTACGCCCGCAACCAGCAGGCGCTGCAGCAGCTTCCCGCGTCCGTGCTGGAGGACTTCACGCCGGACCGGCAACTGGCCCAGTCGCTGCTCGAGGAGGCGCTGCGGGAAGGCCGCGAGTGGCTCGGTGATGCGCAGGCGCAGGCGCTTCTGCGGGCCTACGGTATCCCCACGGTGGAGACCGTCCGAACTCGCGACGTCGAGGAGGCGGTCGCTGTGGCCGACCGCATCGGTTACCCGGTGGCCCTGAAGATCATCTCCCCCCAGGTCATCCACAAGTCCGACGTCGGCGGCGTGGCGCTCAACCTGGTCTCTGCGGAAGAACTCCGGCGCGCGGCCGGGAAGATGCGCCGGCAGGTGATTGCGCTGCTGCCGCAGGCGCAGATTCTCGGCTTCACCGTGCAGGCCATGGCTGAGCGGCCCGGCGCGCACGAATTGATTGTCGGCATTGCCTCGGACCCCGTGTTCGGCCCGGTGATGCTGCTCGGTGAGGGTGGTGTGGCCGTCGAGCTGCACAAGAACCATGTGGTGGCGCTGCCGCCGCTCAACACCCGTCTGGCACAGGACATGCTCGCTGGCAGCCGGCTGTCGCTGCTGTTGGCCGGTTACCGCGGGCGCCCGCCCGCCGACGAGGCGGCGCTGCTGGCCACGCTGCTGAAGGTCTCGCAGATGGCCTGCGACCTGGCCTGGCTCGCCGAACTCGACATCAACCCCCTGCTGGTCGATGAACACGGCGTGCTGGCGCTTGATGCGCGAGTGCGGCTGCGCCCGGTCCCGTCGGGCGAACGCAGCCGGCTGGCCATCCGTCCCTACCCGCAGGCGCTGGAAGAACATGTGAATGTCAAGGGCCAGGACGTGCTGCTGCGTCCGATTCGCCCAGAAGACGGGCAGCGCCTGATGGCCTTTTATGCCGGGGCATCGCCCGCTGACATGCGGCTGCGCTTTTTCATGACCCGGCGCGAGGTGCCGCATTCCGAACTGGCACGTTACAGCCAGATCGACTATGACCGCGAGATGACCTTTGTGGCGATGGTGCCTCAGGCGGGCGGCGAACCGGTCATGGTGGCCGAAGCGCGGGCCGTTTGCGATCCGGACAACCTGCAGGCGGAATTCGCCATTCAGGTGGCCACGGACTGGCAGGGGCGCGGCCTGGGGCGCCAGATGATGGACAAGCTAATTCGTTACCTGCGCGAGCACGGCACCACCGAGGTCGTGGGGCAGTGCCTGCCGGAGAACGTGGGCATGGCCGCGTTGGCGCGCCAGACCGGTTTCGACGTGTCCACCACAAGTGCGCAGGAAACCGTGGCGATGCGTCTGTCGCTGCGCTGAGAAATTTTTGAGCAGGAGAAAAAATTGTCCGCTTTCCATCAGATTCTTGTACCCTTCGACGGCAGCCCGACATCGGAAAAGGCGCTCGATGAAGCCATTCGCCTCGCCCGGCTGACCGGGGCGCGGTTGCGGCTGCTCCATGTGGTGGACGAGCTGAGTTACGTCAATGGATTCGAGACGGCGATGAACTACACCAATGAAATCGTGCCATTGATGCAGGCGGCTGGTGAGAAACTGCTGGCGCTCGCCCGGCAAAAGGCTGTGGACCAGGGCGTGGACACCGACAGCGTGCTGATTGTGGGCGGGCCGGGCCGCATCTGCGAACATGTGGCCGAACAGGCCAGGAGCGCGAAGGCAGACCTGATTGTGGTGGGCTCGCACGGGCGGCGCGGCATAGGCCGTGTCCTGATGGGCAGCGACGCCGAGCAGATCGTACGAACCGCCCCGGTTCCGGTGCTGGTGGTGCGCGGGGCCGAGGATGCTGCCCGCCAGTAGTGCCAGTAGTGCCAGTAGTGCGCCGGTCGGGCGCTAGTTGCAGCCCTGCTGGTTGACGATGGACTGCAGGGCGTCGGTGTCGAGGATGCGCACATGGCGCTGGTGGACGTCGATGACGCCGTCGTCGGCAAACTTCGAGAAGGTGCGGCTCACAGTTTCGAGCTTCATGCCAAGGTAACTGCCGATCTCTTCGCGTGTCATGCGCAGGACCAGTTCCGACCCCGAGAAGCCCCGCGCGTGCAGCCGCTGCACCAAGTTGAGGAGGAAGGCTGCCACGCGTTCTTCGGCGCGCATGCTGCCCAGCAGCAGCATCACACCGTGTTCGCGCACGATCTCGCGGCTCATGATGCGGTGCACATGGTGCTGCAGGGCATTGATCTCGCGCGAGAGCTCACCGATGCGATTGAAGGGCATGACGCAGACCTCGGCATCTTCCAGGGCAACGGCATCGCAGGTATGGCGGTCGTTGACAATGCCGTCCAGGCCGATGACCTCGCCAGCCATCTGGAAGCCGGTGACCTGGTCGCGGCCGTCCCCGGAGGTGACACAGGTCTTGAAAAATCCGGTGCGAATGGCAAACAGCGATTCGAAAGGCTCGCCGTTGCGAAACAGGGTGGCGCCGCGTTTGACCTTGCGGCGAACGGCCACGACCTCGTCGATGCGTGCGAGCTCTTGCGGGCTCAGGCCCACCGGCATGCACAGCTCGCGCAGGTTGCAGTTCGAGCACGCTACCTTGATGGTTTTTTCATCGACAAATGGTGCTTCCGGAACATTCATTAGCAGATCCGCGGTGGTCGCACGTACGGGGATTTCCTTCATGGGAGAGCCTTTTATGATCTTGATCAAATTGTCCGGGTCCGCGCCCCGGCGCCTTTGATCCATGTCAAGCGCTCATTGGGGCGGACGCGGCACAGTCACTTACCTCCACGAGAAACTTGTCATGACCCATGTATCGCCCGAACTGCTCCAACGATTCGACGTTCCGGGGCCGCGGTATACATCCTACCCAACGGCCGATCGTTTCGTAGAAGCCTTCACTGCAACTGACTATGGCCAGGCCCTGGTCCAGCGCCGCACGGGCCCGGCCGGGTTGACCATGCCGCTGTCGCTGTATGTCCATATTCCGTTCTGTGAATCGCTTTGTTATTACTGCGCCTGCAACAAGATCATCACCAAGCACCACAACCGTGCCGTCAGTTATCTGCGCTACCTGAGCCGCGAAATCGACCTGCACACGGCCCAGCTCGGCCAGGGGCAGACGGTCACGCAGCTGCATCTGGGCGGAGGCTCGCCGACCTTTCTGTCGGACGATGAGTTGCGGGAACTCATGGCCATGCTGCGGCGCAGCTTCACGATGGTGCCCGGTGGCGAATACTCCATCGAGATCGACCCGCGCACGGTGGATGGTTCGCGCCTGCGCGCTCTGGCCGACATGGGTTTTAACCGCCTGAGTTTTGGCGTGCAGGATTTCGATCCCGATGTCCAGAAGGCCGTGCACCGCATCCAGCCGTTTGAGCAGGTCAGCGAGCTGATGGCCCAGGCGCGTGAAGTGGGATTCGACTCCATCAATGTGGACCTGATCTACGGCCTGCCGCGCCAGACGCCCGAGTCCTTTGCACGCACATTGGCCCAGGTGACGCAGCTGAAGCCCGACCGCATTGCGCTGTATGCCTATGCGCACCTGCCCGAACGTTTCAAGCCGCAGCGGCGCATTGTCTCCGCGGACTTGCCCGGTGCGGCGGCCAAGGTGGCCATGCTGTCACAGTCACTCGCGGCATTCATGGCTGCGGGCTACGTCTACATCGGCATGGACCACTTTGCACTGCCCAACGACGCGCTGGCCGTGGCCAAGCGCCAGGGCCGGCTGCATCGCAACTTCCAGGGTTACAGCACCCAGCCCGACTGCGACCTGATCGCCTTGGGCGTCTCGGCCATCGGACGCATCGGTGCGACCTACAGCCAGAACGCCAAGACAATGGAAGAGTATTGCGACCTTCTTGACCAGGGTCGTCTTCCCGTGGTGCGCGGGCTGGCGCTCAGCCGCGACGACCTGGCGCGCCGGGCCGTGATCATGGCGCTGATGTGCCAGGGGCAGGTGCTTTTCGAGTCGATCGAGCTGGCCTGGCTACTGGACTTCCGCAGCTATTTCGCGGCCGAGCTGGAACAGCTGCGCAGTCTGGCCGATGCGGGGCTGGTGCTGCTCGATGAATCAGGCATCCAGGTCACGGCGCAGGGCTGGTTCTTCGTGCGTGCAGTGGCCATGGTGTTCGACCGCTACCTGCAGGCCGACCGCAACCGCGCCAGGTTCTCGCGCATCATCTAAGAGGTTTTCGCGATGTCCACCACACTGGCTGTGACAGCCCTGATGATGGGGCTGGCCGGCGGCCCGCATTGCGCTGCCATGTGCGGCGCGGCCTGTGCGGGCATTTCGCGCCTGGGTCCGCGCCAGGGCGCTGGCTCATCGTCGCGTTCACTCTGGAGTTTTCAGGCCGGGCGTCTGGCGGGTTATTCGCTGGCCGGCGCCGCCGCGGCGCTGGCCGTGCAGAGTCTGGCTTGGCTGACCACGAACACTGCGGCGCTGCGTCCGGTCTGGACGCTGTTTCATCTGGCCGTGCTGCTTTGGGGGCTGATGCTGCTGGCCCAGGCGCGCCAGCCGGCATGGGTCAGCGATGCCGGCCGCGCTGTCTGGTCACGCATCCGGCCGCTGGCCGCGGCGCGGGGCGGCATCTTTGCCACCGGTGCGTTGTGGGCCTTCATGCCCTGCGGCCTGCTCTATTCGGCGCTGCTGGTCGCTTCGCTCAGCGGCGGGCCGCTGGAGGGCGCGCTGTCGATGGCGCTGTTCGCTGCGGGCAGCAGCGTGTCGCTGATGCTCGTGCCGCTGCTGTACGACAAGCTGCAGGACCGCGGCAACAAGCTCAAGCAGGACTGGGGCACGCGCGCCGCGGGTGGCTTGCTGATCCTCGCGGCAGCCTGGGCGCTCTGGGCCGATGCCTTTCACCGCTTTGCCGAGTGGTGCGGTCTGGCCTGATCACCGGCCCCGGCCAGCGTTGACGACGTCAGCGTCGTCAGCGGAGGGTGAACGTTTCGAGGTAGAACGGCATGTGAACGTTCCAGTGCAGCTCGCGCTCGATGTGCTGGCGCATCGCGTCCGCAGCAGCCGGTTCACCGTGCGTGATGAAGGTCTGTTTCGGCGGCGCCTTGAACCCCTTGAGCCAGCTCACGATTTCGGCGGCGTCCGCATGGGCCGACAGGTCGTCCAGCATGGCGACCTCGGCCCGGATCGGCACGTCCTCGCCGAAGATCCGCACCGTCGGCGCACCCCCTGCGATCGAGGCACCACGCGTGCCGCCAGCCTGAAAGCCGGCAAACAAAATGGTGTTGCGTTTGTCGGGCGCAAAGGCCTTGAGGTGGTGTACCACGCGTCCGCCCGTGGCCATGCCACTGGCGGCGACGATCACCATCGGGCCATGGCGCGCATTGAGCAGCCGCGATTCTTCCGGTGTCTGCACGATATGGGCGGCGTGCGAAAGCGCATCACATTCGGCGGCCGTCAGCCGCAGTTCGGGTTTGTGTTTCAGGTAAACCTGCATGGCGCTGGCCGCCATCGGGCTGTTGAGGTACACAGGTATGTTGTGGATCACGCCCTGGGCCTTGAGCAACTGGATGCAGTGCAGCAGGCTCTGGGCCCGGCCCACGGCAAAGGCAGGGATCACCACCACGCCACCGCGGGCGGCGGTGCGGTTGATCACCTTGCCCAGTTCCAGCAGCGGGTCCGCGTTCTTGTGCGGTCGGTCGCCGTAAGTGGATTCCACCACCAGGTAGTCGGCGCCATCCATCTGCACCGGGGGCTTGAGCACCAGGTCATTGGGCCGGCCGATGTCCCCGGAAAACAGGATGGAGCGTGAGCCGTCGTCCAGCCTGACAAACGACGAGCCGACCATGTGGCCCGAGGGCGTCATGCGGGCATGCAGGCCCGGTGCGGCCTCCCATTCCATGCCGTGGGGAACCGGATGAAACAGCTTGAGGCACTGCAGCGCGTCCTCGCGCGTGTACAGCGGCAGCGCCTCCTTGTGTTTGGACAGTTTGTGGCGGTTGGTGTATTCGGCCTCTTCCTCCTGCAGGTGGCCTGAATCGGGAAGCAGGATGCGGCACAGGTCGTAGGTGCCCGGCGTGCAGAACACCTTGCCACGAAACCCCTGGCGCGCCAACAGCGGCAGGTAGCCGCTGTGGTCGATGTGGGCGTGCGTCAGGATCACCGCGTCGATCGAGGAGGGCTTCACTGGCGGCGGCGCCCAGTTGCGCAGGCGCAGCAGCTTGTAGCCCTGGAACAGGCCGCAATCGACCAGCACCTTGGACTTGTCGTGCTGGATCAGGTATTTGGAGCCGGTGACGGTGTCGGTCGCGCCGAGGAATTGGAGTTTCATGGGTTTCAGTCTAGAAAGGGCGGGGCTGGACTCGCTTGCGGTGGATCAACAGGGGTGGACCTGACGCCAGACGCCTTTTTTACTGCGCCAGGGCCGTCCGCGCGGCCGCCAGGTCCCAGCCGGCCCAGCCACAGCTCTTGAAAAGCACCGGCCCTGCCGGACGCTGCGTGTCATGGGCCAGCACGTCCGCGAGTGTTGCAAAGCGGCTCACATCCAGACCGGCCTGCAGCAGATCGCCCGCTTCATGGCTTGCATCGCCGGTGTCCACAAACACCGCGCCCTGCTGTGCAAAGTGACGACACAGGTCGGAGCCCAGCTCCACCATCTGCGGTGTGAAGGCGCCCACCGCGCTGATGAAAGCATCCGGGCGCGGCAGGCTGTCGAGTACCACGCCATGGGCCGGCGTGCAGGTGACCGCCAGCGGGCAGTCGGCCAGCGCGGCGTTGGCGTCCTGCACCACGCTGGCCTTCAGGCCCATCGACCGGGCATGCCGGGCGAGCGCGTCTGCGCTGGACGCGCTGCGCGAGGCGATCAGGACTTCGCGGACCTGCAGGATGTCGGCAAAGGCGTCGAGGTGGGCCTTGCCCTGCACCCCCGCGCCCACGATCAGCAACGGCCCGCGGGTGTGGGGGGCCAGCCGCTGCGCCGCGAGCACGGAAACAGCCGCGGTGCGCCGCGCCGTCACTGTCGGGCCGTCCAGCACCAGCCGGCGTTCGCCGCTGGCAATGTCAAACACCACCACGTCGCCCTGGATGGTGGCGCGCGTGGTTCCGGCGTTGGCCGGCGTGAAGGTGATCAGTTTGGTCATCGCCACCCGGCGGTCCGACGCCGGCATCACAAACAGGCTGCCGCCGCCGGCCAGGGGCAGCACCTGCCGCTGCGGCACCTGCACCGAGGCATCCCCCAGCAGGCGCTCGATCTCTTGCAGCAGGGCGGGGTAGGGCAGGCGGGCCGCGGTCTGCGCGGCACTCAGCAGGATGGGCGAATCGGTCATGGCTGGATGGTAAGCCAGCCCGTGCATGGGCTTGTCCTTGGCGTCGGCGCAGGGCCGCTCAGGGCGTGTTTGCGGGAAGCGGTTTTATCCTACATCGGCACGGGAAGTGACCCGCGTTGAATGTCCAGGGCGCGTTCTTAACATCGAAACAGTCGCAACGAGGAGTTTGTTTCATGTTTTCCACCCATATGCCCCAAGTCAACACCGTCCCCCGTGAATACCTTTATCTGGGTGCCGGTGTCGTGTTGATTGTCAGCCTGCTGGCGGCCATCGCCGTGGTGGCCGGTGGTGAAGTCAAAAAGGCCCAGGCGCGGGACACCATGCTGGCTTCCCAGCAAACCGCCGTGGCTTATTGTGTGGAAACCCTGCGCGGTGCGGCCCTCAGCGACTGCATGCGACATGCCCGGGCCGACGTGTACAACGACGGCGCCAAGCCGACGCTGGCCGGCAATGATGCGGCAGGCGCGGTGATGGCCGGTGGCCAGGCCAAGGCGCCCGCGGACAACATCGGCATGATGCCGGTGTCCTTCAACGCTGTGCGTTAAACCCGGCTTTTATCGGCTTTGACCCGGCTGCTGCCTGCAGGCGCCGGTCGGCGGTGCAGAGGGGTTTCAGGAAGGCGCGCCGGCAGCGGTTAGCATTGCCTTCCATGAAATTATCCCGTCTTTTTCAGCCTCGCAATCCCCTGTTCTGGATGGCCATGGCGCTCAACGCCCTGTCGGCCGCGCTGGCCTGGATTGTTCACAACCGGGTGCTGGACACCTGGGCCACCCTGATCGTCGGCGGTTTCGCCCTCAGCAACGCACTGATCGGCAGCTGGCTGGTCTGGCGGCTGCTGCGGGACGAACCTGCTCCCCAAAAAATCAACTGATCGCCCCCGCGCCCTGCGTGATGTCGCGCTGCGTTGTGATTGCCGCGCGAACAGCCACACGCAGCCCGCGCACCACGTCCTCCAGCGGCATGTGGGGCTGGCCCTGGCCGGGCAGGAAAGGCACATGAACAAAGCCACCGCGCGTGCGCTTGAAGCCGCGCTGCGTGGCCAGCATGTGCATGAGGCCGTAAAACACATGGTTGCAGACAAAGGTGCCGGCGGTCTGCGAGACCTCGGCGGCCAGCCCTTCCTTTTGCAACGCCTGCAGCATGGCCTTGATGGGCAGCGTGCTGAAATACGCCGCCGGCCCGCCGGCGACAACCGGCGTGTCCACCGGCTGTGCGGCGGCATTGTCGGCAATACGCGCATCGTTCACATTGATGGCCACACGCTCCAGCGAGAGGGCGGCGCGCCCGCCGGCCTGACCGACACAGAGGACCAGCACCGGCTTGTGCAGGCGCAACAGCCGCCCGAGTTCGGCCAGCGAGGCTTCAAACACGGTTGGCAATGACGCGGCCACCACCTGGTGGCCGGCGATACGGCGGCCGTGCAGCGCCTGGACCGCCTGCCAGCTCGGGTTCACGGTGTCGCCGCCGAAAGCGTCAAAACCGGTCAGCAGGATGCGCGGCAGGGGTGGGGAAGTCGTCGGGCGTGGCATGCCACCATTGTGCGGCAGGCCGGATCACCTGATTTCCCGTCAGCGCTGGCTTACGCCGCCTATTTCCGGATCAGGGCGCCGGTTTCCCGGTCGAAACGGACCTGGCGCACCTGCCCGTTCTGGCCGGGAAAACCGTCGAGTGCTGCGCGCACCAGATAAGGCATGACGGCGGGCAGCGCGGCGTCGCCTTCGTACACCACGCGGGACTCGAACACGGCGCGGGGCTGACCCGGCGGGCCGCTGCGGGTATCGAGCAGGCGGAGGTTGAGCTGGCTGAACTGCACGGTGTAGGGCACGACGCGGTCGCCCACATAGGTCGGGCCGAACCGGCTGGGCGCCCAGAAACCCGGGAAATACTGGCCGGCGGCGTTGCGGCGCGGCGGGTAAAACACCAGGGGGTCTTCGTACACCGGCTGGAGGTAGGTTCTTTGCTGAGTCTGGCTGACCGTGCTCAGTTCGGCCAGCAGGCGTGCCTGCTCGCCCGCGGCGGCAGGCCGCAGCCCCAGCTTTTCCAGTTCCAGCTGCGCATAACGCTCATAGGTGGCCTGTTCCAGCTCCTGGGGCGCGCCCCATCGATTCGGCGGCGGCTTGATGAAGCTGAAGCTGCTGCCGGCCGCGTCGGCCGGCCACTGGTTGAAACTGGTGACCTGGGTGACCAGCGCGCTGGCGCAGCCGCTCAGCAACACGGCTGACAGCAGGACGGGAAAAAGACGTGCACGTGCAAGAAAGCTGTTCATATGTAATGGGATGCTGCAACCAGCAAAATGTTCCGTCCCTCCAATGCGGGCTCAAGTAAAGTAGTCTGCTCAGTTTGCGCCGCCTCTGCGGCGCCGACACCAACGAAAGTCAATCATGAAATGGGAAGGCAACCGCGAGTCGGACAACGTCGAGGACCGCCGGAGCAGCGGGGGTGGCGGCATGGGCGGGCTGATCGGCGGCCGCGGCATCGGCATAGGCACGATTGTGATCGCATTGGTGGGGGGCTGGATTTTCGGCATCAACCCGCTGACCATCCTGAGCGCGCTTAGCGGCGGCACGCCGACCGCGCAGGTGCAGCAGCAGGGGCCGGCCCAGCGTCCGCCAGCGGACGACAAGATGGCCAGTTTTGTGTCCACCGTGCTGGCCGACACCGAAGACGTCTGGAAAACCGTGTTCAGCCAGGGCGGTGGCACCTACCAGGAGCCGCGGCTGGTGCTGTTTCGCGGCGCCACCGCCACCGCCTGCGGCCAAGGCCAGGCGGCCATGGGGCCGTTTTATTGCCCGGCCGACCAGAAGGTCTACATCGACCTCGGGTTTTATGAAACCCTGCAGAAAAAGCTGGGTGCGCCCGGCGACTTTGCCCAGGCGTATGTGATTGCCCACGAGGTCGGCCACCACGTGCAGAACCAGCTGGGCATCACCGGCAAGATGGACCAGATGCGCGGCCGCGTTAGCAAGACCGAATACAACGCCATGAGCGTGCGGCTGGAGTTGCAGGCCGACTGTTTTGCCGGCTTGTGGGCGCACCATGCGCAGCGCGCCCGCGCCATCCTGGAGCAGGGCGACGTCGAGGAGGCGATGAATGCCGCCGCGAAAATCGGCGACGACGCATTGCAGCGCGGAAACGGCGGCGCCATCGTGCCCGAGAGTTTCACCCACGGCAGCAGTGCCCAGCGTGCGCGCTGGTTCAACACCGGCCTGCAGCAGGGCAGCGTCAAGGCCTGTGACACCTTCTCCGCCAGGAATTTATAGAAAAAATGGCTCCAGCCCACGTTCTGCCAGCGAAGAGTGCTATTGAATTCATAGCATGTGGACGAAGGAAAACCGGTCATCCGCAGGCCCGACCGGGCGGCGGGTCGGCAGAAATGCCTTTATTGCCCAAAGTGCGACAATAGCAGGCTAAATGACATCATCTTTTTCGAACCTTTCGCTGGCAGAACCGCTGGCCCGCGCCGTAGCCGAAATGGGCTACGAAACCATGACCCCCATCCAGGAGCAGGCCATTCCGGTCGTTCTCCAGGGCAGGGACGTGATGGGCGCCGCCCAGACCGGCACCGGCAAAACCGCCGCTTTCGCGCTCCCGCTGCTGCAACGCATGATGAAGCACGAGAACGCCTCGACTTCGCCGGCGCGCCATCCGGTGCGTGCTCTGGTGCTGCTGCCCACGCGCGAACTGGCGGTGCAGGTCGCCGAGCAGGTGAAGTTCTACGCCAAGTACACCAACCTCAACAGCGCGGTGGTGTTCGGCGGCATGGACATGAAGCCGCAAACCGCTGAGCTGAAGAAAGGCGTCGAGGTGCTGGTGGCCACACCGGGCCGCCTGCTGGACCACATCGAAGCCAAGAACACCGTGCTCAACCAGGTCGAGTACGTGGTGCTAGACGAGGCCGACCGCATGCTGGACATCGGTTTTCTGCCCGACCTGCAGCGCATCCTGAGCTACCTGCCCAAGCAGCGCATCACCCTGTTGTTTTCGGCCACCTTCTCGCCCGAGATCAAGCGCCTGGCATCCAGTTTCCTGCAGGACCCGGTGACGATCGAGGTGGCGCGCTCCAATGCCACGGCCTCGACCGTCGAGCAGCATTTCTACGCCGTCAGTGCTGACGACAAGCGCCGTGCGCTGCACCAGGTGCTCAAGTCCCGCGGCATCAAGCAGGCCTTTGTGTTTGTCAACAGCAAGCTCGGCTGCGCACGTTTGGCCCGGTCGCTGGAGCGCGAAGGCCTGAAAACTACCGCCTTGCACGGTGACAAGAGCCAGGACGAGCGGCTGAAAGCGCTGGAAGCCTTCAAAAGCGGCGAAGTCGATCTGCTGGTGTGCACCGATGTGGCCGCACGCGGCCTGGACATCAAGGACGTGCCGGCGGTGTTCAACTTCGACGTGCCTTTTAACGCGGAAGACTATGTGCACCGCATCGGCCGCACCGGCCGCGCCGGCGCCTCGGGCCTGGCGGTGAGTTTTGCGGCCGCCAGCGACCAGCGCCTGGTCACCGACATCGAAAAACTCATCAAGACCAAGATCGAGCTCGAACCCATGGAGTTCGAGGAAGACCAGCCACGCATCAAGGAGCAGGGCCGCATCAACGACGGCCGGCGCATGTACCGCGACAGCGGCGACCAGCCGGTGCGCGAGCCGGTGGAGGCCCAGCGCGACCGGCCGGAGCGCCGCGAACGCCGCGAAGCACCGCCGCCGCAGCGCCAGCAGTCCTCGCGCGACCCCTTCTTTGACAAGCCTTACGAATCCAGCCTGCCGGTCGAAGCGCAGCCGGCCTGGGAAGCGGCCGCCAAGGGCGGCGCCGCACGCGGCGTGTCGGCCAACATCAAGCCGAAGAAAAAAGTCGCTGCGCTGTTCAAGACCGGCAGCTGAGGCGACGGGCCCGCCGTCTTTCGGGACCGGGGCCTACTTTTTCCCGCGCAGGCGTCTGATGGTTTTGTGAAGCCAGCCGCGCTAAGCTGGGGGCATGATGCCCTCGATCGCCGGCCTGCGCCGCGCCTACCAACGTTCCTCTTTTCCCACCCTGTTGCGTCCGGTACGCCGTTCCGTCAACCTGTGGCTGGACGCCGACGGCCTGCGCATGAGTGCGGCCATGTCCTTCTACGGCATTCTCAGTCTCGCGCCCCTGTTGGTGCTGCTGGTGGCCGTGCTCGGCTGGTGGCTGGACCGCAGCTACATCGAAAGCAGCCTGATCCGGGAGATAGGCGGCGTGATCGGCGAGCAGGGCGCGCAGATGATCAAGCAGGCGCTGGCCAGCGCGCAGAAGCCGTCCGAGGGGATGCTGGCCTCGGGCATCGCGTTTGTGTTGCTGCTGTCGGGCGCCACCGGCGTGTTTGCCGAACTGCAGGACGCCTTCGAGCGGCTCTGGCGCCACGATACCGGCGTGCCGCCGCAACAGAAGTGGTGGTACAGCGCGTCGCTGCGCGTGCGCGGCATTGCCTACATTCTGGCCTTCGGTTTTCTGCTGCTGGTCTCGCTGGTGATCTCGGCCGTGCTGAGTTTTCTGACCAGCTGGGCCGGCTCCTACATGCCACTCGAGAGGATTGCGGTGGTGATCAACGAGCTGGTGTCCATGGCGTTTTCCGCGGGGCTGTTCGTCGCGCTGATGCGCATGAGCGCCGGGCCCAAACCCTCGCTGCGTTTCCTGGTGATGGGCGGCATTGCCGGCGGCATTTTGTTTGCGCTGGGCAAGTACCTGATGGCGATTTACCTGTCCACCGCGGCCGTGGTGTCCGCCTACGGCGCCGCCGGCTCGCTGGTGGTGCTGCTGATGTGGATCTACTTCTCCTCGGCGGTGCTGCTGTTCTCGGCCAGTGTGGCGCGCGCCCTGGCCGACGAGGCGGAACTCAGGAAGGCCGCCGCGCCGGTCGCCGCCTGACCCTTTTGCGGGCCACTGGGTCGCTATATTGTTGATAGCTGCTGGCGCCCGTGGCCATTGGGCTGCAGGCCTGAAATGTCTGAAGTTTCCGCGCCCATCAGCCCATCAGCCCGTCAGCCCGGCTGCTGGACCTGCGGACAGGGCACACGGATCAGCTCGAACTGACCGGGCTTGCTGCCCAGCCGCGCCGCCGTCAGGCAACCGCCCCAGACGCAACCGGTGTCCAGCGGCAGGGTGTTGGCCAGCAGGCCGGCCCCGCTGGCCACGGTCTCGGCGCCCAGCGTGGACCAGTGGCCAAAGGCGATGGGCACGCCGGCGGTTTTCCGGCCCGGCACGTCAAACCACGGCAGGTAACCGGGCAGCGCCGTCTGCGTGCCGCCGGTGCTGGCAAATTCCATGGCGCCCTCGGCGGTGCAAAAACGCATGCGTGTCAGGGCATTGACGATCACGCGCAGCCGTTCGGCCCCGGCCAGCGTGTCCTGCCAGTGGTCGGGTGTGTTGCCGTACATCGCTTTCAGAAAACCGGGCAGGTCGGGGCCGCGCAGCGCCTGCTCCACCTCGCCGGCCAGCGCCATGGTTTGCGCGGCACTCCATTGCGGCAACACGCCGGCGTGCACCATCAGCCAGCCGTGTTCGAGCATGGCCATGCGGCGGTGCCGCAGCCAGTCGAGCAGGGCGTCGCCGTCGGGCGCCTCCAGCACCTGCTGCACGGTGTCGCTGCGGTGCGGCTTGCGCAGCCCGTGGCGGATGCCGAGCAGGTTCAGGTCGTGGTTGCCGAGCAGGCACTGCGCCGCGTCACCCAGACCGGACAGGCTGCGCAGCACGCCCAGCGAATCCGGGCCGCGGTTGACCAGGTCGCCCAGGATGTAGAGGGTGTCGCGGCTGGGGGAAAAATCCACGCTGTGCAGCAGGCGCTGCAGCGGCTCGTTGCAACCCTGCAGGTCGCCAATCAAGTAAAGTGCCATGTGTTCATTCTGCCTTCGGATCCATGGATTTCCTCCTCATCGCCTTTTTGACCCTGCTGAACGGCGTTTTTGCCATGTCCGAAATGGCGCTGTCGGCAAGCCGCAAGGCCAGGCTCAGCGCATTGGCCGAGTCGGGCGACAAGGGCGCGCAGGGCGCGATGACGCTGCTCGACAACCCGACGCAGTTTCTCTCGTCGGTGCAGGTCGGCATCACCTCCATCGGCATGCTCAACGGCATCATCGGCGAGGCGGCCTTCAGTGGCGGCCTGTCAAGCTGGATCCAGACCTTTGGCGCGTCACCGCGCGCCGCCGACATCACGGCCACGGCGCTGGTGGTGACCATCATCACCTACGTCACGATTGTGTTTGGCGAACTGGTGCCCAAACGCATCGGCCAGCTTTACCCCGAGACGGTGGCGCGCCTGGTGTCGCGTCCGATGATGTGGGTGGCCACCGGCGCCAAGCCTTTTGTGCGGCTGCTGTCCTTCAGCACCCACAGCGTGCTCAAGCTGCTGCGTGTCGACACCGCCGGTGACCGTACCGTGACCGACGAGGAAATTGCCGCCAGCCTGGAAGAGGGCGTGGACGCCGGGCTGATCGAGGAGCATGAGCACCAGATGGTGCAAAACGTCTTTCTGCTCGACGACCGGCTGCTCACTTCGCTGATGCTGCCGCGCTCGGACATCGAGTGGCTGGACGCGAGCGACACCGTGGCGCAGGCCATCGTCAAGGCCGGCGCGACCGGGCATTCGTGGTACCCGGTGTGCCGCGGCAGCCTCGACGACGTGGTGGGTGTGGTCAACGTGGCCAAACTGCTGGCCCTGCGCGGCCAGATCCAGCCGGTCGGCGAGGAGACCGGCACCGGCACCACCCCGACGCTGGCCGACCGCATTGACACCTACGCGATTCCGGCCACGTTTGTGCCCGAAACCCTGACCGGCATGGAGCTGCTCGAACAGTTCCGCACCCAGTCCACCCGCATGGTGTTTGTGGTCGACGAATACGGCGTGGTGCAGGGCCTGATGACGCCCATGGACATGCTGGAGGCCATCACCGGCGAGCTGCAGCCCGGCGCGCAGGTGGACGCCTGGGCCACGCGCCGCGCCGACGGCAGCTGGCTGATCGACGGCGTGATGCCGGTGTCCGAGCTCAAGGTCCGGCTCGACATCCGCGAGCTGCCCGACGAGGACCGCGGCCGCTACAACACCGTGGCCGGCCTGCTGCAAAGCGTGTCGGGCCGCTTGCTGGGTACCGGCGATCTGGTGGACGCCGCGGGCTGGCGTTTTGAAGTGCTGGACCTGGACGGCAAACGCATCGACAAGGTGCTGGTCAGCCAGATTGCCGAGCCGCCGGACGAATCGGTCTAGAACAGTCAGCCTGGAAGAGCCATCGGAGAGCCGACGTTGTTATCAATGTTTTCGGCCTCCACCCCAGGCAGGACGCTCGCCACACGCTATTGATTCAATAGCATTCTGGCTTGTGGCGACTCAGGGCCGGCTGGCCGGCCGCACCGCCGGCGCCACCGTGATCAGCACTTCGTTGCCGCCAAAGTTGCTGCCCTGCATCTGCACTGTCGCCACACGTTCGGCCTTGGTGAAGGTCAGCAGGCTGAGTTTGGAAAACGAGCTCGAAGTCAGCGTCCAGCCGGCGGCGGGCAGGTTGTCGCGAAACCAGGCAAACGCCGGTTGCGCCTCGCCCGGCACCGTCAGGCTCAGCCGCCCCATCCAGGTGTTGCCCGAGCCCATGACCAGGGTGTCCTGCTGCCTGATGACTGCGCCCTGCGGCAGCGGCACGTCGCCCGCCAGCTGTTTGGCGGTAGCCTCGGTCACGGTGCTGTCACTGCCCATGGGCGTGCTGCCCATGGAACTGCAGGCCAGCAGCGCGAAGGTGGTGGAGAGCACGAGCAGGGTCTTGAGGGATGTCATGGTTGGAACCCGGTAGGCGGTGACACATTCCTGGCCGCACCGTGAGGCCGCACCAGAGGCCGCCGGCGGTCACGTCCCGGCGGGCAGGCTGCGAGATTGTAACGGGGGGTACACGCGGCAAGCAGGCGCCCGCGGCTGGGGTGGACGCGGTATCCTTGTTGGCACCACCCACCGGAACACGACACCCGGGCCGCTTCTGCCCGGAATCCCTCATGACTCCTTCGCACCGCCTCTTGCATGCCCGGCGTGCCCGGCTCCTGCCCGGTCTGCACGATGAATAACGCCCTGTGGTTCCTGCTGGTGGGCGGCCTGCTGCTGGTGATGGGCCTGACCTACACCGTCCTCAAGCGCTCGCCGGTCACGGCCGCCATCATTTACCTGGCGGTGGGGCTGCTGGTCGGCCCGAGCGCGCTCAACCTGCTGCACTTCAACCCGCTCAAGGAGTCGGCCCTGCTGGAGGTGCTGACCGAGGTGGCCGTACTGATCTCGCTGTTTTCTGCCGGCGTCAAGATGCCGGTGCCCTTCAGCTTCACCCGCTGGCGCGCGCCGATTCTGCTGGCCACCGTGTCCATGACACTCACCGTCGCCATGGTGGCGGCCTTTGCTTTCTATGTGCTGGGCCTGCCGCTGGGCGCCGGCGTGTTGCTGGGCGCGATTCTGGCGCCCACCGACCCGGTGCTGGCCACCGATGTGCAGATCCGCCATCCGGGCGACCGCGACCAGCTGCGTTTTACCCTGACCTGCGAAGCTGGCATGAACGACGGCAGCGCCTTCCCCTTCGTGATGCTGGGGCTCGGCCTGCTGGGCCTGCACGAACTCGGCGACTTCGGCCTGCGCTGGGTGCTGGTCGATGTGCTGTGGGCCACGCTGGCCGCGATCCTGATCGGCGGCGTGGCCGGCATGGCGCTGGCGCGCCTCGGCTGGAAGTTCCGGCGTGCGCCGCACCAGCACGAGTTGCTGGACGACTTTCTGGGCCTGGGGCTGATCGGCGTGGTCTATGGCTTGACGGTCATGGTGCATGCCTGGGGGTTTCTGGCCGTCTTTTTTGCCGCCGTGGCGCTGCGCCAGACCGAACTGAAGCTGGCGAGGAACGCACTCACATCCGCCGCCGTGGCCACTGAAACCGCCGAAACCGCCAGCCCCGGCGCGCCGGCCAGCGCCGCGCTCGCCGCCGATCCGGATTCGCTGCACACGGTCAGCGAGGGCTCGCTGATCTTCAAGGAACACCTGGAGCGGCTGTCGGAGCTGATGCTGGTGCTTCTGGTGGGCGGCTCGATGTTCCTGAGCTCCTGGAGCTGGCCGGCGGTGGGGCTGGCGCTGTTCCTGTTTCTGGTGGCGCGCCCGCTCAGTGTGCTGGCCGGCCTGATGTTCTCGCCGACGCCCTGGCGCATTCGCGGCATGACGGCCTGGTTCGGCGTGCGCGGCATCGGCTCGCTGTATTACCTGATGTACGCCATCCAGCACCAGCTGCCCGAAAGCCTGGCCTTGCAGATGATCCAGATGACGCTGGTGGTGGTGGCCCTGTCCATCCTGCTCCACGGGGTCAGCGTCAAACCCATGATGGGTTACTTCTGGCGGCGCAGCAAACAGACGCCGGTTCCCTGAGCCCGGTGCCTGCAGAACGTCCCGGTCCCGCCAGGGGGCAAGGGCCGCCCGCCGCGCCTGCGAGCGGGGCGCTGCGTTAAGCTGCCCGCCATGGATTCACTGACGCAAATTGCACTGGGTTCGGCCGTGACGGTGGCCGTCATGGGCCGGCGCACCGCCGTGTGGAAGGCCGCATTGTGGGGCGCGGTGGCCGGCACGCTGCCGGACCTGGACGCCTTCATCGACCACGGCAACGCCATCCTCAACATGACGCTGCACCGCGCCGAAAGCCACGCGCTGTTCTACCTCACGCTGGCCGCGCCGCCGCTGGCCTGGCTGGTCTCGCGGCTGCACGGCGAGGGCGCGCTGTTCAAACGCTGGTGGCTGGCGCTCTGGCTGGCGCTCATCACGCACCCGCTGCTCGACGCCATGACGGTGTACGGCACGCAGCTGCTGCTGCCCTTCACCAGCTACCCGTTCGGCGTGGGCAGCGTGTTCATCATCGACCCGCTCTACACCGTGCCGCTGATCGTCGGTGTGGTGGCCGCGCTGCGCCTCCAAAACACCCGCGGGCTGCGCTGGAACGCGGCGGCGCTGGTGCTCAGCACGCTCTACCTCGGCTGGAGCGTGCTGGCGCAGCAGCAGGCCACCGCGGTGGCGCGAACCTCGCTGCAGGCCGAGGGCATCACCGCCAGCGCGCTGCTGGTGACGCCCGCGCCCTTCAATACACTGCTGTGGCGCCTGGTGGCCACCACCCCTACGCAGTATTTCGAGGGCCACTACTCGCTGCTCGACAGTTCACCGCGCATCACCTGGACCGCGCACGACCGCGGCGCCGACCTGATCACCCTGCACGGCCAGGACCCGCCGGTGGCGCGCATCGCCGCCTTCAGCCACGGCTTTTTCCGCCTGTCGGAAGCGGGTGGCCGCCTGTTCGTCACCGACCTGCGCATGGGCCAGGAGCCGGCCTACACCTTCCACTTCGACCTCGGCACCGCCGCGGCCCGTGCCGCGCAAAGCCATGTGCCCACCCTCAACAGCGCGCGGCCCGATGTGGCGACGGCCTTGCCCTGGCTGTGGCGGCGCATGTGGGGCGACCCGCTGCCGCCGCCGCGGTGAGGGCCGGGGCGTGGCTTCCCTCTACTACTATTTTGATAGCTGCTTGCGTAGGTGCTGATTGGGCTGGCGGCTGATTTTGCTTGAAAATCCAGGTGGTCCGAGGCTCCTGCTAAAATTTTGGCTGGGTGTCAGCGCCTTCGCGCCAGGGCAGGTATGCGTCGGTCGGGCCGCCACGCGGAGTACCTGTGCCCATGCCTTCGACCCCTGAACCCATCCAGCTGATTGCCGCCGCCATTTTTGCGGTGGCCCTGCTGCACACTTTCGCCGCCAAACAGTTCGAGCGGCTGTCGCACCGCTACCCCCGCCACGCCGGGCTCTTTCACCTGCTTGGCGAGGTCGAGGTCGTCTTCGGCTTCTGGGCCATCGTGCTGGTACTCAGCATGGCGCTGCTGGTGGGCGGCGGCGACGCGCTGGCATACGCCGAGTCGCGCAACTACACCGAGCCGCTGTTCGTCTTCGTGGTGATGGTCATCGCGGCCTCGCAGCCGGTGCTGCGCGCAGTGATGGCCTCGGTCAACACCCTGGCCCATTACATCCCGGTACCGACGCCGATCGCCACCGCCTGGCTGGGCCTGGCCGCAGTGCCGCTGCTCGGCTCGCTGATCACCGAACCCGCGGCCATGACCATTGCCGCCCTGATGCTGGCGCCGCAGATTTTCCGCACGGCTGTGCCCGAAGGCGTGAAGTACTTCGCGCTCGGCGTGTTGTTTGTCAACGTGTCGATCGGCGGCACGCTGACCGCCTACGCGGCACCGCCCGTGCTCATGGTGGCCGCCGCCTGGCAATGGGACAGCGCCTTCATGGCGGCCAACTTCGGCTGGAAAGCGGCCATTGCGGTGCTGATCAATGCCACCGCCGCCACCTTCGTCATGCGCCGGCACCTGGGCACACCGCCCGCGCCCGAGGGCGGGGAAGCGCGCATGCCGCTGTCGGTGGTCGCTGTGCACATAGCCCTGCTCGCCGCCGTGGTGCTGATGGCGCACCACCCGGTCGCCTTCCTCGCGATCTTCCTGCTGTTCCTCGGTTTCACGCAGGCCTATGACCGGCACCAGAGCCCGCTGATCATCAAGGAAGCGCTGCTGGTCGGCTTCTTCCTGGCCGGGCTGGTGGTGCTGGGCGGCATGCAGGCCTGGTGGCTGCAGCCGATTGTGGCCAGCCTGCAGCCGCTGGCGCTGTTCATGGGCTCGCTGGGCCTGACCGCCATCACCGACAACGCGGCGCTGACCTACCTGGGCTCACTGATCGCCGGCATCTCCGACGAGTCCAAGTACATGCTGGTTGCCGGCGCAGTGGCCGGCGGCGGCCTGACCGTGATCGCCAACGCGCCCAACCCGGCCGGCGTGGCGCTGCTCAAACGCGGCTTCGCCGACGAAACCGTGGGCGCCGGCGGACTGCTGCTCGGTGCCCTGGGGCCGACGGCAGTGGCTGCGGCGGCGTTTCTGTTTCTGTAGCCGGGCAGGGTGGGCGTTGCCGGTTGCTAACTAATTGATAGCTGCTTGCGTACGTGGGAGAGGGGCTGGAGGGCGTTCATCCGAAGCATGTTTTCACGTAAGAGGGAAAGCCGATTTTCCAGGTGAAAACAGAGGCATGGTGCAATGCTTTGAAGAGAGCAGGAATCGAACATTTTCGCTGGCACGATCTGCGCCATACGTTTGCAACGTGGCATAGGGAGGCTGGCACTCCGACGCATGAACTACAGCGCTTGGGGGGCTGAAAAACCCAATCGATGGTGGAGCGGTATGCGCATGTGGCACCTGAGGGGCTGCAATTCGTGGCAGGTCGACTAGACTCGTTCTTGAAGTCCTCTGGGGCTGTCCTGGGGCAGTAGAAAAAAAGGGGTGAACGATGCAATCCGAAATGCCGATTGGAAACGTAGCCGCGATAGCGTCCATAGTAGCCGCGCTTATCACTGGTGCTATTGCGTTCATTAATTTGACGCTTAGCAAAGAGATAAAAACGTCTGAGTTTAGACAGATGTGGATTGATGCGCTACGCATCGATTTAGCTGCTTTTTTTGCGGGTGCTAGAGCGATGACACGTGCAATGCAAGAGAACGTCGCTGCAAAGGAGAGGAACATTGCTGCTCCTATGTTTGGCGCAATGACGCCCGAAAAGATTAGCGAAATTCGCTATCAGGCTGCCGAAACCTATTACTCCATCAGGCTGCGATTGAATATGGAGAAAGAAGAGCATAAGGAGCTACTTCGTTTGATGAAAATCGCACTTGATGAGCTGAATAAGTTGCTGCAATCTGATGGCGATGTGAACGCGACTTTGGCGGCTATCGACGGAGCATCGGAGTATGCCCCTCAGATTTTGAAGAAAGAATGGAAGCGGGTGAAGGCAGGGGAATTGCCTTTCAGAGTTACCAGGAACTATCTGGCTCCATTCGTGTTTGTGATACCGCTGCTAGTCGTAATCTATTTATCCTGGGGCAACGCGAAGACTGAGCTTAAGTTGCCGTGGGGAGCTGGTGCCGGCGCGGAGCTTCCCCAAGTCAAGCCTAAGTGATGCTTCTGCGGTAGCATTGACGTGTCGGTTACGAATTGACTACATGAAAAAGCCTCTGTTCCTTGCGAAACAGAGGCTTTCATTGGTGCCGGAGAGATGAATCGAACACCCGACCTTCTCATTACGAATGAGCTGCTCTACCGACTGAGCTACACCGGCGAATCCTGAATACAGCCTGCGATTATAGCCGGGCGAAACGCCCGCTCACTTGGCGTGGTAGGAGGTGACCCGTTCAACTTCGTTCTTCGATCCCAGGATCACGCTGACACGTTCGTGCAGCTTGGCGGGCTGGATGTCCAGGATGCGCTGGTGGCCGTTGGTGGCGGCGCCGCCGGCCTGCTCGATCAGCCAGCTCATGGGGTTGGCTTCGTACATCAGGCGCAGCTTGCCGGCCTTTTCGGGCTCGCGTTTATCCCAGGGGTACAGGAAGATGCCGCCGCGGCACAGGATGCGGTGCACGTCGGCCACCATGGTGGCCACCCATCGCATGTTGAAGTCCTTGCCGCGCGGGCCGTCCTTGCCGGCCAGCAACTCGTCGATGTAGCGTTTCACCGGTGCGTCCCAGTGCCGCATGTTGCTCATGTTGATGGCGAACTCTTTGGTGTCCTCGGGAATACGTACGTTCTCCTCGATCAGCAAGAATGAGCCCTGTTCGCGGTCCAGCGTGAACATAGCGACACCGTCGCCCACCGTCAGCACCAGCGTGGTCTGCGGGCCGTAGATGCAGTAGCCCGCGGCCACCTGCTTGTGGCCGGCCTGCAGAAAGTCCGCCTCGTCGACGCTGTGGTCGTCCTCGGGCATTTTCAGCACGCTGAAGATGGTGCCGATGCTGACGTTGGTGTCGATGTTGCTGGAGCCGTCGAGCGGGTCGAATAGCAGCAGGTATTCGCCCTTGGGGTAGCGATTTGGCACCACGTAGATGGTGTCCATTTCCTCGGACGCCATGCCGGCGAGGTGGCCGCCCCATTCGTTGGCCTCGATCAGCACCTCGTTGGCGATGATGTCGAGCTTTTTCTGCATCTCGCCCTGCACGTTCTCGCTTTCGGCGCTGCCCATGGCGCTGCCCAGCGCGCCCTTGTTGACGGCCTGGCTGATGCTTTTGCAGGCGCGGGCCACCACTTCCAGCAGCAGGCGCAGCTGCGAGGGAATGTGGCCGTCGATGCGCTGCTGCTCGATCAGGTAACGCGTCAGTGAAACTTTGGAACTCATGAGGACTCCAGTCGTCGAAAATTAAAAGGTCGGACGTTGCATGTCTTCCCCGCTTTTTTCAGCAGGGGCCGCGGAACCGGCTTAGCCGGGCCGCAGGCGCAGCGGCCCCCTCGGGGGGCAGCGCAGTACACGAAGTGACAAGCGTGGGGGCCACATTTATCAGTCGGCCAGGGCGCGTGTGACAACCTCGTGCGTGTCCTTGCTCAGGTCGGTACGGGCGGCAACGCGGGCAATCGCTTCGCGCGCGGCGCTGCGGTAGGGCTCGGCCAGCTTGCTCCAGCGGTCCAGCGCGCGCGCCAGGCGGGCCGCCACCTGCGGGTTGATCACGTCCAGTTCAATCACGCGTTCGCTCCAGAACACGTAGCCCGCCGCATCGGTGCGGTGAAACGCGGCCGGGTTGCCCTGGCAGTAGGTGCTGACGACGCTGCGCGCGCGGTTCGGGTTGCGCAGGCTGAAGTCGGCGTGTTTCATGAGCTGCTTCACGGCCGGCAGGATGTTGCCGCCGCGGTCCGGCGCGCTGGTCTGCAGGCTGAACCATTTGTCGATGACGAGCGCCTCGTCCTTGAACATGGCATGAAAGCGCTGCAGCGCCTCGGCGGCCAGCGGGTGGCCGCTGGACACCAGGGCGGCCAGCGCGTTGAAACGGTCGGTCATGTTGCCGGCGTCCTTGAAACGCTGGTAGGTCTTGCCGGGCCAGACCGCATCACCGCTGGCGACGGCGGCCAGGCACAGCTGCGTCAGCGCCATGCCGGCCAGCGCGCGGCGGCCCGCAGACAGCGGGTCGGGCGTGTAGGCACCGGTGTCGTGGTTGGCCGCGTACGCGGCTTCCCAGTCAGCCTGCAGCGCCGTAGCCAGCTGCAGGCGCATGGCTTCGCGCACCGCATGGATGCGCTGCGGATCGACCACGTCGAGCTGCTCGGCCATGTAGGTTTCCGACGGCAGGGTCAGCACGAGGTCCTTGAAGGCGGCGTCCAGCGCCGGGTCGCGCAGCACGCTGCGCATGGCGCCGATATAAGCATCATTCAGGGGCTGGTCGCCCACCGGATAAGCGCTGGCAGCTATTGATTTAATAGCGCTGCGCACCGCCAGCCGTTGCCCGGCCTCCCAGCGGTTGAAGGGGTCGCTGTCGTGCGCCAGCAGGTGCAGCAGCTGCGCGTCGCTGTAGTCGAACTCCAGCACCACCGGCGCGCTGAAGCCGCGCAGGATGGAAGGCACGGGTTCGACGTCCACGTTGACAAAACGCAGGGTCTCGCTGGCGCCCGTCAGCACAAAGGTGCGCGGGCCGGCCACGGCGGATGGTTCGCCTTCCAGCTGCAGCGGCAGGTCGGCACCGTCGGTGCCGAGCAGGCCCAGGCCCACCGGAATCACAAAGGGCTCCTTGGCCGACTGGCCGGGCGTGGGGGCGCAGCTTTGCGCCAGCGTCAAGGTGTAGCTGCGCGCCGCGGCGTCGTACACACCTTCGGCATGCACGCGCGGCGTGCCGGCCTGGCTGTACCAGCGCTTGAACTGCGGCAGCAGGCGCGCCAGGTCGGAGGCCGGGTTGGCGTCGGCAATGGCCTGCGCGAAGTCGTCGCAGGTCACGGCCTGGCCGTCGTGGCGTTCGAAATACAACTTCATGCCCCTGGCAAAACCGTCGCGGCCCACCAGGGTTTGCATCATGCGGACGACTTCGGCGCCTTTTTCGTAAATGGTGACGGTGTAGAAGTTGCTGATCTCGATGTAGCTGTCGGGCCGCACCGGGTGCGACATCGGGCCGGCGTCTTCGGGGAACTGCGCGGTGCGCAGCACACGCACGTCCTCGATGCGCTTGACGGCGCGGGCCGAGGCCTCGCCACACAGGTCCTGGCTGAATTCCTGGTCGCGGAAGACGGTCAGGCCTTCTTTCAGGCTCAACTGAAACCAGTCGCGGCAGGTGATGCGGTTGCCGGTCCAGTTGTGGAAGTACTCGTGGCCGACCACACTTTCGATGTTCGAATAATCGGTGTCGGTCGCGGTGGCCTGGTTCGCCAGCACGTACTTGGTGTTGAAGATGTTCAGGCCCTTGTTTTCCATGGCGCCCATGTTGAAGTCGCTGGTCGCGACAATCATGAAACGTTCCAGGTCCAGGCTCAGGCCGAAGCGTGCTTCGTCCCACGCCACCGAATGCATCAGCGAGGTCATCGCATGTTCGGTCTTGTCCAGGTCGCCGGGTCGCACATAGACCTGCAGCAGGTGGTCCACCCCGGCACGCGAGGTGATGCGCTGCTCGCGCGCGACCAGCTGGCCGGCCACCAGCGCAAACAGGTAGGCGGGCTTCTTGTGCGGGTCGACCCACTTCGCAAAGTGGCGGCCGCCTTCAAGGTTGCCCTGCTCGACCAGGTTGCCGTTGGACAGCAGCACCGGGTACTTCGCCTTGTCGGCGCGCAAGGTCACGGTGTAGCTGGCCATCACGTCGGGACGGTCCAGGAAGTAGGTGATGCGGCGAAAGCCTTCGGCCTCGCACTGGGTGAAGAAGGAGTCGTTGCTGACGTACAGGCCCATCAGCTTGGTGTTTTTGGCCGGGGCGCAGGTGGTGAAAATTTCCAACTCGAAGGGCTCGGGACCCAGCGGCAGGTTTTCCAGCACCAGCTTGTCGCCGTCCATCTTGAACGAGGTGCCCTGGCCGTTGACCAGCACACGCGCCAGGTTGAGTTCCTCGCCGTCGAGCTTGAGCGGCTGGGCCGGCACGTCGGCATTGCGCCGCAGCGTCATCTTGTTGAGTACACGGGTCTTGGCCGGGTCCAGGTCAAAACTCAGATCGACGGTGTCGATCCAGTAGGCGGGGGCAACGTAGTCTGCACGGTGGATGGCCGTGGCTTGTCCTTCACGCAGCATGGTGGGTTCCTGAAAAGTGAAAGGGGAGAGCGCGTGTATTCATCAAACGCCCTGCTTCAGTGAAGCTTCGATAAACGGGTCAAGATCGCCGTCGAGCACCTTCTGGGTGGCCGAGGTCTCGTAGTTGGTGCGCAAATCCTTGATGCGGCTCTGGTCCAGCACGTAGCTGCGGATCTGGTGGCCCCAGCCCACGTCGGTCTTGGTGTCTTCCAGCTTCTGCTGGGCTTCCTGTTGCTTTCTCAGCTCGAAGTCGTACAGGCGCGAGCGCAGGCGTTTCCAGGCCACGTCGCGGTTGCCGTGCTGCGAGCGGCCGTCCTGGCACTGCACCACGATGCCGGTCGGGATGTGCGTCAGGCGCACCGCCGAGTCGGTCTTGTTGATGTGCTGGCCGCCGGCACCGGAGGCGCGGAAGGTGTCGACCCGCACGTCGGACGGGTTGATCTCGATCTCGATCGAGTCGTCGATCTCGGGGTAGACAAACACCGAGGCAAACGAGGTGTGGCGTCCGCCCGAGGAGTCGAACGGCGACTTGCGCACCAGGCGGTGCACGCCGGTTTCGGTGCGCAGCAGGCCGAAGGCGTATTCGCCCTCGATCTTGATGGTGGCCCCCTTGATGCCGGCGGTGTCGCCCGCGGTTTCATCTTCAATCTGGGTCTTGAAGCCCTTGCGCTCGGCGTACTTGAGGTACTGGCGCAGCAGCATGCTGGCCCAGTCGCAGGCTTCGGTGCCGCCGGCGCCGGCCTGGATGTCGAGGAAGGCGTTGAGCGGGTCGGCCGGGTTGTTGAACATCCGGCGGAATTCCATCTTCTCGACTTCCAGCGCCACCTTGGCGGCGTCTTCCTCAATGGCCAGCATGCCGGCGTCGTCGCCTTCGGCTTTGGACATCTCGAAGAGTTCGGAGTTGTCGGCCAGCTCGGAGCTCAGGCGGTCGATCACATGGACCACGTCCTCGAGCGACTTTTTCTCACGGCCGAGTTCCTGGGCGCGCTTCGGGTTGTCCCAGACTTTCGGGTCTTCCAGCGCGGCGTTGACTTCGCTTAATTTACGTTCTTTGGCAGGGTAGTCAAAGATACCCCCGAAGCTCGTTGACCCGGTTGCTCAGGTCTGCGAGCTGGTTGCCGATGATATTGATGTGTTCTGCGTCCATGGGAAAGTCCTGTCCTGGTGTCTGAGGGGTCAATCCGGCATTTTCTCATGCTCCGGACCACGGGACCGCAAAAAGGCCCTGCCCGGCGGGCAAGGCCGCGGCTGCGCAGGCGGGGCCCGGGATCAGACCGCCAATGGGGCCGGGGGCGTCAGCGGCAGGGTGACGGTGAACTCGGCGCCCGCGCCCTGACTGCTTTCCACGTTGATGCTGCCGCCGTGCGCCCGCACGAGCTGGCGGGTGATGAACAGGCCCAGGCCCAACCCGCCGGTGCCGTCGTCGCTGGCAACACGCGAGAACTGCTCGAAAATGCGCTGCTGGTCAGCGGGGGAAATGCCGCGCCCGTGGTCGCGCACCGAAATGCAGGCACCCTGGGGCAGCAGGCGCAGGCTGACCTCCACCGGTTTGCCCTCGCCGTAACGCAGCGCGTTGGTCAGCAGGTTGATGACCACCTGTTCGATCCTGAACTCGTCCCACTGGGCCGTGACCGGCTGGCCGGCATCCAGGGTGATGGGGCTGCCGGCGGCCGCGGCCTGCTGGGCGAGGTTCTCCACCACACGGGTCAGCAGGGCCGCCACCTCCATTGGCGCGGGCCGGATCGACAGCTGCTTGCTGTTGATGCGCGAGGCATCCATCATGTCGTCGATCAGGCGCATCATGGCCTCGACCTGGCGCCGGTCACGTGCCACCATGGCTTGCAGATAGGGCACATCGAAAATGTCCGCGCGGCCCCGGTCCAGCTGCATCTTGCGCAATTGCGACTCCAGGTACAGCGTGTTGAGCGGCGTGCGCAGTTCGTGGGTGGCCATGGAGATGAAGTCGTCGCGGGTGCGCACGGCCGCCTGCAGGTCGCCCTGCGTGACTTTCAATTGCTGCATCAGCAGCTCCTGCTCCTTGCGGCTTTTCTCCAGCGCCACGACCTGCTGGCGGGTTTCCATGCGCTGGTTGTACAGCTCCACAAAAACGTTGACCTTGCTGCGGACGGCATCCACGTCCAGCGGCTTGTAGAGAAAGTCCACCGCGCCGGTTTCGTAACCGGTGAAGGCGTAGTTCTGCTCCTTGCCGGCGGCGGTGACAAAAATAATGGGAATCTGCCGGGTTTTCTCGGTGCCGCGCATCAGCCCGGCCAGCTCGAGGCCGCTCATGCCCGGCATCTGCACGTCCAGGAGGGCCAGCGCAAACTCGTGTTCGAGCAGCAGGTCCAGCGCTTCCTCGCCGGAGCTGGCCTGGTAGATTTCCCGCCCATCCCGCCGGATCAGCGCATTGAGCGCCAGCAGGTTGCCGGGCAGATCGTCGACGATCAGGACTTTCGCAACGTCAGGTTTTCGCATGGTTGTGATCGAGTTGGATGAGCAGTTGCCGGATACGTTCCAGCGTGAGAATCAGATTCGGCTTGAGCTTGCGGATGGCCGCCAGCGGCATGGTGGCTACCTGGGCTTCTGCCGGGTCCTGCACCGCGGTGAGGCCGCCGCGCTGCTTGATGCGGGCCAGGCCGGCGGCACCGTCAAAATTCGCACCGGTGAGCAGCACGCCGGCCAAGCCGGGGCCATAGGCATCGGCGGCGGACTCCATCAGCACGTCGATCGACGGCCGTGAATAGTTGACGGGTTCTTCGCAGCTGAGCGAGAAAGTATGGTCTGTCTCGATGGACAGGTGATAGCCTGACCCGGCGAAATACAGGGTGGCCGGGGCGATGCTTTCCTTGTCGGCGGCCTCGCGCACGGTCATGCCCAGCCTTTGCTGGAAGACATCGGCCAGCCGGCTGTCGCGCTCTTTCGGCAGATGCAGCACCGCGATGATGGGCAGCGAAAAGTGCGCCGGCAGTCCCGACAACAAGGCCAGCAAGGCGTGCACCCCGCCGGCCGAGGCGCCAATCACCACGGCTTCGACGGCATGCCTGGCGGCGACTTGCTGGATATCCATGAGAGCGCTCAAATCTCCAGCTTGCGGAAAATCCGCTCTGGCCGGTCCAGCGACTCAAAATGCCCGGCATGGGCCGAGAAGTCGATGCTTTCCTTGCTGCCCAGGCCCATGAAGCCGCGGTGGCTCAGCGACTCGTGAAACAGGCCCAGCGCGCGGTCCTGCAGCTTTTTGTTGAAATAAATCAGCACGTTGCGGCAGAGTACCAGCTGGGTTTCCGAAAACACGCTGTCCGTGGCCAGGCTGTGGTCGGCGAAGGTGACGTTGTCGCGCAGGGACTTGTCGAAAACCGCGGCGTCGTAAGCGGCCGTGTAGTAGTCGGAAAACGCCTGCTGGCCGCCGGCGGCCTGGTAGTTGGCGGTGTGGCCCTGGATGCTGGCCAGCGAAAAAATGCCCTGGCGCGCCTTGGCCAGCGACTTCGGGTTGATGTCGGTTGCATAAATCAGGGAGCGGTCGAGCAGGCCTTCTTCCTTGAGCAGGATGGCCAGCGAATAGACCTCCTCGCCGGTGCTGCAGCCTGCGATCCAGATTTTCAGCGAGGGGTAGGTGCGCAGCACGGGCACGACCTGCTGGCGCAGGGCCAGGAAGAACGAGGGATCGCGAAACATCTCGCTAACGGGAATCGTCAGGTACTGCAGCAGCTGCATGAAGACGGCGGGGTCCTGCTCGGCGGCCGCCTGCAGGGCCGGGATCGTCGGGTAGCCGAGCTGGGCGAGCGCCTTGATCACCCGCCTTTTCTGCGATGCCCCCGCGTAGTCGCGAAAATCGTAGCTGTACTGGCTGTAAATGGCCTGCATCAAAAGGTGCAGGTCGGCTTCAGAATGCTCATCGGCGGGATCGCTGCCGGGGGCGCGTCCGGGTGCTGGCGAGTGGATCTCAGGTTTCTTGGGCATTCAGCTGCGGTCCTTGGCTGGCATCCACACGCGAAGCAGGGAAAAGAGGCGGTCCAGGTCAATCGGCTTGGCCAGGTAGTCGCTGGTGCCGGCCTTCAGGCATTGCTCCTGGTCGTCCTTCATGGCCTTGGCGGTGACGGCAATGATGGGGAGCTTCTTGAAGCGTGCATCCTTGCGGATGCGGCGCGTGGCCTCCAGCCCGTCCATGCCCGGCATCATGATGTCCATCAGCACCAGGTCGATGCCGGCGATCTCGTCGAGCTTGCTGATCGCCTCGAAGCCGTTGCGGCCGATCTCGACCCGCATGCCCTTTTGTTCCAGCGCGCTGGTCAGGGCAAAGATGTTTCGTGCGTCGTCGTCCACCACCAGAATTGTGCGGCCATCAAAGGCGGTGTCCCGGCTGCGCAGGCTTTTGAGCATGATCTGCCGATCGGCCGACAGCTCCGACTCGACCTTGTGCAGGAAGAGGGTGACTTCATCGAGCAGCCGCTCGGGTGAGCGAGCGCCCTTCATGATGATGGCGCGTGAATACTTCAGCAGTTCGGCTTCTTCCTCGCGGGTCATGTCGCGTGCGGTATAGACAATGACCGGGGGGAAGGAAGAAATTCCCTCGGCCGACATGCGCTCGAGCAGCTCGTGGCCCAGCATGTCGGGAAACTTCAGGTCCATGATCATGCAGTCAAACACGGTGCTGGCGAGCAGCCCGAGCGCCTCACCGCCCGTCGCGACCGCGGTGATCTCGACGTCGCTGTCGCCATCGCCAATCAGATGCACGACGCTGGCACGCTGCAGCGCATCGCCCTCGACCAGCAACACGCGCTTGAATTTCTGGGCCAGCTTGTCGCTCAGCTTCTGGAAAACGTCCTTGAGCTGCTCGCGCGTGGTCGGCTTGAGCGCGTAACCAATGGCGCCCATCTGCAGGGCTTCCTCGCTGAGGTCGTCGCCGGACACCACATGCACGGGGATATGCCGTGTCCTTGAATCTTCCTTGAGCCGCTGCAACACGGACATGCCCGGACGGTCCGGCAGGCCCATGTCGAGCAGCACGGCATCGGGCACAAACTGCATGGCCAGCGCGTAACCGTCCTCGGCGCCGTGGGCCACCAGGCAGTGGTAATTCATCTCACGCGCCAGGTCGTAGAGGATCTGCGCAAAAATAATGTCATCCTCGATCACCAGCACCAGGCGGTCGCCACGCTCCAGATGCCTGTCGTCGGCAAAAGCCGCGGCGGGAACGGGTACCGGCAGGGGGGCGGGCACCAGCACCGGCGCCGGGTTGCGGAGTCGGCCGGGCTTGCGCCGGGCTGGTTTCATGTCAGGCTGTGGCGCCAGCGCTGGGCTCCATTCGCAGGGCAACAGCAGGGTGAAGGTGCTGCCCCCACCCTCGCTGCTTTCCACCGACAGGGAGCCGCCCAGCAGGGTGGTCAGGTCGCGTGAAATCGACAGGCCCAACCCGGTGCCGCCATAACGCCGGCTGGTCGTGCCGTCGGCCTGGCGGAAGGCGTCAAAAATCAGTTGCTGCTGGTCGGGGCGGATGCCGATGCCCGAGTCGCGCACGGAAAAGGCAATGACGCCCTGCGGCTGCAGCGAGACGCGCAGGCTGACCTCGCCGGCATCGGTGAACTTGATGGCGTTGGAAAGCAGGTTTTTCAGGATCTGCTCGACACGCTGGCGATCGGTTTTCAGCGTCGCCGGCGTGCCCGATTCGATGCGGATGGTCAGGGCCAGGTTTTTCTGCCCGGCCAGCGGCTCGAATGTGTCTTTCAGCGAATCCACCAGCGTGCCCACGACCATGTCCTCGGGAGACAGCTCCAGCTTGCCGGCTTCGACCTTGGAAATGTCGAGGATGTCGTTGATCAGGCTGAGCAGGTCGTTGCCGGCCGAAAAAATCGACTGTGCAAACCGGACCTCTTCCGGGTCGAGGTGGCCCTTGGAGTTGTCGGCCAGCAGCTTGGCAAGAATCAGCGAACTGTTCAGCGGCGTGCGCAGCTCGTGCGACATGTTGGCGAGGAACTCTGATTTATAGCGGCTGGCCCGGCTCAATTCGGTGGCGCGCTCCTCGAGCAGGGTCTGGGCCTGGTTGAGTGCCGCATTCTTGTGGTCCAGCGACAGGGCCACTTCGGACAGCTGTTCGTTGTTCTGCTCGAGTTCGGCCTGCTGGTTTTCCAGTGTGACCTGGTACTCCTTGAGCACGCGCGACTGTTCTTCCAGTTCCTCGTTGGTGGTGCGCAGCTCTTCCTGCTGGACCTGCAGCTCTTCATTGAGCTCCTGGGACTGTCCGAGCACGTCCTCCAGACGCCGGCGGTAAAGCGCCGCGTGGAGGGAGTTGCCGATGTTGCCGGCAATCAGGGTGACGAATTCCAGGTCGCGCGGAGCCAGTTCCCGCAGGAAGCCGAGTTCGACCACACCGTTGACGAGTCCGTCGTTGTGCACCGGAACCACCAGCACATGGCGGGCCGACCCCTGGCCCAGGCCGGAGCTGACCTTGAGGTAGCTGGCCGGCAGGTCATCGAGCTGCAGCACCCGGTTTTCGAGGGCCGCCTGGTTGACCAGGCCTTCCGCATCCTGCGACTGCCCGGCCTCGCTGCTGTCATGCGTCATGCCGTAGGCGGCCACACGTTGCAGCCGTCCATCTTCCTGCCGGACATACAGGGCCGCCACCGCCACATCGAGGTAACGCGCCAGAAACTCCAGCACGCTGCGGCCCAGCGACTCGATGGCGTGCTGGCCCAGGGTGTGCTCGGCCAGTTGCCGCTGGCCGGTGCGCAGCCAGAGCTGCTGGCCCAGCAGCAGCGCCGTGGCCGCTTGCTTGTCCTCCGCGTCGGCGTAGGTTTCCGACAAACGATGCAGTTCGCGGTGCCCGAGCAGCGCCAGCAGGCCACTCAGCCCCAGGCTGAACAGCAGGTAGGCTGCCATGCCCCAGGCCGTGTTGCTGCGCGCTTGCGTGTTGCGCTCCTGCAGCAGGCGCTCTTCAATGTTGATGAATTCCGAGAATTCGCGCCGGATTTCGTCCGTCAGGCTTTTCCCGCCGGCCGAGCGTACCGGCGCCTGGTAGTCGAGGTCCTTGCGCCGCAGATTGACAATCGCCTGCGCAAACTCGTTCCACTGCGTCTGCAGCGCGGCGATGCGCCTGAGCCGGCTGACCTGGTCGGGGTTGTTGTGCACCAAGCCGGCCAGTGTGTCGGTTTCCGCGGCGATGCGGGGCTTGCCGATTTCAAAGGGCTTGAGCAGGGGTTCTTCACCGGTGACCAGGTAGCCGTACATGCTGGCTTCCATGTCGGCGCCCAGCTTGGCGATCTGGTTGGCGCTGCTGATGGCCCGCTCGGCCTGCTCGACCCCGCCCAGGGCGGACAGGAGATAAAAGATGAGGCCGACAAAAACGGCGGCACTGAGGGCGCCGACGCCCACCGGCAGGCTGACATTGCGCGTCAGGATGCGGCGGAAGTTTTCCTGCTGGATGGCGCTGGGTGCGTTCATGAGTCTTCCACGCGCCAGGCGCAATAAAACTTCATTGTCCTACAAAGTGGATTTTCCTTGTGTGCGTTATCGAACTTAAGCCTTACCCTCCGGGGCTTTTCCGGCCCCGACGCGGCGGGCGTTAGCCAAGGAAGTCTTCGAGCAGCCTGGCCAGCGGCTCTGGCTGGTCGTGATGCAGCATGTGGCCGGCGTCCACAATGACGGCGGTGCGCACCTGCGGGACGGACTGCAGGCGCTCGTGGTACTCGGCCAGGGTGTATTTGCCTTCCCACCACTTGCCCAGCGAATCATCGGAAGCCTCGACCGCCAGCGTGGGCGCACTGATGCGCCGGTAAATCTCCAGCACCTCGTCGACCCGGTAGAGCTGGGCATTGGTGACCTTGTGGGCCGCGTCGCCCAGGATGCGCCACTGGCCCTGGGCGTCGGGCGCGGCCCAATGGCGGGCCAGCCAGTCGGCCTTCTCCTGGCTCAACCGGGGGTTGGTCCGCATCAGGCGCCGGGCCACGCCGTCCACGTCGTTGTAGGGTTTGAGCGCCATCTCGCCCTGGTGCAGGCTTTTGAGCTCGTCCATCCATTTGGCAAAACGTCCGGGCGCCTGGCTGGGCCGGGTCGCGGGCATGCCGAAGCCTTCGAGGTTGACCAGTTTGCGGATGCGTTCGGGCCGCACGCCGGCGTAAAGCATGGCGACGTTGCCGCCCATGCTGTGGCCGACCAGGTCCACCGGCTGGCCGGGCGCGTAGTGGTCGAGCAGGAAATCGAGGTCGGCGAGGTAATCGGGGAACCAGAAATTGTCGGCACCCAGTGTGCCGGTCTGGCCGTAACCGCGCCAGTCGGGCGCCAGAATGGTCCGGCCTTGCGCAAAGGCGTCGGACAGGGCGTCGACGACAAACTGGTAGGACGCGGCCACGTCCATCCAGCCATGCACCAGCACCAGCGGTGGCAGGCTGCTCTGGGTCTCACCCCAGTGAAGCACGTGGTAGTTGATGCCGCGTATAGGGACATACTCGCTGCGGGAAAGACGGTTTTCTTTGTACATTGGTGCTCATCATAAGGAGACCCGATTTGAAGCGCAGTCAAGACAGGGACATCAGGGAGGTGGCCGCCGCGCCGCAGCCCGACCATTACGCCGCCCTGCACAGCAGCTTTCGCTGGCAGGTGGACGACGACTTCAACATCGCCGACGTCTGCTGCCGGCGCTGGGCGGAGGGCAGTGGCCAAAGTGCCGGCAAAAGCGCTCCCAAAAGAGTAGCTATCCGCGCCCACCAGACGGGGGCTGCGACCACTTTTTATACCTATGTCCAGCTGCAGCAGGCCGCCGACGCACTGAGCCACGTGCTGGTGCAACTGGGCGTGCAGCGCGGCGACCGGGTGGCGATTGTGATGCCGCAGCGTTTCGAAACCGCCGTGGCCTACATGGCGGTGTTCCAGATGGGCGCGGTGGCCATGCCGCTGTCCATGCTGTTCGGCCCCGAGGCGCTGGAGTACCGCCTGCAGGACAGCGACGCGGTGCTGGCCATCTGCGACGAAAACTCGATCACCAGCGTCAACGCCATACGCAGCCGCTGCCCGGCCCTGCGCACGGTTGTCGCAGCCGGTGCGGCGGCGGGCCAGGGTGACGTGGACTACGAACCCGCCCTGGCGGCGCAGCAGCGCGCCTTCACCGCGGTGAAAACCAAAGCCGATGAAGCGGCCATCCTGATCTACACCAGCGGCACGACCGGCCCGCCCAAGGGCGCCTTGCTGGCGCACCGCGCGCTGATCGGTAATCTGCCGGGGTTTGTCTGCAGCCAGAACTGGTTTGGCTTTGACCCGTATCCCGATTCCAAAACTCCCTCCCCCGCGCGGGGGAGGGCGGGGGTGGGGGCGAGCACAAAAGGGGCAAAGCCCAGTCTGCCGGAGCCAGAAACGCAAAGCGTTTTCTGGTCACCGGCGGACTGGGCGTGGACGGGTGGGCTGATGGACGCCTTGCTTCCCACGCTGTATTTCGGCCGGCCCATCGTCGCCTTCAACGGCCGCTTCAGCCCCGAGCTGGCCTTCACGCTGATGGCGCAGCAGGGCGTGACGCATACCTTTCTGTTTCCGACGGCGCTCAAAGCGATGATGAAGGCCTACCCGCACCCGCGCCGGCAGTTCAAGCTCAAGCTGCAGGCCATGATGAGCGCGGGCGAAGCGGTCGGCGACGCAGTGTTTGCGTACTGCCGCGACGAGCTTGGTGTGCTGGTCAACGAGATGTTCGGCCAGACCGAGATCAATTACGTGGTCGGCAACTGCTCGGCCCTGTGGCCGGCCCGGCCCGGCAGCATGGGCAAGGCCTATCCGGGGCACCGCGTGGCGGTGATCGACGACAACGGCAATGAATGCCCGGTCGGTGTGCCCGGCGACGTGTCGGTCAACCGGTTCGATATCCACGGCGATCCGGACCCGATCTTCTTTCTGGGTTACTGGAAAAAGGAGGCCGCCACGAAGGCCAAGTTCAGCGGCGACTGGTGCCGCACTGGCGATCTGGCCACCCGCGACGAAGATGGTTACCTCTGGTACGAAGGCCGGGCCGACGACGTGTTCAAGGCCGCCGGTTACCGCATCGGCCCCGGCGAGATCGAGAACTGCCTGGTCAAGCACCCGGCCGTGGCCAATGCGGCGGTGGTGCCCAAGCCCGACCGTGAACGCGGCGCTGTGGTCAAGGCTTTCATTGTGCTTGCTCCTGATTTTGTAGCTGCTCGCGCAGCACAGGCGGGGGCTGAAGGCAAGTTTGACCTCAAACTCACGGCCGAGCTGCAGGCCCACGTCAAGGGCCTGCTGGCGCCCTACGAATACCCCAAGGAGATCGAGTTCATCGATGCGCTGCCGATGACCACCACCGGCAAGGTGCAGCGGCGCGTGCTGCGGCTCCAGGAAGAAGAACGCTTTCGCCAGGCAGGCTGAGCAGTCCTTCTTTACCAGCAGGGGCCGCAGATCTGGCTTTGCCAGGCGCAGGCGCCGTCCCCTGGAAGGGGAGAGGGCGCAGGTGCAGTGCTGCATGCCTGACGGAACAAATAATAGCGATGGATTTTGGGTCAGGGCAAGGCGCAAACCACAGCGATACCCGAGGTATCGCGCGGATTTGCAACGCCGCCATGGCACAAAAGGCGCGGTTTTATGTTTCGGCGGGCGTGCAACACTGCACCAAACGCAGTGAGCGCCAACAGGGGTGAGCCCGATTCAGGCCGGCGGCGTGCGGGGTAGGGTGACGGTAAACGTCGTGCCGCTGGCGGCATCCGACGTCAAGGCGATGTGTCCGCCATGCGCGCGAACGATTTCCTGGCAGATGAACAGGCCCAGGCCCAGCCCTGTGGCTTCCCGTCGCTCGCCCTTGCCGGAGACCATGCCGCGGACCAGCGGCTTGAAGATCAGCTGCTGCTCTTTCAACGGAATCGGTGTCCCCAGGTTGTGCACCGAGAAAGCCACGCCCTCTGCGTTTTCCCACACGCGAACCGTGACCGGCTGGTCTGGCGCACCATGGGTCAGGGCATTGGCCAGCAGGTTGGACAGCAGTTGCCCCATGCGGCCCTCGTCCCAGTAACCGTGGAAGTTGCCGGTACTCTCCATGCTCAGCAGCCTGCGCGGATATCGCACGCGGGTCTCCGCCAGCACCTTGACGAACTGGTTGACCAGGTCGCCGGCCACCGGCTTGATCGGCATCATGCCCTCCGACTGCACACGCGTGAAGTCGACCACATGTTCGATCACGCTGTTGATGCGGACCACGCTGTTGATGATGGTGTCCGCTGCGCTGGCCGGCAGCTTGCCGGAGCGCACCAGGTACTGCGCCGACATGGAGATGGTGCCGAGCGGGTTGCGGATGTCATGGCCGAGGATGCCGATGAACAGGTCGGTTGATTTCTTGGTCTGATCCGTATAGCGCGCCACGGATTCGGCAATCGCCTGGTCCATGGCTTCATTGAAGCGGATCAGGTCGCGCATGTCGTTGTCGTGATCCCGCCCGCCGCCTGCTTTGAGCCAGAGCCGGACGACGCTGGCCCGCAGCGCGCGGTACTCGGTGATCATGGCATCGATGGCGAAGCCGGAGACCATGCGCGTGTCGGCGTGGGTCTCGGCCGCTGTCTCGAGCTCTCCCTGGGCCTGCTTGCCTTGGCCGCGGGATTTTTCTTCCCGGGCGGCATCGGTTTCGGGTTGCTCCAGCTCATTGGCAATGGCCGCGATGATTTCCCCCGCGTGGTCGCGCAAGGCTTTCTGGTCCATCATGGTTCCGTCATGCACCACCGTGGCGGCGAATTCGTCCCACGCGGTGAGGATTTCTTCGGCGTGGGATCGGAGAAAGTTGGAAAGTCGCATGATTGAACTTCTCTGGTGCTGGAACGGCTTCAGGCCATGGCGAGGTGCGTCTTGCCGGTTTCTGCTGGCTCAGGAACCCTGGAATGAAAAAAACCCTCCGGGCCACCGGAGGGTTTTTGCAACTGGAGGCTTGCTTAGCGTGCGGTGGCCTGCACAGGCTCGGCCACATAGATCTCGACGCGGCGGTTTTTGGCACGGCCTTCGTTGGTGTTGTTGTCGGCGATCGGCTCGCGCGAACCGCGGCCGTCGGTGGCGATGCGGTTGCCTGCAACGCCACGCGCGACCAGGTAGTTGCGCGTGCTGTTGGCGCGGTCGATGGACAGCGGGTTGTTGATGGCATCACTGCCGGTGCTGTCGGTGTGGCCGATGATGGTCACCGTGGTCACCGGGTTCTGGTTCAGGCTGGTGGCAAACTGGTTCAGGATCGGTGCGAAGGTGGTGCTCACATCCGAGCGGCCCGTGGCAAACGAGATGTCCGAAGGAATGTCGAGCTTGAGGCGGTTGTCAGCGGTCTGGCTCACAGCCACGCCGGTGCCGGCGGTGGCTTGTTCCATGGCGGCTTTCTGGTCCTGCATGCGCTTGGACCAGAGGTAACCACCGCCTGCACCCACAGCGCCACCGAGCACTGCGCCCTGGGCCGCGCCTTTGGAGCCACCGGTGGCGGCACCGATCACAGCACCGGCGACGGCGCCGATGCCGGCACCTTTGGCCGTGCCCTGCTGGGTTTCGCTCATGTTGGCGCAACCGCTCAGAAAGAGGGCGGCGCAGGTCAGGGAAGTGAGTACGAGTTTCATGGAAGGCTCCTGGGAAGTTGTTGTCAGACGCAAGCGTTAAAGCTTTTGTGAGTCAATGGTAGCGCGGCGAAAATCAGGAATTTGTAAGCCAATCACCCGAGTTCGTGCCCTCCTGCAACAGCAGCGTTGAACCTTTAAACTAGGACTCGTCCCCGGGCGAGCCACCTGCTGCGCCCTTTATCGCGAAATTCCTACCCCTGATTCATGAACAAAATACAACTCGGCAGCAGCGACCTGCAGGTCACCCCCATTTGCCTGGGCACCATGACTTTCGGTGAACAGGTCGACGAAGCCACGGCTCACTCGATTCTTGACCGTTCCCTGGAGCGCGGCGTCAATTTTCTCGACGCGGCGGAGATGTATTCGGTACCGGCCCGCGCGGAAACCTTCGGCGCCACCGAAACCATCATCGGCAACTGGCTGGCCCGGCGACCGGGAGCCCGTGAAAAACTCGTGGTGGCCACCAAGGTCGCCGGCCCGGCGCGCGGCATGCCCTGGATACGCAACGGCAGCCCCGACCTGACGCCGCAGGACATCGTGCAGGCCTGCCACGACAGCTTGAAGCGCCTGCAGACCGATGTCATCGACCTGTACCAGATCCACTGGCCGGCGCGCAATGTGCCGGCCTTCGGCATGGTGTATTTCGACCCGGCCAAGGACAAGACGGTCAGCTCGATCCACCAGCAACTCGAAGCGCTGGGCGGCCTGGTCAAAGCCGGCAAAGTGCGGGCCATCGGCCTGTCCAACGAAACCCCCTATGGCGTGCATGAATTCGTGCGGCTGGCGGAGCAGCACGGCCTGCCCAAGGTGGCGACCGTGCAGAACCCGTTCTGCCTGATCAACCGCACGGTGGAAAACGGGCTGGACGAAACCATGCACCGGCTCGGCGTGTCGCTGCTGGCCTATTCGCCGCTGGGTTTTGGCTTGCTGACCGGTAAGTACGACACCAGTGGCACCTCCGGCGCCGGGGCGCCCGGGGACGCCCGCATCGCGAAATACGAGTCGGTACGCAAGCAGCGCTGGGGCCGGCCCGAAGCGCTGGCCGCCGCGCGCCGCTACAACGCACTGGCGCGCGAACACGGCCTCACGCCGACGCAGCTGGCGCTGGCGTTTTGCTACTCCAAGTGGCAGGTGGCCAGCACCATCATCGGGGTGACCTCGGTGGCGCAGCTCGACGAAGACCTCGATGCCTGGGGCACGCAACTTTCACCCGAGTTGCTGGCCGCTATCGACGCGATCCGCTGGGAGCTGCGCGACCCCGCGCTGTAAATATGGTTTCCCCCCGAAGCGCCTTCGGCGCCTCCCCCAAGGGGGCGCCATCTGCGGCCCGGCAAAGCCGGTTCCGCGCTGGCACTTGAACGGAAGCACCGCAGTGAGCAAAAAAGCCCACGTGTCAGAGACCCCGGCAACGCAGATGTTGAAGACCGCCGGGGTGACATTCACCGAGCACCCGTACGAGTACCTCGAGCACGGCGGCGCGCAGCACAGCGCCGAGGTGCTCGGGTTCGATCCGTTCACCGTGGTGAAGACCCTGGTCATGCAGGACCAGGACGCCAAACCGCTGCTGGTGCTGATGCACGGCAACCGCAAGGTGTCGACCAAAAACCTGGCGCGCCAGATTGGCGCCAAGTCGGTCGAACCCTGCCAGCCCGAGGTGGCGAACCGCCACAGTGGCTACCTGGTGGGCGGCACCTCGCCGTTCGGCACGCGCAAGGTGATGCCGGTGTATATCGAGGAAAGCATCCTGGCCTTGCCTAAAATCGCCATCAACGGCGGCCGGCGCGGTTACCTGGTGGGCATCGCGCCGCAGGTGTGCGTGGACCTGCTGGGTGCAGAATCGGTCCACTGCGCGCTGGCTGACTGAAGACAGAACAACAACACCGGGGAATACCATGGACTACGTTTATTTCACTCTGGCCGTGCTGACGGCCTACCTGATCGGCTCGCTGTCGTTCGCGGTCATCGTCAGCCGCCTGATGGGCCTGAGCGACCCGCGCAGTTACGGCAGCAAGAACCCCGGCGCCACCAATGTGCTGCGTTCGGGCAACAAGGCCGCTGCTGCGCTCACGCTGCTGCTCGACGGCCTCAAGGGCTGGTTGCCGATGGCGCTGGTCATGTGGTTCGGCCGGGACTACGGCATGCGCGAAGGCACGCTGGCCGCGGTGGGCCTGGCGGCCTTCGTCGGCCATCTTTACCCGGTGTTTTTCGGCTTCCAGGGCGGCAAGGGGGTGGCGACGGCGGCCGGCGTACTGTTTGGCGTGCACTGGGTGCTGGGCCTGGCGACACTGGCCACTTGGGTCATCGTGGCCTTCTTCTCGCGTTATTCGTCGCTGGCGGCCATTGCCTGCGCCATTTTTGCGCCCTGGTATTACCTGATCGGCGACCGTTCGTTCTGGTATGTGGACAAGATGATCGCGCTGGCCGTTGTGGCGATGAGTGCCTTCCTGATTTTCCGGCACCGGGAAAACATCAACAAGCTGCTCAAGGGAACAGAGTCGAAGCTGGGCGCGAAGAAGAAGGGCTGAGGCGGGCCGTTGCTTGCTATCAATCAGATAGCTACCGGCGCTTGTGCAGCATGGGCTGCGGCCTTTTTTTTGATTCTAGAAGCGCTTGACCAATGTCATCTGGTCGTTTTCGCGGATCATCTGGAAGCGCGTCAGAAAGCTGTTGCCCAGCAGCATGTAGGGCATGGGCTGGGGTGACACCACCGCGTCGATGTCGTAGACCTCGACATCACCGACCCGCACGGAGCCGAGTTTGACGCGAAAGCCCTGGGTCACGCCGTTGGCGGTGCTCATCTGCACCGGTTGCCCGTTCTTGTAGCTGATGCCGGCGCGCTCGGCATCGGCCGCGCTCATGGCCACGCCGGTTGCGCCGGTGTCCACCATGAACTGCACCGCCCGACCGTTGATCTGGCCCGGGGTGAAGAAATGGCCACCGGTGCCCGCTGTCAGCACGATGCGGCTGCCCTTGCCGGCGCCACCGCCCGTGCCACCGCCCGCACCGACGCTGACCGGTGCATCGCCGACACGCACGGTGTGGCGCTTGCCCGAGAGGTCAAGCACGGCCTGGTCGCCGGTCGTGGAAACCACCTTCACCCCCTGGTGGGATTCCCCGGGCGCCACCGATTTCGGGGCACCGCCATTAACGATCAGCAACGCCTTGCTGCCCAGCATGCCGGCCAGTGCGACGCTCTGGGCCTGCGCCATGCTGCTAAAGGCCGCCAGCGCGATGAGCAAGAGTGTGAGGCGTCCCCATCCCATGCCAGCCGGGGCCGCGGAACCGGCTTCGCCGGGCCGCAGGCGCAGCGCCCCCGAGGGGCTGGAGCCTGCGGCTCCAAAGCTGCTTGAGCAGCTTTGGACAGGCGACAGAAGCGAAGCCTCTGGCGAGCGGCGGCCTGCAAGGCCTCGCGAACCACACGCAGTGGGGAGCGTGGGGGCCACGTCTAATCCCTGAAGTTGTTGAAGCTCAGCGGCATGTCGGGCAGGTCCGCCTTGATCATGGCCATCGCTTCCTGCAGGTCGTCGCGGTTCTTGCCGGTGACCCGCACCGCGTCGCCCTGGATGGAGGCCTGCACCTTGACCTTGCTGCCCTTGATCAGTTGCGAGATTTTTTTTGCCTGCTCGGCCTCGATGCCGTTGCGCACCTTGATGACCTGCTTGACCTTGTCGCCGCCGATTTTCTCGACCTTGCCGGCGTCGAAAAAGCGAACGTCCACGCCGCTTTTGGTGGCCTTGTTGCGCAGGATGTCGGTGATCTGATCGATCTGGAAGTCGCTGTCGCCGATCAGCGTGATTTCCTTCTCCTTGAGCTCGATGGCTGCTGCCGTGCCCTTGAAGTCGAAACGTGTGCCGATTTCCTTGGCAGTGTTTTCGACCGAGTTTTTGACCTTGACCAGATCGGCTTCGAGAACGGTGTCAAAAGAGGGCATGGTGTTCCGGCTTCCGGGGTTACGTTGCAGGGTTGTCGGGGTGCGACAATCCTGCGATGTTAGTCGAGAAAAACGTTCCCCTCCAGTTTTCCAATACCTTTGGCATCATGGCCAAGGCCCTCACGCTGGTGCGTATTGCCAGCGAAGAGGACGTGGCCGCCGTGCTGGCCGATCCGGTTCTGCAGGCGGCCCCCAAGTTCGTGCTGGGCGGCGGCAGCAACATTGTCATCACCGGCGACGTCAAACCCGTCGTGCTCAAGGTGGAGATCATGGGCAGGAAGCTGGTCGGAGAAACCGCAAAAGCCTGGATCGTCGAGGCGGGCGCCGGCGAGAACTGGCACGAGGTGGTGGCCTGGTCCCTGCACAACGGTTACCCGGGCCTGGAAAACCTCGCCATGATCCCCGGCACCGTGGGCGGCTCGCCGGTGCAGAACATCGGTGCCTACGGCGTGGAGCTGCAGGACCGTTTCGACTCGCTGGACGCCATCGATCTGGGCACCGGCCAGAGCTTCACGTTGAACGCGGCGCAATGCGCGTTTGGCTACCGCGATTCGGTCTTCAAACACAGCAGCACCGGCCCGAACGGGCGCCCCGGCCTGGGGCTGGCCGGCAAGGCCCTGATCACGCACGTGCGTTTTGCACTGCCCAAAGCCTGGAAGCCGGTGCTGGGTTATGCCGACATCGAGAAAAAGATGGCGCAGTCCGCGATCACCCAGCCCGATGCGCTGCAGATTTATGAGTGGATCTGCGAGATCCGCAAGGCCAAGCTGCCGGATCCCAAGGTCATCGGCAATGCCGGCAGCTTCTTCAAGAATCCGACCGTGACGCCCGAGCAGTGCGCCGACATCATCCAGCGCGAGCCCAAGATCGTCCACTACCACCTGGACGACGGCTCGGTCAAACTCGCCGCCGGCTGGCTGATCGACGCCTGCGGCTGGAAAGGCAAGAGCATCGGCAACGCCGGCGTGTACGACCGTCAGGCCCTGGTGCTGGTCAACCGCGGCGGCAGTACCAACCCGGTGACCGGCGGCGAGGTCATGACCCTGGCCAAAGCCATCCAGACCAGCGTGTATGAACGTTTCGGCATCCTGCTGGAGCCGGAACCGGTGGTGGTCTAGCGGGTTTGCTGGCCTGCACTTGCTACTATATTCATAGCTGCTTGCGCCCGTTGGACGGTGCTTCGAGCACTTTTGACCTGAAATAAGGGTTTCGGCGCCTCGAGAACGGTTTTTTGGCCGGTTTTATGCCCGGTCAAGCCAAAGCGGCTGGGCCGGCGTTGCACGTGGGGTGGGGGAAGCTGAATTTTTTTTCCGGGCATCTGCGCTCTGTTCAAGCTTGCTTTCATGCTTGCGTTTCATATTAAAGATTGGTTTAATGTGATTTCGTCAAATTAAAGAACTCTTTCACACCATGCGCAGCACCGGCACCTACGCCACCTCTACCACCTCGGGCGAGTCCGTGCAGGCGTTTGTGCCGCACGCACTGCCGCCCGCCAAGCCAGCGCTGGCGCCCGAGTCCTTCGTGGAGGCCAACCGTGCGGCCGAGCTAGCGCTTGCCCGGTTGTCAGGCGTTGCCGGGTTGGTGCCGTCGGTGGACTGGCTGCTCTACAGCGCCATTCGCAAAGAGGCGCTGCTGACCTCGCAGATTGAAGGCACCCAGGCCACGCTCGCAGATTTGTTTGACGAAGAAGCGGGTTTTGCGGTCAGCAACACCGACGACGTGGAAGAGGTCACCAACTACCTGCGCGCCTTCCGGCTGGTGCAGTCGCAACTGCGTGACCCGGCTGGCTTGCCCTTGAGCGTGCGCTTGCTGTGCGATGCCCATCGGCTGTTGCTGGATGGCGCGCGGGGCAACGGCAAACAACCGGGCGAGTTGCGCCGTTCGCAAAACTGGATTGGTGGCACACGGCCTGGCAATGCGGTGTTTGTGCCGCCACCGCCTGAGCGGGTGCCTGCCTTGCTGGCAGACTTGGAGCGCTTCGTCCACGACCAGGACAATGGCTCGCAACCCCTGCCGCCGCTTGTGAAAACGGCACTGGTCCATCTGCAGTTCGAGACGATTCACCCCTTTCTGGATGGCAACGGCCGCATCGGGCGCCTGTTGATTGCCGCGCTGCTGGAGCATTGGGGCTTGCTGCCCGAGCCGCTGATGTACCTCAGCGGCTACCTGAAGCAACACCAGGCCGAGTATTACCGCCGCCTGTCCAGCGTGCGCACTGAAGGCGACTGGGAAGGCTGGGTGACTTTTTTCCTGGAGGGCGTGGCCACGGCGGCCCACGATGCCGAGCGCAACATTGTGACCATCGCCACATTGCTGGCTACCGACCGCCGCAGTTTGCTGGCTGCGCCCAAAGCCGGACCCAGCAGCTACCGTTTGTTTGAAATGCTGCCCATGATGCCGCGCTTCACCATCGACCAAGTGCGCCAGAGGCTGGCCACCAGCTTCCCCACCGCCACGGCGGCGGTCAAGGTGCTGGAAGATTTGGGCATCGTCACCGAGCTAACCGGGCAGAAGAAAAACCGCAGCTACAGTTACACGGCGTACATTGCGCTGCTGGCTGAATAAGAAATTCGAGGGGGAGTTAAAAACCTATGCCAATCCCAAAATATGACGATCTTTTCAATCCACTGCTACAGGCAGTTCGAAACTTGGGTGGATCAGCTTCTGTTGCTGAACAAGAGGATGAGGTCGCAACGATTCTGAAATTGACGGATGCCGAGGTCTCGGAAATCCACCGAGGCAATCGCACCAAGCTCAGCTATAGATTGGCTTGGGCCAGAAACTACTTGAAGCGTTACGGGGTTCTCGACGATTCATCTAGAGGTGTTTGGGCTCTAACGAGTGAAGGGCAAAAACATCAGACGTTGAGTAAAGACATAGTCAAGAAATTTGTTCAATCCCTAGACCGAGATACGGTGAGCGGTGGCAGTGAGGTTGACCATGTCGATGTCTCAGATGAACTCAAAGATATTGATTGGGAAGACAAGCTGCTGGCGGTCATAAAAGCAATGCAACCGGATGCATTTGAACGCTTGTGCCAGCGTCTCCTTCGGGAGTCAGGATTCATTCAAGTTGAAGTGACTGGGAAAACAAATGATGGAGGGATAGATGGGAAAGGCGTTGTCCGGATTGGTGGACTCCTATCTTTTCATGTGATTTTTCAATGCAAGAGATACCAAGGTAGCGTTTCTTCCCCTGTCGTTCGAGATTTTCGAGGGGCGATGGTTGGTCGCGCTGACAAAGGCTTGCTAATCACAACAGGTACGTTCACTAAAGATGCGAGGACTGAGGCGCAACGAGACGGTGCACCGCCAATCGATCTGATCGACGGTGAGGCGCTGGTGGAAAAACTAAAAGAGTTGCGAATTGGAGTTCAGATCAAGGAGCGCGTTGTTGAAGAAGTTTTTATTGATGAGGCGTATTTTCAGAACGTTTAGCCACCTCGAAAAACTAAAAAGCCCGCATCTGCGGGCTTTTTAATCTCAAAGGAAGGTACAGGCTACTTTCCCAGCTTCAGGAAATCATCCCCCTTGCCGAGCTCCAGCATCCCGGCATTGGAGTAAATGCCTAGCTTGGCGCGGGTGTCGGTGATGTCCAGATTGCGCATGGTCAGTTGCCCAATGCGGTCCAGCGGGCTGAACGGCGCGTCTTCCACTTTTTCCATGCTCAAACGCTCAGGCGCGTAAGTCAGGTTGGGCGATTCGGTATTCAGCAGCGAATAGTCGTTGCCACGGCGCAGTTCCAGCGTGACGGTGCCGGTGATGGCGCTGGCGATCCAGCGTTGGGCGGTTTCGCGCAGCATGATGGCCTGGCTGTCGAACCAGCGGCCTTGGTACAGCAGGCGGCCCAGCTTGCGCCCGCTGTCGCGGTACTGCTCGATGGTGTCTTCGTTGTGGATGCCGGTGACCAGGCGCTCGTAGGCGATGAACAGCAGCGCGAGGCCCGGGGCTTCGTAGATGCCGCGGCTTTTCGCTTCGATGATGCGGTTTTCGATCTGGTCGCTCATGCCCAGGCCGTGGCGGCCGCCGATTTCATTGGCCTTGAGGATCAGGCTGACCAGGTCGGGGTAGTGCACGCCGTTGAGTGCGACGGGACGGCCTTCTTCAAAGGTCACGCTCACTTCTTCGGCCTTGACGACGCAGTCGTCTTTCCAGAAGGGCACGCCCATGATGGGGTTGACGATCTTGATGCCGCTGTTGAGGTTTTCCAGGTCTTTGGCTTCGTGCGTCGCGCCCAGCATGTTGCTGTCGGTGCTGTAGGCTTTTTCGGCGCTCATCTTGTAGCCAAAGCCGTTGGCGGTCATGAAGGCGCTCATCTCGGAGCGGCCGCCCAGCTCGTCGATGAACTGCTGGTCCAGCCAGGGCTTGTAGATCTTCAGCGCGGGGTTGGTGAGCAGGCCGTAGCGGTAAAAGCGCTCGATGTCGTTGCCCTTGAAGGTGGAGCCGTCACCCCAGATGTTCACGTCGTCTTCCTTCATGGCGCTGACCAGCATGGTGCCGGTCACGGCGCGGCCCAGCGGCGTGGTGTTGAAGTAGGTGGAACCCGCGGTGGTGATGTGGAAGGCGCCGGCCTGCAGCGCGGCCAGGCCTTCAGCAGCCAGTTGCGGGCGGCAATCAATCAGGCGCGCCTTGATGGCGCCGTATTCCATGGCCTTGCGCGGGATCTCGTCGTAGTCGGCCTCGTCAGGCTGGCCCAGGTTGGCGGTGTAGGCGTAGGGCAGGGCGCCCTTCTGTTTCATCCACAAGAGCGCGGCGCTCGTGTCGAGGCCCCCGGAGAAGGCGATGCCGACCTTTTGGCCGGCGGGAATGTTTTGCAGGATGGTGTTGGACATGTAGTGGCCTCTAGCCCTTGTGGATTAATCGCAGGCTGCTATGAAATTAAGAGTAAATCGCCTGCGGATCAACCGAAGTGGCAGATGTAGTGATAGGCCTCGCCGACACGGATGTCGAAGGACGAGTTGCCCGGCACGCTGAATTTTTCACCCGCGACGGACTTCACCCAGGCGTCGCTGCCGGCGAGTTTGTACTCGCAGGCGCCAGCCACACATTCCATGATCTCGGGCGCACCGGTCTTGAAGGTCAGCGTCGAGGGCAGCACCACGCCGACGGATTTTTTGGTGCCATCGGGGAAGGTGATGCCATGGCTGACACACTTGCCGTCGAAATAGACATTGGCCTGGGTGGTGACGCTGATGTTGTCGATTTTTTCTGTAGTCATGGTCGTGTGAAGGTGGGCGGGGGAAACATCCGGCTGCCGGGCTGGGGATGCAAAGCCCCTGATTTTAGGTCACCCGGGCCGCCGGCACGCGGCGGGCTGGTCTTGACGGGGTGAGGGCCCTGAATCCGATCGGCCATTTCAGGCGTATCACGAATGCAGGACAATCAGGTCCATGAAAGCAGAAAGCCCGGATACCCAATTGATCGCGCTCATTGACCGCGTGGCACTGGCCGATGAATCGGCGCTCAGGGAGCTGTATGAACTGACCTCTTCCAAGCTGTATGGCGTGGCGGTGCGTGTGGTCAGCAACCGAAGCTGGGCCGAGGACGTGCTGCAGGAAGCCTTCATCAACATCTGGCGCATTGCAGGCGACTACAAGGCGACGCTGTCGCCGCCCATGGCCTGGCTCTGCCTGATCGTGCGCAGCCGGGGGCTGGACTTCCTGCGGCGCCGCAACTCCGACCGGGCCGATGCGGTGCAAGAGCTTGACGATGTGCTGTCCGACACGCTGGAAGGCGACTCCGCCAACCCGATGGACACCGCGCTCGCGGGCGAGCAGGCCTGGGCCCTGCACCAGTGCCTGAGCCAGTTGGGAAACAAGCAGCGCGAGGTGGTGAGCCTGGCCTACCTGCGCGACTTGAGCCACGGCGAGCTGGCCGAGCAGCTCAAGCTGCCGCTGGGCACCGTGAAGACCTGGATACGCCGCGGCCTGGAGCAGTTGCGCGGCTGCATGGCCCGGTTTGCCTGAGATGAAACCGATGTTTGATTTGTTTGATCTGTTTGCTCTGTTTGTTCCCGCTGCGTTGCGGCGGGAAACTTCTGAAGAAGGTGGCGTATGAACCTGACCCGCAATCCCGCGCTGATCGATCAGCTGGCGGCCAGTTATGCGCTGGGCACCTTGCGTGGCGGTGCACGGCGCCGGTTCGAGGAACTGGCTCGCACCCATGCCTCGGTGCGCGCCGCCGCGCTGATCTGGCAAGGGCGCATGGCGTCGGTTACCGAACTGCAGGCGCAGGAGGCGCCCAGCCCGGCGGTCTGGAAGCGGATTGAAAACCTCATCCAGGCGGACAAGCAGGCCCGGGCCATGCAGGCCGCGCGGCAGGCGCCTGCGGGCCGCGTCAGCGCGGGCTGGTGGGCCAGCCTGGGCTTGTGGCGCGGGGCTTCAGCCGCCGGTGCCATGGCTGCCGTGGCTGCCGTGGTGGTGGGCGTGAACCTGAACACCCAGCTCAATGGTCAGGTCCGGGAGTTGAGTGCCAAGCTCGCGGCCACGCCTGAAATCCAGTACGTTGCCGTTCTGGCGGATGACAAGGCGGCGCCCTCGGTGCTGGTGACCTACGACCCCAAACACAGCCTGCTGCAACTCAAACACGTGGGCCAGTTCCACCCCGCGCCCGACAAGTCCCTGCAGCTGTGGGCGCTGCCCCCCTCGGGCGGTCCCAAGTCGCTGGGGGTGCTGGGTGACGGAACCGTGGTTCGCCTTCCCGCGCGCAGCGGCGAGGTCAATCAGGTGCCGGCGCTGGCCATCAGCCTGGAGCCCAAGGGCGGCGTTCCGGCCGGCAGTGGGCCGAGCGGGCCGGTGCTGTTCAAGGGTGCGCTGCTCCAGACCACGCTGTAGAGCCGGAAAGCGCCTCGGGCTTCAGCGGCCGGCAACAAAAAAGGGGCTAAAAAGCCCCTTTTTTTGTTTGACCGGCTTAGCGCCAGTGGCGGTGTCCGTAGCCGCCGCGGCTGTAACCGAAATTGAGCGACACGCCCACCGGTGGGTAGTAGGGCCGCGGGTAATAGCCGGGGTAGGCCACTACCGCCGGCTGCACATAGACCGGCTGCGAATACACCGGTTGGGCATAAACAGGTTGGGCATAGACGGGCTGCGAATACACGGGCTGCGCGTACACCGGCTGGGCTGGCTGGGCATAACCTGGCTGGACACCGGCCTGTGGCGCGGGCATCGCGCCGACCGGCGTGACCTGCAGCCGCACATACAGGCCGGGGTCGTTGGGCATCTGCACGGTGTGCTGCTTGTCGGCGTATTCGTAGACCACGTTGTAGTGCGTGGTGCGGTTTTCGTAGGACATCTGGGTGCCGCATTGCTGCACGTTCTGCACCTGGCTGCGGTTGCCTTCGATGTTGTTGCCGACCATGGCGCCGCCGACCAGGCCGATCATGGTCGCCAGGGCACGGCCGCCGCCATCACCGATGGCATTGCCCATCGCGCCGCCGGCCAGGGCGCCCATCACGGCGCCGGCGCCCGAGGGCGGAGCTTCGGTGACCATGGGCTGGACGGAGCAGACCTGGCGCGGCACGCTGACCTGCTGGACCACCGGGGTGCTGGAGATCACGCGCGCCAGGATGTCCATGGCCGAGGCGTTGACGGCAAACAGCCCGGAGGCTGCGGCGACAGCGGATAAAACAAGTGTTTTCTTCATGATTCAAATCCCTTTTCAGCCGGCTGGAAGAGGCCCGCCCGGGGAGCCAAAATAAAGTCTACCAGTTTAATGATTCAGAGTGGATTTGGTGCACACAAGTTCAGTAAAGCCCTGTAAAGCTGGCCCGGGACCCGGCCGTTTCAAAGCCTTTCCGACCAGCTTTTTTCGTCAAAACCGACCGTGACCTGCGGGCCCCAGTCCACCACCGGCCGCTTGATGACGCTGGGCTGCGCCAGCATCAGGGCCCGGGCGCTGGCCGCGTCCACCGTGGCGGCCTGCAGTTGCGGGTCCAGCTTGCGCCAGGTCGTGCCCTGACGGTTGACGAGTTTTTCCCAGCCCACCGCTTGCTGCCAGGCGGTGAGCCGGTCTGCCGGCACGCCCTGTTTTTTGAAGTCATGAAACGTGTGGGCCACACCGTGCGCGGCCAGCCAGGCGCGGGCTTTTTTGACGGTGTCGCAGTTGGGGATGCCGTAAACAGTAATCATGCGCGCATTTTCGCATGGTTTGACATCAAATTGGCCTTGACCCCTTATGGAGCGGGCGCTGACAGCTATTGATTTGATAGCTATACAACCCCATCCGGCGTACGGATGGGGCCGCGGCAGCAACGGACGCGGCGCGGCAGCGGCGACAATACCGCTTCCATGGACAAGCCCACCACCCTCGACGACTGGCTCGCACACTGCGAGCGCCTGCATCCCCGCGCCATTGACCTCGGACTGGACCGTGTGCGCAACGTCGCCGAACGCATGGCCTTGCGTTTCGACTGCCCGGTCATCACCGTGGCCGGCACCAACGGCAAGGGGTCGAGCTGCGCCATGCTCGAGGCCATCCTGGGGCAGGCCGGCTACCGTACCGGCGTCTACACCTCGCCGCACCTGGTGCATTTTGAAGAGCGCTGCCGCCTGCGCGGCGAGATGGCCAGCGCCGACCAGCTACTGCCGCATTTCGAGCGGGTCGAGGCGCTGCGTGGCGACATTTCGCTGACCTATTTCGAGTTCACCATGCTCGCCATCTTCAGCCTGATGGCTGCGTCCGGCCTGGACGTGGTGATCCTCGAAGTCGGGGTCGGCGGGCGGCTCGACTCGGTCAATATCATTGATGCCGACTGCGCATTGATCACGAGCATCGACATCGACCACACCGAACTGCTGGGCAAGGACAGGGAAAGCATCGGTCTTGAAAAAGCCGGCATCATGCGCGCCGGCAAGCCCGCGGTCGTGGGCGACCCGGTGCCGCCGCAAAGCGTGCTGGACCACGCCGCCGAAGTGGGTGCTGACCTGTGGCGTCTGGGCCATGACTTCAACTTCTCCGGCGACAAGCAGCAGTGGGCCTGGGCCGGCCGCGGTCGTCGTTATGCGGGCCTGGCCTATCCGGCGCTGCGTGGCGCCAACCAGCTGGTCAATGCCTCGGGCGTGCTGGCCGCACTTACCGCCCTGCGCGACCGCCTGCCGGTGACCGCGCAGGCGGTGCGCAACGGGCTGGGCATGGTGGAGTTGCCAGGGCGCTTCCAGATCATTTCCGGCCAGCCGACGCTGGTGCTGGATGTGGCGCACAACCCGCACGCGGTGGCGGCGCTCACCGAGAACCTCGACGCCATGGGGTTTTACCCCTGTACCCACGGCGTGTTCGGCGCCATGGCCGACAAGGATCTGGCGCAGATGCTCAAGCGGGTGGGGCCCCTGGTGGACCGCTGGTATTTCACCGATCTGCCGACCGCCCGCGCCGCCAGGGCCGACGATTTGCTGGCCACGTGGCAGGCGCTGAACACCCGCCAGGATGCCCGTGCCAGCGTCCATGCCGACCCGGTGCAGGCCCTGCAGGCCGCCGTCGCCGCCGCAGACCCCGCTGATAGAATTGTGATCTTCGGATCGTTCTATACGGTGGGAGGTGTTTTGAAGGACGGCCTGCCGCGTCTTTTCGCTCCGCACGCTGCCCCTGAGCGCCACGCTTCATCAACCGATACCTAACGTAACGGATACCGTCATCGCCATGCCGTTTTTCAACTTTCGCCGGGGCCAACCCTCTGCTGCAGCCGGGTCTGCCGCCCAGACCGAGAGCGTGGAAGTGATGCGCAAACGTGCCAAGCACCGCCTGATCGGTGCGGTGGTGCTGGTGCTGGCTGGGGTGATCGGTTTTCCCCTGTTGTTCGACACCCAGCCGCGCCCGGTCGCTGTCGATATTCCGATCGAGATTCCTGCCAAGAGTGGCGTCAAGCCGCTGGTGATGCCGGCGCCGGCCACCGCACCCGCCGCTGCAGCCAGCGCTGCGCCGGTCGTCAGCGACAAGGTCGCCACGCCGTCCAGCCTCTCGCCGCGCGAAGAAATCATCACGGAGAAAAAGGCCGAGGCGCCCGCTGAATCTGCGCAGGATGCTATCAAAAAAGAAGCAAAACCCGAGCCGAAACCGGATCTGAAGCCAGAACCCAAACCAGAGCCCAAGGTCGCGGCCAAAACGCCAACGGCGCCTGCCGGCGACGAGGGCGCCCGTGCCAAGGCCCTGCTCGACGGCAAGGTGCCTGCCGCGGCGCCCGCCACCAAGGCCGCGCCGGCCGAGGCGGAAGGCCGGCTGGTGGTGCAGGTTGGCGCTTTCGCCGATGCCGACAAGGCCCGGGAAGTGCGCCAGAAACTGGAAAGGGCGGGGCTCAAGACCTACACCCAGGTGGCTGACACCAAGGACGGCAAGCGCATTCGCGTGCGGGTCGGGCCTTTTGCCAGCAAGGCCGATGCTGACAAGGCCGCCAGCAAGATCAAAAGCCTTGATTTGCCGGCTGCTGTCCTGACTTTGTAAGCAGCTGACCTGTGGCGGTTGCTGACCTGGCTTTTCTGGGGGTATTGGTGGTGTCGCTGATCATCGGCGCGTGGCGGGGGCTGGTGTACGAGATCCTCTCCGTCCTCGGCTGGGCGCTGTCGTTTTACATCGCGCAATGGTTTGCGCCGGAAGTGGCGACCATGCTGCCGTTGCAGAGCGTCTCTGATCCAGTGCGTTACGCCGCGGCCTTTGTACTGATTTTCATTGTGTCCGTGTTTCTGGCGGGCCTGTTGGCGGTGCTGATCAAGAAGCTGGTGGAGGCGATCGGCCTGCGTCCAGTGGACCGCACCCTGGGGGCGGCCTTTGGCCTGGTGCGCGGGGTGATCCTGCTGCTGGCGGTCACGGTAGTTGTCAACATGACCGCCTTCAAGGCCAGCGCCTGGTGGCAGGAGTCCGTGGGTGCCGGCGTGCTGACCGCGGCGGTCCAGGGCCTGAAGCCGGTGTTGCCCGAACAGTTTGCAAAGTACCTCTAATGATTGGCGAATTGATGAACGGAAATGTATGTGCGGAATAGTTGGTGTTGTCAGTAACGCCCCGGTGAACCAGCTGATTTACGACGGGCTGCTTCTGCTGCAGCACCGCGGTCAGGATGCGGCCGGGATTGTCACGCAGCAGGGACGCAAGTTCTTCATGCACAAGGCCAAAGGCATGGTGCGCGACGTCTTTCGTACGCGCAACATGCGCGCGCTGCCGGGCAACGTGGGCCTGGGCCAGGTGCGTTACCCGACGGCCGGCAACGCCTTCAGCGAAGACGAGGCGCAGCCGTTTTACGTCAACGCGCCGTTTGGCCTGGTGCTGTCGCACAACGGCAACCTGACCAACGCTGCCGAACTCAAGGCGGAACTGTTTACCACCGACCACCGCCACATCAACACCGACAGCGACTCCGAAGTGCTGCTCAACGTGCTGGCGCACGAACTCGAAAAAACCACGCGCGGCCTGCCGCTCACGCCCGCCGACGTGTTTGCGGCCGTGCGCGGCGTGCACAAACGCATCAAGGGTTCCTATGCCGTGGTAGCGCTGATTGCCGGCCACGGCCTGCTGGCTTTTCGCGACCCCTTCGGCATTCGCCCGCTGTGTTTGGGCCACGGCCAGAACGACAGCGGCAACACCGTCATGGTGGCCAGCGAGTCGGTGGCCCTCGAGGGCACGGCGCACCAGTTCGAGCGCGACATTGCGCCGGGCGAGGCGGTGTTTGTGGACATGGAAGGCAAAGTCCACGCCGAGCAGTGTGCCGAGCATCCGCAACTGATGCCCTGCATTTTTGAATTCGTCTACCTGGCGCGGCCTGACTCGGTGCTGGACGGCATCTCGGTCTACCAGGCGCGCCTGAACCTCGGCGAGACGCTGGCCAAACGCGTGGTATCCACCGTGCCGCCCAACGAAATCGACGTGATCATCCCGATCCCCGAGTCCAGCCGCCCGAGCGCGACGCAGCTCGCGCACCTGCTCGGCATTCCCTACCGCGAAGGTTTTGTGAAGAACCGTTATGTGGGCCGCACCTTCATCATGCCGGGCCAGGGCGTGCGCAAGAAATCCGTGCGGCAAAAGCTCAATGTGATCGCCAGCGAGTTCAAGGGCCGCAACGTGTTGCTGGTCGATGACTCCATTGTGCGCGGCACCACCTCCCGAGAGATCGTGCAGATGGCGCGTGACGCTGGCGCCAAAAAAGTTTACCTGGCCAGCGCCGCGCCGCCCGTGCGTTATCCCAACGTCTACGGCATCGACATGCCGACCGCGGCCGAGCTGGTTGCGCATGACCGCACGGTCGAGGAAATCCGCGTCGCCATCGGTTGTGATGCGCTGATCTACCAGGACGTCGAAGGCATGAAACGCGCCATCGGTTCGCTCAACGGCAAGCTCGACGGCTTTGATGCCTCGTGTTTCGACGGCGTCTACATCACCGGCGACATCACGCCCGAGAGCATCGCCAAAATGAACGCGCAGCGCGTGGACAGCAGCGAAGAAGGCGATGTCGATGTTTCGCGCCTGGCGCTGCCCAATCCGCAGGAGGCCTGAGCATGGCCGACAAACAACTGCCCGACAACCTGCACCGCGACACGCTGGCCGTGCGCGTGGCACTGGAGTCCAGCCAGTACGGCGAGCACTCCGAAGCGCTTTACCTGACCAGCGGTTTCGTGCAGCCCGACGCCGAAACCGCGGCCCGGCGTTTTGCCGGCACCGAAGACGGCTACACCTACGGCCGTACCTCCAACCCGACGGTGACCAGCTTCGAGCGCCGCCTTGCCGCCATGGAAGGCACGGAAGCCGCCATCGGTGCCTCCACCGGCATGGGCGCCATCCTCATGATGTGCATGGGACTGCTCAAGGCCGGCGACCATGTCGTCTGCTCGCGTTCGATGTTCGGCTCGACGCTGACACTCATCGGCCGCGAATTCGGAAAGTTCGGCGTCGAGACCACCTTTGTTTCGCAGACCGATGTGGCCGAGTGGAAGGCAGCGATCAAGCCCACCACCAAACTGCTGTTCGCCGAAACACCGACCAACCCGCTCACCGACGTCTGCGACATTGCGGCGCTGGCCGATCTTGCGCACGCCGCCGGTGCGCTGCTGGCGGTGGACAACTGTTTCTGCACGCCGGCCTTGCAGCGGCCGGCTGAACTGGGCGCCGACCTGGTGATCCACTCCGGCACCAAATACCTCGACGGCCAGGGCCGCGTGATGGCCGGGGCGATCTGCGGCCCGACCAAGCTGATCGTCGATGTGTTCGGCCCGGTGGTACGCACCGCCGGCATGACGCTCTCGCCGTTCAATGCCTGGGTCGTGCTCAAGGGGCTGGAGACGCTGGGCATCCGTATGCAGGCGCAGTGCGCCAATGCGCTGGCCGTGGCGCGCTGGCTCGAAGCGCAGCCCGGCGTGGCGCGTGTTTATTACCCGGGCCTGGCTTCCCATCCGCAGCACGAACTGGCCATGCGCCAGCAGTCGGGGCAGGGCGGGGCGGTGGTGTCCTTCGATGTGGTGGGCAACGACCCCGATACCGCGCGCGCCAATGCTTTTCATGTCATCAACAGCACCCGTGTGCTCAGCATCGCCACCAACCTCGGCGACACCAAGACCATCATCACCCATCCCGGCACCACTTCGCACGGACGCCTGACCGAAGCCCAGCGGCAGGCCGCCGGCATCAGCCAGGGCCTGATCCGCGTGGCGGTGGGGCTTGAGCATATTGAAGACATCAAGGCCGACCTGCAGCGCGGCTTGGGCACCCTGACATGACACCAAAAACAAGAACGCGTTTTGCGCCTTCACCGACAGGCTTCATCCACCTCGGCAACATCCGCTCGGCGCTTTACCCCTGGGCGTTCGCACGCGCCACCGGTGGCGACTTCATCCTGCGCATTGAAGATACCGATGTCGAACGTTCCTCGCAGGCCGCGGTGGACGTGATCATCGAAAGCATGCGCTGGCTGGGTCTGGACTATGACGAAGGCCCGTACTACCAGATGCAGCGCATGGACCGCTACAAGGCGGTGCTGGCCGAGCTGCAGGCCGCCGGTCATGTCTACCCCTGCTACATGAGCATCGCCGAACTCGATGCCCTGCGTGAAAAGCAGATGGCCGACAAACAGAAGCCGCGCTACGACGGCACTTGGCGGCCCGAGCCCGGCAAGACCTTGCCGCCCATTCCCGCCGGTGTGTTGCCGGTGCTGCGTTTCAAAAACCCGCAGGGCGGGGCGGTGGTCTGGGACGACAAGGTCAAGGGCCGCATCGAGATCAGCAACGACGAGCTCGACGACCTCGTGATCGCGCGGCCCGACGGCACGCCGACCTACAACTTCTGCGTGGTTGTCGACGATCTCGACATGGCGATCACGCATGTGATCCGCGGTGACGACCACATCAACAACACGCCGCGCCAGATCAACATCTTCCGTGCCCTGGGCAAGGACGTGCCGGTCTATGCCCACCTGCCGACCGTGCTCAATGAGCAGGGCGAAAAAATGAGCAAGCGCCACGGCGCCAAGGCGGTCACGCAGTACGCCGAAGAAGGCTACCTGCCCGATGCCATGGTCAACTATCTGGCGCGCCTGGGCTGGAGTCACGGCGACGATGAAATCTTCAGCCGCGAGCAGTTCCTGCAGTGGTTCAACCTCGACCACCTCGGCAAGAGCGCGGCGCAGTTCGACGAAGCCAAGCTGCGCTGGGTCAACGCCCAGCACATCAAGGCCCTGGCCGACGACAGGCTCGCCGAACTGGTGTTGCCCTTCCTCAATGCGCATGCGCGGGCCAGCCTCGATGCGGATCGGCGCGTGGCCGCCTGCGCCTTGTTGAAAGACCGTTGCAGCACTCTGGTGGAACTGGCCGACTGGATGGGCGTGCTGGTCAGCCATGAGCCGGTCAGTGCGCAAGACATCCAGGCCCATGTGCCGGCCGATGTGGCGCCGGCCGTGTACCAGCTCGCCGAGTTGCTGGCCAGCTGCGAGTGGAACAAGCCGGCGATCGCGGCCGCCATCAAGCAGGTGTTGCTGGAGCAGGGTCTGAAGATGCCGCAACTGGCCATGCCGGTGCGGGTATTGGTCGCCGGACGCCAGCAAACACCGTCGCTCGATGCTTTTTTGTCATTGATGGACAGGGAAAACGTGATTGCGCGTCTCGTCCACTTGAAAAGGCTCTGATTTTCGGGCTATAATTCAAGGCTCGACGATTGCAGGGAAACTTGCAACATGGGGGTATAGCTCAGCTGGGAGAGCGCTTGCATGGCATGCAAGAGGTCATCGGTTCGATCCCGTTTACCTCCACCATTAAATGGTCGGGAAGTTTTTGATTAGAGTTTTTTTGGCAGGTCTTTGTGTAAAAACAAAACGCCTGCTGACGGAAGTTCCAAGGTTTAGACCCTATCGTCTAGAGGCCTAGGACACCACCCTTTCACGGTGGCTACAGGGGTTCGAATCCCCTTAGGGTCGCCAGAATTCTTCACAGCGATGTGAGGCACAAGGCACAAGTTGATAACAAGCCTGCGCAAGCAGGCGACTTGGCTCGCAAGAGCGAAAGTTGTCACTACCAGGAGTGGTAGTTCAGTTGGTTAGAATACCGGCCTGTCACGCCGGGGGTCGCGGGTTCGAGTCCCGTCCACTCCGCCAGTATTGAAGGGTTTGCTGCTATGAAAATAGAAGCAAACCCTTTTTGCTTTCCGGCGCCTGCATTCGCACGGCGGCCGTGGATCCTGCGCCGCGACGCGTAGTGATGGTGCCCGCTTTCAGGCTCGCGCGTTGTTCAGCGTCCGGTCGGGCAGTAGCTGTTTTTCGGTTCTTCCCCGCGCAGGTACTGCAATTCCTCTTCCTCGGTCGCCTTGCGCACCGACACCAGCTTGGCGCGGTCGCCGTACAGGTCTTTCAGGGTGTCGGTCATTTTCTGGAATGGATCGTCGTTCGGGCCGAAGGCCTTGAACCAGCGCCGCGCACGGCCTTCGTAGTGGAAGTCCACGACCCAGATGACGGATGTCTTGAAAAATTCAGCCATACAAGTGTGATCCGGTGGGATGACCAGCCGGGAATGGTGTTGTCCCCGGCCTGGTGATTAATCATTGTAGGCAGGTGTGGGCGACCTTGTTGCGCTGATTGGCCAGCGTTTTCCATGTTGCCGGTAGCAGGGCATCGGCCGACGCGGTAACCTTGGTCTGGCCATGGTTGGAAATATCAACCATCAACCGGCGAGCCGATTTTTTCGCCGAACCGTCCATCAGGGAGAAATCAATGAACCGGGATTTTGTCATGCGTCTGCTTCACGAGCGGATGGACCAGCCGGACCTGACCGAGGGGCGGGTGTTTGACATGGGCACGCTGGCCGAGGTGCTGATCAACGAGCTGGCTGAGAGTTGGGAGCAGATTCCCGAGCGCACCCGCGCCGTCATGATGGGCGCTGCCTTTGACCTGGTGGTGCAGGACCTGACGCTGCAGGAGGCCGACATCGAGGCGGCGCTGCTGATTGAAGGCCTGAAGAAGAAATAGAGCGCCGGCCTTCCGGCCCTTGCGGCCAACCCCTGCTGCCTCCCGCAACGCGCCGGCGAGCCGTGTCCCCCCAGTCTTGAAGCGGCTTGTCGCAGACATCACAATGGGCCCATGCGCAAACACTTTTCCGAAACCACCGGTCCGCAGCGCCTGGTGTATGGCCTCACCGCGGGACTGGCCGCGGCGGCGCTGCCGGTGCCGCTCGCCTGGCCGCTGCGCGGCTTGCTCGGCTGGTGCTTGGGCGTGGTCGTTTACCTGTTGCTGGCCTGGTGGCTGGCCATGGGTTTTGACGCCAAACGCACCCGCGAACGCGCCCAGGCGCAGGACGAGCCCAGTGTGGTGATTTTCCTGATGCTGTTGCTGGCGACCCTGGCCTGTGTGGCGGCCATTGTGTTCATGATGCAGCAGACCCGGGACCTCTCAGGCCTGGGGCGCACGCTGCAGATTGCCTTGTCGATGTCGGCGCTGGCGGCCTCCTGGGCGTTCATTCAGGCGATTTTTGCGTTTCATTACGCGCACCGTTATTACCAGGAAGAAAAGCGCCAGCAGCCCGCGGGGGCCGGCCTGCTGTTTCCCGGCGGGCAGGACCCGGACTATTTCGATTTTTTGTATTACGCCCACGTGGTCGGCATGACCTCGCAGGTGTCCGATGTGCAGGTGACCTCGCGCGCGATGCGTCGGCTCACGACCATCCACGCGGTGTTGTCCTTCGCCTTCAACATGCTGATCCTGGCGCTCAGCATCAATGTGGTGGCGGGTGCCCTGCAGTAAGCCTGCACCCGGCACGGCCGTCAGCCTTCGCGCAGCTGCTTGTCCAGCGCCCGCTTGTCGGCATGCCGGGTGGCCGAGCGTGACTTGCGGTGCGCACCCGCCTTGCGTTTCGCCGCCGGCACGACCAGCGGGTTGCGCGGCCGAGTGGCCTTGAGCTTGATCTTGGTTTTGCGTGCGGAACTCATCGCCCGATTTTAAGCAAACCGGTGGACAGCGCCGTGCCGCAGACGATGACCACCGCGCACACCAGCATCCACAGCGTGACGGCCTCGCCGAGAAACAGCGCGCCGTACAACACGGCAAACACCGGCACCACAAAGGTCACGGCCAGTGCGCGCGCCGGCCCGGCGGTTTCGATCAGCCGGAAGTACAGGATGTAGGCAATGCCGGTGCAGAGCACGCCGACCACCAGCAGGGCCAGCCAGGCGCTGCTGCCGGGCATTTTGGCCGGCCACAGCCACAGGGCCGGCAGCGCCAGGCCCAGGGTGGCGCCGATCTGGCTGCCCGCGGCGGTGACCAGCGGCGGCAGCCCTTTCAGGTAACGCTTGGTGTAACTGGCCGACAGCGCGTAACAGATGCAGGCCAGCAGACAGGCGAGCACGGCCCAGCCCGGCGCCACGCCCGAGGCATCGGGTTTGAAGGTGGCCTTGTCCCAGGCCAGCATGGCGACCCCGGCAAAACCCACCACCAGACCCAGCAGGCGCGAGTGGTTGGGCTTGTCCTTGAGCCAGAGCCAGGCCACCAGCGCGCCGAACATCGGCACGGTGGCATTGAGAATGGCCGACAGCCCGGTCGTGATCGACAGCAGCGCAAACGAAAAGCAGGCAAACGGAATGCCGGAATTGAACATGCCGATCAGGAACACATGGCGCCAGTTTTTCAGCAGGGTGGCGCCCAGCCCTCGCAGCAGCACCAGCGGCAGCAAAAAAGCCGCCGCAATCGCGACACGCACCGCGGCGGTCGGCAGCGGTCCGAACTCGACGGTGCTGATGCGCATGAACAGGAAGGACGAACCCCAGATGGCGGCCAGCAGCACGAAGTCGATGGCCCAGTGTTTCGGGCGGGCAGCGACGGCTGCGCTTGCAGAGGTTGAGCTCAAGACCGATGCTCCTGAAGAACGCCTTCAAGTTGCAGCAGGGCGGTTTTGCGGTCCAGCCCGCCGGCATAGCCGGTCAGCGCGCCGTTGGCACCCATCACGCGGTGGCAGGGCACGATGATGCTGACCGGGTTGCGGCCGACAGCGGCACCCACGGCGCGCACCGCGGCCGGTTTGCCGATGCGCCGGCCGACCTCGCTATAGCTGGCCGTGTCGCCCTGGGGAATGGCCAGCAACGCCTGCCAGACCGATTGCTGGAACGCGGTGCCATGAGCGAGGTCCAGCGGGACGTCGAAACGGCTGCGCTGGCCTGCGAAGTAGGCGGTGAGTTGTTGCATCACTTCTTTCAGAACGGGGTGGTCGGGATCGCTGGGCCAGGTCGCTCTGCGAGGCGAAGCGACAGTGGCGGGGTCTTTTTCTCCACCAGCCGGGGCCGCGGAACCGGCTTTGCCGGGCCGCAGGCGCAGCGCCCCCTCGGGGGGCAGCGAGGACACGTCAGTGCCGAGCGTGGGGGCCAACAATTCAGGTGGCAGGTGGCGCTGGCCTTCAAACCAGAGCCCGGCCAGGCCCCTGGCTGTGGCCGCGATGATGATGGTTCCGAGCGGACTCTGGAAACGTGTCTGGACGATGGAAGTGTCGAATTTCATGGTGAGCTCCTTGGAGTGTCTCTCATTGGTGCAAGCGCCGACTGGGCGGGCTTGCCTGTGTCACAGGGGATGTATGCCTTTTATGCCGCCAGCCCTTGCTGCACGGGCGCCACCAGCTATCAATGGCATAGCATCCGGCGGCGCAACGGCTTGCATGGCCCCGCTCCAGGCCCGAATCACCGCGTAACTGCGCCAGGGCTTCCAGACCAGCGAGGCGAGCTCGGCTTCCTTCGCCGGGTTCTTCAGCCCCTGCACACCGAGCGCCTTGTGCAGGGCCACGTCGCCGGCCGGAAAGGCGTCGGGCCAGCGCAGCGCCCGCATCGCGATGTACTGCGCCGTCCAGTCGCCAATGCCGGGCAACGCCTTCAAGGCGGCAATCGTGGCATTGACGTCGGCGCCGCCGTGCAGTTGCAGGCGTTTGTCGGCCACGGCCTGGGCAATGCCGACGATGGCGGTCTGCCGCTGCTTGACAATGCCGAGCTGGCCCAGCGCGTCGCCGCTGGCCTGCGCCAGCACCGCCGCGGCGGGAAAAAGCCTCGTCAGTGCGGGCCAGGGCGTTTCAATCGGCTCGCCGAACCTGTCCACCATGCGTTGCGCCAGTGTGCGCGCGGCCGCCACCGTGATCTGCTGGCCCAGCACCGCACGCACCGCGAGTTCGTAACCGTCCATCGCACCGGGCACGCGCAGGCCGTCGCCGCCCGGGAACCCGTCGTGCAGCACCGCGTTGATGGCCTGCGGGTCGGCGTCGAGGTCCAGCATGGCGCGCAGCCGCCGTATCACCAGCGGCAGCACCTCGCGCAGCGAGTCGCTGATGCGCAGCGCGACGTGGCAGCGGCTTTCGTCAAAGCTGGCGTGGACCCAGCCGGCATGCACCTTGCCGCTGACCTCTACGCGAAAAGTGCGCCCCATCGCCATGCTGCCTGCGCCGTCAGCTACAAATTCGATAGCGTTGATCTGGCGCTTTCTGAAGAACCCCGTCATCGCGGCCACGTCGTAGGGCGGGCGGTAACCGAGCCGGACGGTGATGCCGGTGTCCGGAGAAGTGGCGCCCTGGCGCCGCATCTGCGTCGGGTTCAGGCCGTAGTGGCCGACAAAGGCCGCGTTGAAGCGCCGCACGCTGGCGAAGCCGCTGATCAGCGCCACCTGCGTGACGGGCAGGGCGGTGTCGGCCAGCAACTGCTTGGCGGTCAGCAGCCGGCGCGTCTGCAGGTACTGCAGGGGCGACACGCCGAACTGCGTCTCGAAAATCCGCCGCACGTGGCGGTCGCTGACCCCCAGCTTGGCGGCCAGCAGTTCGACGGAAGGTGCGGCTTCCGTCCAGGCCTCGGGTTCATCCAGAAGGCGGGCCGCCTGGTGCGCCAGGATATAGCTGGCGTCCTGGATGGACCAGACCACCGAGTGCGGCGCCAGTTCCGGCCGGCAGCGCAGGCAGGGCCGGAAGCCCGCGTTTTCGGCCTGCGCGGCATGGCCAAAGAAGCGGCAGTTCTCGCGCTTGGGCGTCTTGACGCTGCAGACCGGCCGGCAGTAAATGCCGGTGGAGGTAACACCCGTGAAAAAGCGGCCGTCAAAGCGGGCGTCCCGGGCTTTGAGCGCGAGGTAACAGGCGTCGTCGGCAAGAGGGGTGGCATCCGGGGTCATGGGCTGGATGATACGTGGCGGGCAGGTTTTGACTAGCCGTTTCCGGACATCTCCCGCGCGCGCCCGGCGCCTACAATCGGCGCTGTTTCGCAACCCCAGGAGTGCCCACCCCATGCAGCTTGACGCATCCATTTTCAAGGCTTACGACATCCGCGGCGTGGTGCCCTCCACCGTCAACGAACCGGTTGCCGAGGCGCTGGGCCGGGCCTTCGGCAGCATCGCCCTGGCCCAGGGTGAACGGACGGTGGCGGTGGGGCGCGACGGGCGCCTCAGCGGGCCGGCCCTGAGCGCGGCGCTGATGCGCGGCCTGGTGGCCAGCGGCGTGGACGTGATCGACATCGGCATGGCCACCACACCCATGCTGTATTTCGCGGCCAGCACGCTGGCCAGCTCCGGCATCCAGATCACCGGCAGCCACAACCCCAAGGACTACAACGGCTTCAAGATGGTGCTGGCCGGCCGCGCGATTTACGGCGAGGACATCCAGGCCCTGCGCCGCAGCATGGAAGCCGAAGGCTGGGCCACGCCGGCCCGCGCGGGGCAGATCACCCAGGTTGATGTGCTGACCGCCTACCGCGACCGCATCGTTGCCGACATCAAGCTGACGCGGCCGATGAAAATTGTCATCGACTCCGGCAACGGCATTGCCGGCGCCTCGGCGCCCGCCATCTTCCGCGCGCTCGGCTGCGAGGTGACCGAGCTGTTCAGCGAGGTCGACGGCACCTTCCCGAACCACCACCCCGACCCGAGCAAGCCGGAAAACCTCAAGGACCTGATCACCGTGCTGCAGGCCGGCGACGCCGAGCTGGGCCTGGCCTTTGACGGCGACGGCGACCGGCTCGGCATCGTCACGCGCGACGGCAACAACATCTACCCCGACCGCCAGATGATGCTGTTTGCGCGCGATGTGCTGTCGCGCGCGCCGGGCGGCGCCATCGTGTTCGACGTGAAGTGTTCGCAGCGCCTGGCCCCCGAGATCGAAGCCGCCGGCGGCGTGCCCATGATGTATCGCACCGGCCACTCGCTGATCAAGGCGAAGATGAAGGAAGTCAATTCCCCGCTGGGCGGCGAGATGAGCGGCCACATCTTCTTCAAGGAACGCTGGTACGGCTTTGACGATGGCACCTACGCCGGCGCCCGCCTGCTGGAAATCGTCAGCCGTGCGCCCGACGCCGGCGCTTTGCTCAATGCGCTGCCCACCAGCTTCAGCACGCCCGAACTCAACGTGGCCTGCCGCGAGGGCGAGCCGCACACGGTGGTGGACACGCTGGTATCCCTGGCCATGGAGGCGATGCGCGATGCCGGGCCTGCACCGGCCGGTCCCGATCCCACCGGGGCCAGCGCGCTGCGCGAAGCCCTCAACGCCGGCGCCAAAATCTCCACGATTGACGGCGTGCGCATCGACTGGGCCGACGGCTTCGGCCTGATCCGCGCCTCCAACACCACGCCGGTGCTGGTGCTGCGTTTCGAAGGCCGCACCCCCGAGGCGCTGGCGCGCATCCAGGCCGACATGCTGGGCCTGCTGCGCAGCGTCAAGCCTGATGCTACTTTTGCAGCCGCAGCGCACTGAGCACACCGCGCAGTGAGAATCCTCCTGGTCAAGCTCTCGTCGCTCGGCGACGTGGTCCACACCTTGCCGGTGGTGCAGGACATCCTGGCGGCGCGGCCGGGTGCGCAGATCGACTGGGTGGTGGAGCAGGCGTTTGCGCCGCTGCTGGCCCCGCTGCGGGCAAGCGGCCATGTGCAGCATGTCATCCCCTGCGAGCTGCGCCGCTGGCGCAAGGCGCCGCTGGCGGCGGCCACGCGGGCCGGCTGGCGCGCTTTCAAACAGCAGTTGCAGGCCGCGCCCTACGACGCGGTCATCGACCTGCAGGGCCTGACCAAGTCCGCCTTGGTGGCGCGGTTGGCGCGGCTGGCGCCGGGCGGCAAGCGTTACGCGCTGGCCAACCAGACCGAGGGCTCGGCCTACGAAGCGCCAACGCGCTGGGTCGCCGACGTGGCCATTGCCATGGCGCCGCACATCCACGCCATGCAGCGCGGGCGCGAGCTCTGCGCGCGCGCCCTCGGCTACGCCGTGCCGCCGGTGCCGGATTTTGGATTAAAAGTGCCTCCTGCCCTTATGGAACGTGCGCCAGCAGCTCCTGAAACCATAGCGTTTGTACACGGCACCTCGCGCGCCGACAAGCAGTGGCCGCTGGAGCACTGGATCACGCTGGGCCGGCAGCTGATGGCGCAGGGCTATCGCATCGCCTTGCCACACGGCAGTGCGGATGAACTGGCTACCAGCCAGGCGATTGCCGCAGCATTGAATGGTGATGACGAGCGTGGGCGCGCCATCGTGTGGCCGCGCCTGTCGCTGGACGCGCTGACGCAGCATCTCGCGCAGTGCGCAGGTGTCATCGGCGTGGACAGCGGCCTGAGCCACATCGCCGTTGCGCTCGACCTGCCGCATGTGCAGATTTACAACTTCGACACCGCCTGGCGCACCGGGCCACTGCCTGATTCCGCAGGCGCAACTGCCCCGCGCCAACTCAGCGTTTTTGCCCAGCCCACACCGTCGGTGCAGGCAGTCTGGGACGCCTGGCTCAGCTGCCTGCCGCTGCCGGCGCAGGTGTCCGAATGGGCGCCGCTTCCCTGATGGTCCGCCAGTTCTACTCGCTGGTGATGTGGGCGGCCCAGCCCTTGTTGCGGCGCAAGCTGCGCCGCCGCGGCCTGGCCGAGCCGGGTTACCTCGACGCCATCGGTGAACGCTTCGGCCAGTACACCCAGCCCGCTGAAACCGCTTCCGAACTGGTGTGGGTGCACGCCGTGTCGCTGGGCGAAACCCGCACCGCCGGCATCCTGCTGGCAGCCCTGCGCGCGCAGTGGCCCGGGGTGCGCATTTTGCTGACGCACGGCACCGCCACCGGCCGGGCCGAAGGCGCGGGCCTGCTGCGCGCGGGCGACGTGCAGGTCTGGCAGCCGTGGGATAGCCAGGGCGCGGTGGCGCGCTTTTTCACACACTTCCGGCCGCGTCTGGGCGTGCTGCTCGAAACCGAAGTTTGGCCCAACACCGTGGCCGGCGCGCAGGCGCGCGGCGTGCCGCTGGTGCTGGTCAACGCGCGCCTGTCCGACAAGTCGCTGCAGCAGGCGCTGCGCATGGCGCTGCTGTCGCGGCCGGCCTATGCGGCGCTGGCGGCGGTGTACGCGCAAAGCGACAACGACGCCGAGCGCCTGCGCAAGCTCGGAGCGCCGGTGCGCGCCGTGTTCGGCAACCTCAAGTTCGACGCCGCGCCCGACGCGGCGCAGCAGGAACTTGGGCGGCAATGGCGCCAGGCGCTGGGCCGCCCGGTGCTGATGCTGGCCAGCTCGCGCGAGGGCGAAGAAGACAGTTTTGTGGAGCAAATCAAGCTCCTGGCCCTTTCCACACGGGCGCCAGCAGCTCCTGAAATGAGAGCAGATGTCGAAGCGGCGCCGGCCGCCGACTTCCAGCTGCTGATCGTGCCGCGCCACCCGCAGCGCTTTGACGAGGTGCAGGCGCTGATTGAACAACACGGCCTGACCGTGGCGCGCCGCTCCGGCTGGAACGGCGCACCGCCAGCCGCCGCCGATGTCTGGCTCGGCGACTCGCTGGGCGAGATGGCGCTGTATTACGCCATGAGCGACGTGGCCCTGCTGGGCGGCAGCTTCGCCCCGCTGGGCGGGCAGAACCTGATCGAAGCCGCCGCCTGCGGCTGCCCCGTCATCATGGGCCCGCACACCTTCAACTTTGCCGAGGTCGCCGAACTCGCCGAAGCCGCCGGTGCCGCGCGTCGCGTGGCGGACATGGGCGAAGCCGTGCGCGCCGCCCGCTCCCTGCTGAGCCGGCCGGCCGCGCAGCAGGCCGCCGCCGACGCCGGCCGGAAGTTCTCGGCGCAACACCGCGGCGCCGCCGCCAACACGGTGCAGGCGCTGGCGCATTTTCTCAAGGACTGAGCCCATGGCCGAGCCGCTCGTTAACCAGTACGGCGCCGACGTGCCCAAAGCCATCGCGCGCATGATCACCGCGGTGCACCCGGCGTTTGAATCGCGCAAGTTTGTCGCCGATGCGCTCAATGGGTATGACGCCCTGGCCCTGATGCCACGCGGAAAACACATCGCACGCGCCCTGCAGCGGCACCTGCCGCCGGACTACCCCAAAGCCCTGGAGATTCTTCTGGCCTCGCTCGACCAGCCGCACGGCCGGGACCCGGGCCTGACCCTGGGCTCCTTCCTGTACCTGCCGCACACCATGTTTGTGGCCGAGTTTGGCCTCGATCATTTTGAGGAATCGATGCGCGCGCAACATGCGCTGACGCAGCGCTTCACCGCCGAGTTCAGCATCCGGCCCTTTTTTCAGAAACACGAGGCCGCCACGCTGAAGCGCTTCAAACAATGGGCCAGCGACCCGAGCGAACATGTGCGCCGCCTGGTGTCTGAAGGCACACGCCCGCGCCTGCCCTGGGCCAGCCGCCTGCCATCTTTCCAGAAGAACCCGGCGCCGGTGCTGGAGCTGCTGGAACTGCTCAAGGACGACCCCGCGCTGTACGTGCGCCGTTCGGTCGCCAACAACCTCAACGACATCGGCAAGGACCACCCGGTCCTGCTGGCGAAAACCGCCAAGCAGTGGCTTCACGGCGCCAGCGACGAGCGCCGCTGGATCGTCCAGCACGCGCTGCGCTCCGCCGTCAAACGCGGTGAGGCCGGCGCACTGGAGGTACTGGGCTTCGGCAAAAGCGCCAAGGTCGAAGTGTCCAACGCGCGCATCACGCCAAAACGCGTGGTGATGGGCGAGAAGGTGAACATCGCGTTCGACGTGTCCAACACCAGCGCCAAGCCGCAGGACGTGCTGGTGGACTTCTGCATCCACTACGTCAAGGCCAGCGGCAAAACCAGCGCCAAGGTGTTCAAGCTCAAGGTGGTGAGCCTGGCACCGAAGGAAACGGTGCGATTGAGCAAGACGGTATCCACCGCCGAAATGACGACGCGCAAACACCATGCGGGGCTGCACCGGGTGGATGTGCTGCTTAACGGGCAGGCGACGGAGTTGGGGAAGTTTGAGTTGACGGCTGGCTAGATTGAGGGCTTACTGAAGCTTTGCGAAAGTTGGCGTAGTCAAGTCGTTGAATACCACAAGCGAGGGCATGTCATAAAAATGAGGATGAGCTGAAGTATGGGAGTCAGTTTGAGGGATGAGCTAGTGAATAACAATAGTTTTTTGTTGCAGATATCTAAGGCCCTTGCATTGGCATTGATTTTGGGAATTGGCGTGAGCGCCTGTGGGGCCGGCAGCCAAAGCTGGAAAGAGGAGGTGCAACTGAGTGATGGAAAAGTCATCGTCATCGAACGGGAAACGATTCACTCACGGGGCGGAGGTGAATGGGCGAGCAACAGCAGCGGTTCGAAGCCTGAAGAGCGGAAAGTTAGATTTTCCTCGCTAGATAGAGCAGGCGGAAAACCGGAATGGCGATCAACAAAAAAAGACTCCCAGACATGGCCGGAAAAGCCATTAGTACTCGACGTCGAAGCTGGGCAGTTGATCGTTATCTCAATCCTGTCAACTTCATCTGCCTGTGAGATCTATTCAAAGTATGTTCATCGCAATGGCGTGTGGGTTGAGGAGGCACTTCCAGAGAAATTTGAGCAACGTGAAACCAATTTGATGATTCGAGATGGCACCGATATCCCCAAATTCGTGGATCTGAAAACAAAGTACAAAGAAAATTCGACGAACGGGTATCGCGGATCACTCAAACGAGTGGGGCCTTCTCGCCAAGTATGTAGTTGATCTGCTGAGCACAGCAACATCAAGAATAAAGGCATTGCTTTGAAGCATCTTGGAAGACGCCTGCAAATACTGTTGACAGTGATCGCTGCGCTGCTGCTAGGCGCTTGCTCCAGAACCGTGCAATGGGAAGAAGAGGTTCCGCTGAATACGGGGGAAACGATTTGGGTCAAAAAGACAGTGAACTACACCTTGCGAGGTGGGGCAGGGAATCCGTTTGATATCGCTTACCGTCCTGATTGGGTGGAAAAGCTGTCATTTGAATGGAGCGGCAAGAAGTACGTTTATGAAGGTGACGCGCGCGTCATTCTGCTGGCCATTTCTCCACAAAAACAACCAGTGCTGGTTGCGCCTGCAGCCGACAGTAGTTGGCAATGGAAGCATGACTACAAATGCACGATGCCGTTCTATGTGCAACTGGTTCCGGACTCCGCGAACAATACCTGGACATGGCCGCCAGCTATAGAACCGTGGCTTTTCGGGTTGTCGCACAACCTCATGCGGACTCGCAATCCTCCGTCCCAAATGCCCGCCCGCGTTACAGCGCTAATAAGAAATTCGGAAGACAAAGCGGGGTCGATGCAAACTCCGTCACAGGCAAAAATAGATCCGACTTACAAGACGGATTCATGCATTAAAGGGAAGTAGAAGACGACCAGTGACATTGAATACTCGTAACTATCCCCTGAGCGTCTTCATCTGGCCTTGTCATATGCCCAATGCCCAATGCTGTCGTCACTACTGGCGAACGGCAACAGGCGCATGCTCCGCCATCAACCCAGCTACCCACTCAATAAACACCCGTAGCTTGCTGCTGACATGCCGGTTAGTCGCAAACGCGATGTACAGCGGCATTGGGTCAAGGCGCCATCCGTCGAACAGCGGCACCAGCTCACCGCTGGCCCGGTGCGCCTTCGCCATGTAGTCCGGCAACCAGAGAACACCCATGCCGGCCTGGCCGGCCGCGAGGTAGGCGTTGCCATCGTCGACCGAGAGCACGTAGCGTCCCTGCACCTTGATGCTTTCGTCGCCTGAGTGCATGGCGTACGGCACCGCCTTGCCGGTGCGTGCCCACAGGAAACCCACGATGCGGTGGTGCGTGTCCTCCAGTTCGCGCGGGTGCAGGGGTGTGCCGGCACGCGCGAGGTAGCTCGGTGCAGCGTAGACCCTGAGTTGCAGATCACCCACGTGGCGGGCCATCAGCGACTGGTCGGTGAGTTCACCGCCGCGCACCACGCAGTCCACCTTGTCGCTGATGATGTCCACCATGCGGTCGCTGACGCCCATGTCGAGCTGGATGTCGGGGTATTGCGCGTGGAAGGCCGGCAGGGCCGGAATCAGGATCATGCGGGCCAGGGGGCTGGGCACATCCACCCGCAACCGGCCCCGGGGCAACGCCGAGGCGCTGGACAGGCTGGTCTCGGCATCGTCCACATCGGCCAGCACGCGCAGCACACGCTCGTAGTAGGCGGCGCCGTCGGCCGTGACGTTGACCTTGCGTGTGGTGCGGTTGAGCAGCCGCACGCGCAGCCTGGCCTCCAGTTGCTGCACCAGTTGGGTCACGCTGGTCTTGCTCATGTGCAGCGTTTCGGCCGCCTTGGTGAAGCTGCCGGTTTCCACCACGCGGGCGAAGGCCTGCATTGCATCGAAACGGTCCATCGCTGCTCCATCCTTGTTGATTGTTTGGATTCTACGAACAGTGATGGACAGGCTTGCCTGTTTATCCGGGCGCCCAGGCCTTCTACAGTGGCCCCATCGTTAACCCCGGGGCCGGCAGCGGCCCCTTGATGGAGCACATCAATGACAAAGCGTGACGTCGTTTTTCCGCCCGGGCGCCAGGCGCTGTATGAGCGCAACCGCTATTCGCCGGCATTGAAGTCCAACGGCTTCCTGTTCGTGTCGGGGCAGGTCGGCAGCCGTGAGGACGGCTCGCCCGAGCCGGATCTGGAGGCGCAGGTTCGGTTGGCATTCGACAACCTGAATGCCATCCTGAAGGCCGCAGGCTGCAGCTTCGACGACGTGGTGGACGTGACCGTCTTTATCGTCGATCCCGAATCGGTATTCGAGACGGTCTGGAAAGTACTGCCGGATTATTGGGGCGACGCGCCACACCCGACGCTGACAGGTGTCGGCGTGACGTGGCTTTACGGCTTTCAGTTCGAAATCAAGGTGATAGCGAAGCTACCTAAATCCAGCAAGGACTAACGGCGAATCGCTCCAGGGTCAGACACTGCGCTAAGCAGCCTGGACTTCCGTCGCAGGTCTGGGCATGGCGCGCCGTTCGTTGCCCAGCACGCGGCCTGCGTTGAGGCTGCTGATGGGAATCGTGATGTCCTGGGGAATGCCGCCGGAGAGCTGCAGGGCCAGATAGCGCCCGCAGCACACGCGCAGGAAGGAGGCGAAGTTTTCCACCTCGGCGCGTTCATGCAGCAGCTCGTCGTAGAGCCGGGTGCAGAGCTGCGGCACGCTCATGCCGTCGCGCCTGGCAATCTCGTCGAGCACCCGCCAGAACAGGTTTTCCAGCTTGATGCTGGTTGCCGCGCCATGGAGTCGCACCGAGCGGGCGCGGCTTTCATACAAGCTGGGGTCGGCGCTGATGAATACCTTGCACATGCTTTGGCCTCCTGAGGGATCCGCCATGATGCGGCAAACGCGGTGCCGCTGCAAGCGCCGCGCCACCGCTACCCAGTGGCGGGCTAGTGGCTGATGCGTGTGCCCAGCAGTGCCAGGAACTGGGCGATCCAGGCCGGATGCGCCGGCCAGGCCGGTGCGCTGACGAGGTTGCCATCCGTGTGTGCGGCATCGATGGCGATTTCGGCGTAGGTGCCGCCGGCCAGCTCCACCTCGGCGCGGCAGGCAGGGTAGGCCGAGCAAGTGCGGTTTTTCAGCACGCCGGCGGCGGCCAGCAACTGCGCCGCGTGGCAAATGGCGGCCACGGGCTTGCCGGCGTCAAAGAAATGCCTGACCATCGCGGTCACCGCCGGGTAGGTACGCAAGTACTCGGGCCCCCGGCCGCCGGGCAGCAGCAGCGCGTCGTAATTCTCGGCCCGGATGTCTGCAAATGTCGCATTGAGCGCGAAGTTGTGGCCCGGCTTCTCGCTGTAGGTCTGGGCGCCTTCGAAGTCGTGAATCGCCGTCTTGATCTGATCGCCCGCCTTCTTGTCGGGGCAGACCGCGTGCACCGTGTGCCCCACCGCCAACAGTGCCTGAAACGGCACCATGGTTTCATAGTCTTCGCAATAGTCACCGCAAATCATCAGGATTGTTTTGGCCGCCATGTCTGTCTCCTTGGGTTGCTGAGCAAGTTCTCAGCCCCGAATTATTCAGCGCATGGCGGTGGCCTGGGTGTTAGCGGGCTACTACGTGGGACAGAGCACGGCATGTGGATGCCGCCTGCGATGAGCTACTGCGTCAGCAGTGAATTGATCAGCAGCAAGTCTTCCGGCGTCAGCGTGCCATTGGCCTGACGCAGGCGCAGCCCGCCGATCAGCACGTTGTAGCGCGCCTGCGCCAGGTCGCGTTTGGTCTAAAACAGCTGGCTTTGTGCGTTGAGCAAAATGATATTCACCGCTGAAATGACCACGCGCAAACACCATGCGGGGCGGCATCGGGTGGAGGTTCTGCTTGATCGGCAGGCTAGGGTGCTGGGGGTGTTTGAGTTGATGGCTGCTGGTAGCATGGCCAGGCCACGATTCAGAAACAAGAGCCCTCGATAGGGCTGGTATTTTCGACGCGGAATTTTCTTCGGGGGTGCGGGCTGCCTGGTCAGAGCGGCTTGTTCACCTCACTCACTACAGGCTCAGTCATGCGCAGCAACTCCGTTTTGTTTACCTGGGAGATCGGACAGGGCTTCGGGCATGTAATGCCGCTATTGCCCATAGCCCGGGAGCTGAAGGCTCAGGGCCATCGGGTCGTTTTTGCTTTAAGGGATGTCCGGGGAGCCGGGGCTCTACTCAAGAACGAAGGTTTCACCGTTCTACAGGCACCCGCGCATCCCGATCAGTTTTTTCCGGCACATGGCCCCCAGCCGCAAACAATGGCCGATATCCTGCAGGTTTTCGGCTTCACGTCGAAGCAAAGCCTTTTGGGTTTGGTTGCCGCCTGGGAAGGGTTATTCGATCTCTGCAAACCGGACTTGGTGATTGCCTCCTATGCGCCCTTGTCTTTGCTCTGCGCCAGGCGCGCGGCGATCCCGACCATCCTGATGGCATTGCCCTTTGAGCTGCCAGCTGCAGTGCATCCCTGCCCACCCCTGCGCTCTGGAGGCGCCACGCCCAGCGGGCGGGTAGACGATCGAATCATTCAAACCATCAACGCGGTTTTTTCTGCAGGGTTCATAGCCAGCGTGCACGAGATATTTAGCGCCACCAAGGTATTTTTGATGAGCTTCCCTGAACTCGACGCGTTTGCACCTCGCGGCCCTGTGGAGTACTGCGGCAATCTTTTTGTCACCGATGTCGGGCGCGCGCCCGTTTGGCCTGAAGGAGGCAATTCGCAAAAGGTCTTCGCCTATCTCAATGCATCTCTTCCCGATCTGGCTGGCCTGCGGGAAAAGATACACGCATCACTCCATTCTTACTGCATTGTTCTTCGCGACGCCGACGAGTCACTGCTTCACGCGTGGAAGGCACCTAACGTATCCGTCGTGTCCGAGGCTGTCTGCCTGGATCAGGCATTCAAGGACTGCGATGCTGTATTGAGTTACGGGGGTGCTGGATTTATAAGCGCCAGCTTGCTTGCGGGAAAACCCCTCGTCTTCTATGTGCGCAATCTGGAGCCCTACCTCAGTGCGCAGCAGGTCGCCAAATTGGGGGCAGGCGTTCTTCCCGTACCTCAAAGCCCGTCAGGTGTGCTGGCTGGCCTGAATAAAGTGTTGAATGACAGAAGCTTTACCGAAGCCGCTCGGTTGTTTGCATGCAAACATAAGAATCACCATCCTCAAGAACTTGCTTGCAAAATCGCTGCAGCCGCGTTGCAGATAACCAAGTCATGAACTAATAATTTAGTGTTGCATTGCTCGCGGGCATGCTTTCACAAGCGGGTTCTTCTTGATCGTTTACCCTTGTTTTGGTATGGACCCCTGTCATTTCTGACAGGGGTCAGAGTGTTGATTTTTTCTTTCGTCGGTAAATTGCGTCGCATCAAAGTGTTTCAAATGTATATTCGCGCAAGCCAAAGAGCTGCAGCCGAAAAACAGAATACGGGCAGGGAGGAAGATGCAGGACATTCCGTCGAAGGAGGGGAGAGGAACGCTGTCCGTCCAGGATTTGATGTGGGCGCTCGGCAGTCTTTGCCAGTTGTACCGCATTCCCTTTTCCGCAGACCTGCTGCAGCAGCAATTTCCGCCACCCTACGACAAGACCACGCTGCTGGCCGCGGCCAAGGCCCTCGACTTCAAGATCGGTGAAAAAACCGTCACCGCGCGCGAGCTGACGACCCTGCCCTTGCCTTGCCTGGCATTCATCAAGTATCTGGCACCAGAGTCAGCGTCACAGCCGCTCACAGCGGAGGCTCCGCAAGACGTTCATGTTCCGCAATTAAAACCCGCGCTGCTGGCCAGGCTGGAGGAAGGCCAGCTGATGTACTTCGAAGTGGGCGACCAGGCGCCGCGCACGGTGGCGGTCGCCGAGTTCGACTCACATTTCGAGCCGGAAGTCATGCTCTTTGTTCGCTCTGCTGCACAAGCCGCGGACGATGACATGGCAGAGGCCAAGCCCAAGTTCGGCTTCAGGTGGTTCGTTCCCGAGTTGATCAAGCACAAACGCATCTGGCGCGACGTGCTGGGCGCTTCGCTGGCCATTCAGCTGGTGGCGCTCGCCACCCCGTTGTTCACCCAGGTGGTTATCGACAAGGTGGTCGTGAACCAGACCCAGAGCACCCTGTGGGTGGTCGGTATTGCCCTGGTCATGTTCATGATCTTTTCTTCCACCATGACCTGGATGCGCCAGTATCTGGTGCTGCACACCGGCAACCGCGTGGATGCCGTGCTCGGGCAAACCGTGTTCCGCCATCTGTTTCGCCTGCCCATGCCTTACTTCGAGCAGCGCCAGACCGGGATTCTGGTGGCCAGGCTGCACGGCGTGGAGCAAATCCGCGAGTTCGTCTCCGGCGCCGCCGTCACGCTGCTGCTCGATTGCCCTTTTTTGTTGATCTTTCTTGCGGTCATGTTTTGGTACAGCTGGCAACTGAGCCTCATCGCGCTGACCATCATGCTGCTCATTGTCGGACTGAGCTTGGTAGTCACCCCCATCTTCCGCGTCAAGCTCAACAAGCAATTTCTGCTGGGGGCAAAAAACCAGGCCTTCGTGACCGAGTACCTCTCCGGCATGGCCACCGTCAAGTCGCTGCAGATGGAGCCGGTGCTGGAACAACGCTACGGCGACCAGATCGCCGAATACCTGGCCGCCGGTTTTGAGACCAAACAACTTTCCAACACCTACAACACTTTCGCCAACGCGCTGGAGCAAACCATGACGCTGGCCATCCTGGTAATGGGCGCCTTGCTGGTCATCGACAGCGCCAACAACGCGGCCACTGGAACCACCACATTCTCCATCGGCATGCTGGTGGCTTTCCAGATGTTTGCCAGCCGCATGAGCCAGCCCATGTTGCGCCTGGTGGGGCTGTGGCAGCAGTTTCAGCAGGCCAACATCGCCGTCAAGCGCCTGGGCGATGTGATGGACATGCCCACGGAACCCTATGCGTTGATTCCCAAGCGCGCCGGGAACAAAGACGAGCTGGGCGGACACATCGACTTTCAGGCCGTGTCTTTCCGCTACTCCGAGCAGCACCCGTGGCTGTACCGCCACCTCAACCTCATCATCAAGCCTGGCCACCTGACGGTGCTAATGGGCCCCAGTGGCTGCGGCAAAAGCACGCTGGCCAAGCTGCTGCTTGGCTTTTACCCACCCAGTGATGGCCGCATCGTGATCGACGGGCAAGACTTGCGTTACCTTTCAGCCAATGAGTTACGTACCAACTTCGGCGTGGTGCCGCAAGAGACAACGCTGTTCTCCGGCACCGTTTACGAAAACCTGCAAATGGCCAATTCCCAGGCCAGCTTCGAGCAGATTGCGCAGGCCTGCAAGATGGCGGAGATTCACGACGTTATTGAAGGCTTGCCGCAGGGCTACCAGACACCGCTGGGTGAACATGGTGTCGGTTTGTCGGGAGGACAGCGACAGCGCATTGCCATTGCACGGGCCTTGCTAAAAAAGCCCAAGGTGCTGATCTTCGACGAAGCCACCAGTAACCTTGATAGCCAAACGTCAGAGCAATTTGCCAAGACGATTAACCAACTCAAAGGCACGGTGACTATGCTGTTTATTGCGCACATCCTTCCGCGCGGATTGCAGGTGGACGAGGTGATTCAGTTTGGGCCGCGAGTGAAGGCTAAATATGGCTCATCGGTTGCCTCAGATCCGTCACAGCCCAAGCAGATGGCAGTGATAGAGGATGATAAGTCGACCATGATTTAAGAGAAGCGAAGTCGCCGTCCACGCGCCAATGATTGCGACTGCTTGCACCGTCAAGGCGAGGCCACTCCGAACCCGCCGTGGGAATGATGAGTGGTTCGAAGTTTCAGATACCTAGGAAGAAATGCATTTATGAAGCTGAAAAATTTGCGGTCTATATCCAAGTCAGCTGGTTTAGCGTTGGCTCTCGTATTTGGAGTCAGCATCACTTCGGTCGCAGCAATGTTTGGATTCGGTGGCGATAGGTGGAGCGAAGAAGTTTTGCTCCATGACGGGCGGAAGATGATTGTCGAGCGCTCACAGAGTTACGGCGGTCGCGGAGAAGTGGGACAGCCAGCTCCTATCAAAGAACACTCAATCAGCTTTGCGCTACCTGGTTCTCGCAAACCCTTCAAGTGGACCAGTGAATATAGCGACGATATTGGGCGTACTAATTTCAATCTTCTGGCCGTGCATGTAAAGGAAGAAACGCCTTATCTCGTCGCTTCTCCAAATCTTTGCTTGTCATACAACAAATGGGGGCGACCTAATCCTCCATATGTCTTTTTCAAACATGACGGTTCTGCGTGGCAACGCATATCGCTCGAACAGTTTCCATCAGAATTTAAAACTATCAATGTCGCTCAAACATTGAATTCATTTGATATCGCTCAAATGATCAAACGGAGCCCGGTGTCGGCATCAGAAATATTGGAGCGGAACAGGCGGCTCCGGCAACCGGAGTACCGCAGTATTCTGCGAGAGGCACTTCCAAGCGCAGGCGGTGACGGATGTAGCGTGATGATTCCTAATGGCAAGGGTGGCTGGCTTGGCATCGATTGGTTCAGAGATCAACCGAATTCCGATGCTTGTTTAAAAGTCTGCACTCAAAAAGGACTTGGTCCTGAATTTTGTCCGTGCAAAAACTTATTTGAAAAGAAGTAATCATGACAACGAAACTCGAATATGCATTGATGGCCGGCGGCGCGTATCAATCTACTCGCAACTCCATAAACTGGTTTCCTACACCGGAGGGATGGACATCATCGCGGCACGAAACGCAGGAAAGTGGCTTTGAAGCTATTGTCTTCAAGCGAGGCTCCGAGATCGTAGTTTCTTACGCGGGAACTTTTACACCAAGCGGTGCCGATCATCAAGCAAACTCTGGTCTCGCGGGAGGTCTCGGGTCGGCCCAACTCGTGGAAGCTGTTGAATACTACTTGCAAATAAAGGCCGCTAATCCCTCAGCTATTATCACCCTCACTGGTCATTCACTTGGCGGCGGTCTCGCTTCCCTAGTCGCTGTATTCTTTGGTGTGGAGGCGAAGACCTTTGATCAAGCACCGTTCGCAAAATCGGCGGCAACGGGAAGGTTCGGGGTCGCCAGCCCGGTTGGCGCTGATCTTTTGCAGATATTGACCGATAAAGGTTACCTTTCTGAGCAACTGTGGCCGCTGCAGAACTACTTGCTATCGCAGCCCAGAACTGGGGGGATACCAAACTCTAACCTTGTGACTGACATCAATGTGCAGGGCGAGTTCCTCTCTACTTCAATTCGAACTCCCTTCTTCGATCGTATCGGGACTTCTGACGAGGAAATCAAAAACAGCGCGACTGGGGTCTCAGGTTTTAGTTTGCACTCTCAAGCTCTATTAACGGCGTATTTGCAAAGCCGCGAGGGTGCTATAGGCCTCACCTTGGAAGCTGCCACTTTCAAGTTTCCTAACCTGCTAAAGATCATTTTTGATTCAAACTTGTATTCTCTGGCAACTGACAAGCCGGAGCCAAATTTGCTCGAGCACTTGGTGCGACATCAGGCGGGTGGAATTGATGGTATAGCTCCGGGGGGTGACGCCATGCTCACCAATTTCACCAAAGATCTTCAAAAGTTGGGCACAAACATAGCTGGCTTGAACAAACAAGCACAAGACGCCATCATCGCCCAAGGCATCGAGTGGTACTACTGGCAGACAAGAGACTACGGGGGGCAAAACTTCTTTATCGGCGGCGTTAGCGCACCATCCGGCTTGTTGCAGTACACCACCGCCAAGGGCGAAGAGCTGGACGGCGCGCAAAGTAAAGCTAACGTATATGTCGATAGGTGGTTGAGCAACTTTCTTGCGCGTGAAGCGGTGCTCAATAGCGCTCCGCCCGCCGAGCGCATCAAAGCCGACGATTATGCGCAGTGGAGCGTAGCGGCGAGTGCTGTGGGTGATGGGGCAGCAAATGACTCGAATGAACGACAGATACTTATTGGGAGTGAAGGTGCCGACAAGTTCACTGGAGGTGACCAAGCCGACGCTCTGTGGGGCGGAATTGGTAACGATGAACTCATCGGTGGCAACGATGACGATTTGTTATATGGCGGCAGCGATGACGACACTCTGAGCGGCGACGAAGGCGACGACACCCTTGAAGGTGGTGCTGGTAAGGATAGTCTTAAAGGGGGTACTGGAAAAGATACATACGTCGTCGGAAATGGCGTTGACACGATTGAAGACGATGAGGCTGGTCTTGGGAGCGTGGAAACTGCCCAGGGAACCGTTTTTGGTGGCGGCAAACAAACCGGTAGTAAAACCTGGGAATCAGGCGGCGTCAAATACATTCAACAGGGCAACGATCTTGTAATTGTGAACGGCGGCAATGCTGCAAATCGAACCATCATTCAAGATTTTGATTTTGAAATGGGGAAAGCTGGTGGCCACCTCGGCATCAGGCTTACCGAGGATGAAAAAAAGAAAGAAAAGGACCTCGAAAAATTTAACGTTCCCGACGAAGTTTCCAAGAAGGTGCGTCAAGGCCTCAACTGGTCCCGTCCCAGCGATCCTTTGATTTTGGACCTTGACGAGGACGGCGTGGAACTCACTGCATCCAGCAGCGCAATCCTGTTTGATCACAATGACGACGGCGTGAAAAACGGCACCCAGTGGGCCCAAGGTGATGACGGAATTCTTGTACGAGACATTAACGGCGACGGCGTCATTAACAGTGGCCGAGAACTTTTTGGTGACCAAACCCGGTTGCCTAATGGCCAACTCGCTGCCAATGGGTTTCAAGCCCTGTCTGCGTTAGACAAGGATGTCCATGGTTTAGGCGATGCCGTTATCGACGCAAACGACACGGCCTTTGCCGAGCTGAAAGTCTGGCGCGACCATAACCAGGACGGTGTTTCGCAGACCAATGAGCTGCAAAGTCTGAGCGATGCAGGTATCTCCAGCATCAGTTTGGATGCCAACGCCCAAGGTGCCAGTACCTTCACCAGAACAGCGTCATCTGGCGACGCAACGACTGGCCTGATCAGAAACATAAATCTCAGTGCCGATCCCTTTTACAGAGAGTTCACTGAGAACCCTGCGATCACGGCGGCCGCTGAAGCCTTGCCTCAAATCCGGGGCTCAGGTTTGGTACGCGATTTGCAGGAGGCCATGAGCTTGGGAACCGCGCAATCCCAAGCCCTGGAACAAATCATTCGTACATTCAAGGTTGCCGCGAATGCCCAAGAGCGTCAATCACTGCCGAGTGTCGTGGTGGACGCCTGGGCCGATACAAGTGCAATGGGAAATGCGATTGGACGAAACCCCATTCCAGCGATTGCTGCCTACTGGTATGTCAGCAGCCCGGGCCAAGCCATCCGCATCTTTGCGGCGCAGCAACCGGCGCTGTATCGGCAGCTCAGCACGCTGGAGAACTTTAACGGCCAGCTCATCGTCGAGCGTTACGTTCGACCCGTTAACTCCTATTACTTCAACTCTGCCTCGGGTAACTATCAATATTACACCTACTACACAGTTGCTATTGAAGGCGAACGCTTACCCTTCTTTCAGGCCGCCTATGACAGCCTAAAGGCAAGCGTTTATAGGAATCTGTATCTGCAAACTACAGCGGCGGATTACCTGGATCAGATAGAACACATCGTTGACGACCACGGCGTGCGTTTAGATTTCAGCGCTGTCAATGAAATCTTCGCCCAAAAAACGGCGGCAGATCCTGCGCAAGCAACGGTGGAGCTTGCGGAGTTCTTGCATTTCACCCAGGACAGTATTTCCGAAAGCCGCTGGGACGGTGCCGTCCGGCTGGCGGACCTGTTGGAAACGGTCAGCTTTACAGCTGAACAAGCGAAAGCCATCGGCTATCTGCAGCTCAAATTCACTGGTGATGTTGGTGGTCTATTCACCGGTGGCAACGAGTCCGACATCATGGTCGGCGGAGTAGGAAACGACACTCTGGCAGGCTACGCAGGCGCGGATATCCTGCTTGGGGGAGCGGGCAACGACACCTTGCTGGGCGGCCAAGGTAACGACCAGCTTGTGGGTGGCCGAGGGAATGACACCATGGACGGCCAATGGGGCAACGACACCTATTTCTGGGGTCGCGGCGATGGCAATGACAGTATCTATGACGTCTATGCCGATGCTGGCGGGAAAAACGCGGTGGTCTTGCGCGGGCTTAACCCGCAAGACATTCAGATCAACTTGCTGGCCACGGATGACTACAAGGCAGTACGCATCACTATTACTGACACCGGTGAAGCGCTGGTGTTAAAGACCACGGACATAGGCGACTACTACTATTGGGGTGGAAGTACTGCTCCTGTCGCCTTAATATTCGCGGATGGCACGCAATGGAGCATGAGCGATATGGTGCGCAGTACGTTGCCGATGCCGACGGATGGCAACGACACGCTGATTGGCTCAAACCTCGACGACTTGCCGATAAGTTTGAGTGGCGGGGCGGGCGATGACCTCATCATCGGACGTGGCGGCTCCGATGTCATCGAAGGCGGAGCTGGCAACGACACGATATGGAGCCACGCGTACCGGATCACTCCTGGCGGAACTGGCAGCGGCAACCACGCCACTTTGGAGTTTAGAGAAAGCTACAACAACAGCGACACTTATATCTTTGGTCGTGGTGATGGGCAGGATACGGTCGTGGACTATGACAATGGGAATATTGATCATGATGTTTTGCGTTTCAAGCAGGGCATATCCTCAACTGATCTCGTACTGGCGCAGCGTGGACGTGACCTGGTGGTTTCGATCAAAGAAACGACGGATCAAATCACATTCAAGAAGTTCTTCTCGGGCTGGGCGCCGGGACAAAAATCAGCCGAGAGTATTGAAGCGTTTGAGTTCTTCGATGGCACTGTCTGGAATTTGGCTCAAATCAGTGCTGCGGCTTGGCTGGGGACCGATCAGTCCGACGTGTTTGCGGGAGGCATTGGAGCTGACCATCTCGGTGGTGGCGAGGGAAACGACCAGCTGTACGGCAGTTACGGTAACGATCTGCTAGAGGGCGGTGCCGGTGACGACAGCTTAATAGGGGGCGAGGGAGACGACATTCTCGACGGGGGTGCAGGAAATGACTTTCTGTCGGCAGATGGAGGCAGCGACATCATCCGTTTTGGCATAGGAGATGGCCAGGATGTACTAGCTGCCGACCGGGGGGACTTGTATCAGCAGTATCGCAACAGTTACCTCGGTATTCCAAATCAGTCTACCGGTAACAATATTCTGGAATTGAAAGCCGGCGTCGGGCCCGGAGACCTCAAGCTTGCACGGTTGGGCAGCGATTTGGTTGTCAGCATCAGAGGCACAACAGACACGCTAACGATCAGATATTTCGTGGACCGGCTCACTGCCAATGCGCCACAGGCCAGCCAATTCAATCTGACGGAAATACGTTTCGCTGATGGAACCTCCTGGGGACCAGCCGAAATCCTGGCCCAAACATTGCGCGGCGACAGCACGGCGGAGAAATTCGTCGGACTGGTGGGTGAAAAAACCTTCGACGGTGCAGGCGGCAACGATACATTTACCGACATAGGTGGCCCGTCCACTTACCTGTTTGGTCGGGGCGACGGTAATGACATGGTTCGCACGGACGTGTCTTCCGGTGTCATTACTTTGCGATTCAAGGAAGGTGTGTCAGCCCAGGATGTGCAGGTTCGACGCGTTGGAGATGCTGCGGTTTTCACCATCCTTGACACCGGCGACTCAGTTACTTTCGAACGGGTTTTTGCTGCGAACTGGGGCGGGGGCGGCATTCTGGGATTTACCGCCGTGGAATTTAATGACGGCACCGCTTGGAGTCCTGCGGAGATTAACGTACGCGCCATCGTCGGTACCTCCGGTGACGACAACATAAGTGACGTCATGCAGTCCGAGATCACCACTCTGAGCGGTGGAGCCGGCAACGACATTCTGACCGGAACTCGAGGGACAACCATCTACACCTTCAACCGCGGAGACGGGCAAGACACCCTTATTGAGGATTGGGGGAACAGTGAAAGTTACGACGGCATTCGTTTCGGGGCGGATATTGTTGCCAGTGATCTGCTTGTGTCTATCAGGGGTGTCGATTTGGTCATCCGTATTGCTGGAACAGAAGATCAGATAACCCTCAAGGCGAACCGTGGCGCGACGATGGAGTTTTTCGAGGTCGGTGGCGTCACTCTTTCGCATGCCGATATTCTGAGCTTGGTTGAAAGCGACAGCGGGGAAGCACTGTTGGGCTCCTCTGCCGATGACGTTCTCATTGGAACGGGCAAATCTAGCATCATTACCGGGTACCAAGGAAACGACACGCTAGTCGGAGGCGGTGGCAATGACACGCTTGATGGCGGCGACGGAAATGACATCCTGGAAGGCGGTGCCGGCCGGGATACCCAAAAAGGAGGGGGCGGAACCAACATCTACCGTTTCGAGCGAGGAGATGCGCTTGATACGATTGAGCTGACCTCCGGCGCCTCCAGCATGCTGGAAATAGGGACCGGTATCTCGCTGTCCGACATCACCGTGCAAGTTGGCTACGGATATGACTCGAACCTAGGCGGTGAGTATGCCGACAGAATGGTGATTGGGTTAGGTGGTAACGATGCTTTAGTGATTCAGGCACCGACCGGCGTTGCACTGGATGCAAATTTTTCCGACACGTTCAGTCTCAGGTTGGCAGACGGCACCATCGTGAGCTATGCCGAGATCGTTTCCATCCAGGACTCCGGCGTTCTGGGCAACCAGTACCATTTTGGTCCGGACCACACCGTTCGCGGTAGCCAAGGGGATGATTTCATATATACCGACGGATCCAAGGTCTTTGTTGATGGGCGCGGGAACAATGACAGTTTGTATGCAGGCGGCGCTGGAAGCCTGGCGTCCGGCGGGTCGGGCGATGACTCACTCGCCGCCACTTATGGCGACGTAGTGCTTGCTGGCGAGTCGGGAAATGATTTACTTCGTAGCGACCCAGGAGCCAGCACTACCTACGCGTTTAATGCCGGTGACGGCAAGGATCGAATAGAACGGGGAGACGCCGAGCGAGGCGTTCTTAGCTTGGGCCTTGGCATCACCGCTGCCGACGTGCACCTATGGATCGACAGCTCCAGCGGGGATCTCGTATTCAGCATGGATGGATCCGGAGACGACGAGGTGCGGGCGGCGTGGTATCAGTCTGACCTGACAGCACCGTCATACGAGCGGGCACTGCGTTTCGTACAAATCATCGATTCGAACGGCGTCGTACAGCAATACGATCTTGCGCAGATGCTGGAGGCGGTCGATTTTAGTCCGAATGCCATTGGCGGGAGTTCGGCCGCAACCGGCACATCCTTGCAGGCAGCTTCAGCATTTCTGGTGACGACTCCGAACCCGGTATTCGGGGGAGCTGCTGCAATTGCGTATGCACAAACCGGTGATCTCCGGGGCGTCTATACCATTGCAGCCAATGCCGATCTCGACGGAGACAACCTTCTCTTTGGAACTGCGGGGGCCGATGAGCTGAATGCCGGGGCCGGAAATGATGTGGTTGTCGCCGACGACGGTGACGACCTTGTCTGGGGCGGCGAAGGCGACGACATGATGTATGGCGGCGCCGGCCGAGATTTCTTAGACGGCGGAATGGGAAATGACAAAGCGTACGGTGGCGAGGGCGACGACGTCTACGTCTATACCCGCGGTGATGGACTTTTGTACATCGAAGACTTGTCAACCCCTGCGGGCGGTGATGGCGGCTACGGCGGATATGGGGGATATGGCGGTTATGGGGGGTATGGCGGTGGTGGAGGCGGAAACTTCACTTTCGAGAACGAACTGAGATTTGGCGTGGGTATCACCGTCGCAGATCTGAGCTTTTCCCGCTTGGGCGACAACCTGGTCCTCACCATTGCTGGTTCTGAGGGCGACGTCATTACGCTGGCGGGATTCGATGCCGACCGTCCCAATGGCAATCTGTCGATCGCGCGGTTTGTGTTCCAGGATGGCATGTCCGTCGAGCTCGATGATCTCCTGGCCTCAGGAGAGAGCGTCCTCGTCAGCACGGAAACCGAAGACGGAGTAATCCAGGGAACCAGTATTAACGACGAACTGCGCGGCGGCGCGCAAGCTGACGCACTGTATGGTGGCGCCGGCAATGACACGCTGATTGGCGGACGCGGTGCCGATGCCTATGTCATCGACGATGACGGCGAGGGCCATGACATCATCATCGATGATGACATGGACGCCAACATCATCGTTTTTGACGGCAGTGTCACGTCCGATGAAATCAGCTTCACAGTTGAAGGCGGCGTCAGCACGATCTGGTATCGCAACTCGTCAATAGTGTTGAGTGGATGGGACGGTTTGGATGCCGCAGAGTCGCCCGTCAGTCAAATTCTGTTCTCCGACGGCAGCGTGATGTCCATGGAGCAGTTGTTTAACCTTCCAAGAACCATTCGCGGCACGCCAGGCGACGATGTATTGGCTGGAACCACCGGCGACGACGAGATTGAAGGCCTGGAAGGCAATGACCTGATGCAAGGTGGCGGTGGCGCCGATATCTACTACCTTGATACCAACTCCGGCCAGGACGTCATCACTGATCTGTCCACTCTTGGACAAGAAAACACCATTGTTTTCACGGATATTGAGGACCCGGATGGTTTAAGGCTAACACTCAATGCGGAAGGTCATCTGGTGATCTTGCTGGACAGCGGAAACTCGGTGACCTTGACCAATTTCAATCGTCTGACACTGCTTGGTGAGCGCACGATTGAGTTCTTCGAGTTTGGCTCTTCTGGAACTGTACTAACCTACGACGAGTTGATGGAACGCGGTTTCGTGATTGATGGAACGGAGTCCGGCGACCTGCTGCGCGGTACCGCATTGCACGATCTGGTGAATGCGGGTGCGGGCGACGACACGATGGAAAGAAGTACCGGTGGCGATGTTCTCCAGGGCGGAACAGGCAACGACAGCTACGAGTACAACATCGGCGATGGACTGGTCACCATCAACGACCTGGCTGATGCGACAGGCAGCAATGTGTTGCGCTTCGGTGCGGACATCACCCCGGAAAGCATCGAACGGAAACTGCGTTTTATCGTAGATCCAAGCGATGCAACATTGAATCGCTTCCTCCTCGTTTTTGATGAGAACAACCAGATCAGCATTTCGGGCTTCGATCCCCAGAATCCAGCCGAAAGTGCGCATGGCATTGAGCACTTCGAGTTTGCCAATGGCAGAGTCTTGAGCTGGAACGAGTTGCTCGACAAAGTTTTTGTGGTCGAAGGCGACAGCGATGCCAACAATCTGGAAGGCACTGCGCGAAGTGATCGACTCTATGGCTATGAAGGTGTCGATTACCTTTATGGAGATGCAGGAGACGACGTCATCACAGGCGGAACTGGCGACGATGACCTGGAAGGTGGCCAAGGATCGGATAACTACGTCTTTAACCTGGGCGACGGACAGGACGCGCTATATGACGAGGACTCCGGAAACACGATCTCCTTTGGCGAAGGTATCACTGCGGACAGCATTTCCGTGGTTCGTGAGGCCAACGGCTTCACGGTCACTTACGGAGCCTTGGGCGACTCCATCTTCGTTGAAGGCTTTGATGCGCTTTCGCGGCCGATTGCCAACTTCGAGCTGGCTGACGGCACAATTCTGCGCTTCAACGACTTCATCAACCAGGCGCCAGTTGTCGCCAATCCGCTGGATGGCCAAGCCGGCCGTGTTGGGGATGCGTTGACGTTTGTGCTGGATGCAGACGCGTTCTCGGACCCCGATGGTGATTCGCTGGAGTGGGCCGCTCAGCTCAGTGGTGACCAGCCGCTGCCTGCGTGGCTGGAATTCAACCCCGCGACGCGAACGTTCAGCGGTACTCCGCCGACAGGTGCGCATGGAACGTACCAAATACAGATTTATGCCCGCGATCCAAGCGGCGTGGCCATCAGTCAGGTGTTCTCGCTTGAAGTTGCGAATGCCAATGCAACACCGGAGCTGGTCAATGACGCCGCGATCGCTGGTGAAGATGGCCCTCCGACAATCACGGGCAACGTATTGGCTAACGACCAGGACGCTGATACCTCAGACACGCTGCAAGTCCTGTCTGCCGGTGTGTTTCAGGGGATGTGGGGGAATCTCACGTTGTCCGCCGACGGAAGCTACACGTACACGCTGAACAATGCCAATGCGGAAGTCCAGAGCTTGAGGGCTGGTCAGCAGGTTGTGGATTCCTTTACATATACAGCGACGGATGGAACCGTTAATGTTTCTGCCCAACTGCTGGTGACCGTGAATGGTTCCAACGATGCGCCCACGCTGGGTGCTACCGTTGCGGATCAGATGGCCGCGGAAGATGCGGTCTTCACCTTTGCCGTCCCATCTGGCAGCTTTGCTGATATTGATACGGGCGATACGTTGACCTATACCTCGGTGCTTGCTGGCGGCAATCCGCTGCCGTCCTGGTTGAACTTTGACGCTGCGTCAGGCGTTTTCTCAGGCACGCCGACCAATGCAGATGTTGGCAGCCTGGTTGTCGTCCTGACAGCGACTGATGCCAGCGGCGCCAGCGTGAGCGAGACATTCAATGTCGCAGTTGCAAACGTCAATGATGTTCCTGTCGTGACGCTGGTGATCGACAGCCAGGTTGCAGCGCAAGACCAGTCCTTCAGCTTTACCTTGCCTGCTGGCACATTCATAGATATCGATGTAGGCGATGCCCTGGTGCTGTCTGCCACGCTGGCTAACGGAGACCCGCTGCCAAGCTGGCTCAACTTCGACCCCGCGACCGGTACCTTCAGCGGAATCCCGGCGAACGGGGATGTCGGTGCATTGAATGTCAGGGTGGCCGCAAGTGACACAGCAGGTGCCTCGGCATCCAGCGTGTTCACATTGGCGGTTTCCAATGTGAACGACGCACCGGTGCTGGTTCAGCCTCTGGCCGATACGGTTGCCACAGAAGATGCGGCCTTCAGTTACACGCTGCCTGCCAATGCGTTTTCCGACATGGATACGGCTGACCACCTGACCTATGCCGCAACGCTGGCGAACGGAGACGCGCTACCGACCTGGCTGAGTTTCAATGCCGCCACCGGTACTTTCTCCGGCACGCCGGCGAATGCCGATGTCGGCCATGTGGATGTGCGTGTGACGGCGACGGACGCCTCAGGCGCTCAGGCGGCAGATGTGTTCAGCATCGCGATCACGAACACCAACGACGCACCGGTGGTGGCGCAGGCCATTGCCAACGGCGTAGCGCTGGAAGACCAGGCCTTCTCGTTCACGATACCTGCAACGGCTTTTGCCGATGCGGATGTGGGCGATACCTTGGCCTATGCCGCGCAGCTTGTGAACGGCAATCCCTTGTCTTCCTGGCTTGCCTTCGATCCGGCGACCGGCACTTTCAGCGGCACGCCTGGCAATGCTGACGTGGGCATCATCAGAGTTCTGGTGACGGCAACGGACAGCTCAGGCGCGAGCGCATCCGACGTGTTCGACCTGGACGTTAGCAACACCAACGACACGCCTGTCGCCGGCAATGACCTGGGCGACGCTGCCGAGGATGGTGGAACGGTCACCCTGACCGCGGCCGTTCTGCTCGCCAACGACGCCGACGTGGACGCTGGAGACAGCAAGCGCATTTCTGCGGTTGCCGCGACTTCAGCCGCAGGGGCCACGGTGACGCTGGTCAACGGCAATATCGTCTACAAACCAGGCAGCCTCTTCCAGAGCCTGGCCCAAGGCGCAACGACAACCGACACCTTCAGCTACACCGTGTCCGACGACGCGGGGGCAACCAGCACGGCGACCGTGACCATGACGATCACTGGCACCAACGATGCACCGGTGCTGGCGCTGCAAACAGCAGCCCAGACGGCTACACAAGGCGCCGCGTTCACCCTGGTCTTGCCGGCGGGTTCCTTCAGCGACGTGGATGCCAGCGACGGCCTGAGCTGGTCAGCCAGCCTGGCCAACGGCAATCCATTGCCGTCATGGCTGGTCTTCAATGCGGCCACGCGGACCTTCTCGGGTACCCCGGGCAGCAACGACGTGGGCGCGTTCACCCTGCGGGTGACGGCAACCGACCCGGTCGGCGCCAGCGCGACCGCGAGTTTTGCCCTGACCGTGCAAAGCGGCAGCACGCAAGGCCAGACTTTCATCGGCACCAGTGGCAACGACACCATGAACGGAACGCCCTACGAAGACATCCTGGATGGCCGGGCGGGCAACGACATCCTCAACGGTGGCGCAGGCAAGGACATCATGACCGGCGGCACTGGCTCTGACAAACTGTCGGGTGAGGCAGGCGACGATACCCTGGGCTTCAGCGTCGACGCCATATGGACCGGCAGCCACCGCGCGGTCAATGTTGGCAGTCCCGGCAACGCCGGCAGCGGAGAGACAGTTTCCTTGTCCGGCAAAAACCGCAGCCATGACATCTTCAACGGCGGCGCCGGCTATGACGCCCTGGTGGGGACCAATGGCCACGATGCACTGTTTCTTGATGACAGCTACAGCCCACCGGATGATTACGTCGGGCCCCGCATCCAGCAGTTCGAGCTGATCAGCATGGACGGCGGCAACGACGTCGTCGATCTGACCAGCCGGCGCTATGCCTACGGCGATGTCACTATTGACGGCGGCACAGGGAACGACGTTTTGTGGGCGTCTTCCGGTAACGACCAATTGCTGGGCGCCGACGGAAACGACCAGCTCGACGGCGGCGCTGGAAACGACATCCTCGGAGGTGGTGCTGGTAACGACGCGCTAGACGGTGGAAATGGTAATGACGTGCTTGATGGCGGCACGGGCAACGACGACTTGGCCGGTGGACTGGGCAACGATATTTACCTGCACAGCCTCGATGGCGGAGCCAATGTGATCTCCGAAAAGGGTGGGCAGGACGTGATCCGCTTTACGGCCGGGATCTATTCCAATGCGGTGAGCGTGACGCGTCACCACAACGACCTGGTCCTGAAGGTGGCGGGTCAGAACGGCCGCGTCACGGTGGAAAACTGGTTTGGTTCCAGCGCGGACCGCGTCGAGCGGGTGGAGTTTGCGGACGGCACGGTTTGGAATGAGAAAGCCTTGCGGGAACTTGCGGACGGGGATTCTGGCGGTGGTTGGGGCGGTGGTTGTGGTTCCGGACAAAACTCCAATGGCAGCAACCATGGCCGTGACGACGACCACTCCTCCTACGACCGGGGGGAAGCGCGTGACAAGAAGAAGGATGACCAGTCGGACAGCCTGGCAAACGCCATCAACCAGATCAACGAACGGCTGGCGGCCGCACCTCGCCACGACTTCGGCTCACTCGCGGCCTACCTGTCCCAGCAGGGCGGCGGCAGCACGGGACCGCTCACGGCCGCGCAGATTGCGCGGCAATGGAACACCGTCAAAGGCTCACTTCAGCGTCTGGGCCAGGACGACGACGGCGACAGGCAGGGTGTGCAGGGCGGGAGTTTCGGCAGCGGAGATGCCTTGGTACAGGGTGCCATGCACTGGGGGTTTGCCGGTTCCGTCGGACAGTCGGGCGCAGCGGGCGGCATGTCATCGCTCAATGGGCTGTCTGAAGGTTTCAAGAAGTTGAGCTGAGATGAACAACGCTGAATCTGCGCCGCAAGGTGAGCGGCAAAGCCCGGACGCCGGCAGTCTTTCCAAAGGTGGAGCTGCCATGGCCGCCGTTCAGAAGAGCGTTGAACGCCTGGGAGACCGTATTCAGGCCGATCCGCGGGATTTTCAACCGGCCTTGATGCGTCTGCAGGACTCGCCGCCCAGTCCACTGGGGCGGCGGGTGTTGTGGGCGGCGCTGATTTTTCTGACAGCGCTGCTGATCTGGGCGATCTTTGGCCGGCTCGACATCGTGGCTGTCGCTGAGGGCAAGCTGGTGCCCGATACCTACCTGAAAATAGTGCAACCCACCGATGCGGGCGTGGTCAAGGAAATCCTGGTCAAGGAAAACCAGTCCGTTGAAGCCGGGCAGGTGCTGATTCGCATGGACACGGCGCTTTCGGAGTCGGACCTCAAAGCTCTCACTGCCGACTATCACAACAAACGCATTGCGTTGCGTCGCATCGATGCCCAGCTAGCCGGCACACCATTTCTCCCACGCGCCGATGAACCTTCTGCACTGTTTGCGCAGGTTCTCGCCCAATACACAGCCAACCGCCAGGCCTATGAAAATGCACTTGCCCAAGAGCGGACCACCCTGGAAAAGGCCCGACACGACCTGACGGCAACGCAGGAGGTGCGCAAGAAGCTGGTACAGACCCTGCCACATTACAGGCAGCAAGCCGCAGCTTATGAAAAGCTGCTCGGCGAAGGTTTTGCCGGCAAGCTGATGCATACCGACAAACAGCGCGAACTGATCGAGAAGGAGCAGGATTTGCTTGCCCAGGAAGCGGTGATTGCTTCTGCGCAAGGCACCATCCTGCAGGAGCAGAAAAAGATCGAACAGATCACCGCCGACTATCGGCGTCAGCTACAAACCGAACGAGTCGACATCGCATCCCAGCTGGAAAAAGCCAGCCAGGAAATGGCCAAGCAGGAGCACCGCAACACTTACCTGGAGTTGAAGGCGCCGCAAGATGGCGTGGTCAAAGACCTGGCGACGCACACCGTGGGTACCGTCACCAGCCCGGGCACTATTTTGATGACACTGGTACCGATTGATGAGAACCTGCGCGCCGAGGTATGGGTCAAGAACGATGACATCGGGTTTATTCACCCGACCCAGAGCGTCAAGGTAAAGGTTGCTGCTTTCACCTTCCAGAAATACGGCATGGTGCAAGGCCAGGTGGCCCAAGTGAGTGCCGATGCCAGTGAGCAAGGGGCGGCAGATGGCCAACAAGGTCAGGCTAAAGCAAGAGCTGACCGATTCACCTACAAGACGATGATTGACCTCAAAGCCCAGATGCTGGAGACCGATGGCGCGAAGCACCGCCTGACGCCGGGCATGCAGGTTTCAGCCGAGATTCATCTGGGCACGCGCAGTGTGCTTGAGTATTTGCTATCGCCTGTGACCAAGGCTTTCCGCGAAGCAGCCCGCGAGCGGTAGTCCGCGTGAGGCCCTGAGCTGAGGAAGCCCACTCAGCGTAAGCATCACGCTGTCTGAAGTAAGGATTTCCGGTGCGCCAGGTTCAATTCACTTTTTCTTGCGGGATGCAGCTGACCTACAAGCTCAACAGCACCAGAACTGCGGCGTTGTGGTGCGAGAAGCTTGCAAAAATGCATCGTCGCTACTTGCTGCGCACAGATGTGAACCACCGCCATGGTTTTGCCACCAAGCCGGAGATTCAGGCCGCAGTGGCCAGGCTCAAGAAGAGCGCAACTTTTTTGGGATTCCCGTTGGAACCCTTGACCAAGCAGAACTGGCAGGGAGAATTAAACAGGCTGCACATCAACTTTCCTGAGTTCTTCAAGGGTAAGTTCGATCGTGAGAGGTTCCAGGCAGCCCATGAGACAAATTTGCTGATTCATTGGCTGGAGTACGAACTGGCTAATCTGCTGGTCGGCAAAGACCAGTACATCTTCAATCTGGACTTCAACCATTTTCCTCCGGCATATAACCTGAAGACGAAGATACCCGAGGAGGAATTGGGTAATTTTGATGCTGCGTTGGCGTTCGGGAATTTGCATCTTCACTACGTTCACATCGGCCGCCATTTTCTGGAGATGGTTGACGCCAATGACATGGACTGTGTCCCCCACCATTTCATAGCTCAACATGACTTCAACGCGACTTGCGGCTTGGTGTTCTCAGAGCCGTGCGACCCGGTTCGCTTAGAGGCCCCCATGAGGGATTACTACGACCGGCTAGGTGCGAAGGAATTTTTCGGTTTTGAGTATGAAGATCCGAAGCTGGCTAAGGGCTTTTTCAAGATCGGAGAACTTGTAGACCTGCCTGAATACTCTACTTTTGCACAGCGTCAGGCATTACGAGACCAACTCAAGAGGTCGCGGATTTCTGCTTGGCAGCATTTATAGCGGCTCGACTATGAATTGCGGATACGCGTGATGAACGAGCGAATATCCGGGGGCAAGGAGCTGCATATGCCGACCAGTTTGGCAAACACAAAGCCAGTTGACGTGCACGGCGATTCCATATTGCGAGGAGGCACCTCCAAATTGCGGAGAGCCAACCCGCCCTTTGTGCAAATCGAGATCACCACCAAGTGCAACTTTAAGTGCTTCTACTGCGCAGGGCGCCATATGAAGCAGGAGAACATGCCTTGGGAACGATTCGTAAAGGTTCTTGAAAAGCTTGACGCCTTGCCCCACACCGTGTCACTTCAGGGTGAGGGAGAGCCCACGGCGCACCCGGAGTTCTGGCCCATGGTCGACCGGCTGATTGCCTTGGGACATCAGCCTTACATCATTACCAATGCCAGCCTAATCGACGTTCGCCAGGCTGCCCTGAAATTTCAATCAATCGGAGTCTCTGTGGACACGCTGGATGAAACGGAGGCACATCGAATCGGTCGATATAAGTTGCACAACGTGCTGCGACGGGTGCATGAGCTGATCGCAGCCATGGGTGCCTCAAGAATCATTGTGCACACGGTTTCGTATGGACAGGACATTGAGCCCGTGAAAAGGTTTGTGAGATCTCTTGGTGCCAAGCATCTCATCCAGCCCATTCAGACGAAGCCGGACTACGCGAAAAACTACGCAAATGAAGCGACAGTAACGTTCTGGCGCCACAAGAATCACTGCCGTTATCTTGAGTTGCCTTTGATGCGTTACTTCGATGTCACCGGGAGGGAATCGCCTTGCTGCTATATCAAGGATATGAGTGTGTTTGATACTGCGGAACGCTTAAAGACCGAGTTGGCCAGCGGCAAGGTGCCCAATGCCTGCGTTGGCTGCAGGGAGATAGCGAGTCCGTTGTAGACCGTCTCCTCGACGCCTGTCTGAACCAGGAGCGTAGCGCTGTGGCCGCGTTTTTATTGGGACCCCCTTTCAAGGGACCTCCGGTAAGTGCAGCCCTTGATTTTTCGCTGGAGTTCTCAATGATGAGTCTGCCGACTACCGCACCAGCAACGAATTGATCAGCAGCAAATCTTCCGGCGTCAGCGTGCCATTGGCCTGGCGCAGCTTGAGGCCGCCGATCAGCACGTTGTAGCGCGCCTGTGCCAGGTCACGTTTGGTCTGAAACAGCTGGCTTTGCGCATTGAGCACATCGATGTTGATGCGCACGCCGACCTGGTAGCCCAGCTTGTTGGCGTCCAGCGCGCTCTGGCTGGACGCTTCGGCGGCTTCCAGCGCCTTGACCTGGCCCTGGCCCGACAACACGCCGAAGTAGGCGGTTCGCGTGCCCAGGGCGACGCCGCGTTTGGCGCCTTCCAGGTCGGAGCGCGCCTTTTCTTCGAGTGACAGCGTTTCGCGGATGCGGTTTTGCGTGGCGAAGCCGGCAAACAGCGGCAGGTTCAGCGCCAGGCCGACGGTGGTGCTGTTGGTGCGGTAGTCCAGCGGCCCGGCCGTGGTGGCGCTGCCCTGGGGGTTGCGCTGCACGCCGTAGCTGGCGGTCAGGTCCAGCGTGGGTTTGTGGCCGGCTTCGGCCTTGTCGATCTCGAGTTTGGCGACTTCCAGGTTGGCCTGGGCCTGGCGCACCGTCGGGTGCATGTCCTCGGACTGCCGGACCCAGGTGTTCACGTCGGCGGGCACCAGCGGCGGCAGCTCAACAGGCACCAGCAGGCCTTTGGGCTGCGCGTCGGTTCTGCCGACCAGTTGGTCGAGTGCGATTTTCTTGACGCGCAAGTCGTTTTCAGCGGCAATTTCCTGGGCGGTCACCAGGTCGAAACGCGCCTGCGCCTCGCGCGAGTCGGTGATGGTGGAGGTGCCGACCTCGAAGTTGCGTTTGGCCGAAGCCAGCTGTTCACCCACCGCGGCTTTTTGGGCCCGGACAAAAGCCAGCGTGTCCTGCGCGGCCAGCACATCAAAGTAGGCCTGGCTGGTGCGCACGATCAGGTCCTGTTCAGCCACTTCCAGCTGGGCCCTGGACAGCACCACCTGCTGCTTGCCCTGTTCGTAGGTCGCCCAGTTGCCGGGCCGGTACAGCGGCTGGGAGGCGTTCAGCGAGGCCGTCTGCGTCGGGAAGCTGCGGTCAACGACCGGGTTGTTGTTTTCAAAGTTGGTGCGCGACGCCCCCAGCGACAGTCCGGCAGTTGGCAAAATCCCCGCCTTGGCCTGTTCGGCCTTGGCCAGGTTGGCCTCGTACAGCGAACGTGCCGACTGGTAGGACGCGTCGTACTCGCGCGCCGAACGGTACAGCTCCACCAGGTTCTGCGCCTGGACGGCTGGCGCAAAAGACGCCAACACGGCACTTAACGCAAGAGACAGGGGCAGCAGGGCCGGTTTTTTCAAGAGCGTTTTCATGGGGAGTCCTGATGGAATGTGAAATCGGTGAAGAGGCAGGCCGGCGGGTCAGTAGCGCGGGACGCTGGCATCGCGCTGCTCGGACCACGCGTTGATGCCGCCCTGCAGGTTGACGACCTGCGTGAAACCGTTCTGCGCCAGGAAGTTGGCCACCTGCTGGCTGCGCGCGCCGTGGTGGCACAGGCAGGCCACAGGCTGGTCGGCCGGCAGCTCTTCCTTGAGATCAACAATCCGCGCAGCGACGGCGCGCATCGGAATGTGCAGCAGCCGGAAGCCGTCTTCCTTGACCGACGCCGTCTGCACTTCCCATGGCTCACGCACATCGAGCACGATGGGTGTTGGGCCGTCGGCCGGCAGGCTGGCAAGCCAGGCGGGGAAATCGGCAGGGGACAGTTGGTCAATCATCGGAACGGCTCGGTTTAAAAGTTGAATTTGGACGGTTCAGGGAAGTGGAGCAGGCGAGGTGCGACCGTGTCCCAGCCTTGGGTGGTGCGGAAGGCGGCGTCGCCGACGCGGGTGACCAGCGTGGCGCGCATGACGGGCTCAAAACCCACGATGGCGCTGAGCCGGCCGCCGATTTTCAGCATCGCCAGCAGGGCGGGAGGCACATCGGCGACCGAGCCGCTGAGCACGATCACGTCGAAAGGGCCGCTCAGCGGGTCGCTGCCAGCCACCGCCTGGCCGAGTTTGGCGGCGCCGTCGCCGGTGCGGACTTCGGCGTTGTAGACACCGGCTTTTTTCAGGTTGTCCCGGGCCAGTTGGGCCAGGTCGGGGTCGATCTCGAGCGTGATGACCTGCTGGGCGCGGTGCGCCAGCAGGGCGGCCATGTAGCCGGAGCCGGCGCCGATTTCCAGCACTTTTTCATGTTTTTGCACCGCCAGGTCCTGCAGGACGCGCGCCTCCACCTTGGGCGCCAGCATGCATTGGCCGGGTTTGGTGCCCAGCGGGATCTCCATGTCGGCAAAAGCCAGGGCCCGCATCGCGGGCGGCACAAAGTCCTCGCGCTTGACCACGGCCAGCAGGGAAAGGACCTGGCTGTCCAGCACTTCCCAGGGGCGGATCTGCTGCTCGATCATGTTGAAACGGGCTTGTTCGTAGTTCATGGTGTGGCCTGTAATAAACGGTGGGACTGTCGGGGAAAACCCATCATTTTAGTTGGGGGGCAACCACAGGGGCGGGCAGGGCGCGCCGGCCGCTAAAGATTCGCTTGAACCATTGCGCCAGGTCATCCAGGTAGCAGTAAGTCACCGGCACCACCACCAGCGTCAGCAGCGAGGAGGTGATGACGCCGCCAATGACGGCCTGGCCCATGGGCGCGCGCTGCTCGGAGCCCTCGGTCAGCGCAAAGGCCAGCGGCACCATGCCGAAAATCATGGCCAGCGTGGTCATCAAAATCGGGCGCAGGCGCACGCGGGCGGCCGTCAAGAGGGCTTCGCTGCGCTCCATGCCTTCATCCCGCATGCGGATCGCAAAGTCGACCAGCAAAATCGCGTTCTTGGTGACCAGGCCCATCAGCATCACCACGCCGATGATGGAAAACATCGACAGCGTCGAGCGGAACAGCAGCAGCGCCAGCACTACGCCGATCAGCGTGAGCGGCAGCGAGGTCATCAGCGCCATGGGCTGCAGAAAGCTCTTGAACTGGCTGGCCAGGATCATGTAGATGAACAAAATCGCCAGCACCAGCGCCGAGATCGCATAACCGAAGGACTCGGCCATGTTTTTCGTCGAGCCGCCAAACTGGTAGCGGTAGCCGGGCGGAAAGCTGATGCTGTCGAGCGCCTTGCGGATATCGGTGGAGACCTCACCGGCCGAGCGGTTGTAGACGTTGGCATTGATGGCGACTTCGCGTGTCAGGTCGCGCCGGTTGATCTGGTTCGGACCGGTGGCTTCCTTCACCGTGGCTACCTGGCTCAGGCGCACCGTGCGGGACGAGCCGTCGGGGTTGCTGCCGATGACGCTGCTGATGAAGGGCAGGCGCTCCAGGTCCTGCGGGGCGTTGCGGGAATCGGGCGCAAGCCGCACGTTCACGTCGTAGGTCTGGTCATCGGGCGCGCGCCAGTTGCCCACCGTCTGTCCGGCCACCAGGGTGCGCAGCGACGCTGCGATCTGCGAGACCGACAGGCCGAGGTCGGACGCGGCGTCACGTTTGACGTCCACTTCGATCGTCGGTTTGTTGGCCTTGAGGCTGGAGTCCAGGTCCACCAGGCCGGGAATGCCGCTGATTTTGGCCATCACCAGGCCGGTCAGGCGCTCCAGCTCTTTCAGGTCGGCGCCCTGTAGCGAGAACTCCACCTGCTTGTTGCCGCCCACCGCGTCGAGCAGGCCGACGTGTGTCACGGTGATGCCGGGAACCTGCTTGAGCCGCTCGCGCAGCACGCCGGACATTTCGTCCACGTTGCGGCTCCTGGCCTTGCGGTCCACCAGGCGCACGTAGATGCTCGCGTACATCTTGCCCTGCGCACTGCCGGTGTTGATGGTGGACAGTGTGTATTTCACTTCGGGAAATTCCCGCAGAATGGTTTCGACCTGCCGTGTCTTGGCCTCGGTCGCCTCCAGCGACGAACCCACCGGCGTGTAGAAATTGAGCGAGGTTTCCGAGAAGTCGGCCTTGGGCACAAACTCGGTACCGAGCAGGGGCACCATGAAAACGCTGGTCACGAAAATTGCCAGGGCCAGACCCACGGTGGCCAGCCTGTGCACCAGGGACCAGCGCAGAATGCGCTGGTAAGTCTCGGCCAGCGAGTCGGTGGCGCGTTCGAACCAGCCGGTGACGCGGCCTATGGTCCGGTCGTAAAAAGTAACTGGCTTGCCGTGCTGGCCGTGCGCATGAATGCTCGGGTCGTGCCAGATGCTCGAGAGCATGGGATCCAGCGTGAAGCTGACAAACATAGAGATCAGCACCGCCGCCACGATGGTGACGCCGAACTCGTGGAAGAACTTGCCGATGATGCCGCCCATGAAACCGATGGGCAGGAACACCGCCACGATGGAAAACGTGGTGGCCAGCACCGCGAGGCCGATTTCCTGCGTGCCCTCCATTGCCGCCTGGTAGGGCAGCTTGCCCATCTGCACATGGCGCACGATGTTCTCGCGCACCACAATCGCATCGTCGATCAGCAGGCCCACACACAGGCTCAGCGCCATCAGCGTGATCATGTTGATGGTGAAGCCGAACAGGTTCATGAACAGGAAGGTGCCGATGATGGAGATCGGCAGCGTCAGGCCGGTGATCACCGTGGAGCGCCATGAATTCAGGAACAGGAAAACGATCAGGATGGTCAGCAACGCGCCTTCGATCAGCGTGCGGCGAACGTTTTCAACCGCAACCCGGATGGGCCGCGAGCCGTCGCCAATCTGCTCCAGCCGCGTGCCGGACGGAAGCTGGCCCTCCAGCTCCTTGATCGCCTTGTTCAGTCCGTCCACCACCGCAATGGTGTTTTCGCCCTGGGCTTTTTGCACCGTGAGCAACAGCGTGCGCTGGCCGTTGTACAGCGCCAGGCTGTCGATCTCCTGCGAGCCGTCGCGGATGGTGGCGACCTGGTCCACAGTGACGCTGCTGCCTGCGCCGGCGGCGGACACCTTGCGTGCCACGATGATCTTGCCGAAGTCTTCGGGCCGTTTCATGCGGGCGTCGATTTTCACCACGCGTTCCTGCGCCAGCGAACGGATGGCGCCCACCGGCAGGTCCTGGTTTTCGTTGCGCACGGCGCTGGCCACCTGGTCGGCCGTGATGCCCAGCGCTTCCATCGCCTGCGGGTTCAGGTAGATGTTGATTTCGCGCTTGCTGCCGCCCACCAGGCTGACCGAGCCGACGCCGCGCACGTTCTCAAGCCGCTTCTTGAGCACCTGGTCGGCCCAGTTGGTCAGTTCGACGGCGGTGGGCAGGGCCGCTGTGCCTGCCGCGACAGGCGTTTTGCCATCTGCGCCTGCCGCCATCGGCAATACGGCGACCGACCAGATGGCACGGTTGGCCGGATCGAAGCGCAGCACGCGCGGCTCCTTGACCTCGTCACGCAGCAACGGACGCAGCGAAGCGATCTTTTCGCGCACGTCTTCCGCGGCCTTGCGGCCGTCGATCTGCAGCTGGAATTCGATGATGACGACCGACTGGCCTTCGTAGCTGCGCGAGGTCAGCGCGTTGATGCCGGCGATCGAGTTGACGCCTTCCTCGATTTTTTTGGTGACTTCGCTTTCGACGATCTCGGGCGAAGCGCCGGGGTATTCGGTGGTGACCACCACCACCGGAAAGTCAATGTTCGGAAACTGGTCAACCTGCAGGCGCTGGTAAGAGAACAGGCCCAGCACCACGATGGCGAGCATGACCATGGTCGCGAAGACCGGATTTTTCAGGCTGACCTGGGTGAACCACATACCAGCTTAAGGCGCGGTTTTGGCGGAGGCTGGCGCAGCGGGTGCAGCCTGGGTCCAGGCGGGCGCCTGCGTGAACTTCACCGCCGTGCCCTCGCGCAAGGCGCCCACCGCGCCGGCGATCACCACCGCGTTTTCCGCCAGCCCCTTGACCGCCACCAGGGTGCCGCTGCCCGGTTCTCCGCCACTGCTGCCGCGCAGGCCCAGCTCCACCGGCTTGTGCACCACCTGGTTGTTTTCAACTACCTGCACATAGGGCGCGGGCTTGTCGGTGCGCACGGCGCTTAGCGGCACGGCCAGGGCCGACAGGCGCGTCGTGCCCAGCGTGCCCTGTGCAAACAGACCCTGGCGCAGACCCAGGGAAGGAACCTGGTTGTCGATGCCCAGGTACACCAGCACGCTGCGGCTGCCGCCCTGGGCGCTGGGGTTGATGCGTGCCACCGTCGCCTTGACGGTTTGCGCGCTGCCTTCGATCTGCAACACGGCGCTCTGGCCGGGGCGCACCGTCAGCGCATCGGCCGCGCTCAGGCTGGCTTCCATTTCCAGCCGGCTCAGGTCCACAATTTCCAGCACCCGCACGTCCACCCCGAGGCGCTCACCGGGCTGGGCCAGGCGCTGCGCCACCTGGCCCGACAGGGGTGCGCGCAGCACCGTGTCGTCCAGCGATTTTCTGGCCACCTCGGCCGCGGCGAGTGCGGCCCGGTGGTTGGCTTTGGCCGCGTTGAGATTGGCCAGCGAGGCGTCGAGCGCGGTTTTGGAAATGAAACCCTGGTTGACCAGGGCCTGGTTGTTGTCGTACTGGCGCTGCACGATGTCGATCTGCGCTTTGGCCGAATCGGCCTGCTCCTGCGCCTGCCGCATGCGCGACTGGTACTCGCTGGCGTCGATGCGTGCCAGCACCTGCCCGGCCTTGACGGTGTCGCCTTCCCGCACCGTCAGGCCCTGCAGTTCGCCGGCCACCCGCGTCTTGACGAAGGCCGAGTTGACGGCCTTGAGCGAACCCGACACAGGCAGCCCCTGGCTCAGCTCCATGGTTTTGACCTGGAACACATCGGTCGCGGCCAGTTCGACCACGGTTTGCGCCTTCGCGGCCGTGGAATTGGCCAGCGCCTGCTGCTGTTTTTTGCGTGCCGCCAGCGTGCCCCACACGGCCGTGGCCAGCAGGAGCAGCAGGACGAGGGCGATAACCCATTTGATCCAGGGTTTCATTTTTTTGCCTTGCCAGTGGTGGGGGCGGGCGCCACGCAGATCCCGTGGAGGATGGTGTCGACCTGGGTGGCGATGTATTTGGTGGCGTTGCCCGGCAGGCTGGGGTCGGCGCAGGTGCCCGCGGAATGTTTGGCCAGAATCAGGAAGATCATGGGCGCAATCACGCTGTAGATGGCGTAGTCCAGGTCCATCGGCCGGAATTCGCCCCGGTCGATGCCGCGCTGCATGATGCGGCGAAACAGCGCCTGGCCGGGCTCGATGACTTCCTGTTGATAGAAAGCGGTGATTTCGGGGAAATTGCCGGCTTCGCTCATCATCAGTTTGGTGATGCCCGAGGCCCGGGTGGCGCCCACGCGCTCCCACCACACCGTCATGCAGTAGGCCAGCATCTCGGCAGCCGTGCCTTCAAAACGCTCGAACTCGTCGTTCCACTCCTTGAAGCGCCCCGAGATGTTTTCGCGCACCACGGCCTTGAGTAGTTCTTCCTTGCTCTGGAAGTAAAGAAACAGCGTGCCCTTGGACACGCCGGCGCGAGCCGCCACTTCCTCGGCGCGGGTCGCGGCAAAACCTTTTTCGACAAACAGGTCGAGCGCAGCGTCCAGCAGTTCGCCGGGACGCGCTTCCTTGCGCCGCTCGCGTTTGGCCGAGAGTGTGGCGGTGGTATCGCTGAGGAATTTGGAGATGGACATTAGTTACTGACTGACTGGTTAGTAATGTAGTGCCTTGCTCCCGGTCCGTCAAGGGACCCATCCACTTTATCCGGGCTCAGCCAAGTGAAGGTGGGGTAAAGCTTGCGGCAGATCAAGGCCGGGCAATGCGCAGGGCCAGCCATTCCTTGAGTACCAGCCGCGAAGCATCCAGGCCATCGCCGGACGGCAGCCATTCCAGCACACCGTTGCGGCGGGGCAGCATGAAACCCATGGGCGCGGCGGTCACGGTGAAACCGGCGCGCTCGAACGCCATCACCGAACGCGGCATGTGCCAGGCGTGGGTGACCAGCGCGATCCGCTGCACGCCGTCCTTTTGCAGCAACGGCCTGAGCAGGCTGGCGTTTTCCGCCGTGTCGCGCGAGCGGTCGTCGATCCAGCGCAGCTTCATGCCGTAGTCCCGCTCGGCCATGCGGCGGGCGACTTCGCCTTCCGACAGGAGTTGTGCGTCGGCCGCGCCCCAGCCCATGCCGCCGGCAAACGCCACCGGCAGGCCGGTCTGGCGTGCCAGCCAGGCGCCGTAACGCAGGCGCATGGCCGCGGCGGGGGAGGACTGCGCCTCGCCGTACTCGGGTGCGACGGGGTGAACGCCGCCGCCCAGCACCACGATGGCCTGCACACCACCGCTTTTCAGCGCGGCGGCCGTCACCGGCGTGTACTGCGGCACGAGTGTGTGCGCCAGCCACACGGCGACCGCATGGCAACTCAGGAACCAGAGCAGGGCAAGGCCGGCAAAGGCCAGCAGCAGGCCAGGCGTCTTTTTTCGGGTAGCCAGCAGCAGGCCCAGCAGGGCGAGCAGCAGGGGCGCCGCGGGCGGCAACACCAGCGTGGCGAGAATCGGCTTGAGTTCACCCAGGGACATCATTCAAAATGCTCTCAAATAGATAGCTGCTTGCGCAAGTGCGGAAAGGGCTGGAGGCCAATTTGATCCTTGAACTTCAGAAACAGGTTGCCGGATGGGCGGCAGGACGGTCAAAGGGTTTTCCGGTTTGCCGGATGATCGATGCCTGAATTCAATACCATTCGGCCTGGCCCGCAAAAACAAGCCGGAACCGACCGATCGTAACCAAACAAGGATCACCCATGACACAAGACCCATCGAACGGCACCAGCCTGCAGACCATCACGCTGGGCGGCGGCTGCTTCTGGTGCACCGAAGCGGTGTTTGTGCAGGTGCGCGGCATCGTGGACGTCGAGTCGGGCTACAGCAACGGCCATGTCAACAACCCGACCTACGAGCAGGTGTGTACCGGCACCACCGGGCACAACGAGGTCGTCAAGCTGGTCTATGACCCGGCACAGATCAGCCTGCGCGCGATTCTTGAAATTTTCTTTGTGATTCACGACCCGACCACGCTGAACCGACAGGGCAACGACAGCGGCACGCAATACCGCAGCGGCATTTATTACTCGACACCGGAGCAGAAGCAGGTGGCCGAAGACATGGTCCATGGGTTGAACGCGCAAAAGCTGTTTGGCAAGCCGGTGGTCACCGAGGTAGTGCCGGTCAGTAATTACTCGCCGGCCGAGGAATACCACCAGGACTTCTTCGAGAAAAACCCGAACCAGGGCTACTGCATGGCGGTGGCAGGGCCCAAGGTCGCCAAGTTCCGCAAGACGTTTTCGGAATACGCCAAAAGCTGAAGGGGGGCCGTCGGTGCGGCCCGCGGTCGTCGCACGCTTGACACGGGCGCAAGGCACCAGGTGTTGCACCAAGCAGGCTGGTTCCTTGCTGTTTCTGGTGCACACAGCCCTTGTCTGGTGCAAATTCATGTTGCTTGACGCGGGGAAACCCTCGGTTTGGTTGATGAGTCAAATGTCCTATTGACAGAACAATAGGACTGTTTCTACCATCGGCGCATGTCACCCGCATTGCCCATGACGAAGTACCACCAGATTTATCTGGTGCTCCGCGAGCAGTTGCATGAAGGCCGATTCTCCGACGGGTTTCCCGGCGAGCTGGCGCTGATGCAGCAGTTCGGCGTGGCGCGCGTCACGGTGCGTCGTGCGCTGGAGCAACTGGCGTCCGAGGGCTTGATCGCGCGCGAGCCGGGTCGTGGCACGCGGGCGCTGGACGTCGGTGCTTCTCCGGCCGCAGCGCGCGGCCAGGCGGGGCAGCAGCGGGCCCAGCTCACCGGCCTGCTGGAAAACCTGGTCAGCATGGGGCTGAAAACCTCGGTCAACGTGCTCGAGGTGGAACTGGTGACCGCGTCTGCCAGTGTTGCCAGTGCCCTGCAACTCAAGCCGGGCAACCCGGTGCAGAAAGCGATCCGGGTGCGCAGTACACGGGAAGGCCCGGTCTCCCACATCACGACGTATGTTCCGGCAGACATCGCCCGCAAGTTCGGGCGGCGCGAGCTGGCCAGAAAACCGATTCTCGTGCTGCTCGAAGAGTCCGGAGTCAAGGTCGGCCGTGCCCACCAGACCATTTCCGCGCGACTGGCGGATGTCATGGTGGCCAGACATCTGGACGTCGCTGTCGGCTCGGCCTTGCTGGCCGTACGCCGTCTGGTCTACGACGACCAGGACCGCCCGATTCAATGGCTGCATGGCTTGTACCGCCCGGACAGGTATGAGTATGAAATGCAGTTGTCGCGCGTTGGCAGCATCGATGCCAAGGTGTGGGTCAGCAAAGAGTTGTCCGCCAAGTTTCATTAACCCACTTTAGGAAAATGCCATGAGTACACGTCGCCATTTCATGTCCCAATCTGCTGCGGCCGCTTCGGCTCTGGCATTTCCCCTGGTCGGGGGCGCGCAGCCCAAGTCCATCAAGGTCGGTGTGCTGCATCCCGTCACCGGGGCGCTGGCCTATTCGGGCCAGCAGTGCCGCCTGGGCGCGCTCATGGCCATCGAGGACATCAACAAGGCCGGAGGCATCAAATCCATGGGCGGCGCCAAGCTCGAGGCGCTGCTCGGTGACGCGCAGTCCCAGCCGCAGGCCGGTGTTGCCGAGGTTGAAAAGATGAATGAAGCGGGCGTGTCCGCCGTCGTCGGCGCCTTCGCCTCGGCGATCTGCCTGGCCACCACCCAGGCGGCCGCCAAATACAACCTGCCGCACGTGGTCGATGTCGGCGTGGCCGACCAGATCGTCGAGCGTGGCCTGAAGAACACCTTCCGCTTCGGCCCCGGCTACCGCAAATGCGCCGAGACCGCCGTGGCCAACCTGCATGTGCTCAACACCGCTGCCGGCAAGCCTGCGAAAACCGTGATGATTGTTCACGAAGAGTCGCTGTTCGGCACCGGCACGGCCAACCTGCTGGCGCGCGAGCTGCCCGGCTACGGCTACGAAGTCAAGGAAGTGATCAAACACGCGAACCCGACGCGCGACTTCAACAACATCGTGCTGCGCATGAAGGCGGTCAATCCCGACATCGTGATCCCGGCCAACTACTACAACGAGTACGCGCTGCTGGTGCGCACCATGCAGCAGCAGAAGGTCACCCCCAAGGCGATTTATTCGGTACTGGGTGGTGCGGCTTCGAGCTACAAGTTCGTCAAGGAGTTTCCGGACGCGGCCAACGGCATCATCGACTGCAACCACTGGTTCAACCCCAAGGACAAGCGCTCGGCCGAACTCAAGAAGCGGGTCGAGGCCCAGGGCCTGTTCTTCAGCTACGAGGTGTTCATGACCTACACCTCGATGCGTCTGCTGGCCGATGCCATCGACAAGGCCAAGTCAGCCGACCGTGCGGCCATCATCAACGCGCTGCAGAACAGCACCTTCTCCGATCACATCATGCCCTACGGTGCGACCAAATTCGTCAACGGACAGAACACGGGTGCCCAGCCGTTGATGACGCAGGTTCTCAAGAACGACATCAAGGTCATCATCCCGCGCGACTACCGCGAAGCCGATCCCCTGTTCCCGCTGCGGGCCTGAAAAAGCACCGTTCGCACCGTGCCTGCGCCAGCGCCTTCATGCGCCTGGCCGGGCCCGGCGCCAGCGGCTGTGCCACTTTCCTGTGTGACCCATGTTTGACCTCAGCATCCTCTTTCCCTCCCTGCTCAATGGCGTGACCACGGGCGCGGTCTATGCGCTGATCGCGCTGGGCCTGACCCTGATCTACGGCGTGCTGCACATCATCAACTTTGCCCATGGGGCGGCCCTGATGATCGCGCTGTATGCCGTCTACATGCTCAAGCAGCACCTGGGCATCGACCCCTACCTGGCGCTGCCGCTGGTCGTGCCCGGCATGTTTGTGCTTGGTTATGCGCTGCAGCGCCTGATCATCAACCGTGCCAGCCATGGCAAGGACGAAAACATCCTGCTCGTGACGCTGGGCCTGTCCATCATCCTGGAGAACGCGGCCCTGCTGTTCTTCAAGTCCGACACCCGCACCATCGACACGGCCTACACGCTGACCACCGTGGCCATCGGCCCGGCCATGATTGCGCTGCCCAAGCTGGTGGCCTTCGCCGGTGCGCTGGCGGTGTCCGGCCTGCTGCTGTGGGTGGTGGGCAGGACCGACCTGGGCCGTGCGATCCGCGCGGTCGCCAAGGAAAAACACGGCGCCAAGCTGATGGGCATTGATGTTGATCATGTCTATGCCATGAGTTTTGGCATCGGCCTGGCCTGCCTGGGCGCTGCCGCCTGCTTCCTCTTGCCGGCCTATTACGTGAACCCGCAGGTCGGCAGCGGCTTTGTGCTGGTGTCCTTCACCATCGTGGTGCTGGGCGGCATGGGCAGCTTTGGCGGCGCCTTGCTGGGCGGCCTGCTGATCGGCGTGGTCGAGTCGCTCGGCGGTTTGTACCTCGGTGAGTCGCTCGGACAGATCGGCATTTTTGCCATCTTCATTGCGGTGCTGCTGTTTCGCCCGCAGGGCCTGTTTGGAGCCAAGGCATGAGCAGCAGCATGAAAGATTTGACCGGCATTGTGCTGTTTGTGGCGCTGGTCGCCAGCATTCCGCTGGTGACCGATTCCGGCGTGATCCTGAACTTCGTGATGATGGCGCTGTACGCGGCCCTGCTGGCCCAGGCCTGGAACATTCTGGGCGGCTTTGGCGGGCAGTTCTCGTTTGGCCACGCGCTGTTCTTCGGCACCGGCGCCTACATCCAGGCCATCGCCCAGCTGCAGGGCGGGCTCAACGCCTGGCTGGCGCTGGTCCTGGCGGTGGCCGGCAGCGCCGGGGTTGGTGTTTTTGTCGGCGCGCTGTCGTTTCGCTACGGCCTCAAGGGTTCGTATTTCGCGCTGGTGACGCTGGCCTTTGCCGAGGTGTTCCGCATCCTGGCCCTGTCCGTGCCCTTCACTGGCGCCGGCGTGGGTCTGATGCTGCCGCTGCAGGAGTCCTTTGCCAACATGCAGTTCGGTTCGCGCAAGGGCTACATCTACGTCGTGCTCGGCTTTGTTGCGGCCGCACTGCTGGTGAGCTGGTGGCTCAAGAACTCGCGCTTTGGCGCCTACCTGCAGGCGGTGCGCGACAACGAGGACGCGGCGCGCGCGATTGGCGTCAGCCCGTTTGGCATCAAGCTCGGCGCGATTGCGCTGTCGGGTGGCTTCATGGGGGCGGGCGGCGCTTTTTATCTGCAGGTGTTCCAGTACATCGACCCCGGCATTGCCTACGGCGCCCACACCTCGGTCGAGGCGCTGGTCGCCGCCATTGTCGGTGGCCTGGGCACGCTCTGGGGTCCGGTGCTGGGCGCGCTGGTGCTGCATGTGCTGGCCGACATCACGCGCAACCTGTTCGGCGAATTGCCCGGCATCAACATGGTAATTTATGGCGTGGTGCTGGTGGCGATCGTGATGTTCATGCCGCGCGGCATCGGCGGACTCGGCGCGACGGCCCGATCGCTGTGGCGCGGGCGTGCACGCCAGAAAGGAGGCCGCGGTGGCTGATTCCCTGCTCTCCATCCAGGGCCTGTCTCGATCCTTTGGCGGCCTGCAGGCCGTGCAGAACGTGAGCCTGGACGTTCCGCGAGGCAGCCTGACCGCCCTGATCGGCCCCAACGGCGCAGGCAAGACCACGCTGTTTGCGCTGATGTCCGGCTTCCTGAAGCCCGACAGCGGCAGCGTGGTGTTCGACGGCCAGGACATCACCGGCCGTGCGCCGCACCTCAATGCGCGCCAGGGCATGACGCGCACTTTCCAGATCGTGCAGCCGTTTGCCACGCAGACCGTGCGCGAGAACATCGCCGTCGGTGCGCACCTGCATCTCAAGGACAGACGCAGCGCCCTGAGCCAGGCCGAGGAGGTCGCCGCCCGCGTCGGCTTGACGGCCCTGCTCGACAAGCCCGCGTCCGATCTCACCGTGGCCGGCCGCAAGCGGCTCGAGCTCGCACGGGCGCTCGCGACGCGGCCGCGCCTGCTCTTGCTCGACGAGGTGCTGGCTGGCCTGAACCCGCAGGAAATCGCCGAGATGATCCCGGTGGTGCGCGGCATCGCGCAGAGCGGCGTGACCGTGCTCATGATCGAACATGTGATGCAGGCCGTGATGAACCTGGCAGAACATGTCTGGGTGCTGGCCCAGGGCCAGCTGATTGCGCAGGGCACGCCGGCCGTTGTCACCGCCGACGAGAAAGTGGTCGAGGCCTATCTCGGCCATGGCACGGCAGCGCGCCTGCGTGCGGCCGCATTGGCAGGAGCCGGGACATGAGCGCTTTATTGGAAATCCGGGGCCTGCGCGGTGGTTACGGTCAGGTGGAAGTGCTGCGCGGCGTGGACCTGGGGGTGCAACCCGGCGAAATGGTCGCGCTGCTGGGCAGCAACGGCGCCGGCAAGTCCACGCTGAACAACGTGATCTGCGGTATCTACCCGGCTTGGGCCGGCAGCGTGGTTTTCGACGGTCAGGACCTGAGCCGCGCGCACTACCGCGATGTGGTGAAGGCCGGCCTGATCCAGGTGCCGGAAGGGCGCAAGGTGTTTCCCAACCTCACGGTGCTGGAAAACCTCGAACTCGGCTCCTTCACGCGTGCGCGTGAACGCCGTGCCATCAACCTCGAGAAGGTCTTCGGCATTTTCCCCCGCCTCAAGGAGCGCCTGCCGCAATTGGCCGGCACCATGAGCGGCGGCGAGCAGCAGATGCTGGCGATCGGCCGCGGCCTGATGGCCGAACCGCGCCTCTTGATCCTCGACGAACCGTCGCTGGGTTTGTCGCCGCTGCTGGTCGACGAGATGTTCGGCCTGATCCGCAAGCTGCGGGACGGCGGCTTGGCCATATTGCTGGTCGAGCAGAACGTCGGCCAGTCGCTGGAGATCGCCGACCGGGCCTATGTCATGGAAAACGGCGGCATCCGGTTTTCGGGCAAGCCGGCGGAGCTGCTCGGCAGCGACGAGTTGCGCCGCGCCTACCTGGGCCTTTGATTTCTGATGCCGGATGCCGCTTCTGGAGACTGAACATGAAACGTCGTGATATTTTGCTTTCGTCCGCCGCGCTGCTGGCGGCAGGGGCCCATGCGCAAGCCGCGCCCACACGCATCCTGGTCGGTGCGCCGGCGGGCGGTTCCACCGACACGCTGGCGCGAACGCTGGCCACCGAACTGGGGCGCCTGCTCGGAAAAACCGTGATTGTTGAAAACCGGCCCGGTGCCGGCGGCAATATTGCGGCTGAAGCGGTGGCCAAGGCCGCGCCCGATGGCAACACCTTGTTGATGAGTTTCACCAGCCACGCCATCAATGCCTCGCTGTACCCCTCACTGCCGTTTGACCCGATCCGCGACTTCACGCCGCTGACCTGCGTGGCGACCTCGCCCTCGGTGCTGGTGGCCCACCCCTCGGTGCCGGCGAAAGACGTGCGCGAGCTGATTGCCCTGGCCAAGGCCAAACCGGGGCAGCTCAACTTCGCCATCGGTGCGGTGGGCTCTTCGCTGCATCTGGCGGGTGATCTTTTCAAGATGCAGTCGGGTGCCTTCATCGTGAACATTCCCTACCGCGGTACCGCGCCGGCGATTCAGGACGTGATCGCCGGTCAGGTCGAGCTGATGTTTGCCGCGATCGGTAACGCCCAGGCGCAGGTGAAGGCCGGCAAACTCAAGGCGCTGGGCGTGACCAGCGCCAGGCGCCTGCCAGCCTTCCCGGACGTGCCCGCGATTGCCGAGGTTCTGCCTGGCTACGAGTCGAGCGCCTGGTTCGGCCTGTTCGGCCCCGCGCGCATGGCCCCCGAGCTGTCCAAACGCATCAGCGATGCTGCGCGCCAAGCGATCGCCGCGCCGGAGGTGCGCCGCCGGCTCGATGCAGAAGGGGCCGTGCCTGTCGGCAATTCGCCGGAGGAATTTTCGAAGTTCGTGCAGGGAGAAATCCAGCGCTGGGCCAGGGTGGTGAAGTTTTCGGGAGCCAAGCCGGAATGACCACGCCAGCACCTGCGCCGCAGACCCTCGCCCAAAAGCTGATTGCCCGGGCGGCCGGACGTCCATCGGTCTCGCCCGGCGACATCGTGACCTGCAAGGTGGATCTGGCCATGTTCCACGACTCGTCCGGCCCGCGCCGGCTCAAGCCCATGCTGGACGAACTCGGCGCGCAGATCTGGGACAAGTCGCGTGTGGTGCTGGTGATGGACCACTACGTGCCGGAGCGTGACGACGAGTCGCGCCGGATCGTGCGCATTGCGCGCGACTGGGCGCGTGAACAGGACCTGCCCCATGTCTACGACAGCCAGGGCATCTGCCATGTGGTGGTGGCCCAGCACGGCCATATCCGGCCCGGCATGTTCTGTGTGGGTGGTGACTCGCATTCGCCCACCGGCGGAGCGTTCGGCGCCTACATGTTCGGCATCGGCAGCACCGAGATGCTGGGCGTGGTGGTCACCGGCGAGATCTGGCTGCGCGTGCCGCAGACCCTGCAGATGCACTGGAGCGGCCGCCTGCAAAAAGGCGTGACCGCCAAGGACATGATGCTGCACATGATCGGCCGCTTCGGCATGAACGGCGGGCAGTACCAGGCGGTGGAGTTTGCCGGCCCCGCCGTCAAGGCGCTGACCATGCAGGAGCGCATGACGCTGTCCAACATGAGCGCCGAACTCGGTGCGCAGGTCGGCCTGATTGCGCCCGACGAGGTCACCGCAGCGTGGCTGCAGGCCGCCGGCGCGCCGCCCAGCGAGCTGGCCGACTTGGACCGCTGGCAGAGCGACGCAGGCGCCGCCCTGACGCGCCATGAGTTCGATGCCGGGACGCTGGCGCCGTTTGTGGCCGCGCCGCACAGCCCGGCCAATGCCGATGTGGTGGGCCGCTACAGCGGCACGCCGGTGGACGTGGCCTACATCGGCGCCTGCACCGGCGCCAAGCTCGACGACTTGCGCGCAGCCGCCGAGGTGCTGCGCGGCCAGCGCGTGGCATCCGGCGTGCGACTGATGGTGGCGCCGGCCAGCCAGAAGGACCAGAATGCCGCGCGTGAAGAGGGCGTGCTGCAGGTTCTGCTCGATGCCGGCGCCGAGCTGTTTCCCACGGCCTGCGGCGCCTGCGCCGGTTATGGCGAGACCATGGGCGACAACACCACGGTGATCTCCAGCACGGCGCGCAACTTCAAGGGTCGCATGGGCTCGGCCACGGCTCAGGTCTACCTGGCATCGCCTTACACCGTTGCCGCCTCGGCCTTGCGCGGCGTGATCACCGATCCGCGTGAGGTGCTGGCATGACGCAGGCGGCGGCCACCCACCGTGTCTGGAAGCTCGGTGCCGATGTTGACACCGATGTGCTGGCGCCCGGCCATGCCATGAAACACGGCATCGACAAGATCGCCACCTACTGCCTCGAATCCGTGCGTCCCGAATTCGCCAGCCAGGTGCGGCCGGGCGATGTGATCGTGGCCGGCCCCAACTTCGGCATCGGTTCGTCGCGCGAGCAGGCCGCCGCCGTGCTGGTCAAGCTCGGTGTGGCGGCGGTGATTGCCCCTTCGTTCAGCGGTCTGTATTTCCGCAACGCCTTCAATGTCGGCCTGCTGCTGCTGACCTGCCCCGATGCTGAGCGTTTGCAGGAAGCCGAGCAGGTCGTACTCGATACCAAACATCTCGCGGTGATTTCAGGTGCTGGCGAGCGCCTGGCCTGCGAGCCCATCCCCGACTTCCTGCTGGACATGGCACGCAGCGGCGGATTGATGAACCAACTACGAATCCGATTTGGCAAGGAGCCTGAACATGTCTGAGATTTCCCCGGGGCCGGCGATGGACCCTGTCACCCTGGCCGTCCTGCGGGGCCGCCTCGAGCAGGTCGCCGACGAGATGGACGCCACGCTGTACCGAAGCGCCTTCAACCCCATCATTGCCGAGGCGCACGACGCCTGCCACGGCCTGTACGACGCCGTCTCCGGTGACACGCTGGTGCAGGGCAAGTCAGGCCTGCCGGTGTTTGTAGGCGCGATGGCCTTTGCGGTGCGCGCGGCGGCCAGGGTTGCGCGCGAACGCAGCGCACCCAGCGATCCGGCCGCCGGCATGGCCGACGGCGACACCTGGCTGTTCAACGACCCTTACGAGGGCGGCACCCATGCCAACGACTTCAAGCTGGTGCGGCCCTTCTTCCGCGGCGGCAAGCTGTTCTGCTACCTGGCCTCGGCCGCGCACTGGCATGACGTGGGCGGCGCGGTGCCCGGCAACTACAACCCGGCGGCCACCGAGTGCTGGCAGGAAGCGGTGCAGATTCCGCCGGTGCGCATCGTGCGCGCCGGTGACCTTGACGCCGATGTGCTGGCCATCCTGCAGGCCAACACCCGTTTGCCCGACAGTCTCTGGGGTGACCTCAACGGCCAGCTGGCCGCGCTCGAGTTGGGCGTGCGCCGCCTGCATGGCTTGCTCGACGAGTATGGCGACGCGCTGGTGCTGCAGGCCATGGGCGAGCTGCGCGCACGCGCCGTCCGGCTGATGCGCTCGCATATTACCTCGCTGCCTGATGGCCGTTATTCCTTCAGCGACATCCTGGACAACGACGGCGTTAAGGACGAGCCGCTGACGATTGCGCTGGACATGACGGTGCAGGGCGAACGTTTGACGCTGGATTTTTCACGTACCTCGGCGCAATGCGCCGGCCCGGTCAACATCTCGCGCGCCACCGCGATTGCCGCCTGTTATGTGGCGCTCAAGCACCTGTTCCCGGACGTGCCGGCCAATGCCGGTGTGCTCGATGCGGTCGACTTCGTGCTGCCCGACGGCCTGGTCATCAGCGCGGCGCGGCCGCGGCCCGTGGGCGGCTACACCGAAACCATCCTGCGCATGATCGATGTGATCTTCAGCGCGGCCGCGCAGGCCGACCCGACACGCGCCGTGGCCCAGGCCTACGGCACCATCAATGCGCTGTCGATCGCCGGTCACCGCACCGACGCTGCCCGCAAGGGCCAGCGCTGGGTGATGTTCAGCTTCTTCGGCGGCGGCCACGGCGGCCATTCGGGCGGTGACGGCCTGAGTCACGGCAACGCGCCTATCTCCACCGCCACGATTCCACCGCTGGAGATTCTGGAAGCCGCCTACCCGGTGCGTTTCACCGAGTGGTCGCTGCGCGCCGACTCCGGCGGCGACGGCCAGTTCCGCGGCGGCCTGGGTGCGAACTACGAGATCGAACTGCTGGAGCAGGACGCCGAGGTCTTCATCTTCGGCGAACGCGGCAAGTCCGCGCCCAAGGGCATTGCGGGCGGCGGCGAGGCCGCGGTCAATGTCTTCAGCTACGAAAACAACAATGAATGGAAAACACCGCCTATGGTCTCCAAGATGGTTGGCATCAAACTGAAAAAAGGCGAACGCGTGCGCTTGCAGACGCCGGGCGGCGGCGGTTACGGCGCGCCTGCGGATCGTTTGCAGAGTTCGCGTGAACGCGATCTGGCGCTGGGCTACGTGACGGCAGGCGCCGCGAAGAAGGAGGGCGCATGAGCACCGCCGGGCAATTGGTCGTCGGCGTTGATGTCGGCGGCACCTTCACCGATTTGTTCGTGCTGGACGAAGCCAGCGGCAGCGCGCGCATCGTCAAGGTGCCTTCCACACGCGGTGAGGAAGCGCGCGGCTTCATGAATGGTGTGGCGCGCGTCGCCGACTCGGCGGCCGGCATTGCCACCATCGTGCACGGCACGACGGTGGGCACCAATGCGCTGCTCGAGCGCAAGGTGGCGCGCACCGGCATCATCACCACACGCGGCTTTCGTGACGTGCTGGAGATGCGCCGGCGCGACCGGCCGCAAACCTGGGGGCTGCGCGGCAGCTTCGAGCCCATCGTGCCGCGCGACCTGCGGCTCGAGGTCGATGAACGCGTGCTGGCCGACGGCAGCATCCACACCGCCGTGGACCTGGACCAGGTTCGCGCCCAGGCGAGCGCCCTGCTGGCCGCGGGCTGCGAGGCGGTCTGCGTCTTCTTCATCAACACCTATGCGAACCCGGCCAATGAACGCGCCGCCGTTGCCGCCGTGCGCGAGCTCTGGCCCAATGCCCATGTGACCGCCGCCGGCGAAGTGCTGCCGGAAATCCGCGAGTTCGAACGCTGCTCCACCGCCACGCTGAATGCGGCGCTGCAGCCGGTGGTCGGCAGCTACCTCACGCGTCTGGAGTCAGACCTGCGCGGCCAGGGTTTTGCCGGCGAGCTGCTGATTGTGCAGAGCAATGGCGGCGTGATGTCACGGCAGACGGCCTGCGACGTGCCGGTGCGCACCGCGCTGTCGGGCCCGGCGGCCGGCGTAATCGCCTGTGCGGCGATTGCCCGCTCGGCCGGTTTCCCCAACGCCATCACCGGTGACATGGGCGGCACCTCGTTCGACGTGTCGCTGGTCGCGAAGGGCGAAGCGGCGCTGTCGGCGCAGACCTCGATCGAATTCGGCATGGTGGTGCGCTCACCCATGATCCAAATCGAGACCATAGGCGCCGGTGGCGGCTCCATCGCCTCGGTCGATGCCAGCGGCATGCTGCAGATCGGCCCCGAGTCGGCTGGCAGCAACCCGGGCCCGGCCTGTTACGGCCGCGGCAACACGCGCCCGACGGTGACCGATGCCAACGTGCTGCTGGGCCGGATCGCCGCCGACCGCCCGCTGGGTGGCGGTCTGCTCGCGGCCATGGACGCCGGCAAGGCGCGCGCCGCCATCGAGCAACATGTGGCGCAGCCCCTGGGGCTGGACGTGATGGCGGCGGCCGAAGCGATTTTGACGGTGGCCAACGCCAAGATGGCCGGCGCGATCCGCGTGGTGTCCATCGAACGCGGGCACGATCCGCGCAACTTTGCCTACATGCCGTTTGGCGGCGGCGGCGCGCTGCATGTGTGCGCCATGATGCGCGAAGTCGGCGTGACCACCGGCATCGTCCCGCGTTACCCCGGCGTCACTTCGGCTCTGGGCTGCGTGATGGCAGACATGCGGCACGACGCGGTGCAGACCCTGAACAAGGGCCTGGCCGAGCTGGACATCGCCGACCTGCGCCAGCGCATCACCACCGTCGCGGCGGCCTGCCAGCAACGGCTGGACTCGGCCGGCGTGCGTTTCTCCGAGGTGCAGGAAGTCATTGCGCTGGACATGCTGTATGCGGGCCAGACCCACACGGTGCAGGTTCCCTTGCCTGTGACCCAGGTCGAGCTGATCACGCCGGCTGTGATTCAAGGCGCTTTTGAGGCGGCCTACCTGGCGGCCTTTGGCCGCGTGCTGGGCGGCATCGCGATCCGCGTCATGAACCTGCGCTACGCCCGCATCGGCGTGCGGCCCAAGTTCGACCTCGCGGTGCTGGCCCCGACAGGCGCCGGCTCCACGGCGTCCAGCGGCGAACAGCAGGTGTTCCACGCCGGGCGCTGGTGGGCGGCGGTGCGTTACCCGCGCCTCGACCTGCCGGTGGGTGCGCGCATAGATGGCCCGGCGATTCTCGAGCAGCCCGACACCACGGTCTGGCTGGAGCCCGGCTTTCATGCCACGGTCGACAGCTTCGGCAACCTGCTGGTCCAACCCTCCTGACACCATGAACGCCTCACCGAAAAAAATCGCACTGATCATTGTTGATCTGCAAAACGATTTCCTCGCTCCCGAGGGCGCGTATGCGCGCGGTGGCGCGGCCAGCGCGGCCGCGCGTGAACTGCCCGGCCGCGTGGCCGGCGTGGCGCGTGCGCTCAAGGCGGGCGGCGGCCTGGTGGCGGCGAGCCAGTTCACGCTCTGGCCCGATGCCCAGGACGAGCCCATGATCTCGCCGCACCTCAAAGCCCTGCGCCCCTTCCTGCGCCGGGGCGACTTCGCACCGGGCAGCACGGGCCAGGCCAATGTGGCCGAGCTGCAGCCGCTGATCGACGTCTCGGTCTGCAAGGTTGCCTACTCGGCGTTTTTCAACACCCAGCTCGACTGGGTGCTGCGCCATGCGGGCATAGACACCGTGGCCGTCTGCGGCATTGTCACCAACGGCGGCGTCGCCAGTACCGTGCGTGATGCCCATATGCGCGAGTACCACACCATCGTTCTGAGCGACGGCTGCGCGGCCTTCAAACCCGACGTCCATGCGACGGCGCTGACCGACATGGGCACGATTGCGCAGGTCATGCGCTGTGAAGAATTCATCCAGTCCTTGTCATGACATTGCCCGTGATCCGCCGCGCCGAGCGCATGGACGCACCCATCCATGTGCCGGTGGCGATTGTGGGCGCCGGCGCCTGCGGCCTGACCGCGGCGCTGATGCTGCGCGATGCCGGCATCGAGTGTGTGGTGCTCGAGCGCGACGCCGTGCCCAGCGGCTCGACCGCACTGTCCTCGGGTTTTGTGCCCGCGCCGGGCACGCGCGTGCAGAAGTCCAAAAACATTGAAGACAGCCCGCAGCGCTTCGCGGCCGACATCCAGGCCAAGGCCCATGGCACGGCGGCCCCGCAGCTGGCCACGGCTTACGCCGAGGCGATCGGCCCGGCGATCGACGCCTTGCAGGCGCGCCACGGGCTGGACTTTGTGCTGCTCGATGATTTCCTTTACCCCGGCCACAGCCGGCACCGCATGCACGCCGTGCCCGAAAAAACCGGCGCCGCCCTGATGGCGCGCCTGCAGCAGGCTGCCGAAACGGCCGACGTGCCCATCGTGACCCGCGCGCTGGTGCGCGAGCTCTGGCTCAATGCCCGCGATGAAGTTCTGGGCGTCGCCTACGAGCGGCCCGACGGCACGCTGGAGCAGCTGTCCTGCGACGCGCTGATCCTGGCCTGCAACGGCTTTGGCGGCAACGCGGACATGGTGCAGCAGCTCTTGCCCGAGATGAAGGACGCCACATTTGCCGGCCACACCGGCAACGACGGCAGCGCCATCGCCTGGGGCCGCGCGCTGGGCGCACGCCTGGCCGACCTCGGCGGCTACCAGGGCCACGGCTCCTGGGCCGTGCCGCAGGGCGCGCTGGTGTCCTGGGCGCTGATGATGGAGGGCGCGGTGCAGATCAATGCCCTGGGCCGGCGTTTCCACGACGAAACCGGCGGTTATTCGGAAGCCGCCGTGCAGGTGCTGGCCCAGCCCGGCAGCGTGGCCTGGAATGTGTTCGACGAGGCCTTGCTCACGTTCGCGCGCAGCTTTCCCGATTTTCGCGAGGCCGAGGCCGCCGGCGCCCTCAAGCGTTGCGATAACGAGGCGTCGCTGGCCGCGCTGATTGGCTGCGATGTTGGCGCCTTACACGCCACGCTGGCGGCTGTGGCCCCTGGCGCCGCGGCGCCAGACGGCCGCGTCTTCAAACGCGCATTGCAAGCACCTTTCTACGCCGTCAAGGTGACAGGCGCACTGTTCCACACCCAGGGCGGGCTCGACATCGACGCCCAGTGCCATGTGCTGCACGAAGACGCCAGCCCTTTCACCAACCTGCTGGCCGCCGGCGGCGCCGCGCGCGGTGTCTCGGGCAACGCGGTCTGGGGTTACCTCTCGGGCAACGGCCTGCTCAGCGCGATTGCGGGCGGCTACATCGCGGCGCGCAGCGCGGCCACGTTACTGGAAACCAAGCCATGAACCCCACGCTTTCATTGAAGCAGCGCCTGGCGCAAGCCCGGCCCGTGCTGACCCCCGGTGTCTACGACGCGCTCAGCGCGCTAGTGGCCGAGCAGGCCGGCTTCGAGGCGCTTTACCTGTCGGGCGCATCGATTGCCTACACGCGGCTTGGCCGCTCTGACGTGGGCTTGACGACCTTCACCGAAGTGGCCGACACGCTGGCGCGCATCACCGAGCGCGTGCGCCTGCCGGTCATCGTCGACGCCGACACCGGCTTTGGCAATGCGCTCAATGTCATGCGCACGGTCCGGGGTTTCGAGCGCGCCGGTGCGGCCATGATCCAGCTCGAAGACCAGACCTTTCCCAAACGCTGCGGCCACCTCGACGGCAAGGCCGTGGTGCCGGTGCAGGAGATGGTCGGCAAGCTCAAGGCCGCGCTCGACGCCCGCACCAGCGCCGAGACGCTGATCCTGGCGCGTACCGATGCCATCGCCGTCGAGGGCCTGGACGCGGCGCTGGAGCGCGCCGAGCGGTATTTTGAATGCGGCGTGGACGCCCTGTTCATCGAGGCCCTGCGCACACCCGGGCAGATGGACACGGCCTGTGGCCGTTTTGCTCAGCGCATTCCGATGCTGGCCAACATGGTTGAAGGCGGCAAGACGCCGGTGCAAAGCGCCACCGAACTCGGCGCGCGCGGTTTCCGCATCGTCATCTTTCCGGGCGGCACGGTGCGTGCCGTGACGCACACGCTGCAGGGTTATTACGCGAGCCTGCACCAGCACCAGACCACCGCGCCGTGGCAAAAGCAGATGCTGGACTTTGACGGGCTCAATCAGGTCATCGGCACGGACGAGCTGATGGCCGCGGGCAAACGCTACGAGTAGGCCGCTCAGGCGCTGCACAGGCTGAAGCACCATGGACGCTCCCGAACTAGCCCCGCCAGCTTCCGCCCGGGCCCGTTCTGCGGCGATCAGGACGGTTGCGCTGTTCGAGGCCTTCAAGGGTGCGGTCGTGCTGTTGGCCGGCAGCGGCCTGCTGCTGCTGATCCACACCGACGCGCACGCTGCGGCGGCCAGGCTCATTGAACATTGGCACCTGAACCCTGCCTCGCGTTACCCACAGATTTTTCTCGAGGCCGCGCCCAACCTGCACGACAGCCGGCTGATGCTGCTGGCCGCTGGTGCGGCGCTGTATGCGCTGGTGCGTTTCGTCGAAGCCTGGGGTCTGTACGGCGAGAAGGCCTGGGCCGAAGTTCTGGCGGCGGTCAGCGGTGGCATCTACGTGCCGTTTGAAGTGGTCGAGCTGCTGCGCCGGTCGAGCTGGCATGGCGCCTTGCTGCTCATGGTCAACCTGGTCATTGTGGCGCTCATGGTCGGGGCGTTGCTGCAACGCCGCAAGCGAGCCAGATCGCCATAATGGCGAGAGACCGCAAGCCCCGGCACTGCACCCCCTGTGCCGCCCGGTCTTCACCAGGAGTCCGCACACATGACCATCCCCGCCGAATACCAGCGCGCCTCCGTCGAGTTCGAGAGGTTCATGGTTGACGCGCGTGACCTTTCCGGGCTGGCCACGACCAACATGGCTTACAACATGGTGGTCGGCGTGCTGCATGTGTTTCGCCGCCGGCTCAGCGTGCAGGAGGCGCTTCGGTTTGCAGGTGTTCTTCCGGCAGTGCTGCGCGCCATTTTTGTGTCCGACTGGGACACCGAACAGCCCCAGCTGGCCTTCGGCGATCGCGCGTCCATGACCGGGGAAGTCAAGCAACTGCGTAAGGCGCACAACTTCTCGCCCGACACGGCCATCCACGACGTGGCCCTGGCCCTGCGCCGCCATGTGGACCCGCAGGAACTGGAGCATGTGCTTGCATCGCTCCCGCCGCAAGCGCAGGCGTATTGGCGTGTTTAGTGCAGTGTTTCACGCTATTCGGAACATAAAAGCGCGTCTTTTGCGCCATGGCTGCGTTGCAAATCCGCGCGATACCCTTGGTATCGCTGTGGTTTGCGCCTTGCCCTGACCCAAAATCCATCGCTTTTATTTGTTCCATCAAGCATGAATCGCTGCACCAGCGCCGTGGTACACCGCGACCCGCCGGCCTGACGAAGAGCCGGTACTGCGCTTGACAGCGTGCTGATGCTCCTGATCTGATAGCTGTTGGCGCCCGTATTTATTGGGCTGGGGGCATTTTTTGCTTGGAATCAGCCTCGGCGCCGCGCCATGTAAAACCACTCCTGCCCCGGCTCGGCGCGCGGGTTGGGAAACACCACAAAACCGTCGTGCGGCGCCTTCACCTCGGCGCCGCTGTGGCGCACGCCGATCAGTTCGCCGGCCTGCACCGCGTCAAAACTGCGCCACTCGCGCGTGAAGCTGTCGCCTGCGTGTTCGCGGTCCGTCACATTGACCAGACGCAAAATCTCGCGCTCGGCAGGCGAGGGTTCCAGCGGCAGGGATGCCATGCCCAGCAGCGCCAGTGTCTGCAAAATTGCTTGGCGCGCCACCTGCACGCCCTGCGGGTCGTCGTGCTGGCCGCATTCCAGCGTCACGCCGTAGCCGCCGCGGGACCGCATGTACTCGGTGGTGCCCACACCGTAGTTCGGGTTGGTCACCAGCGTCTGGGCGCGGGCCGAACCTGCAGGTATCGGCGCTGCCGCACGGCGCTGAACGCCGCGCGCATAGGTGTCCAGCCAGCCTTCGACAATGCGCGGCGCGCCGGTGCACAGGGCGAGCTGCATTTCCGCTTCGGCCTGGCTGAAAGGCTCCAGCGTGCCCGTGTTGTTCTGCGGGCCGATCATCACAAACGGAGCGCCGCCGGTGTGGAAGGAATGCAGGTCCAACAGCACCTCGTGCGCGTCCAGCAGTGGGCACAGCACATTGGCAATCCGGTCCTCGAAGTCCTGCGGAATCGCACTCGGCGCCATGTTGCGGTTCAGGTTGCGGTCGCCGGTGCGCTGTTTGAGCTGATAGGCCAGCGGGTTGGTGACAGGTACCAAGGTCACCGTGCCGCGTTCGATGGCGAGCTGGCCGTTGTCGATTTCATGCAGCAGTTGTGTGATGGCTTTGGCGCCGCAGACTTCATTGCCGTGGACGGCGCCCAGTACCAGCAGCTTCGGGCCGGGGGCCAGGCCGTGGAAGGTGTGCGTGTGCAGGTGGGTCGGGCGGGGTTTGGAGGGGGAGGGGGCGTTGCTCTGGAGCTTGTCGGTCATGGTGACTTGTTTATACAGTGATTGACGTGCTTCGGGCTGGCCATTGCGCCTTGTGCATCTGGTGGATGCCATCCGCTCCTTCTCGGAAGCTGCGAGAGGAATACTTGCAGCATCGCACTGGCCACACGGTCCGTCGTGGAACTGGCCATGGTCATGAACCACCGCCAACCCCCTCGCAGATGCACATTTTTCCAGGTAAAGATCAGGGTTTCCCCTAAAGTTTTGGCTCCTTTGGTCGTTAAGCCTGATAAGTACGGACGTGATCACCCTGTTCGGAGATGTTCAAACCTGCGCCGGAGATGGTCCTGTTCTGGACGCCGAGCATTTGAACGGGGTGGGACACGCTCGATGACCGCCTGCTGATCCCGCGCGAGACCTGGAAAAGCGCATGACCAGCGACGACACGGGCTTGGTGGAAAAAAGCAGCGGCATCACTGTTCTCTGTGCAAGCTGAAATTAACTGAATGAACGAGCAAGACAATGAATATCGCAAATCTGAAAATCGGCACCCGGCTGGGCGCGGGCTTCGCACTGGTGCTGGTGTTGATGGTGTCCCTGATTGCAGTCGCGCTCCTGAGCTTGGCCCACGTTGGTCAGGCCAGTAGCCAGATGATAGAGAAGGACCTGATCAAGATGGAGGCGGCGAACACGATCAATGCAACCATCCGCGCCAATGCGCGCCGCACCATGGAGCTGTTCCTGGCAAAGGATGCAGCCCAGATGAACACGATTAACCAGCGAATCGAGGCCAACAAAAAACTCATCGGCGACGCTCTTGGCGTGCTCGACACCTTGGTATACACAGAGCAGGGGAAGGCCATGCTCGCCAAGTTGAAGGAAAAACGTGGCCAATATGTCGCGATCATGGGAAAAATCGGAAAACTGGTTGCAGAAGGCAAGCGGGAGGAAGCAAGCCAGATGCTGACGGGTGAGATGCTGCCGGCGCTTGATGTGCTGCAAGACGCCGCCATGGAGATTGTGGCCTTGCAGAAAAAACTCACCGAAGCCAGCGGTGCCCAGGTGCAAGGGGAAATCGTATCGACGCGCATGCTGATGATCGGCCTGGGCCTGTTCGCCGTGTTGCTGGGGAGCACTTTCGCATACTGGATCACGCGATCGATCACACGACCCTTGAATCAGGCGGTGACCGTGGCTCAGACTGTCGCAGCGGGCGACTTGAGCAGCCATATTGATGTGACGACAACCGACGAGACCGGACAGCTGCTGCAGGCCTTGAAAGACATGAACGGCAACCTGCAGAACATCGTCGGCCGGGTTCGCCAGGGGACCGATACCATCGCCACGGCCTCAGGCCAGATTGCAGCGGGCAACCAGGATCTGTCATCCCGCACCGAAGAGCAAGCCAGCTCCCTGGAAGAAACTGCAGCTTCGATGGAAGAGCTGACGTCCACCGTCAAACAAAACGCCGACAACGCCCGCCAAGCCAACCAGCTGGCCGTCTCGGCTTCCAGCGTCGCTGTTCGCGGTGGCAGCTCGGTCGCCGAAGTCATGGGCACCATGAGCGCCATCAACGACTCGTCCCGCAAGATCGTCGACATCATCGGGGTGATCGACGGCATCGCCTTCCAGACCAACATCCTGGCCCTGAACGCCGCCGTCGAAGCGGCCCGAGCCGGGGAACAGGGCCGCGGTTTTGCCGTGGTGGCCGCCGAGGTGCGCAACCTGGCCCAGCGCAGTGCGACCGCTGCCAAGGAGATCAAGGGCTTGATTGACGACTCCGTGGGCAAGGTCGAACAAGGCAGCAAGCAGGTGGCCGAGGCCGGCAAGACCATGGACGAGATCGTGGACAGCGTCAAACGCGTGACCGACATCATGGCCGAGATCACGGCGGCCAGCCAGGAGCAGACCGCCGGTATCGAGCAGATCAACCAGGCGATCACGCAGATGGACCAGGTGACGCAGCAAAACGCCGCGCTGGTGGAAGAGGCCGCAGCCGCTGCGTCCTCGCTGCAGGAGCAGGCCAGCGGGCTCAGTCAGGTGGTCAGTGTGTTCAGGCTGGACAACCAGCAGGTTCACTACGTGGCGCCACCGCAGCGTACGGCACCGGCCCATCAACACAGGTCTGCGCAGCCGCCACCGGTCAAACGCGCCATTGCAGCGCCACAGCGCAAACCGGCGCAGCATCCCGGGCCGCTTGCCGTGGCTGGTGCTGGGGACCATTGGGAAGAGTTTTAAGCGGGCATGCCAGCTACGGCCGCCTGATCGCCAGAGCGGAAGCGGGGTTGTCGGTTCAGCAGCAGACCGGGTCATTTAAAAAAGGTGACGGGGTCAAGCGTGCTTCGGGTTTGAGTAATAATGCAACCAAATTGCGTTATGGTGCGGGACCTTCGGTCATGCCCCAAGCTCCAAGCACATGTCCTCCACTCTTCCTCACGACGAACTCAACGCCGACCCCATCGATGCTCTGCTGTCGGCCCACGGCCTGCGCCGCACGATTGCTGCGCGCCGGGTGCTGGGCTGGCTACTGGCGCATCCGGACACGAGTTACACGCATGCGCAGTTGCAGGTGGCGCTGGCGGGTGGGGGCGACGCGGCCGACAGCGCAGCCTTGGACCGCGTCACGCTCTACCGCCTGATCGACCGCCTCACACAAGTCGGCCTGTTGCTGTGCCGCGTGGACGCCAGCCGGGTGCGGCGTTACCAGGCGATGCCGGCGGGTGTACACGCGATGCCGCACTTTGAATGCCAGAGCTGCCACCGCGACAGCCCGCTGGAAAACGCGCTGCAAGCCAGCGCCGGCGATCTCGATCGTGCGGCGCAATCGGCGCTCGAAGCCTTGAAGGCGCTGGGCTACCAGGGTATGAGCCTGGATTTTGCGGTGCGTGGTGTGTGCTCCGATTGCGCCACGGGCAGTGCCGGCGGTCATCGCCAACGGGGTGCGGCTGCGTGATCCGTACGCGGCAACTGGCCTACCAGTACCCCGGCGGGCCGGCGCTTCGCTTTGACGACGTCGATGTTCCGCAGGGCGGGGTGTTGCTGCTGCGCGGCACATCGGGTTCCGGCAAGTCCACCTGGCTGGCGCTGGCGGCGGGGCTGCTGACGCCGACTGCGGGCGACATCACGGTGGCAGGGCAGTCGCTGAGCGCGCTGGGCAAGGTGGCGAGTGATGCCTGGCGTGCGCGGACGATTGGTTTTCTGCCGCAGAAACTGCATTTGAGCAGCGCGCTGACGGTGCACGCCAACCTGGCGATGGCGCAGTGGGCGGCCGGTCAGGCGCAGGACGATGTGCGTATCCGCGAAGCGCTGACGGCCCTCGGCGTGGATGAGCTCGCTGCGCGCAAACCGGCGCAGCTCTCGGGCGGGCAGGCGCAGCGTGTGGCGCTGGCGCGGGCGGTGCTGCTGCAGCCCAAAGTCATCCTGGCGGACGAACCGACGGCCAGCCTGGACGACGAGGCGGCGGCGCAGGCAGTGCAATTGCTGCAGGCGACGGCGAAGCGCTACGGCGCGACGCTGGTGATTGCCACACACGATACCCGGGTTGCGACGGCTCTTGATGGTCAAATCGGCTTCCAGCCCTTGTTACTGTTGCGCCAGAAGCTATGAAAACCATAGCATTCGCCTGGCGTTTTCTCTGGTCCCGGCCGCTCGCCGCCGGGCTCAATGTGCTGCTGCTGAGCCTCGGGCTGGCGTCGCTGAGCTTTGTACTGCTGGTCAGCCATCAGATCGACCAGGCGTTTGAGCGCGACCTGGCCGGCATCGACGTGGTGGTGGGCGCCAAGGGCAGCCCGATGCAGCTGATTCTCTCGGGCGTGTTCCACATCGACGCGCCGACCGGCAATGTGCCGCTGGCGGCGGTGAAAGAACTCGAGAAACACCCGCAGGTGGCCAAGCTGATCCCGCTGAGCCTGGGCGACAGCTTGCGCGGCTTTCGCATCGTCGGCAGCACGCCGGACTACATCACGCACTACAACGCTGAGTTCGCGCAGGGCGGCGTCTGGGCGGCGCCCATGCAGGCGGTGCTTGGTGCGCAGGTGGCAGAACAAACCGGCCTGAAAGTCGGCGACCGCTTCGCCGGCAGCCATGGCCTGGCCGGCGGCGGTGACAGCCATGCCCAGACGCCTTATGTGGTCAGCGGCGTGCTGGCGCCCGGCGGCTCGGTGCTGGACCGGCTGGTGCTGACGGCGCTGGATTCCGTCTGGCAGGTCCATGAAGACCACACGGCACTCGATGCCGAAGACCGCCAACTGCTGGAAGAAGAGCGCGAAGTCACACTGGCGCTGATCCAGTACCGCACGCCGCTGGCGGCGGTGACCTTTCCGCGCTTTGTGAATAGCAGCACCGAGATGCAGGCGGCTGCGCCGGCGCTGGAAATCACGCGGCTGCTGGGCATGATTGGTGTCGGCACCGACGTCATGCGCGCGCTGGCCGGTGTGCTGCTGCTGACGGCGGGCCTCAGTGTGTTCATCGCGCTGTGGAGCGCGGTGCGTGAGCGCCGCGCCGACCTGGCGCTGCTGCGTTTGCTGGGCGCGCCGCCGCGCAAGGTGGCGGCCCTGCTGTTGTGCGAGGCTCTGTGGCTGGCGCTGCTGGCGACCATGATCGGTGTGCTGGCGGGGCAGGGGCTGATGGCGCTGCTCGCCTGGCTGCTGCAGCTGGATAAATCGGTTCTGGTCGGTGCGCTGTCGTGGCCGGTCGGGTTGCTGAGTGTGCCGGTGCTGGCCGCGGGGGTGGCGCTGCTGTCAGCGCTGCTGCCCGCGTACGAGGCCTACCGGGTCCCCGTGTTTGAACTTTTACAGTCGAGGTGAACCCCATGATCAAGACATATATGAAAAAAATGCTTCCTGACCTTGCCACACTTGCGCTTACAGCTACGTTTTCGATAGCACATGCGCAACACAAGGACGCTGAAACGAAGGAAGACATCCAGCGCCACCGCGCCATGGCCGCTGCGCACGAGGCCGCGGCCAAATGCCTGGAGTCGGGCAAGAAGGAAGACGTCTGCATGAAAGACCTGCAGGCTTCCTGCAAGGGGCTGGCGGTGGGAAAATACTGCGGCATGAAACACGCGCATTGATACGCGGCCACCGCAATGTTTCTGGAGAACCCATGAGCCCCTCTGCTTCCACCGCTTTGAAGACTGCGCCGCTGCTGCTGGCCCTGCTGCTCGCCACGGGCGCTGCACACGCGCAGTTGAGTTCACCCCTGCCTGCCGGCAGCGCCAAGCCCGCGGCGGCCAAGACGGCGCCTGCAGCACCGGACGGCCTGGCGCTACCGGCCGGGCAGGGCGCGGGGGTACACGGGGCGAACAGCCCGTTTGCGCCGCTGGCCCCGCGCGGTGACGTGGTGCCCTGGTCGGTGCTGACCGATGTGAAAACCAAAAACGAGAAGAACCGCATCCTGCCGGTGTTCAACGAAGGCCAGCTCGGCATGAACGGCAAGACCCAGCGCATCCAGGGCTTCATGATGCCGCTGGAGCCGGGTGAAAAGCAGCGCCACTTTCTGCTGTCGTCGGTGCCGCTGACCTGCTCCTTCTGCCTGCCGGGTGGGCCGGAAAGCATGGTCGAGGTCAAGACCAAAACCCCGGTGAAATACAGCATGGAAGCGGTGGTGGTGGAAGGCCGCCTGCAGGTGTTGCACGACGACCCCTACGGCCTGTATTACCGCATCAACGATGCGGTGACGGTGAAGTAGCCACCATGGTGTTGCGGCGCATGGTCTGGCGGGCGACCTGGGGCTATCTGTCCCTGGTGCTCCTGCTTGCGCCCCTGCTCGGACAGATGCACGGCCTGGTTCACGGCGCTGGTGGCGACCGTCCGGCTGCGCAACAACTCCTCGAGGTCGATGCTCATGCGCTCGACCACGCGCACGCGCATGCGCATGAACGTGCGGACGGAAGTGGCTGGCTCGCGGATCTTTTCTCCGTCCATCTTGACGATTCGGATTGCCGCGTTTTCGATCAGCTGTGCCACAGCGATGGGCTGCCGGCCGCGCCGCCCTTGGCGCTGCCCATGGCGCTTTCTTCGTTTGTTTTTCAGTTTCTGGAAGGCGAAGTACTCGCCCGCCGGGCCGCACTTTTCGAAGCGCGCGGCCCACCCCGGGCTCCTTGACATCCTCAAAGTTCTCCAGGCACGGCCAAGCCTTGCCTGGGGTTTCCTTTCCCGATTCAACGAGCCCTCATGAAAAAACCATTCCCTCGCCCTGCCATCGGCACGGCCACCTTGTCCCTGCTCGCGCTCGGCTGTTCGCTGGCCCACGCCCAGACAACGGCGCCCACGCTGAAAGAAATCACCGTCACCGGCAACCCGCTGGGTGCGACGGACCTGATCGCTCCCGCCACGCAGTATTCGGGCGCCGGCCTGCTGCTGCGCTCCAAAACCACGCTGGGTGAAACGCTGGACGGCACGCCCGGCGTCAGCAGCACCTATTTCGGCCCCAACGCGAGCCGGCCCGTGATTCGCGGGCTGGACGGCGACCGCATCCGCATCCTGGCCAACGGCGGCGGCTCGCTCGATGCGTCCAGCCTGAGTTATGACCATGCGGTCACGGCCGACCCCATCAGCATCGAACGCATCGAGGTGCTACGCGGCCCCGGCGCCCTGCTGTACGGCGGCAGCGCCGTCGGCGGTGTGGTCAACGTGATCGACAACCGCATTCCGCGCGAGCCGCAGTTCGACGAAAAAGGCGGCATCAGCGGCAAGGCCGACCTGAGCCTGGCCAGCGGCAACTCGGAGCGCGGCAAGGGCATGTTGCTCGAGGCCGGCAACAACCGCTACAGCCTGCACGTCGATGCCTTCGACCGCGCGACCAGCGACGTGCGCGCACCGCGTGAGCTGAACTGCACCAAGGCCGGAGTGACCACCACCTCGCGCCGCATTTGCAACTCGGCCAGTGATGTCCACGGCGGCGCCGTCGGCGGTTCGGTGTTTTTTGACAACGGCTACCTGGGCGCGTCGGTCAGCAATTACCGCAACACCTACGGCACGGTAGCCGAAGACGAAGTCACCATTGGCATGAAGTCGGACCGTTATGCGATCGAAGGCGAAGTGCGCAACCTGGGCGGGCCCTTCCAGAGCATCAAGGGCCAGTACAGCCAGACGGACTACGGCCACACCGAGTTTGAGGGCGCGACCGCAGGCACCGTGTTCAAGAACAAGGGCAGCGACTTCCGGCTGGAAGCGCGTCACGCGAAACTCGGCAAACTCGACGGCGTGCTGGGTTTTCAGACCGAGTCCAACCGTTTTTCCGCGGACGGCACGGAAGCCTTTGCGCCGTACAGCAAGACGGCGCAGTCGGCGGTGTTTGCCTATGAAGAGCTGGGCACGGACTGGGGCAAGCTGAGCCTGGGCGGTCGGCTGGAGTCTGTCAAGGTCGAGTCCTTTGGCAACCCGCTGGTGACGCGCTTCACGCCGGCAACGCGGGACTTCAAGCCCGGCAGTTATGCCCTGGGCGCGCTGTGGAATGCCGCACCGGGCTGGCAGCTGACCAGCAACATCGCCTACACCGAACGTGCACCCAAGGACTACGAGATGTTCGCCGACGGCCCGCACATTGCCACGGCCGCCTATGAGGTGGGCAATGCCAACCTGACAAAAGAACAGTCGGGCAACCTCGACGTGGGTGCGGCCTGGAAGTCGGGTGGCCACAGCTTCAAGGTCAACAGCTATGTCAGCCGCTTCAGGAACTACATCGCGTTGAGCCAGACGGCGGGGGTCAGACGCAATGCGGAAGACGGTACGGTCAATCCGGTGGAAGACGCCGGCAACCCGGGCTTCACCGCCACGGGTGCCGAGTTCAAGCCGCTGGCCGAATTCCGCTACGAGCAGGTGCGGGCCCGTTTCACCGGCATCGAGGCCAGCGGCAACATCCGCCTGCTGGAAGGCGCGTCGCAGGTGGACCTGGCGCTGCGCGGCGACATGGTGCGCGCCACCAACCTCAGCAACGGCCAGCCACTCCCGCGCATTGCACCTTGGCGCGTGGGCGCCTCGCTGCTGTGGGCCAGCGGGCCCTGGGGCACCAGCTTGGGCTTTGACCACAACGCTGCCCAGAAGCGCGTGCCCGCACCGCCGGTTGGCGCCACGGGCGCCTACACGCTGTGGAACGCCGCCGCGTCGTATCGCGTCAAGGCCGGCGCCGCGACGCTGCTCTGGTATGCACGGCTGGACAACCTCACCGACAGGCTGGCTTACAGCGCGAGTTCGGTGCTGACGAGCACGGCGTTTCCGAAAGCACCGCTGCCAGGGCGTAGTTTGAAGGTGGGGTTGCAGGCGAGTTTCTAAGGTCAGTTTTTTCTATCAAGCTTCACGCTGCGTCTACGGTTCGCCCTGGACAGTAGGACGGACTCCCCACTCCCTCCCCCCGCCCCTCCCTCGCCCCGCTGGGCGATGGCGGGGAGCTTCATTTGGCCGCGTGTGCTGCAAGCGCGTGCAAACATGACGGCCGCGTGCCCCGACATGACGCGCTTTGCGCGTCATGTCTCTCCGCACCCGCACCCGAATTTATTTCCCCACCCGTCGGGCTGGGCCGAGGAGCACAGCCGAAAGCGGATCAGGACGAGCGATTGTCTGAGCGAAGCGAGTTCGAGCTCGGCCCCGCTTTCGGTGAGCACCGCAGGTTGCCCGCAGCGAAGCGGAGGGACCCAGACCATCGGGTCGCCTTTTCTTTTGCTTACTTTTCTTTTGGCGACGCAAAAGAAAAGTGAGTTGCCGCCGGGCAACCCCCGGCTTGTTGGAAGCGCCAACACTGTTCAAGCTTGCACAGGCTTCGCCCTTCGACAAGTTCAGGACAAGCCAGACTCAGCCCGAACGGGCGGGGGTGGGATTGGGTGCACACCGGTAACCCTGTTTGCGCTGAATCAGCACAACAGCAAGTCCTTCCCGGATAATGGTTTTGAAAATATCAGGAGACGCCCGTGACGGATGCCGAACAGCCTCTTTCCCTGCTCAACGCCGACTTGAGTCCGTCCAGCAGCCTGCTGGCCAACTTGCGCCAGGAGCTGATGCGGCATCCGCCGTTTGCGCAGATGCAGGCCGGCGACGTGGACTTCTTCCTGAAGCATGCCCGGCAAAACTACTTTGCACCCGAAGAAATTTTGATCGAACCCGAGAGCGGCCCGGTCACGGAGCTGTTCTTCATCCGCCAGGGCGCGGTGATCGGCGAGCGCGGTCTGGCCGAGCTGTCGGGCGGCGCTTTCCACTACGAACCGGGCGAGCTGTTTCCCGTCAGTGCGGCGCTGGCGCAGCGCGCGGTGACCGCGACTTACCGCGCCGTGGCCGACACCTTTGTGCTGGCCCTGCCGCTGGCTTCCATGCATGCGCTGGCCGTGATGAGTCCGCCGTTTGCTGACTTCCTAAACCGGCGCATCCTCAAGTTCCTCGACCTCTCGCGGCGTGCCCTGCAGGTGGCCTATGCCTCGCAGGCGCTGGCCGAACAGTCGCTGGAGACACCGCTGGGTGATGTCGCGCGCCAGGCGCCGGTGACCTGTCCGCCCGACACCCCGCTGCGCGAGGCGCTGGGCCGCATGTACCAGCAACGCATCGGCTCCATGCTGGTGACCGACGAAGCCGGCCGGCCGCTGGGCATTCTCACGCGGTATGACATCCTGGGCCGGGTCACGCTGGCAGCGCTGCCGCTTGACACGCCGATCGCGCAGGCCATGGTGCAGCCAGTGCTGACCCTGAGCCACGAACACACGGCGCTGGACGCGGCCCTCCTGATGAGCAAACACGGCATTCGCCATGTGCCGGTCACGCGCGACGGGGTCGCCGTGGGCGTGGTGTCGGAGCGTGACCTGTTTGCCATGCAGCGCCTGAGCCTCAAGCAGGTCAGCACCTCGATCCGTTCTGCCGCCGATGTGGAGATGCTCAAGATCGTGGCGCAGGACATCCGGCGTTTTGCGCACAGCCTGCTGGGCCAGGGGGTGCATGCGCGCCAGCTCACCGCGCTGATCAGCCACCTCAACGACGTGCTCACCTTGCGCCTGCTGGAGATTCAGGCCCAGGCGCACGGTATCGACCTGAGCCGCCTGTGCTGGCTGGCGCTGGGCTCGGAAGGGCGCAGCGAGCAGACCATTGCGACCGACCAGGACAACGCGCTGATCTTGCCCGACGACACGACGCCGGCCCAGCGCGAGGCCGCGCTGCGTTTTGCCCGTGATGTCAACGTGGCGCTCGACGCCTGCGGCTACCCGCTGTGCCGCGGCGGCATCATGGCCAGCGAGCCGGCCTGCTGCCTGACCCTGCACCAGTGGCGCGAGCGTTTTGCGCACTGGATAGAACACGGGGCGCCTGCGGATTTGCTCAATGCGAGTATTTACTTCGACTTCCGGCCGCTGGCCGGTGATGCACGCCTGGCAGACAGCCTGCGCCAGGAGGTCAGCGAGTCGGCGCGGCGCGCGCCGCGTTTCATCAAGCAGCTGGCGGCCAACGCGCTGATTCACAGCCCGCCGCTGAACTGGACCGGCTCCATTGCGGTGGACGACGGCGGCATGATCGACCTCAAGCTGCAGGGCGCCGCGATTTTTGTCGATGTCGCCCGCATTTATTCGCTCAGCCGCGGCGTGACGGCCACCAACACCCGGGAGCGGCTGGACGCCGTCGGGCCGCTGCTGGGGCTGGCCCCGTCCGAGTACCAGGCCTGGGTCAGCGGCTTCGAGTTCCTGCAGACCCTGCGGCTGCGCGTGCAGCTCGAAGGCACGGCCTCGCCGCAGCAGCCGAACCACCTGAAAGTGGATCGTCTGAACGATATCGACAGGCGCATTCTGCGCGAGTCATTTCGCGTGGCGCGCTCACTGCAGCAGCGCCTGCAGCTGGACTACGAACGATGAGCTGGGCGGACTGGCTGAAAAGGCCCTTCGCCGCGCTGGCCCGTGCGGACGAGGCGCGCTGGGTGGTGCTGGATGTGGAGACCAGCGGGCTGGATCCGCAGCGGGACCAGTTGCTGGCGATCGCCGCCATTGCCGTGCAGGTGAACTGGGCGGCCAAACGCCTGAGCATTCTGCCGGGGGACAGCTTTGAGGTGGTGCTGCGCCAGTCGTCGGTCGCCTCAGCGAAAGACAACATCCTGCTGCACGGCATCGGGCTGCAGCGCCAGAGTGAAGGGGTGCCGCCCGAGCAGGCCCTGCGCGCCTTCGCGGAATTTATCGGCGACTCGCCGCTGCTGGCCTTTCACGCCCCGTTCGACCAGGCCATGATTGGCCGGCATGTCCTGCAGCACCTGGGCGCGGGGCTGCCGAACCGCTGGGTGGACATTGAGCAGTTGTGCGCCGTGACCCATGAGAAGGTCAAGGCGCGTGCACTGGACGAATGGCTGGCCCATTTCGGCATCATCTGCGCGCCCCGGCATCAGGCGGCGGCCGATACGCTGGCCGAGTGCGAACTGCTGCTGCGCATCTGGCCGCGCATGGCCGGGCAGTGCCAGTCCTGGCGCGATGTGGAGAAACTCGCTGCCCACCAGCGCTGGATTGCCCGAGCTTGAGTCCGCGCCGGGGCGGCGCGTGGCGGCTAAGATCGTCGGTTGAATTCGCTGGTTTGCTCCCCCGAGCACGGAGTTTTATGCAATTTCTACAATCCCTCCCGGTTTCGGCGCAAGCCATTGGGCTGCTGCTGCTGTCCAACGTCTTCATGACTTTTGCCTGGTACGGCCACCTGAAGAACCTGGCGACCTCGCCCTGGTACATCGCGGCGCTGGCCAGCTGGGGCATTGCGCTGTTCGAATACCTGCTGCAGGTGCCGGGCAACCGGATCGGCTTCACGATGTACAACATCGGTCAGCTCAAGATCATGCAGGAGGTCATCACCCTGACCGTGTTTGTGCCTTTCGCGGTGTTTTACCTCAACGAACCGCTCAAGCTCGACTACCTGTGGGCGGCGCTGTGCATGGTGGGCGCGGTGTATTTCATCTTCCGTTCGGCCTGACCCGGGCCTTGCGATTGCCATGAGCCGCTTTCAGGCAGGCAGGGGCCGCGGAACCGGCTCCGCCGGGCCGCAGGCGCAGCGGCCCCCACGGGAGGCAGGAAGCGACACCCAGTGCGCAACCGTGGGGGCGTTAAACTCCCGGAAGTCATGAATTTGTCATATATCTGACATGTACCGCTTTAGGAGTTGAAGATGCTGTTTGGCAAGCTGTTGCCGCGTGAAGGCAATTTTTTCGAGTTGTTCAACCAGCATGCGGACCGCATCGTGGAGGCCGCCCACGCGTTCTCCAACCTGGTGGCCAACTACAGCGATGTGCAGAAGCGCGAGGCCTACAACCGGGAAGTCGACACCGCCGAGCGCGCGGCCGACCGGATCACGCAGGAGGTCAACCGCATGCTGCACAAGACCTTCATCACGCCCATCGACCGTGAGCAGATCCATTCGCTGATCAACACCATGGACGATGTCTGCGACCTGATCCAGGATTCCGCCGAAACCATGGCGCTGTATGACGTGCACCACATGACCGAGGAGATCGTTCGCCTGACGGACCTCAGCGTCAAATGCTGCGAGCGCCTGAAAGACGCGGTCGCCCTGATCGACAAGCTCAGCGACGCCGCCACGGCCGAAGCCGCCCTGAAGACCTGCGAGGAAATCGACAAGCTCGAGTCCGATGCCGACCGCGTCATGCGCTCGGCCATGAGCAAGCTGTTTCGCGAAGAGCCTGACGTGCGCGAAGTCATCAAGCTCAAGGCGATTTACGAGCTGCTGGAAACCATCACGGACAAATGCGAGGACGTGGCCAATTTGATCGAGGGCATCGTCCTCGAAAACTCCTGAACATGGAGACCGTACAGACGGCCCTGTGGGTGGTGGTCATGCTGGTTATTCTGGCCGTGGCCTTTGACTTCATGAATGGTTTTCATGATGCAGCCAACTCGATTGCCACCGTGGTCTCGACCGGTGTGCTCAGACCCGGGCAGGCGGTGCTGTTTGCCGCGACCTTCAATTTTGTCGCCATCTTTGTTTTTCACCTCAGCGTGGCCGCCACGGTGGGCAAGGGCATTGTGCAACCTGGGATCGTCGATACCCACGTGGTATTTGGCGCGCTGATAGGCGCCATCAGCTGGAACCTGGTGACCTGGTACTACGGCATTCCGAGCAGTTCTTCCCATGCTCTGATTGGCGGCATCGTCGGCGCGGTGATGGCCAAGTCGGGCGCCGGGGCGCTGATAGGCGGCGGCATCCTGAAAACCGTGGCCTTCATTTTTGTCTCGCCGCTGCTGGGCTTTCTGCTCGGTTCGCTGATGATGGTGCTGGTGGCCTGGGTCTGCCGGCGCGCCACACCGTCGCGCGTGGACCGCTGGTTCCGGCGCCTGCAGCTGGTCTCGGCCGGTGCCTACAGCCTGGGCCATGGCGGCAACGATGCGCAGAAAACCATCGGCATCATCTGGATGCTGCTGATTGCCACCGGCTACACCTCGGCCAGCGACAGCGCCCCGCCCACGTGGGCGATTGTCAGCTGTTACGTCGCGATTGCCGCGGGCACCATGTTCGGTGGCTGGCGCATCGTGAAAACCATGGGCCAGAAAATCACCAAGCTCAAGCCTGTGGGCGGCTTCTGCGCGGAAACCGGCGGTGCCATCACGCTGTTCCTGGCCACCGGCCTGGGCATTCCGGTGTCGACCACCCACACCATCACCGGCGCCATCGTCGGCGTGGGCTCCACCCAGCGTGCCTCGGCCGTGCGCTGGGGCGTGGCCGGCAACATTGTCTGGGCCTGGGTTTTCACGATCCCGGCCTCGGCCTTTGTGGCCGCCATTGCTTACTGGGTCAGCCTGTTCCTGTTCTGACCGCCGGACTTCGGTAGGAGCAGGTGGGGACTCTCTCTCTTTCAAGCAGGGGCCGCGGGACTGGCTTTGCCAGACCGCAGGCGCGGCGGCGCCCTCGGGGGGCAGGGCGCTACACGCAGTGAGCAACCGTGGGGGCTCTACCTCTGTTGGCTGATCTTGCGCGCTTCTTCGACCTGGTATTCAAAGTAGCGCTGGAAGCTGAACACGATGCTGGACATCAGCGCAATCGTTCCGAACAGCAGGGCCAGGATCACGGCCGCCATGGTGATCCAGTTGGTTTTTCCGGAAGCACTGTCTGGCGCGGCCGCCGGGTTGTGATTGGCATTCCATTTTTCGGGTGCCATCAGGCCGTAATAAATCGCCGTCAGCGCTGTGGCCGCCAGGGTAAAACCCAGCAGAGGCACCAGCACCCACGCCAGCTGGTCGTCCTGGCCATACTGCCGCACGCGCTGAACGCCCCACCAGCCCACGGCGGCGGCCAGGGGGTGCAGCCAGGCCAGCAGGTCGCGCCAGCCGTACAGGTAGAGGCGATGGATGCCCAACTGGCCCCCGGCAAAAGCCAGCCAGGCGGCCAGGGTCTTGTTCTTGTTTTTCATGAATGCGTTCAGAGGTGGGAGGGGGAGGAAGAGGAAGAGGGAGGTGCGGCGTCGAGGGGCGGCGTGGTGTCGCCGGCGCCCAGTGTTTTTTGCATGATGACAATATCACGCCAGGCACCCATCTTCCAGCCACAGGACTCGACGACGCCTACCAGCGTGAAGCCGAGCGCGCGGTGCAGGCCGACCGACCCCGCATTGGCCGAGTCGCCGATGATGGCCATGATTTTGCGGATGCCGACGGCCTCGCAGCGCGCCAGCAGTTCGCTCAGCAGGGCGCGGCCCAGGCCTTTGCCTTGCTGGCCGGGTGCCAGGTAAATCGAATCCTCCACCGAGTAGCGGTAGGCCGGCCGTGGCTTGAACCAGTTGCCATAGGCAAAACCGACCACCTCGCCGCCGTCTTCAGCGACCAGGTAGGGCAGACCCTTGGACAACACGTCGGCACGGCGCGTGGCCATGTCCGTCACGCTGGGCGGTTCGGTCTCAAAGGTGCCGGTGCCATGGAGCACATGGTGGGCGTAAATGGCGGTGATGGCCGGCAAATCGGTATCAAGGCTGGCTCTCAGGAGGGTCATGGCGTGCCAAAAATGGGTTGAAAGGGTGTTGGAGGAGCGCAGCGGGTGGGACGGTGGCATGCCGCGGGTTATAATCTGCGGCTTTGCAGCATTTCGCTGGCCGGGTGCCATGTCGTGTGTCTCAAGCGCTGCAGGAACATTTTGGGGTGATTTTTTTCACCTCACCACCCGAAGGATAAATCATGGTCGTCATCCGACTCTCGCGCGGCGGTTCTAAACACCGTCCATTTTTCAATATTGTTGTGGCTGACAAACGCGTCCGCCGCGATGGCCGTTTCATCGAACGCATCGGTTTTTACAACCCGATTGCCAAAGGTGGCGAAGAAGGCCTGCGCATCGAGCAGGACCGCCTGACTCACTGGCTCGGCGTGGGCGCACAAGCGTCCCCCACCGTGCTGCGCCTGGTCAAGCAGGGCGCTGCTGCAGCTCCCAAGGCTGCCTGATTGTCGGGTTCCTGAATGTTGCCCGGCCTTGAGCCGTCTGGCCTGCCAGACGATGCGGTTGAAGTCGGGCGCATTCTTGACGCCTGGGGCGTCAAGGGCTGGGTGAAAATCCTGGCTCACAGCGCCTCCTCCGAGGCGCTTTTTTCATCCGGCCGCTGGTTTCTGCAGCCGCCGGATACCAAACACCGTCCCGGTTTTGACGCTTTCTCCGGCACAGTGGTGCTGACGGTCAGTGAATCCAAAACCCATTCCGACTCCGTGGTGGCCAAGTTCGAGGGCATCGACGACCGCACGCCGGCCGAGGCCCTGCGAGGCGCGCGCATTTTTGTGCCGCGCAGCAGCTTCCCCAAAGCCGGCAAGGACGAGTATTACTGGGTCGACCTGCTGGGCCTGAACGTCGTCAATCGCGAAGGCGTGGCCCTGGGCAAGGTGCGCGACCTGATGGCCACCGGCCCGCATTCGGTGCTGTGTGTCGAATACGCCGAGGGCGAGCAGACCCTGGAACGCATGATTCCCTTTGTGGCGGCTTATGTGGACGCCGTCGACCTGCCGGGCAAGACCATCACGGTGGACTGGCAGCCGGATTACTAGAGCCCCCACGCTCCCCACTTCGTGTGGTTCGCTGCCCCCCGAGGGGGCGCTGCGCCTGCGGTCTGGCAAAGCCAGGCCCGCGGCCCCTGCTTGAAAGGGGAAAGCCCGGATGGCGCGCGAATTCTGTTGGTTGAGGCTCGTCTATTGGGCCATGCAAAATACATAGCCATGCGTTTTGACGTCATCACACTTTTTCCCGAGCTGTTTGCGCCGTTTCTGACCAGCGGCGTGACGCGCCGCGCCTATGAATCCGGTCTGGTCGAGGTGAAGTTGTGGAACCCGCGCGATTTTGCCGAAGGCAACTACCGACGGGTGGATGACCGCTCCTTCGGCGGCGGCCCCGGCATGGTGATGCTGGCCGAGCCGCTGGCGCGCTGTCTTGAAAAAATCCGCGAGGAGCGCGCCGAGCCGGCCGGCCAGCAGGCGCCGGTGGTCCTGTTTTCGCCGATTGGCCGCCCGCTGGACCACACGGGCGTGCAGGCCTGGTCGGCCGGCTCCGGGGCGGTGCTGGTCTGCGGCCGCTACGAGGGCCTGGACCAGCGTTTTATCGATACCTATGTGGACCAGCAGATCAGTCTGGGCGACTTTGTGCTGTCCGGCGGTGAAATTGCCGCGATGGCCCTGCTGGACGCGGTGGCGCGCCTGCAGCCGGGCGTGCTCCATGACGAGGGCAGCCACCAGTTCGACAGTTTCAACCCGGCGCTGGACGGCCTGCTCGACTGCCCGCATTACACCCGGCCCGAGACCTGGCGCGGCCAGACGGCCCCCGAGACGCTGTTGTCGGGCAACCACGGCCACATCGAACGCTGGCGCCGCGAGCAGCGGCTGGCCTTGACCCGGCAGCACCGCCCCGAACTGCTGGACAAGGCCCGTGCAGCCGGCAGCCTGACGGCCGCCGACGAGGCATTTCTGGGCGATCTGCCGTCCCAAAAGGCCTCAAAGCCATAAATGGCTATAATCAAAGGCTTTTCAGTCCTCTGGCGGCCACTGCAACCATCTTGACCATCCCTGATGTGTCCATGGATTTGCGGTCTTTAGCGTAGCGCGTGTATGAACGAAAAAGTTAGATGGAATAAATCATGAATCTGATCCAGACCCTAGAGCAGGAAGAAATTGCCCGCCTGAACAAGACCATCCCCGTGTATGCCCCCGGCGACACCGTGATTGTCAGCGTCAATGTGGTTGAAGGTACCCGCAAGCGTATGCAGGCTTTTGAAGGCGTTGTGATTGCCAAGCGCAACCGCGGCCTGAACTCCAGCTTCATCGTGCGCAAGATCTCCAATGGTGAAGGCGTCGAGCGGACCTTCCAGGTCTACAGCCCGCTGATCGCCAAGATCGAAGTCAAGCGTCGTGGTGACGTGCGTCGTGCCAAGCTGTACTACCTGCGCAGCCGCAGCGGCAAGTCGGCGCGTATCAAGGAAAAGCTGGGCGCCAAAGCTGCCTAAAAACAGCCGGCCCGCAAAAAAGCCGCTCTCCGGAGCGGCTTTTTTTATGCCCTGTTAATCTTGCGTTCTCATGACGACGCCCCGGTTCACCACCCCTTTGCCCACCTTCGATCCCCGCAGCATACCGGTGATCGGGGTGGACACGCACCTGTCGGGCGTGCCGGCGCAGGAACTGACGCCGCAGGCCCTGCGCCAGCGCTTCCGGCACCCACCGGTCTGGACGCCCGAGCACAGCGTCGAGAAAAGATTTTCCAACCGCGAGCCGGCACTGGCGGCCGTGCTGCTGCCGCTGGTCATGCGCGATGAACTGACGCTGCTGCTGACGGAGCGGGCGGGCAACATGTCCACCCATTCCGGCCAGATTGCGCTGCCCGGTGGCAAGACCGACGACACCGACCACGATGCAGTGGACACGGCGCTGCGCGAGGCGCACGAAGAAATCGGCCTGACGCGCGAGCATGTGGAGGTGCTGGGCATCCTGCCCACCTATGTCACCGGCACGGCCTTCATCATCACGCCGGTCGTCGCGCTGGTGCGGCCGGGTTTTGCGCTGCAGCCCAGCCCGTCCGAGGTGGCCGATATTTTTGAAGTGCCACTGCGTTACCTGATGGACCCGTCCAACCACCAGCGCCACGAGTTTGAGTTCGACGGTGTACTCCGCCAGTGGCTCTCCATGCCCTACACGGGGGATGAGGGCATGGACGCGAAAGAGCGTTACATCTGGGGCGCGACGGCCGGAATGCTGCGCAACCTCTACCGCTTTCTGAGCGCATAGATAAGCCACCTCCGTCCGGGCTCACTTCGTGTAGCCCGTTCCCCCCTCGGGGGGGCAGAGATCGACACGCAGTGCGCGAACGTGGGGGCGGTATCATCCAGCATGAGTTTTTTTGCTGTTTTGTTTGCACTCATCATCGAACAGGCGCGGCCGCTGGCGCGCGGCAACCCGATTCATGCCGGTTTGCGCCGCTGGGCGCGCTGGGCCAGCCGCAGCCTGGACGCCGGCAAGCCGCAACACGGCTGGATCGCCTGGGCCACGGCGGTGCTGGGGCCCGCCCTGCTGACCCTGGCCGTGCACTGGCTGCTGTGGAGCGTCAACGGTGTGCTGGCTTTTGCCTGGAACGTGGCCGTGCTTTACGTGACGCTCGGTTTTCGCCAGTTCAGCCACTATTTCACCGACATACGCGATGCGCTGGATGACGGCGACGAAGCGACCGCGCGCGAGCTGCTGGCACAGTGGCGTCAGGTCGATGCCAGCGAGTTGCCGCGCAGCGAAATCGTGCGGCATGTGATCGAGTTTTCGGTGCTCGCCGCGCACCGCCACGTGTTTGGTGTGCTGGCCTGGTTCTCGGTGCTGGCGGCGCTGGGCCTGGGGCCGGCCGGCGCCGTGTTGTACCGCATGGCCGAGTTTGTCTCGCGTTACTGGGCCTACAAGTCCAAATCCACCGGCGAGGGCGCAAGCCCGGCCCTGCAGCAGGCGGCAGCGCGGGCCTGGGGCTTGGTCGACTATGTGCCGGCGCGCCTGACCTCGCTGGGGTTCGCGGTCGTCGGCAGTTTCGAGGACGCGATCGACGGCTGGCGCAACTACATGCAGCGTGCGCCCGCGGGCCCGGAAAACCGCAACGACGGCGTAATCCTGGCCGCGACCTCGGGAGCGGTCAACGTGCGCCTGGGCGGCGAAGCGCTGAAAGCCACGTTTTCCCCCGACGCCACCCAGGGCTTCCAGGCCGACGGCATCGATGCGGGCGACCTGCAGGCCACCGAGAGCACGCCGGGGCGCGAGCCGGAGGTCGGGCACCTGCGCAGCATCGTGGGCCTGGTCTGGCGCTCGGTGGTGCTCTGGATGATGCTGCTGGCGCTGCTGACGCTGGCGCGCCTGCTGGGCTGACCGTTTGCCACTGACGTTGCCTGCGCATGTCTGACGCGACATCGTTCTGGAGTCCGGCGCTTCGGGGGCTGGTGCCCTACATCCCGGGCGAGCAGCCCCTGATCGAGGGGCTGGTCAAACTCAACACCAATGAAAATCCCTACCCGCCCTCGCCGCGGGTGGTTGCTGCCATCCGTGCTGCAGCGCAGGAGGGGCTGCAGCTTTACCCCGACCCGCAGGCGGCCGGGCTGCGCCAGGCGATCGCGGACTTCCACGGCATCGCTGCCGGCCAGGTGTTCGCTGGCAACGGCTCGGACGAAGTGCTGGCGCATGCCTTTTTCGCCTTCTTCCGCCAGGGCAAGCCGGTGCTGATGCCGGACATCAGCTACAGCTTCTACAAAGTGTATTGCGGGCTGTACGGCATCGACGCCGGGATCGTTCCATTGGACGCCGCCCTGCGTATCGACGTGGCGCAGTACCGGGCGCCCTGCGGCGGCGTGGTCATCGCCAACCCGAATGCGCCGACCGGCACCGGCCTGCCGCTGGCAGACATCGAGCAGTTGCTGCAGCAGCACAGCCGGTCGGTGGTGCTGGTCGATGAGGCCTATGTGGACTTCGGCGGCGAAAGCGCCATCGGCCTGGTCAACCGTTACCCGAACCTGCTGGTGGTGCAGACCCTGTCCAAGTCGCGTTCGCTGGCGGGCTTGCGTGTGGGTTTTGCCGCCGGCCAGCGGCACCTGATCGAAGCGCTCGAAGTGGTGAAAGACAGCTTCAACTCCTACCCGCTGGACCGCCTGGCGCTGGCCGGCGCCACCGCGGCCTACGAAGACCGCGCCTACTTCGAGCGCACCCGCGCGGCCGTGATGCAAAGCCGCGAGGGCTTGCGCTGCGACCTGCAGGAGCTGGGCTTCGAGGTGTTGCCCTCGCAGGCGAACTTCCTGATGGTTCGCCACCCCGCACATGACGCCGCGGCCCTGGCCGCGGGCTTGCGTGAGCAGCGCATCCTGGTGCGCCATTTCAGGCTGCCGCGTATCGAGCAGTACCTGCGCATCAGTGTGGGAACGCCCGCGCAGTGCGCGGCGCTGGTGGCTGCCTGCCGCGCGCTGGTGAGCGATCAGTAACGCGGGGGCTGCGACAGCTCGGCGAACAGTTCGCTATACAAACGATAGCGGTTGGCGCTTATTCCACTTGGGCCAGAGGCCGATTTGACCTCTGAAATCACGCCGCAGCCGGGTTCATGCAGATGCGTGCAGTTGTAGAACTTGCAGTCCTGCGCATGGGCCTTGAGGTCGGGCATGTAGTTGGCCAGCTGCATCGGCCCGATGTGGTGCAGGCCGAATTCCTGAAAGCCCGGCGAATCGATCAGCGCGCTGGTTCTCGCGTCGTCGAGCCAGTACAGCGTGGTGCTGGTGGTTGTGTGTTTGCCTGAATTGAGTGCCTGCGATATTTCCGCGGTCAGCACCTGCGCGCCCGGAATCAGCAGGTTGGTCAGGCTGCTTTTGCCGGCGCCGGAAGGTCCCAGCACCAGCGTTTTTTTGCCGCGCAGCAGCTCGCGCAGCTGGGCGGTTTGCGCGTCGTTGGCAACGGGCGTGTCGGTTTTGGGCTTGACCGCCAGCGGCACCACCTGGTAACCCATGGCGCGGTAGGGCGCCAGCTTGGCCCAGGCGCGGGCAAAGGGTTCGGCCAGGTCGCTTTTGTTCAGCGCGATGATGGGCGTGATACGTTCGGCCTCGGCCGCGATCAGCGCGCGGGTCAGCTGGCTCTCCGAAAACTCGGGTTCGGCCGCGATCAGGATCAGCACCTGGTCGAGGTTGGCCGCGAACGACTTGGTGCGCATGTCGTCCTGCCGGTAGAACAGGTTGCTGCGTTTTTCCACCTTCTCTATCGTGCCTTCGTCCTGCGAGGGCAGCCACAACACGCGGTCGCCGACGACGGCCTGGCTTTTCTTGCCGCGCGGGTGGCAGATCAGGCGCTGGCCGTCGGGCGTTTCCACCAGGCAATGCCGGCCGAAACCGGCCACCACCAGGCCGGGCAGGGTCCCGGCGGACGAAACAGTGGTCAAGCCAGCAGCGCGTCGACCTTCGACGCGCAGAAAAAGTCGCTGACCGAAATGCCGTTCACGTCGTGCGTGTTGAAACGCACCGTGCATTTGCCGTAACTCAGGGCCAGGTCCGGGTGGTGGTCCTCGGCGTTGGCGATGAAGGCCACGGCATTGGCAAAGCCCATGGTTTCGTGGAAGTTCCTGAAGCTGAAGGTCTTCTCCAGCGAACCGTCGATCAGACGCCAGCCTTGCGGCTGCTCGCCGTTGAGCTGGCTCAGCTGCGTGACGATCTCGGTGGCGCTCAGCGCGCGGCGGTTCTGGTGGATGGGGTTGCTCATGCGGGTGTTCCGGTGGGTGCACCCATGCGGGACAGCCGTTCAGAGGCCGGCGGGTGCGAATAATAAAACTTCACATACACCGGGTCGGGTGTCAGCGTGCTGGCGTTGTCCTGGTAGAGCTTGAGCAGGGCGCTTTGCAGATCCCGGCCGTCGGTCTGCGCGATGGCGTAGGCGTCGGCTTCAAATTCGTGCTTGCGCGAGAGCAGGGCAAACAGTGGCGAGATGAAAAAACTGAACAGCGGCACCACCAGCAAAAACAGCAGCAGGGCCAGCGCGTCGTTGCTGCCGGTCATGTTCGGCCGCACGCCCAGGCCGGTGTAAAACCAGACCTGGGTGGACAGCCAGCCCAGCAGCGCAAAGCCGGCCAGGCTCATGGCAAACATGGCGGCGATGCGTTTGATGATGTGTTTGTGCTTGAAGTGGCCGAGTTCGTGGGCCAGCACCGCGTCGACCTCGGCGGGGCTCAGCTGTTTGAGCAGGGTGTCGAAAAACACCACGCGTTTGGACGCGCCAAAACCGGTGAAGTAGGCGTTGGCATGGGCCGAACGTTTGCTGCCGTCCATGACGAACAGGCCCTTGGCGGCAAAGCCGCAGCGCTGCATCAGGGCGGTGACGCGCGCCTTCAGGCTTTCATCTTCGAGCGGCTGGAACTTGTTGAACAGCGGCGCGATGACGGTCGGGTAGAGCACCAGCACCAGCAGGTTGAACCCCATCCACACGCCCCAGGCCCAGAGCCACCACCAGGCACCGGTGCTGCCCATGATCCAGAGGATCAGCGCGACGATCGGCAGGCCGATCACCAGGCCGACCAGCAGGGATTTCACGAGGTCGCCCAGCCACAGCCTGAATGTCGTCTTGTTGAAGCCGAAACGCTCCTCGATGCGGAAGGTGCTGTAAAGCGTGAAGGGAAGGTCCAGCAGTCCGTTGACCAAGGCAAAGGCGGCCAGTAGCGCCAGTTGCGGCGCCAGGGGGCCGTAGGCGGGCAGGCCCGAGTTCACCAGGGCCTGGTTCAGCTGGTCGATGCCGCCGAGCAGCGTCCAGCCGACCAGCACCGCGGTGCCAAAAGCCAGTTCGAGCAGGCCGAAGCGCGCCTTGGTGATGGTGTAGTCAGCCGCTTTCTGGTGCGAGGCCAGCGAAATCGTGGCGGCGAAGGCGGCCGGTACCTGGTCGCGGTGCCGCGCCACATGGCGGATCTGGCGCGAGGCGAGGTAGAACTTCGTGAGCAGCACCAGCACCAGCGCGGCAGAGAACAGCAGGGTGAAGGCGTAGGAATAGTCAGGCATGAAGGCAAGTTTAGGCGATCAGCGAGAATCGCAAGATGGCTGAAAACGAAACCCTGCTGAAAAAATCCGATCTCAACCTGGTCTGGATCGACTGTGAAATGACCGGGCTCGACCCGGAAAAGGAGCGGCTGATCGAAATCGCCGTGGTGGTCACCGGCCCGCAACTGACGCCGCGCATCGAGGGTCCGGTGCTGGTGATCAAGCAGTCCGACGAACTGCTCGGACAGATGGACAACTGGAACAAGGGCACCCACGGCCGCAGCGGCCTGATCGACAAGGTCAAGGCCAGCACCGTGACGGAAGCCGATGCCGAAAAACAGCTGCTGGCCTTTCTGGCGCAGTACCTGCCCAAGGGCACCTCGCCGATGTGCGGCAACACCATCAGCCAGGACCGGCGCTTCCTGGTCAAGTACATGCCCAAACTCGAGGCGTTTTTCCACTACCGCAATGTCGATGTCAGCACCTTCAAGGAGCTGGCCAAACGCTGGCGGCCCGAGGTCTACAGCGCGTTCAAGAAGCAGCAAAGCCACACGGCGCTGGCCGATGTGCATGAATCGATCGACGAGCTGGAGCATTACCGGACCCACTTCCTGAAGTGATGCAGGCTTCCAGCCCTTTCTGGACTTGCGCTGTTTGCTATTTAAAAGAGAGCAAATAGCCGGCCTCCCCGTCGGTTGCTGGCAGGTTTGAAGGTCTTTCGGCGACGGGGGACTGGTGTAAACCCGTAAACCATGCCATAATCAACGGCTTGACGGATGCACAGGGGTGCGCCGCATTTGTACATCTACCTCACACCTTTGGGCTCTACCAACAGAGCCATCGCTTCAGGCACCGGTTTACCGGAAGTCGCCCGAACCGAAATATTCGTTTGATGGTTGATGTTTTATTAACCACAAACGAAGCCTTCCGCAACGCGGCAGGTGGTCGTTTCTTGTTCGCCTGCTCAAACCACAAGTGGAGCAGCGCGCAAGTGATTTGTGAGAAAAAACATGACTGATTCTTTTGAAGCTCGCGGCGACTTTCTGGCCGAAGCAAACACCGATACCGATATCCACGTGATTCCGGATTTTTCTGACGCGCCTGTCGCAGCAGAAACGTCGCTGGACGCCGTTGTTGCGGAGCCGAACGGCTTCGTGAAGCTGGGCCTGGCCAAGGAACTGCTGCAGGCCGTGGCCGACATGGGTTTCACCCAGCCGACCGCCGTGCAGATGGCCACCATCCCGAAAGCCATGCAGGCACTGGATGCTGACGTCAAGGCAGACCCGAAGGCCAAATTCACCGACCTGCTGGTCTCCAGCCAGACCGGCAGCGGCAAGACCGCCGCTTTCCTGCTGCCCGTGCTGCACACCCTGCTCAAGCAGCAGGAAGAGGCCGAGCGCAACGAACGCGCCGAATTTGAGCGCCTGAGCGCCGAAGCGGTCGCCCGCGGCGAAGCCCCGCTGAAAAAGCCCAAGCGCAAGGACCCGACCAACATGCGCAATTTCAAGGCCGCCACCCCCGGCGCCCTGATCCTGTGCCCGACGCGCGAGCTGGCCCAGCAGGTCTGCGCCGACGCGATCGACCTGGTGCGCCATTGCCGCGGCCTGCGTATTGCCAACGTGGTGGGCGGCATTCCTTACCAGCTGCAGATTGCCAAGCTGCAAAACGCCGACCTCGTGGTGGCCACGCCCGGCCGCCTGCTGGACCTGCAGCGCAGCATGCAGATCAAGCTGGACCAGGTGCAGTTCCTCGTCGTCGACGAAGCCGACCGCATGCTGGACCTCGGCTTTGCCGACGACCTGACCGAAGTCAACCAGCTCACCATCGAGCGCAAGCAGACCATGATGTTCAGCGCCACGTTTGCGCCGCGCATCATGCAGCTGGCCACGCGTGTGATGCGCCAGCCGCAGCGTGTCGAGATCGACTCGCCGCACGAAAAACATGCGTCCATCACGCAGTCGCTGCTGTGGGCCGACAACATGACCCACAAGCGCAAGCTGCTGGATCACTGGCTGCGCGACACCACCATCAACCAGGCCATCGTGTTTGCCTGCACGCAGGTCGAGTGTGACGGTCTGGCCAACGATCTGGTGCAAGAGGGCTTCAGCGCCGTGGCGCTGCATGGCGCCCTGGGCCAGGGCCTGCGCAACCGCCGCCTGATGGCGTTCCGTGACGGCCGCGTGCAGATCCTGGTCGCGACCGACGTCGCTGCCCGTGGTCTGGATGTTCCGACCATCACCCACGTGATCAACTACGGCCTGCCGATGAAAGCCGAAGATTATGTGCACCGCATTGGCCGTACCGGCCGTGCCGGCCGCGAAGGCCAGGCAATCACGATTGCCGAGTTCCGCGACCGCCGCAAGATCCAGGACATCGAGCATTACACCCAGCAGAACCTCAAGCCCAGCGTGATCGCCGGTCTGGAGCCACAGCAGCGTTTTGCACCCACCTCCGATCGCCCGCGCGGCAATTTCGGTGGTGACCGCAATGACCGCGGTGGTCCGCGCAGTTTCGGCGGTGGCGGTGGCGGCCGTTTCGGCAACGACCGTGCACCTTCAGGCGGTTTCGGTGGCGGCGCTGGCGGCGGTTATGCCGGCAAGAAGCCTGCGTTCGGCGCCGATCGTGGTGGTTTCGGCGGCAACCGTGATGACCGTGGCGGCGACCGCGGCGGTTTCTCCAACAACCGCAATGACCGTGCGCCTTTCCAGGCACCGGCTGGTGGCGGCGCGTTCAACGACCGTGACAACCGCGGCCCGCGTCGTGATGACCGCGGCTTCGGCAACAGCAACAACGGCGGTTTTGCCCAGCGCGACGAGCGTGGCGGCGAGCGCAGCTTCGGTGGCCGTCCGGAAGGTTTCGCATCGGCCCCGCGCGGTGATTTCTCGGACCGCAAACCGGCGTTTGCCAAACCTGCCGGCAAGGTGTTTGTTCCGCGTGACGCCCACAAGCGTCCGGCACGCCCTGCACGTTGATTTTTGCGCTGACAACAAAAAAGGCCCGCTCTGCGGGCCTTTTTTTATGGGCGTCCGCTTGAGGCTTCAGCTCATGCCGTTGCGGCTCGCCAGCTCGACAAACAGGCCCGAATGGTCCAGCTCGCCCAGGCCGTGGCTGATGCCGTCGGCGTAGAGTTGCTCGAACAGCGTGGTGACTGGCGCCTCGAAGCCGATTTCCTCGGCGGTGGCCAGCGCATTGCGCATGTCCTTGAGCTGGATGGCGAGGCGGGCGCGGGAGGTGAAGTCGCGCTCGACCATACGCTGGCCGTGCACCTGCAGGATGCGGCTGTCGGCAAAACCGCCGGTGATGGCTTCCTTGACCTTGGCCATGTCGGCGCCTCCCTTGGTGGCAAACAGCAGCGCCTCCGCCACGGCGCCTATCGTGATGCCGACAATCATCTGGTTGGCCAGCTTGGTCAACTGGCCCGCACCATGGGAACCGACGTGGGTGGCGCGCCCGAAGACCTGGAGCAGCGGCAGGGCGCGCTCAAAATCCGCCGCCTTGCCGCCCACCATGATCACCAGCGTGCCGCTTTCGGCGCCACCCGTGCCGCCGGAGACCGGCGCATCGAGGTGGGCCACACCGAGCGCGCCCAGGCGTGCGGCATGGTCGCGTGCCTCGCGCGGCTTGATCGAGGCCATGTCGATGAACAAGGCGCCCGGCTTCATCGCTGCAGCGACGCCCTGCGCGAACAGGACATCTTCCACCACGGCGCCGTTTTCCAGCATGCCGACGACGATGTCGGCCCCTGAAACCGCTGCGCTGGCCTGTGCATGAACGGTCGCACTCAGCGCTGTCAGGGCGGCGGCCTTGGCCGGCGTGCGGTTCCACACCTGCAGGGCGTGGCCGGCTTCACACAGGCGCCTGGCCATGGGCAGGCCCATGCTGCCGGTGCCCAGAAAGGCGATGCGGGGGATGACTGTGTTGCTGCTGGTACTCATGAATGTCCGGAAAATGGTGTTGCCACCATCATGCGGTACACGGCAGAAAAAAGGCTGTCAGGCAGCTTTCTTCATCGCCGGTGAGAACATGGTTTCCATCTCGCTCCGCACCTTGTACGCCGGGGTGGAAGTGTCCATGGCCACATCGGCCCAGCTCAGGCTTTGGCCTTTCCTGACGGCGCGCACGACCTTGACGTTGTGCGCCAGGCCCAACGGTAGGCCACCCATCTTTACCGAGGTGTCGGCCGGCAGCAGCTTGCCCCAGACGGTGTAGCCGCCTTCGCCGTCCAGCATGTCGCCGGGCCTCAAGTCGCGTTTGGCGGTGGCCACCACGTCGGCGTTCCAGCAGGTGGCCACACCGGTGGGTTCGCCGCGCAGCGCGACGCTGGCCACCGACACGCCGACTTCCAGGCCGATTAGGTGCCAGCGTTTGTACAGCGTGAAATAACGTCCGCTCGGGTCGGTGTGCGCGTTGTACTCTTCAAAGCAGTTCTTGATGTAGTCGGTCTCGGCTTCGACCGTGACCCACACACCCATGCGGATGTCGTAGGGGATCTTGCGGCCGTTGGCTTCCAGCGAGGAGATCACCTCCACCATGCCTTTGCGCTCGAGTACGCCGCCTTCGGAAATCGGCCGCGTGACAAAGGGAATGTCCTCGACGCTGGCCGGCGGATAGAGCAGGCCGTTGCTCGGCACCGTCAGGCCGGTGGCATTGGCCACGGCGGTGGATTCGATCGAGGGCTTGGAGCCATCGAGGAAGCTGTTGAACATCTTGGGGTTGAGGCCGCCGCGTGTCGCCTGCTCAGGCGTGAGGCCGTAGTTGCCCCAGACGGTGTCGGGTGTCGATTCGGAAAAATGCGGCAACCACTTGTGGCCGCGGCCGGCCGCCACCACAGGGAAACCGCAGGTGCGCGCCCAGTCCACCAGGTCACAGATCAGCGCTGGCTGGTCGCCGAATGCCAGCGAATACACGACGCCGGCTTGCGCCGCCTTGCGCGCCAGCAGCGGTCCGCAGAAGGCGTCGGCTTCCACCGTGACGTTGACCACATGTTTGCCGTGCGCAAACGCCTGCAGGCAATGTTCGACCGCGGCCACCGGGTTGCCGGTGCATTCCACAATGATGTCGATCTGCGGGTGCGTGACCACCGCGTTCCAGTCGTCCGTGATCCAGGTTGCTCCTGTTTTGATAGCTTCCTGCGCAGAAGACGCCTGGGTCAGGGCCGGATTCCATCCTACACGTGCAAGGTTGGTGCGGGCGGCGTCGGGTGACAGGTCGGCAATCGCGACCAGGTGCACGCCCGGCGTTTTGGGGATCTGCGCGAGGTACATGGAGCCGAACTTGCCGGCGCCTATGAGGCCGATGCGGATCGGTTGGTTTTTGGCCGCGCGCTGCTGGAGTTTGGAGTACAGGTTCATTGAAAGTATCCGTTCGGGCTGAGCTTGTCGAAGCCAGTCCATGGGTTGAGAAAGCCCTTCGACAGGCTCAGGGCGAACCGGGACGCGGTTTCAGGCCGCCTTGCGCTCCGGCACGATCTCTTCCATCGAGGTCTGCAGCGCGGTCGCCGGCACGCCGTCTTTCCACGGCAGGTCCACCGGGTAGTCCTTCAGCAGGCAGTCGTCCGGCAGGCATTCGATGGGCGTGAAGTCGCGGTGCGCGATGTATTCGGGGCGCTTGTGGCGGCGGATATGGTTGCTGACCGCGCACAGGCTCAGGTAGACGCTGACCCGGTTGAAGGGCGACAGGTTGCTGCCGGAGGCGTGGACCAGGCAGGAGTGGAACAGGATCATGGAACCGGCCGGGCCCTTGGGACTGACAATGCCGCCCTGTTTGCCGCCGGCGCGCTGCACCAGCTGGCGGATCAGGTCGTTGTCCACCGTCCACAGCGGGTAGCTGGTGGTGGTCAGGTCGTGTTTGGCATCGACCACGCCTTTTTTGTGGCTGCCGGGGATGAACATCAGCGGGCCGTTGTGCTCGGTCACGTCGTCGAGAAAAATCGCCACGTTCATCGCGCGCTCGGTCGGCATCATGTCGTCGTTGAGCCAGGTGCCGTAATCCTGGTGCCACTGCCAGACGTCGCCTTCAAAGGCCATCTTGCCGTTGATCTTGAACTGGTGCATGTAGAGTTTTTCGCCGAGCAGGTCTTCCACCGGCCCGATCATGCGCGGGTGTCGGCCGAGTTTGGCAAAAGGCTCGCTGTACATGTGGGCGGCGAAGTTGGTGCGCACCGCGTCCTTGCCTTTTTCGCGCACGTTGTAGTCCTCGCGCCGGCTGTAGAGCTCGGGCACGGCGTCGTTGAGGGTTTGCGTTTCCTCCGGCGTGAACAGGCCGGGAAAAAACAGGTAGCCGTCGCGGTCGAATTGGGCGAGTTGTTCAGCAGTCAGATTCATGGGTGTCTCCGTGGGTGGTTTTCGGGGCGGTGGTTTTCAGGCGGGCAGGGCGGTGGACGGTGGCGTCGGATGCAGGGCACTGGACAGCAGGCTGGAGAGGTTGTGGCTGGCGTCTTCACCATGCTGGCGGATCAGGTTTTCGGCGGTGGCCTCATCGCCAGCGCCTATGGCCTGGGCGATGGCCTCGTGTTCGTCCCAGATCGATTCGCGCATGGTGGACACCTGCAGCACGGCGCCCATGGCGCGGCGGATGTGGTGCCAGTGCAGTTGCGCGCTCTGGGCGATCAACGGGTTGCCGGAGGCCGCATAGATCGCGCCGTGAAATTCGGCGTCGGCGGCCATCATGGCCTTGACATCGTGGCTGCGTGCGGCGGCGCGTCCCTGGCGGATCAGTGCCGGAGCGATCTGGAAGCGGGCGCGGGCGGCCAGCCGGGCGGCCAGCGCATCGAGCGCGCTGCGCACCTGGTACACCTGCATGAGCCAGCCCACGTCCAGCGGCGCGACCAGCACGCCGCGGCCGGGGGCGTCGAGCACAAAGCCGTCTTTTTTCAGCAGCCGCAAGGCCTGCAGCACCGGCTGGCGCGACACCGCCAGCTGCTCGGCGATGTCCTCCTGCGTGATGCGGGCGCCCGGCGCCAGCGAGCCCTCGCTGATCACGTCGAGCAGGCTTCGGTAGACCTGGTCCACCAGATCCGGGCTGGATTCGATTTTGATGAGTTGGGGTGTCATGGTTTAACTCTGTATACAGAATACGGTGATCAGCGATCCAGCTGAAGCGGGTTTACCCGAAGGCCTGGCGGGTGCGTCCGACTGTGCCAAGATGACGGGCGTTTGAGCACAATCTACCGACTCTTCAGGAGCCCCCATGACCCGACCCGATCCCGCCTGGCTGGACCGCATGTATAACAACCGCGCCCTGGTGCCCGAACACGCAGCGCATTTCGCCCGCTGGGCTCAGACGTCCGCGCAGGCGCGCAGCAGCTTGCCCTGTACGCTGGATCTCGCTTACGGCGCGAGCCCCGGCGAAAAGCTTGACGTGTTTCCGGCAGCAAAACCTCAGGCTGGCGGCGCGCCGGTTCTGGTGTTCATTCATGGGGGTTACTGGCGTTCGCTCGACAAGGGCGAACACTCGTTCGTGGCGCCCGCATTCACCGCAGCCGGAGCTTGCGTGGTCATTCCCAACTACGACCTGTGCCCGGCGGTGACGATTCCCGAGATCACGCTGCAGATGGTGAAGGCCCTGGCCTGGGTTTACCGCAATGCAGAGCGTTTTGGCGGTGACCCGAAGCGCATCACCGTGATTGGCCATTCGGTCGGTGGCCATCTTGCGGCCATGCTGCTGGCCTGCCTGTGGCCTGCTTACGCGAAGGATTTGCCGAAAAACCTCGTCAAAAACGCGCTGTCGATCTCGGGCCTGTACGAACTCGAATCCGTCATGCGCACGCCTTTTCTGAAGGACTCCCTGCAGCTCACACCCGCGCAGGTTGCGCAGGCCAGCCCGGCCTGGCTGCCGCCGCCCCAACAGGGCGTGCTCTACACCGTGGCCGGCGCCGACGAAAGCGAGGAGTTCCTGCGCCACAACGCGCTGATCGAGAAGGCCTGGGGGCCTCGCGTGGTGCCGGTGCGCGAAGCCCTGCTGGGGCTGAACCACTTCAGTGTGCTGGAGGCGCTGGTGGACACGGACCACCGACTGCACCATCTGGCGCTGGAGTTGCTGGCGGCAACGGCCAGGCCCTAAATTTCGACGTCGTATTCCAGTTCCACTTCCGAGGCCGGCAGGCCGCCACGGATGGCCCAGTTCTCGCGCGGGGCTTCCCGCAGCAGCACCTTCAGGTGGTCAGCGGGAATGCCGCACATGCCGAGGTTCTGCACGATGGCCTGGTACAGCGCCCGCTTGGTTTCGCGGGAGCGGCCGACAAAACAGTCCATCGTTACCAGGGTATAGCGGTCGCCCTTGTCGGGCGGCCCGCTGAAGCGGTGCGGCTCATGGACAAAAAGCCGGATGGATGTCGTCCAGTGCGGAACCTTCAGCGTGGCCGTCATCGCGGTCTGTATGGCTGCCATCAAGGCGGCTTCTTCTTCGGGCGAATATTTTCGGCGTATTTCAATGGCTGCGGTGGGCACGGATTTTCGTTTTCAGGATGGAGCGCTGACTGTACTCTCCGCCGCTGCGACAGCTTGTTACATCAGAAGATGCTCGCCGGCGTTGTCGCCGCCCAGGATGACGTAGTTGACCTTGCGGATGTCCATCAAGCGGGTACCTCCCGAATAGCTGATGGCGCTCTGCACGTCTTCTTCCATCTCGCGCAGCGTGTCCTTCAGGCTGCCCTTGACCGGCTCGAGGATGCGTTTGCCCTCGACGTGTTTGTACTCGCCCTTGTTGAAGTCCGAGGCGCTACCGTAGTACTCCTTGAAGAGCCGGCCATCGACCTCCACGGTTTTGCCCGGGCTTTCTTCCAGGCCCGCCAGCATGGAGCCGATCATGACCATGGTCGCGCCGAAACGGATGGACTTGGCGATGTCGCCGTGTTCGCGGATGCCGCCGTCGGCAATGATGGGTTTGGTCGCCACGCGCGCGCACCACTTGAGCGCCGACAGCTGCCAGCCGCCGGTGCCAAAGCCGGTTTTCATCTTGGTGATGCAGACCTTGCCGGGGCCGATGCCGACCTTGGTGGCGTCCGCGCCCCAGTTCTCCAGGTCAATCACCGCTTCGGGCGTGGCCACGTTGCCGGCAATCACAAACGACGCGGGCAGTTTCTCTTTCAGATACGCCACCATGCGCTGCACCGTGTCGGCATGGCCATGGGCGATGTCGATGGTGATGTAGTCGGGCACCAGGCCTTCGGCCACCAGCTGGTCCACCGTGTCGTAATCGGCCTGCTTGACGCCCAGCGAGATCGATGCGTAGAGCCCGCGGGCCGCCATGCTTCGGACAAACGCGAGGTTGTCGAGGTCGAAGCGGTGCATCACGTAGAAATAGCCGTTTTGCGCCATCCACACGCTGATCGATTCGTCGATCACCGTCTTCATGTTGGCCGGCACCACCGGGATGCGGAAGCGCCGGTTGCCCAGCGTGACGCCGGCGTCGCATTCGGAGCGGCTTTCCACGCGGCATTTGCGCGGCAGCAGCAGGATATTGTCGTAGTCGAAGATTTCCATGGATTCCAAGCCTTTAAAAACTGTAGATAACAGAAGGCACTTGGATTGGACCGGCTTGCCCGCAGGGTCTGCGGAAACAAAAAACCGGGCGCAATTGCTTGGGCCCGGTGATTGATTCTAGGCGCTTGTGCGGGGGGCGGGCAGATGCAGCGGCGTATGGCCCCTATACGCGCAGGCAGATGGCGCGTCAGGCGGTGAGGGCCCTGCGAGGGACTTATTTCCCGGTGCAGCGCGATTGCGCCGCCGCCACGATGCGCCCGCTGGCGTCCTGCATCCAGCCGATGACCCGCAACCGGTCGGTGTTCGTGCCCGCCGGGATATCCAGCGGACGCGATTCGATGAAGCGCATCTGCTCCTGTTTTGGTAGCTGGTCGCGCCCATCCCATGGGACATGGAGCAGGTTTCGTACCAGATTGCGCGGAACCGGCGACGCCTCGGTGCCGGCTGGCAGGGCTTCCACCAGCGCCAGCCAGGCGGTCCAGGGCGGGCTGTTGCTCACACCCGCCGACCCCTTGAACGCGATCGAAGCGCCGATGTAGCCGGAAACCGGCAGGCCGTGCGCCACCCGCAACGCGCCTGCGCGGCCTGTTACGGGCGTGCGCAGGGTCAGGCTGGCCGCCGGCGGCGCCGTGCCGAGCGCGGCCAGCCGCTTGAGTCCATCACGCGTGGCCACCGCCGACAGCGGGGCGTCCTCGCCTTGGCCGCCGGGTAGCACCCAGTCCAGCGCCACGGCGCCGCGGGTGGCGGGCGGGGTGGCCGGGTCGGTCCAGCAGGTGGCGCAGTCGGCATTGATGAAACGCTCCACCAGGGCCAGCGGGCGCTTCTGGCCATCGCTGGCGCAGGAAGACTGGGCCAAGGCCGGCTGGGCCAGGCCGGCGGCCAGCAGAAGGGCCGATAACACGGGTACTCGGGCGGCAAGGGGATGGGGCATCGGAGGCTTTCTACAATGGGGAGATGTTCTCAGAAGTCGTCCCAAGCTCCCCACTCTTACAGAATCTTAATCCGGAGCAACTCGCGGCCGTGACGCTGCCCAACACGCATGCGCTGATCCTGGCCGGCGCCGGTTCCGGCAAGACCCGCGTGCTGACCACCCGCATCGCCTGGCTGCTGCAGACCGGGCAGGTGTCGCCCGGCGGCATCCTGGCTGTAACCTTCACCAACAAGGCGGCCAAGGAGATGATGCATCGCCTGTCGGACATGCTGCCGGTCAACGTGCGCGGCATGTGGATAGGCACCTTCCACGGCCTGTGCAACCGCTTCCTGCGTGCGCATTACAAGCTGGCGAATCTGCCGTCCACCTTCCAGATCCTGGACACCCAGGACCAGCTCTCGGCGATCAAGCGCCTGTGCAAGCAGTTCAACATCGACGACGAACGTTTCCCACCCAAGCAACTGATGTGGTTCATCGCCGGCTGCAAGGAAGACGGGCTGCGCGCCAAGGACGTGGTGGTGCGCGACGAGGAGACGCGCAAGAAGGCCGAGATCTACGCGCTGTACGAAGAGCAGTGCCAGCGCGAAGGCGTGGTCGATTTCGGCGAGCTGATGCTGCGCAGCTACGAGCTGCTGCGTGACAACGCGTCGGTGCGCGAGCATTACCAGCGGCGCTTCCGCCACATCCTGATCGACGAGTTCCAGGACACCAACAAGCTGCAGTACGCCTGGATCAAGATGCTGGCCGGCCAGGGCGACGACGCTGCGCCCGGTGGCATGCCGGGCGGGTCGGTGATCGCGGTCGGCGACGACGACCAGAGCATTTACGCCTTTCGCGGCGCACGTGTCGGCAACATGGCCGACTTCGTGCGCGAGTTCCATGTGTTGCACCAGATCAAGCTGGAGCGCAATTACCGCAGTTTCGGCAACATCCTGGACTCGGCCAACGAGCTGATCAGCCACAACAGCAAGCGTCTCGGTAAAAACCTGCGCACCGAAGCCGGCCCCGGCGAGCCGGTGCGCGTCTTCGAGGCCACCTCCGACTTTGCCGAAGCGCAGTGGTTTGTCGACGAGGTGCGCGAGCTGGTGCGCGGCGGCATGGCGCGCAAGGAAATTGCGCTGCTCTACCGCAGCAATGCGCAAAGCCGGGTCATGGAAACCGCGCTGTTCAACAACGGCATTCCCTACCGCGTCTATGGCGGGCTGCGCTTTTTCGAGCGCGCCGAGATCAAACACGCGCTGGCCTATCTGCGCCTGATCGAGAACCCGAACGACGACACCAGCTTCATGCGCGTGGTCAACTTTCCGCCGCGTGGCATCGGCGCGCGCAGCATCGAGCAGCTGCAGGACATCGCGCGCATTTCGGGCTGCTCGCTGCACGACGCGGTCAGCGCCGTGCCCGGCAAGGCCGGCGCCAACCTCGGTGCCTTTGTCGCCAAGCTCGATGTGCTGCGCGAGCAGACCCCGGGCCTGAGCCTGCGCGAGATCATCGAACTGGTGCTGCAGCACAGCGGGCTCGAGGAACACTACAAGCTCGAGAAAGAAGGCCAGGACCGGCTGGAAAATCTGGGCGAACTCGTCAACGCCGCAGAGTCCTTTGTCAGCATGGAAGGTTTCGGCCGCGATGCGGTGGCGCTGCCGGTCGATGAACTCGGCACGCCGCTGTCGCAGTCGCCAGCCAGCCAGGGGCTGGACCCGTCTGCGCCGCTGGCCAACGAGCCCCTGCCGGAACTGCTGGCGCCGAACCAGGAAACCGGCGAGACGCTGTCGCCGCTGGCCGCCTTCCTGACCCATGCCGCGCTCGAATCGGGCGACAACCAGGCCCAGGCCGGCCAGGACGCGGTGCAACTCATGACGGTGCATTCATCCAAGGGCCTGGAGTTCGATTGCGTCTTCATCACCGGCCTGGAAGACGGCGTCTTTCCGCATGAAAACTCGCTCAGCGACGCCGGCGGCATCGAGGAAGAGCGCCGGCTGATGTATGTGGCCATCACACGCGCGCGCCAGCGCCTGTACCTGAGCCACTCGCAGACGCGCATGCTGCACGGCCAGACGCGCTACAACCTGAAAAGCCGCTTTTTCGACGAGTTGCCGGAGGCGGCGCTCAAATGGATCACGCCGAAAAACCAGGGCTTTTCGTCGGCCTACGGGGGCGGCAGCGGTGCCTGGGGTGCTACGAATTCAGGAGCTGGTGGTGCCCGTGGGGATTGGGCCAAGGCCGCTTTTGCTTCAAAGAATTTGGGCGGGGAGCGGTTTCCCAACCCGGCGGTGCCGGTGCAGCGCGAGGCGCCGGCGCACGGGCTGAAAAGCGGCATGAACGTGTTTCACAACAAGTTCGGGGAAGGCAAGGTCATGATGCTCGAAGGCAGCGGCGACGACGCCCGGGCGCAGATCAACTTCACGCGGCATGGCGTGAAGTGGCTGGCCCTGAGCGTTGCCAAGCTGACCCCGGTGGTCTGACCCGGTTCAGCGCAGCAGTTTGCCGTCGCGGCCGATCACGGTCACTTCGACAAACTTCGAGCCGACGCGGTTGTCCGGCGAGAAGCTGACCTTGAAACCGCCGGCGTCGTAGCTGTTCATTTTTTCGAGCTGGCCCATGATTTTGGCGCGGGTCGGGTCGGCGCCGCTGCGGCGAATCGCTTCGACCAGGATCTTGGCCGCGATGAAGGACTCCATGCTGGCGTAAGACACCACCTTGCCGGGCTGGTACTTGGCCATCAGCGTCTGGAACTCGCGCGCCACCGGTGCCAGTGTGGAGTAGGGGTAGGGCATGACCTGGGAGATGCCGATGCCGCGCGCGTTGTCCTCGCCGGCGTTTTTCAGCAGTTCCTTGAAGTTCACCACCGAAATGCTGAACAGCCGGGCCTTGCTGCCCTGGGCGCGCATCTTCTTGATGAAGGCGGCCGAAGCGCGGTTGACCGAGACCATGATGATGGCGTCGGGGTTGGCCGGTGCAATGGCGGCCACGGCGGCATCGACTTCCTCGGGTTTGGTGCGGTCGTAACCACCCTTGGCCACCGCCTGCAGGCCGAGCTTCTGCAGTGCTGTTTCCGCACCGGCCAGTCCGCTTTTGCCGAACGGGTCGTCCTGGTACATCACGGCAAAGCGGCGCAGGCCGATGGTGTGCAGGTGTTCCACCATGCGCGCGGTTTCGTCGGTGTAGCTGGCGCGGATGTGGAAGATGTGCGGGTTCATCGGCTCGCGCAGGTCCTGCGCGCCGGTGTAGGGCGCCAGCAGCGCGATGCCGGCGTCTTCGAGCACCTTGTTCTTGTTCAGCGCCAGCACGTTGCCGGTGCCGACAAAACCGAACAGGGCCAGCGGCTTGTCCTCGGCCAGCAGTTGGCGCGTCAGGGCCAGGGTCTGGTCCGGCTTGTAGCTGTCGTCCTTGAGCGAGACGCGGATCTTGCGGCCGTAGATGCCGCCGTTGTCGTTGACCCAGGCGAAGTAGGCGGCACCGCCGGCCACGTATTCGTTGCCGGTTCCGGCGATGGTGCCGGTCAGCGGCGCCACCTGACCGATCACCAGGTCCTCCCGGCCGGGTGCGGCCTGCGCAGGAAGCAGGGTGGCGGCTAGGCTCAGGGCCAGCGCCAGGACGCGAATTTTCTTGCTCGACATCTGAAGTTCTCCTCGTTGTTGTATTGTTTTCTTTATTCTGCATTGCAGAATTGACAGATTGCAATGCTGAGGGATTGTGCGGCCACCCCATTCGACTCTTGTCATGGAATTCCCTCGGTTCATTGGGGAATTCATGGGAAACAGTCACTCGAGCGACATGAACTGGTACGATTGCAATATTCCGCACTGCAGAACAATATGAAAAAAGTACTCACCTCGGAGCCGACTGTTTCGGCCAGGCATCTCGCCGGCAACGCGAAGGAAGACCGGCATTTCGTGACCGCGCTGGCTCGTGGCCTGGACGTGCTTGGTGCCTTCCGTTCGCGTGACCGCACCCTCGGCAACCAGGAACTGGCGCGCCGCTGCGGCCTGCCCAAGTCCACGATTTCACGCCTGACCTACACGCTGACCAAGCAGGGTTACCTCGAACACGCGCAGGACAGCAGCGGCAATCCGGGCTACCGCCTCGGCAGCGCGGTGCTGGCGCTGGGCAGCGCCATGCTGGCCCGCATGGACATGCGCCAGCTGGCGCGGCCGATGATGCAGGAGCTGGCCGACAGTTCGCAGGCCATGGTCTCGTTGGGCATACGTGACCGCCTGAGCATGATTTATGTCGAGAACTGCCGCAGCGAATCGGCCCTCACGTTGAGCCTGGACGTCGGTTCACGCATACCGCTGGCCAGCACGGCGATGGGGCGTGCCTACCTGGCCGGCTGCAGCGACAGCGAACGCAGTGCGCTGATGGAGCGCATCCGGGCCCAGGACGAAAAAGCCTGGCCGCAGACCCGGGATGCGCTGGAACTGGCCTTGGCGCACTACCGCGAGCACGGCTGTTGCGCCTCGTTTGGCGAGTGGCAGAAAGACGTGAATGCCATCGCCGCGGCTTTCCGTCCGGGAAGCGGGCGTTCGGTGATGGTGGTCAATTGCGGCGGACCCGGTTTCAAGCTCTCGCCGCAATTCCTGATGACCGAAGTACGGCCACAACTGGTGGCGCTGGTGCGCCGGCTGCAAAATGCTTCCGGCGATGCCTGGTGAGGCCGGTGGCCCAGGGATTCGGGCTCAGTAGCCCATCTGGCCGCGGCCGTCCTTGATGCCTTTTCGGCCGGCGATCTGCCAGGCCGTGCGCTGGTTCACCAGGCGGGCCAGAAATTCCAGCTCTTCGTCGGTGTGGTTCAGCGCCTGGGCGGGCGACAGGTAGCGCCCGTTGCGGGGTTCGGCGTCGGCCCAGAACGACTGGTGGTATTGCGCCTGCGACACCTGCTTGTCGCTGCCCGCGCCCAGGTCCACCGTGCCATAACAGTTGCAGAAATAGTTGCGGTTGCCCTGGTCGGCAAAAATCTCGGCATACACGCCGGTGCCACGTATGCCGGCGGTCAGGGTCGGCATGACGATGGCGCGGTTCACACCCTTGCCCCAGACGCTGGCCACCGCGCCGGTCAGCAGGCGCAGCAGGCTGACCGCATGGAGCGTGGTGCCGCGTTCCACCGACAGGCGAGAGTTCTGGCGCACCTGGAAAGCCGAGTTGCCGATGGCAAACACGAGGTTGGCGCCTGGTCCGGTCTGGATCACGTCGCCGGTCTGGATCGTGTGCTCCGGACTCAGGCGGTTGCCGTTGAGGGTGGCGTCGCCGGTGAGTTGCACGATGTTGCTGCGCTGCTGCGCCATTGCGGCCGGCAGGCCCCCCATGGCGACCCAGGCCGCGGCGGCCTTGAGCGCGTCACGCCTCTGGAACCACAGGATTTCCTTTTCTTGCCGGCCTTGCAGCAGGTGCTGTGTCATGGCGTGTCTCCGGGAGTGGGGTTGTTGTCGTTGTTGACGGGGCTGTCGGGCGGGGTGGCATCAAAACTGTCGCGGAAGGTGAAATACAGCGAGCTGGAAAACATCGCGGCCATCAGCAGGGCGGCCGGCATGACCAGCGCGGCCGCCGCCTCGGGGCTGGCCAGCAGGCCGGCCAGCAGGCTCACCGCCAGGCCGATGAGCATCAGCACCACCATCCAGGTCAGGCCGAACAGCGCGTAGGCGCCGGCGTTGCGAAAACACACGACGGCGCTGAAAAACAGGCTCTTGACCGGCGTCACGCCATGCCAGTGCACCAGCGCAGGTGCATGCCAGAACAGGATGGACACCGGCAGGTAAAGCGCCATGATGGTCAGCATCACCCCCTGCATTTCGGGCGCCAGGGCGCTTTCGCGGCTGACCGGCACATCGAAAAACAGCGGCACCACGGACACGATCAGCAGGCAGGCGGCCGCATACAGAAAACCCAGCACCATCATGGCGCGGGCACGCTGCCGGCCGGCGCGGAAGGCGCTGACCAGAATGGCAGGCATCGGAAAACGGCCCTTGGTGGCTTCCAGCGTCGCGGCCATCAGGCCCAGGGTGGCCGCCGGCACGATGGCCAGCGCCAGTACCACACCAACGAACGGAATCAGCGATGCCAGCGTGGCCGCCGCCATGTACATGAAAAACAGGCCGGCCAGCGCCAGCGGCTGCTTGAAGAAGGTTTGTATGCCGAGTTTGACCCATGTGATGCCAGTACGCGCGGGAACGATGTTTAGTTTCATTGCTTGGGTTGCAGGTTGAGGGGGCGGGTCGGTCGAGGTTCAATCGAAGGCGATAAAGGGGCCAAAAGAGCTAAAAGGACGGACGCGATGAACAATGTAACGCCGGCTGCCTCCAGCCCGGGCGCTGCGCAACAACAGGGTCAGGCCGACAGGCTGCACGGATGGGCCACGCGCTGGCGCAGCACCCGTTCAAAATGGCCGGGGTCGTGCGCCTGCAACAGCGCGGCTTCGCGCGGCAGGTAAAAGTCCCACAGCCGCGAGATCCAGAAACGCAGGGCGCCGGCGCGCTCCATGGCCGGCAGCAGGCTGCGTTCCTGGGCGTTCAGGGGGCGCACGGCCTGGTAGGCCGCCAGGAAGGCCGAGGTGCGCGCTGTGTCGCGTTCACCGGTGGCGAGGTCCACACACCAGTCGTTGAGGCTGACGCCGATGTCGAACAGCAGGGCGTCCCAGCCGGCGAAGTAAAAATCAAAAAAGCCGGTCAGGCGCAGGCTGCCGCCTTCGCCGTCGAACATCACGTTGTCGCGAAACAGGTCGGCATGAACCGGACCGCGTGGCAACGCCTGCCAGGCTGAGGAGGCGGCGACATGGTTCTGGTAGGCCAGTTCGGAGCGGATCAGGCTGCCTTGTTCGGGGCTGAGGTAGGGCAGGACCACCGGCACGGTCTCATTCCACCAGGCCAGGCCGCGCAGGTTGCCCTGCTGGCGGTCGAAGTCCTGTCCCGCCAGGTGCATGCGCGCCAGCATGTCGCCCACCGCCGCGCAGTGCGCAGGTGTGGGCGCCAGTTCGCTGCGGCCGCGCAGGCGGTCCACCACCGCGGCGGGTTTGCCCTTGAGTTTGTGCAGGATGTCGCCGGGCCAGCTGCCGGCGCCGGCGGTCAGCGCGGCATGCGGTTCAGGCACCGGAATGCCGCGCTGCGCCAGATGCTGCATCAGGTACAGGTAAAACGGCAACTGCTCGAAACCGAGGCGTTCGAACAGCGTCAGGACGTAACGGCCCTGGTCGGTGTCGGCGAAATAGTTGGTGTTCTCGATGCCGCCCGAGCAGGGGTCCAGGCTCTTCAACTGCCCCAGACCGAGCGAATGCAAAAGGGGAGCGGCCTCGTCAAACGAGACTTCGGTGTAAACGGCCATGCCTGAAACGGAAACTAAGGGGGAAAACTAGAACTTGAGCACGTTCCAGACACGTTTGCCGGTGCTGCCGGCGCCCGAGGTGGACGGTCCGGTGCCGCCGCCCTTGGTGGTGTCGGAAGGCAGGACTTCGTAGGCCGGCACATTGGTTTTGGGCTGCACGGTGATGCTTTGTGTCTCGCCACCCACGCGCACTTCGTCGATGCGCGAACCGGCGTCTTCCGTGCGGATGCGCTGGATGGCCGGCTCGGGCCGGCTGCTGACGGGGTTGGTGCCGGGCGGCAGTGCTTGCGCAGGTGCCGCTGCCGGGGCAGGCGCCGCCGTCTGGGCCAGCACGGGGGCACAGGCCAGGGCAGCCGTGGCGGCGAACAGAAGGGAGCAAAGAGGGTGTTGCATGCCTGCATTGTAGGGGGCCGGCACCCCCGTGGATAGGGCTGGCAAAACGGTGACAATCGGGGCCATGAGCACCGACAAAAAAACACTGCTGCTGGTGGATGGCTCCAGCTATCTCTACCGCGCTTTCCATGCGATGCCCGATCTGCGCGCCGACCCCGGCAACCCGCAAAGCCCCGCCACCGGCGCCATCCGCGGCATGATCAACATGATGCAGAAGCTGCGCAAGGACGTGCGCGCCGACTATGCCGCCTGTGTCTTCGACGCCAAGGGCCCGACCTTTCGTGATGCGCTGTACCCCGAGTACAAGGCCCAGCGCTCGGCCATGCCCGACGACCTGCGCAGCCAGGTCGAACCCATCCACGAAGTCGTGCGCCTGCTCGGCTGGAAGGTGCTGGACGTGCCCGGCGTGGAAGCTGACGACGTGATCGGCACGCTGGCCTGCATGGCGTCGCAGCAGGGCATTGAGGTCATCATCTCCAGCGGCGACAAGGACCTGAGCCAGCTGGTTGATGAAAACATCACCGTCATCGACACCATGAACGACCGCCGGCGCGACCTGGTCGGCGTCGAGTCCGAGTTCGGTGTGCCGCCGCGCCTGATGGTGGACTACCAGACCCTGGTCGGCGATGCGGTGGACAACGTGCCCGGCGTGCCCAAGGTCGGCCCCAAGACGGCGGTGAAATGGCTGCTCGAATACGGCTCGCTCGACGCGCTGGTGGCGCGTGCCGGCGAGATCAAGGGCGTGGTTGGCGACAACCTGCGCAGCTCCCTGGATTGGCTGCCCAGGGGCCGCGAGCTGCTGACCATCAAGAAAGACTGCGAACTGCAGGATTACATCGAAGGTCTTCCTGCGATGGAATCCATAGCTGTCGGCGGGCAGCAGACGGAGGCTTTGAAGGATTTTTACGAAAAATACGGGTTCAAGAGTCTGGTCCGCAGCATAGACGCCCAGAATGCGCCGGCCGAGTTGCCGGCCGGACCCGACACCCATCGCCAGGGCCGCGCCGCGCCCGCGGCCTCGTCCGACGAGCCGGGGCTGTTTGACGAGCCGGCCTTTCTGGCCACGCCGCTGGCCGAACGCGCCACCAACCTGCGTTACGACACCGTGCTGGACTGGGCGATGTTCGAGGCCTGGCTGGCCAAGATCGAAACCGCCGAGCTGGTGGCGCTGGACACCGAAACCACCTCGCTCGACGAAATGCTGGCCCAGATCGTCGGCCTGAGTTTCAGCGTGACGCCCGGCGAGGCCGCCTACATTCCGCTGACGCACGACTACCCCGACGCGCCGGCGCAACTGCCGCGCGACGAGGTGCTGGCGCGACTGAAACCCTGGCTGGAAAACCCGGCCAAGGCCAAGCTCGGCCAGCACGTCAAGTACGACCGCCATGTGTTTGCCAACCACGGCATCGAGGTGCAGGGCTACGCCCACGACACCATGCTGCAGAGTTATGTGCTCGAAGTCCACAAGCCGCACGGCCTGGCCAGCCTGGCCGAGCGCCATGTGGGCCGCAGCGGCATCAACTACGAAGACCTGTGCGGCAAGGGCGCGCACCAGATCAAGTTCAACCAGGTCGACATCGCCAAGGCCGCCGAGTACTCGTGCGAAGACTCGGACCAGACGCTGGACGTGCACCGCGTGCTCTGGCCGCGGCTGCAGGCCGACGACAAGCTGCGTTTCATCTACGAGCTGGAAATGCGCAGCAGCGAAGCCCTGTACCGCATCGAACGCAACGGCGTGCTGATCGACGCGCCGACGCTGGCCAAGCAGAGCGGCGAGCTCGGCACGCGCATCCTGCAGCTCGAAGCCGAGGCCTACGAGATCGCCGGCCAGCCCTTTAACCTGGGCAGCCCCAAGCAGCTCGGCGAGATTTTCTTTGACAAGCTGGGCATGCCGGTCATCAAGAAGACCGCCACCGGCGCGCGCAGCACCGACGAGGAGGTGCTGGAAAAACTCGCCGAGGATTACCCGCTGCCGGCCAAGCTGCTGGAGCACCGCTCGCTCTCCAAGCTCAAGGGCACCTACACCGACAAGCTGGCCCAGCTCGCGCACCCGCGAACCGGGCGGGTGCACACGCATTACGCACAGGCGGTGGCCGTGACTGGCCGCCTGTCGAGCAACGACCCCAACCTGCAGAACATTCCGGTGAAAACCGCCGAGGGCCGGCGCGTGCGCGAGGCCTTTGTGGCGCCGCCCGGTTGCCTGATTGCCAGCGCCGACTACTCGCAGATCGAGCTGCGCATCATGGCCCACCTGAGCGGCGACGAAGCGCTGCTGCGCGCCTTCACCGACGGCCTGGACGTGCACCGCGCAACCGCCGCCGAGGTGTTCGGCGTCGCGCTGGACCAGGTCAGCAGCGAGCAGCGCCGTTACGCCAAGGTCATCAACTTCGGCCTGATCTACGGCATGAGCAGCTTCGGGCTGGCGCGCAACCTGGGCATCGAGACCAAGGCCGCGGCCGCTTACATCGACAAGTATTTTCAGCGTTACCCCGGCGTGAAGAACTACATGGAGCAGACCGTGGTGTTTGCCCAGAAGAACCATTTCGTCGAGACCGTGTTTGGCCGGCGGCTTTACCTGCCCGAGATCAACGGCGGCAATGGCCCGCGCAAAAAAGCGGCGGAGCGGCAGGCCATCAACGCGCCCATGCAGGGCACGGCGGCCGACCTGATCAAGCTCAGCATGGTCAAGGTGCAGGACGTGCTCGATGCCGAAAAACGCGCCACCAAAATGATCATGCAGGTGCACGACGAACTGGTGTTCGAGGTGCCCGAGGCCGAGGTCGAATGGGTGCGCCATGAAATTCCGCGCCTGATGGCCGGGGTGGCGGACCTCAAGGTGCCGCTGCTGGCCGAGATCGGCATCGGTCCGAACTGGGAAAAGGCGCACTGACGTCGCAGGACAGCGGTGGCGGGTAATACTTTTCGGTATTTCCCTGAACCAGCAGGAATTTTTCTGACCATCTAGACTAGCCCGGCTTTCTTTGCCGCCCCTTTCAGCCCCTTCAACCCAGATATTGAGGAAACCGCCATGCTCAACAGCGACCAGAAATCCGAGTTTGACTCCCTGCTCCCCGGCCACAGCACCGAAGCCGGCGCGACCCGCCGCACGGCGCTGAAGGCGGCGCTCGGTGTCGGTTATGCCGCCACCGCCCTGCCCATCATGGCGCAGACCGCGATCAAGACGTCGGCCGAGGGCCTGAAGGCCGGCGAAACCTCGTTTGAAGTCAACGGATTCAAGGTGCCGGCCTATTACGCCGCGCCCGCCGGCAAGACCGGCCTGCCGGTGATCCTGGTGATCCAGGAAATTTTCGGCGTGCATGAATACATCGCCGACACCGTCCGCCGCTTTGCCAAGGCCGGTTACCTGGCGATTGCGCCCGAGCTGTATGCGCGCCAGGGCGACCCCACGCAGTACGGCGAGATGGCCAAGCTGATGGCCGAGGTCGTCTCCAAGGTGCCTGATGCCCAGGTCATGGGCGACCTGGACGGTGCCGTGAAGTGGGCGGGCGCCAACGGCGGCGACACCGCCAAGGTGGGCATCACCGGCTTTTGCTGGGGCGGCCGCATCACCTGGCTGTACAGCGCGCACAACCCCGGCGTCAAGGCCGGCGTGGCCTGGTACGGCCGCCTGGTCGGTGCCAGCACGCCGCTCACGCCGAAACACCCGGTCGATATCGCCCCCATCCTGAACGGCCCGGTACTCGGCCTGTATGGCGGGCAGGACAGCGGCATTCCCCTTGACACGGTTGATAAGATGAAAGCGGCTTTGGCAGTCGGCAGTGCCGCGGCGAAGGCCTCGCAGTTTGTGGTGTACCCTGATGCCCCGCACGCTTTCCATGCCGACTACCGCCCGAGCTTCCGCAAGGAGCCGGCGGAAGACGGCTGGAAACGCGCTCTGGCGTGGTTCAAGGCCAACGGCGTCGCTTAAACTCAAGCCCGCCCGGCATGGAGCCGCCCCACAGCAATGTGCGGCGGCTTTTTTGCGCTTAGTGCGAGTTTTTACAACCTTTTCGGGCTTCAGCCCATATAGATCGGGCGTGAGCAGCTATGACATTGATAGCAATTTTGACCGGCACCCTGGCCGCCGGCATCGGCAGCGTGTGGCTGGCGGCGCTGCTCAGCTTTGGCGTGCTGGCCCGTTACACCAACCACATGCTCAGCCTGGCCGCCGGCGCACTGCTGGCGACCGCCTTCATGCACCTGCTGCCGGAGGCTTTCGAGAGCCAGGCCGGCGCGCAGGAACTGTTTGCCACTTTGCTGGTCGGGCTGGTGTTTTTCTTCCTGCTCGACAAGGCCGAGCTGTATCACCACGGCCATGAGCACCACGACCCGCAGGGCGGGGAAGACGGCCTGGGCCACGTGCTGGCGCCGGTGCGCACCGCCAACTCTGTGCGCGCCGAGCGCGTCCACACCGCCCCCAGCCCGCTGGAGTCCGGCCATGGGCACGACCACCCCCACCACAGCCATCCGGTCAGGTCCGGCAGCTGGGCCGTGCTGACCGGCGACAGCGTGCACGCCTTCGGCGACGGCATCCTGATTGCCTCCGCCTTCGTCGCCGACATGCGCCTGGGCGTGATCACCGCGCTGGCCGTGCTGGCGCATGAAGTGCCGCACCACATGGGCGACCTGGTGGTGCTGCGCCACACCTCCAGCAACCGCAGCGCGGCCCTGATCAAGGTGTCGCTGGCCGGCGCCGTGACGGCCCTGGGCGGCCTGGTCGGTTACGCCCTGGTGGACATGCTGCACGACTGGTTGCCCTTTTTCCTGGTGGTGGCGTCGAGCAGTTTTGTCTATGTGGCGCTGGCCGACCTGATTCCGCAGCTGCAAAAACGGCTGACGGCCCGCGAAACGCTCGCGCAGATTGCCTGGCTGGGTGTGGGCATCGCGCTGGTCACGCTGGTCAGCGGGCTGGCGCATTCCTCGCATTGAGGGGCTGGCGGCCGGTCAGCCGTGTCAGCCGTGTCAGCCGGACACTGACAGGCAGAAGGCATAGCAGCCTATAGGCGCGGCGACCGGGTCCGGCCATCATGGAGACATTCTTTCAGGATACCGCCATGAAACCGCAAACGCCCACAGCTTTCCAACCCCGCCGCATCGCCGTGGCCTCCATCGCCTACCTTACCAGCGTCTGCGCCAGCATGGCGGCGGCTGCGGCCGTGGTGACCGAGACCGTTCCGCTGACGCTGGGAGGGTTCTGAGATGCACGCCGAACCGAATATCCCTCCCGAGGAAGACGAACCGGCGGTGACGCCGGGCGACGACAGCAACGACGACCCCACGCCGCCGCTGCCGGTGGACCCGAGCGGCACGCCGCAGCGCAACCCGGCGGTGGATCAGGCGGCCAATGACACCCGGCTGGCGCTGCCAGCGGAAGAGGACGAGCCCGAGATCGGCAACGAGCGCGACATTCCGTCCGATGGTCGCGACCTGGAAGGCGAGGGCATGATCCGCGATCTCGACAAGCCGGTGGAACCATCTCCCGCCGTCAAACCGGAAAGGGAGTAAGAACTTGTCCGCTCGAAACCCAGCCATGGCGACCGACCCCAACGTGCCGCCGCCCGAACCGGTGCAGCCCATCGCCAGCCCGCCCAATCCGGGCCAGGTGCAGCCCACGCCACAGCCGATGTAACTCGGGTTGCAAGGCGCAGGCGTCCCGGGTCCGCCTTGTTCTGACGTGTCAGTGCAGGGGCGGCGGGGTGGGCGATGCATGCGGCCTGCAACTGCTGGTCCTGACTGAGGACAAACCCGGCTGAATCACTCCTGTTTCTATAGCTGCCTGCGACCGCAGCTCAAGGACTGGCGACTGATTCGGCTATGAGGCGATCAAGCTAGGAAGTTGTGGTGTCGAACACCGCAGCGGGGCGTTCGCCGGCCAGGGCCTGCAACAAGCTGGTGGTGGCCAGCTCGGCCATCGCGTGCCGGGTTTCGAAAGTTGCCGAACCGATGTGCGGCAGGGCCGTGACTTTGGGATGGCGGCGCAGCGGCGAATCCATCGGCAGTGGTTCGGTGGCAAAAACATCCAGCCCGGCAGCGCGCAGCGTGCCGTGGTCCAGCGCCTGCAGCAAGGCTTCCTCCTGCACGGTGGCGCCGCGCCCGCCGTTGACAAAAATCGCGCCGGCTTTCATCAGCGCGAACTCCCGCGCTCCCATCAGGCCGCGTGTGGCGCCGGACAGGGGGAGCATGGCCACCACGATGTCGGCGCGCGCCAGCAACTCATCCAGCGGCGTGTGCACCGCACGGCCGTGCAGCTCGGGCGCCTGCACCGCGAGGTCGACCGGCCGGCGCGCGTGGTAAAGCACCGGCATGCCGAAGCCCAGCGCCGCCCGTCGTGCAATCGCCTGGCCGATGCGGCCAAAGCCGAGCAGGCCCAGCGTCTTGCCATGCACGTCAAATCCGAACAGGTCCTCGCCGATGTTGCGGGTCCAGTGGCCGTCGCGGACCAGGTTCGCCAGTTCGACGATGCGCCGGTTGGTCGCCATCAGCAGGGCGAACACGGTGTCGGCCACCGTCTCGTCGAGCACGCCCGGCGTGTGGCACAGCAGGATGCCGCGTGCCGCCAGGGCGGGCAACGCGTAGTTGTCCACGCCGACGGAGACGCTGGAGATGACCCTCAGCTGCGGCGCGGCGGCGAGCAGGGCGTCGTCCACCGGGTAACTCGCGCCTATCATGCCTTCGGCCGTGGCCAGCGCGGCGCGAAACGCCGGCAACTGGGCGGGGATGCGCGGGTTGGCCACGGTCACGTCGTGCAGCGCCTGCAGGCGCGCCAGCTGGTCCGGGGGCAGTTCGCGAAAGACCAGGATGTGTTTGCGCATGGGGAGAACCTTGTTCAGAGTTGGGCGGCGTTGAGTTCGGCGCGGGTCGGCAGGCCTTCGCTGTCGCCCAGAACCTGCACGGCGCGCGCGCCTATCCAGGCGCCGCGTCGGACCGCCTGCGGCACGCTTTGTCCGTCGAGCAGGCCGCTGATCACACCAACGGCAAAACCGTCGCCGGCGCCGACGGTGTCTACCACCTCGGTCACCGCAAAGCCGGGCACATGGCCGCTACCGCTGTCGCCGTCGAAATACGCGCCCTCGCTGCCGAGTTTGACGACCACGAGCTGGGCGCCGCGCTGGCGGTAAAAGCGGGCAATGCCTTCGGCGCTGGTTTCGCCGGTCAGAAAGCGGCCTTCCTCGAGCCCGGGCAGCACCCAGTGGGCGCGCGCCGCCAGGTCGTTGATGGCGTCGCGCATCACCGCGGGGCTGGCCCAGAGCGTGGGTCGCAGGTTGGGGTCGAAGGACACGCTGCGGCCGGCGGCGCGCATCAGGTCCATGGTGCGGCGCGCGGCGGGCAGGGTGCTGGCCGACACCGCGGCAAACACGCCGGTCGCGTGCAGATGCCGCGCCGACAGCAGCCAGGCCTCGTCGATGTCTTGCACCCCCATGTGGCTGGCGGCCGAGCCCTGGCGGTGGTATTCCACTGGCGGGTCGCTGCCGTCGAGCACGCGGCCCTTGAACTGGAAACCGGTTTTCTGCGTGGGATCGCAGACCACGTGCGAGCAGTCGATGCCTTCGCCCGCCATCGCCTTGATCAGGTAGCGGCCCATCATGTCGGTGCCCAGGCGGCTGGCCCAGCCGACCTTCAGGCCCAGGCGCGCCAGGCCGATCGCCACATTGGTTTCGGCGCCGGCCGTGCGTTTGTGGAAGGCCCCGGCGTCCTCGAGCGGGCCGGGCCGGTCGGCGACCAGCAGCAGCATGGCTTCGCCGAAGGTGACAACGTCGAGCGCGCTGTCCCTTGCGCCCGTGCCGTCAGTGCGCATGCTGGTGCGAACTCAGGATCTGGCCGAGGAAGTTGCGGGTGGTCTCGTGCTGCGGGTTGCTGAAGAACTGCTGCGGCGGCGCCTGCTCGATGATCTTGCCGTCGGCCATGAAGATCACGCGGTCGGCCACGCTGCGGGCAAAGCCCATCTCGTGCGTGACACACAGCATGGTCATGCCTTCGTCGGCCAGGCTGATCATGGTGTCCAGCACCTCCTTGACCATTTCCGGGTCCAGCGCCGAGGTCGGCTCGTCAAACAGCATGATCTTGGGCGTCATGCACAGCGCCCGCGCGATCGCCACACGCTGCTGCTGGCCGCCCGAGAGCTGGCTCGGGTATTTCTGCGCCTGCTCGGGAATGCGCACACGCGTGAGGTATTTCATCGCGATGGCTTCGGCTTCCGGCTTGCTCAGGCCGCGCGAGCGCATCGGCGCCAGCATGCAGTTCTGCAGGATGGTCAGGTGCGGAAACAGGTTGAACTGCTGGAACACCATGCCGACTTCCTGGCGCACCGAATCGACATTCCTGCCGCCGGCGGTGAGGTCGATGCCGTCCACCACGATGCGGCCCTTCTGCACGGTCTCCAGGCGGTTGATGCAGCGGATCAGCGTGGACTTGCCCGAGCCGGACGGCCCGCAGACCACAATGCGTTCCCCGGCCGCCACGCTCAGGTTGATGTCGGTCAGTACCTGGAACTTGCCGAACCATTTGTCCACCGCTTCGATACGGATGATGGGTTCGGCTCCCGCGACCGGGGTCCGGGAAGGCATTGTGTCTGTCATGAAAGCACCGTCCAGGGGTTTATTGCATTTTCGGCAGGTCGGTTTCCAGCCACTTGCGGTACAGCTTGTTGAGTTCGCCGTTGGCTGTGTTGCGGGCAACAAAGTCGTCCACGGTTTTGAGCAGCTCGGCCTGGCCGGGGCGCATGGCGACCGCCATCACCTGCTGGCGCAGCAGGAACTTGTTTTCGTAGGTGTTGGCCGGCGCACGCTTGTCGATCTGCGCGGCGACCGTGGTCGAGCAGCCGATCGCATCGACCTGGCCGGACATCAGCGCCTGCATGGCCGAGGCGTCGTCGTCGAAGCGGCGGATTTCGGTACCTTCAGGCGCGACGGCCGTCAGCGCCACGTCCTGGGTGCTGGCCCGGGCCACGCCGACACGTTTGCCCTTGAGGTCGGCGGCGCTCTTGATGCCGGCCTTCTTGTCGCCGTAGACGACGATGCTGGCGGCGGCATAGGGCTTGGAGAACTGCACCTGCTTGGCGCGCTCGGGCGTGACGGCCAGCGAAGCGACCAGCAGGTCGACCTTGTTGGTCAGCAGGAAGGGAATGCGGTTGGGGCCGGTCACCGGCACCAGGTTGAGCTTGACGCCCAGGTCCTTGGCCATCAGGCGCGCCACATCGGCGTCGTAGCCGTCAGGCTGGTTGGCGCTGTTGGTCGTGCCATAGGGCGGAAAGTCCACCAGCATGCCGACGGTGAGTTCGCCTTTTTTCTTGATGTCGGCCACGCTTTGCGCGCTGGCCGCGGGGGCCCAGGCCGACAGCGTGGCCGCCATGGCGAGGGCGAGGGCGGTGCCGGTGAACACGCGGCGTTGCAGGGATTTGATCATGGGGAAGTCTCCGTTGATTGAGGGGAAGAAACGAAAGCTGCGAAGCGGCTGCCTTGCGGTCAGCGTGAGAGCGCTGCGGCGTGCCGGCGCTCCATCCGTGCGGCCAGCAGCGACAGTGGCCAGCACAGCACGAAATAAATGGCCGCGACCACGCTGAAGACGATGAGCGGCTGGAAGGTGGCGTTGTTGATGATCTGGCCGGCGCGGGTGACTTCGGCGAAACCGATGATGGCGGCCAGCGAGGTGCCCTTGATGATCTGCACCATGTAGCCCACGGTGGGCGCCAGCGCGATCTTGAAGGCCTGCGGCAGGACCACGTCGCGCAGGCGCGCGCTGTAGGACAGGTTCAGCGCATGGGCCGCTTCGGTCTGTCCCGCCGGCACCGCCTGGATGCAGCCGCGCCAGATTTCACCGAGGAAGGCGCTGCTGTTGAGAACCAGTGCGACGCCGGCGGCGAGCCAGGGGTTGATGTCGAACCCGAGCACCGGCGCGCCGAAAAACACCAGGAACAGCTGCAGCAGCAGCGGTGTACCCTGGAAAATCTGGATGAAGCCGCCGGACAGCAGCTGCGCCGTGCGGTTGCCGGAGGTGCGCGCCAGTGCAATCACCAGCCCGCCGATGGCGCCACCGGCAAAGGCGATCAGCGACAGCGCAATCGTCCACTGCGCCGCCTGCAGGATGAACAGGAATTCGGGAAGGCCGAAGGTACGCATCAGCGGCGGTCCGGGTAGTTGAGGCTGGTCCGGTAGATCAGGCGGAACAGCGCGGAAAAGGCCAGCGCCAGCAGCAGGTAGATGCCGGCGACCACGATGTAGATCTCGAAGCTGCGAAATGTCTGCGACTGCAGGTTGGCCGCGACCGAGGTCAGGTCGTCGGCGGAAATCGCCGAGACCACCGCCGAACTTAGCATCAGCAGGATGAACTGGCTGGTCAGCGCCGGGTAGATCGCCTTGAGTGCCGGCTTGAGGATGACAAAACGGAAAATCTCGTGGCGCTTGAGGTTGAGCGCCAGCCCCGCTTCGATCTGGCCCTTGGGGATGGATTCGATGCCGGCGCGGATGATCTCCGTCGCATAGGCCCCGAGGTTGATGACCATGGCCGTCAGCGCCGCGGTGTAGGCCGACCAGCGCAGGCCCAGCACCGGCAGCGCAAAAAAGAAGAAGAACAGCTGCACCAGGAAAGGCGTGTTGCGGATCAGCTCGATGTAGGCATTGATCACAAAACGCAGGGGTCGGGGCCCGGCGGTTTTGCCCCAGGCGCAGGCGATGGCCAGGAGCAGCCCGAACAGCATCGCCAGCAGCGACAGCTCGATGGTGTTCCAGGTGCCCTTGAGCAACAGGGGCCAGGCTGCAAAGACATCACCGAATTGAAATGTGTAGTTCATGGACGGGCGGTGGCACTGGGGTGGCGCAAGCGCCGCAATCAGGGGGAACGCGGAAATTCCTGGAACAAGGGAACTGGACACGCAACCGGCTTTGAGAAGGTCTCTGAAACCGGTTTCAGTGAATTATAAAAGAATCCCTATCCCCGCCGTAAGCATGGATAACCCTAGGCGTGGCCCAAGGTCGGGTTGGGCGAGTTCGGGTGCGGCGAGGACGAACCTCGCACGATGAGCTGGCCGGGCAGCAGGATCTGCCGCGCCGGCAGCGCCACGCCGCGCAGGCGTTCGAGCAGGCAGCCGGCGGCCATGCGGCCGATATCGTCGGTCGGCTGCGCGATGGTGGTCAGGCCGGGGCCGACGTAGGGCGACCATTCGGTTTCATCAAAACCGACCAGCCCGACCTGCTCCCCGAAACGCCAGCCGAGTCTGGCCATGGCCGCGACCACCCGCAGGGTGACCACCGCGTTGCTCGACACGATGCCCGGCAGGCGCTGACCGGCCCGCTGGCGCAGCGCCCGCAAGGCCTGGTCCAGCGCGTCGGCATTGTCGGCGCTGCTCTCGAAGGTACGGCCCGTCACCGCCGGTTTGTCTGTGCCCTCGGCGAGGAAGGCAAGAAAGGCGGCTTCGCGTTCCACGCGTGAACTGACGTCGCGGACCGGTTCCGACACAAACAGCAGCTCGCGGTAGCCGCGCTCGACCAGGTGGCCGGCCGCCAGACGCACCGAGCCGGTATTGTCCAGCGAGACAAAGTCGGCCTGCATGCCCTGGTGGCGACGGTCCACCAGCACCACCGGTTTGCCGTGGCGTGCCGCCGCGGCCGCGGCGCCGGCATCCCGGCCCAGGGTATTGAGGATGAAACCATCGACCTGGTAAGCCGTCAGGGCTTCAATGGCTTCGCGTTCGCGCGTGCCATTGTTGCCGAGATTGAACAGCATCAGCAGGTAGCCGGCCTCCTGGCAGGCTTTTTCGGCCCCGCGCAGCACGGCCACGGAAAACGGGTTGGTCACATCGGCTACGACCAGGCCGATCAGGCGCGAGCGGCCGCGCTTGAGGGCTTGCGCCATGGGGCTGGGCACGTAGGCCAGGGCGGCGACGGCGACCTCGACACGGCGTGCGATGTCCGGGCTGAGGAGCTTGTCCCGGTGGTTCAGAAAGCGCGACACGGTGGCTTTGGATACACCGGCGGCACGCGCCACATCGGCAATGGTGGCACGCGGCGTGGGTGGCGCGGGGGTGGTGGCAGTCAGGAGTGCAGGGGTGGGCATGGCAGGGCATGGGCCGGCGTGAAACCAGTTTCAGTGAATGGTAGCACCCTGTCCAAGCGGCTGGCCCAGCCGACCTTCAGGCCCAGGCGCGCCAGGCCGATTGCCATACTGGTTTCCGTGCCTGCCGTATGTTTGAAAAAAGAGGTGGCGTCTTCGAGCGGACCCGGCCGGTCGGCTACCAGCAGCAGCATGGCTTCGCCAAAAGTTGCGACATCCAGCGCGCTTGTCATGGGTGTTGACCGGGAAAGTGCAGGGTGCGCGAATCGTAGCACCTCCCGCTTGCTATATTATTGATAGCTGCCAGCGCTTGTGGAGCAATGGCTGAAGGGCGATTTAATGAAGAAAGTCGCTGGCGGGCGGGTCAGGCGCCGATGCTGCCGGTGATGGGCAGCACGATGCCGGTGATGTAGCCCGAACACACGGGTGCGGCCAGGAACACATAGGCAGGGGAAATTTCCTCCGGCTGGGCCGGGCGTTTCATGTCGGTTTTTTCGCCGAAGCGCCTGATGTCTTTGGCCGACTTGTCGGCCGGGTTCAACGGCGTCCACACCGGTCCGGGCGCCACCGCGTTGACGCGTATGCCCTTGTCGATCAGGTTGCTGGCCAGCGACTTGGTGAAGGCGTGAATCGCGCCCTTGGTCGCCGAGTAGTCCAGCAGCTGCGCGCTGCCTTCGAGCCCCGTCACGGAGCCGGTGTTGATGATGCAGGCGCCGCGGCGCAAATGTGGCACGGCGGCCTTCGCCATGTGAAAGTAACCGAAGATGTTGGTGCGGAAGGTTTCCTCGAACCGTTTCTCGTCGAGTTCCTCCAGGCCCCGAGCATGTTCCTGGAAGGCCGCATTGTTGACGAGGATGTCGAGCCGGCCGAACGCCTTGAGCGTTTTGGCGACGGCCTTGCGCGCAAAGGCGGGGTTCTTGACATCGCCCGGAATCAGCACGCAGGCCTGGCCCTCGGCCTCGATGCAGTGTTGGGTCTCGCGTGCGTCTTCATGCTCGTTGAGGTAGGCCAGCGCCACATCGGCGCCCTCGCGGGCGAACAGCACGCCTACCGCGCGCCCTATGCCGGAGTCCCCGCCGGTGATCAGCGCCACCATGCCGCGCAGCTTGTTGCTGCCTTCATACGCAGGCGCCAGAAAGTTCGGTGGCAGCGCCATATCGGCCTCCCGGCCGGGCTTGCGCAAGTGCTGGCCAGGCAACGGCGTGGCGGGCTGCACCCTTGCGCCGGCCTGCACCGCTTTTTTGGCAGGCGGCTTGCGCGGCCGACGGGCGTCGCTGTCATCCTGCTCCGTCTGGATGGCGCGCTGTTTGCGAGCTGTGGCCGTGACGCGGGCGGCGTTTTTTCGCACCGCCGCGCTCATGTCGTGCTGCTTTTCTTCTTGCCGGCGCCGGATTTTTTGCCGCCACCATCGGTCTTGTTGACCGTCGCCCAGGCGCGGGTTTCGGCCTCGCCCTCGGACACGCCTTGTTTCCGGTAGCCCTCCTCGATGTGCCGGGCCTGGCGTTTCTGTTTGTCGGTGTAGGCGGATTTGTCTCCTTGCGGCATGTTGCTCTCCTTGAACAAAGATGAAGTCATCAACGCAGGCCATCCGGTGACTGTGTGTCAACGCCTTCAGTTTCCGGCTGTAGGACAAACCGCAACAGCATGTCACTTTCGTGCTGTCCTACAAAAACATCAACGGCGTCTGACACAGGCGCCTGGGGGCGCTGCCTAGAGTCGTTTCTGTGTCTGGCCCTCCGCCATGCATGCAGCACCACCGGTGCTGTGAACGACCAACCAACCCAACCATCACCAGGAAGCCCCACCATGAGCAAAGCACCCCCCAAGATGAATGATGCCGTCGACCTGCTCGATGCCGACCATATTGCCGTCAAGAAGCTGTTCACCCAGTTCAAGAAACTCAGCGAAGCCAAGGCGCCCGCTGACGAGCGCAAGGCGCTGGCCGACAGGATCTGCAAGGAGCTGACCGTGCATGCGGACATCGAAGAACAGATCTTTTACCCCGCGGCACGCGAGGCCATTGATGACGACGCGCTGCTCAACGAAGCCGAGGTCGAGCATGCCAGCGCCAAGGACCTGATTGCGCAGATTTCGGACATGGATGCGGACGAAGAACTGTTCGACGCCAAGGTAATCGTGCTCGGCGAATACATCGACCACCACGTGGAAGAAGAGCGTGAGGAGATGTTCCCCAAAGCCCGCAAGAGCGACATGGACCTCAAGGGCATGGTTGCCGACCTGAAGGCGCTCAAGGAAGAGCTGCTGGCGAAGGAAGAAGTGTCCGCCTGAAGAGGCGCCAGGACGACCCCGCCTCGGGGGTCTGTCCGAGGGCCAGCCCGCGGCGCTCAGGCCGTGGCGGCGCTGACCCGGGGGTCAAAGGAGAAATAGAAACACGCGCCTTGCCCCTCGGATGACTCGCCGCGTATCAGGCCACCGTGCCGCTCCAGAATGCGGTGCACGGTGGCCAGTCCGATGCCGCTGCCTTCGAACTCGGTGTCGTGGTGGAGCCGGTGGAAGGGCTTGAACAGGCTGTCGGCATAGTCCATGTTGAAGCCGGCACCGTTGTCACGCACGAACAGTATCTTGCGCCCGCCTTCCCGCGCCGGCATCAGGCCGAACTCAATGGTGGCCTGGGATTGCTGGCGCGAGTATTTCCAGGCGTTGCCGATCAGGTTTTCCAGAATGATGCGGGCGAGTTTGCTGTCGCAGCGGCCATGGATGCCCGACTGGATGGTGACCTGCACCGGACGCTTGGGATCGCGCTGCCTTTCCTGCAGGACCACCTGCTGCGCCATGACGCTGAGGTCCACATCCTCCAGCACCAGTTTTCCCTTGCTGACGCGGGCCAGCGCCAGCAGGTCGTTGATCAGTTCGTGCATGCGCACGACGTTGACGCGGACCCGGTCGAACAGGCGTTGCTCCTCGTCGCTGAGTCGGCCCTTGAGGCGGCGCGCCAGCAGCACGCTGAATCCCTCGATGCTGCGCAGCGGGGACTGCAGGTCATGCGAGACCGAGTAACCGAAAGACTCCAGCTCGGCATTGGTCGCCATGAGCTGCTCGGTGCGCTCGGTGACACGCTGTTCCAGCGTTTCGTTGAAGCGCGAAATCTCACGGTCGCGCCGCAGCCGCACCAGCTCGGCGGTGATGCGGCTGGCAAAAATCTGCATCAACGCATCCCGGTCGGTGGAGCGGGCCTGGGGCTTTCGCCACAAGGCATTGACGACCCCGATGGGGGTGCCGTCGGCATCACACAGGGCCGCGCCGATGTAGGCGTGGAAGTTGCCCTCCGTCAGGATCCGGTCATGCGGAAACAGCTCTTGCACGCCTTCGTTGTAGACACACAGGTCGGACTGGCTGAGGACCTTGTCGCAGGGGGTGCCGGCCAGGGGGTAGCGGATATTGGGCTGCAGCTCGCCGTCCTGAACCATGGCCAGTGAGGCGATGCTTTGGTCGGCCATGGTTTCACCCACGATCACCAGATCCGCGCCAATGGCCAGGGCCAGATGCTGGACCACGTAACGGAAGAAGGCTTCGCCGGTGCCGCTCGACAGGGCCTTGGCGACGTCGATCAACTGGGCCTCACGGCGCTTTTGCTCACTGATGTTGATGGACGAGTTAAGTACGCAGGGCTCGCCGGCGATATTGATGATCGCGGACCAAACCCGGCAGTCAACCATGCTGCCGTTTTTGTGGGGGATCTGCATTTCGCGGACCAGCACCCGCCCGGCGGCCTGCACATCCCGGACAAATTGCCTGCGTGCGGCTTCGCTGGGCCAAATCCCCATCTCGACCGAGGTGCGCCCCAACAGATCTTCCGGTGCAAAGCCGTGAAAGCGGTCTTCCGCGGCATTGGCGGCCAGGAAGGTGCCGTCGGAAATCCGCGAAATGGTCATGCTGATCGGGCTGAAATCAAACGCCTTGGAGAACAGTTCAGCCGACTGGCGCGCCGCCAGCCTGGCCTGAGTTTCGGCGGTGGCATCGGTGATGGTGGAGACCACGATGCGGCCCTTGCTCACGCCCTCGACCTCGGACGACAGCAGGATGTTGATGAGCCTGCCGTCCTTGGTGCGGCCCTCCACCGGAAGATTGATGGTCCGGGTCGCCACACGCATCTGGCGCTGGAAATCCTTGCGGGCCTCGGGTTTGTCCCACAACATCGCATCGTTGCCGCCCAGTGACTCGTCGCGGGTGTAGCCGTAGAGGCGTTCGAACGCCGGGTTGACATCGAGCACCGTCATGGTGTCGACGTCCTGCACGATGATGGCCGCCGGGCTGTTGCGAAAAATGCGGCTGAAGCGGTCTTCGCTCAGGCGCAACTCGTCTTCGGCCTTCTCGCGCCGGCGCAGTTCGGCATGCTGCTCGCGCAGTGCCCGCAGCACCACCTGGCGGCTGGTGTACACGCTGCCGGCAATGCCGGTGAGCAGCAGGACATTGACCACCCAGAACCGCAGGTCCACCGCGAAATTCGCCTTGCCCAGCAGGCCGGCCTGTTCGGCCCAGCTCAGCAGGCCCAGCACCAGGGCGCTCATCATGACCGCCGCGATCAGGGACTTTTTTCCCTGCATCATGCCGGCGGCAATCACCGCGCCGACAAAACCCAGCAGCAGCGCACTGCGGACCGACCCGTAGGCCACCATGCCCGTCGCCGACAGGCCGATCAGGGAATAGACCAGCAGATAACTGGTCCATTGGTAGTGCCCTCGGTGCAGCAGCCAGTAGCCGAACGCGGTCAGCGCCAGCGCGACGCTGATCACGACGATTTGCACGTCGCCGATTTCCTGGGCAAGTGACAGGCCCAGCACCAGCGGCAGGCTGGCCAGCAGCATCAGCAACAGGGCGCGCAGCCCGCGCGAATAGCGGTGTTCTATCAGCGCCGCAGCCAGCTGGCGGGTGGGTTCGTGAGAAGAGGAGGTGTCTGGCATGGCGGGGTGCAGGGTTGACGAATACTAAAGCACTCCATCGCATGCCGGCGATTATTTGCTGGTGGCCTCCACCCCTTTGGCCACCGGATGCGTGGGGTCGCTGCACCAGTCGCTCCAGCTGCCGGCGTAAAGGCCGGTGCGGCCCAGACCGGCAATTTCCATGGCCAGGAGGTTGGGCACGGCACTGACGCCACTGCCACAGTGGTGCACCACGCTGGCCGGATCACGGCCGCCCAGCAGGGTTTCAAACTCGGCCCGCAGCTGGTCGGCGGGCTTGAACCTGCCGTCGGGACCGAGGTTGTCGCTGAAAGGGCGGTTCAGCGCGCCGGGAATGTGGCCGGCCACCGGGTCCAGGGGTTCAACCTCGCCGCGAAAACGTGCGGGAGCGCGGGCATCCACCAGGGTCTGTCCGGGCTGGCCGAGGTGGTCGGCCACCGTTTTTCCGTCCACCAGCCGCGCCTTTTCCGGACCGGGGAAAAAGATGGACTGGAAATGCGAGGGCTCTTCGCCGCGGTTGACCGCGCCGCCTGCGGCCTGCCAGGCCTGCAGCCCGCCGTCGAGCACGGCCACCGCTTCGTGGCCGGCCCACTTGAGCATCCACCACAGGCGGCCGCAGTAGTTGGCGCCGTTGCGGTCGTACACCACCGCCTGCATGTCATTGCTGAAACCCACGCTGGACAGCCAGGTGGCAAATTTTTCGCGGTTCGGCAGCGGGTGGCGCCCGCCGGAAGCGGGCTGGTCCGCGCCGCTGTGCACGGTCAGCACGCCGTGAGCGCCGGGCACGCCGTGTTTGGCGCTCAGGTCGGTGTCGAGGTGGGCATACACCGCCCCCGGAATGTGGCCCTCCAGGTACAGCTGCCGGCCGGCTTGGGGCTGCATCAGGTCGAAGCTGCAGTCAAACACGCGGTAGGGCTGGCCGCTGCGCGCCAGGGCCTGCAGCTGTTCCGCAGAAATCAGGGTGGTGTACATGGCGGCTCCCGTTGAAAAATAAGCCTGTGAAATCGATTCAATGTTCCTCGGCAGGCGCGCCCGGCGCGGCCCGGGCGCGCAGCACGGTGGCGGCGATGCCGCTGGCCACAATGAGCGCCATGCCGGCCCAGCCCAGCAGGGGAATCTGGTCGCCGAACAGCGCCAGGCTGTAGATCGCGCCAAACACAATGCCGGAGTATTGCAAGTTTGCCACCACCAGCGTGGCACTGCGGGTTTTCGCCATGCTGTAGGCCCGCGTCATGCACAGCTGGCCCAGCGAGGCCAGCACGCCCAGGGGGATCAGCCACAGCGCCGGCTTCCAGTGCCACTCGGAGACGCCGGCCACCAGCATGCCCAGGCCGCCGGCGACGGCCGAACCGACCGCGAAATAAAACACCGTGCGGGTTTCGGGCTCACCCACCCGTGCCAGCGCCATGACCTGCATGTAGGCAAAGGCGGACAGCAAACCGGACATCAGGCCGATCAAACCGGCGAAGGCCTGGTTTTGCTCTATCGTCGGTCGCAGCATCATCACCACCCCGATGAAGCCGGTGATGACGGTCAACACCAGCGGTCCCTGGCTGAAACCAGCCCCCACGCTTGTCGCTTCGCGTACTGCGCTGCCCCTCGGGGGGGCGCTGCGCCTGCGGCCCGGCAAAGCCGGTTCCGCGGCCCCGGCTGGTGCAGAAGGAATTCCTACGCTTGTTGCTTCACGTACCGCGCGGCCGCCGCGCGCCGGCAGCAGCCCCATCAGCAGCGCGCCGCCGACCAGAAAGGTGGCGATCCAGACGCTGCTCATGTAGTTCAGCGTCATGGCGGTGGCCAGGGGCAGGTGGGCGATGGCGTAAAACCAGGCGCCCAGCGAGATCACGCCGACCAGGCTGCGCCACATGTGCATGCCGGGATACCGGGTGGCCAGCGTCACGCCACGGGTGCGGGCCAGCGCCCACATGAAAAACATGCCGAGCAGGCCGCGGTAGAACACCAGTTCCGCGCTGTTGAAATACACCGAGGCGAACTTGACGCAGACCGCCATGGTGGCAAAGAAGAAGGCGGCGGCCAACATCCAGAGGGCTTGCATGGCGGAACTCGTTGTTAGAAGTGAAAAGTGGGTTTAACCCAGGCGGTTCCTGCGACGGTAGCTATCGAATTAATAGCAATGACGGCAGCCAGGAGGCCGCGTCAGAGCATCTGCGTGGTCTTGCTGGCGCCCATCTCGCGGCGGTACCACTCGTGAAAGTGCTGCATGCCGTCTTCCATCGGGCTCTGGTAGGGTCCGAACTCGTTGTCGCCGCGCTGCATCAGGGCCTTGCGGCCGGCGTCCATGCTCAGTGCAATCTCGTCGTCTTCGACACAGGTCTCCATGTAGGCGGCCTGCTGCGCATCCATGAACTCGCGCTCGAAGGCGCAGATTTCCTCGGGGTAGAAAAACTCCACCACGTTCAGCGTCTTGTCCGGTCCCTGCGGGTGCAGGGTGCTGACCACCAGGGCGTGCGGGTACCACTCGACCATCACATTGGGGTAGTAGGTCAGCCAGATCGCGCCGTACTTGGGCGGCACGCCCTTGCGGTACTGCAGCACCACGTCGTGCCATTTCTTGTAGACGTCGGTGCCCGGCTTGCCTAGCTTGTCGGACACACCGACGGTTTGCACCGAGTAATGCGGCGTCAGCTCCCAGCGCAGGTCGTCGGTGGTCACGAAGGCGCCCAGTCCAGGGTGGTAAGGGCCGACGTGGTAGTCCTCGAGGTAGACCTCGATGAAGGTCTTCCAGTTGTAGTTGCACTCGTGCAGGGTGATCCGGTCGAGCTGGTAACCCGAAAAATCGAGGTCGGGCATGGCGCCCAGCGGCGCCATCTCGGCGGCGATGTCGCGGCCGTTGTCTTCAAACACCAGGCCGTTCCAGCTGCTGGTCTGGTAGCGGTTCAGATTCAGGCAGGGGTCAACCTCGAAATGCGGCGCCCCGATCAGCTCGCCGTTGGTGTTGTAGGTCCAGCGGTGCAGCGGGCAGACGATGTTGCTGCCGGTATTGCCGCGGCCCTGCAGCATGGTGGACTGGCGGTGCCGGCAGACGTTGGAGATCAGCTCCACGCCGGTGGCATTGCGCACCAGGGCCCGCCCGCCGAGTTCCTGGGGCAGGGCGTAGTAGTCGCCCAGATTCGGCACGGAGAGCTCGTGCCCCACGTAACGCGGGCCGCGGGCAAACAGCTTTTGCTGCTCCCGCTGGTACAGGCCGGCGTCAAAGTAGCTGGAAACGGGGAGCTGGCTGGTGGCCTGCAGGAGACGGAGGCTTAGATCAGACATGCAATTTCCGAAACAGGCAGTTTCGGGGGTGGATGAAGGGGCAGACAACCCTGTCAGGCAGGCGGGGCGTCAAGGCGTGAAGCCGCTCGATTGTACCGTGCGGGTCCCGCTTTGTGCCGCTGCAGACCTGGCGTGAAAGTCCGTTGCACCCCATAAACAGGCGGCCCGGTACAGGGACAATGGCGGCAGGGCGGAAAATGGCGCACAACGGCCTAAAATCAGTCCTCCAACCAAATACCCATGGCCAAAACTTCCTCTTCCCCCGTCCCCGCCACACCCGCCAGTTACGAAGCTGCGCTGGAAGAACTCGAAACCCTGGTGGCCCGCCTCGAGTCCGGCCAGTTGCCGCTGGACCAGTTGCTGACCGGCTACCAGCGTGGTGCTGAACTGCTCAAGTTCTGCCGCAGCAAACTCGAGGCCGTGGAAAACCAGATCAAGGTGCTGGAAGGCAACGAAATCAAGCCCTGGAACCAAGAGTAAGCCCATTGACTGAACAGACACCTTTTGCGCTGGGCGCCTGGAGCACCCGCCAACTCGCCGCCGTTGAACAAGCCCTGAGCCGCTGGGTAGCCCCGCCCGAACCGAGGCCCGCGCCGGCCGGCCTGGGTGACGCCATGCGTTACGCGGTGCTCGATGGCGGCAAACGGCTGCGTCCCCTGCTCGTCATGGCGGCCTGCGAGGCGGTGGACGGCAGTCCCGATGCGGCGCTGCGTGTGGCCTGCGCGGTGGAGCTGATTCACGCCTATTCGCTGGTGCACGACGACATGCCCTGCATGGACAACGACATCCTGCGGCGCGGCAAGCCGACGGTGCATGTCAAATTCGGCCAGGCACAGGCCCTGCTGGCCGGCGATGCGCTGCAGGCGCTGGCCTTTGAACTGCTGACGCCGGAAGACGGCTCCATCGAGCCCGCCACGCAGGCGACCCTGTGCCGCATGCTGGCCCAGGCGGCCGGCTACCAGGGCATGGCAGGCGGGCAGGCCATCGACCTGGCCAGTGTCGGCAAGGCGCTGACCTCGGCTGAGCTGCATGACATGCACCGGCTCAAGACCGGTGCCCTGCTGCAGGCCAGCGTGATGATGGGCGCCGCCTGCGGTGCCGCCACCGCCGTGGCGCAAAATGCGCTGAGCGATTACGGTGCCGCCGTGGGCCTGGCTTTCCAGGTGGTCGACGACATCCTGGACGTCACGGCCGATTCGGCCACGCTGGGCAAGACCGCGGGCAAGGATGCCGCCCAGGACAAGCCCACCTTTGTGTCGCTGATGGGGTTGCCGGCCTCGCGCAATTACGCGCAGGAGCTGCTCTCCCAGGCGCACCACAGCCTGAAGGCCAGCGAACTCGGGCACACCGCCGCACTCAGCGCGCTGGCCGACATGCTGGTCAACCGAACGACTTGAGCACAGACTTGAAAAAAGAAGCGACCGGCATCTCCAGGAAACGAGACATCAGAAACAAGACACCACGATGTACCCACTGCTAGAAACCATCAACAGCCCCGCAGACCTGCGCCTGCTGCCACGTCCCCAGCTCAGGACGCTGGCCGACGAGTTGCGCGCCTATGTTCTGCACAGCGTGTCGCAGACCGGCGGACACCTGAGCTCCAACCTGGGCACGGTCGAACTCACGGTGGCGCTGCACTATGTGTTCAACACGCCCGAGGACCGGCTGGTCTGGGACGTGGGCCACCAGACCTACCCGCACAAGATCCTGACCGGCCGGCGCGACCGCATGGCCAGTCTGCGCCAGTTCGGCGGCCTCAGCGGCTTTCCGCGGCGCGATGAAAGCGAATACGACACCTTTGGCACCGCGCATTCATCGACCTCGATCTCTGCCGCTTTGGGCATGGCGATGGCGGCCAAACAAAAGGGTGAAGACCGCCATGCGGTGGCCATCATCGGCGACGGCGCCATGAGCGCGGGCATGGCCTTCGAGGCGCTCAACAATGCCGGTGTCTGCGACTGCAATCTGCTGGTGATCCTCAACGACAACGACATGAGCATCAGCCCGCCGGTCGGCGCCCTCAACCGCTACCTGGCGCAGCTCATGAGCGGGCAGTTTTATGCCTCGGCCAAAAGTGTCGGCAAGCAGGTGCTCAAGGTTGCGCCGCCGCTGTTCGAGCTGGCCAAGCGTCTCGAGACCCATGCCAAGGGCATGGTGGTGCCGGCCACGCTGTTCGAGAATTTCGGCTTCAACTACATCGGCCCCATCGATGGCCACGACCTCGACTCGCTGATCCCGACGCTGGAAAACATCAAGCACCTGCAAGGCCCGCAGTTCCTCCATGTGGTGACCAAAAAAGGCCAGGGCTACAAGTTGGCCGAGGCCGACCCGGTGGCCTACCACGGCCCCGGCAAGTTCGATCCGGCCATGGGGCTGCAGAAGTCCACCGCGCCGGCGAAACAGACTTTCACCCAGGTGTTCGGCCACTGGCTGTGCGACATGGCCGAAAAGGACAGCCGGCTGGTCGGTATCACGCCGGCCATGCGCGAAGGCTCGGGCATGGTGGAGTTCCACCAGCGTTTCCCCGACCGTTATTACGACGTCGGCATTGCCGAGCAGCACGCGGTCACGTTTGCCGCGGGCATGGCCTGCGAAGGCCTCAAGCCGGTGGTGGCAATTTATTCCACCTTTTTGCAGCGCGGTTATGACCAGCTGATCCACGATGTGGCGCTGCAGAACCTGCCGGTGGTGTTTGCACTCGACCGCGCCGGGCTGGTGGGAGCTGACGGCGCCACCCATGCGGGCGCCTACGACATCGCCTACCTGCGCTGCATCCCCAACATGAGTGTGGCTTGCCCGGCCGACGAGAACGAGTGCCGCATGCTGCTGAGCAGCGCGTATGAACAGAACCATCCGGTGGCCGTGCGTTATCCGCGCGGCGCCGGTGCCGGTGTGGCGACGCAGGCCCACCTGGACGCCTTGCCCTTTGGCAAGGGCGAGCTGCGCCGCCAGGGCGCGGGGGTGGCGATTCTGGCCTTTGGCACCTTGTTGCATCCGGCCCTCGAAGCGGCCGAAAAACTCGGCGCCACGGTGGTCAACATGCGCTGGGCCAAGCCACTGGACACTGAATTGCTGCTGCAGGTGGCGGCCAGCCACGAGGCCCTGGTCACGGTGGAAGAAGGTTCGATCATGGGTGGCGCCGGCAGTGCGGTGGCGGAAGCCCTGGCTGCTGCGGGCGTCGTCAAGCCCTTGCTGCACCTGGGCCTGCGCGATGAATTCACCGAGCATGGCGATCCCGCCCGGCTGCTGGCCCTGCAGGGGCTGGACGCGGCAGGCATCGAGCAAGCCATCGTCGCGCGTTTTGGCGTCCTGCCCGCACCGGCCCAGCCGGCCAAACGCACGCTCAAATCCGTGGCATGACGGCGTCCCTGAAAAGCGGGGCAGGCCCTTCGGCCATGCCCGATGTGCAGGGCCGGGCCGACCTGCGCCGCCTGCCCATCCAGCGTGTCGGCATCACCTCGCTGCGTTATCCGCTGAACGTGGTGGTGGCGGGCAAGGTACAGCCGACGGTAGGCACCTGGACACTCGATGTGGGCCTGCGTGCCGACCAGAAGGGCGCCCACATGTCGCGCCTGATCGCCTGGCTGGATGCGTTGACGCTGCGCGGCGAGGCGCTGACCGCAGACTCGCTGCGCTCCGAAATCGAGAGCATGCTCCGCTTGCTGGAAGCCGACAGCGGCCACATTGAAGTCACGTTTCCGTTTTTCATCCGGAAGTCGGCACCGGTCAGCGGACAGCAAAGCCTGATGGAGTACGACGGCGCCTGGCTGGCCCGGCGCCAGGACGGCGCGACCCGCATCAGCATGCAGGCCACGGTGCCCGTCAAGTCGCTGTGTCCCTGTTCCAAGGAGGTCAGCGATGACGGCGCGCACAACCAGCGTTCGCACATCAAGCTGCTCGCCCGGCTCACCGGGGCGATGGACTGGAGCGAGCTGGTGCGTTTTGCCGAGGACAACGCGTCCTGCGAGCTCTGGGGTCTGCTCAAGCGCCCCGACGAAAAATGGGTGACCGAGCGGGCCTATGCCAACCCCAAGTTCGTCGAGGACCTGATCCGCGACGTGGCCCTGGCGCTCGATGCGGACGACCGCGTTGCCGGCTACCGGGTAGCGGTCACCAACTTCGAATCGATTCATGCCCACGATGCCTATGCGGTGATCGAGCGCGGCATCGACTGAACGCCTGCACGACCGGTTACCCTGCCATTTTCATTCCTGACAGTAGCCTGAAGACCTGCGATGTGAGAGCTGTTTTGACGGGATAACCCCCGATGGTCAGGCTTTCCCGCTTTCTACAATAAGCATACTTACAGTCAAGGCCGCATGGCGTGGCGCTGTACAAGAACCAACCGTTTTATCAACTCCCGGAGTCTCTTCAATGGATCGTCGTTCCCTCATCAAACATGCCGGTATCGCCGGTGTGCTTGCCGCTGGTGTTGCACCGGCCGTACACGCCCAGGCCGCCATCCGCTGGCGCCTCGCCTCGAGCTTCCCCAAGTCGCTGGACACGGTGTTCGGCGGCGCAGAGACCTTTGCCAAAAAGGTCAACGAAATGAGCGGCGGGAAATTTGTCATTTCCACGCATGCGGCCGGCGAGTTGATGCCTGCTTTCGGCGTGGTCGATGGTGTGCAGAACGGCACGGTCGAAATGGCCCACACCGCTGCCTACTATTTCTTCGGCAAGGACGACGCTTTCACGCTGAGCTGCTCGATTCCCTTTGGCCTGAACAGCCGCCAGATGACCGCCTGGATGTACGAGGGCAATGGCCTGAAGCTGACACGCGAGTTCTACGCCAAGTACAACATCATGAACTTCCCGGGCGGCAACACCGGCGCGCAGATGGGCGGCTGGTACCGCAAGGAGATCAAGTCGGTCGCCGACATGAAGGGCCTGAAATTCCGCGTCGGCGGTTTTGCCGGCAAGGTGCTCGAGCGCATGGGCGTGGTGCCACAGAACATTCCGGCCGGCGAGATCTACCAGGCGCTCGAAAAAGGCACGCTGGACGCTGCCGAGTGGATTGGGCCCTATGACGACCAGAAGCTGGGTTTCAACAAGGTGGCGCCTTATTACTACTACCCCGCCTGGTGGGAAGGTGGTCCGCAGCTGGAGTTCTTCATCAACACCAAGGCTTACGAAGCCCTGTCGCCGGAAAACAAGGCGATTGTGACCGCGGCTTCCGCCTACGCCCACACGGAACTGCAGGCCAAGTACGACGCCAAGAATCCGACCGCCCTGAAGCAGCTGGTGGCTTCGAAAACCAAGGTCCTGCCTTTCCCCAAGGACATCATGGATCGTGCCTACAAGGAGTCCATGGCCCTGTATGCGGAAATCAGCGCCAAGAATCCGGCCTGGAAAAAAATCTACGATGATTTCTCCAGCTTCCGGCGCGACCAGAATCTGTGGTTCCGCTTCACCGAAGCGCGTTTCGACAGCTTCATGCAGTCGCAGAAACTGTAAGCAGCCCCTACCGGCCAGACAGGGCGTCACTCCCCCAGGCGGGGGGGTGGCGCCCTGTTGCGTTTCTCCATCAGGTGAAGCCCTGAGGGGGTAACTCCCAATAGTTATAGATGGATCGACTCCTAGACTCGCGGGGTGTCAGTAATCCTTTTAATCTATCTATAACTGAGGAGTTTGCTCATGGATCGTCGTTCTCTCATCAAAAATGCCGGTATTGCCGGTGTCCTGGCTGCTGGTGTTGCACCAGCCGTTCAGGCCCAGGGTGCCACCATCCGCTGGCGCCTGGCATCGAGCTTCCCGAAATCGCTGGACACCATTTTTGGCGGTGCCGAGACCTTTGCCAAAAAGGTCAGCGAAATGAGCGGTGGCAAATTCACCATCTCGACCCATGCTGCGGGCGAGTTGATGCCTGCGTTCGGCGTGGTTGATGGCGTGCAGAACGGCACCGTCGAAGTTGCGCATACCGCGCCGTATTACTTTTTCGGCAAGGACGAGACCTTTGCGCTCGGTTGCGCCATTCCCTTCGGCCTGAACAGCCGCCAGATGACGGCCTGGATGTACGAGGGCAACGGCATGAAGCTGATGCGCGAGTTCTATGCCAAGTACAACATCGTGAACTTCCCGGCCGGCAACACGGGTTGCCAGATGGGCGGCTGGTACCGCAAGGAGATCAAGTCGGTCAAGGACATGAAGGGCCTGAAGATGCGCATTGGCGGCTTCGGTGGCAAGATTCTTGAGCGCATGGGCTCGGTGCCGCAGAACATTCCTGGTGGCGAAATTTACCAGGCGCTGGAAAAAGGCACGATCGATGCAGCCGAATGGGTCGGTCCTTACGACGACCAGAAGCTGGGCTTCAACAAGGTCGCTCCGTTCTATTACTACCCCGGCTGGTGGGAGGGTGGTCCCCAGCTCGACGTGTTCATCAATAACAAGGCCTATGACGGCCTGTCTGCAGAGAACAAGGCGATTGTTGAAGCGGCTGCCGCCTACGCCCACGTCGAGATGCAGGCCAAGTACGACGCCAAGAACCCGACCGCGCTGAAACAGCTGGTGGGCAGCAAGACCAAGGTCCTGCCTTTCCCCAAGGATGTGCTGGATCTGGCCTTCAAGGAGTCCATGGCCCTGTATGCCGAGATCAGCGCCCGGAATCCCGCCTGGAAAAAAGTCTACGACGACTACGCCAACTTCCGTCGCGACCAGAACCTGTGGTTCCGCTTCACCGAAGCGCGCTTCGACAACTTCATGCAATCCCAGAAGCTGTAAACCGTCTCACGGTTTTCTGGCTAAAGCCCCGCTCTGCGGGGCTTTTTTTTTGCCTGCCTGAGGCCGCCCCGTTTGCCCGCCGGCGTTCGGTGCCTGCCCGAGGGCAGCTGCTGCTCCGTCAGGCGCAGCACGGCTCCGCATCAACGCCTGGAAGGCGGTGCAAAGCCGGTCGGGCTGCCCGGCAAGCGTCGCGGCCATCATGGCTGCCTGCCGGGGGCGCGGCAAAAAAAAGCCCCGGCATGCCGGGGCTTGTTGGGTGACGCACCCTTCAAAGGGTCGCGCCTGGCCCTGCGGCCTATTTTTTCTTGTCCTTGTCCATGGAGTCCTGCATGGCTTTCATCGGGTCGTCGTCAGCGAGCTTCTGTTCGGCGGCAGCTTCCGCGGCGCTGCCCGGGACAGGCACGGCTTCCGCCGGCTCTTCCTGAACCTGCAGGATGACCTTGTCGAGATCGATCTTTTCGACCTTGTCGAGACCGCTGGAGACAATGCCCGGGAAGGCAATGATCAGGCCGACCATGACGACCTGGATCACCACGAAGGGCACGGCACCCCAGTAGATCTGCATGGTGGTGACCGGCTGGATCAGCTTCTTGGTGACCTTGTCGGTGTATTCCTTGATGGGCGCGACGCTGCGCAGGTAGAACAGCGCAAAACCGAAGGGCGGGTGCATGAAGGAGGTCTGCATGTTCACGGCCAGCAGCACGCCGAACCAGATCAGGTCGATGCCCAGCTTCTCGGCCACCGGTGCCAGCAGCGGCACCACGATGAAGGACAACTCGAAGAAGTCCAGGAAGAAGGCCAGGAAGAAGATCAGCACGTTGACCACGATCAGGAAGCCGGTCTGGCCGCCGGGCAGGCCGCTGAGCAGGTGCTCCACCCATTTCGGTCCGTCCACGCCCTGGAACACCAGGCTGAAAATGGTCGAGCCGATCAGGATGAAAACCACAAAACACGACAGCTTGGTGGTGGTGTTGAGCGCCTGCTTGAGCAGCGAGAAGCTAAGGCGGCGGCGCGCAAATGCCATGATCAACGCGCCCATCGCACCCATGGCGCCGCCTTCGGTCGGCGTTGCGATGCCGAGGAAAATCGTGCCCAGCACCAGGAAAATCAGCAGCAGCGGCGGGATCAGCACAAAGGTCACACGCTCGGCCATGCGCGACAGCAGGCCCAGGCGGGTGACCTTGTTGACCACGGCGATCGCGAACGCCAGGATCACACCCAGGCACATGGACACCACGATGGTTTCATCGAGTGCCACCGAGGTGACGGTTTCACCTTTCCACCAGGTTTGCACCTGGGCGTAGTGTTTGGCGAAGTAGACGGCACTGCCGGAAGAGACAATCGTCAGCAGCAGCAGCGACAACAGGCCGGCCTTGCCGTTGTCCTCGCGGATGGTGCGCGCTTCGGCCGGCAGGGCGGGGACCCACTGCGGCTTGATGAAGGCCAGCACAAACACGTAGCCGACATACATGCCGGTCAGGATGAAGCCGGGCACAAAAGCGCCCTTGTACATGTCACCGACGCTGCGGCCCAGCTGGTCAGCCAGGATGATCAGCACCAGCGAAGGCGGGATGATTTGCGCCAGGGTGCCGGAAGCGGCAATCACGCCCGAAGCCAAGCGCCGGTCGTAACCGTAGCGCAGCATGATGGGCAGCGAAATCAGGCCCATGGAAATCACCGAGGCCGCGACCACGCCGGTGGTGGCCGCCAGCAGGGCGCCGACCAGGATCACCGCGATGGCCAGGCCGCCGCGTAGCGGGCCGAAGAGCTGGCCAATGGTGTCCAGCAGGTCCTCGGCCATGCCGCTGCGCTCAAGCACCAGGCCCATCAGCGTGAAAAACGGGATGGCCAGCAAGGTGTCGTTCTGCATGATGCCGAACAGCCGCAGCGGCAGGGCCTGCATCAAGGCTTCTGGCAAGACACCGAGTTCAACACCGATGAATCCGAAAAACAGTCCGCAGGCGCCGAGGCTGAAGGCCACCGGAAAGCCCATCAGCAGGAAGACGATCAGCCCCATGAACATGATGGGGGCGAGGTTGGCGATAAAAAATTCCATGATGGTGTTCCCGGTCAGCCGACGGTTTTGGACTCGGCGAGGCGGCGTATCGCCTCGGCCAGCTCTTCTTCGGCGGTCTTCTCGACCTTCTTGGCGGTCGGGTCGTCGATCAGGCCCTTCAGGAAGGCGATGCGCTTGATCAGCTCGGACCAGCCCTGCAGCATCAGCAGGCCGAAACCCAGCGGAATCATGGCGTACACCGGCCAGCGGATCAGCCCGCCCGCGTTACCCGAAACTTCCCCGGAGCGGTAGCCCTGCAGGAAAAACGGAATGCCGTAGTACAGGATGGTCAGGCACACAGGCGTCAGGAAAACGGAAAAACCGATGATGTCGACCCAGATCTGCCCGCGCTTGGACAGCTTGCTGGAGACCACGTCGATCTTGACGTGTTCACCGTGCAGCAGGGTGTAGCCCGCGGCGAGCAGGAAGGCGGCTGCAAACAGGTACCACTGCACCTCGAGGTAGGCGTTCGAACTCATGTTGAACACCTTGCGGATCACGGCATTGACTGCGCTGATGATGGTGGAGGCCAGGATCAGCCAGATCACGTATTTGCCGATCTGGGCATTGACCCAGTCCACGGCATTGGAAAACTTCAGTAAGGCGCGCATTTTGTCTCCAGGAAAAAAGAACCCACGCATAAAAATCATCCGGCAGGCCTTCGGGTGGAAGGCGTGCCGGATACTGGTTGGCGCGGATGGGATTCTATAGAGGACTATAGAAGCCAAGCTGACAGCTTCGTGACGGTGTTATCCCGTAGCGACGGGGTTTGGCGGGCCCGGATTTGCCCCCAAAAAGGTGCGCTGTGCGGTGGGCAGGCCGGGGTTCAGAGCACCTGTACGCCGCTGCCTTCCAGCATGCGGCCGATGGCGCGGGCCTCCGCAAAGCCCTGGCTGTGGAAGCAGGCCAGAACCTCGTCGGCAATCTCCGGCGCGCAGGACACCAGCAGACCGCCGCTGGTTTGCGGGTCGGACAGCAGGGCCTGCTGCGCCGCACCCAGGCCCGCCGGCAACAGCACTTCATGCCCATAGGCGGCCCAGTTGCGGCCGGAGGCGCCCGTGACCATGCCACGCCCTGCCAGGTCCAGCACGCCGGGCAGCAGCGGAATGCTGTCCATCTGCAACTCCATCTTCAGGTTCGCGCCGCGCGCCAGCTCCAGCCCGTGGCCGAGCAGTCCGAAGCCGGTGATGTCGGTCAGGGCATGGACTCCCTCCATTGCCGCCAGGGCGATGCCCGGTTTGTTGAGCTGGGTGGTGACGGCAATCATGCGGGCATACCCCTGGGCATCGAGTGCTTCCTTCTTGAGTGCAGCCGACAGGATGCCCACGCCCAGCGGTTTGCCCAGGATCAGCACATCGCCCGCGCGGGCCCCCGAATTTTTCTTGACCCGCGAGGGATGGACCAGGCCCATCACCACCAGGCCGTAAATCGGCTCGACCGAATCAATCGTGTGGCCGCCGGCAATCGGAATGCCGGCATCGCGGCAGACATCCTGGCCGCCGCGCAGGATGGCGCCTATGGTTTCCAGCGGCAGCACGTTGATCGGCATGCCCACCAGCCCCAGCGCCATGATGGGGGTTCCGCCCATGGCATAAACGTCGCTGATGGCGTTGGTCGCGGCGATGCGGCCAAAGTCGTAGGGATCGTCAACGATGGGCATGAAAAAGTCGGTGGTCGCAATCAGCGCCTGCTCGTCGTTGAGCTGGTAGACCGCGGCATCGTCCGCGGTCTCGATGCCGACCAGCAGTTGCGGCGGGATGTTCAGGCCAGGCATGTTGCTGGAGTTCTTGAGGATTTCACTGAGCACGCCCGGGGCAATTTTGCAGCCGCAGCCGCCGCCATGGGACAGGCTGGTCAGGCGGGGAGGGGCAGCGGGTGTGATGGGGTCGGGTGCGTTCATGGGGCGGGTTTCCTGGGCGGTGCGGCAGACAATGCGCTGAGCACCAAGTTTAAGACAAGGCGCTTCTCCGCTTCGGGGTCGAACAGGTGGGCGCGCTCGCTGCATTGTTTTTCGAGCCGGGCCAGAAAACGTGCATCGGTGGCGCAGCGCAGCAGGAGCGCCGCCAGCGCAGCGTCGTCACCCACGGGAAAATAGCCCGCGTAGCCAGCGCCCAGCATGCCGATGTTGCCGCTGATCCGTGAGGCCAGCACCGGTGTGCCGGACCGGACGGCCTGCAGGATGACCTGGGCGCCGCCTTCCATGCGCGAGCTGTTGACCAGCACATGGGCGCGCTTGATGTGCTGGCGGGTCTGGGCCTGGGGCAGACCGCCCAGCCAGTGGTAGCCGGGCACGCAGGCTTGCGCCTTCCGCGCGGCCAGCGCGAGATCCGGTGTGAGGGCGTCCCCGATATGGTCAAACAGCAGGTGCACTGACGGGCTGGCGGTCTCCGGGGCCAGCCGCGCGGCCGCGCGCATCCAGGTCAAGGGGTCTTTTTCCTCCCGCAGGTGGCCGACCATCAGGGCGCGAAAGTGCCGCACCGGCTTGACGGCAGGCTTCAGGGCGCGGGCCGACTGGTAAATCACACGGGCCTTGTGGCGCATGGCGGCGGGCAGCGCCTGCAGGCCGTCCTCCTGCAACACCACCAGATGCGTGGCCAGTGCCAGCGATTGCTGCGCGCTGGCGTCCGCAAGGATGTCGCGGTACAGGTCGGTGCCCGTCAGAATGAGAATCAGCGGCTTGCCGGGCCACTGCCGCGCCCAGGCTGCGATGGAAGGCGCCGAGCGGCGTGCATGCAGTGCGATCAGGACATCGGCCGGGGCCGAAGGGGGCGATTCCGGCCACTGCGCCCGCAGGAGGGTGACACAGTGGCCCGCCAGGCATTGCGCCCAGCGCCGGGCAGTGTGCCAGTTGCCATTGTTGGCATCGGCCAAGGCCGGGCTGACCAGCACCACGGTTTTTGTTTCGGACACGTTGCCCATGGACCACCTTGTTTCGCGAGCCGGAGCGCTCCGTGGAGCAAGGTTAACAGCTACCAGGCCTCAGGCCGGCCCGCCTTCGGCATCCCTGTCCGCCGTGAGTTCGCCCTTCCTGGCATCGAAGACAAATTGTTTCCTGGCCAGCGCAGGCTGGTAGTTGAGCATGTCGATCAGGAAGCTCAGGGCGCCGAGGTTGTTGCCGAGGCGGTCAAACGTTCCGGCCGCGAGATGCTGCTGTCCGTCGACATCGGGCTGCAGCATCTGGTCGACGAGTTCGCGCATGTGCACCACTGCCAGCGCGGCCTGGTCCAGCCCCAGCAGGGCCAACACGCCGCGCATCTGTCCCAGCTGCCCGGGCACCGCGCTCAACACCGTCTTGTCTTGGGGCGAACGGGAAAAATTGTCCAGCGATTTTTCCAGATCACCGAGCGTCACCCGCAGTTCAGCCACCAGGGTCGCCATGGTTTGTTTGTCGCTGACCTGCCGGTACAGCTCCTCCATCCAGGGCTCCAGCGGCTGGGACGGCCCGCCGGCCTGGGCCGCGTCCAGCCGTTCGGCGAGCCGGGCGGTGCGGGCGGTCAGCTGGGGGTCGCTCGGGTCGAGATCGTCGAACGCGGCCTCGAGGTACAACACGGCCGTCGCCACTTCCAGCGCCAGTTCGCGGCTGGGCACCTGGCCTGAACGTGCGGTCGTTTCGATCACACGCGTCAGCACGCGGGCCAGCGGCTCGCTGGGTGGGTGCATCTTGACCAGGGAGTCTGTGACCAGGCTGAACTGGTCGTTCATGGTCTTGAAGCGGGTGAGGTCGCCCGCGGTCACCCATGACCAGGTGTCCTTGGCCGAACTGATGCGCTTGCGTGCCTGGGCGATCAGCGCCGGGGCGAAGCGTCCGAACTGGATGGCCTCGTAGTCGATGGGCTGGAAGCGGTCCAGGCCATAACTGGCACGCACCGCCGACAGAATCGGCGCATCCGTTGTGTGCCGGGGTACCGCCTGGGTACAGAGAAACAGCAAATCCTGTGCGAGCCTGTCCGAAGCGCGGGCGTTGCCCCGTGCCAGCGCCGCATACTGCAGCAGGATGCGCAAAATCGCCCTTTTGGCATAGACATCGACTTTCAGCAGCCCCTGTGCCAGGGCTTCAAAAAAGCCGGCAGCCAGTTTCCAGAAGGCCCTGGGCTCACTGTCCGTTTCCGCCTGCGCGAAACCCAGGCACATGTCGCAGAGCTGTCGGGCCGCCTCGGGATGGCTGTTTCGCACGAGTTTCAGGGTCCACCGGTCCAGCAGCTCCCGGCTGGCGTCGCCATAGGGCAGGGGGTCGGCGCCGGACGCCAGTTCCGGCTCGATCCAGTGCCACTCAAAGGCCCAGAGGTCGGCCGGATGGACGCGGTCCGCGCCGACCAGGCCCTGCACATCCCGGTACTGGGGGAACAGGGAGACAGCCGAGGCGGGTTTGCCTGCCAGCACGTCTTCGAGGTAAGCGGTCAGGGCAAAACCGGCCAGTTCGACCTTGTTGGCAGCCTCCGGGGTGCATTGGCGGGGCGTCTGGACAAACTTCTGCACCGCGGCCTCCATCGCCCGCAGCACCAAGGCCGGCGCACTCAGGCCGACCATTTCCAGCGCGCCCACCGCCTGATGCAACTGCTGGCGGGCGATGCGCAACTGGCTCGCGTCCAGCGCGGCCAGTTCAGCGTCCTGCGTCACCTCAGCTTCCCGCACAAAACGTTTCAGCGCCTTGCTCGAACTGTCCAGTGATTTTGCAAGCTCATCGAGGACCCAGGCCAGCGGACTCATGTCCATGATGCTCAGGTCAAGATCTTCTGGGGAGGCATTCAGCTCGTTGGATGGCATAAATGGCGGACCGGTTGAGGGATCTGATTCACACGCGAAAGCAAAGGCGGCACCCGGCAAGCGGCTTTGCCTTGATAGAAAAACTATCGAAGTCTATCCCGACTGTGCCGAACCGGTGAGGGGCCGGCTGACGACCGGTCGGAAAAAGCGCTTGACTGGTGGTTGCCAGGTCCTCTCGCGCCGGATTTTCCCCGGCGGCGCAGGCGGCTCGCCATTGTCGCGGTCAGTCGCGGGTCTGCTATTCTGGGTTTCCCCATGCGCGCGGTGCGCCGTTTGCCAGGGTTGGCATGCGGTAGCCGGCTTACCAGGACGACGGTTTTGGCTTCAGACCCGCTACCCCCTTCATCACCCCATTCATCTGCCGCCCATGAGGCCGGCCTGATTGATTCGCCCCTGATGCGCGGCGCCGGACGGGATGCCCTGTCGCTGGCGCTGATGGATGCGCGCAACCATACCTTGCACCTGTTTGGCCAGTACCAGCAGGCGCTGGAGTCCGTCAACTTTGCGGTGCCCGAGCTGACGGTCCTCAATCCGCCGCTCTGGGAACTCGGGCATGTCGGCTGGTTTCAGGAATGGTGGATCGGGCGCAACATGCAGCGTGCCCGGGGTGTCCGCTGCGAGCCGGGTCATGCGCGGCTGGCCTCCATCGAACCGGGCGCCGACCGCTGGTGGGACTCGGGCAACGTGCCGCACCACCAGCGCTGGACGCTGGATCTTCCCCCGGTCGCGGCTTGCCGTGCCTATTTGCTCGACACGCTGGAAAGCACGCTGGAGCTGCTGGAAAAAACTGAAGAGGACGATGATGCGCTCTATTTTTTCCGCCTCTGCCTGTTCCACGAGGACATGCATGCCGAAGCCCTGAGCTACACCGCACAGACCCTGGGCCTGAGCCTGGACAAGGCGCTGCTGCAGGCCTTCACGCCGCCCACCTTGACCCTGCGCGAGCCGTTGCTGGTGCCTGCCACCGTCTGGAAACTCGGCAGCGCCGCGGCGCCGGGATTCGTGTTCGACAACGAACTGGCCCAACACGAGGTCAGCGTGCCCGAGTTCGAGATCGACGCCCAGCCGGTGAGCTGGGCGCAGTTCGTCGAATTTGTCGACGACGGCGGTTATGACCAGCCCGAGTTCTGGCAGAGCGAAGGCTGGGACTGGCTGCAGGCCACCGCAAGCAGTGAAGGACGACGCGGCCCGCGTTATGTCGAGCAGATCGGCGTGGCCAGCGGCGCGGTGATGCAGACCCGTTTCGGCAAGCCGATGCGCATGCTGGCCAATCAGCCGGCCATGCACATGAGCTGGTGGGAAGCCGACGCCTGGTGCCGCTGGGCCGGGCGCCGCCTGCCGGCCGAGGTCGAGTGGGAGGTGGCGGCGCACACGGCGGCGCGGCGTGGTTTTCGCTGGGGCGACGTCTGGGAGTGGACGGGCAGCACCTTCCGGGCCTATCCGGGTTTCGAACCGCACCCGTATGCTGATTATTCGCAGCCCTGGTTCGGCACGCACAAGGTGCTGCGCGGCGGTTCTTTTGCGACCCGCGCCCGCATGAAATCTCCGAAGTACCGCAACTTCTACCTGCCCGATCGGGACGATATCTTCTGCGGGTTTCGTTCCTGCGCTCTGTAGTGCTATTTTTTTGATAGCTGGTGGCGCTTGCTGTGTAAGGGCTGGAGGTGTATTTCATGCCAAGTCCGGCATCACGCTGCCTCTGTGGTCCTTTCTGGACAGTAGGCGCGACTCCCCACTCCCACCCCTAACCCCTCCCTCGCCCCGCTGGGCGATGGAGGGGGACTTCATTTGGCCGTGTGTGCTGCGATCGCGTGCAAACACCACTGCAGCTTGACTCCGACCTGACGCGCTTTGCGCGTCAGGTCTCCCCGCATCCGCACCCGTACCCGTACCCGTACCCGTACCCGTACCCGTACCCGTACCCGTACCCGAATTTGTTCCATCACCCGTCGGGCTGGGCCGAGGAGCGCAGGCAAAAGCGGATCAGGGCTCGCGATTGTCTGAGCCGCAGGCGAGTTCGAGCGAGACCCCGCTTTTGTCGAGCACCACAGGTTGCCCGTAGCGAAGCGAAGGGACCCAGACCATCGGGTCGCCTTTCTTTTCCTTAGGTTTCTTTGGCGAAGCAAAGAAAAGTAAGTCGCCCGCCGGGGCGAGACCTGGCTTGCTGGCGTACCTCCACGCTGGAAGTTCTTCAGTGGTTGCTATGAATCAAATAGCTACCAGCGCAGGTACACCAAGGGCTGGAGCAAGAAATCAACCTCAAGAGCGGGAAGTCTTGGCTTTCCGGTAATTCCACCAAGGCAACATCGCCCGCAGCGACAGCACTTTGCCGCTCTGCGCGTGCTCGCCACTGTAGCCGGGCAGTCTGGCCAGCGTCGTCTGCCAGTCGCTGCTCTGCAACTCCTTGAGCAGGGCCTGCACCTGGGGTTGCGGCAGTTCGGACTTCAGGCAGACCAGGTGGTAACGCTCCTGGACCAGCGGCACAAATCCGAGGTCTTTGTCATGCGCTGCGGCCTCGATGCCCAGGCCAGCATCGGCGGCGCCGCTGGCGATGGCCTGCGCGACCGCGCTGTGGGAGGGCTCCTGCGTGTTGTAGCCTTCGATGCCGTCCGCGTTCAGGCCGGCCTGCGCCAGTAGCTCGTCGAGCAGTACCCGCGTGCCGGTGCCCGCAGCGCGGTTGACGTAGCGGATGCCTGGCCGCTTCAGGTCAGCGATGCTGGTGATCGCCAGCGGGTTGTTCTTCGCCACCATCAGGCCCTGCTGGCGATGCGCGAAACCGATCAGCTTGTGCTGGCCGGGCTTGAGCAGGCTGCGGTACGTCAGCGCCGCCACCGACTTGTTACCCGGCTGCTCCAGGGTGTGAAAGCCCGCCATCATGCAGCGCCCGGCGTTGAGCGCCGCAATCGCGTCCACGCTGCCCATGAAGCGGATGTCCAGGTGCAGGCCATGCACGCCGGCTTGCTCGCGCAGTGCGCTCAGCGCGCTGTCGTGACTGGCATACAGCGTGAGCACGTGCGCCTCATCGTCAAAGGCGGTGGAGAAGGCGCGCTCGATGTCGCCGCGTAGCGCTTCGATCTGCGGCGCCAGCCTGGCCTGCGCCTGGCGCTCGGCCCACAGCAGCTTTTCGCCAAACTCGGTGAGCTGGGCGCGTTGGCCCTTGTCCCAGACGATCAGCGGCCGCTCCAGGGTCAGCTCCCACTTTTTCAGCGCCCCCCAGACATGGCGGTAGGACAGGTCGAGCGCGCGCGCCGCCTTCGAAATGGAGCCCTGTTCACGCACGGCATGCAGCAGGTCCATCAGCGGATTGCGGATCAGCGTGTCCTTGCTGCGCTCGGGCGTCAGCAGGTAGGAGAGTTCGACTTTGTGCATGGGGAGGCAGAAGGGTGTGCTGATTATGGTCGCAAGGCCGGGCGGGTCTTTGTTATGCAACCGGCTTCATAGCTCGCCATTCCCGATGGTGACCCACGGCCTTCGCTTCTACGATAAGGTCACAACTTTTCTTTTGCATGAACACTTTCTCGGACAGCGTCGGCACGGCGTTCTCGCTCATCGTTTCCTTCGATCCCCTGTTGGCGAGCATCGTGTTCCGGTCGCTGGCGGTCAGCGCCTGTGCCTGTGCCATTGCCTGCAGCGCCGGTCTGCTGCTCGGCGCCTGGCTGGGCGTGGCGCGTTTTCGCGGCCGCGGCGTCCTGCTGACCGTGCTCAACACGCTGCTGGCCCTGCCTTCGGTGGTGGTCGGGCTGGTGGTTTATTTGCTGCTGTCGCGCTCCGGCCCGCTGGGTTTTCTTGGCTGGCTGTTTTCTTTCCAGGCCATGGTGCTGGCGCAGGCCGTGCTCGTGCTGCCGGTGGTGACGGCGCTGGTGCGCCAGACGATTGAAGACGCCGACCGCCTGCACGGCGAACAGTTCCAGTCGCTGGGCGCGGGCAAGGGCATGCGCAGTCTGCTGCTGTTGTGGGACGAACGTTATGCGCTGCTGACCGTGCTGATCGCCGCCTTCGGCCGCGCGATCTCCGAGGTCGGCGCGGTGATGGTGGTGGGCGGCAACATCGACGGCTTCACGCGTGTCATGACCACGGCGATTGCGCTGGAAACCAGCAAGGGCGACCTGCCGCTGGCCCTGGCGCTGGGCCTGCTGCTGCTGGCTGTGGTGTTGCTGCTCAATGTGCTGATCGCGCTGGTGCGGCGCTGGCGCGAGCGGCTTGATGACGGCCTGCCCGAAACGGCCCAGCTGCTGGTTCCCGAGGCTGGAACGGGCAAGCCATGAGCGCGCTCTTCGAACTCAAAGCGGTCGATGTGCACTTCGGTCAGACCCGCGCGCTGGCTGGGTGTGCGTTGAGCATCCACGCCGGTGAACGGGTGGCCCTGGTGGGGGCCAATGGCAGCGGCAAAAGCACGCTGCTCAGAACATTGCACGGGCTGGTTCCGCCGACGCGCGGCACGGTGTTTTCAGATACATCGGCGCGCCAGGCCATGTTGTTCCAGCGGCCCTACATGCTGCGCGCCAGTGCCCTGAACAACGTGGCGCTGGGCTTGTGGCTCAGGGGCGTGCCCTGGAAAGACGCCAAAGCGCAGGCCCTGCCGGCGCTGGCGCGTGTCGGGCTGGCGGGTGTTGCCCACCGCAATGCCAAGGCCCTGTCAGGCGGACAGCAACAGCGGCTGGCGCTGGCGCGCGCCTGGGCCCTGCAGCCCCAGGTCCTGCTGCTCGACGAACCCACCGCCAGCCTGGACCCCGGTGCCAAGCGCGACGTGGAAGCGCTGATGACCGAGTTTGCCGACGCCGGCATGACGCTGGTATTCAGCAGCCACAACCTGGGCCAGGTCAAACGCCTGGCCAGCCGCGTGATCTACCTCGAGCACGGCCGGCTGCTGGCCGACCTGCCGGTTCATGACTTTTTCAACGGCCCGCTGCCGCTGGAAGCCGCGATGTTTGTCAAAGGAGAACTTGTATGAAACCCACTCCCGCCCTGTCCCGGATGTTCAGGTGTTTTCGGGCTGCAGCTCTTTTACCGATTGCGCTGGCATCTACTGTTTCGATAGCGCAGACAAACACCATCGTGATGGCCTCGACGACCTCGACCGAGCAGTCGGGCCTGTTCGGCACGTTGCTGCCGGCGTTCAAACAGGCCAGCGGGATCGATATCAAGGTGGTGGCCCTGGGCACCGGCCAGGCCATCGACATGGGCCGCCGCGGCGATGCCGACGTGCTGTTTGTGCACGACCAGGTGGCCGAGGAAAAAGTCATCGCCGAAGGTTTCGCGATCAAACGCTACCCGGTGATGTACAACGACTTCGTGCTGATCGGCCCGGCGGCCGATCCGGCGAAGACCAGAGGCAAGGACATTGTGGAAGCCTTGAGAAAAATCAGTGCAACGAACGCCCCGTTTGTCTCGCGCGGCGACAAGAGCGGCACCCATGCCGCCGAGCTGCGTTACTGGAAAAATGCCGGCGTCGACAACCCGCAATTTGCCGGCTACAAGGCCTGCGGCTGCGGCATGGGCCCGGCGCTGAACATTGCCGCCAGCTCGGGCGCCTACGTGATGGCCGACCGAGGCACCTGGCTGGCGTTCAAGAACCGCGCGGATCTGGCGGTGCTGGTGGAAGGTGATACACGCCTGTTCAACCAGTACGGCGTGATGGTGGTCAACCCCGCCAAACACCCGAAAGTCAAAGTGGCCGAGGCGCAGAAATTCGTGGACTGGGTGATCTCGCCGGCCGGCCAGGCAGCGATTGCCAGCTACAAGATTGGCGGCGAGCAGCTGTTCTTTCCAAACGCCCCGCGCCAGTGAGCAGACTTCCCTTCAAGCAGGGGCCGCGGATCCGGCTTTGCCGGCCCGCAGGCGCAGCGCCCCCTCGGGGGGCAGCGCAGTACACGAAGTGACAAGCGTGGGGGCTCGTTATCTCAACATACCCAGCGCAAACGGCAGGCTGAACATGCCGAGCAGGGTGGACAAGGTGACCAGGCCGGCCACATAGGCGCCGTCGTAACCCATGCGGGCTGCCAGCACGTAACAGCTCGACGCGGTAGGCAGCGCCGAAAACGCCAGCAGCACGGTGGTCTGCACCGGCGACAGGCGAAACACCCAGGACAGGCCCAAGGCGATCAGCGGAATGAAGAAGTGGCGGATGGCCAGCAGCGCCACCGCCAGGGTTTTGGCCCTGGCCAGTTGACCGAACTGCATGCCGGCGCCGGCGGCCATCAGGCCCAGCGCCAGTGAGGCCGCACCGATGCGGGTCACGGTGGGCTCCAGCCAGACCGGGATCTGGAAACCCGCGAGGTTGGCGGCCAGGCCGGTGGCGGTGGCGATGATCAGCGGGTTGCGCAGCAGCGCACCGAGGAAGCCGCTGTTGGCGTGGCGCGCCATCGGCCAGACCGCGCCGACATTGAACAGCGGCACGCAGACGCCGATCAGCACGGCAATCAGCAGCAGGCCTTCGGCACCGGCCAGCCGTTCGGCCAGCGCCAGCCCGATGAAGGAGTTGAAGCGGAAAGCCACCTGCGCGCTGGCCGCGTGCTCCCGCCTGTCAATATGCCTCCCGAGCCAGGGCAGGTGCGGCAGCGAATACGCCAGCGCAATGCCGAGCACGCCCATGCTCAGCCCGGCCGCGATCAGGCTGGAAGCCGCGCCCAGGTCCAGCGGACTTTTGACGATGGACTGGAACAGCAGGACCGGAAACAGGAAGTAATAGACCAGGCTTTCCACCTGCTGCCACACCGTGCGGTTGAGGGCGGTGTAACGGCACACCAGGTAGCCGCAGAGAATCAGGGAGAAATCCGGGAAGAGAAGTTGGGCGTAATTCACCCCGGCAAGAATAACCGCAATGGGTTTAACTCCTAGGGATTGCCCTTATGCGTAATCCACAACAAGGTGGCACGGTGCTTGCGCTTACGATAGAGCTTGTCCACTTTCTATCGCAAGGAAAATCGTTATGCAACGTCGTTATCTGCTCACCCTTTCTGCACTGACGCTGGCCACGGCCGCGGCAGGTTCTGCCCTGGCCCAGTCCTACCCGAACAAGGTCGTCAAGCTGCAGGTGCCTTTTGCACCGGGCGGTACCACCGACATCGTTGCGCGCGTGGTCGCCGAGCCGCTGGGCAAGGCCCTCGGTCAAAACGTGATCGTCGAGAACAAGGCCGGCGGCGGCGGCGTGGTCGGCGCGCTGGAAACCGTGCGTTCCACACCGGACGGTTATTCGCTGGGCATGGCCACGGTCTCCACCACGGCGGCCAACCCGGCCATCAACACCAAGATCCCGTACAACCCGCTGACGGACTTCACGCCCATCATCAACATTGCGGCCACGCCCAACATCATCGCGGTGCACCCGAGCTTTCCGGCGCGCAACTACAAGGAGTTCATCGCCGAGATCAAGAAGAACCCCGGCAAGTACTCTTACGCCTCGTCGGGCACCGGCGGCATCGGCCACCTGCAGACCGAGCTGTTCAAAAACCTGAGCGGCGCCTTCATCACGCACATTCCCTACCGCGGCGCAGGCCCGGCCCTGAACGACACGGTGGCCGGCCAGGTGCAGATCATTTTTGACAACATTCCCTCGGCCCTGCCTTTCATCCAGCAAAAGCGCCTGATCCCGATCGTGGTGGCCGCGCCGCAGCGTCTGGCAGTTCTGCCGGACGTGCCGACTTTCAAGGAAGTCGGCCTCGAGCCGGTCAACCGCATGGCGTATTACGGCATTCTCGGCCCCAAGGGTCTGCCGAAAGAGGTGGTCGACAAGGTCAGCGCGGCCACGCTCAAGGCCCTGCAGGACCCGGCGGTGCGCAAGCGCATCGAGGACACCGGCTCCATCATCGTCGGCAACACGCCCGAGCAGTTCACCGCCCAGATCAAGGCCGAGTACGAGGTCTACAAAAAAGTGGTGACCACCTCCAAGCTGTCACTCGACTGAGTGCCGACCCGGCGGTGTGACCGCCTTGTCTGCGTTTTTCGTCAGCCCCGCCGGCCCCGCGCTTGCGGGGTTTTTCTTTTGCAGTGGATCTGTGGGTCCAGTTTGTTATCGTTGCGCCCATGAATCCCCATAGCCAGTCCAGCATTGATGCCTTTGTCGACGCCATGTGGCTGGAAGATGGCTTGTCCAAAAACACGCTGGCCGCCTACCGGCGCGACCTGTCCCTGTATGCGCTGTGGCTGGGTGCGAAAGAGCAGGGCGGGCGCAAGCTCGACGACAGTTCCGAGCGCGACCTGAACGCCTATTTTTCGGCCCGGCACGCCAGCACCCGGGCGACCTCCGCGAACCGGCGCCTGACGGTGTTCAAGCGTTACTTCCGCTGGGCCCTGCGCGAGCGCCTGATCCACGCCGATCCCACCCTCAAACTGCAGTCGGCGAAACAGGCCCTGCGTGTGCCCAAGCTGATGTCGGAAGCCCAGGTCGAGCTGCTGCTGGCCGCGCCCGATGTCGACACGCCGTTGGGCCTGCGCGACCGCGCCATGCTGGAGCTGATGTACGCCAGCGGCCTGCGCGTGAGCGAGCTGGTGGGACTCAAGACCTTCCATGTCGGCATGAACGAGGGGGTGCTGCGCGTCATGGGCAAGGGCAGCAAGGAGCGCCTGGTGCCCTTCGGCCAGGTGGCGCGGCAGGCGATCGAGCACTACCTTGCCGAAGCGCGCCCGGCCATCCTGGGCGGCCAGCAGACCGACGACCTGTTTGTCACGGGCCGCGGCAGCGGCATGAGCCGCGTGATGTTCTGGATGCTGGTCAAGAAACATGCGCTGCGGGCAGGCATCACCTCGCCGCTGTCGCCGCACACCCTGCGCCATGCCTTCGCCACCCACCTGCTCAACCACGGCGCCGACCTGCGCGCGGTGCAGATGCTGCTGGGCCACGCCGACATCTCGACCACCACCATCTACACCCATGTGGCGCGCGAACGCCTGAAGGCGCTGCACGCGCACCATCACCCCAGAGGGTGAATCCGCAGGAAGGAATGGGGGCAGGGCAAAATGGTGTTTCCCTTTTACTTCCGGACTTCCCTCTCATGTCACGCCTGAATCGCCGTCATGGCCTGTTTGCCCTGTCCCTGCTTGCCCTGAGCACCAGCTGGATGCCCCTGTCCGCCGCCGCCCAAGGCGCCTGGCCGTCACGCCCCCTCCGTATCGTGGTGGCCTACCCGCCGGGTGGCCTGAGCGACAACATCGCGCGGGCGCTGGCGGACAAGCTGGCCGCGCAGCTGGGCACGCCGGTGCTGGTGGAAAACCGGGCGGGTGCGGGCGGCAGCATCGGCATGGACGCCGTGGCCAAGGCCGCGCCGGACGGCTACACCATCGGCTTTTCCTCGATCAGCCCGCTGGCGCTGAACCCGCACCTGGGCAAGCTGCCCTATGACCCGGCCAGGGACATTGCCCCGGTGGCCAGTGTGATGTATTCGCCGGTGGTGCTGCTGGCCACCTCTGCTTTTGAAGGCAAGGACTTCAAGGACCTGCTGGCGGCAGCGAAAGCCAAGCCGGGCAGCATCCGCTGGTCCACCTCGGGGCTGGCCACGGTCGGTCACATCGTGCTCGAACAGGTCCAGCTGGGCGCGAAGGCCGGTTTCACCCACATTCCCTACAAGGGCGGCGGCCAGCAACTGACCGATGCGTTGAGCGGGCAGTTTGAAGTGATCACCACCAACCTCAGCGGTGCGGTGATGCCGCACATCCAGTCCGGCAAGCTGCGTCCGCTGGCCGTCGGTGCTCCGGCGCGGGTGGAGGCCCTGCCGCAGGTGCCGACCTTTGCCGAGCTCGGTTTTGCGCCGGCCAACCTGAGCTCGCTGTTCGGCGTGTTTGCGCCTGCAAAAACACCCGAGGCCATCCTCACGCGCCTGAACACCGAAATCAACGTGGCCCTGAAGACGCCCGAGTTGCGCAAGCGCCTGCTGGGCGCTGACAACGTGCCGACGGGTGGCAGCGCCGCCGAGTTCGGGCGACAGATTGCGCAGGAGTCGGACAACAACGCCCGCATCATCAAGGCGGCGCAAATCAAGGGTGACTGAACCCGGCGACGCCGAATGCTATCTATTTGATAGCTGCTTTCGCCCGTTGAATAAGGGTCGGATGCTGATTCTATTGTCAGATTCCGGGAGGCGGCCGGCTCAGCCCGGCGTCCTGCCCGCGCCGGCTGGCGCTGCATACATGTAGTCGCGCCGGAAGGGGAAGCGGCTTTGCGCGCCCTTGATGGCTTCGTCCGCCATGGATTCAGCCGGGCGGGTGGCCAGCATCTGGTGCAGCGAGAGCCAGCCCTGCTCGAAGCCCATGGCACTGCCGGCCAGGTAGAGGCGGTAGGCGCGCAGGGTTTTCTCGCCGCGTTCGCTGCCGCTGCGGTCGGCCAGCACCTGCTGCGCCGCGTCCAGCCGGGCCTCCAGCGCATCGGACCAGTCCCATAGCGTGCGCGCATAGTGGGGGCGCAGGTTTTCCGTGTCGACCATTTCCAGCCCGCCGCGCGCCATGTGGTTGAGCACGTCGCTGACATGCAGCAATTGCCCGCCGGGGAAAATGTATTTTTCGATGAAGTCGCCCATGCCCGCGCCGAGCTGGTCGTTGTCCGGCCCGCCGGCGGTGATGCCGTGGTTCATCACCAGCCCGCCCGGTGCCAGCAGGCGCCGGATCTTGCCGAAGTACGCCGTCATGTTGGCGCGGCCCACATGTTCGAACATGCCCACCGACGAAATCTTGTCGAAGGGCTGGCTTTCATCGAGCTCGCGGTAGTCGCGCAGCTCCATCCGCACCCGGCCCTGCAGGCCCTTGTCGGCGATCAGGCGCTGCACATGCGCATGCTGGTTCTTCGACAGCGTGATGCCAGTGGCGTCAACCCCGTAATGCTCGGCCGCCCACAGCAGCAGGCCGCCCCAGCCCGCGCCAATGTCGAGGAAACGTTCGCCGGGCTGCAGCATGAGCTTGCGGCAGATGTGGTCGAGTTTGGCCTCCTGGGCCTGGGCCAGCGTCATGGCGTCGTCCCGGTAGTAGGCGCAGGAATAAACGCGGCGCGGATCCAGCCAGAGAGCGTAGAAGTCGTCCGAAACATCGTAGTGGAACTGGATCTGCTCGGCGTCTTTTTCCGGCGTATGCGCCCTGAGCGCGCGGATATGACGCTGCAGGGTGGTCCACCAGCCGGCGTCGATGTGGACCGGGTTGGCCGGCAGCAGGCTGACGGCCACGGCCATCACGTCGCGCATGCGGCCTTCCAGGTGCAGCTTGCCCTCGACAAACTCCTCGGCCAGAGCGCCGATCTGGCCGGCGCGCAGCCGGGTCAGGCTGGACCAGTGGGAAAACGACATCTTGACCGGCGCGCCGGGTGGGCCGAGCACCTGGCCCGCGGGCAGCTGCACGGCCACTGGCGACGGCAGGCGCACGATTTTCGACTCAATCTGGGGAACGAGATGCCGGATCATTGCAAACCCTCCTCTGCAAATTCTGCAACTTCTGGGACTTCTGCGATTTGACGGTCTGATGCCGAAATATTACTGAATCCTGCGCCAGCTTGCCGTTGTTCCATGCGCTCACGCCGTGGGAAAACGACCCGATTCAGTGTCAGCCGCCCCGGACGCGGGCGTATTGATGTGTATCAAGCCGGCGGGCCTCTGGGCCGCGCGCGGCCGCTGTGTCGTGCTTCAAGTCCCCAGCCGGGCCAGCTCGGCCTCGTCGAACCCGGCGGCGCGCCGGGCGTCCAGGTTGAACGGGCCGCGCAGCGCGGGCGCCTCGTAGCGGGCGGCCAGCGCGGCGTAGGTCGCCACGGGATCGAGCTGGCGCTGCCCGCACAAGTGGCGGTACCAGTGGTTGCCGATGGCAACATGGCCGATCTCGTCGCGCAGGATGATGTCCAGAATGTCGACCGCGCGCAGGGCCGCGGGGCTGCCGACCCGGCGCAGCTTGGCCTGCATCGCGGGGGTGGCGTCCAGCCCGCGCGCTTCCAGCGTGCGCGGCACCAGCGCCATGCGTGCGAGCACGTCGCCGGCGGTTTTTTCGGTCATGTCCCAGAGGCCGGTGTGGGCCGGAAAGTCGCCGTAGTCATACCCCAAGGTCTGCAGGTGCTCGCGCAGCAGGCTGAAATGCTGGGCCTCTTCCGCGGCGACCCGGAGCCAGTCGAGGTAATAGGCCGGCGGCATGCCGTCAAAGCGCCACGCGGCGTCGAGCGCCAGGTTGATCGCGTTGAATTCGATGTGTGTCACCGCGTGCAGCAGGGCGGCCAAGCCCGGTGCGGTAAAGGGTGAACGTTTGGGTACATCGAGGTGGGAGCGCAGCTCGGGCCGCGCCGGACAGCCGGGCACGCCGGCCGGGGCCTCGAGGCGGTCATGAGATGCTATCGAAAGAGTAGCTGCTTGCGCCCACAGGGATTGGGCCAGCAGCACTTTTTGCTGTGGATCGGGCTGCAGCAGGGCTTCCAGCGCCAGCTGGCGCAGTTCGGGGGGTGCGGGTGTCGCCGTCATGGGTGGATTGTCGGCGATCGCGCGCAGCGCCCGTGCAAGACAGCGGGCAGGCGCCTGCCTACAATTGGGGCTCTTTCCGCCGCGCGCCGCCGCGCCAGCGGCCCCTTTCCCCACTTCACCAAGAACCATGGCCCTCTACCAACTCGACGACCTGACCCCTGCCGTTCATGACTCCGCCTGGGTCGCCGACAGCGCGCAGGTGATGGGTAACGTGACACTGGCCGAAGACAGCAGTGTCTGGTTCGGCGTGGTGATTCGCGGCGACACCGAAACCATCCGCGTCGGCAAGGGCTCCAACATCCAGGACAACAGCGTGCTGCATGCCGACCACGGCATGCCCCTGCACATCGGCGACAACGTCACCGTAGGCCACCAGGTCATGCTGCACGGCTGCACCATCGGCGACGGCTCGCTGATCGGCATCCAGGCGGTGGTGCTCAATGGCGCCCGCATCGGCAAGAACTGCCTGGTGGGCGCCGGCTCGCTGGTGACCGAAGGCAAGGAGTTTCCCGACGGCTCCATGATTCTCGGCAGCCCGGCGAAGGCGGTGCGGCAACTGAGCCCCGAACAGATCGAGGGTTTAAAAATGAGCGCCCGGCACTATGTAGAGAATGCCCGGCGCTACCAGACCGGGCTCAAGAAAATCGCCTGAATGCCATGAATGGTCATTGCGGACCCGATCCGCAATCCATGGATCCCGGATCAGGTCCGGGATGACGGCCCCATTGATCGACGCCAACCCAATTTCATCATGTCCGAACTCCATAAATTCATCTTCGACGGCCTGCCGGTGCGCGGCATGCTGGTGCGCCTGACGGACGCCTGGCAGGAAATCCTGAAACGGCGCGAGGCTGGCGGCGGCTACCCGCCCGAAGTCATGCAGCTGCTCGGCGAAATGACGGCTGCCGGCGCGCTGATGCAGGGCAACATCAAGTTCAACGGCGCGCTGGTGCTGCAGGTTTTTGGGGACGGCCCGGTCAAGCTGGCCGTGGCCGAGGTGCAGCCCGACCTGAGCCTGCGCGCCACCGCGACCGTGACCGGCGAGGTGTTGCCGGGCGACAGCCTGAGCCGGCTCGTCAACGTCACCAACCAGGGCCGCTGCGCGATCACGCTGGACCCGACAGACCGCCTGCCCGGCCAGCAGCCCTACCAGGGCGTGGTGCCGCTGTTTGGCGACCAGCACGAAAAGCTCGAAAACCTCAGCGAGGTGCTGGAGCACTACATGTTGCAAAGCGAGCAGCTCGACACCCGGCTCATCCTCGCGGCCGACGGACAGGTCGCGGCCGGGCTGCTAATCCAGCGTCTGCCGGTGCAGGGCGAGGGCAACCTGCAGGGCAGCCAGCGCGCCGACGAAGACGAGATCGGCCGCAACGAAGACTACAAACGCATCGCGCTGCTGGCCGGCACGCTCAAGCGCGAGGAGCTGCTGGGCCTGGACGCCGACACCATCCTGCACCGCCTGTTCTGGGAAGAAAAAGTCACGCGTTTTGTGCCCAGCACACCAACCTTTGCCTGCAGCTGCTCGCAGGAGCGTGTCAGCGGCATGTTGCGCAGCCTGGGTACGGCCGAGGTGGAAAGCATCATCGCCGAGCAGGGGCGCATCGACGTGGGCTGCGAGTTCTGCGGCGCGCAGTATGGGTTCGATCCGGTTGATGCCGCGCAGATTTTCACGCGCCAGGAAAGCCAGCTGCCGCCCGCGCCCACCGTGCAGTAGCTGTAGTCCCTGTAGTGCCGGCTGCCGTCAGGGCGGTCGGCGCGCCAGCAGGTCGCTGAGCAGGCGGCGTTCGCAGTCCGGGTCGCTGCAGGTGTCGCAGGCCCAGACCCATGGGCGGCGCGCCTGCTCATCGGTCTGGCTGCCGTCCTGCAGCCCCTGCAGCGCGCCCAGTGCCTGGGCCAGGCGCTGAGGCCCCTGGCCGTAAACCACGGTGTAGGGCACCGCTGCCTTTGCAAGCGCGCGGCGCAGTTGCTGGTCGGCCATGTCCTGTGCCGCTGCGAAGCCGGCTGCTGCCGGCAGATCCAGGCCCATGAGCAGGACCGTATCGAAGCCTTGCGGGCCGGGCAGGCCGTCCGCGCTTGCACCCAGCACAGACGCCAGTGGCGGGTTGTCGGCGAGCAGGAATGTCGGGGTTGGGGTGGGGCGGCTGTCCAGCGCCGCCAGGAGTTCGCCAGTCAGCCGGGTCTTGCCGGTACCCGCTGCGCCCAGCAGGGCGATGTGGCGCGGCGCAGGCCCATGGCCAGGCTGGGTTGCCAGATCATGAGTCAAATCAGGCTCCAGCCCAGACAGGTAAAGCGCCGGAAGCTATCAAAAGCAGAGCAAAAAAAGCAGGTCGCGATGGCCGCGGTCAGGGCGCAATCTGCACGAAAATTTCATTGGGCTTGACCATGCCCAGCTCCTGGCGCGCCTTTTCCTCCACCATCTCCAGGCCTTCGCGCAGGTCCTTGACCTCGGCGGCCAGCCGTTCGTTGTCGGCCTGCGCCTGGGCGTTGCTGGCGGTCTGCTCGCTGAGCTTGCGCTGCATCGCATTGACACTGGGAAGGCTGCCCCGGCCAATCCAGAGCTGCGCATGCACGATGACCAGCAGCGCAATCAGGAGGGCGGGGACGACGCGGTTTCCCACGATCAACGCTTGTGTTTAGCGCAGGTTATAGAAGGCAGCGCGGCCGGGGTAGACCGCGATGTCGCCCAGGTCTTCTTCGATGCGCAGCAGCTGGTTGTACTTGGCCATGCGGTCCGAGCGGCTCAGCGAGCCGGTCTTGATCTGGCCGGCGTTGGTGCCAACCGCGATGTCGGCAATCGTGTTGTCTTCGGTCTCGCCGGAGCGGTGCGAAATCACCGCGGTGTAGCCGGCGCGTTTGGCCATTTCGATCGCGGCAAAGGTTTCGGTCAGCGTGCCGATCTGGTTGATCTTGATCAGGATGGAATTGGCAATGTGCTTGTCAATGCCTTCCTGGAGGATCTTGGTGTTGGTGACAAACAGGTCGTCGCCGACCAGCTGTACCTTCTTGCCCAGGCGTTCGGTCAGGATTTTCCAGCCGTCCCAGTCGCCTTCGTGCATGCCATCCTCGATGCTGATGATGGGGTACTTGTCGCACCAGGTGGCCAGCATGTCGGTCCACTGCTGGGCGTTCAGGCTCAGGCCGCCTTCGCCTTCAAGCACGTAGTGGCCGTCCTTGTAGAACTCGCTGGCAGCGCAATCCAGCGCCAGCGCGATCTGGTCGCCGGCGGTGTAGCCGGCCTTGTCGATGGCTTCCAGAATCAGCGCAATCGCTGCTTCATGGTTTTCCACGCTGGGCGCAAAGCCGCCTTCGTCACCCACGGCGGTGCTGATGCCACGGTCGTGCAGGATTTTCTTGAGCGCATGGAACACCTCGGCACCCCAGCGCAGCGCTTCGCGAAAGCTGGGCGCTCCCACCGGCACGATCATGAACTCCTGCAGGTCCAGGCTGTTGTTGGCGTGGGCGCCGCCGTTGATCACGTTCATCATGGGAACGGGCATCTGCATCGCGCCCATGCCGCCGAAGTAACGGTACAGCGGGAGGCCGGCTTCCTCGGCGGCGGCGCGAGCGACGGCCA